>NZ_OX366387.1:0-1781589 GCF_947251775.1 Wolbachia endosymbiont (group A) of Epagoge grotiana
TGGAAAGCGGCAAAACAACAATAGCGAAAATTATTAAGAGAAATGAGCCGGGTGGAAGAGTGCCTATCTGGCTAATGCGTCAGGCTGGCAGGTCTCTTCCTGAGTACCGCAAAGCAGTAGAAAATATGAATAATTTTATGGAGATATGCTACAACACAGATTTAGTGACAGAATTGACGTTACAGCCGGTGACAAGATTTGACATGGATGCGGCGATAATTTTTTCAGACATTTTAATAATAGCTGATGTTTTGGGTTGTGACGTGAATTTCGTACGCGGTGTAGGTCCAATAATAAAACCCGTGGAAAGTCCTAAGGAATTGAAGGGTCTACAAGAAATTGAAACTAAAACCTTACCAATTCTAAACGCTATAAAAAAAGTCAGAAGCCAATTACCAAAAGAAAAATCTCTCATAGGATTTGCTGGTGGACCATGGACAGTAGCCTCATACATCATAGAAGGTGGGAGCAGCAAAACTTTTTCCAAAGTATTAAATTTTTATCCTTCGTGTTTGAAGGAAATAATTGAACGAATAACGGAAGTAACGATTATTTATCTAATTAAACAGATAGAATTTGGAGCAGATGTTATTCAGCTATTTGACAGTAATGCTGGTGCGTTATCGGAACCATTGTTTAAAGAATATGTTATCGAACCAACAAAGAGAATTATCTTGGCAATAAAGGATAGATTTTCTGATTTTCCAATAATAGGTTTTCCAAGGTCTGCTGGAAATCTTTATAAAGATTACTGCGAACAAACAGGTGTATCTGCAGTAAGTATAGATTATAATGTTCCAATAAAATGGGCGAAAGCGAATCTAAACATCCCTCTACAAGGAAACCTTGATCCTAATCTTTTAGCCTATAATAAAACGGAAGCAATCAAAGAAGCAAAACGTATAATAGATTGCTTTAGAGATTTACCCTTCATATTTAATCTCGGACATGGAGTACTCCCTGATACTCCAGTTGAAAATATTGCTGCGTTGGTAAACCTGGTAAAAAGCTACTAATACAATACACAAAATTCTAGCTTTTTTGTTGTACGGGGTTTATCATTTGAATTTAGCTTCAGTAAGATATGTCAGACCTTGCAAAAAGAATGTCCCTAATAAAACCATCACCTACGATTGCTGTAACTGATAAGGCAAATAAGTTGAAAAATGAAGGAAAAAAGATCTGTGTTTTAGCTGCAGGAGAACCGGATTTTGATACTCCAGATCATATAAAAAAAGCAGCTATTCAAGCAATAAGTGAAGGTAAGACTAAATATACTGCTGTTGATGGAACGCGTGAGCTGAAAGAAGCAATAATTAATAAGTTAAGAAAGGATAATAACCTCGAGTACACGCTTAACCAAATCTGTGTTGGTACAGGTGCTAAGCAGGTGTTATTCAATTTGTTCATGGCAACAATTAACTCTGGAGATGAAGTTATTATTCCAGCTCCTTATTGGGTTTCATATGTTGATATGGTAAGTCTTTTTGGCGGCTTGCCAGTTGTAGTAGAATGCAAACAAAATTTTAAACTGACAGCGGAATTATTGAAAAGCAGGATAACTAAAAAAACTAAATGGTTAATTCTTAACTCACCGAACAACCCTGCAGGAGCTGTGTACACATGTGATGAATTGAAAGACATAGCACAAATATTGCTTGAATATCCACATATGAATGTCGTTACAGATGATATTTATGAGCATATAATATACGACGAAAAGTTTTTTACTATCGCTCAGGTTGAGCCGAAGCTTTATGATAGAGTTTTTGTAGTCAATGGAGTATCAAAAGCCTATGCAATGACAGGCTGGAGAATAGGGTATATTGCAGGTAGAAGTGATGTGGTAAAAGCTATCTCTACGCTGCAGTCTCAAAGCACTTCTAATCCAAATTCGATAGCACAAGCAGCAGCAGCAGCAGCATTAAACGGTGATCATAGTTTTTTGAAAGAAAGAACAAGGATTTTTAAGAGTCGTAGAGATTTTATGGTGAAAGAGCTAAATTCTGCCCCGGGATTATCAGCGTCTGTTCCACAAGGTGCGTTTTATTTATTTGTCTCATGTGAAGGATTGCTCAGTAAAAGCACAAAAAGTGGTAAGATAATAAATAATGATTTAGATTTTACTGAATACTTACTGGGAGATCATTTGGTTGCTGTGGTTCCAGGAATTGCATTTGGTCTAGAAAATTTTATCAGAATTTCTTATGCAACCTCTCAGGAACAATTAGAAATTGGATGTGATAGTATTACTAAAGCGTGCCAGGAGTTAAAATGAAATAGACTATCCATAAGTTGTATATTTTGCCATACTTCGCCAAGGTTATTTTGAATGTTCTAACTTGTGTTTTTCTATGGAAGGCATTTTTATTGATTGAGCAAGTGTCTTTCTAATATTGAATTCCTCATTTTTTTCATTTTGTTGCAGTAAGTTAATGTTATTTATTTTATTTACTAAATCTTTCCCCTTTTCCAGAGTCTTTAAATCACTTTCGTTAATGTGATGTTCATTGTAAAATTCTGCAACAATTTCTTTTCTTTTCGGATAAGTATTTAAAAATTCCGACACCTGATGTTTAGCAACAGCTTGAATAAATTTCTTATTAAATCTTGAATCGTTATATAGATCTTCTAAATTTTCATCGTAGTGTTTTGCTTCATTTACAGCAAGCTTTATTATCTCTTCTATACCACTTAGAAGTTTCCTATACAATTTGTCGTATCTATTGCCTAGCACGTGTGTAGCGAATGTTTGTTCAATGTATTTTGTTATGTAATTTTGCAGCGTATTATCTATCGTGCTTATATTCATCAGCCTGCTTTAATATTATATTAACTATTTTACACATAAAAAGGTTAATATTGAATTAATAGAATACTTCTGAAGTCAAATTTTACTGAAAATTATGGTATTTAAGATATAATTGTCAGCATGAAATAAAAACATAAATAAAATGGATCTTGTAACAAAAGTGAAGCTCAAGATAAAGATGAATAAGGGTAAAATCATAAATATACTTATCATTTGTGGTGTAATTTTTTTCATATACCTTATTCATGAGCCAGTTGTAGATATGGTAGAAAAAATTATAAGTAAAATAAAAGGTCTCTTTTAAAAATAGAAAAAGTGAACTTTTTCCATCATCCAAACTTGAACCTGGAAAATTTAGTTAATGCATAAACTACTTATGTTGGCTATGAGTTCAACTGTATAAAATTCCGGTAAATTAAAATAAGTATTCATAAAAATATTGTTTTCTATAAACAGAGTATCTATAATGCTAGCTTTGTGGTAAAGTATTGCAGAGGAATTTTTTAATCTGGTTGTTGGCGTCACTGTTTTATGCATACCAATATATATTACGCGTAATTCCAAATATTATAATTCCTGAATTGGTAGTAAGGTTTAATATAGGAACAACAGAAATAGGACAATTTTGTGGACTGTATTATGTAGGTTATGTGTTAGCACATATTCCTGTAGGTATTCTTTTAGATAGATTTGGTTCTAAAGTTGTTATACCGATTTGTATTGCATTAACATCTTTAGGTGCTTTACCTTTAGTCAGTTCTAATGATTGGAGTTATTCTATTATTGGAAGAATAATTACTGGTATTGGATCCTCTGCTTCAGTACTTGGACTCTTTAAAATAATAAGAATCTATTACCATAGAGAAAAATTTGCCATGATGTTCAGCATATCGGTTATTATTGGCATTTCAGGTGGTGTATTTGCCACCAAACCATTACATGTCTTACTTGATAAGTTTGGGTGGGATTATTTATTTACTGTGTGTATAATGCTTGGATTATTGCTTGCTTTAACTACCTTTATATCTATACCTAAAGTTGGCACCTCAGACGAAGAATTAAATATTAAAAATTTAAGCAAAGTTATATTTAATAAAGATATTTTATTGATAGGTTTGTTTGGCGGTTTTATGGTTGGACCATTAGAAGGCTTTGCAGATGCGTGGTCCGCAACATTCTTGCATGAGATGTACGCTATAGATAGACACATTGCATATAGCATTTCAAAATGGATACTAATAGGCTTTGGCTTTGGGCATTTATTACTTCCTTACATATTAGCAAAAAATCCAACCAAGCACTATGAAATAATAATTTCTTGTGCTATGGCCATGATAATTGTGTTCTTATTACTTTTTATATGCAATATTAGTGAACTCCTGGCATGTATATTACTATTCATTATTGGTCTTGCTTCTGCATACCAAATTGTTTTTACTGCTAAAGTTGTAAGTTGTGTAAAAAACGAAGCAGTAGCAAGTGCAGGATCTGTAGGTAATTCCATAGTTATGAGTTTTGGTTATTTTTTTCACGTCATTATTGCAAATATAATGAATTTTTATTGGAAAGGTGAAATTATCGATGGAAAGCCATTTTATGGAACTGATGTAATGGTTAAGTCTATGTTAATAATACCTATATGCCTACTAATAGGAATGATAGGCTTTTGGTTACTTAAAGTTATAAGCTGTAAAAAGAGCTAAGCAGATTTAGATGATTAATATAGTATTGTTTTTTATAACTAAAGTATCTATAATCCTAAATTTTAGCTGAGATTCATGTTGCAGAGGAATTTTTTAATCTGGTTGTTGACGTCACTGTTTTATGCATACCAATATATATTACGCGTAATTCCAAACATAATTGCGCCTGAATTAATAACAAAATTTAACATAAGTATTGCAGATGTTGGCCAGTTTGGTGGGTTATACTATGTAGGCTATACGCTAGCTCATATACCTATTGGTCTTTTCCTTGATAGATTTGGACCAAAGTTTGTTTTACCTGCTTGTACCGTTTTGACATTTACCGGAACACTACCGCTTATATGCTTTGATGAGTGGAGTTATTCAATAATTGGAAGAATAATTGTGGGAATTGGGTCATCCGCTTCGGCAATTGGAATCTTTAAAGTTGCAAGCATGTATTTTGCGCAAGAAAAATCAGCAAGAATGGCCAGCTTATCTATAATTATAGGAATTTTGGGAGGGATATGTGGCGGGTTACCTTTAGACTTCTTACTCGATAAATTTGGCTGGAATTATGTTATCTATACATTCTCAGCATTTGGGTGTTTACTTGCTCTGTTGCTGTTCTTAGTAACGCCTGAAAGCAATGCTCAACAGGAAAAAGTTAGCATTAGAGACTTAAAAAACATACTTTTCAACAAGCATATTATTCTAATTAGCTTTTTTGGTGGACTCATGGTCGGTCCAATGCAAGGTTTTGCCGATGGTTGGGTGAAAGCATTCTTTTTTGAAGTATATAAAATGAATGAAGACTTGGCATCTTCTCTCTCTTCCGTAATATTGATAGGAATGTTAACAGGATCATTCTCTTTGGCTTATTTATTGGAAAAATATAAAAATAAGCATTATGAAGTAATAATTGCATGCTCATTTGCAATGATCGCTAGTTTTCTTTTGCTTTTTACTCAGATTGGTGGCTTGTATGTTGTATTACCTACGCTTTTTATTATTGGCTTCACATCTGGATATCAGGTGGTTACCATTTACAAAGCGATAAGTTATGTAAATAATAACTTAGTAGGCCTGGCTACAGCTGTGTCAAACATGATAGTTATGGTTTTTGGCTATTTTTTTCACACTGGGATCGCAAAAATAGTAGATTTGTGTTGGGATAGAACAATAATACAAGGAAATCCTGTGTATGGTGCTGAATTGCTGATAAAAGCAACATCAGTTATTCCTGTATGTTTGCTGGTGGCTGTTTTTGGGCTCTTATGGTTAAAAAATAAAGATTTTAGAGAAGTTGATTGTAATAAGTAGATAATTTATCGAAGGCTCGTATGATAAAATCGTTAGATGTACTAATTTAAGGCTCTTGTTATTATGAAATATAATACTTTATTTTACTTTGATATTTTTGTTTTAATTGTAATAGGGTTTTATTAGGTGGTAGGTATGTCGAAAAGTAATTTTTTTGTATGGCTGATAGTATCTCTTTTCTATGCATACCAGTATGTGTTACGTGTCATGCCAAACATAATTGCGCCTGTATTAATAACAAAATTTAATATAAGCATTGCAGATTTAGGGCAATTTAATGGTCTCTACTATGTGGGATTTACACTAGTTCATATCCCTGTTGGTCTTTGTTTTGATAGATTCGGTCCAAAAATTGTTTTACCTATTTGTGCTGTCTTGGTATCTATTGGAACATTACCTCTTGTGTGCTTTGATGAGTGGTATTATTCAGTATTAGGTAGAATAATTGTTGGGATTGGCTCGTCTGCGTCAGTAATAGGAGTATTTAAAGTTGCCAGTATGTATTTTCCGCGAGAAAAATCAGCAAAAATGGCAAGCATATCTGTTATTATAGGGCTATTAGGGGCAATATATGGTGGTCTACCAATAGAACTTTTGCTTGATGAGTTTGGTTGGAATTACGTAATTTATATTCTTTCAGGGTTTGGTTTCTTACTCGCTTTATCTTTATTTTTAGTTATTCCTTACAATGCTTACGACTTTCGAAAAGAAAAAATTAGCATGAAGGATCTAAAAACTGTGCTTTTCAATAAATATATCATTCTAATTAGTTTTTTTGGTGGCTTAATGGTAGGTCCACTAGAAGGTTTTGCTGATGCTTGGACAAAAGCTTTTTTATGTGAGGTATATCAAATGGCCGGTGATCTAGCGTCTTCAATTTCTTCTGTTATATATGTAGGATTTGCAGCTGGATTGCTCTCTTTTGCTCACATATTAGAAAAATATCCAAATAGACATTATGAAGTTATTATTGTCTGTTCCTTTGCAATGATTGCTAGTTTCCTTTTACTTTTTACACAGGCTGGCGGATTGTATATTGTATTGCCTGCACTTCTTGTTATAGGTTTCGCTTCTGGATATCAAATAGTAACACTGTACAAAGCATTAAGTTATGTAAATAATAACTTAATAGGATTAACTACAGCTGTGTCAAATATGATAGTCATGGTTTTTGGCTATTTTTTTCACACTGGGATCGCAAAAATAATAGATTTGTGTTGGGATAGGACAGTGATACAAGGAAATCCTGTGTATAGTGCTGAATTGCTGATAAAAGCAACATCTATTATTCCTGTATGTTTGCTGATAGCTGTTTTTGGGCTCTTATGGTTAAAAAAGCAGGATAAGCAGTCTTAAAATTGCTTGTGCATCTTAAAATTAAAGCGAGGTTTGATCTATGATGAGTGTTTTAAAAAAAATCTGTGGCTCTAAAAATAGTTTAAAGTCTTTTGATAACGAGGTTTATCAGTCTATAGAAAAAGAATTACAACGCCAAAAATCACAATTGCAATTAATTGCATCAGAAAATTTTGCAAGCAAAGCGGTAATGGAGGCACAAGGCTCTTTTCTGACTAATAAATACGCAGAAGGTTATCCAGGTAAAAGATATTACTGTGGTTGTGAGCATGTGGACAAAATTGAAAGTCTGGCTATAGAAAGACTTTGTAAGTTGTTTGGTGTAAAATTTGCAAACGTTCAACCTCACTCTGGTTCTCAGGCGAATCAAGCAGTGTTTGCTTCACTACTTGCTCCAGGTGATACGATACTTGGATTGTCACTGAATTGCGGTGGGCATCTAACTCATGGTGCGGCACCAAGCCTTTCTGGTAAATGGTTTAAGTCAATTCAATATACAGTGAATAAAGACACTTACTTGCTGGATATGGATGAGATAGAAAAGCTGGCGCTGGAGCATAAACCAAAATTGATCATAGCTGGTGCTTCTGCTTATCCAAGAAAAATGGACTTCAAACGCTTTCGCGAAATTGCAGATAAAGTTGGTGCTTATTTACTTGCAGACATTGCTCACTATGCAGGGCTTATTGCAGCGGGCGAATATCCATCCCCTGCTGAATATGCACATGTTATGACTTCCACAACTCACAAAACTTTGCGTGGTCCTCGTGGTGGAATAGTGATGACCAATGATGAAGCATTACACAAAAAAATTCAATCTGCAGTTTTTCCAGGATTGCAGGGCGGGCCACTTATGCATGTGATAGCTGCAAAAGCTGTTGCATTTAAAGAAGCGTTAGCGCCAGAGTTTAAAACTTATAGCAAGAAAGTCGTGGAAAATGCGAAAGTACTAGCTCAAGAATTGCAAAAGCATGGACTCGACATTATAACCGGTGGCACTGACTCTCATATAGTGCTAGTTGACTTAAGATCGCAGAAATTAACTGGAAAAGACGTTGTAGATAGCCTTGAGAGAGCCGGTATTACCTGCAATAAAAACTCTGTACCATTTGACACAGAAAAGCCAACCATCACCTCAGGGCTCCGTTTTGGCACCGCTGCTGAGACAACACGCGGGCTTGAGGCAGAAAATTTTAAAGAAATAGCCGGCCTAATAAATGAAGTGGTTCAGGGATTAATCAGCGAAAATAGCTCAGATGTTGAAAAAGCAGTAAAAACTAAAGTTGAAAGGATTTGTAGTAATTTTCCTATTTATTAATTTATGTGGAAGTAGCCCGCAGAAACGAAAAACTTGCTTGACAAACTCCGCCAGCGCCCTTATCATGAAACTGAAGCTATTTATTTATCTTCGCAATCTGCAGATTAAAACGACAAAGGGAACTTTGTATTTGGCGTAAATCATGCTTAATTTTTTGCACTATGTGCACCTTATGTCTTTATAAAACTTCTGGGTTTCTACCTATACAAGCCGAAACGCGCTTATAAAGCGTTTAAGACATCAAAAGACGTCAAATAGAACAAGGGAGAATTTGAATACTAGCTACCCTAGGTTTTCTTTGCCTTTCTTTCTGCTTAGTAAATTTCTTAAACATTTAAACTAAGGTGAGTTGCACTTAAAAGCAGCTAAACTGCAGTGTTTAAGACTTAAAAAACGCCAATACTGAAAATAAACAATGACTGGGGCTTCTTTTGCCTTTTTTTTCGTTTGGTAAATTTCTTAATGTTTGTAGCTAACATGAACAAACATTTGAGAGTAACTTCTGCTAGTAGGGTGTCATCCCAGTGCTTGACACTGCTCTCCTTTGTCATCCCAGTGCCCAGACACTGGGATCCAGGAATTTTATTAAGTTGGTAAGCATAAAAGTAGCCGTTTTATGTTAAAATACAACATTTTAATGATTATGAAAAGGCTGGATTCCAGCGTCACGCGCTGGAATGACATTGTAGGGTGTTATCCGAGTCCTTTTTCCGTCATCAGAGGACCATATGACGTCATCCAAGTAGCGTGACTACTTGGATCTAAGCTGTATTACCAAGTCCAATTAAGTGCAGCATCATCACTTGTTGGAGGCTCAAAATACGGTTGTGACATTTCCTCTTGCACAGCTCTTTTAAATTCTGGACTTTGTATGCTTATCTTTGTTACATGCTCTTGTAAGGCTTTCTCAGCAGCTATTGGACTTTTACCATCTGCTCCTGTCTCCCCTGTCTCTCCTTGTGGGCCTTGAGCTCCATCTTTACCATCTGCTCCTTTAGGACCAGTGGCTCCTGTCTCCCCTTTTAGCCCTTTACCTCCTAAGAACACCTTTGCTGTTTGATCATTTTTGTCACCATACGCTGTGTCAGTAGCATCAAGAAATCCTCCTAATTTATCCACTAAAATTGATTTGTCGCCGTCTTTTGCATCAAATATAGCATTCACGACATCTTTCGCTGCAGCTTTTGTTTTAAGCTCTGTAGCTTTAACAAAAGCAGTCTCTGCAGCAGTTTTAGTGTAAACTTCATCGGCTGGAGCAGCTTTAATATATACCTTATTTGTAAAATCAGGAGAAGCAGTTATAGCATCCACAACAGGCTGTTTTACTTTCCATAAGATGGTACAAGCCTCCACCTTCTAGGTGGAGAAACTTTAGTTTGTCAATGTCATAACTGTACTTTATAAAGTATAGTTATGACGGAATATGACAAAGGAAAACACACTGTATTTTATCATAGGTACCATATAGTCTGGATTACAAAATATCGGTACAGAGTATTAACTAAGGCTATGAAGGAGAGAATACGAACAATCATAGCAGAAGTATCTGAAGAAATGGGGATTAAGATAGAAAACGGAGTAATATCATCAGATCATTTACATTTATTCGTAGTAATACCTCCTCATATAGCTGTGAGTGATTTTGTTCAAAGAGCCAAAGGCAGGTCTTCACGCAAAGTTCAACAAGAATTTCCAGAGCTAAATAAAATGTACTGGGGAAAGCGTTTTTGGGGAAGAGGATACTTTAGTGCTACCAGCGGACATATCACAGATGAAGTCATTAATGAGTACATCAATAAACATACAGATGCACATCAGCCTCATTCTATATCTAGTATAAGATTGGAGTAGCTTTAGCTTCTCACCGCGCTTCCAGCGCTATATCCAACCTTTCGGCTCTCAGCCGATAGTGGTTGAGTACTTCTGTTTTTAGCGTATCTGTAAGTCCTAAAGTTTTAACAAATGCATCATCAACACCTTTTTTGGTATAGATACCTTTATCATCAGCACCTTTTGCTAATTGTGGTATTAAAGCATCCACAACAGCTTTTTCTGCAACTTTTGTTCCAAGATCTGCAGTTTTAAGAAACGTGTCATCCACACCTTTTTTAGTATAGATACCATTATCATCAGCACCTTTTGCTAATTCTGGTATTAAAGCATCCACAACAGCTTTTTTTGCAACTTTTGTTGCAAGATCTGCAGTTTTAACAAACGCAGTATCTGCATCATTTTTAGTGTATACTTTATCGGTAAAATCAGTAGAAGCAATTATAGCATCCACGACATCTTTCGCTGCAGCTTTTGTTTTAAGCTCTGTAGCTTTGACAAAAGCAGTGTCTGCATCAGTTTTAGTGTAAACATCTGTAGTATTAGCTTTGTTGGCTAGATCAGCTGCACCAGCTTTCTCTCCTAGCTCAGCATCGACGTAATTCTTGTCAGCTTTTTTTGCCAACTCATCATTTACATTTCTTTTAGTGTAAACATCTGCAGTATTAGCTTTCTTTCTCAACTCATCATCCACACCTTTTTTAGTATATATACCTTTATCATTAGCACCTTTATTGAGTTCCACTATCAATTTTCCTAAAAAATTTTTGTTAGTTGCAAGGTTTTCTATTGTATCTATTGTACTCAATTTTTCACTCAACGCCATATCACCCTCCATTAATTACAAAAACCATAGCATGCATGAAAATAGTATAATTTTTGTTAATGCTAGATTTTACATAAGATTTCCTTGAAACTTGTTGTTTCAGAATTCTTCTCTTGTCATTCAAGTGTGTAGCAGATGATGTCATTCCAGTCTGGAATCCAGCCTTTATTATGCAGCCACTTATTTAAAGTTAAGTTTTCTGGATCCCAGTGGGCTTTGTTGCATCGCTAGCTATGATGGATTAAAGATAAAAAAGATAGCGAATATCAGTAGCTTATTATTCTGGTATTTATAACAAGAACGGTCAATGAATACCTAAATTTGAGTAAAAGAAATTTCACTACCATTTACCAATCCGGCTAAAATTCAAGAATTTCAATGCTTTAGCTATTTTCAATAGAATTAAATTTATTAATATAAATAATAAATTACTATTCTTAAATTTGATCAGATTGATTGCAAAAAAACAAGATTTTCAATAGGTTGCTTATAATCCTAATTATAGTTAGCCTTTCATAAGTAGCGATGCAACAAAGCCATCCCAGTGTCTGGGCACTGGGATGACACCGAAGGGGCTACCATACGCGTCAAGTTAAGAGATTGTGAGCAAATTTAGAGAGGTTAAAGTGGATACTCTAGCCCTTCTACGTTTGTCTTTTAATGAAAATCGCGACCAAGTTATAGTGAGTTTTTTAAGAAATGCTTTTAAACTATTAATTTTGGTTAATACTAAAAATAACTCTCTAACCCGCCTTTTTAGCTCAATAAATGCCTTTGTTAAGCTAAGTTCTGTATTCTTTTTCACTTCTGTGCAACCAACTATGTCGTGAAATATAAGAATTGCGCACAATTTAGCATATAGTTCACATAATACTCTGCATGGCTTTCCTTTTAGCTTATCAAGCCTGATATGGCTTTTATACAATTTAAATAATAACTCAATTTGCCACCTTACTCTGTAAATCGTTAATACTTGCTCAGCACTAATTTTATTTTCTGGAACATTAGTTATAAATATTGACCAGTTCAACAATTTTTGATTTCTTTTAGAGGATGTATATCCCTGCGATCTTGCTAATCTATTAGCTTTCCTTCTTCTGGCCATAGACTGTTCTTCAGTTAGTTTCTGACATATAATTCTTACTCTAATTTTTGCTTCTTTTCCTAACAATACCTCGTTTTCTAAAAATAACTTATCCTCTAAACATTCTAATAACTCCATTTTTTGATTTGTTTCTACATCATATATGTTGGTATCGGATTTATAACGACTTATGAAATAAGCTCCTATTTCATTGATTTGTTTAAAAGAACTTGGCACAAAATAACCGAGATCAGATATTAGCAAATCATTGCTTAATATATTACTTAAATGTTTCCTATATCCCTGGTCTGATCTTACCCCCTCCGTTAAATTAAGTTGGTCTATTATCTGATTCATGTAGTCGAAAACTAATTGTAACTTTATTCCAGACTTAGTATTGCTTTCATAGCCACTGTAGCTAGTACCATAACCTTTATACATCTCTTCCATACTGTTAGGTAGAGTAATATAGCTACTGTCCAATAATTTAACACTATTAAATTGCTGTAAGATTTTGCAATCAACTTGCAAGATATTTTTAAAGAGAATCACAGATTCATTATACATCCTTTTCATAAATTCCACTGCTTCTTCAGTAAATCTAAAATCCAAACCTTGTTTTGTTATATCTATCGAGTCCTCGTTTAGTAATTGACACATTGTTTCTACGCTACAATTATCAACTCCTATATTACCCAAGACCATGGCTTTTACGAATGATGAACCTTTTAGCTTTCTCTTTCTTTTTATAAACCTTGTTGTAATTGAGATTTTCTCTGCTTTTTCATTAAAAAATTCTTTGAGCTTTTTTGATAAGCAAGTTATTTTATTCATTGGTTCTCTCACTAAAAGTATATCTGGGAGAACTTATACCTTATTATTCTATCTCTTTCATACCTTTATTTCCTTAACTTGACGCGTATGGAAGGGGCTACTCGGATGACAAACCCTGTCATTCCAGGGCGTGACGCTGGTTTCCATCCAAGACGGCAGTGCTTGACACTGGAATGACAAGAAGAGGGCACTGCCCTCCTTGTATGTATTAGATATAGGCCGAGTTGTGGTCGTGATAAATGTGATCGCTTGCGCAATCGAACATTTTCACAAAACCATTCTCTAGATAAAGATTATATTCGTGATGTTGATCTGATAATACAATATTATCTTGCTCCCCTGAATTGAAATGACTTGAATCTGACAGCAATTCGTAATTTGGATTATCTATTTTACTAATGCTGTTTATTACTTTGCCATTACCACTTGATATAGCTAAACTATAACTATCACCATCCTTCATTATCTTGATGGACACCTTATCTTCAGGTAACACTATAAGCTTCTTTGTGCCACTATCGTGGATTACGAATTTGCCTTTTTCAAAATAGTATTTGTCTTCCGGCAAAGCACCAACCTTATAATCTGATGTGTGCAGTTTGTTCCAAAAATCTAACACAGATTGCTTTTCTGCTCCTTCCGCTCTATCATACAAGGCTTTCACATCATTATAATTTATCGTTACATTTGCCTTATGCTTCCCTTCTGAGTCCTGCTCGTAGCTCTTTTCTATTTTGAGAATTGTGTCTTTTAATACTACCTGTTCTTGCTCTTTCTCCTCCACTGAAGCTGACCTTTTTGCCCTTGTTGGAATTTGTGGCTGATCAGACTGCATTTCACTATTGTCGTTTGATGCAGTTTTCTCTTCAGCAGCTTGTGCAACAACATTAGTAGTACTATGAACTTCTGTCTTAGTTTCACTTACTTGCCCTTTTGGACTTTCGGTTTGTTTCTCTTTTGTAAATATTCTCTGATAGTCCGTGTAGCCTCTATTAGTATCACCGATATCGCCACTGCCTTGATCAAAAGTTATTTTTTTACTTCCATTTCCCATATCTTCAATTTCAACTTGAGGAGAAACAGATGCTAGGAAATCGTTATAACTGTAGTTGTAGTCAGCAGAAAAGAATATTTTCCCTTTGAAATTGTGAAAGTTATTAGACAACATTCCAATTTCTTCATCACCATCAAACAATTTTACTTTAGTGAAATATGTTTGATCTTTTATTCTAACTATTTCACCGCTGGAGTTTCTTTGTATGTGATAATCATTTGGGTCGTACTTTATAGCAAAAAGTTTGCCAGAGCCATATTTCTCTAAGTTTATAAGGCCCACATTTACATGTTTATGGGAATAATCTCTCTTTTCATATTCATGTGCAAATATTGGATCTATGTATCTATATTCATCTGATATATTTGGCATACCTATTGGATGTTCATTTCCATCTTTCGTCACCGGAACAAGCTTATATGTTCCGTCTTTTTCCACTAATTTTAGATGAGTAATACTTTGTGGTAGTTGAAACCTTACATTTGCTCCATGGTCATGAATAAATAGATCACCTTTTTCGGTAATATAAAAGCCCATATTTTTGAATGTATGTAAATTTTCGCCTCCTTGTTTTACAACCGCTTCGTGTACATCGTCGTCTGTCCTATCTGTTCCCTTATTATCCTTACTATTACCCACAAATAAAAACATAGTATTGTATTTACTCAAATAATTTAATTTTATTAACCTGAAAGCTTATTAGATTAAAATTATTAAACTAAGAGTTATAATTTTAGCAACTAAAAGCTGTAAATTGCACCATATAAACAGTTATTTCAAGCAAAAGTTATGCCATTAAGAGCTATGCAACAAACATTTATATTTGTGGGTAATAGTAAGCTTATTATCCAGTAGTTTTCCTTTTTCTACGATTACTCCATTTGCCTTTTGCTCATCAGAATATTGGGCATGCTCTGAATCCTGATGATTCAAAATTTTGGTACCTCTAAGGAGCAGAGAATCTAAATCTTTTTGGATGTGTCCAGTGCTAGGATGCAACAATTCATTTTCATGTAAATGCGCCTCATCAAAGTATTCATCACGTTCAACTGTTCTGCCATCTATTAGGGAAGCTTTATAATGACCGTTTTCTTTTGTAACTGCCATGTAAGCACCACCTTCGTATGAAACATTTAAGTTGTGTAATATATCCTCAAAAACGAAAGTTTCTTTAGTTTGGCCTTCAACTTGCTTAAAAAATCCTGATTCGCTCAATAATTCTCCAAGCTTTGTATTTCCGTCATATATAGACAGTGCACCCATATCTCCTTGACCATGAGCTTGCATAGAAAAAATCTTACCTTCTTGTAGATCAATATGAGTACCTCTGATTAAGTTTGGATCGATATTGACCAGCCCATCTAATATTTTTGCTGCTTGGGAATTATTTTCAATCTTATCAACAGCTTTGTTTTTTAGTTGATCAAACTTTAAAAATGCTGGTCTGTATTTTGTATTTTCCTCATTACGTAACTCTTCAATAGTAATCTCTCCTTTATGATATTTTTGATACATTTCACCACGTTCTTTATTCAAATTATCAAATTCATCTACCTGATTCTTAATTTCTGTATCATATTTTGATAATATCCTTAAAGCCTGATTTTTATACTCTTGACTGTTTCGATATTCATTACCTTGTTGGTCAGAGTAAGTTAGTTTATCCTGTCCATCGGAAGTTTTTACTACCTTGAGGAAATGATATTCCTTTGATATATCAAGTGTATCATTTGCTGCCCTATTTATAGCACGAGCAACATCATAAAATGCAACGTGTTCTACAGGAGAAAAACTTCCAACGTTTTCTCCATCCATTTTTTCTATATTTGCTTTATAGTAGGATACGTTTTTAATTTCTCCACCCACTATTTCTTGACCAATTGCTATGAAATCTCCTTTTGTAACTTGCAAAGCGTTGAGATGTTCCATTGCAGTTTCTGTATCATTCTCAGCAAGCCAACTTTTGAAGTCAGTATCGTGTCCTTTTATGTCTTTCAAGAAACTTTTTGACTCATCTGAGTTACCTTGACGTAAAGCATCTAGGTAGTCTCTTAATAAACTAGGATCTTTTTCCTGTAAGTACATTATCAACGCATGACCTGTTTTATAAACCAAGCTATTTGCTTCGCTGTCCTTTGAGTATTCTAAACTTAAAATTTTATCTAAATCCAAATTTGCAGCTTCAGTTTTGTCGATACTTGATCCTTGAGAATTGAATTTATGATCTGAATGATGCTCAAAGTAGTCTGCAATTCCTTCCATTAATACTGTAGGTAAAGATTTGCCTCCTGTAGCCAAGTAAGTTAAACCATGTGCAAATTCATGCTGAAGGTTATGAATGCCACCTTGCTGGTAGACGTACATTTCAGCAAAAACGTCAGCTTTCCCTTTGTAGTAACATTTACCACCTTCGTCTCCAAGGTAAGAACCGAAACGCTCGCTTCCGCCAAGGTGAGTGTAATCATCCTTGTCATCAAACATGTAAATTTTAAATGTTTGTTCTGAACTGCCGCGTTCTAACTCGAATGCGTTTTTAAAATTAGTAGCTGTTTCTCTTATCTCACTTTCAATGTTAGCAACTTTACTTGCTCTTAAATTGTGAGAATAAACCTCTACTTTAATATTTAAATCTTCAACTTCTATAACATGTGGCGAATTAAACCCTTTGCCGTTATTGTTGAAATATTCTGCTTTAATTATATTTTTATTTACTTGTTGACTAATTGTCATAATTTTAACCTCTAATTTGCTGATCTTTCAATATCAAGCATAAAGTAATTTCCCTAAAAAAAACGTAAATCCCTGTATTAATATGATTTATATCTTAATAAATAAAGTATAGATAGTTAACTTAATATGTAAAATTTAGAATATGGCTGAAATTCTATACAGCTATATTCCGGAATCACATTGGACAAGGACAAAAGCAAAGTGGTTTATTGACTTTCATTCCACCAAAGCACTATACTAAAACCACGATGGGTAATTAGCTCAGTTGGTAGAGCACTTGCTTGACGTGCAAGCGGTCGCTGGTTCGAACCCAGTGTTACCCACGTTTTTGTTTATGAAAAGATTTTATATGACAGCAGTGCATAACGGTAAACACTCAGCAGCGCAGTCCAAGCGCTTAATCTATTCCATAATAATAGTTGCGATAACAATGTTTATGGAAATAGTAGGTGGAATAATTTCACATTCGCTTGCTCTATTATCAGATGCAGGGCATATGCTCACTGACCTCTTTGCCTTGGTTTTAAGCTGGTTAGCACATAGGTTTTCAGCTAAGAAATCCGATTTGCAGAGATCATACGGATATCATCGGTTGCAGATAATTGCAGCATTTGTTAATGGTTTAACTCTATTCCTCATTGCAGTAATCATTATAATTGAGTCAATAAAGAGGTTTATTTTTCCAGTCAATGTTGAGTGGAAAGTAATGTTAATAATTGCTACACTCGGTCTTGTCTCTAACATAATAGTCTTTTTTATATTACATAGTAAATGCGAGAGCAATATAAACATAAAAAGTGCTGTACTACACGTTATAGGAGATATTTTAGGTTCTGTAGCTGCTATACTTGCATCTATAATTATCATGCTTACTGGATGGCAAATAGTAGATCCAATCTTATCAGTATTTGTTAGTGTGATAATTCTAAATAGCGGCTATAAAATTCTCAAAAATTCTTGCCATATACTCCTTGAAGGTACGCCTGAGGGTATATCTGCTGAAGAGATAAAAAGTAAGATCACATCAGAATTACCTGAAGTGATAGATGTGCACCACATACATACATGGTCGCTGTCTGATAATTATTTTATAATTACCATGCATGCTAAAATAAAGCAAAATGTGCAGCACATCAATGTTTTATATGAAATAAAAAAAATATTGCTAGATAAGTTCGAGATAGCACACTCTACAGTCGAGATCGAATACGATGAGTGTGCGGATAATAAGATACTTAAACATTGACGTTTTAAATTATTATGCTATTACTAGAGTGTAATGATGTTGAAGGTAAGCTATGATAGGTATTTCTCAAATACAATTTCCTTCAAAGGATTCTAGTAAGCTAAAATTTGTTAGCTACTTTGGAGCTTTTGTCTCGTTAAGCATTATCACTAATCCTGTTAATGTTCTTTTTTCTCTTGGTACTATGTTCTTCAGGTCTGAAATTAAAACTCTTTATATCTACAAAGAAATAAAAACGGCAAAACAGCAAAAAATGAGCAAAAGGGAATATTGGGAAATATTTTTTAAAAACAATACAATCAAGGTAGCAGCCTTCCTCTTGTTTTCTGCTTTCATAACATATCTAACTTTCACTACCACTTTCTTGCTTATTTCGTTACTGGGAACTATACCACTTACAATGCTATTAATTTTATTGCAGAGTGAACTAAGGCCAAAAGATTTTAACCCATTTACGCTGCTTAAAGCTTCTATAAATTTCTTTTTGGAAGGTATAAAAGAGAATTTACGTGGTATGGTTAATAGTTTTGATGTTAAGCTTGAACATTTACTGCCCCATCAATTAAATGATGATATCATTAAAAATATTGATAAATTAAAAGGTAAGTATAGTGAACAAGTACCTGAAGACGTAATCAAAAATGATGAATATATTCAATTCATTGGATATATAAACAATTCATATGAGTTTAGTGATGAGGATAAAGGAAGAGTAATTGCATTTTTAGATGACTTTTGCAAAGATGATCAAAAGCATAGCTCCGGCTTTACAGGTGGGCAGGTTCTGCTTTTAGTTTTAAGGGCTTGCAATGATGGAGACGGAGAAGCCGTTAAGAGTAAAAAGGATGCATTGATTTCTAATTTAATTGATAGCCAAACTTTCTCTAGAAAAGAGCGAATTCCTAACACTTGCTTCACCGGTATTATCTATAGAATGTTAAGCACGCTAGAGGGTATTCATCCTGATCCAGAAATTAGATTTACTCCCCCAAGGGAAATGTTGCTCTCAGAAGCACAAAATAAAGCACGTGAGTTTATGTTAGACAGGTTAAAAAACAAGAAAAACAATAAAGAAATTCTTAAGGCTTGGTATGACGTTCAAAATGGTTATGAAGACGATGAAAGTCAAAAAATAGTTGATGATTTTATTTCAGAAGTAAGTATTCCTTTAATGAGAAAATTATTGAGTATTACTTCTCAATATAGTGAACAAATTGTGCTGACGTTAATGAAAAATATTAGCTCTATAAAGTTAAATAAATTACAATGTTGTGAGCTGGTTCAGCACATGAGAAATAAACTGCAGGAGCATGATTTAGATGACCAAGAAAGTTTACTCGAAAACATCGGAAAAAAAGTATTCTTAGAGCTATTAAATCGAGATCTACTCGAGACAGATTTTTCTCTCAAGGATTCATCTTTGGATGGAGCTAAGAGAATAGCTAATAAGATAATAGAAGAAGTAGCAGAATTTAAATTAAAGGCTGAGAAGACTATTGAAGGTCAGATAATTAGCATGTTAGATGGGTTAAGAATGCTCCCAAGAGAAAAAAGATGTTATAGGGTATATGTAGAACTCAGTAAAAATAACGAAAATGATAAGGAAAAAATAAAGAAAATTTTGCAAGAAAGGTTAAAAGTAACAAAAGCAGCAATGGATGAAATGTTAAAAAAAGGAGCTTCACATAAGCTAGAGTTAGAAATTGAAAGTGTATATGAAGGAAATAAAGATCACGTTACTCAACTTTATGAAAAAATAAGAGAAACAAAAAAGGAATTCATTGAAGATGGTCTTTTAACACCTCAAGAAGTAGAGAATATAACAAAAGCAAAAATCATAGACTTAAACAAAGAGGACAAAATCATACCGTCAAGCAATTTGTCTCGTAGTTTAAGTGTCAATAATTTGGCAGTACATTATCTATAAAATTTATACTCTTTACCTTGCAGAAGATTCACAATATTTCTGTGGTGTTTTAGGAAGACCAGTGCTCCTATAATTAGTAATGTTAAGAACAAATTCCTCTGAAAAAAAAAGGACCATGCTACAGCCGTTGAAGTAGCACTGAGTGAAGCAAGGGAAGAGTATCTAAAGGCAAGAAAGACTATTATCCAAATTATTACGAATACTAAAGTAATATCGATGTTAAATGCTATCAGTATCCCTAGAGTGGTTGCAACGCCCTTTCCTCCACTGAATTTTAGCCAAATAGGAAACATGTGTCCTAAAACTGCTAAAATTGCAGATACATATATATAAAAATCGTTATTATCACAAAATTGTTGTGCTATATAAACGGCAATAAATCCCTTAAAGGAATCCAGAAATAATGCCAAAGCAGCAAGAAATTTATTTCCCGTCCTTGCAACGTTTGTAGCACCAATGTTTCCTGAACCTACTTCTCTTAAGTTTATCCCTTTTATTCTTGTAATGATTAAGCTAAACGGTATTGAACCGAGTATGTAGGACAGTATAAGGACTACATGCTTTTCCATTATACCAAGAACCTAATTAATTTTATTATTCCTCAGCCTTTTTAGGTAGCACTGAACTTCATCGTTAATCTGATTACTAAACAGTATAAGCGCTGTCATGTTGATGAGAGCTAAACAAGAGAATAAAGTTCCACCGATATTGGCAATAGCCATTATATCTTTAGAAAGACCAGAGAAAAACGCCACAATTATTACCGCTATGCGGTATATCACTATACTTTTTGCACCGAATAAATATAGCCACCCCATTTCACAACAATATACAAACGAAATTACTGAAGAAAATGCAAACAAAGGAGCAGCTACTGTTAGAAGGATAGGAAACCATGGAGAAACTGTCTCAAATGCTTTGTGAGTAATTAATATTCCCTCACCAACACCTGTTTGGTATGCACCTGTTATTACTATTGTTATTCCTGTTAAACAGCAAATTAACATTGTGTCAAAGCATGGTTCTATCATAGCGACTAGTCCAGTTCTTACTGGTTCTTCATCTTTAGTTGTTGCATGAGTAATTGAAGCAGAACCAACACCTGCTTCGCTGGCAAAGATTGCCCTTTGAATTCCAGCAACAAATGCTCCTACCATCCCTCCGCCAACAGCATTGAAATCTATCATAGTGGAAAATAATATTTTCAACGTATAACCAAGGTTATGAATATTAAATGCAATAATAATAATACAACTAAAGATATATATAAGTGACATAATAGGCACTAGTGCAGAAGATACTCTAGCTATCCTTTTAATTCCGCCAATAATCACTAGAGCAAGCAGCGCAGAAATTATGGAAGAAAGAAACCAAGAGTGACCATCTACCCAACTTGAATAGCCAGATAATATTGAAACCATTTGGTTGGTTTGAAACGCTACACTTCCACCAAGACCTGATAATACAAAGAATACTGCATACATGGCAGCCAGCACAATACCAAGTTTTTTAAATCCAAATTCCTCCAGACCATTCCTTATATACTGAAAGGGACCACTAAACAATTGGTCCTGATCTTCTGTTCTATGTCTAAACGCCAACGTTACCTCAGCAAATTTTGCTGACATACCAAAAAAACCTGTAATCATCATCCAAGGCACCGCTCCTGGTCCACCCATTGAAACTGCAATTGCGACTCCAGCAACAGTTCCAAGGCCTACTGTGCTTGAAAGTGCAGTCATAAATGCCTGAAAATGCGTAATATGACCATCATGGTGATTCGTGTCATATTTTCCACATAAAATAGCAAACGCATGCTTAAACATTCTTATGTTGAGAAATCCAAAACGTAATGTTAGAAACACATAACCAAAAACTAGTAGAAGGATTATAAATGGCACGTAAAGGATCTTGAAAAACAGTACTTCATTCATGAAGTTATTTATTCCATTCAACACAGCGTCATAACTTTCGTAAAAACCTGAAGCAGCGTACACATCATTAAACAATAGGCAAAATAACACCATACAAAGCAATCTATAAATCATGTTAATACCCTTTAGAATTGTAATAAGAATCTATTGTATTCAAAACTTCCCTTCTTAGTAGATATATTGCAACAGCATTTGGAATCATAAGGCACATAAACAAACTGTCACCTAGATAAGATATAAATTCTATATTCTTTGACATACAGCTGATATACACTGAAACCACTATAAGAATTTGGAACGGTATCAGTATTTTTTTACTACCAAATAAATACAGCAAAGCAACTTCACAGTAGTAACAATAAGCTATTATTGTGGAAAATGCAAAGGAAAACATCATTAGCGGAAAAACTAACTTGCTGAACAAGGGCAAAGCTGTTGAAAATATCGAACTAATTAGTGTAATATCACCCACGTTATCAGTGCTATGCATACCAGTGATAATTATCACAATAC
Source organism: Wolbachia endosymbiont (group A) of Epagoge grotiana (assembly GCF_947251775.1). Lineage (NCBI taxonomy): Bacteria > Pseudomonadati > Pseudomonadota > Alphaproteobacteria > Rickettsiales > Anaplasmataceae > Wolbachia > Wolbachia endosymbiont (group A) of Epagoge grotiana. The sequence continues at coordinate 22,473 of NZ_OX366387.1, forward strand.
CAGTCAAAAATGAGATTAATATTGTGTCTATAAGTGGTGCAATCATTGCAACGCACCCAACTTTAATTGGATCTTCTTCTTTTACAGCTGAATGTGCTATAGCTGCTGTTCCGGTACCTGCTTCGTTAGCAAACACTGATCTTCTCACTCCGGCTATTAATCCGCTCAATACTCCGCTTCCTATAGCTGATTTATTGAAGATATCTTGGAATATTATGGATAGAGCATTCAGCAAATTACTTCCGTTTACATAAATTAAATATATACACATACCCACATATAGCACTATCATAATTGGTGTTAAGCTCGTTGAAACGAAAGCAATGCGCTTTATTCCTCCCAATATTACAATAAAGACAAGCAGGGATATAATAATGGATGCGTTGTATTCTAGGAGGTTATTTGATAGTGCTGCTATTTGATTTGCTTGAAATGGTATACCGCCCAAAATCATTGCAATAAGTAGCATAATCGCATAAGTGAAGGCAAGAAATCTACCAGTTTTTGCAAATCCAATTTTTGCAAGCCCGTACTTCATGTAATAAAAAGCCCCGCCAGTTGTATTTTCAGAGCGATAAGTAAATGCAAGCACCACCTCGGCAAACTTTATCGACATACCAAGTATTCCGGTAATTACCATCCAAAAAACTGCACTTGGGCCCCCTATTGTGATAGCTATTGCAACTCCTGATATTGTTCCAAGACCAACTGTTCCTGAAATTACTGTTGCAAACGCTTGAATATGAGTGATTATGCCATTGTTGCTGTTATTACACTTTAGATTGAATAGCGTCTGTATTCCATATTTAAGTAACCTAAAGTTAATGAATTTGAACTGGGCAGTACAAAAGATTCCAGTTGCAATTACCCAAATAATTATAAATGGAATGTTGAATATCTTTATATACAGAAATGAATTTAATAGTTCACTTATCTTCAAAATCATGCAGTTTTCTATTTTTTGTTAGCTAACGAGTTTTATATGTAAAATATATGTAAAACCCGATGCTTATTGGAATAGTAAGTGTATACACTATACCTAAAATTGGTAGAGTCATCCAGGGCTTACTGATGAAAAATACAATAAGTACTCCAAAAAATGACACAAATATATAGGATAGGCTTTTGGGAATATAAATATATTTTGCAGAGAAAGTTGGAATGTGACTTATCGAAAAAAATGAAATGGCCAGAAAGTAACAAGCTACGTTTCTTGTGTTAAAAAATCGCTCTATGAGAAGTAAGTATTCACTCTCATGAGATTGAAAGGTAATAATTATTGGTAACAAAGAAAGTAAAGCACACACTGGAGCTGGAACACCAGAAAAGAAAAATTTTTCCCAGTATGGTTGTTCTGAGTGTAGCGAAACATTAAATCTTGCAAGTCTTATTGATATGCAGATTACGTATATCATTACTAAAATCCAACCTATGACTTTGATTTCGTTTAGCTTCCAAAAATACAAAAGAAATGCAGGCGCTGCACCAAAATTTAGAAAATCTGCAAAAGAATCAAGTTGGGCTCCAAAATCGCTAGTTGATTTTAGAATTCTAGCTATTCTGCCATCCATTCCATCTATTATTGCTGCAATGATGATAAAAATTACTGAGAATTCCCATTGTTCATTAAATGTAAATTTAAGTGAAGTGAGACCAGAACATAAACCCAATAAAGTTATAAAGTTTGGGAATAATTTAGTAATAGGTAAGAATCTACTGTTACTTCCATCGTTATTCATATAACGTCAAAAGTAAGCTTCTCTTGAACGTTTTCCTTATTTAAGTTTGCTATAATTGTTTCACCACCAATAACAGTTTGCCCTTCTGAAACTCTGACTTCTGTATCAGCAGGAACATAGATATTCACTCTACTGCCAAACCTTATAATTCCAAACCTTTCACCTGCTTTTACGTTCTGGGATATTCCTAAATTACAAACGATACGACGTGCAATTAATCCAGCTATTTGCTCCACAATAATTTCTTTCCCCTTTTCGTATTCAATTACAATAACCTGCTTTTCATTTTCATTACTAGACCTATTGCTCATTGCGGATACAAACTTGCCTTTTTTATAACTCATTTCCTTTATCGTACCAGATATTGGTATACGGTTCACATGGACGTTCAAAACACTTAAAAATATGCTAACAAGCGTAAACTTCTTCTCCTCTCCGTTTTCTGCTGATAAAGGATAATTAACTTCTTCAATTTTTGAAATCACACCATCAGCAGGACTTAATATAAGATTCTTATTGTTTGGCACAGCTCTTGCTGGATCACGAAAGAAATAAGTACACAATAATGTCGGAAACAAGCACGTAACGCCAAACCCCCAAGATATAGAGAATGCTATGCACGTTACTATAAAGGAAACTACTATAAATGAATAACCTTCCCTGTTTATATTAGGTAAACCAAAACACATAATCTTATTAACAATAACCTATTGTTAACAATTTATCATTTATAATTTCTCGTGAAAAGCTTTTTTTAACTGCTTCAGCAAAGTCTTTTTGATACAAGGTAACATTACAGATTGTTATATTAGCACATAGAATTACCGTCATACTGTAACAACCCGTCCAACACAAAATCTAATGCCTAAGTTTAGATCAGAAAACTGATTCTTCTAAAAGTTGCTCACTATCCTCGTCTATTATGATAGAATTATCATGATTTCTGAGTAAATCTCTGATTTTCGTTTCTATTTCATTTGCGACTTCTTTGTTTGTTTTTAGGTAAGTTTTTACATTCTCTCTTCCTTGCCCAAGACGTGTGTTGTTATATGAATAGTAAGCGCCTGCTTTTTCAAGCACACCAAGCTTTGCTCCCATATCTATTATTTCTCCGAGTTTTGATATACCTTCATTGTACATTATATCAAATTTCGCTTCTCTAAATGGAGGAGCAACTTTATTTTTTACAACTTTAACTCTTGTTTCATTACCTGTAATATTTTCTTTGTCTTTTATTACACCAACTTTTCTTATATCAAGCCTTACAGAAGTATAGAATTTTAATGCATTTCCACCCGTGGTAGTTTCAGGATTTCCATACACTACTCCTATTTTCATACGAATTTGATTAATAAATATCAATATACAGTTCGCTTTTGAAACGGCAGAGGTTAGTTTCCGTAGCCCATGACTTAGAAGCCTTGCTTGCAGCCTCATATGTTGATCACCCATATCACCTTCAATTTCAGCTCTTGGAGTTAATGCTGCGACAGAGTCAATAACTATCACATCAACCGCACCAGAACACACTAAATACTCAACAATATGCAACGCCTGCTCTCCAGTGTCTGGTTGTGAAATCACTAAATCATCAGTGCTTACCCCAAGTTTACGAGCATATAAGACATCCAATGCATGTTCTGCATCGATAAATGCGCATGATCCTCCTTTTTTTTGTGCTTCAGCAATCACGTGCAAGGCAAGAGTGGTTTTACCAGAACTCTCGGGGCCAAATATTTCAATTATACGCCCTTTTGGCAGACCTCCAACACCTAGGGCCGAATCAAGCGCAATTGATCCTGTGGATATTGTGTCTATTTTTTCTACAGGGTTTTGCTTCAACTTCATTATTGCACCTTTACCGAATGCTTTTTCAATCTGGCTTATTGCGTTATCTAGCGCTTTTTGTTTATCACTATTTCTTTCTTCTGGGTTACTTGCCATAGATCATTTATTAATTTATATAATTCTCTATGATAATCAAACGCGAATAACCTGCCAAGGTTTTTCTAGTATTTATGTATTATTTCAATGAAAAATATTAACGTTTTCATAAAGCAGATATTTGTTTGCCTTCGTTAGTAACACACTATACTTTAGTGTACGAACGTTGCAATTTGCAGCATAGCAGGTGGTGTCATCCAAGTAGCCAACACTGAAATGACTAAATTCGAAATGGCTACATGAATTTATTGTAAATTACTACCGTATAAGGTGCGATGCAACAAAGCCATTCCAGTGTCAGCTACTTGAATGACACCTCTTAGATGGGTCAGCTACTCAGATCTGCCATGAAAACTGCAACCCTAAATGTTGGAGCACTGTCGTACACTAAGCGCTGTAATGACAATTTTAGTCGCTTCATACACTTATCATGCTAGTCATAACAGAAATAATTTTTACCAAAGATATTTATGAAATAATTGACATAGTTTGGAAATATGTATATTATAGAACATTAATAGTTAGTTAATTTGTAGGTGTAATGTGGCTAGAAATGTTTTGAATGAAAATGAGTACCACGCTTTAAAGCAGTTGTTTTTAACATTTAATATTCAAAAGGAGGATGTGGTAAATTCTGACATTAAGAATATTAAGAAAAAGCTTAGTCAACAATACCGTAAATTATCGTTAAAATATCACTCAGATAAAAACCCAAACAATAAAGAAGCGGAGGAGAAATTTAAGGTTATTGCATTAAATAAGCCATTTTTTGAAGAATTTATAATAGAGCCATTGGAGAAAGGTCTCAATAAAAGAAATAATTTAATAAAAGAATTACGCGGTAAGTTGTGGAGTCGCAGTTATGAAGAATTGCAAAAATACTTAGATGATAAGTGCAGAAATAAACTCTATAATAAGCAGCAGTCAATTAACAATAATGTAACTGCTTATGTAAAATATTCTTCTTATTCAAATCTCTTAGGAGTTCTTTTAGTATCCTTCACATCAATTGCATTTTTAATAATTAATGGTATTTCTTCTAATGTACCAATAGCAGTAGGTTTTCTTGCTCCCTTGTTAGCAGGATCTATTTTGAGTCTAGCTGTTAAGAGCATTTATACTAGAAATGGGAAAGAGTTTAATCATCAGACTAATATTTTATTATTGTTTAACTTTGACCAAGAATGCGAAAATTTTTCAAAGAGTGATAGGACTAAATTAAAGTGGCTAAAAAATTCAGTTATTTTGAGCAACACAATCTGTACATCTTTAATGTTTTTCGGTGTGGGATTAGATTTAGTTGCCAACGGCTTTGGTATAACTAACTCTATGATGTTATCCGGCTTATTACTTTCATTACCATTCACGCTTTTAATTGTTACTTCACCTATTTTAAATGCTGCAAGTAATTATATTCTCAAAAAGACAGCTATAAATTCAATTGAGGAGCAATTTAAAGGTGATGATCAGTTTATAGAAGTCGATAACGAAAAGCCAAGCAGTACTATGAGCAATCAAAGTTATTTCCCCATCGGTCAGTTAATATCATCAAAGTTAGCTATTCTCCATAGCGAAGTCTCTAGCTAGGAACAATGAGCCACAGATTAGTATGGTTTTGACGTTTTGGGTAGAGGCTTTTAATATGTGATTTGATATTGCATCGCCAATTGATTCACATTCAACTGCTTTTATTCCTATGTTATTGGCTTTTTCCCTAATCAAATTTGTATTTGTTGCTTTAGGTTCAGACTTAACACAAACCGCACATAGTAGCTTGATATATGGCTTTAAGTGCTCTAAGAACTCTTCCACATTTCTGTTACTAGTAACACCAAAAACCATATAAATACCTTCAGCAAAATTATCTTTTACCCACTGAGATAGTACTCTAGCACCATCATTATTGTGTGCACCATCTAAAAATAATTGCCAATCTTTCGGTAGTAGGAAAATTAAATTACCTTCTTTTATAGACTCTAGCCGTGCAGGCCAATAAGTGCACTGTAAACCTGAAGTGATATCCTCTTCTCCAATATCAAATTCATACTTTCCACTTAAAATACTACATGCTGCAATAGCATTGCCTGCATTAATCACCTGATGATCACCCTTTAAAGATGGCAAAGGAAATTCTATTGATTGAATAGCTGATTGAAAAACCATTTTGTTGTTCTTTTTTTTGCAATTCCATTCAAGACCTCCTCTATACAAGGGAGATTTCTTATTTATTGCGTGGTGTTCTAGCGTGTTCACTATAGATTTTTCTTGCGGTGCTATTACGCAAGGAACATTAGGTTTCATTATTCCAGCCTTTTCACCTGCTATAATTTCTACAGTAGGGCCAAGATATTCCGTATGATCAAGTGCAATGGAAGTAATTATTGTTAAAATCGGATTATCTATAACATTTGTTGCATCAAGCCTTCCACCCATACCCACTTCAACTAAAGTTATATCGGCTTTATGACGAGAAAAAGCTAAAAAAGCTGCAATAGTTGCAGCTTCAAACAGAGTGATAGGTTGTTCTGCAATTACTGCACGACATTCTTCTAATAAGCTATATAATTCATTATCGTCGATATAGCTGCCGGCTATCACTATCCTCTCATTAAAACTCACTAAATGTGGAGAAGTGTATGCGTGTACCTTATACCCTGCTGCTTGCATTATATATCTTATAAATGCTAGTGTTGAGCCTTTCCCATTAGTTCCAGCTATATGAATTACGGGAGGCACTTTTTTCTCGGGGTTATCTAGTTTGCTAAGAAAGCCTTTTATGCGATCAAGAGAAAAATCATTCGGCCTGCTACCAAGTGGCTTAGGCCAATGAGGCATATATATCATGGATTGTTATTGCATTTTAATTCAGCTATAACGCTTGCTATGCCATGCGTGTCGATTTTTTCACTAAATTGATAACGTTGATTAATAGCAATACTTATTCCACTCATTACAACATCACTTATCAAGAAAGAACTGTTATTTTTAGTAACTTTAAAATCAATATTTGTAAATTCTTCATCACCGTAAGAAAATCTTGTACCAATTAAGCAAGTTTCATCGTCAACTGCTTTTGTACTCATTATGATCATTTCACTATCATGCATGTATTTATATAAAATTTTAACGCACAAACGCGTAAGATACACTTCATACTCTCTTAAAAAATCTTCTTTTTCTTTTTGTTTAACTAAAGCCAAATGTTTTCCTATGACGAATTGCGATATTCCTTTGAGGTTAACATTGTTTTGAATGACCTCCTGAAGCTTTTTTTGCACACATTCCCGGTTTTTTTTATTCTCCTTTGTAGATATACCATCCACTTGTTGCTTCATAGTATGCACAAAAATTTTGTGATCTGTACAATTAGTGTAAGCACTTGAAGAAATTACAATAAAAACAATGATAGTTAAAACTTTAGTAATGTTCATAAGATATATTTATTAGCTATGATACTTAGAATGCAAAGTTTAATAAAGATTAAATAATAATCGCTAGCTTTAATATATCTATAGACACACCTTGTATAAATCATCTACAATTAATTAAGGGTCTGTTCTATGCGTTATGAGTTAAGTTAAATTTCCCGAGCGATAATTTCTAGTCAAGGGAATTGCCTCTGTTAATTTCGTTGAAATTGATACGCGATGCCCACCTTAACTTTAGTCTCAGGAATCTACTAAGGCTGACGGTAGATACGGATCCTATTTTGATTGGTTTAACATTTATGCTTCATCAATACAAAGAACAGGGTGTTTTCCTATGTTTGCCTAATGAAGTATTCCAAATTGTAATTGATGTTGAAAGGTATCCTGATTTTGTTCCTTGGTGCAAAGCCGTTTATATAAAAGAAAAAATTAACAACCAAATGGTTGTGGATCTCCTCGCAGCTTTTCATGGAATTAAAGGTAGATATACATCAGAAGTTACTTCTCTTTCTCCAAGTGGAACAAATGAAGGTTGGATAAAAGCTGTATCATCAAATGGAATATTTAAACATCTATACAATGAATGGCAATTCATTCCCATAGATGAAAATAAAACTATGGTAAAGTTTTATATAGAGTTTAAGTTTAAGTCCAACTCATTTTCCACTTTATTAAACTCAGTATATAAGTATACACAAAGTAAAATAATTGCTGCATTTAAAGATAGGGCTGAAAGCCTTGCTAAACAAAAGTTATCTTGACATTATTAATATAAATGTATAATTTTTTTTAGTAAGTTAAGTGTTTATATTGTAATGATTTTTAGACTATTGTTTTTATTAATTTTCATAAGTGTTAATTCTTATGCAGTTGTTAAGCAAGATTTATCCGATAACCAATACATTCAAAAAAAACCCAATGAAATGACATCAAATGAGCTATTATCGCCATTACCTAATGATAAATTATTAGGAGATCCAAAAGCACCAATTCTAATGATAGAATATGCTTCATTAACTTGTTATCACTGCTCTCTTTTTCATAGGAATGTTTTTCCTAAAATTAAAGAGAAATATATAGACACAGGTAAGATGTTATATATATTTCGTCATTTTCCTTTGGATTACAGAGGGCTAAAGGCTGCAATGCTAAGTCATTGCTACGAAAAACAAGAAGACTACTTTAATTTTAACAAAGCTGTTTTTAACTCAATAGATTCGTGGAATTACTACAATTTAAGTGATTTGACTTTACTACAAAGAATTGCTGCACTAAGCAACTTAAAGCAAGATGCATTTAACCAATGCATTAATGATAAGAAAATAATGGATAAAATCGTAAATGATAAATCACTGGCAATTAATAAACTTGGTATCACAGCCACTCCAATATTTTTCATCAAGCTTAACGATGATAAATCATATATAGAGCATAATAAAGTTAAACATGTAGGGTATAAAGAGCTGAAATATTTCACTAATGTGATAGATAAATTATATGGAAAAGCTATAGTGAAGTAATACCACTGTAGCTTACCATATAAAAGACTCTATGCTGAGTCATTGTTTTTCACTACTGTTTGTTGTTTTTTACGCTCAAACTCTCTTTTTTTACTGTGCCAAGTGTAGTAATACATAGCGATTTTATTCTCTATTAATACTATTGTCCCATCATAAAACTGAACCATATCCATAACTTTTCTCTGAGCTTCATCAAAACGTTCTTTATACTTTTCACGATAAGCTGGATTATGTAGTAACATAACCCCTTCATTCTTGTTAGATTTTTTGTTTAACGTTTCAACTTCACCAGCAATAGTATAAGACATATAACCCCCTCTAATTGATTATAAAAATTATATTTTAAAAAGAGAAATGCGCATAAACAATCCCTTTAATTCTAGCATAATAATCAACTGTTTATTATACTAGTTAACTATAGTACGATATATAATAATTTTTGTCACTTAAAATTTTATACTATGAAATAATAACTTAAAATAAATGTTTTTATTATTTTAAACTATATTATTATATTTATAAATTGTGTATGAATTAAGTCTCCCTAATTTATAATATATGCGTAATAATTTTAGTATAAAATTGTCATACATAAGAAATCTATTTGCAAAAGAATATAAAAAAATAGAAGAATATTGTATTCTTGAAAAAAAGCAACATATTCAAATTGGCCCTGAAGAAGGAAAGCTATTAAGTTTATTTATAAAAATCCATAAAATCAAAAGTATTGTTGAGATTGGCACGTTATACGGTTATTCGTCGATTTGCATGGCAAAAGCTCTACTGGAAGATGGTCACATATATACAATAGAAAATAACCCTCAATACTCAAGAATAGCAAAAAAAAATTTTAGTGCTTTTAATCTGAGTGATAAAATTACTCTAATAGAAGGCAATGCATTGGAAAAACTTAATGAATTATCAGCAAAAGCACCATTTGACATGATATTTATCGATGCTGATAAAGGTGGTTATCCTAAATATTTAGATTGGGCAGAGTCATACATTAAACAAGATGGGCTAATCGTTGCAGATAACACTCTATTGTTTAACACAGTATTTTTAGAATCGCCTCCAAAAGAAGTATCAGAAAAATCATGGCATGCTATGAGGGAGTTTAATAATAGATTATCAGATGAAAAAAAATATTTCTCTATATTGATTCCAACTGATGAAGGAATGACTGTAGCTTTAAAGCTAACATAAGTTAAAAATCAAGGTCAGCATAATGTTTAGGAGGGATTAAACCGGAAACTCTCTCTAATAATATCTCACGAAAACAAGGCTTTGATTTAACAATGGAGTACCATTCTTTTAAAATTTTACTTTTTTCCCATGGAAAACTACTTACATAATCCATTACGGAAATATGCGATGCTAAAGCAATATCAGCTAAAGTGAACTTATCAGTTGCAAGCCAAACGTTCTTGTTAATTAAGTGTTCGATGTATTCCATATGGCAAGGCAGGTTATGCTGAGCTGCATGAAGAAATCTAGAGTCAGGGCTGCGGTTAGTAATTACTTTTTCATTCATAATATACTTAGTAACTTCATTGTAAAATTTGTTATCGAACCAATTGATTAGAGCGCGTATTTTAGACTTAATAATAGTGGATGAACCAAATAATTTGACGTCGCTATTGTAAGTTTCTTCTATATATTCACAAATGGCATTACTATCCGCTATTACAAAGTTATTATCTATTAATACTGGTACTTGCCCGGTTGGATTGATCTCCATAAATTCATTCCGTTTTTCCCACGGATTTTCATACACTAGATCACAGCTCAACTTTTTTTCTTTGAGAAGAGCTCTAACTTTTCGTGAAAATGGACAAAGAGGAAAATGATATAAAATCATAATATTCCTCTTTTGTTATCCCAATATCCTTTTTTTGTTACTCTATGGCTTGACCTACAACTGTACGAACTTTCTTTGTAGTCCACAGAAGTTTGCGTAGCAGGTGGTGTCATGCAAGTAGCTGACACTGGAATCCAGTTCTTATTATACAACAGCCTGATGTATTCATTTAAAATTAAGTTTTCTGGATCCAAGTAGTCAAGCACTGGGATGACAGAAGAAGAGTATTTTAGGTAACAGTTGTTTACTCCAAAGTAATGTTGCAAGAGATCTAACATATAAATTATTAAGGTTAATATAGGATATACCTTGCTAAATAAAAAAAAAAGTATAATATTTTATAAGGTATGCAGGCAAAAACTCTGTAATTTGGTCAGATCAGAAATGAGGCAGCCATATCGGAACCTTTTTGGGTTGCATACCTACTTCATTATTTGTTTTATCCGAAGCTGTGAATATAGCATTAAAACATCGTCCTAGTAGCTTTAAAGATCTAGTAGGTCAAGATATATTAGTGCGTGTATTAGAAAATGCTTTTACTTTAAACAAAATTCCACAATCTATACTGCTCTCTGGTAGTAGTGGAGTTGGTAAAACCACCACTGCAAGGATAATAGCTTTATGTTTGAATTGTTCCCTGGGGCCAATTTTTGAACCTTGCGGATTGTGTGAAAATTGTCTAGCAATAAAAAATTCAAGCCATCCAGATGTGATTGAAATCGATGCAGCAAGTCACACTAGCATTGACGATATTAAAGTAATCCTGGGAGATATTTGCTATTCACCTATAAGCTCTAAATTCAAAGTCTACATTATAGATGAAGTACATATGTTATCCAGCAGCGCATTTAACGCATTACTTAAAACCCTAGAAGAGCCACCATCTAGTGTAAAGTTCATTTTAGCAACTACGGAAATAAAAAAGATACCGATAACTATTATTGCACGTTGTCAAAGATTTGATTTACACAACATTCCTGTAGCTAAAATAGTGGAACATTTAAATGATGTTGCACAAAAAGAGAGTTATTCCATTGAAAAGGGAGCATTGGAATTAATTGCACGACATTCTGGAAATTCAATGCGTAACGCCTTGTTTTTGATGAATCAAGCAGTGCTATATAGCAGAGATGGTGCAATATCCACTAAAAATGTGACAGACATACTTGGCCTAGTGGATAAAGATATTATATTTGATCTATTAGGGGCAATATTAGAAGGTGATTTACAGAAAGCTCTATCAGTGTTTGACAAGGCGATAAAAACAGCAAACCCACTTAGTATTTTTGAAGGTCTATTGCAAACAATTCAGTTAGTATGCCGTTTTTTAATTACGAAAGAGATTGATAGTGCAGTTACAGAGCATGAAAAGAATAGGATAAAAGATTTAAGTATAAAGAGATCTTTAATATTTTTTTCGAGATTGTGGAAGGTGTTGCTTAAAGGTATTCAAGATATAAAAACTTCAACATGCAACGATGTTGCTGCTGAAATGATGTTAATTAGTCTTTGCTATCTCTCTGATCTACCTTCTCCAGAACAGGTGATCAAAAAAATTCTTTCACAGAATGTAGAGCAAGGAAATAGACAGGGCAGACCTGTTGCACCTTCCCCCTCTGTCATCCAAGTAGCTGACTACTCGGATCCAAAAAAATATGTGGAAAGTAAACAACAACCCCACTCTGTCATCCCAGTGCGTGACACTGGGATCCATGTGGAAAATAAACAACAAAATTACGATTTTGATAAGATTTTGCAACTATTAAGGCGAAGTAACCAAATTTATCTTTACAAACAACTGTGTAATAATCTACAATTAATAGATTGTAAACCTGGATATTTAAAATTAAAAGCTGTATCTAAGTTGGATAGTAATTTTTGCAATGATTTAAAAAATTACTTAAACCAGGTGACTCAGCAAGAGTGGGTTATTGTAGTTGATACAGGTTATATAAACAGGGAAGTGAGTAATTTAAATTATGCACCTGCAGTTAAGGATATCCTTGACACGTTTAAAGGTGCAAAAGTAGTTAATATAGAAAATAAGGAGTAAGTTGTGGATTTTAGTCAAATAATGAAACAAGCGCAAGAGATGCAAAAAAAGCTTGCAGAAGCTCAAGAAAAATATGTTGGAAAAGAGTTTCAAGGTATTTCTGGTGGTGGCAAAGTTTCTGTATTAGTGGAAGTCATAAAAATAGGTAGCTATAAAGCTAAAAAGGTGAACATAGACTTAGAACTTATGAGAAATGAGGAAAAAGATATAGTAGAGGATTTAGTAACAGCAGCGTTTAATGATGCCGTTAAAAAAGCAGAAGAAGATATGGCGAATGCAACTTCTGATCTTGCAGGTATGATGGGTTTACCATCTGGGTTTAAACTTCCTTTTTGAATTTACTACTGAAGTTTCTTTTAGTGTAAGTATTTTTTTTCTAATATTCCCAACGCTAGTACTTCTTCATATAATGTACCTATACTAGCATAGCCCTACGTCATACCGTGATTCATTCCACAACTGTACAAACATTGCAATATGGCACATAGTAAACGATGTCATTCCAGTCTGGAATGGCTTTGTTGCATAGCAACTGAAAAAATCTGGTGGCTACTGACAAAATTCATTATAAAATAGCCATTTAACCTTGAAAGAAAAAATATGCCACAAAAAATGAGGGTCAGTAACCATAGCGAATATAACAAATTTCTAGAAAAAAGAGGAAATATTTTTCATTATATCAACGAAGCCATAGAAAAGTGGTACGAGAATGGTCCAAAAATACCAGTTGGCAACAATATTTATAGCGATAAAGTTGTAATTTTGGTGCACATAATAACTTGTTTATTTAGAATAGGCCTGAGGCAAACAGTTGGGTTTATAGCAGGATACCTTGAGCAAATTGGGAAAAATTTGCAAGTTATCAGCTATTCACAATCATCAAGAAGGTTTAAGAAACTCAATATTAAGATCAATGATTGCAGAAAATAATATGGAAGATATCGAAATTGCTATAGACAGTACAGGAATTAGTATATACAACAACACTCCTGGTCATAGCAAAGAAAATAGCGAAGATAGAAAGTATCGCAGCTATGAACAGACAAGAAAATTGCATGTAATGTTGAATACAAACAGCAAAAAAGCCATAGCTGTAAAATACAGTAACGGCTGATCACTATGGAGCTTGTGATTTGCTAAAAGAAGTCGATTTTCAGTATGTCATAAAAGTACTATATGCAGATAGGGCATATGACAGAGAAAAGCTCTATAAGCTGTGTAATCAATATGGTATAAAAACGAAAATTCCTCCGAAAAACAACGCAGCAGAGCATCCAAAGTTAGACTATATGGCTGAGAGAAATGCTGCAATTAGACTAATAAAATCATGCAGCGAAGATGGAATGAAGAGGTGGAAAAGGCAAACAAACTACGGAAAAAGATCTTATATAGAAAGTTTTTTCTCGCGACTGAAACAAACATTCGGGTTTAGTTTTAGGAATAAATCTGAGACAAATAGAGAAAAAGAACTAAATGCTATTTGCTTAATAAATTCACTGATATTGGTATGGCTAAATTTGAGATAGCTTCATAAATTTATTGTGCGTTACCTACTATCCGAAGAGCGATGCAACAAAGCCGTCTGGAATCCAGCCTTGCCGTAATCTCATCAAGAACATTGTGTTTTAACATAAAACGGCTACTTTTATGCTTACCAACTTAATAAAATTCCTGGATCCCAGACGGCTTTGTTGCATCACACTTTATGAGATGGTGATTTATGGTAAATTCATGTAACTATCTCAAATTTAGCCATACCAATATCAGTGAATTTATTAAGCAAATAGCATTTAGTTCTTTTTCTCTATTTGTCTCAGATTTATTCCTAAAACTAAACCCGAATGTTTGTTTCAGTCGCGAGAAAAAACTTTCTATATAAGATCTTTTTCCGTAGTTTGTTTGCCTTTTCCACCTCTTCATTCCATCTTCGCTGCATGATTTTATTAGTCTAATTGCAGCATTTCTCTCAGCCATATAGTCTAACTTTGGATGCTCTGCTGCGTTGTTTTTCGGAGGAATTTTCGTTTTTATACCATATTGATTACACAGCTTATAGAGCTTTTCTCTGTCATATGCCCTATCTGCATATAGTACTTTTATGACATACTGAAAATCGACTTCTTTTAGCAAATCACAAGCTCCATAGTGATCAGCCGTTACTGTATTTTACAGCTATGGCTTTTTTGCTGTTTGTATTCAACATTACATGCAATTTTCTTGTCTGTTCATAGCTGCGATACTTTCTATCTTCGCTATTTTCTTTGCTATGACCAGGAGTGTTGTTGTATATACTAATTCCTGTACTGTCTATAGCAATTTCGATATCTTCCATATTATTTTCTGCAATCATTGATCTTAATATTGAGTTTCTTAAACCTTCTTGATGATTGTGAATAGCTGATAACTGCCAAATCTCTTCCTATTTGTTACAAATACCCTTTTATAAACCCGACTGTTTGTCTTAAACCAATTCTAAAGAAACTGACGATTATATGCACCAAAATCACAACTTTATCACTATAAATATAGTTGCCGCCCTGCATTTTTGGACAATTCTCGTACCAATTTTCTATGGCGTCATTGATATAACAAAAAATGCTTCCTCTTTCTTGGAGAAATTTGTTATATTCATGGCAGTTACTGACTCTCATTTTTTGTGGCATATTTTTTCTTCAACAGTTAAATGGCTATTTATAATGAATTTTGTCAGTAACTGCCAGTTCTTTTCACTTGAGCGATGCAACAAAGCCATCCCAGACTGGGATGACAAGAAGATGGTACTTGGATAAGAGGCATTGCCCTCCTGGTAGGCCCAAATTGCAATGTTCGTACAGTTGTGGATTTCTCATCCGCTAACAAGCAGCGAGATGACGAGGTCTTTCGATAGTAAATCTTACCTGTGTTAGCTATACCAAAAAATCAAAAGTCGTATTTATTCATTAATAAAATCTTTGTCTTTTCCTAAAAATTAGTTAAAATGTAGAATATTTTGTGTTATTAAGTTAGCACTTGACTTAACTTTAGTTGTTACTTAGACTGCTAAAGTGGAATTTTAATTTTTTTTACGAGGACAATTATGCATTATAAAAAGTTTTTTTCAGCAGCCGCTTTAGCAACGTTGCTAAGTTTATCAAACTCTGCTTTTTCAGATCCTGTTGGTCCAATAAGTGATGAAGAAACTAGCTACTACGTTCGTTTGCAATACAACGGTGAAGTTTTACCTCTTTTCACAAAAGTTGATAACATGAAAATTAAAAAGGGGAATGATGATGTTGATCCTTTTAAAGCTTCTTTTATAGGAGGTGGTGCCGCATTTGGTTATAAAATGGACGACATTAGAGTTGATATTGAAGGGCTATATTCACAGCTAAACAAGAATGTGAACAATGATGAAGTGCTTACTCCAGATACTGTTGCGGGCAGCTTAACAGCAATTTCAGGGCTAGTTAACGTTTATTACGATATAGCAATTGAAGATATGCCTATCACTCCATATGTTGGTGTTGGTGTTGGTGCAGCGTATATTAGCACTCCTTTGAAAGACGCTGTGAATGATCAAAAAAGTAAATTTGGTTTTGCTGGTCAAGTAAAAGCTGGTGTTAGTTATGATGTAACTCCAGAAGTCAAACTTTATGCTGGAGCTCGTTATTTCGGTTCTTATGGTGCTAATTTCGATAAAAGCGGTGGTGGGAAAGACAAAGGAGGACATACAGTCCTTTACAGCACTGTTGGTGCAGAAGCTGGAGTAGCGTTTAATTTTTAGTCTATCTCAGTCTTGTTATCCCAGTGGGTTTTTTCTTGTCATTCAAGTAGCATGACACTGGGATCTAGAAAAAAGAAATGTGGATTCCAATGGGCTTTGTTGCATAGCAACTGAAAAAATCTGGTGGCTACTGACAAAATTCATTATAAAATAGCCATTTAACCTTGAAAGAAAAAATATGCCACAAAAAATGAGGGTCAGTAACCATAGCGAATATAACAAATTTCTAGAAAAAAGAGGAAATATTTTTCATTATATCAACGAAGCCATAGAAAAGTGGTACGAGAATGGTCCAAAAATACCAGTTGGCAACAATATTTATAGCGATAAAGTTGTAATTTTGGTGCACATAATAACTTGTTTATTTAGAATAGGCCTGAGGCAAACAGTTGGGTTTATAGCAGGATACCTTGAGCAAATTGGGAAAAATTTGCAAGTTATCAGCTATTCACAATCATCAAGAAGGTTTAAGAAACTCAATATTAAGATCAATGATTGCAGAAAATAATATGGAAGATATCGAAATTGCTATAGACAGTACAGGAATTAGTATATACAACAACACTCCTGGTCATAGCAAAGAAAATAGCGAAGATAGAAAGTATCGCAGCTATGAACAGACAAGAAAATTGCATGTAATGTTGAATACAAACAGCAAAAAAGCCATAGCTGTAAAATACAGTAACGGCTGATCACTATGGAGCTTGTGATTTGCTAAAAGAAGTCGATTTTCAGTATGTCATAAAAGTACTATATGCAGATAGGGCATATGACAGAGAAAAGCTCTATAAGCTGTGTAATCAATATGGTATAAAAACGAAAATTCCTCCGAAAAACAACGCAGCAGAGCATCCAAAGTTAGACTATATGGCTGAGAGAAATGCTGCAATTAGACTAATAAAATCATGCAGCGAAGATGGAATGAAGAGGTGGAAAAGGCAAACAAACTACGGAAAAAGATCTTATATAGAAAGTTTTTTCTCGCGACTGAAACAAACATTCGGGTTTAGTTTTAGGAATAAATCTGAGACAAATAGAGAGAAGGAACTACTTGTTAAATGCTATTTGCTCAATAAGTTCACTGATATTGGTATGGCTAAATTTGAGATAGCTTCATAAATTTATTGTGCGTTACCTACTATCCGAAGAGCGATGCAACAAAGCCATTCCAGTGTCAAGGCACTGGAATAACACTATTTGCTATGTGTTTAAGCTATAACGTTTACCATTGTACTGGTAGAATATCATCTAAAGTTACATAATGTTATCCAATTAGCTAACACTGCGGCCTACTGTCTCCAAGAAATTAGATGGAAAATTTGTACTTTTTTCAAATCAAAGCTTGAATTTTTGCTGGAAAATCAATATATTATATGCATGAAGTTTTAATTTAAGTTGTTATGTTGACCTCAATGGCAAACTTATGTGTCGATAGCAGAACCAATCTCATGCAATATATTGCTAGGGTGCAAAAATTTCCTATGCTGTCTCAAGAGGAAGAGGTACGATTAGCAAAAAATTGGAACCAATATAAGGATGTTTCTTCTGCTCATAAATTGATTACCAGCCATTTGAATTTGGTAGTGAAAATTGCAATGAAATTCAAAAATTATGGGCTATTGTTGATGGACCTGGTCATGGAAGGAAATATGGGTTTAATGCATGCAGTGAAAAAGTTTAATCCTGATTTAGGGTTTCGTTTTTCAACTTATGCGGTGTGGTGGATTGAAGCTTCAATAAAAGACTTTATATTGAAATCTTGGTCGTTTGTGAAAATAGGCACAACGCAAGCACAAAGAAGATTGTTTTTTAGTTTACGTAAAATAAAAAAAAGAATTTTACAGTATACAAACAGGGAAACCTTAAATAATGAAGAAATAAAAGCAATATCTAATGAGCTTTCTGTATCCGAAGGAGACGTTCTGCAGATGAATTACCGTATGGCTTGTAAGGATCAGTCGCTAAACGATTGCATAAAAATAGGTGATGACTCTAAAAGGGAGCTACAAGATATGATCCCATGTAACTTGGTTAGTCAAGAAGTAACCTATCAGAATCATGAAGAAAAAGAATTAAAAGAAGCAATTTTAAACAATGCACTAGCGAGCCTCAACGAAAGGGCAAGAGACATTTTTATCAGTAGATATTTGTCTGAAAACATTCAAACTCTGGATGAACTTAGTAAAAAATATTGTGTTTCAAGAGAAAGAATAAGGCAGTTGGCTGAGCAGGCGATGGCTAAGGTAAAACAATATATACAATCTGAAAGTTTGAAATTTTGTTTGCATGCGTAGTTTTTTTATATTTCTAATATTTTTTTCGATAGGCGCTTTTGCATCGGTTAGTGATGTACAATTGAAGGAAAAATATAAAGATTGGCTCGTGTATACTGCATTGGAAGATGGAGAGAAAGTATGTTATATTGTATCCTATCCTAAAAAAAAAAGCGAATATTATACAATCAATCGCAAGCCGTATGTAATGGTTAGTTATGTTGATAAAAAAGCAGATGAGGTAAGCGTTACCTCTGGTTTTCAGTATGATAAGGAGCCTGTAGCTCTCAATATCGACAAAAAAATTAAATATACACTGCCCATAATACAGGGAAGTTTTGCGTGGGCAGAGCATACAAAAATAGATCAAGATCTCATTCTAAAAATGAAGCAGGGATTATCAATGGTAGTTAATGGAAAAACAAAAACAGTGACCATTGATGATACTTATTCCCTACTTGGTTTTCAAAAAGCGTATCAAAAAATGCATGATTTATGCCATACAAAGTAAATTATTGTAACAGAATACCCAGCTATAGTATAAACTAGACTACTCTTTCAATGGAAATATAAATAGCACTTTACTTTATATGGGATGTGGATATCATTTAAAATATATTTTTGAGAGTTAGCAATGTCAGAGGTTGCAGGTGTAGATACAGAAATCAAAAAGCAAAATTCTGTGTGCGAGCAGATGCGTTTTAGCGTGGGCCGCACAAGTCTTTTAAATACATTATCCAGAGTAAGTGGAGTGGTTGAAAGGTGTAATGCAATAGATGTTTTGGCGTGTATAAATATCAAAGCACAACACGGCAGCATAAAATTAATGGCAACTGATCTTGACATTTCAATGTTTGCCTCACTTGCTGCAACCGTATTAACAGAAGGAGAAGTAAAAATTTCAGCGCATACTTTACATGACATAGTGAAGAAGTTACCCGCTGATTTGGATGTCAATTTTGAAGTAAACAACCAAGGAAAATTATTGATGTCTTGCGGAAATGCAAACTTTTCTTTACCGAATGTAGTTTCAAGCAGCTTTCCTGCTCTTGAAGAAGACAATTATAAACATGATTTTATTCTACTAAATACGGACCTGATAGACTTATTAACTAAAACAAAATTTGCTGTATCACTAGATGATACAAGGTATAATTTAAATGGAATATATCTACATACAGATGAGCAGTTTCTGTACTGCGTTGCAACTGATGGCCATCGTTTATCATGTATAAAGAGGCCAAAGCCTGGGAACATCAATGGCGAATTTGGTGTGATCATTCCACGTAAAACTGTTATGGAGCTGTTAAAAATATTGGACGATTGTAATGAAATTAATGTAAAACTCTCAGACAGAAAAATCAAGTTTACATGCGGTGAATATATTCTAATATCAAAATTAATAGATGGAACTTTTCCAAATTATAAAGCAGTTATTCCAGCATCTCAAGATAAGCATATGATTATTGAAAGTAAAAAACTTTCAGATGTTATAGATCGAGTTTCCGTTGTTGTATCTGATAAAGTAAAATCTATTAAATTCTCACTACAAGAAAAGCTGCTAACTCTGCATTCAAACTCCCAAGAGTGCAGTGATGCAACTGAATCCATAGAAGTGGACTACAATGAAGCCCCTATAGAAATAGGGTTCAACTCGCGTTATTTGCTTGATGTTCTATCTTGCATAAAAAATAAATGTAAGTTTAGCTTAGCCGATGGTAATAGTGCTACAATTATCACTGATGAAGATGATTCAAGTGTATTATATGTAGTGATGCCAATGAGAACTTAAACTCGTCATCTCGCTGCTTGTTAGCGAGATCTGGAGATACTGCGGCGGTATGGCACTTATTTCACTAAGAACGTTACTTTTTATTAAATTAGTAATCTATCTTTACCAAATACAAGCCAAAAGGCGGCGCGGTAACCCCAGCAGCACTTCTTTTGCATTGGCTTAATATATGTAGCATTTCTTGCGGATTGGTTCTATTTTTTCCAAATTCAACTAAAGTACCCGCAATAATCCTCACTTGGTTATGTAAAAAGGAAATAGCAGATATTTTGATGTGTATATGATTCCCGTTTTGTACTATATCGATATCATCAATTGTTCTTATCGGATTTGCGGCGTGACAATCTTTTGAACGGAAACTTGAAAGGTCATGTTTTCCAAGTAGATGTTTAGCAGCTTCACGCATAATATTTACATCAAGTGGACTAAACACTTGCCATACATAACCTGTCTCCAGAGCGGCAGGAGCATAGCGATTAACTATTCTGTATTCGTAATATCTTTTTTTTGCTGAAAACCGTGCGTGAAACGCATCATCTACAACTTCTACATTGAGCACGACTATAGGAATTGATTTTAAATGATAATTTATTGCATTTCTTATTCTATAAAGCTCAAATTCCTTTTCCATATCAAAATGAGCAACTTGTCCTAAAGCATGAACCCCTGCATCAGTCCTGCCACCACAGTACAAGGCAATTTTCTCACCACTAAAATTAAATATAGCATTTTCTATCTTCTCCTGGATTGAGTTAGCAGAGTGTTGCTGTTTTTGCCAACCAGAGAAATTACTACCATTATATTCTACCGTTATTTTGTATCGCACTGCATTACATCAAGCTCTATCTAAAATAGTCATTTTCTATCTTAACATAATTTATGGTCAAGCCTACAGTGCTGCCACTCCCATAAAGTAGTTCGTCCAATCTTAAATCTTGCTGCCACTGCTTCTCTGCTTTCTCCTTCGTCTAGCGCCTCCATTGCTTTTTTTCTTAAATCATAACTATATGCTGCTGGCATTCAACCTCCTTATCATTATCTATCCTTATCACATCCGGACTTCTATGAAAAGAGCTATAAATCGTGAAAAAGAACTGCTCATTAAGTGCTGTTTGCTTAATAAATTTACTGACATTGGTATGGCTAAATTCGAAATGGCTACATGAATTTATCGTAAATTATTACCGTATAAGGTACGATGCGACAAAGCCATCCCAGTGTCAGCTACTCGGATGACACCGTCATAAAGGAACCAGTGTTAGCTACTTGGATGACAACCATTGTGCTTGAGGCAAAATTGACTATCACTTCTTTTTATAGAGCTTGCTCCAAACTTTGTTGTTAGTTAATACAAAAAACACTGTTAAAATTATAAAATACGCCACTACTTTTAATCCAAGTTTATGCCGGCGCTCTAATTCTGGCTCTGCTGCCCATTGTAAAAAATTTATCACATCATACGCCATATTTTCAACTGTGGCTTGCCTTGCACCATCATATTCCACCATTCCTTCAGAAAGTGGTGGCGCCATAGCTAATCTGCCTGTTGGAAAATACGAATTAAAATATAAATCATTTTCATCGTGTTCGCCGTTTTGATAGCCTGTTAACAATGAATAGACATAATTTGCACCATCATGCCTTGCTTTAATAATTAATGATAAGTCTGGTGGGACTGCACCATTGTTGCTTGCTGCAGCTGCTTCTTTTGTATCAAAAGGCGCAATAAAATAATCCGAAGGTACTCCAGGTCTGTCAAACATTTCACCCAAATCATTCGGACCATCTTTAACTTGATAAGAAGCTGCTATTTGTTTTACATCTTCTTCAGAAAAACCGACATCTTGCAAATTACGAAATGCTACCCTATTCATTGAATGACAAGCAGCACAGACTTCTTTATACACTTTATAGCCACGCTGAATTGACTCTCTATCGAAAGATCCGACAATTCCATCAAATTTCCAGTCTATTTTCTTATTTGGTGATGATTTAAATTCTTCTGCAGATATAAGACTAGATAGAAATAACATGCAGAAGATTGCAAATACATTAGATCCCATGCATAACCACTGTTTTAGTAAATTTCGAATTGATGTCATGCAAGTAGCTGACACTGGAATCCAGCTTATTTCATCACTGACATTATGGTTATCATGCACTCCTAGAATCTGTTGTCCATTGCATGATTTGTAAGTATTTTTATACCTGGATCCCAGTGTCAAGCACTGGGATGACAACGGAAGATAGTGGAATGACACTGTGTGTTGTATACAACGTTCATACAATTGTGTACATGATGCTGGAATCCATTTATTTTTTTTCTGGATCCCAGTGTCAAGCACTGGGATGACAAAAGAGGGCTCTGGGATGACAGAGAATTTTGTAAGAGATCTGCTTTGAATTGACATCACCTCATCTCCGGCACAGAATCACTTAAGGTTTTTGGTGGTTCTTTTGGCTTTTCATACTTACTAAGCAGTGGTAAAACTATCACAAAGTATGCAAAGTAATAAAGAGTAGATAGCCTACTCATAGTGATGTAAGGCTCTTTTACCTCTTTTCCTCCAAGCCAGGCAAGAAGTACAAAATTTATTGCAAAAACCCAAAAAAATTTCTTAAACACCGGGCGATAAGCACCACTTTTAACTTTTGATTTATCAAGCCAAGGTAACAAAAACCACACTAAAATAGACGCAAACATGGTAAGCACACCAGTAAGTTTATCTGGAATTGAACGTAGCATTGCATAAAAAGGTAAAAAATACCACTCTGGCACTATATGTACCGGAGTGACCATAGAATCAGCTTCTATATAATTGTCTGGATGCCCAAGATAATTGGGAGCATAGAAAACAAATGCGAACAAAACTACAAAAAACAGACCAAAAGTTATGCAATCCTTGACTATATAATAAGGATAGAGAGGGATGGTATCCTTATCTGATTTTACCTCCACTCCACTTGGGTTACCAGAGCCAAACCTATGCAGAGCTATCACATGAAGCATAGCTAAAGCAATAATAACAAAAGGCAGAAGATAATGCAGAGCGAAAAAACGGTTAAGTGTTGGGTTATCCACTGAAAAACCACCCCATAACCATATAACTATTTTATTGCCAATTAAAGGTATAGCAGAAAATAAGTTGGTTATAACTGTTGCACCCCAGAAACTCATTTGTCCCCAAGGCAATACATATCCCATAAAGGCAGTTGCCATCATTGCAAAAAATATAAATATTCCAATAAACCACACCATCTCTCTCGGTCTTTTATAAGATCCGTAATATAATCCACGCATTATATGAACATAGACTACCATAAAGAAGAGCGATGCTCCAACAGCGTGAGTGTAGCGTATTAACCACCCGTAATTCACATCTCGCATTATGCGCTCTACACTATTAAACGCATAATCAACATGCGGAGTGTAGTGCATAGCAAGAAATATACCTGTTATTATTTGTAAAATCAGCGCTATACCAGCCAAAGAGCCAAAGTTCCAAGCATAATTTAAGTTTTTTGGCACTTGGTAAGAAGCAGTGTGTCTTAGAAAAGAAAATATAGGCAATCTATATTCTATCCATCCTAATATGCCTTTTTCTTCTTTTATTGTTTCTTTTTTGTTATCTTCCTGCATAACTTAAACCTTTCTGAACACATGTCCATTGCTACTTTTATCTTATTTTTTTATTGTAGCAACTTATCCTTTACGCACAAATAAAAACTTTAGAGCAATATTAATTACCTCTTCAGCAACCTGTCACGTGCTGCGTTTAATTTTTGTGCAAAATATTCCGAGCCTCCTTTATCTGGGTGAACTAATTTCATTAAATTTTGATATGCTTTATTGATTTCATTTTGGTTCGCTCCAGAATCTATTCCTAGCACTTTAAATGCTCCATCTCTGAACATGTTACTACTACCAGACTAGTATGATTTTGTCTTGTAAATTTATTCAACAACCCTATTCTAACTATATAATGAAAAATTATCTACAAAGTGTTTATGAAGATGGTATGAAAATCCAACTATCTAAAGTCAACAAATATTTATTAGTTTTACTGATTACTGTCTCAGCATTTCTCATATCTGGGCAAGTATCCAGTTCAAGCAATATCGAGAATGATTTTCAAGATTTACAAGAAAAATTACCATTATTGAAAGATCAGGATTTGTTATTTTTAGATCCAGCTTCAGCTTTAAATTATGGTGATAGGGCAGGTAAAAAAGTGTTAATGGTTATAGTTCACCATACTGAAACATCAACACTAAAAGGTACAAAAGATACGCTGAATGCTAGAGGATTGTCAGTTCATTTTATTGTCGATAGGGATGGCAGCATCACCTTAATGGTTCCATTAGAGAAAGAAGCATGGCATGCTGGTATTAGTTATGCAAGAGTTAAGGTAGATAGTAAGCTTGAAGAGTTACGGAAGCTTAACAACTATTCTGTAGGTATTGAAATTGTAAACACAGGACTTGAGCCTTTTCCGGAAGAGCAAATGAGATCTGTTAAAGAGCTGATTTTATACCTTATGGAGCGTTTTAAAATTAAAAGGGATATGATATTTAGTCATTCTGAAATAGGAACTATAGTGTATGATCCAGAGCTTGGCTATACAATGCGTAAACCAGATCCACACAAATTGTTTGATTGGGAGTTATTAGAGAAAAATGAAATTGGATTGCACATAAGTGACAGAATAAACCCTAAAGATGCTAAACACAAAATGGGCAAAACATTGTATAAAGCAGGTGATAGAAATGAAGGTATTTTGAAATTAAAACAAAGGCTGAACAGATTTTTCTATAAGATAGAACCTTGGAATGATAAGAAAGGTAATGTAATTTTTCCTGATAATAATGCTGATTACTCAGATGAGTTTGATGAGAATTTTGTATGGGTTATTTATCAGTTTTCAATACATAATTTACCAAGAGAAATTAGAAAAGATCTACCTCTTAAACTAGAACAAGCAGATATATTTCCTGAATTCTTTAGTGAATATAGTCATGGCATTTCTTCTAGTTATCTAACCTTTAGTGAAAAAATTAAATCGACTCTACAACCATGTTTAAGCAAAGTAGATTATGAGAATTTATTATCTTCTCTTGCACAATATGAGAATAACATTTCTCCTGATGCATCTACCACTTTAATGTACAAAATTAAGTTATACTATGATTCTTATTTAAGATATCGCATATGGTCTTCACTCTATAAACCATTTAAGCTTAATGTATTGGAAGAGTTAGAGATTTTAAAGAGTGGAGTGTTATCTTTAAAATCACTAGATAGCTCTAAAGCTGCAGAAGTTTCCAGTTTAATTGATAGCTTTAAAGTAGATATTTCTTTAGAATTTCAGGGTTTTGAAAAACAGTGGTTTCAGGAGTTTAAGAATGCTTGGAGACAAGAATTTATACCTTCCCTGGAAGAACAGATAACATGGACTGCACTACATGAAGCAATATTGGAGTATTTAGAAAAAGCAAAGGAAGAAATTCGTTAAACGAAAACTTTTTTTAAGATCACTTTTTTAACAATTTATCACGTGCCGCATTTAGCTTTTGCGCAAAATATTCCGAGCCTCCCTTATCTGGGTGAACTAATTTCATTAAATTTTGATATGCTTTATTGATTTCATTTTGACTTGCCTCAGGATTCAGCCCCAGTATCTTTAATGCTTCATCCTTGGACATGTTATCACCAGTGTAATTTTCAGTACAACTTCTACTGCTATTAAATTCGTTCAAAAACTTACTCAATATAGAGTTCATCATGAAACTCATATTATTTTTTTTTGTCAGGAAAAGAAAAAATACAACAACGCTAGGCAAGACAAATGTAATTACTATGAATACTAAAAAAAGAAAAAAGATGAATGACATGTATATTTTTTTATCATTTTATGATTAAATAGTAACAATTATAATTGTCATGGTAAATAACATGTTCATCCAGATTGAAGAAACACCAAACCCAAATACGCTAAAATTCCTTCCTGGATTTGAAATTTTAAACGAAGGAGAAACGGCTGATTTTTCAAATGCAAATGAGATAAAAAATTCTAAACTAGCAGCAAATCTTTTTCAAATAGAACATGTGGTAAGAGTGTTTTTTGGTCATGATTTTATTTCAGTAACAAAATTGGGTGGAATTAATTGGGATACATTAAAAGTAGAAATTTTAACTACAATCATGGATCACTTTACTTCAGGTGGAAAAGCACTAGATAAAGAAGGAGTAAATGATAATAATATACCGGATGAAGAATTTTTCGATGAGAATGATATAGAAATTGTAAATAGAATAAAAGAATTGATGGAAAGTTATATCAAACCTGCAGTTGCTCAAGATGGTGGCGATATCAAATTTCGTGGCTATAAAGATGGAATAGTTTATGTTGAGTTGCAAGGAGCTTGCTCTGGATGCCCAAGTGCTGCAATTACTTTAAAGCAAGGAGTGCAAAATATGCTGAGCTACCACATACCAGAGATTGCAGGTATAGAGACCACACTATGACTAATCAAACGGTTAGAGGAACAAAAGATCTCCTGTTTGATGAATGGTACAAGTTTAAATACATAGAGCAAACAGCAAACAGAATCTCAAGTTTATACGGCTTTTTGCCCGCCCAAACTCCAATATTTGAATACACGGAGGTTTTTACAAAAACCTTAGGTGATAGCTCAGATATCATCACTAAAGAGATGTATAGCTTCAATGATAAAGGGGGAAAGAGCATAACTTTACGTCCTGAGTTCACTGCAGCGATTGTCAGGCTACTCATTGAAAAAAAACTGCAAACACCGATAAAATTATTCTCAACAGGACCTGCATTTCGCTATGAAAGACCGCAAAAGGGAAGACAAAGGCAATTTCATCAGATAAATTTTGAGGTTTTTGGCATAGAAGATCCAAAAGCTGATATTGAATTGATATCACTCGCTCAGCACTTACTAACTGAATTTGGCATCAATAAAAATGTAAAGCTGGAAATCAACTCTTTAGGTGATGGTGAAACAATAACTAAATATAGAGAAGCTTTGATCTTATACTTTACAAAGTATCAAAATGATCTATCAGAAGATAGCAAAAATAGGTTGATCAAAAACCCACTCAGAATACTGGATTCCAAGGACGAGAAAGATAAATCAATAATTTCTGATGCGCCCAAAATCAGCAATTATTATACGAAAGAGTCCTCAGATTTCTTTGAACAAATACTAAATGGATTAACAATTCTTGATATACCTTATACCGTAAACAATAAACTAGTTCGAGGTTTGGATTATTATTGCCACACAGTGTTTGAGTTTGTTACAGAGGATTTAGGTGCACAAGGGGCAGTTTTTGCCGGTGGAAGATACGATAATTTAGTATCTTCAGTAGGTGGAAAACACACTCCAGCAATAGGATTTGCAGGGGGTATTGAGCGCATAATGGAGTTAATCAATTATTCTCCGAAAGAAGAGCGACCTATTTACCTAATTCCAATCGGTAGAGAGGCTGAAAAACATGCTTTAACACTTGCAAATGAATTGCGCAGAAATGGTTTATATGTAATCTATGAATATAGCGGAACGCTCAGAACCCGAATGAAAAAAGCAAATCAAGCAAATGCTAAAGCTGCTTTAATCTTTGGCGATGAAGAATTGAGTAGTAAAACTTTAAAGATTAAAAACATGGATACAGGTGAAGAAAAAATAATTGCTCGCGATAACACAATAGAAAATATCTATTAGGAGCAATGCAAATGTTTTTCTCAGTCAGCTATAGAAGAAAATTCGTCTGCACAAGAATTTCTCATAGTATTCAATGTATCATAATCTGTAAAATCTAATTTTACCGGTGTAATAGTAATAAATCCTTCTTTTATTTTATTTATACTACCACTGCCTGAGTGCTCTCGAGACCAATTTAAGCTAAAAGAGCCATTCGAATTTTCAGTAAAAGTTAAATCCCCATCAATGTTATATTCACCTTGTTCAGCAAATTCTACTCCTTTTACTTTTTCCGTAGCAGGAAAATTTACACTCATCACTATGTTTTTAGGCCAACCAACCTTAACTAGCTTGGCAATAACCTTTGGTGCAAAAACCTTTGTATTGTGCCAGTCTATTTTATCATGATAAACTTGGCTTAGCGCAATAGAAGGTATAGACCTTGCAGCACCTTCCATTACAGCACCAATTGTTCCTGAATAACAAATATCGTCCCCGACATTTGATCCAATATTTACTCCGGACAATATTAAGTCTGGTTTTTTATTCATAACTTTATTTAGCGCAATAATGACACAATCTGCAGGAGTACCAGACACACTAAATTCCCTTTCACTATGTTGTTTTATTCCAATAGATTGTTTCACTGGATAATCAAGAGATCTTGCAGCTCCGCTTCTATCAGTATCTGGTGCCACTATCCATATTTCTGACGCAAAATTCCGTGCAACCTCTTTGAGTAATTTTATTCCTTCACTTCCAAAACCATCATCGTTTGTTATTAATATTATCATATACAATGTTCAGCTATACAGCTCCAAATTATGTAAACCACTGGCTGTAAATAAACTCATGAGGCTTTAAGTTTCTTTGCATAACTACGGACTGTAACAAAGAACCTGCTGTAAATCAATAGATTTCTTGCACAGGCCATAACTGTCATTACAATAGAAACGAAAAAACTTACTTGACAAACTCCGCCAGCGCCCTTATCATGACGTCCAGTACAATGTTGCAAATTAAAAATCTCTCCATCCTGTGCTGGTTCTTCGATTCTAAACGCCACTTCTACCTGATCATAACCAATCTGAATTCGTTCTACTAATGCTTTAATGATGCCACGCTTAGTTTGCCAATCTAGCTGTTCCAAATTAGATTTTACACTGGAATAAAGACTCTTTATACTGTTGATGATAAGGTTCATTCCCTTCTCTATTGCTTTTTGATCAACTACCTTTTTCTTCTCTTCTTCTATCCCTCTTAAGCGTTCCCTCATTCTTTTCATCGTCTGTTTAAATTCTTCCTCACTTATATATCCTTTATCTCCTACATTTTCTTGACTATAATAGTCTTCCATTAACTTTTCGATGCCTTGTTTTATTTGATTTTCCCTTCTTGCAAACTTCTTATCTGATGATTCATCATTTTTATTTTCTGCAATTCTACGGTGATACTCATTTTTTATTATCTCTGGGTTTTTTAGTAAATTTTTCACCTTTTCCCATATAGCTGTTTCTAACATATCTGTACGGACCAATTTATTAGTACACTTCTCCCTACCATCAGTAATACGTATAGTACTACTACAGCGATAATAGCTAAACTTTTTTCCCTCAACTCCACATTGTGCACCACTATACGCATATCCACAGTTTTGACACACAACTAGACCTTGTAATAGATATTTCTTTTTTCCTCCCTCTCTCTGCATCCTTGCTCTTTTTCTATTTTCATCCAGTTGCTTTTGTACTTTATTAAATAACCCTTCATCAACTATTTTTGGTACTGGTATATAAA
The DNA here is from genome assembly GCF_947251775.1 of Wolbachia endosymbiont (group A) of Epagoge grotiana. NCBI lineage: Bacteria > Pseudomonadati > Pseudomonadota > Alphaproteobacteria > Rickettsiales > Anaplasmataceae > Wolbachia > Wolbachia endosymbiont (group A) of Epagoge grotiana. The sequence goes on from NZ_OX366387.1 coordinate 52,371, forward strand.
TCCAGCTGTCCTCATCTGTGCGACAGATAGAAACCTTTTGTTTATTTCTTTCTCTTTTTTCAACCCTCTTTAATTTACCAAACGCTGCTTGTCCTTTATATGCTGGATTTCTTAATACCTTCCAAATTATTATTGGACACCACACCTTCTTTCCAGTTCTTGTTCTAATTGACTTATCTCTTAGTCTACGTATCACTTCCCTTATACTTATTCTCTCTTGCCCTACCCACATGAATATCTGCTTTACTATTTTTGCTTCCTCTTCATTTATTTCAAACTTTGTCTTTTCTCTATCTACATGCTTTATACGATTATAACCAAAAGGTGCAATGCCAATTACACTTACACAGCCTTTTTTTGCTCTATGGAGTTTTCCCCTACGACTACGTTCCATAATCTTTGTACACTCATATTCTGCCACTAATCCTTGCATTCCCAATAACAATTTAGACTCTGGATTATTTTCAGTCTTATGATTTAAGAATATTACTTCTACTCCTGCTTTTTCAAATTCATCAAGTAGTATCATTTGATGTGCAGATTTTCTTGATAGTCGGTCAGGTGAATGAATATAAATTTTATCAATTTGATCTTCTCCTACTTTATCACGTAATGCATCTAAACCTTCACGTTCTAAACTCCACCCACTAAGCCCATCATCCTTAAATTCATACTCATTCAATAACTCATGCTTATCTGCAGCAATTCTATGCTTGAGCTCGGCAATTTGACTCTCTATTGTATTGTTCTGCGCTTGACTCTTCGATGAAACTCTTGCATATAAGGCCACTGTTATCATTTTTCTTTATCTCCTTTTCATTGTTTCTTTTTACCGCATACCTTAGTAACAGCTCATAGGCGTCTGCTAGATGTTGTTCCGCTAATTCATCTGGCTCGTATCGGCAAGTTAATGTTCTTTTTCTCATAGTTTCTCCTGCAAATGTTTTTGTAGTGCAAGGAGCCTTACCACTCCTTTTTTCCATCAATCCATTTATTCTTATGAAAAAGACCAACTTTTATCAGCTACAGCCTTCAAATTTGGTCTAGCCCTTCCTTTGCCAACTGCTGTTGCGCTTTCTGATACGACTCTTATTTTTTTAACAAACTTTCCATTTTCTCTGTTTCCTTCTTTAATACCTCGGCTATTTCTTTGCTATTTTTTGCATAATCCATCGCTGTTATTCCAAATTTATCTGCTTGCTCTATTTCAGCCCCTGCTTTTACTAGCTCCTCCACTATTTCTTTTTCTCCTACCATACATGCAAGATGCAGCGGAGTGCATTTATTGCCATACTCTTCAGCATTTACATTCCCTCCTGATTTTATCAATTCTCTAACTGTTTCTAGACGCTTCTCCGTTATCGCTAGATGCAGTGCTGTATGTCCTCTTACATCTGCTGCATTCACATCTACTCCTTTTTCGATTAATAACCTCACTATTTTTACCTCTACTGCATAATGTAGAGCTGTTCTTCCTTTTTCGTCTCTTTCATAAATATTTTTAAACGAGTTCTCTAATAGTGACTCATCTTTTTTACCCAGCTTTACCATAACTTACCCCACCTTTTCTTTAAACCTAAGCCTTCCTTTTTACCACCTCATCTATCATTGCATTCACTTGGCTGATTATCTTGCTTGCTAAATTTTGACATTCTTTCTTTATTAGCGATTTGTCTCTCTTCCTTATTTCTCCTATCTCTATTATTTTTAGCTCCGGCATGTAGCTTCCATTCAACATGTCTGCTATTTCTCCCACTAGCCCCTCTATTCCATAGCACGTCAGTTCTCTACTTTTTGTTATTCCTCCTTTTTCTCTCAAAAATTTACTCGCCTTTTCACTCTCTTTGCTATCACATAGACGATACTTTTCACTTTCCCAGATGTAATACATTGGCGTTGCGCCGTACTTATTCAGTTGATTAACTTCAGCTCCTGCTTTTACTAGCTCTTTTATTATTTCAACTCCTGCTCCTTTGCACGCAGAGTGGAGTGGCGTACATCCAGTGACATATTGAGTGGCATTTACTTCTGCTCCTTCTCTTAGCAGCACTTTTACATTTTCTAAACTTTTTGCGAATACTGCACAGTGCAGAGGTGTATAACCATTTTTATCTCTTGCATTAACCTCTGCCCCTTTTTTTATTAATAACCTCACTGTTGTGTAATCGGAGATTTCTACTGCTTGGTGCAATATCGTCTCTCCTTCTTCATTTCTTTTATTAATATCGTTACTTGATACTTCTTTAAAAAACTTACTCTTGCTAAAACTCATTTCATACCTCATAAAATTAGCTTTTCTAGCGTCAGATAAATTTCTTATATTTACCTGCTGCTATTCAAGTCATGTCTATTTTAGCATAAGAAAGCAAGTCTTTTTCTTTTTATTTCATACACTTTTACCTATTATTAATATAATATATGAGGATCTAAATATAAATGCTTAGCTTATTAGAGATATTACTTGACTACTTTTCCAACTTCTGTGCAAATGTCGATGTTCGTGCCACTTCAGTACTCCTGGATAAAATACTAAAATGTAATTTTCTAATTCGTGTATTGAATCTTTTTGCTCTAAATCGTTTTTATAGTAAATGTTGTGTTCTGCTAAAACATATTTTCTGACCTTCTGATCTGTATAATTTTCTACTTTATAGTTGTGAGTAACGCTAAATCTTTCTAAAATTGGCTTGTGTTTTAAATTCCAATATTGCCCTGAAAGTTTATCGCTTCCCAATACAAATTTATTTCCTCTTTCTTCTACGCTACTAACTGGAAAGCACGTATTTATGTCTCCTAAATCCCAACTGTCTGATAATACTATCTGCGCTTTTGCAAATTTAATCGATGGTAATAAACTCTGTGGTAATGGATATAGTGCTTTTAAGTTGTACCACAAATGATTTCTTTCATAAATACCGTTATAATTCTTTGTGTGAGGCTCGGTTTCTCCAAGGATTGCTACATCTAGGCGATATATATCATTGCTTAAAGCTCGTTCATAATGATCGCGTAGATAGTTTTCTATAATCCTAATAACTGGACCACTAGACCTGAAAAAATTTACTCTTCCAAATGATAACACTGGTCCATCTTTTTCTATTTTTACCCCTGAATAATCAGAAAGAAGATCTCCAAATAAACTCTCATCCAATATAAATCTCTGCGCATTATAATAATCGTTAAAAATCCTCATCAATCTGGATCTTACAGGCAGTGATAGTTTTGCCAGCTCTACTACTGCATCTACGAAGAAGTCATTTGGAACATCTTTTATCCCTACTTGCAACTCAAAAAAATGTTTACCAGGTGGTTCTTCGATAATTTTAATATCTTCTATATTTGCCCATTTTAGTGCTATTTTTAGTGATGCTGGAGTTCCTCTCAGTCTTTGAAATTTTACTCCTTCTATTACGGCTTTTCTTCTATCTTTTACCCAACGCAGTATCTCTTCTAAACCATATTCCTCAATCAACCACGGCAATGTTTCTTCTTCTAATCTAAATTTAAACCCTCTTATACAGCTTGGATCAACCTTATAATCTGTTGCATCAACCAATGCTTGCTCTTGCTTTGTTGCGTTTGGTGGCAGTAACATTAATTCAACTCAATCTTTAAATTTCTCAAATTTGCACACTCGTTACCTAGCACCATAACATCCTCTCTTGGCTCGATTAATTCCACATTTTCTACACCCTCTACAAATAGATTTGCTATTATCCATGATCTTGTAACATTCCATCCCAGTCTTCTATTTGCTTCAAACTTCTTAATAAACTGCTTCTTGATTTCTTCCTCTGATATTACAGGATTTATGCTCATTCTGCTGTGAATATCTATTTCCGTAATATTGCAACCAATTACTGTTATCGTATCTGTTAAAACACTTATATCATCCCTAGTAACCTGCTTTTTTACAATTTCTAGTAGCTCTTCTAACACTATGCCAGTTGTGGATAATTCTGTTGATAAGATTGAAATTTGTACTTTCCCTGGTATAGGTGATTCTACTAGCGCATCCTTTACTCTTCTATCTGCCGAAAGTGCATGATAACGATAATTTCCTCCTGTTGACCACCCCTTTATTTTTGCTTTGATTCTTTTTCTAAATCGTTCATCATCTTCTTCTTTTTCTCTCTCTACTCCATAAAATTCAGCCAAATTATCAAGATCTTCTCCTGTCGCAAATTTAAATAAATTACTTTTTATTGCTTCGTTTATTCTTTCTCTGAGCAGAAGTTCTCGCCATGCTGCTACCTCCAGAATCTTTATTGCTGGATCGGATTCTACTAACGCTGAAAAGGTTTCATCTCTACGGACCAATTCTTCCTTCATTCTCGAAAAGATTTCCTCATAGCTTAGTTTTTCAATAATATTAGATGTCTGCATTTCTAAACAACTACTCCACTAATACCTATGAATTTGCCTTCTGAAAGATACATACCTTCAAGTACAAGAGTCATTTTTCCTTCTTTAGCTTCAGCAATCTTTACTTTTTCTAACTTAAATCTCTTCTCAAATTTCCCCAGTGCTTCTGCTGTTGCTGCATAGATTTCCAAAGTTAAATCTCTATTTATTGGCTTATCCACCAATTCAAATAATCTTGAGCCATAATCTCTTCTCATAATTCTACTACCTTTCGGAGTAGTCAAAATATCAACTATTGATTGCTTCAAGTGCTCTATTCCTTTTAATTCTTTCCCTCTTTTAGCATCCATTCCTTTCATTTTTAGCCTGCAAACACGGTTTCACTGCCTTTTATTACTTTAAATCCACATGAAACTATATCTTCTACTCTTCCTATACCAAGACCATTTGCAAACACTGTTTTTGATCCTTCAGTTAATACTCTTCCTTCTGTAAAATTATCTCCTTTACGGCAAACTGGCTTACCATTCACAAAAACATTATTACTGCCGCTAATGCAAAAATGTGGTGTTGCTTCTGCACAATAATCTCCTACTCGCACAACTGATTTATTCATTTTTCCAATTAATTAAGTTCTATTTTATCTGCTTTCAGTTTTATTTCACTCTTTGTCATCTCTATACTCGATCCTCCAGCTTTCAATGTTATTTTGTCTACTACTTCAATCTCTAAATGATGCTTCTCTTTATCATATAACAATCTTGTTCCATCCTGAAACTTCACACTATTTATTTCTTTTTTATTCTCTGGTGCAGAGTATTTTTCCTGATATATTCCTCCTAATACCACTCCTAATGATAGTTCACCAAGAGGAGAAAATACCATTACTTGTTCATCGATATCTGGAGGAGACCAATCTCTATCTTTTCCTGCTTTGCTTGTTATCCATGGCAGATAATCTGTTACAATATCTCCTATTTTCACTCTTACTTTTGCTTTTTCATAATCTATTTCTTTTACAATTCCTATACGAATAACGTTTGCTAGCTTCCTATTCAGCTCTGAAATCGCAAAACTATGATCCAACATTTATATTTCCTACGTTTATTGTATGTGGTTTAATTTTCCCCTCTTCCCATACTGATTTACCTAAATGAAGCTGATGACTCCAATCAACCATCCACACTAAATATGCATCGAGCTCTGGCCTAAATCCGTCAATTTCCGCAGAGATAAATTCTCCTGGTGAAACATTTTCCACATTCCAAGTATTTTTATTTACTACTCTCGCAACCTCAGCAGCTAATGTTCTAACAACTACCGAGGAATCCTCTACTGTTCCATCAACTACAATCCTCGCCTCAAACCTGGCTTTCAATGCTAATTCATCAGTACCTGCATCTTTACCTGGTTCTAAACTTATTAGTTCTACAAACACCGCTGGCGCTACTAATTCTTTCCTTATTGCTGGATAAATTTCACATGTCTGTATAGCCAGTATTTCTTCCTTCAGTGTGCTGCAAATTGCTTTATGTAAATCTTTCCAGAACTTTGTCATGCATATAATTTAACTCATGTAATGTATAAAATATTTTTCAAATACCTTTTCAACTTCATAATTAACAAGATTCCCTATTATCCTTGAAGCCTCAGGTTCGAGTGGCAACTTAACTTCCTTTATTGGCAATGCTGCCCTTCCTTCACGTTTAAACATACCGCTATTTCCTTTTGGCATAACTGCTGCAAATCCTCCTATAAACTCATGCTTTCCTACTTTCGATCCTCTTCTTGTTTTTTGTATTTTGCCAATTGTCGATGCTCTAATGTCGTAGAGATTTGCTCTAATTAACACTTCTAATCTGCTTGTTTTTGCTTTAAAAATTCTTAATCTCTTTCTTATCAAACTTAATTTTATTCTCTTTTCCTCACTAATTTCCTTAGCTGCTTTTGATTTTAGCCATATTGCTGTTTTGTTTAATGCACTCACCGTCACTTTTTCCACTTTTTTCCTTTCAGCATCTATACTTTGTATAATACTACCGGTGTTAATACGCATTTATACTCCTGACGCTCGAATTTTCCATACCATTCCTGAATTATCTTGCAGCGGTGGAGAATATACTTTATATTTACGGTCACCTATAACAAAAATATCTCCTACAATTGGCTGCAGTACATCAAACGCACTTATTTCCAACACTAAAGTTTCTCCTACAAATTGCCCTTCACCAATCTCGTATAATTTATCTGGCTCTTGCTTTAACACCTGTACCATATATGACTTATCCTTTGATTTATATAAAGCCACTTCTCCTAAATGGGCAAAACAATCTTTAAATAATCTCTTAATATTCTCTTGCACGTTTCTCCTCTATATACTAACATTTATATGCTAAGAAGAGGTAAAGCATTCTTCTGCCTCACACCGCTTTATATTTGCTCTACCTATGCTGCAACGATCTTGACCAAAACGGCCGGGCGGTGGCACATTGGTAGAGGATTTGACTGCGTATGTAAATCGGTCCCTCTATCAAATCTTCTTGGCTCTTGTTTTGCATAGAGTGGCTGTCCGAGAGTATTCACCGTCTCATTAAAGTCTGCTGGTGCAAAATATGTTGTAAACGTGCTTGCTGTTCCTAGTGGAAAACAGTGCCCTGTATCTTTCTCAATAAATCTTCTAACCGTTCCTTCAGGGTCAGTTGCTTGCCCTCTATATTCCTCAAACGTTATGCCACAAAATGTAAACCCTGACCTCATATCATTTCGAAGTGCTGCTCCTTCTTGCCATCTTTCATATGCTTCTTTTACTTTTGCATGAGAAGTTAGTGCATCAAAAAACTCAGGGCTTACCAAGGCATGAATTCCAGTCATATATTCACCACTTAGGTTATCTTCTATATGCCGCAATACTTCCAGACACTTACGTTTTACATCAGTTGTTGCTGTTCCAAGGGCAAAATTTACTACTTTTGGTGTTATTTCAAATTCGTTGTACAGATTTAATAATTCTGACCCATCAGCATCTAAAATTATTCCCTTCAGCGCTCCCATTCGCAAATGCTCTAATGTTATTGCATGTTTGTTTCTCATTAGCTGTAAATGGTCAGTTATTACGTCTGCTAGCGCTTTAAGTTCACTTTCTGATCCAAATGCCCTTATTCCCTGTACTTCCTCTGGTAACACTACATCATCATGTGGAATATGTGGAATCGTAAATGTTCTTACCTTTCTTTTTCCTCTTTTTCCTACTGTTGCTGGTGCTCCTGGAACTTGTGTTGGCAATAGACTTAAAACTCCGTTGTGTTCTTCTATGGTAATATGTCTAAATCTTACTGACCTACTTGGAAACAAGTTTAAATTTTCAACTCGTCCATAATTTATCGGCAATATATTTATCGCATTTGTTAGTGCCGTCATACTAAATGCTGTATTTGTAAATGGATTTTGCATTCTTTTTCCCCCTTATTAATTTAAGTTACACTCCCTTGCGGACAATGATCCCTCGTGCTTCAAGTTGCTTTATTGCTTCAGCTTTCTGTTCTTCAGTGATATTTGCTGGCCACACAACTGCATGATCTGCTAGTATTGCACCACGAGTAATAATTACTGCTTTGGCATTTTCTGTCGCATTTACATCACTTATTATTGCACCTATTGCTGTTTGTGTGCCATCTGTTCCAGCAGGATTAAGTACTCTAATAAAACCATCTTCCGTCTTTTTGGCAACTACTGCACCAAGCTTAAGATTTTGACCTTTAGCTACTGTTATTTGGTCTCTTGAATATAGGTTGGACACTTCATATTTCAGAAGATCGCCTAAATTATTTCCTTCAGTTATACTTATCATGTCTTTTTCTCTCCTTTTTTTATTTTTTTTACCGCCGTGTTTATAACTGCTATACACTGCGGTTATTACCTTATAATTAGCCATTATGGCGCATTTTGGACACTTATTTACCGCAGAGCACTATATATGGCGGTTATAAAATTTAAATGCACCGACTTTTCGCTACCTGTGTCATCAAATCTTCCTGCGAATTCTGTGGTATTGCACTCAGTATCTCTGTCTTCTTCGTTCTCTCTGCAAGTAATTCCATTAAAACCTCCCTTGCTTGCTCAATACTTACGCCCTGCTCAATAAATTCTCCTATCTTTTCTGGCATCTTCGATAAATTACATAAACGTATTAATTCAAGAACTTCAGTACGATACTTGGTTAAATTATCAGTTTCTAGGTCATTTGTAGTTTGTTCATTCATAGTAATACTCCTGTTTTTATTAATAGATGAAAGAATTGTCATTCCGTCTGCAAGGCCTATTTCTACTGCTTTCTCGCCAAAATATAGACCTGCTTCTGTTGATCGAATCTTTTCAATTGAAAGACCTCTGTTTCTTGCTATTAGCTGCACAAACATTTCATATAGTCGGTCTACTTCTTTTTGTAAGCTTTCCAGACTTTCAGACGTCATTGGCTCATGTGGATTTAAATCATTCTTTCTCTTGCCTGCAAAAATAGTTGTGTATTTTATTCCTTGCTTTTCATCAAAACCGCTTTGGTCAATGTGACTTGCAATAACACCTATACTTCCAACACCAGAGGTTCTACTCACAAAAACCTTTTCAGCGCTTGAAGCTATAGCATATGCAGCAGAGTACGCATCATCATTTGCTATCGCTATTATCCTCTTTTTTCCTCTTACACCGTAGATAAAATCAGCTAGATCAAACACTCCATTTACTTCTCCACCTGGACTATCTATGTCAAGTAGAATCGTCTCTATGCTTTTATCTTCTAAAGCACTCTCTATCTCTTCATGAATATTTTCATACGAAGTCATATCTAAAATATGATCAAAAGCTTCTGTTTTTTTTGTCAAAACTCCATAAATACGTATTATTACTATTCCTTTTGGGTTTATATGAAAATGCTTTAAGTTCTTAAAGATAGGTTGTTTGCTATTATATAATGATAATAGTTCAAAGCTTCTTCTCTCTACCATTACTGGTTTATTTATCCACATCACCTTCCTTCCCTTTTATGATTAATGTCAGAATCGAAACAAAGTCCAAAAGAATCAGCTCGCTTTTGATCTTCGGCAATCTCTTGATCAATTTCTTCAACATCGTAACCCAATTCTGAAACAACTTCTGAGCGACTCTTGAAGCCATTTCTTACTGCCATCTGTTGTGCTTGTTGATCTTTCAGTGGATCCACCCAATCAAATCCCTGTGGTATCCATTTTACTTCTTCTTTCGCTGCTTTTGCCACTTTTTCATCTATACGGAGTTCTCCACAAAGTACTGCTAACTCTAGCCATCTACTCCATACTGGTCTACAAAATTGGAATACCATAATGTTATGTTGCAGCATAGCGCATCGACGACGAAACTCTATCAGTCCTGCTCTGATTGATGAATAATTAACACCGGTTAAATCTCCTGTTAGTTGTTCGTATGTTATCCCTGTGCCTATTGCTATTGCCCTGAGTTGCTGTCTCATAAATGCTTCATAGCTTCCTCCTACATCAGATGGCTCTGAAAACTTTATATCCTCACCTGGATCAAGTAGTTGCATAGTACCAGGTTCTAGGCCAGATAGTGCTACTCCTTGCTCATTTGACTCACTTTCACCTAAAATATTTGCTTCAGGATCGAGTCTCGTAATGAATCCCGCAAACATTGCAGCAGTCTTTTTTCGTACTAATTCTGCATCATCATACTGGTCAAGTTCGTAAAGTTTTAAAAGCACGTTAGAAAGCCAAGGTTCCCCTCTAATTTGTCCAGGTCTCAGTGGTTTATAGATATGTAAAACATCGTTTGCTGGCACTCTTACTGACTCTCCAAAGGTATTTTCACCAGGGTGTTCTTTAAATAAGTAATAAGCTTCTCTTTGCCCAAGCTTGTTAAACTCAATCCCGTTTCTTATTACATTACCATTTGCTAAAGTTTGATTGCTCTTATTGTCTAAATGTTCAGACTCAAGTACTTGCAGTTGTAATGGTACAGAAAATCTATCTTCCAGCTTTCTCGTTCTTAAACGTACAAAACATTCTCCACCCTCTATCATACTTCTGCATACTAGAGCTTGTAATCCATAAAAATCACTTATTCCACAGCTATCTGCTTCGTCTGTCCATTTTAGCCATAATTCTTGTACTTTCTTTCGAAATTCTCCATCTTTTGCTTTTGATTGTGGTTTTATTCCTGTTCCAATAGAGTTACTTACTATTGTATCAATTATATTTGCAGCGTAAGGATTTTTTCTCACCATATCACGTGATCTACTACGTAAAGTTTCAAGGCTTTGAGACAGCAAATTGTTTATACTTCCTAACTCTGGTTGAAAGTGAAAAAATCTTCTTCCTGAGCCTGCTGCATCCCACGCTGAGCTTTTGATTTTTGGCTTACTAAATAGTTGTTTGAACGATTTTAATAGCATTTTGCCTCTTTGATTATGCAGCAGTTTGTTGCGCAATTTGACATTAAAAAATTACAGCAAGCTGCTGGAGAGTCTGGCTGTTAACACTTTATAAATTATGCATGAGGCTCTTGCACAAATACCAACGCTTATTCTGGGCTGCGTTCATAAATGTCCTTCCGATGTCCCATTGCAGTAATAGTTACTGTGTGTTTTGAGTAATTTATCCTATAAATTACACGATAATCACTTACTCGTATCCTAAAATACCCTTTGAATTCATGCGATAATGCTTTACCTATTGCTTTAGGGTTGGTTGCAAGACGACTATCTACAGCTCTTCTCACTCTAGATCTTATCGTTGGTGGTAATGCAAGAAAGTCTTCCTCAAGAACTTTTTTTGAATAGATAATATCGTATCTCAGCTTGTATCTCCACCTTTAGACTGTTTTTGCAGATAATATTCTATTCCAATCTACATCCTCACTTCTAATTTCTTCATCACCTCTAGCATCACGCTCAAGAGAAAGCTTAGCCAACTTTATATCTACTTCATCTATTTCATCATCTTCTTCAGATAATTTACTTGCTTCAATTTCTTCTTCCACTAGGTCCTTTACAACCTCTTCTATAGTTCTATTTTGAACTTTTGCCATTTCTATAAGGTAGTGAGCAAATTCCCCCTCAAAATTTACATTAACATTAAGCCTTTCTTGACTTTGATCCATATTTTAACTAGAAAATACCAATTTTAAACTATAACATTTTTACACAATTTTGTCAATTCCCTTACTTGTCGCAATCACAATTCTTCTCTTCGGTCTCACACCTGCAACTTTCAGTTCAGCCTTAATACGTTGCCGTAGATTCAGCAGGTCATTTATCTGAACTTCAGCATATCTCACCACATGGTCACCATATGCAATTGATACTACTCGCTCTCCGCTTTGCAGTTTTTTTATCGCTTCTTCGACTTGACTTAAATATTCCTGATTGTACATTTTACTTCTCATTCAACCATTTACTTTGTCTCACTTTTTTAGGCTTTTTACTTTCCATTTTTCCACTCAAACTATTCCACTTACTCTCTGGCCATCTGTCTATTCCCAGTGCTATCGATGCTGCTCTTGCATAAATCCTACAGTCTAATACTTCATTTCTTTCTCTTACCTTTTGCCACTCTTGTTTGGTGTATCCTTTTACTACCTTGCTGACTAATTGCTCTGCCGTTAGCTGCTTAAAATATTCAGGTGCATACTCCGGAAAATGACAATATCCATGTAGAGCTTTTCCCTCTTCTTCTTTCAAAATATTAAGTAATTGAAAAAGCTCTGACTTTAATATCGATACTCCCACTGGCCAGAGCTTTATTCCTCTCTTTAGCTTTTGACCACCAACTGTTATATCTACTCTACTTGGGCTGCTCAGTGGCACTAGGGCTTTATTTACACCTTTGACTGCCATTACTCTTCCAGATCCTTGATGACCTCTTACCCAGTTGTATACTTCTTGCGTTGCATATCCAGCATCTACCGCCATCATGCTTATCATATATTCAAGCCCATTTTCACCGATAAAATGATGACTCAGAAGCTCCGAAAGCTTTCCCCATACTTCTCTACTTCCAGTATCTCCTTCAAATACTCGGTAGTCTATTGACCAACTTTCACGGCTTTTTCCCCATGCTACAACTTCTACTTCTAAACGATCTTTTTGGACATCAACACCTGCTGTGAGAACTACTTCGCCTTTTGGTACTGTGCCAATCTGAAAAAATTCTCTCCTGTTAAATAATTGCTTCCAATCAGGTACTTCTCCTTTATCTACCCAAGTTTCTCCAAGCGTAGTATTTATCCAAACTTTCAGTAATTGTTCACTTTCCTTTGCATGCAGAAAATCCTCTACTGCTTGTTGCCAACTATACCACCCAACTGGGCTATAAAGACTTGAAAGATGAAATCCTTTTTTCTCCCCTTCTTTTGCCCCTGTAGCTCTCCATTCTCCACGGTCTAGCATCTCTGTCTTTTGATGATTTTCTATCTTTTCACCACATTCTATACACATATAGTGTGCTGTATTTGGATTTTTATCTTCCCATTTTATTTGTGACCACTTTAAAATTTGGTAATAATTACAATGCGGACATGGTACAAAAAAATATCTCTTGTCTGTAGCTTCAAATTCCTTCTCAATTCTGCTTATTCCATGAATCGTTGGCGTTGATACTAAAAAAATCTTTCGCCGTGCAAATGTATTAGTACGGGCTATGCTGAGTAAAACTGGATCTCCTTCACCTCCCGAATCTCCTGGATAGGCATCTATTTCATCAAGAAAGAGGTATTTTACTGGCATAGATCTTAGTCCTACACTGCTATTTGCTCCGGTTATTACTACTATTCCACCTGGAAATTCCTTACTTTGTACAGTATTCCCTGAATCTCTTGATCTTGGGTCTTTTACTTTACTTTTTAAACATGGTGTACTTTCAATCAGTGGCGCAAATCTTCCTTTTGACCAACGTTTTCCCATTTCAACTGTTGGCTGTACTACTAGCATTGGACCTGGTGTTTGATCTATGATATAGCCAATCCAATTATTTCCTGCTTCTGTTCCTCCAATCTGCGCTCCTTTCATGAATACTATTTTTTCAGCCGGTGAAGAAGGAGAAAGTGAATCCATTATTTCTTTTAAATAAGGAGTTCTTTCTGTTCTCCATTTCCCTGGCTCTGATGCTGCAGTTGGTGCTAGAACTCGATACTCATTTGCCCACTCTGATACTTTAAGCTCTGGATCTGGTCTTAAACCTTCAGAAAAAGCTCTAGCGTATATCATTGTCTGCATCTACTCATAATTGACTCTATCTCAACATCATTAACAGTAGAACTACACTCTTCCAGTTCCATAAACATCTTTTTCTGAAATTCCTTTTCTATGTATCTTTTGCTCATCTCACTTATCATTATTGCTATAATAAGCGCAAGTATTCCTGTTGTTGTTGCAAAAATGATTGTACTGCTTATTGTTGTTGCTGTTAAACCTATATATGCTGCCATTGCTACTGCGCTAACTGTAATACAGATGCAGATAATATTATTATGTTTTTTCATCCTTTTATCTGCTATTTCTCTCTGTGCTATATATTTATTATGAAGGGTTGGAAAATTAACAACGGTATCTCTGCAGAGTAACGCTCCATTTTTTTCAGTAAATAAAACTTTAAGTAACTCTAAATTATTTGACTTGATTGCTAAGTGCAAAACAGGTGTATAGTTTGCTCCTTTTTTCAGTAGTAATTTTACTACATGTAAATGTCCTTTTTCTGCAGCAAGGTAAATAGGTGATAAACCTTTATTATTTACAATATCAATATCAATTTCTTCCTTTAAGATTGCATCTACAATCTCAATTTCTCCTCTTTGTGCAGCTAAATGGAGTAGACTATTCTTTTCAGAACCATACTTATTGCTCATCAAAGTCTTCTTTATCTCAGGTTTAGCGTAATCAAATGGTGTTTTACCGCTATCGTCTTTTACCAGAGGGTCTATATCTTCTCGCGTTAGTAAAACTTCTATTGTTTTTAGTCTTTCAGCATAATGTAGTGGTGTTTTATTTTCGTAGTCTTGCAAATTTACTTGAGCATTAGGCTCCTTTATTAAGGATTTGAGGATATCAAGACATAAGTCTCTTTCATCGTAATTAGTATTACTTACAGCTATATGAACAGGTGATAATTTCATCGAGTTTTGTCCTACACGTGCGCTATTTACATCTGCTCCTAGCTTTAGCAGTAACTTTACTATCTCCAACTTTTTGTTATTAACTGCATAGTGCATCGGTGTCTGATTTCGTGCATCAAAAACCTCGATTTCAGCTTTTCCTTCTCTTATCAAAATCTTTACAACTTCTGCATGTCCTATTCCTGCTGCTAGATGTAATGGCGTATGATGCAAAGCATTTCGTACATTAACGTCAATACCTTTTCCTATCAAATATCTAACTGCATTAACTTCACCTATCATTGCAGCTAAATGAAGTAAGCTATCTTGTTCTGACCCGTACTTGTTATTAATTAGCGCTTGTAATATTTCTGCTTTTTTCCCTTCTTTGGCGTAATCAAGAGATGTTTTACCATCATTATCTTCTACAAAAGGATTAATGTTCTTTTTCGTGAGTAACAGATCTACCATACTTAATTCATCAAACTCTATAGCGCAATGTAGTGGGGTTTTTCCGTTTGATCCTCTAATGTTTATATCTACCCCTGGTTGATTAATGAGGCACTTTATTAACTCCAAACTTAGGTTATCAGCCATTTTATATTCAAAATCTTTTTACATTTGAAATTTAGTGTTAGATAATTCTTCAAGTGAGTTTGTAATTTCCTCAGTCAATGTTCCATGAATCTTTTCAGTGTCACTCAGTGATGCAAGCAGCGCTGAAACTCTATTTGGAATATTAAGCAAATTATTACGGACAACTCTTGCTACATTAAATGCTTCGCGCTTTACTTCCTCTACTGCTACAAGTTCACCAATCTCAGCTTTTGCCTTTGCCTCAAGCAGTTTACCTCGTTCCATTTCATTTTTTATTCTAGTTTTTAGCAACATCGTGGAAAGGTTACTTGTATTTTCTGGATTTTTCCTCCTCAGTGGCTGACTTGGATCTCTTATTGCCGCTACTGCTTCATTTGCTTGTTCTCGGTCGATCAAACCATCCTCCAACTTAACTATTCCTTTTTTTACTAAATAACAGACATATTGCTTTGAAAATCCTTGTTCTTTTGCCCATTCTGTTTGCGTTATCTTTTCCACTTTTTTCTTACTGTTTTTCTTCTTGAATTTGTGAAAAGGTTTTACCAGTACCGGCTAAAATTGCCTCCCTACCTGTGTATACTTGCCAACGTTTTATCGTTACATCTACAAATTTTGAATCTAGCTCTATTGTTCTGCAAATTCTTCCTGTTCTCTCACATGCAATCAGTGTGCTGCCAGAACCGCTAAATGGATCAAGTACTATGTCTCCTGATCTGCTGCTGTTTACTATTGCTCTCTCCATTAGCTCTACTGGCTTCATCGTTGGATGTAATGAGTTATGTGTTGGCTTATCATAAAACCACAGATCACTTTGATTTCTACCTCCATGCCACTCACGTTTATTGCCGCTTTTCCATCCATAGAGCATTGCTTCGTATTGTCTTTGATAATCAGACCTGCCTAGCGTAAAATGATTCTTTGCCCAAATGATAAATGTTGACCATTTTCCTCCTGCCTCCTCAAATACTTTTTGCAACGTTGAAAACTCTGATGATGATATGCAGATGTAAATTGCACCTTTCGTATATGCTAAAATGTGGGAACAGATATCGTAGAGAAAAAGTTCGTACTTTTCACCTTGATTATCGTTTAATATTTTTTTATCTTGGCTACCACCATAATCAACGTTATATGGAGGATCACAAACAGTAATGTCTGCCATTTTATCATCTAACAGCGCTTTATATGATTCAACTACAGAGCTATCACCACAATAGATTCGATGATCACCTAAAATCCAAAGATCACCTGGTTTTGTTATTTTTACCCTTTTTTCATCACCAACCAAGTCAGAAAAATCTTCTTTTTCACTATCTAAATCATCAAGGAAATGTTGAACTTTTTCTAATTCAAATCCTGTCATTTTAAGGTCAAACTGCAAATCTTCTAATTCTTGAATTTCCACCTTCAAAAGATCATCGTCCCACTTCGCCCAGTTAGCTGATTGATTTGCCAGTAACCGAAAATTTAGTTTGTGGTTCATTTAAATTATCACTTAAGACCACTGGAATACTCTCCATACCAAGTTTTCTTGCTGCTTTAAGTCTTAAATGACCATCAACCACAGTTCCATCGCTTTTTGCAACTATTGGTATACGAAAGCCAAATTCCCTGATTGAAGCACACATTCTATTTACTACATCATCATTTTTACGAGGATTACGCTTATATTCGACGAGGTTTTCAACAGGATAGTAGTGGATTGCTAAATTCATATAATTTAAATCCTTAATAATTAAAAAGTTAATATTCAAAATATCTCTGACGCTAAAGAAGGCCTGGGGTTGAACCCACCAAATCCGCCATTCTGGCTGAAAGGACCCACTTTTTATGGATTTTTCGTCTTATTAATATCTTTACTAATATAGAACATTAATGCCAAAGCATCGGCCTCATTATCATCTCTAGGTGAAAAACTTTTTTCACGTATCGCTTCAATAACTTCACTCTTACTTGCATTGCCTTTGCCTGCTATAAAGCGTTTTATAGTTTTAACATTAACACCTTGGTAGGGAATATTGTTCTCTTCACACCAAGCAGACAGCACTGCAAGAAACCCACCGTAGCAATGGGCTGCATCAGTTCCTAAATGTCTTCTCACCTCCTCAAAGTACACTGCAGAAATGTCTTTCAAAGAATTGAGCCAATTGCAAAAGTTTAAGAAACACATTCCACCTCCGCTGAAACGACTACCATGAAAGCTTTTGCTCCCACTTTCAATTATTCCATCTGTTAGAATTGCCCAGCCTGTTTGTTTGCCGAGATCTAGTGTTAGGATTGACATTTATATTCAGAATTTGTTTCGCTAGAGTGCTATATAATATATATTCAGGATTTGAAAAATTTTTGTCCAAAAAATCTTCTTCTTAAGCAAACTTTTTAGAAAAAACTTGGTTAAAAATCAGTAAACAGCCCTTGCATAATTATTGGTCAAGACTTTCAGATTTCTATCTTAACTATTTAAATAGTCTATTATGTTATCATGGTGTGGTTAGTTTCTTATGAACATTTATCCAAATCGTAAATTTTGGGAAGATGATTTAGAAGTCCCTGTTAACCATTTGCTTGACCGTTTTCACAATACAAAAATACGTCAGTCTTGGATAGATTCACTTTCTGGTAAGCAATTAAATATTATTTTTCAAAACTCCTTTAAAGATAAATTAAATGCTCAACTCTTTGATGATGAAAGTTACGATAATACATCTGTACAATACAAACGTAAAGTGATTGCTAATTATTCCGATTCTCTCGTTACTTACTACTTGATTACCTGTTTTGACCGTGCAAAACTAGAAGTTACTGTCAGTGAAATTGCAAGATCTGCATTAACTACAGAACTCATGAAATCCTACCTTGTAAAAAATAATAATAAATATGATAAGAAGTCTTTGCTGTTTCTACTGTTTCATGCAGATTACAATCTTTTAAAGTCTGTCTATCACTTTGAAAAAATACAAAGAAAGAGTTTCATGTCTTTTGCCTTACAAAAAATACCAAGACGACCAAGTACTCCATTTAAGGACTTTATCTCAGAGGAAATCATACAACAAATACTGAAAGAAGATAACATTAAGAGAAATGACAGTTTCGAGAATCAACTACAAGGTTTCTTCTATCATCAGAATCGTTTATATGTGTTAATACGAAAAGCTAGCGATATAGATTTGTTGTTAAATTCAAACAAAGTTATTCATGGCCATAAGGCAGAGTGGATGATTTTGGATTTTCTACTAAATGGCACTCAGGTAGATCTTGGTGCTAGAAATATTGATCAAGCTATAGAAATAGCAAATAGCATTGCAAGTTGTTACTTTGGTTGCGAATGTATTTTTGTAGATGTGCAGGATAAAAACTTTGCGGAACAGGTGCATAAATTTATAGAAACTTGTATTAATGAATCTGATTCAAATATTCGTGTTTTTGAGTTAAAGTTTCACTCAACCACTATCGGCTGAGAGCCGAAAGGTTGGATATAGCGCTGGAAGCGCGGTGAGAAGCTAAAGCTACTCCAATCTTATACTAGATATAGAATGAGGCTGATGTGCATCTGTATGTTTATTGATGTACTCATTAATGACTTCATCTGTGATATGTCCGCTGGTAGCACTAAAGTATCCTCTTCCCCAAAAACGCTTTCCCCAGTACATTTTATTTAGCTCTGAAAATTCTTGTTGAACTTTGCGTGAAGACCTGCCTTTGGCTCTTTGAACAAAATCACTCACAGCTATATGAGGAGGTATTACTACGAATAAATGTAAATGATCTGATGATATTACTCCGTTTTCTATCTTAATCCCCATTTCTTCAGATACTTCTGCTATGATTGTTCGTATTCTCTCCTTCATAGCCTTAGTTAATACTCTGTACCGATATTTTGTAATCCAGACTATATGGTACCTATGATAAAATACAGTGTGTTTTCCTTTGTCATATTCCGTCATAACTATACTTTATAAAGTACAGTTATGACATTGACAAACTAAAGTTTCTCCACCTAGAAGGTGGAGGCTTGTACCATCTTATGGAAAGTCAAATCGTTTCAATTACAGCTATACTAATATTACTTTGACTGTTGCTCCATATGATCCTATTGCACCGGAATTGCATGTTTTAAAGCCATTTGTAGGAGACATAGTGCCATTGATAGAGTCGATTAAAGTAATATTTCAAGGCAAAAAGATAGGCTTATTTTTCAAGCGAAGTGATGAGTATATAGCAATTTACTACTCTGAACATCCTCTGAATAAAAGGGAAAGAGAGGATTTTAAAGCATACATAAAACAATTTTATGGTCTTACAATCTTGCCAAGAGCAAATCTCTGATCTTCTTAATTCTGGCAGCTCTTGGGTTAACCCAAATCAAAATTACATCAAAGCAGCAAGGTATTTGTCAGATCTTGAATTAATTAAGATGCAAGAGAGGTCTTACATTATCTGCTCTCGTAGACAAGATAAATTAGATTGGCCAAATATAGTTGATCCATACTGTAACAATGAGATTTTCATTGATGAGGACTTTAACGAAGCATGCGATAATATAATTTGTGAAAATTGCAACCGTGATATTTTACCTAATACCTACAAGAAGCAAAGATTTCACCGCTTATCTGCATATTTAAACCCAGAGAAATTTATGAATTGGTTTGAAGGTCAGCTAAGTGATACAAATTTTATGTGGCAAAAAGTGGAAAGTGGAGTTTATCATGTTGGTGGACAAGGTAAGATTGTAAGTTTAATCATACTTGATTTTTGCACCAATCCAACATTCTTAACGATAGATAAGTTTAAAGCTAATCCAACTGTATTAATAATACTGAGAAAAAATCCATCAAACATACCTCTTGATTTGCCCACAGTAAAAATGGTTGACCTTTTCTTTCAGCATAAGACGTTAATTGAAGTATTCCAAGAAGCAGCACAAAGAGGAGTACTAGAGTTCATACCAAATACTTCAATGCAAATCTTACATACTGCACTTAATCTAATTGAACCTCCTAAAGAGAAGGAATTATTAAAGTTGCAATTGATAGAGGGCTCGCTTTACGTAAACAATATAGAGATTCTAAATAAGAAAGCTGTAGCATGTATGAAAGTTTTGCGCGTATTATTTGAACAATTTTTGAATGATTGTAAAAAAGAATTACCTCCTGAAAAACACATGTTGCTTCGCATAACTGAAATAGAAAAGCGCCTAAATCTTGATCCAGAAGCAGATCCAGAACATTACATTAGAAAACCAATAAACACAATTCAAAGAACAATAAAAACTACATTAGCCAAAAAGTTAGGACTAAACATCGAACGTAATGATGTGATTCAAACAGTTGGTTGGCCTGGATCATCGCGTAGAGATTATGGTTACCGTATTAACCCTTTTACTGTGGTAGTTCGTTAACTGTGTTGACGAGAAGTAAAAGTAGTATATTTTACCCTAAAGTCACATCTAGCTTTAAAATACAGTTTTTGTCTTATTTAAAAAAATATAAATTCTCAATTACGTAACTCACCAAAAACCTATCTCGTTTCTTTTGCTTTCTTCAATCTTTTCTACTCTGTTCGTTTGCCGGCTTTTGTGTTTGAAGCACATCTACACTCAATGCCCTTCTATAATATATATACCGGATTTCTCACTACTTTTTCCGGGATTTTCTGAAAAAAAGTTAAAATAATTTGAATGTAGCTCAGAAATTAAAGAGCTTTAAGAACCCGCTAAACGGAACTTCTAGACACCTGAGTTGTTTCCATTTTGGAAAGAACTGTTTACTGGGATTTTAAAGAGGTTACATGGGTTTTTGATAAAGATGCTATCTTCCCCCCCTATCCAAATCACTAATAACGCTATAACAACCCTCTAAAACGCTTTAAAGAACAGTGTTGTAGTAGAATCGGCTAAAATTAGCAGAGAATGTTTTGATTCCTTTCTTCTCACAGTGAAAACCTCAATCTTTAATCTTCTTGAGAAAATTATCCGAAGAAACAACTTTTACACCTCGCGCTTTTTCAAATGCCTCTCTTGCTACACTAGCATTTTTACCACCATCTTTTGCCGCCTCTAAATTCTCATAATAACCCTGTGCATCTTTGATTTTTACTTCATCAATAGTTGCTTGTTCGCCAAGCATGTTGAAAATTAGCTCAATTGGTGTCATATGGTCTCTTAATGGTTGCTTCTTTAGGCCCTTTAGATCTTTATGTTCTTTAGTCCTGATACCAAAAGTTGCCTGAGAGATCACATCTGTCAATATTGCATATTCCTTGCCTTCAAGATGCTTATTATTATGGTCGGATATTTTTCTGTTATCCCATTCTTTTGTGAGTTGATTTCTTACAGATATGGACTGCATTCTTCTCTGTATCCACTCTTTAGAGTATCCTTTTGCAACATAATCAGCATAGGCTCGTTTAAATGCCAGCTCTGGATTTTCATATTCTTGTAATCTTTCATACCCGACTTTTGCAAGCCAACGTTTAAACTGCTCAACCTTTTTGGAAGGAACAGACTGTAAGATACGCAATAACCCCTCAACATTTGTACAATTAGCATTCTGTTTACCACCTTTTGTTTTAATTTCAAGGGGGGTGACAAATTGTCCCCATCCTTCGGAAAGCCCTATATCTCTGCTTTTCATCTTTTTTAGGTAATCAGATGGGTTCTTACTACCTGTGAGAAAAGCTATTACCTCTGTTATTACATACCACCACTCTCCATTGTGTAATACTCTAGTTACATTGTTATTATCAAATGCAGTAGTCTCAATATCCCCTTCTTTTAAAGTTAAAGTGTCAATCATATTGAAAATATGTTTATTCTAAAAATCAAATATAAACTAAGTTGCTTTTTATTACTAATAAATAGTAGAAGTTTTGTCTCCCTTATGTATGATAAAATTGGAGATTTGATCTTTGTCTCCATTTTAAGCGGCAATCAAGTTTTACGAGCTTCTGTTTCTTCTTCTATGGCAGTAGCTAGAGACTTTTTTCCTTGAGCTTCATCTACAATTTGCTGATTTCATTACTGAGAGTTTTGCAATTAATTGCTCAGAGATTTTAAACAAAAGCTGTTCTACTGACATACTTTGCTATACCGAAATTATGAAAACTGTTCACCTTTTTGAAAAGATATTTTACAACGAATAAAAAACGTGATAAGCTAAAGTAAGGTTTTTTTATAAGCAAGTAAAAGTTTAAAGTAAAAAATAATTTAGAGGTGCCTCGTGGTCGAGTTTTAAGCTACTCTACATAAGTAATTTAGGTCTTAGTGTTATATTTGTACCCTGAAGTTGTAGAATGGCTTTAAAACGCAATTACGGGCCATTTGTTTTTTCTGAGCGTTTTCTTTCATTTCTTTTATCAGATAACTTTGAAAGAGAGCTTTACACATATACATAACTTATTATTGTAAGTAAAAGAGAAACGAGCAGAGTAGTATGTTTTAAAGTCATACTACTATATTATTATTATATAATAATAGGAGTTATTCTGAAAATTGAAAACCGTATAAAGTCCTCTATATTCCTAGCTTTTCTCCCTTTTGCTCAGATTGCAGTACCAAAATCTGAAAAATCTCTTAAGTTACTGAAAATATAGCGTTTTTTTAATTATCGCTAAATTCAGATTTTGTAAACTAAGTGAAATCTAATCAAAAATTGGCAAATTCTGAAATCTGAACTGTTTAAATAGTTTATAGTTCTTATAAGTGATTTTACTATTTTGGCTCTAATCGTTGTAAACCCAAACATTTGGATTTTCTACAGGAATAACATCTCCATATTGTGGTGATTTGTAATCAGTTGGTAAAATTTTCTCATAGATCGTAACTTCCTTGTTTAACTGATGATCAAACACTTTGCTTCTTTTTTCCATACCTTCAACACAAAGTATTCCATATTTGGTCCTTGCTCCATTTTTGCCTTCTTTATTGAATTTAATATAACCTTTTGTAGCAAGAACATCAATACGATCACGAATGGAATGATTGCTACCAAGTCCTGCTTTATTTTCGAATAACTTACAAAATGAACTAGTTGTATACACATTTCCTTTCCGTGCTTCTTCGTAAATCAATTGTAAAATATTATCGCACCTACGTGAACGCTCTGCATCTAACTTTTGACCATAGTCTTTGTTTACAAGTCTTTGTGATTCATAATCCGTTGTATGCCAGCAATTATTCACTTTATCAACGTATTTTGATGCAATAGCATGACCATTGCGTAACTCAAATATTAGCTGACGACAGCTTTGTTGTTCATTTGGTCTAAACATTATCATTCCTGTAGTATAAAAACTTCGCAATGAACCAGCTCCACTAAAGCTTTGAAAGGGATCTTCTTCTAATGATTTCTTTTGAATCTTTTTTGTATGATGTACTAAAATAACCCCTGCATCTTGATTAGCCAGCTTTCTCAATTTACCAACCCTTTCTTGTAGAAAGAATAACATAGCATTGTTGTCATTTTCACTACTATTCTCGCCGGCATCAAAAATATTGCGTAGTGGATCTATTGCTATTATATCAACTGCATTCGAGCCAAATGAACTTTCTATTTTATCTAAAATAATCTCTATACTATCATCATTTAGAAGTAACTCCACTTGTGGTGTAATAACTAAGTTATATCCAGCAATTTCAAGAAGTTCTTCATTTAGTTTAATCTGCTGAAGACGTTCACGCATATAGTGATAGCCAATTTCAGTTTGTAAGTAAAAGATTTTCAAAGGTCTTGTGGGCATCATGTTCAAAAATGGAACTCCTCCTGCCATATGTAATAACCAAGAAATAAGAAAATCACTTTTTCCAACCTTAGGTGCACCTGCAAACACCAATAGTCCTCCTGGAGTTAAAATTCTTGGAGCTATTATGTCTTTCGGCATTGGTGATTTATCGTTTAAATACTTTATTACTGGAATTGCTGAAAGTGAAATGCGACGTCCTGCTTTTTGAACTTTCGAGAATTCCTCGGTAGTTGATAGTTTTTTCACATATGGAACTTGAGGAATTGAAGATAAGAATTTTTCAACATTTATACCTTCTTTCACGCAATCAGCAGCGTCCCAACCCTTTGGTTTATCTTTAGGTATTTCCAAAATGCAAAGTTCTTCAACTCCAAGACAAGTAAGTTTCATAGCAGATTTTTCAGCGTATTTCTTACCTGGTTCATCATTATCTGGCCAAATAATAACATGTTTACCTTTGAGTGGTGTCCAATCTGTTTTATTTGGGTCTGCATTTGCTCCAGACATTGCAGTTGTGGCAGTAATACCTTGCTCTATGAGAGCATTTGCACACTTTTCCCCTTCTACAAGAAGAATTTTATCGGACTTCAAAATACCTGGAATATTATAGAGTGGCCTTATCTTCGGTGCACCAAAGTCAGATTTTTTTATATCAAAAGGAAGATATCGCTTTCCATTATTATCATCATAACGATAGACTCTAACAATAGCTTGGCCGTTTTCATCGTAATAATCCCAATATGCAGTTGGACTACTTGAATTCTTGAAATGACCAAGCCACTCAGCTATAGAAGCCATTACTTCAGTAAACTCTGTTCTAGTACTTTTTCTATGCACTTCTGCCCAAAGGTCGATAATGTCACCACCTTCTCCTGTTGCAAAATCATGCCATAGGCCAGCTTCACTGCCACTTAATTCTACTACTAGACTCTTTCCTTTATCACCTTGTACATTGCCTACATAAAACTTATCACCACGAAAAATCCCTCTTGGCAATAGATAAGAAAGGCATGATCTGATATTTAACAGAAGCTGAGCTTTAAGCTGTTCTTTTTCTACTAACGATGCATTTTTTCGTGAAGCTGCAGTATTAAAATTGCAATAGATATCCATAAAATCCTCTGAATATATTTTCAATTTAAAACTAAGCGGTAGCTATAACTTTAGAAGTCTTCCAACATCCATTAACTTTGCGAATGTATTTTGTCATAGGCTTGCTATTTCTAAGTTCATACACCACTTTCAGAGTATTTGTACGTTCGTTTGGTTTAAATATAACGATGCCAGATGTATAAACACTTCTCAAAATGTTTGAGCCGCTTAAAGCTTGAAATGGATTTTTCTCCAATACAGTCGAAGACACTTTTTTGGTACAATGTGTGAGCACTATCCCGGCCATAGGATTAGTTATTGAACGTAATTTCTCCATGTCACTTCTTACAAAAGAGATTATCTCCCTATAATCGAGAAAAGAATCAATAACAATAAGATCTACCGTTTTTGCATCAAGTTTCTCTGTTATTATTGCTCTTACCTCTTCAGAATTTAAAGTTAATGGCATTTTATTGGTAATAAATAAATTTTCTTTCCAAAGATTTTGATCAATTTTAAGCTGAAGTAAGCGTTCTTTCATATCACCATATTCCATCTCGTTTTGCAGATAAAATATTTTTAATGGTCTTGGAGGCTTCATGTTGAGAAACGGCACTCCTGATGCCATATGTGCTAATAAAGAAAGAAGAAAATTACTTTTTCCTATTTTTGGAGTTCCACCTATCACCAAAAGACCGCCTGGAGTTAAAATTCTTGGACCTATTATATCTTTTGGCATTGGTGATTTATCATTTAAGTAATGCCTTGCTGAAAACGATGTAACTTTATGTTCTGTTGTGTTTTCTTTAGTATTTAACCACTTCTTAGCGGAATTTATATCACCTTTAACTAAAGTCCAAAGATCAATAATGTCACCACTAGTCCCTTTGGTAAAATTACGCCAATTCCCAGCTTTTTTACCCACTATTTTAACTGTAATCGTATCCCCGTCACAGTTGCCAACATAAGTCCTCTCTCGATAAAAATTACCGTTTGGAATTAGGTAAGGTACACACTCCTTAATATTATCAATCAATAATCCTTTTATTTCCTTTCTCTGCATAAAACCCCCATACATACTTTTCATACGTTTAGAGCTGAGATTAGCTAGCTCACAAACAGTTTCAAAAGACTCTGAATCAAACCATTTAATTGCTTCTTTCTTTAGCTCTAGATTTTTTCCTGCTGCATCTTTGATAGCTCTCTCAATTACAGCAATCCAGAGCTTCTCTTCGTCGTACTTCAAAATGGCAACCAATCAACTTCAGATTGTTCTGGAGTAATAACCGTAGCAATCTTGTTCTTTTCTCCATACCGATCAGCTTCAATACCAACTTTTGCAGTAAACTCTAACCCGTTAAAATCAGCTATAGAGTTGATTTTTCTAGCAATAACTGCTTTCTCTGAAGTGTCATGTGCATGAATATTTCGTGCTGACTCCAAAATACTTCTAAGCATGGAACGACCAGATTCTCCCCAAGTATCTTCTCCTTCAACTCTTGCTTTGCCACTTTTAATACCAATTACTTGAAAAATCTTACGTTTTGCATATTGACCTTCAGTGACGGTAAATTCAGCGTTTAAATAGATGCTGCCGGTAGCATAGCTTTTAGTGAACCAATTTTCATAACCTCCTGGTTTAATTGCCATTTTTACCTTAACTATTGTACCTTTTGGTATTAAATTACTTTGTAATTTTGCAGTATTAAAATCAGTTAAAAAATCTGATAACATATTGTCTCCTACAAATTAAGTGAAAAAAAGAATCAGTTACTCCATTGGTCTACAACCTTCCAGCGACCATTTATCTTATTGACAAGCTTGCTTGCCACACGTTCACCATTTCGCAACTCAAATACTATTTGACGGACAGTGCTTTCCTCATCATGAGCAAACATCACCATGCCAGTGCTATAAAATCCACGTAAAGATCCAGCACCACTTAGGCCTTGAAATGGATCTTCTTCTAACATTTTTTTGGATAGTTTTTTTGTATGGTGAGTGAGTATTATACCCGAATCTGGATTGATAACATTTCTCAGTCTTTCAAGTGTTTTTTGCAAGAAGAATAACATAGCGCTATTGTCGTTTTCATTGCCATATTCACTTGAGTTAAAAATGTTACGAAGAGGATCGATTGCAATAATATCAGGTTTAAAACGCTCTTTAATAACATTTTTAATTTCATCTATTTCTTCACTGCTGAAAGATAATTGTACTCTTGGTGTAATGATTAAGTTATTGGCAGCTATATTCAAAAGTTCGTTATCCAGTTGAAGTTGTTGCAAACGTTCTTTCATATATTCATATTCAATTTCAGTTTGCAGATAGAAAATTTTCATAGGTTTGCTTGGAGTCATACCCAAAAATGAAACTCCAGCAGCCATGTGGACAAGCCATGAAATTAGAAAATCGCTTTTGCCAATTTTAGGTGGGCCACCCAGTACCAATAGACCTCTTTTAGTTAGAATCCTTGGTGCGATTATATCTTCTGGTATTGGCGATTGATCATCCAAGTATTCTTTTACACTGAAAAAGGGAATTTTTTGAGTAATGGTGAAAAAGTCTTGTAACATATATAACCTCTAAAAGTTAACTTTGAGTAGAAATTTAAGCAGCAGTAGCAAAAGCCTTAGCTTTAATTTTCGTAAGTAATTTTCCCAGATGCGGTTCTTCAACCATATTCAGGCATCCACTTCGATCTTTAGCAGGGTATCCCCAAGAATTAATAGTCTGACAGACAAATGAACGTTTCTCTGTACCATCATCTTTCTTGATTCCAACCATACTAATTACTTCATCAACAATACCTGGAATTTCACTAGCAGTTTTAGCTCCTTCACATTGAGGCAGCCATGTTGAACGATTGCAGTCATCGAGATATTGACCTAACGTGCCAACTATGATGATGTCTTTATCTCTGATATGTTGAAACTGATTGAGCCAAGCCATCATCTCTTGAGCAAGTAACCCATAAGCAGCTCTTTTATCTTCTTTTCCTGATCTATCAGAAAAAGCTTCAGGTTGCATCCTTGCCCATAATAGACATAAACGTGAAGCGACGGTTATACTATCCACAAAGATGCATCGGTATTTAGAAACTTCAGAAAGAAGATCATTGTGCTTGCTACAGACATGCTCATAGTGTTTTTGACTATACGCCTGATCAGATTTTAGTGCAGGGTTCGGACCACCAATTAGGCAGGCAATATCCCGAGCTTGATTCCAAGTACGAACACTAATAGAATCTCCCTGCCAATCTTGAACAGCAAGCAGACCTGCTTCAAAGTCAAGACATAGTGTTGGTTCACTTATAGTCTTTAAGAGGCTGGTTTTACCAATACCGTAAGGACCAAAAATTACTACTTTTATGCCTGTAGTTGTTTTCAATCTTTCATTATTGTTTAAAATTTTAAAAGTCATTTATTCACCTCAATGGTATATGTTATATATTCAGGAAAGGTAGAATTTATGTTCAATTTTTCTTTTTTCCCTTGTAGTAGATGGAAGAGAGTTTTATACGTATTTTTCTTACCATAGTATTTAAAGTAGTTCTTGATATGTTGTTCATCTTAGCAACTTCATATAAGTTAAAGTACTTGAGTTGCTCGCATATCTTTTGCATCTTTCTTGGTAGTGTTGAAATCATGTAATCTACATCAGTACGTTTCGCTACTTCATCTTCAAAAGCTTTTGTTTTCTCAATATTGACATAGTTATTAATATTGCGCTTCATACATAGTTGTTTCTCCAATAAGTTATTGGCACGACGTTCAGTTAATCTTGCTACAAAAGTGTTAAAGCTACCTTTACTTTCATCATATCTATCAAGATAAGTCCAAATTTCACAGAAAAGTTCTTGCTCAAGATCTTCATGAGTTTCATGAGCAAAGCATTCAAAAAGTTTTAATCTCTTAGCTTGATACCGTATATTTTGAACAACTATGGCAGTTTTTAGTTTCATAACTTTTCCCTAAAACAATTAATGCTTTAAGGATGAGAACTTATAGGTGCACTTTGTAGGACAGGAGCAAAAATAAATAATACAGATGCAATTTTTAACCTATTGATATTCTATTGTTTTTTTCCGAGAATAATACAGTTCGATTTTTAAATAATACTGCAACAAAAAATTAGGCAAAAATTCATTTTTTTTGGACAAAAATTTTTCAAATCCTGAATATATATTATATAAGCCTTTCAAACTCATCACAGGTGTCAATTCTTACACAGTCAGGAAGAGCAGCAATAGCAGCAAGCATAAAAGAGCAAGTTATACATCTTGCTTGGGGTAGTGGTGATGCCAATTGGGAAAGTAGCCATCAGGTCGAAAAAGTTTTTGTTGAGGGTGAAATAGCTCTAGATCACCACACTATTAAAGATGTAAGGGTTTTTACAGGACAAACAACTTATCAGCCAAGTATAGATTATATAGTTGATAGCAGTAGTGGTGTAATAAAACGTACGGAAAATAGCTCTATTCCAGTAAGTGATAAAGTTACTGTACAGTATACTGAAAGCACACCACCTGAACCTATAAATTCTATAAAGCTCTTGAATGAACTTGGCAGACGTACTGCAGATGAAGTGCTATTCTGCACAGGTGATGAAAATGGAGAGCTTTTGACCCCTTCTGGAACTTACTATTACCCACAAATAAAAACATAGTATTGTATTTACTCAAATAATTTAATTTTATTAACCTGAAAGCTTATTAGATTAAAATTATTAAACTAAGAGTTATAATTTTAGCAACTAAAAGCTGTAAATTGCACCATATAAACAGTTATTTCAAGCAAAAGTTATGCCATTAAGAGCTATGCAACAAACATTTATATTTGTGGGTAATAGTAAGCTTCTGGAAGGTTTAGGCCCTCAAATGTACCAACTAATAATCTCTATCTTAAATTTACTTTCGATTTCACGGACGCAGCAAATCAAGTGATAAGGGAATTAGGGGTTATGGTTGGTACTAAAGTAAAAGAAGGGTTACCTAGAGGACAAAGATATTTTGAACCAAAAGACGTGGAAAATCCTGGAATCTTATTAGTTTTAGAACACACCGTACCACTTATCAGAACTGCAGCAACCCGGGAAACATTTGCCTTTGTAGTAACATTTTAAAAAATTTATGAAAGGAGAAAAAGAAATGACAAATGATGCGCTTATTCGTTTACAGAAGATGGGACTTGATGATTCCACTGCTGAGCAGCTACTGAGTTTTAAAGACGATGAAAACTTCTTATATGACTCAGTGTTTAAAATTACTGACTTATCCGAGAATAGGTTTGTTGAAGTAGTAAAAGATACATTTTTAGAAAGCACGGCACTGGATATCTATCAAAAAGCTGTAGCCAGAAAGAAGTTTATTTCAGTTTATGTAGCAAATGCTAAGGAAATTTCTGAGCCTCACTATCGAGCTCAACGCTGCTGCAACATACATTAAAATTTATAGGGGAAAACATGCATATACCAAAAATCTTTAATACTGATGATTACAATCAGTGTGAAAGTTGCCAATCAGTACTAAGTCCTGCAGCTTATCTGGTTAAGTTATTGGAAATAGTTGGTAAATATATTACAGCACAACCAACTAAATCACTTGAAAAACGTCGTCCAGATCTCTACGATATCAAACTCGATTGCGACAATACCAACAAAGAGAAGTTATACCTTGAAATCGTAAATGAGATAATGGAGGAAAAGCTAAAGCATGATCTTGAAGATGATATTCTAAGTAAACTTGCAACTGCTAAATATCCTTTTAATCTTCCAGCAAATCTCCCGCTGATGAGTATACGTGCTTACCTTAAGAAACATAAGACGAGCTTAGCAGGGATATACAAAATGCTCATTGAAAATGCTGATACTGATGCAGAGTTTTTAGGTCTTTCTCCGGAGGAATATGAAGTAATTACGTCTGATAATGAAACAGAAGCTTATTTAAAAGAGGTATATGGAATAAAAGATGGGGAAATAGATCAACTAAAAAATGTTGATAAATTTATTGCACAAACAGGTATAGAGCACGATAAACTTCAGTCATTACTTGATAGCTATAATAAAATTAAAGGTTCAATAATACTTACCGTTACAGAACAAACTATAGATGAGCACAAAAAACAAATTATAGATAACCTTGATAACCAAGCACTAAGCTTTCTACATCGCTTTATTCGTTTAGCAAACAAACTCAACTGGTCATTTGATGAGTTAACTCAAGCACTAAGTGAGGGTAAAATTGATCAGAAAAAAATAGCAAAGATTAAAAATCTACATGAAAAATTTCAACAACCTTTAGCTAAAATATTTGCATTGTATGCTGATAGTCTACCAGAGGGTATATCAAATAAAATTGACAGTTTACCAGAATTTAAAGCACTTCTAAGTCAAAAAAGCCTCAAAGATTTAGCTGCCACAGCAAGTAACTATAGTACATTACAAAATATTTTAGGAGTAAATAGTAATGAATTAACTTCTTTAATTAACTACCACAATGATCAAATGATCAAGAGGTATTCGGAGAAAAAATTTTAAAAGTATACAAACAAGTTATGCTTGCAAGATTAGTAAACATACCAATAGCAGAGCTCTTATCACAATTAAAGATAGAAGGAGTAAATCAAGAGAACGTAGTTGAATTTAACGATTGGCTAAAGAAACATACAATTACCACTGAACAAATAATCAGATTAGTTAATCCTACTTCAAGTAAGCAACTCGCAGAACAATTGCACAATTCAGTACAAGGAGTAAAAGATCAGCAAAGTTTCTATAACGAGGTGTATAAGTTTGTAGGTAATATTCAACCTGAAATACTAGATGCTATTTATACATTTACTGCTGATCCAGAGAATCCGCAATCATTTTCAGACAGAGGATTTTTAGAAAAGTTTCTTCATAATATAGATGTATTTACAACATTAAAATTTGAAGTAGAGAGTATTGCAAATTACAAGAGTGCATATGGAGGACAAGAAACCTGGTCAATTGAGCAGATCAAGACTTTAGTAAACTATAGAACACTAAAGGGATTATATTCTAAGTTGCCAGAATACATAAGCTGGCTATATGGAAATGACTACAAAAGTGACAAAATAATAGAAAAAATGGTTCAGCTAACTGGTTGGAATCAAGATACGCTAGAAGCTATTAAAGAGGTCAAAATATTTAGGCCATGTTTTGAGAAGCAAGATCCAGTAGGCTCTCTGATGAAGATTAAACCTCTCATGGATATAGCTGGTATTAACGTCAAAGTTCTACTAAAGCTCAAGGATTTATATAATTTAAAAGTAAGTGGAAATGATGAGTGGAAAAAATACACTGATGTTGCTCGAGATTTGGAGCTCATTACTGAAGAAGACGAAGGATATTTAGCAAGAGAAAAACGGGATATTCTTGCAAGGTACATGATACATATCAATCCAGACCTAAAAAACATGAGGGATCTCTATGGGTTCTTGCTGATAGATGTTGAAATGAGTGAATGTTCAAAGATTTCGCCGATTAAAGCAGCACTAAATAGTATTCAGCTATACATTCATCGTGCTATGATGAAGATAGAAGAAGGTGTAGAGGTTGATAAAGACTTTACTGAAGAAAAATGGAAATGGCTATCTAGTTATCGAGAATGGGAAGCAAGTAATAAGATAAAATTATATCCAGAAAACTACTTAAATCCGACTTTACGTAAAGTTATAACTCCAGAGTACAAAAAGCTACAGAATACTTTAATGCAAGGAAACATCACCGATGAAGGAGTAAGTGATGCATACATGAAGTATTTTGAAGATTTTGAACAAGTGACTAGCTTAAAGATAGTTGATAGTTGTTTTGAAAGAGTAGAAGGAAAAAATACTTTATATGTTATTGGTCGCACCCTTGCCCAATCCTATGATTATTATTACCGCACAGCAATATTTGATGAAGAAAACCAAAATATCCTCTACTGGACTGCGTGGGAGAAAATAGAAGCATCGATACCAGTTAAAACTATAACCCCAATACATGCATTTAACAGATTATTTATATTTTGGGTGCAGCAAATTGAAAAAGGGAAAGATAACGAAAAAAGAGTTGATGCAACGATTAATTATATCTTTCAAAAGCCAAGTGGCAGTTGGACAGCACCGCAAAAATTAGCAAGCGATATTAAAGTAGATCCAGTTAATGAAGCAAAGAAATTATACTGGAAGAAAGTAGCAGCTTTTTACCTAAAAGAACATGGCGGAAAGGAAAGACGAATTGTAGTTGTTATAGGTGAAACTAAGTTTGATAGTCAGACTTCATCTAATTTATTTACTCTTGATGAAGATTTAGTTGCTAGTGAGAATCAGAAAGGAGAATTTATTGGCAATCTTACTTACGATGTGCGTACTATTAATCTAAAGAAGCACCCTGATATAAATGCAACAAGGACTACAATTGGAAATAAGATTATTTTCTTTGGTGGTATGATTTTTGGCGGTAGTATAGGTGATATTGAGTCCGCAAAGGTAGATATCTATGATAATGAAAATGAAACCTGGACAACTCACACTGCTAGTGAAGGGCGAACCCATTCAGAAGTTGCAATAGTAGGCAAGAAGGCTATTTTCTTTGGTGGTAACAAAGATAGGAATCAATATTCTTCACAAGTAGATATTTATGACAATGAAACTGGAACATGGTCAACCCATACCGTTAGTGAAGCAAGAAGATCAGTAGACATTGCAGTAGCGGTAGTAGGCAAAAAAGCTATTTTCTTTGGCGGACCAAAAGGTGATCGAGTATATTCATCGAAAATAGATATTTATGATGATGAAACTGGGAGTTGGACAACCCATACTGCTAGTGAAGCAAGAGAGAATGCAGAAGTTGCAGTAGTCGGCAAAAAGGCTATTTTTTTTGGAGGCTGGAGAGGTCAATACTCGTCAAAGATAGATATTTATGATGATGAAACAGGAAGATGGACAACTCGTACTGCTAGTGAAGCACAATATGGTGGAAAAGTTAAAGTAGTAGATAAAAAAGCTATTTTCTTTCAAGGATGGGGAGAAAAAAGTAATGGTAGATCCAGACAAATAGATATTTATGACGACGAAAAAGGCACATGGACAACTCATGCTACCCGTGAAGCACGAGACACAGTTGCAGTAGTAGGGAAAAAGGCTATTTTCTTTGGAGGATGGCAGTCTTCACAAATAGACATTTATAATTATGAAACAGAAAGCTGGTCAACTCGTCCAGTTACTGAAGCACGATATGATATAGACACTGTAGTAGTGGGGAAAAAGGCTATTTTTTTTGGAGGTGAGAAAGACAGTAATCAATATTCTGCTCAAGTGGATATTTATGATGATGAAACTGGAAGGTGGACTACTCATACTGCTAGCGAAGCACGAAGACACACACAAGTTACAATAGTAGGCAGAAAAGTCATCTTTTTTGGAGGTCAGAAAGACGAGTATCAACACTCCTCACAAGTAGATATCTATGATGATGAAACTCAAGAATGGTCAACAAAAACTTATACTGACAATCAAGCATGTGGTATACAGGCTATAGTACTAGGTGAAAAAGCCATTTTCTTTAATTGTGGAATAATAAATATCTACAACAATGAAAGCAGTACATGGACCACTATAACTACAGCTACTGATATTTATTATACAGCACATATCATTCAAGGAAAAAAGGTGACATTTATTGGTAGAGAGATGGGTTATGGATATAAAATGTTAAAGTGTGAAATATTAGCAGATAAAATTCTTAGTTCCTCCTACGACATAATTAATAATGATGATAAGTTTAATTTAGGAGAAACCAAAAACATTTTTGAGACTAATATTACTAATAAAGAGGGTAATGCTAAACTCTTATATGAAAATGATTCTACAAAACAATTAACATTATTAGGTGGTTTCAAAAAATCCCTAGCACAACAAGTAATAAATAAGCCAGGATGGTTTATTGTTGAAGGTAACTTAGAGCGTGAAAATATTCGTGAATCTTTCTTGCTTTTACCTAAAGATTACAATTTATCTGCAATTAGTGAGCAATCAACTTATAAGATAAATAAGGATGAAAATAAACTTGAGTTTGAGTATATCGGTGAAACTCCAAAAAAATTAGATTTTAAAGATATGAAATTCTCTTTTATGAGATTAAACATCACTGGCAATGTGCGTGATTTACGGCAAAAAGCTTATGCTGGAGGGCCAAAGAGAATTTTAACTTTAGAGTCGCAGAAAATAGAACAACTTAAATTCGAAAGATTTAACCCAACGAATAGTGTTGTTCATCGTCCAAGTGATCTTTTAGATTTTAGTGGTGCCTATGGTCTTTATCTGTGGGAGATATTCTTTCATATACCAATGCTGACTGCATGGCATTTAAATCGAGAACAGGATTTTGCTACAGCAAGAAAATGGTATCAATATATCTTCAACCCTACCAATGATAAAGCATGGCAGTTTTTGCCTTTTGAAGAGCATAATAGCGATAATATCGTTGCATCACTGAGTGATACGCAAACTACTACAGAATTAGCAATTGATCCATTTGACCCATACACCATTGCAAAATAACATGTAACTTCATTTGAAAAGTACATCATCATATCTTACGTAAACAATCTCATCGATTGGGGAGATATGCTCTTTGCTAAGGGATCTTGGGAAGCATTAAATCAAGCTACGATGCTGTATATCAGAGCTTGGGATTTACTTGGCCCAAAACCTATTAAAAAAGGAAATTTTTCAGTTCAACCTCAATCCTTCAATGAATTAAAACAGCATGATTTATTGCAACTGGAAACAGAACTACCCTCTGGTTCACAACCTTACTATTACCCACAAGTATAAAATTCATGAGCAAGTTTCCATCCTTCTGCTAAATCAAAGAGACGTTTCCATCCCTTCCACAAAGCTATAGGGCCTGGTTCTAAGTCATTTTTGCGAGCTAAAAACCCTCCTAACTTGGCCACCCACCTCACAATTTCTCTTATAGGTGGTGGTGTCTCAGGATAGTTTTTTGTCTTAAGCATTTTGGTATATAAAACCTTCCATTCGTCGTCAGTCAGTATGAAAGTGCAAGAAAGATTTGGATTTGTTCTAGCTACTAGTGTGATAAAAAATATTCTCCATGCAATTATACTCATTATTGTAAGAAAGCGGATTAATCTATCTGCTGCTTGGAGCCTACATTCTTCAACTTTAAGACCAGATTTCAAAATTTTATGAAAAACCTCTATTCTCCATCTTAAGCAATACCATTGTATTTTTTCTACTGCTTCTTCAAAATTATTAATATTTATATTTGTCAACAAAATCCAGTTCACAGGCTCTTCGCCAAATGGGGGGTATTTTTCTATAGCATAGACAGCATTTAAACTTAAATTAGGAAGTTTTTGGGTTTTACGTCTAGCGTTATTTTTTGATGCATTCATCACAAAGTTGCTAAACTTTACTTCTAAAACTGTTGTTCTTTGAGGTTTATCATTGCGAGCAGGAATATTCACTTGTATTTCTCCTTGACAAGACATGCGATTCATCAGATCCCACAACCTTTCACCACCTTTTTCAGAATAAGTCGACTTCTTATTTATTGTTCTGTTTTGATTTCCTCTTACTACAAAAAGAGATTGATTAGTGGAAGCAACTTCAAATAAATCATACATATCTGCTTCTCTGTCACAGACGGTAACTACCTTGATATCCTTTAATCCAGGATGATTAGTAGAATATTTAAGTGATTCTATCCACCGTATGCTTTCTTTCTCTTCTATGGGAACAGCAGTATTATGGCTTCTTCTTTTCAACTCTTTTAGGTCTTCAGCTAAGGAGGGTCTAGTACTAATTTTTTGATCCAATAATCCTATAGGCAGTCCTTCTGTTGTAACTGCAAACGTTGTATGCATCACTAATCCATGTGTTTTAAAATTAGTTGTTTTAGATGTTAATCTTGCTGCTATAATCCCTAATCCTTCGGTCTTTTTATGATTTTTATATGAGATATAACTCGTGTCTTGGATAGCTAAGATAGTTGAGTATTCTTTAGCTCTTTCAACAGTTTTAATTATATGACTTTCTAATATCTTTCTCTCAGAAATGGCATCGTTTTGGAAAAATCTATAAGCTGCTTTACTTTGATGCCAATCTTCACAAGCTTGATTTATTGAACGCTCAGGCGATTCAGCAAAACTATTAACTATTTTTAGAAGCCTTTTACTTAATCTTATATCACCAAAATTAACAATTCCAAATTCACT
This sequence comes from Wolbachia endosymbiont (group A) of Epagoge grotiana, assembly GCF_947251775.1. Classification (NCBI taxonomy): domain Bacteria; kingdom Pseudomonadati; phylum Pseudomonadota; class Alphaproteobacteria; order Rickettsiales; family Anaplasmataceae; genus Wolbachia; species Wolbachia endosymbiont (group A) of Epagoge grotiana. The sequence goes on from NZ_OX366387.1 coordinate 89,548, forward strand.
TTCTGCCCATTCGCCAGTTGAAGTATTTATAGTTCTTTTCATCATATATTCCATTTTTAGACCATAGATCCATTTATAATAGAAAGTTGAATTAGTAAAATATCAGCTTTTTTACTATTTATATACTTATGGGTAATAGTAAGGTTCACAACCTGAAGTTCAATCTGATGAAGCTCATGATCTTATCAAATACAGCAATTACTTCTGCACGCCTGAAAACAAGAGCTTTATTGGTCTTTGGGATAAAGTTGAAGATCGTTTATACAAGATAAGACATTGTTTAGATATGGGAGGCAAAAAAGCAGTACCGCCTTTATTCCAGCCGCCGCTTAATCCTAAGCAACTATCAGCAGTAACTGGAGGCCACTCTGTAGAATTACCACAAATACACCTACCACATTATCGATTCAGTCAGATGGTGAGTTATGCAAAATCAATAGTTGAAACTGTGATGCAATTTGGCTCAGAGTTACTAGATGTTTTGGAAAAGAGAGATGCTGAATCATTAACTATTTTTTACAACAAACAAGAAGGGATAACCAGTAATTTAATCTCATCGATTAAAGAAAGGACCATAGAAGCTTTAAAGAAAGAACAAGATGCACTAAGTGTAAGTTTAAATAATGCTGAGGAGCGTAGATCGCATTATGAAAAATTAATTAGTTCTGGTGTATTTTCTGATTTACCAATTCTCAGTGGATTACTCCATGGTTTATCAGCTCTTGAATTAACAGGAGTAACTTTGCGTTCTGGAGCAATTGCAACAAGACTTGGAGCTTCTGGTACATTTGGAGCTGCAGCGTTAACTCATTGGACACCTACAATATTTGGCTTTTCTAATGGCGGTTTTCATCCCGGTTTTTCCGTAGAAGCAGGAGCAGAATCTTTCAGTGCCTTAGCAGATAATATGAGAGATGGTGCTGAATTATGCAACATTATAGCAAGTTATCAAAGACGTGATGAGGATTGGGATTTACAGAAAAAGTTAGCTACCTGTGATGTGAAGCAGATTAATCATACAATAGAGGCTAATCAAATTAACCAAGCTATTGCTGAGCAAGAATTAAAAGTACATCAAGAGTCAATCAAGCAAAACCAGGAAAAAAGAGAATTCTTTGAAAGTAAATTTACAAGTAAAGAGCTCTATGACTGGATGAAAGGGTAAATAGCGATAATATATTTCCAAGCTTATAAGATGGCCTTGGAGATGGTAAAACAAGTGGAAAAAACTTATCAGTATGAGCTGAATAACGATAGAGTATTTATTACAGCAAGCTCTTGGAATAGCTTAAAAGAAGGATTACTTGCAGGTCATAGCTTGAAATTTGCTCTTGAGCAGATGGCTAAAGAGTATCTTGATAACAATGAAAGAGCTCTAGAAATTACTAAGACCATACCTTTAAACCCTATTGCAATCAATGACTTAAAAACAAAAGGAAGCTGTAAGTTTGCATTAACAGAAAAGATGTTTGACCTTGATTTTCCAGGTCATTATTGCCGTAAGATCAAGAGTATAAGGATTACTATTAGAGCAGAAGTTGCTCCTTATCAGGATATTCATGCTACTTTGCAGCAAACAGGCAATAGAGTAGTACTTAAACCTGACATTGAGGCAATAAAATCATTACTTGGTGAAAGTGATGAATCAAATGAGTCGATAAGGGTAAATTGGAAAACAGGTCAACAGATAGCAATATCAAAAGGAAACCAAGCAGACAGTGGATTATTTGAATTAAACTTCAATGATGAACGTTATCTACCATTTGAAGGTACAGGGGCGGTATCTGATTGGATTTTAGAGCTACCAAATGCTAAAAAGGTTTCTGATGTAATTATTCATCTTGATTACACAGCATTTAACGGTGGAAAAGAATTAAGTAATAAAGTAAAAGCTCTGCCAAAACTGAAATGATATGCTGGCAGTGAAGTTAAGCGAGTTTGATCAAGAAGAGTGGCAAAGATTTAAACAATCATCAGAGCTTAAGTTTAAACCTACTTTTCCCGCAGAGATTAAAAACCCAGAAATTGATTTAAGTTATAACGGTGTTTACCTCATACCAAAGATCTCAGATGAAAGTCAGGTGGATATAAAACTTGGTAGTAATATTTGGGATAGAAATACCCATAAAGTAACCGTAACTCAGCTAGAAAGTGATTGGGTTATAAAAGCAACTAATGCAGATAAAATAGAGGAGATTATGGTGATAATACCTTATAAGGCAGAGGTTAATTAATGACCTTAAGCAGCTATTACAACCGCTTTAATCCTGATAAAGAATACGAAAAAAGCTTGTTTCTTGCAGGAAGAGGTCTACAGTCAGCAGAACTAAACGAGACTCAGGAGTATGCTCTCTCTAAGCTTAAAGGCATAGGTGATGCAATATTTCGTGATGGTGATGTTATAACAGGAAGCAATTGTATTATAGATAGAGAAACTGGTAAAGTTACACTTGAAGGAGGAAAAATCTATCTGCGTGGTGCAGTTAGAAAAGTCGAAAAAGAAGAGTTTGTTGTTCCTCTTAATACTATAGTTCGTATCGGTGTTTATTACGTAGAATCTACGATTACAGAACTTGAGGATGAAAATCTTCGTGATCCTGCAGTTGGTACAAGAAACTATCAGGAAGTAGGAGCTGCAAGGCTTAAAGTTTCCACCATTTGGGGTTATCAAGCAGAAGGTCTTTCTCCACGTTTTTCTGAAGGAGAGTTTTATCCAATCTATAACATTGAAAATGGAGTATTAATAGAACATTCACCACCTCCACAAGCAAACATAGTAACTACTGCTCTTGCTCGTTATGACAAAGAAGCAAATGGTTCCTACGTCGTAAATGGTCTTGAAGTAATGTTCCTGCAAAAGGAAGAGGGGGAAGGAGGAAAAAAAATATTTGTAATTAATGAGGGCAAAGCTCATGTTGATGGCTATGAGATTGAACTTCCTCACAGTATTCGTGTTTCTTTTGATGAAGATCCGGATATAAAATCAGTTGAATCAGAACCACATACTTTTCAGCCAAATAGCCAAAGAGTAATGGAACTTAAAGTTAATGATTTTCCAATAAGTGAAATTAAAAAAGTAGATATCACTGTTCAAAAAACCATTACCATTACTCATGGTTCATATTCTGGAGCTATTGATCCGATACCTGACTCTGCAGTACTTGAGATTATTCAAGTTAAACAAGGCAATGTTATTTATGAAAATAGTATAGACTATAAGTTAAATGCAGGAAATGTTGATTGGTCATTACCAGGTAAAGAACCAGCTCCTGGAAGTAGTTACCTAATAACCTATCGCTGTCGCACTCATGTAAGCCCTGAAGATATAAGTGAACAGGGATGCAAAGTAAAAAGAGCAGTTGATAACAGCTTGGTTCTGATTGATTACACCTGGAAAATGCCCCGCTATGATTTAATTACTATCGATAGCAAAGGAGTGGTAAGAAGAATAAAAGGAATTTCTCACCCTTGGCGACCATCAATGCCTAGAGCGCCTAGTGGACAACTTTTGCTCTGCTACATTCATCAGACGTGGAAAAAAGGCGAAGGGGTAAAAATAGTGAATAATGCTATTCATGCTGTACCGATGAATGAGCTTGAAGCAATGAAAAAAGGAATAAATGATCTTTATGCACTTGTTGCACAGGAGCGTTTACGCAATGATGCAAATTCAAGAGAACCTACCACCAAAAAAGGAGTATTTGTTGATTCGTTCTTTGATGATGATATGCGTGATCAAGGAATTTTGCAGTCTGCAGCAATAGTAAATAAGGAACTAATTTTACCAATAGATGTAACGATTGCTGATATTGATGGAGGAGAAAAAACTTATTTGTTGCCATATGAACTTGAACCGGTACTGGAGCAGCTTTTACAGACCAAAGGAGAAAAGATCAATCCATATCAAGCTTTTGACCCAGTCCCGGCAAAAGTTACCATGAACAAAAATATAGATCACTGGACGGAGGTTACTACGAATTGGAAAAGTCCAGTAACCAGAGTGTTTAATGTTAAAGAAACAACAGAGCTGCTGTCAAGTACCTCATACGAAACTGAATTTATGCGAGAAGCAACTCAAAATTTTGAGATTGAAGGTTTTGCAACTGGTGAAAAGCTTAAGGAAGTAAAATTTGATGGCCTAAGCATTCAACCCATACCATAGAGGAAAAAAGTGGAAAATCAAGGACGAATAAGTGGAAAGATAAAAATCCCAGCAAACATTCCAGCAGGTACTAAATTAGTACAGTTTTATGGGGATAAAGGAAGCTATGGAGAGGCAACTTATACTGGTAAAAAAACTATTACCATAGAAGAAAGAAGAAGAGTGATCGCAGCAAGACGAGTTGATCCTTTAGCCCAAACATTTACGCTAAATGAGAGCAGACACATAGGAGGCGTGGAGCTATGGTTTGTAAATAAAGGCAAAAAACGTGTTGTTGTGCAGATTAGAGAAACAGCAGTGGGAATGCCCTCGCAGACTGTCATTGCTGAAAGCTATATTGAGCCAAAAGATATAAAGATAGATGGCACAGCAACACGTATAACTTGGTCTCCTGTCTGGTGTGAATCTAGCAGAGAATATGCAATAGTTTTGCTAACCGATGATGCAGATACAGCAGTAAAAATAGCAGAGCTTGGCAAATATGATGTAGTAAATAGCCGCTGGGTAACGAGTCAGCCATATCAAGTAGGAGTATTACTATCATCAAGTAATGCAAGTACCTGGACTCCGCATCAAAATTTAGATTTAACGTTTCGACTACTAGCTGCAAAATTTAGTGAAAATTCTCATGTTATTGATCTTGGTAAAGTCACTGCAAACAACGTATCAGATTTAATAGTTTTAACAAATGTTGAAAAAGTAGCATTTGATACCAATGTAGAATTTATCTTAACAGATGAAGAAGGGAAAGAAAACTTTTTGTCTGATAATTTGCCGCTCGCGCTGCGTGAAAGACTATCTGGAGAGTTAACAGTAAAGGCAAATTTAAAAGGTGCAAAAGAAAAAAGTCCTGTTCTCTATCCTGGGTTACAGCTAGTTCTAGGTAATCTTTCAGAGTCCGGAGATTATGTTACAAGGAGCATTACAGCAGGAGCTAACACTAAGATAACAATTACCTATGATGCGCTAATACCTGGCACTGCAGATGTTAAAGCATATGTGGAACAAAGCGTCAAAGGATGGCAATTAGTAAATTTAACATCAGGAAAACCTATTGGGGAAAATTGGGTGGAGAGAACTCATGTACTAACAAACTTTAATAGCAATGAAACAAGGGTAAAATTGGTTTTAAGTGGAACGGTTATTTATCGGCCAAAGGTAAAAAACTTGCGGGTTGTTATAACGTAAGAAAATGCCAAATGATGAAACGAGGCGCGGATATCCTTTGCCACACCCAGAGAATATTGCAGTGGAAGATGTTGTTCGTATCCGTACCACAATTAAGAAAATAGATGAAGATATTACCGAAAGAGAAGATGAGCATAATCAACTTAAGAGTAATTTTGAGCGGTTTAATTTTGAGACTTTTTTAAATTTTTGGAAATGAAAGAAGCAATATACCAAAGGATAAAGGATTTAGCAGCAAACAGCACACCTGATCAACTGGCATATCTTGCAAAATCGCTGGAATTGATAGCAGATAAAAAAGCTATTGCTGACATTGTGCAGATGACTGAGGTAAAAGAGATAATTGATGCACTACAAAAGAGGCTTAAGGATTTAGCAGCAAACAGTACACCAGATCAATTAGCATATCTTGCTAAAGCATTGGAATCAATAGTCGACAAAAGTGCAGTTTCTGAAATTGTACAGATGACTGATGGTAAGCTAAAAGAACTTCTTGATAGTGCAAAAAAACACTTAACTGATCTGGATAATAAAAAAGCTAGTTCTTTAGCAGTGATCTCTGAATCAGAGAAGCAGTTATTAAAGAGAATTGATGAAAAAGGAACAACAAATTTATCGCTACTTGATACGAGAAAGAATGCCAGTATTGCAGCAATAAATAGTGTTGGCAATGATCATAAAGATGGTCTTAAGGGTTTAGTAGATAACTTTCGTGCTGTGAATGATGTGCCAAGTGGTTCGTCAATTATGAAAGAGATCAGGAGCAGAGAACCAACCAAGCTTAACTCCATAAATGATGTACCAAGTGGCTCATCAATCATGAAAGAAGTAAGAAAGCGTCACATGATTGAACCTGGAGCATTACCTTTCTTATTTGGTGTACTTGGCAGAAAAAATAATTATTTTGGCCACGGAACTTTTACGACAGAGCTTGGAAGGTGGAGTAGTGATATAACAAAAACCGACTATATGTTGCAATTACTAGCAGGTAGCCATACGTACAATACAGATTACGTTAGTTTTTATCGGCCAAGACAACTAAGTTTTATAGAGGGAAGTAAAGGAACATTTATTTACGGAGAGTTATGCACAAAAAGTTTTTCGGGTAGTTATGATGAGATATACTATTATCCGTATGCTGCACTTGGAGTAGTATTTGTAAAAAATACAACCAATGTGAACATAAATAAGACAATGGAATTTGTTGGATCATCGTATTCGAGTACGGAGTATGGGGGAGCAGGATTATTTGTGGGAACTCCTGATAACACTAATTCTAATAAATCAAGTATTTCAAAAATAGTATGGAAAAATGTTTACCAATACACGAGTTCTGATAGCAAGTTAGCCGGATCTGGTAATGTGGAGATTCCAGCAGGAAAAACAGTTGCAATATTACTTTACACATCATCTTATCTGTATTCCAGAACACAAGTTAGTCAAGGTATGCTTGCATCAAATTATGTACACAACTATGGTCAATTTATTCAGTGGGGGATTTATAACATACGTAGCAATTTTCTCACCACAGGGCTTGAGGTAGATGTGGAGAGAACGCTAAAAGCTTGGCAATGTCCAGGATTAGAACGAACTGATCAAATATGGCAATGAGGAGGAATTTGTGACTATTTATATACGTTTTGAAAACCACAAGCAGATTGAAACAACAACACTTGAAAACAAGCCAACAGGAAATGATTGGTATGAAGCGCCAAAGAATTTTGATTGGCAAAAAAGTTATTGTTTAACAGAAGGAGGAGAAATTGCTCAGCGTACTAAAGAAGATATACAAAAGGAGTTACTGGATAATGCGAAGCTTTGTGCATTTGATAGTATGCGTTTCTATTATGATAATCATACTCACCAATATGCAGGTCATTCTCACCAAAAAGCTAAATCTTATGAGATTCAAGCGGAAGCCGCAAAAAGCATTCTAGCAGCACCAGAATCTATGAATAAAAAGGATAAAGAAATTATAGAACCTTTAGCAAAAGTCCGTGGTATTACGGTTATTGAAATGGCAAGAATAATTGAGGAAAAAGTGAAAAAAGCAGTAAAAGCAATAATTAAATGTGAAGAGCTTGAAGATTTAGCCAAAAGAAAGATTGAAGAAGCTAAAAGTGAAAATGAGCTACAGACTTTGCTAGATGATTTCAGGAAAAAAATACAAAGAAATGGCTGAAGAATTTTTACATGGCGTAAATGTTATTGAGGTAACCTCAGGAGCAAAGACAGTACGTACAGCTAAATCATCAGTGATAGGTGTAATTGGTACTGCACCTGATGCTGACGAGCAAAAATTTCCACTGAGTAGTCCAGTATTAATAGCGGGAAGCTTAAAAGAAGCAGCAAAGCTTGGGAAAAAAGGAACTTTGCCTTCTGCAGTAAATGGAATATTTTCTCAAGTTGGTGCAACAGTAGTAGTTATTCGAGTTGAAGAAAGTGAAAACAGCGATTCAAAGCTCAAAGAAAGTGAAACTATTCAAAGTATAATCGGTGGAGTTGATAAAGAGACTGGAGAGTATCAAGGGATAGAGGCATTCCTCAGCAGTGAAAGTATAATTCATGTTGCTCCAAGAATATTAATTGCACCTCAATTTACTCATCAATTGCCTGAATCTGAAAATCCTAAAAACCCAGTAGTAGCAGCTTTGATAGGAGTAGCAGAAAAGCTGAGAAGCATAATAGTAGCAGATGGTCCAAATACCAATGATGAAGAAGCAATAAAGTGGAGAAAAAGTGTAGGCAGCTCAAGAGTTTACGTGGTTGACCCATGGGTTAAGGTATTTGAAGGGGAAGAAAGGCCAGCAAGTCCATTTGTAGCTGGTTTAATAGCTAAGATAGACAGCGAGCAAGGCTTCTGGCACTCACCTTCAAATAAAGAAATAAACGGTATTGTTGGAACAAGCAGGCCTATTGATTTTACGCTCGGTAATACAAATTGCAGAGCAAACCACTTAAATGAAAATGAAGTAACAACGATAATTCATCAAAACGGCTATAGGCTTTGGGGAAATAGAACATGTTCAAATGACTCAAAATGGGCTTTTCTGTCAGTGAGAAGGACTGCAGATTTAATCAACGATAGTTTACTTCGAGCTCATCTATGGGCAGTTGATCGCAATATCACCAAAACTTATATAGATGATGTGATTGAGGGGGTGAATTCTTATTTGGCCAATTTAAAAGCGCAAGGAGCTATTATCAGTGGAAAATGTTATGCAACACCAGAGCTCAATACACCGGCAAGCATTGCAAGCGGGAAAGTGTATTTTGACTTCGAGTTTACACCACCATATCCGGCAGAACAGATTACTTTCAGGTCACATCTTGTGAGTGGTACAATATTATAAAAATGGGAGAAAGAGATGTTACCGAAGATTTTAAAGAATTTTAATGTATTCGTAGATGGTCGGGGTTATGCAGGAAAAATTGATGAGATAACGCTACCAAAGCTTACCATAAAAACAGAAGAGTACCGTGCTGGTGGTATGGATATTCCAGTAAATATTGATATGGGCATGGAAAAGATTGAAGCAGATTTCACTTTTTCTGAATACGATACAGAGCTCTTTCGGCTATTTGGTCTAATAAATGGGAATTCAGTTTCTTTGACACTCAGAGGTGGAATGCAAGGTAATGATATTGAAGGAGTAATAATCAACCTTAGGGGCATATTCAGAGAATTTGATTTTGGTAGCTGGAAACCTGCTGAAAAAGCAACGCTGAAGTGTACTGTAGCTGCTCATTACTATAAACTTACTATCGGTAGTAATGAATTAATAGAAATCGATGCTGAGAACATGATCCGTAAGATTAACGGTGTTGATCAAATGGCCTTGCTGCAAACGATTTTAGGGATTTAATGGAATAGATGGATGCCTTTTCATATAACCACTTTTTTATTGAAAAATTACTGATAATACTGTATAATTATTAATGTTTTTTAAGCATTTGTGCTATGGCTTTATCTAAATTTCTCGACCCTAAAAATGATATAGCATTTCGCCGTATCTTTGGTACAGAAAAGAATAAAGACATCCTCATTCACTTCCTCAATGATATTCTGAGCTTTACTGGCAAAAATGCAATACAGGATATAGAGTTTTTAAGTACTATTCAAGATCCCGAAATTGCCGCTAAAAAGCAAAGTATTGTTGATGTGCTATGTAAAGATTCAACAGGAGTACAATGGATAATTGAGATGCAGGTTGCTAAAACCAAAGGCTTTGAAAAACGTGCCCAATATTACGCTGCTAAAGCCTATTCAAGACAAGCAGATAAAGGTGATCAATACCATGACCTTAAGGAAATTATCTTTATTGCTATAGCAGACTGTATACTATTTCCGGATAAGTCTGAGTATAAATCAAAACACACCATTCGGGATGAAGATACTAATGAACATGATCTAAAAGATTTTTACTTTGTATTTATTGAACTGCCTAAATTTTCCAAAACTAAAGAAGATCAGCTTTCAAATATAGTTGAGAAGTGGGTGTATTTTTTTAAGTACGCTGATGAAACAAGTGAAGAAGAATTGGAAAGAATAACAGGAAGTGACGTAATAATCAAAAAAGCGTATGAAGAGCTAAACAGGTTTAACTGGTCAGAAAAAGAGTTTATAGCCTATGAACAGGAGACTAAGCGTATTCGTGATGAACAGGCTGTCCTTGCTCAAAAACTTGATGATGCCAAAAAAGAAGGAAAGATTGAAGTTGCAAAAGCGATGTTGACTAATAATGTTGATATTAGCACTATTGTCAAGTGTACAGGTCTTTCTGTCGATGAAGTTCAAGAATTAATCCAAGTGGAAAGGAAATAATCCCTACTACAACTTTTATATTAGGTTATCTCTTCAATCAAACATAAAAACTGTAATAAAAAAAATTAGTTATGTAAAAGCCGGTATAGACTTTTATTTAATTAACTTTTTAAGGAGGAACATGCAAGCTATAACACTTAATAACCCAATAACAGTTGATGGTATTTCTGTCTCAGAACTTACTGTTAGACGTCCAAAAGTTAGAGACTATTTGGTAATAGAACGCCTTAATGGTAGTGACCTAAATAAGGAAGTAACTTTGACTGCCAATTTGACATCAGTTGCAAAAGAAGCGATTGAAGAGTTAGATATTGCTGATTATGTAAAAGTGCAAGAGGTATTAAAAGATTTTTTTTCACCAATTATCCAAAAAACTTGAGGTCAGAAGTAACCGAGCTCAGTTCTATTATTGGTAGTGGAATTGAGCCTTTGCTTGATATGGAAATTAACGAATTTATCTTATGGCATGAAGCAGCGAGGAAGGTACAATGTCAACGTTATCTATAAAAATCGGAGCAGTCTTAGATGGCAGTTTTAATACTGTAATAAAAGGAAGTAGTAGTCAACTTACTCATCTTGGTGAGAATATAAGAAAGCTTGACTCATCTTTAAAATCAGTATCAAAGTTTAAGCAGTTGGGTCATGATGTTTTGACTAGCAAGAGGTCATGGAAAGGTTTTGAGGATCAAGTAAAATCTTTAGCTAAACAAATGAAAGCGATAGAGAAACCAAGCAAAACTTTAAAAGCTGAGTTTGATAAAGCTAAGTTTTCTGCAACAAAAGCAAAAGAAGCATATTTGAAAAAGAGAGATGCTTTACATTCATTTAATGAAGAAGTAAGAAAAAGTGGAAGAAATATTAAGTCATTAGTAAGTGATCAATATAAACTTGGTTCTTCTATTGAAGTGCTAAAAGGTAAGTATGGTAAGCTTGGGTCTGCAATACGTAGTCACCAAAGTTTTTTAGCAAGTAAAGCACATTTTAAGTCACAAATTATAGAGACTATTGGGCTAGGTCTTTCGCTTGCAGCTCCAGTTAAAGTTGCGATTGATTTTGAATCGGCTATGGCTGATGTTAAGAAGGTAGTAAAGTTTGATAATAAAAAAGATGAAGTAACTAAATTTGCTGAAGGGTTAAAGGAAATGTCAAGAACAATACCATTATCAGCCGCAGAATTAGCACAAATAGCTGCAAGCGGTGGACAGCTTGGTATCAAGAAAGAAGATCTTTTTAAGTTTACAGAAACAGTAGCAAAAATGTCTACAGCATTTGATATGTCTGCAGAGCAAGCAGGTGATTCCATAGCTAAACTTTCTAACGTTTATGGAATTGATGTTAGTGAAATGGAGCATGTTGGTAATGTAATCAACCACTTATCAGATAACACTGCTGCCAAAGCAAAAGATATGGTTGAAGCTCTAGCAACAGTTGGTGGTACTGCAAAGCAGTTTGGATTAAAGTTTGAACAAACAAGCAGCTTAGTAAATGCTTTTATTAGTTTAGGTAAACAACCAGCAAAAGCTGCAACTGCTATAAATGCACTGCTTAGCAAACTTCAAACTGCTGAAGGTCAAGGAAAAGAATTCAAAGCAGCACTAGAAGAAATGGGCATAACCGCGGAAGAAATGGTACAAAGGATCAGTGAAAGCGGAGAAGAAGCACTACTTCACTTTTTTCAAACTCTAAAGAAAATGGATAATCAGGAGCGTTCTACAATCCTGATGAAACTTTTCGGTCAGGAATATCAAGATGATATTGCATTATTAGCTGGAAGTTTTAATAAGTATGAGGATGCAATAAAGTTACTGGCTAATACAGAAAAGTACGGAAGCTCTCTGCAAGAAGAATTCAAAAATCGTGCAGACACTACAGCTAATAAATTACAATTACTTAAAAATGCAATAGTTGAAGCTGGCATGAATCTAGGGTCAGTAATGTTACCTACCTTGAATTATGTAGCTGGAAGTTTGAAAACAATAACAGAGCATATAGCTTCTTTTGCAGAAAAATATCCAACTTTAACCACGACGATCATGGGTACTGTAGCAGCTTTGATAAGTTTAAAAATTGCAGCAGTAGGACTAGGATACGGATTTACATTGCTAGGAAGTACGATTTTTGGTCTGAAAGCAAACCTACTTGGAGTATTTTCATTTTTATCAGCTACAGTTTTTCCTGCAGTAGTAACAGGACTAAGAGCAATAACGCTTGCTGTAATGAGTAATCCTATAGGGCTTTTAATTGCTGGACTTGTTACTGGCGCAGCTCTTGTTATCACTAACTGGCAAAAGGTGAAAGACTTTTTCTCTAGCTTTTGGAAATCGATAATAAAACCCATAGAAGAAGCTTTTTCATGGATAGGGGAAAGTGTATTTGGAAAAGTATTAGGGAATAGCCCACTGAAAGAGTTTGAAAAAAGAAAAACTGAAGTAAAAGCAGTACATAGTCCCCTAAAGAGTAATATTCTCAACAGTGGAAATCCTTTGCTAAGTAACAGTATAATTAAAGAATTTTCCAAGAGAAATCAGAATAATTTCAGAATCAAAAGCCTTATTGAGGAGAAAAAGTTTACAGAGAGCGATAATGATAAGATATTTGCAGATTTTGGAAGGAGTAAATTTGAAAATAAAGAACAAAATAAAACTCAGAACATCACTAATAATTACACTATCAGCATTAAAGCAGAGCCAAATCAAGATGTTCGTAGTCTTGCAGATGAAGTAATAAAAAGGATAAGAGAAAAATCACGTGATGTTTTATTTGATACAGTAGAGACGTTTTATTGATCAACTATGTTTTTAAAAATTTTTTATTTGTGTTATCTCTTGGTCCATATAAATTTACTCCGATAAGTTTGAAGTATAGTAAAGAAAATCGTTGGAGTGTAATTGAATGTATCGATAAAATGCCGTCACTACAAAATATTGGTCGAGGAGTGGAAAATGTAGATATAGAAGGAGTTATTTACCTTAATATTCTCAACAGAGTAAATCAATTAAAGAATATGAAAGAAGCTGAAAAACCGCATGTTTTAGTAGATAGTCTAGGTAATATTTTAGGACAATTCGTAATTACTAGGTTAGAAGAAAAGCAGATGTATTTTTTACCTAATGGACTACCAAGAAAAGTTGAATTTAGTTTGAGTTTGAAGAGCTATAGATGACTATATATTACTTAACTAAAGAAGGAGAAATGCTAGATCTGATTTGCTGGAAACATTATGGATTTACCGATGGAATAGTGGAGGAAGTATTGCTTAAAAATCCAGGCCTTGCAGAACATGGAAGTTTTTTACCGGTAGGACTAAAAATTAAATTGCCTGTAACAGAAAAACCTCTACAAAAGTCAAAATTAAAAGTATGGGAATAAATGCAGCCAGATTTTATAATAGATAAATGTGAATCAATTAGAGATAGAGTTATATCATTGCGCCTTACAGATGAATCTGGAACTATAGATGATGTAGTTGAAGTACATGTTGATTATAGGGATGAAAACACAGATGTTCCGAATGAATTAAATATCGCTCTAGGTTACAGAGAAACTGGAGTCTTACCAATGGGCATATATACAGTCAACGAAGTTACAATACAAAGTCCACCTAAGACTCTACTAATCAAAGCTCATGCAACAAATTTAAGACTATCATTAAAGGAGAAAGCATCTAAAGAATGGCATCAAATTACTCTAGGTAGCTTGGTTAAGGAAATAGCAGAAAAGCACGGATATGGGTGCAGAGTTGCAGAAGAATTTGAAAATGTGTTGATTCCATATATTAACCAAACAGAAGAAAGTGATATAAGTTTACTAACAAAAATAGCAATAGAACGCGAGGCAATGGCAAAGTTAGCTGGCGGATACATACTTTTTATTCCAAAAGGCAAAGCAAAGTCGGCAACTGGAAAAGCTTTAGGAACAATAGCTATTAGACCTCAAGACACAATAAATTGGAAGGTTCACTTTACCGTGAGTAGGTACAACTCAGTAATTGCAAAATGGCATAGCTATGAAAAAGGTGAAACTATATCAGAAATAGCTGGTTCTGGTAGTCCAAGTTATACTATACAAACGCTTTACTCTAATGTAGAATCAGCACTAAGTGCAGCAAATGCTAAGTTAAAACAACTAAAGCGAAATAATGCAGTATTGGATATCACTATCCCTGGTAATCCAGAACTATTTGCAGAGGCAAAACTTAGCTTGTTAGGGTTTCATCAAGATATAGACGGTGAATGGATAATTGACAGAGCAGAACACATGTTAGATGGTTCAGGTTATCGCACTATGTTATCAGCATCAACGTTAAGAAAAAATCAGTAAAACAAATGTTTAATATTGAAAAAGGTATTGAATATGAATAGAGACTCAAGAAATAAGCTACATTTTTGGTGGTTTATAGTAACAGTAGTATGTGTTATTATTACTTATTGCTATATGAAAGCAAAAGCTACAGATAATTATAAAACAATATTACAAATTGCATCTGAAAATTGTAACTTAGAGATTGTTAAATTCTCAGTAGAAAATTTGTTAGATACTAGCGTACAGATTAATAAGTTAACAGCATTACATCATGCATCTGATTCTGGGTGTCTAAGAATTGTTGAGTTTTTAGTGAAAGAAAAAGCAAATATAAATGCTACAGGTGGGTATATGGGATGGACAGCTTTGCACCATGCAGCAGATAAGGGACATTTGGAAATCGTTGAGTTTTTACTAAGCAAAGGAGCAAATCCTACAGCTACAGCCCAAGACGGAAGAAGACCTAGAAATATGGCTGTAGTGGAATCGCGACACAATAAAAATAACAAACATTACGATAAAATCATAAAGCTACTTGCTAAAGCAGAGGATCAATACGAATCAACAAAAAGTAATCACTAAAGCTGTAAGTTTTCTATAATCTGTATATAAACTTCTAAAACTATCCATAACAAGTTAATATTTTCACATGAAAAAGCAAAAAATCCCAATTACGGTAATTATTACCATATTAATCCAAACCGTAGCAATCATATGGTGGTTATCCAAGCTAGACTCAAGGGTACAATTTCACGATAAACTTATTGAATATGGTTTAATGGAAAAAGTATTAGTACTTGAGGAAAGGGTAAAAAATCTTTCTGAGGAATTGGATGAGCTTAAAGCTGATTTAAAGTAATTATTCTTCTACTTTTGGTGTATAAGGATCAGATTGAGATTGACGATCCTTCCAGTTTTCGATGTATTGCTCAACTAATGTAGGGTCTCCTGTTATAATCAGTAGATTCTCAGCGTTTTTTTTCTGCGCGGCGTCAGAGAAATTGAAAGATCCAGTTATGATTTTTTGCTCATCAATAATCATAATTTTACTGTGTGAAATTGCAGGTTTATAGTCTATGTATATTGGGATTTTTTGATGAAACAGTTCATTAATAACACTATACTTTGAGCTAACTTGCGATTCGTCGAGAATAACCATGACATCAACTCCACGCTTTTTAGCTTGAACTAAGGATTCAGCAATAGGCTTTGAGGTAAATTGGTATGCCTGAACCAACACGGATTTTTTAGCATGATCCACGGAATCAATTATTAGGTTGGTGCAATTTTCTCTAGGAGTGAAACATACAGTAGTACTTGGACAAGAAACACAACCTGATAAAAGCAAACAACTCAACCACTATCGGCTGAGAGCCGAAAGGTTGGATATAGCGCTGGAAGCGCGGTGAGAAGCTAAAGCTACTCCAATCTTATACTAGATATAGAATGAGGCTGATGTGCATCTGTATGTTTATTGATGTACTCATTAATGACTTCATCTGTGATATGTCCGCTGGTAGCACTAAAGTATCCTCTTCCCCAAAAACGCTTTCCCCAGTACATTTTATTTAGCTCTGGAAATTCTTGTTGAACTTTGCGTGAAGACCTGCCTTTGGCTCTTTGAACAAAATCACTCACAGCTATATGAGGAGGTATTACTACGAATAAATGTAAATGATCTGATGATATTACTCCGTTTTCTATCTTAATCCCCATTTCTTCAGATACTTCTGCTATGATTGTTCGTATTCTCTCCTTCATAGCCTTAGTTAATACTCTGTACCGATATTTTGTAATCCAGACTATATGGTACCTATGATAAAATACAGTGTGTTTTCCTTTGTCATATTCCGTCATAACTATACTTTATAAAGTACAGTTATGACATTGACAAACTAAAGTTTCTCCACCTAGAAGGTGGAGGCTTGTACCATCTTATGGAAAGTCAAAAAAATCAATAAATATCTAAACATGGCCAAATATATTCTTTCAGTTGACGGTGGAGGCATAAGGGGCATCATACCAGCCATTATACTAGCAGAAATAGAAAAAAGAACAAGAAGAACTATAGCTGAAATCTTTGATCTTATAGCAGGTACTTCAACCGGTGGAATTGTTGTAGCGGGATTATGTAGAAAAGATGAACGAGGAAATCCCCAATATTCAGCCAATGATTTAGTTGAGCTTTACCAAGAGTACGGAGCATATATTTTTAAGTCTTCATTTTTTAGGAGATCAATATTATCTTGGTTTAACTGCGCACAATACCCACATAAAAATATTGAATCTGTACTGGATAAATATTTTGGAGAGGATATTCTAAAAAACACATTAAGTAAGGTACTGATAACAAGTTATGATATTCACAATAATCGTCCATTTTTCTTTAAAAGCTGGAAAGAAGGTAATATTAAGCTGAAAGATGCACTCAGAGCTGCAACGGCTGCACCTACTTATTTCATGCCAAAACATCTCAAAATTAACCAGATAAAAAGAGTATTAGTGGATGGTGGGGTGTTTGCCAATAATCCAGCGGCTTGTGCATATGCAAGTGGTAAGAGGTTATTTCCAAATGATGATATTCTACTGTTATCAATAGGTACTGGAAGAAGAGATAGAAGCATAGCTAATTCAAGGAGATTTGGAAAGATAGGTTGGATAAAACCTCTGTTGAACGTAATGTTTGCCTCAAGTTTAGATGCAGTAAATTACCAACTTGATCAAGTTATAGCTGATAAATATATACGTATACAATCGCAACTAAAAATAGCATCACCTGACATGGATAATATTACATCAAAAAATATCAAATCTCTTCAGCAAGAAGCAAATGCAATGATAGAGGAAAATCAAAAAGTAGTCGATAAATTCTGTGATGTTTTATCTTGATACGTAGAAATGCCAAAAAAATTCTGCAGAGCTAAATAAGGGTTTAGAATAGATAATATATTAACCATTTTTACTTATATCTTAAACACAATTCAATTTTCACACTCATCGGCAGTTAGGCCACTTGCTCGCACAATAATATCAATAGCAACACCTTCCTTTGCTAGATTTTTTGCAACCTTGATCCTTTCTGTTTTTTTAACTTTTTCCTTGCCACTTTTCATATCTTCAGATAGAGATTTGACTAATGATTCTTGTTCTCCGTACTCATCCATTAAACTCAATAGCTTTTTGCTTTCTCTTGTTTTAGGCAGCAGAACTTTAATATTCACTGATAATTCCCCTGCTATTTCATATAATTTATCAAATGATATTTCAGTATATCCTTTTTCATATTCGTGTATTTCCTTGAGTGTTACACCAACTTTATCCGCCAAATCTTTTTGAGTATATCTCCTTATCAACCTCCATTCTCTTATTCTTTGTCCTATTCTGTAATATATAGAGTCAGTGCAGACTTCTTTTCTTGTATCATTATACTCGTAAATAGATAAGCCGGTTGCTTGGGAAATTATGTCAACTGATACTCCTTCTTTAACTAGATTTTTTGCTACCTCTAATCTTGCCTCCTCTTGATTGATTTTCTCGCTAATATGAACAAATCTTACTAATGAAGGTACTATTTTGCCTAACTTTTGATTCTCATATATTTTTGTTAGATAGAGTATTTCTTCATCTTCATACTCTCTTACTACTACTGGTTCAGGTAATAAATCTACAACATCAACTAATAATACTCTTGCTATTACATATAGTGCTCCAACTGGAATAGGAATATACCCATTTTCATAGCTGTTCACTTCTTGGTATGTTAAACCTATTTTACTTGCTAATTCTATTTGAGTATGACCTCGCATTAACCTACAATTTTCTATTTTTTGCCCTATTTTGTAGCGTATAGGACTAACATCACTTACAGAAACAAACATATACCTCAATTAAAAAAATAAACTTTTATGCAATTTGGTCAGCAGATAAACCGATTATTTGCAAGATAATATCAATAGAAATTCCCCCTTTTACTAGATCCTTTGCAACTTTAATCCTTTCTACCTCTCTCACTTTCTCCTCACAAATACGTATCCCTTCAAACAAAGACTTTATTAGTGCATTACGTAATTCTTGGCTCTCAATTTCTTTGTATTCTTTAATCAAATCAGGCAGCTCATTTTCTATCTTATCTCCTGTTAGTTCAAGTAGGTCCATGATGTTAATTGATAACACCTCCGCTATTTCATATAATTTTCCCAGTGGAGTGGCTACGCGTCCTTGTTCATAGTTGCTTATTTCGTGACGGGTTGTATTCATTTTCTCTGCTAAATCTTTTTGAGTATACTCTCTCACTAGCCTCCATTCTTTTATCTTTTTTCCTATTTGGCAGTATATAGAACCAACTTTTTCTTCAACACATTCATCAACAGAGAGACCAATTGTTTTTGCAACAATATCAACAGAAACTCCTGCTTTAACCAGACCCTTTGCAATTTTTATTTTTTCCGATTTTCTACTACTTTTCTCACTAACTTGGACAAATTTGGTTAGCAAACAAAACATTCTACGTAACTCCTGATCGTTAATCCTTTTATATTCTCTTACTAGATTTAATATTTCCTCTCCCTCATCTTCAAGACAGCTTTTTGACACAGGAATGAGATCAGTAATACTGATTGATAGTGCCTCAGTTATAGCATATAACCTTTCAATTGAAATTTTACGGTTCCCTTTTTCATATTGCAGTATTACCCAGTACTTTACACCAATTTTCTCCGCTAAATCCTTTTGAGTATACCCTCGCTCTAACCTCCAACTTTTTACTTTTTCCCCTACTTCACAGTCTAGACTTTTTTCCACGAAAACAACCATGCGTATAATATTTTCTACTATAGCTCAATTTTGTTAAGGCTCCAGATATAACGGTAAGAAAAAACCTCTGGAACCTTAAAGGTGACTATAGACACATTAAAGTTTTCTAAAAGTTTCTTTACTACCTTCACGTATCCTATTTACCCACGGAGACAATACTTCATCATTGCTAATCTCTTTTATAGCATACTTTTCACTCCATATGCCACATCTAGTGAAATTACCTTTCTCTACTGCTTCTTGAAGTTTTACTCCCCCAAAAAGGCAGTTTTTTCCTATTTCTTCGTCTCTTTTTTGTAACTCAGCCCACATTTCCTTATTTTCTACTCTCACTTGCACCTGATCTGCCTCTTGGTACAACACAATATTTAGCTTACCAATGCTCGTAGGAAATTCTAACATGACAGAGCTGCCATCTGAAATATCGGTATAGTTTCTTATACCTCCCTTCTCACTTTTAACTTCAACTGCATCATTACCAATTTTTAAGATATTACTTCCTAACTTTCTGTTTGCTTCCAGTATTTTGGCTACCTCTACCTTACTATTCCCAGAAAATTCTATATACGATGTTGTATTATCTATCTCAACATCTATTAATTCTCCTTCTTGCACAGCATTTTCGCCAGCTTCCTCTAGCTCTTCTAGTTGCTTATCTATCTGTGGCTGAACTTCTGGCTGTAGCTCATTATAGATTTCACCTATCAGTTTATTCTGCAGTAGAGTATCATGAAACTCTGCACCACTTAGCATTAATTTACGTATTAGCTTTTTACGATCAGCCTTATCAAATTTATGAAAATGTGTGCCCAGTATCACATATTCCGCGAAGCTTGTATCTTTATAATGTAAGGTATTAGAGCTAAAATATCTTATAGGAGAGGGTGAAGCCGTAGCGAAGCTAATGCCAGTAAGGCCGTAGTGGAGATACTGTCTTTATTGTCAACAAGTTATTTAGCTATAAAACAACAAAAAATTTATCTGCATTTTCTATAAATTAGTGTAACTGTGGATAAATACTTTAAGTGTGTGTGGACGTATTTATCCACAGTTATAGGACCATATCTTCTTAATCTTCTGAGAATAGTTTTACAAAGTACAGAGCTCAGTTAAAATCAAAATGATACATATTATAACTCAAAGTACATGTTAAATTACATCCTAAACAGTTGAGCATAAGATCCAAGCTTTTACTGTCAAAATTATCTCACTAAATTACCATTGAATGGTTGATCATTTTTAAGAATACCAAAAAATACATGCATTAGTTTTCTCATTAAAGCAACAATTATAACCTTTGGACATTTTCCTTTACTTGCTAAACGCTGACAAAACTTTTGAAAGTAAGAATTATGATTCTTGACTACTATAGCTGGCATATAAAGAGCTTTGCGAATACGCTCAGATCCTATTTTACATATTCGACTTTTTTTACTTACGGATGATCCTGATTGATAATGTTCTGGGTTTAGACCAGCAAAAGCTGTGAATTGTCTGGCATTATCAAAATTATCAACTGATGGCATTTCTGCAACAACAGCAACAGCTGTAAGATGTCCTACGCCTTTTATAGTCTTGATCTTTTCTGTTATATTTTTTAGATGCAAATGGTTATTAACATGTTCATTAATTTCTTTCTCTAGAGCAGCAGTTTGTGTGTCTATTGTAGCAATGACCTCAAGTATTGCTTGTTTACAATGGGAATCCGTATTTTTATTTTCCAAGCGATTCATCTGTTGTAGCTTGTCATCTTTAAATGCTTGCAAACAACGATAAAGGTCTCTTAAACGCCTAACTTCGGGAGGAGCAGGTTTCCAAAGATTAGGTTTGTTAGCAATACAAAACCTAGCAATCATGGCAGCATCTGACTTATCTGTTTTGTTTCTAAGTAGCTCACTTCTGCCAAAAGCTTTGATTTGGGCTGGGTTTACCACACTTACATTATGCTCCAAGTCATACATAAAATTAACTATATCTTCACTATAACAACCGGTTGCTTCGAGACACAGATGAATAAGTTCTGCTCCATGATGATTGCACCAAGCCACAAGCTTTTCAAAACCATCATGATTATTTTGAAAGACTTTGTACCGTTCTTTGTTGCCTACCAATAAACAAACATCAAATTTCTTTTTAGAAATGTCCACACCTAAAACAGCATTTGCTTGCATAAAATTGCCTCCAAGACTATAAATTAGGTTGAGAGTTTAGACTAACCTTGTAAATACGGGATATAATTCCAAAGATACTGTTCAGTCTTTTAACCCTATTGAGAGGGAGAGCAAAATCTCCACTCTCCATCATTACATGCATTTAGCCTTGCTCCAGCAGCTAGTGCTTCGTCTACAACCTTGTGCAGTTCATTTGGACTTTTTGCTCTTACCACAGCACTCTTAAACCAGCTCAACTTTTCTGCACTTGGCTTTATTTTTTTCAAAGCTGAAGCAAATGGATTTTTATCTTCTTGATCACTTACAGGTTTTGTACCATATATGTAGTCAAGTCCTTTCCCATAGTTGATTTTGTTTTCGCGAACTTCTCTACCAGGGAAAGGTACTACTTCTTTATCTACAAGCTTTTTAGCCTTATTAATTTTGCTTACAAAAGTAGGCTGCTGGCTAGTACGACCAATTCCTACAATAGCATTTAACATCTCACCTTTTGACAATTTATCAAGATCAACGTTTAACTCGTAGATACCTCCTTCCTTATCACCAAAAGGTACGATTATTTTATTACCCATATTACCTCCACTATTAAAAATACTTTTTAAGCGTACAATAAACTTTATTATTATACATTATATTACTCATTATAAATTATAGTGAGTAGATTTGCAAATACTTTCTACTATAACAATCCGTTCTCTCGAAAGCTGAAATAGCCTCCACTTGTGATGATAATATGGTCAAACAATTTTACGCTTACAGTACTACATGCTGCTGCTAAGCTCTTCGTTACTTCTTGATCTTCTTCTGACGGCTCTAAGCTTCCTCCAGGATGGTTATGTGACATTATTATTAATGTTGCATTTTTTATTAATGCTTTTTTTATAATCTCCTTTATGTATACCGGTGCTTTTTCCATTTCATCAATATAGGATTCTTCTCCAATTAGTTGGCGCCTCTTATTCAAGTACAGTATTTTTACACATTCCCTTTCTGAGTGTCCTATACTTACGTTCAAATACTCTACTAGCCCTTGTAAGTCCATTATTGGCTCACCCTTAAGCTTTTCTCTGAGCACCCTTTCTAGTGTTTCCTTAACACACATAATCATTGCTACTGCAGAATCAGTCACTCCTTCTATAACTTTCAGGTCATCCATTTCTCTACCTAAAATCCTTCCTACTCCCGTATAAGTATTCACCAGATTTTTAGCAATTTCTTGAGCCTGTGGTCTTTCATGTACTGCACTTAGAAACGTTTCCATTATTTCACGATCAAGTAGTGCTTTGCCTTTGCTTTCTAATATTCTGAATTCGATTTCTTCTTTACTTTTATTCATATAATTTACCTTTCACTAACAACAAACTTTTTTTAGATATTTACTGCTGTTTTTTATCAGCATTGGCATAGAGCCATAGCTTTCGAGTGAAGTCAAATCAATTTTTCAATCTTTTTTACTTATTTTTTCATCAAAAAGTAAAGATGTTAATAGATACTGATTTTTTTACTTAAATTTGTTGAATTTCGTCTAAAGAGATGCCTATTGTTTTTAAAATAATATTGATAGAAATTCCTTTTTTTACTAAGTCTTTTGCAATTTTGATCTTTTCTGCTCTTTTCACTTTTTCTTCGCAAATCCGTATGCCTTCAAATAGAGATCTTATTAATGCATTACGTAGTTCTTGACTTTCAATCTTTTTGTATTCTTTTATTAAATCAGGTAGTTCATTTTCTACTATCTCATCTTCTTCTATGAGCAGATCTATAATGCTAATTGATAATGTTTCTGCTATTGCATATAATTTTTCCAGTGGAATGGCCACACGTCCTTGCTCATAGTTGCTTATTTCATCACGTGTTGTACTCATTTTTTCTGCTAAATCCTTCTGAGTATATTCCCGCACTAGTCTCCATTCTTTTATCTTTTTTCCTATTTGGTAGTAGATAGAACCCGTTTTTTCTTCAACACATTCATCAGCAGATAGACCAATTGTTTTTGAAACAGTATCAACAGAAACTCCTGCTTTAACCAAACCCTTTGCAATTTTTACTTTCTCTGCTTTCCTACTACTTCTTTCACTGACTTGGACAAATTTGGTTAGTAAACAAAATATCTTACGTAACTCCTGATCGTTAATCTTCCTATACTTTCTTATTAGACTTAATATCTCTTCTTCTTCAGTTTTAAGGCAAATTTTCTCATTTGATACAGGAATGAGGTCTACAATACCAATTGATAACACCTTTGCTATAGAGTACAACTTTTCAATCGAAATTTTACGTGTTCCTTTTTCATATTGTAGTACTACTTGATACGTTACACTGACTTTCTTCGCTAAATCTTTTTGAGTATATCCTCGCTTTAACCTCCAGTTCCTTACTTTTTGTGCTATCTGATACCTTATTGAGATGTTTGCCATAAATATTATACAGTTTAATACTACCAAATAAAGATATACAAAAGGGATGCTTCTTTCTATGTTTGAATTTTAGTTGAATATTTCTTCACAATTGTGTATAATTACTAATGCTTTTTAGGTTAATTCGTCATGGCTCTTTCGAAATTTCTTGATCCCAAAAATGACTTGAGCTTTAAAAAGATCTTTGGCTCTGAAAAGAATAAAAATATCTTAATTCACTTCCTCAACGATATCTTAGGTTTTTCTACTTCTGATCAAATAATGGAAATTGAATTCCTTAGTACCATTATGGATCCTGAAATTGCCTCTGACAAACAAAGCATTGTTGATGTTCTTTGCAAAGACTCTATTGGTAATAGATTTGTTATCGAAATGCAACTCGCTCGTGATAAAGGCTTTGAGAAACGTGCTCAACTTTATGCTGCTAAAGCTTACTCTCGGCAATTAGATAAATCTGGTAATTACATTCATCTTCAGAAAGTCTTCTTTATTGCTATTTCCAATTGTAACCTTCTGCCTGAAGAAGTTGACTATATTTCTACTCATAATATACGCGATATCAAAACCAATGGGCATTACTTGAAAGATTTACAATTTGTCTTTATTGAGTTGCCTAAATTTACAAAAAATAAGGTAGAGCAATTAGAGAATACTACAGAGAGATGGTGTTTCTTTTTTAAATACGCAGAAGATACAACTGAAGAAGATCTAAAAAAGATAGCAGCAGAAGCTCCGATAATAAAGCTAGCATATGATGAATTAGACAGGTTTCGCTGGAATGAAAAGGATTTGATCGCATATGAAGAAAGAATATTGAGCGTGCAGAAAGAAAACGCTATCCTTGCTCAAAAACTCGATGATGCTAAACATGAAGGAATCCAAATTGGAGAAGAGAAAGGCAGGAAAGAAGGCATCCAAATCGGCCATGAAAAAGGTAAAATTGAAGGTAAAATTGAAGTTGCAAAAAATTCACTCAAGGCCGATGTCCCTATAGATGTTATAGCTCAAATTACCGGTCTCTCTCATTCTGAAATTTTACAACTCAAGGAAAAAACATAATTATTCACTTCAACATTTATGAAAACCTTCTCTAAGTTCGACATATCACCTAATTAAGAATCTAGTGAACTATCTAAAACAGCTATGAAGATTGCACAAAGAATTATATAAATTACTATCATAACGTTACTCAAACTTCTATATCAAAGCTACGTGCTGTAAGTTCAATATGGAAAATACATTAATCACTTAGAATTTAATGTCTACTTCATCCATTTTAGCATTAAGACCATCAAACTTGCTACTGGTTTCCCTAATTATTTTGGCTACCTTCACTTTAAATTTCCCACTACTTGGCATATTACCTCTTATATTATAACCTACCTATTGAGATTACCTCCAAGCTTGGTTACTCCTATCTCAGAAAGACAAGTTGATACTTTTGAATGGCTTTGAATAGAAGCATTACTTAAATAACTTTGAGGCTCTAAACTTATCTGCTGTTTTTTTGTACCATCAACTTCTAATCTACCATCTCTGTTGTGTAATATCTGCTCTATTGATTGATTTACTATTACATCTAATCCTTTATTAAATTTAGCCATAAACTCATTAAACCTTTTCTCGCTTAATTTACCAGGGCACCCTGCTTCCCTACCCTTACTATTACCCACAAATATAAATGTTTGTTGCATAGCTCTTAATGGCATAACTTTTGCTTGAAATAACTGTTTATATGGTGCAATTTACAGCTTTTAGTTGCTAAAATTATAACTCTTAGTTTAATAATTTTAATCTAATAAGCTTTCAGGTTAATAAAATTAAATTATTTGAGTAAATACAATACTATGTTTTTATTTGTGGGTAATAGTAAGCTTCCCTACCAGGACATGCTTTCTCTACATACAATTTTAAAATCCCTGAAATTTCATTAAATTTACCACTCATGACTTTTCTAGTAATCTCTTTCTGCATTCCCATATAATCAATATTTAACCGGTGCATTGATATGCCACTTTTTAATGCAGCTTGCTCTACTACTTTCTCAAATCCCTTTGTAATATTGAGTGCATATCCCTGTGCCTCTAGTGGAGATATAGACTGATCTGCTGTAGAAATATACTTTTGACCTTTAACCTTTCTAATTAATAAGTCAAGTAACATTATCGTACCGTTTACATCCATTTTTGCATCAACTTGTGAGATTGAATTTGTAGTATTTGATGTTCCCGCAGGTAATTCAGCTTGAGAATAAAACAATTCACCTATAAAATTCTTTACTGAACCAAACAAAGAAGATGGTCTTGTGCCACTACTTGTTGCTACCTCAGGTTGACCACTCGAATCTAAGGATTGACTTAGCAAATGACGGCGGTTACGTTGTACAGGTTTTCCTCTTTCTTCCCTGAGCTTTTGTTCTAAATATTCCACAATATTATTGTGCCCCTTGTCTTTTGCAATATCTAGAGGTGTTTTACCGTAATTACCTTTAGCACCAAGATTAGCATGAGCATCGACAAGAACTTTTACTATATCAAGACTGTTGGTATCAGCAGCATAATGTAAAGGTGTCCAATTGTCTTTGTCTTCAGCATTAACATTTGCACTACGATCAAGAAGTAACTTGACCACACTTAGTTTTTCATTTAGCACAGCTCCATGCAAAGGAGTTGCTTGATACTTTCCGTTTTTAGCTTCAATATTAGCACCGTTATCAAGAAGAAGTTTAACTAGGTTTAAATCACCGATTTCAGCAGCTGAATACAGTAGTGTATTACCGTTCTTGTCATTAGCATCAATGTTAGCACCCTGAGCAACAAGATCTCTAACTTTATTAAGATCACTATTTCCTATTGCGATTAATAACTGTTTATCTAGGATTAATTGTGTTTGTTGTAAGTACCGTACAAGATTATTATGTCCCTTATCTCTAGCAATATCTAGAGGTGTTTTACCACTACTATCTTTAGTACCAATATTAGCACCATTATTTATAAGATGCTGCAATGTATCTAAATGACCACCCCAAGAAGCCAAGTGTAGTGGCGTCTCGCCATTTTTATCAGCTTCGTTAATACTTGCTCCTCTCATGAGAAAAAGTTGTATAACCTCTTCATCATTGCTCTCAGCAGTAGTGTATGTAGAACCTCTACCATATACATCTTGAATATCCTTATGATTATTCATAACAGCAAAGTGCATAGGAGTCCTGCCAAGTATATCCTTAGCATTCACATTAGCTCCTTTATTAACCAATAACTTAGCAATATCTGAATGACCTTTCAATGCAGACCAGTGTAGTAATGTGCAGCCATATTTATCAGCAACATTAACGCTACCTTCTCCCTCAACAATAAGCTTAACTGTGTCCAAATTACCTTCCCAAGCAAAATAATATGCACCATGCCTATCTTCGCCTCCATTAATACCTTTAGCAATAAGACTATTAATTGTCTTTAGATCATCTTCACTTTTCACAGTAAGTAACAATTCTTTATCTAAGTATGCCTGCCTCAAAATCTTGATTATACTTGAGTCTGCAACATCTAGAGGAGTTCTATCATTATTATCTTTAGCATCGATATCAGCATCTTTACTTATAAGATACTTCACAATATCTAAATGATGAAAAGACTGTGAAGCATAATGTAGAGGAGTTTTATCATCATTATCTTTAATATTAATATTAGCACCTTGATTTACAAGATCTTTTACTTTATTAAAATCACCATCTTGTACCGCAGCCAACAATTGTTCATTCAGTATTTGTTGTAAACAACCTACAACATCATTGTGTTTTTGATCAGTAGCAACATCTAAAGGTGTTTTACCGTCCTTGTCTTTAGCATTAATATCTGCTCCCTTACTTATAAGATACTCTACTACATCCAGATGACCACTCCAAGAAGCCGAATGCAATGGTACCTGCCCATCATTATCTCTTAGATTAACATCAACTTTTCCTTCATCTACAAAATACTTTACCACATCTAGCTTACCATTGTAAGCAGCATAGTGTAGGGGAACTCTACCGCCATTATCTTTAATTTCTAAACTATTTTTTGCATTTGCTACAAAATACTTTACTATATCCAGATTACCACCATAAGCAGCAGAATGCACAACGGTCATCCCATCACTATACTTAACATTCAAGCTAGCCCCTTGATTTACAAGATCTCTAACCTCATCAAAATTACTATATTGTGCTGCGATCAGTAATTCTTGATCTAGTTGGACTTGTTTTAAATATTCTATAACATCATCGTGTTTTTGGTCAGTAGCGGCATCCAGCGATGTCTTACCACCTTTGTCCTGAGCATTAATGTCAGCTCCCTTTTCTACAAGATACTTTACTACACCCAAGTGACCATTCCAAGAAGCGCAGTATAGTGGTGTTCGACCATATCTATCAACATCATCGATGCTCATTCCCTTGCTGAGAAAAAATTCTATAATGTTTGTATTATTATTTTCAGCAGCAACATGTATAGGTTTCCTACCAAAAATATTCTCAGCATTAATATCAGCTCCCTTCTTGACTAATGATCTAGTATCATTTAACTGACCTTCCCATGCAGCTAAGTGTAGCAGTGTCCAACCATTTTCATCCTTAGAATTAACATCAACATTTTCTCCAAAATGACTATTCACAGAAATATTGCAAATAGAAGGCTCTATTACGCTTTGATTAAAACTAAAAGCTCCGCCATTATTGTCTCTAGAGCCAGTACCTGTACTCTGGCTTCTACCTTTTCTTATAGTAGATCCACAATCTTCAATCTTCCATACACCTTGTGTAACCTCGCCCCCTGGAATCCAAGTGAATACGCTTCTTCTATCTTTGTCATGTTTAGCATAATCAGCAGCATATAAATATTCATTATGCTCAATATTCCTTATACTACATTTATCACCCTTAGGCTCAATCTTCCACACACCTTGTGTGACCTGCCCACCTGGAATCCAAGTAAATACCATTCGTCTATCATTATCATAATTAAAATAGTTACCAGCGGCATATAAATGTTCATAAAACTCAACATTTACTATACGAAAGCTATCACCATCAGGCTGAATCTTCCATACACCTTGTTTATCATTTTTCCCAGGAATCCAAGTAAACGCTCTCCTCCTTTCTGTGTCATAATTAAAACAATCAACAGCAGCATATAAATATTCATTGTGATAAGTATTTTTAATACATACTTTTGACGCAAATACTATATTCTTCACTGATTCTGGTAATTTACTTTTTAGCCTTTCAAGATCAGATCTTTTTTCTGAATCAAGATTAGCATAGTTATCAGAACTCACTATCTCTTTAATAGAGTAAGATAGCTTAAATATTCCACTATTATTTAAATCGTTATTTCTCTGCATTATGTTAAACACAGCCACATAACCTGATATACGCTGACTAATATCACCATGACTTTGTACACAACTTAATATTTTTTTTATGTCTAGTTTTCCATACACATCATTTATAACTCCTTTAATTATATCATCAAACAACTTCCCATCTGATCTATAAATTTCATCAGCAAGTTTATTAACTGAACTATATCCATTATGCAACATGCCATCCTTTAGCTTCTCTTTTGCTACACTTTTTATTGAATATCTTAACTTCTCTACAAAAAACTCTGCCCATCTTTTTACATTAGGTGCAGTATCTGCTTGGTTAATAATTTCGTTCTTTACGCCCTCAACTACTCCCATCACCTTATATGGATCATTATTTTTAACCTCAATATTCATGTTCCTATCAAAAAAAAATTTGACCATATCTAGGTCACCACTATAAGCGGCTACACGCAGAGGAGTTCTACCATTATTATCTTTAGCTCCAATATCAGCACCTTGATCCACAAGAAACTTAGCTATATTCAAATTGCCTTGCTGAGCGGCCCAGTGCAGGGGATGGATGTCTTTATCTTTAACACTAAAATGCTTCCTATCAAAAAGAATTTCTACTATGTCCAGCCTACCTGCTTGAATAGCAACGTACAAAGGTGTTAATTCATACCTACTTTCAATATTAATACTTTCAATTTTTCTAATTAAATCTTTAGCTTCATTAATATTATCTCGCACTATAGCATCAAACATTTGCTCCTTTAATAAAGTCACTTTCTCCTTATTAAAGTCCTCTATAATATCTTCTGAATTACAAGCAGAGAATATGCATTCCGCATTAGAAACCATTGTATCATTAAAAGCGAACATCATTTCTCTTGCAGGCTGATAATTACTCCAATTCTCCACTTTTGCAATGGTACTATTTCCATATGATAGCACTAAACTATCATCAACAATCTCCATATCAAAACCCAATATAGACTTATCTCTAAAATCAACCAACCCAACATCATTCTTGTCAATAGGTTGATTATGATAAATCTGTAATCCTTGTTCATCTGGCTGATAGTATCTGAAAGAGTTAGGATCCATCTCTACATGCTCAAGCTTTAAATTTGTACTGTCAATTTTATAAAGCTTATTGTTCATTTGTAATACAATTTGCTGATGCTCTGGACTTTTAAAGTAATCAACTAAACCAATAGACAAAGACCACTTAGTACCTTTGCTATCAAGTACTGTAATATCTTTTATCTCTAAACTGTCCTCTGTAAGGTCAGAGATTGATTTGTTATAACATTCATTTATATAACTCCTTTCACCTTCTTCTATACCTATACTATCAATATCTGTTACATTCAACCCAGCAAAATCAATAATATTGTAAGGTACGTTCTGATAAGGCACTGCTTTGCTTTTTATTTTTAAATTAAGTCTTATGGGGAATAACGAGATTTCGTGATTTTATGTATCTGGTAGTCTGATAACATACTGATGTTGCCCTTTTTCTCCTTCTACCGTCACATCTTGATAGTGATTACATGCTACCATATAGCGATCATAATTAAGGCTTCCTCCATTATTATGATATTTCTGATAACTACTTGTAACATCAGAATTATTATAGCTAAAATCAACAACTACCTGACCTGAGTACATATCAGCAATTATCACTTTTTCACTAGGTATTCCCATGTGATTTTTGATGACTTCTATTTGAGATATTGGTATGTCCAAATTACTCTTACTAGCAATATCTTTTGCAATTTGGTAAGTGCTAGGCAATTCTTGACCTAGAATACTTGCTTGTATAAATGCTTTTAACTTCTTTTCACTATCCTGTATAACTTCTCCACTAATATCATTGCCTGAATTTTTCAACTTTTGATACCTAATATCCTCCGCCGTATCAAACAAAGACTTGTCTTGTATTGCAACAGATTCTGTTACTCCACTACAGTTTACTTGAATTATTAGATTTTTAAAATCATCGATTTTAGTACTTGAAACAATACTTTGTGTATCATTAGCTAAAAGATCTAAGCTATAGCCGACCTTTTCTATATCTTCACTTATTCCCCACTGTGTGATATTAGCAACTTGAACACTTATTACGTCAATATTCCCCTTTATTTTTCCTGTACTGCCTAAATCACTTACTATCCTAGCACTATCACTGTTTTCATTAATAATAAACACTGTTTGCTTCAATCCTCTGTGATGTACATTTTCTTTGTTGACCACTCTAACTTCATAATCTTTATCTGTGCAGTTAGATGAATTTTGCCAAACTTCCGCGTTTTTTACATTAATTAATCTCGTTTCACAGTGAGTAGTAATATTTTGCTTGTTGTCAGAGTTAGATACATAGTTATATGTGTTAACCAATCTTATGTTATTACTATTACCATAACGTATAGTTCCACTATGCAAATTTGCAGCGATATTATTAGCTTTAACATTCATTACTAGAGTATTTTCTTTTCCTGCTCCACCTTTGAGGGTACCAGACATAGAATTATTAATAATAAAAATAGTTTCATTGTTTTTAGAGCCAATATAACGTATATTACTACCCTCTGGAATATGCATTACTGCTGGATAATTTGCAGCTGCTGTCAATGTTTTCGGTCCTGAAATGTATAATACTGATCCTTTAGGAAAGGTTTGCTTTTTTGTATTACTAGGATCTTTTATTGTTGGACTAGTAAAAATAAAAGGTTCACCTGAGAGAGTAAAGCTCTCTTGACAGTTTCTATAGGTTTTGCCAGTATTGCAAGGCATATATACCTTATCCAAAGCGTAGGGCCGGAATATACGTTGTTCATTAATTATGCCACTACATTGATGTTGTGGTATTAAATGTCCTGATGGGGCCATTACGACTCTCAGCCCGCTATTGTACTCGTCTTGAGTTATATGGGGAAGGTACTTTGCCTCTTTACTAATCAAATAAACTTTTTTCTTTTCTTGTTTTGCAAGAAACTCTTCATATTCTTTAGTACTCTTAAATCTTGTAGCGCCTATGTCATCCAGCTGATAAAATTCTAAGTAGAGAGGTCTAGATATATTTAATGAAGATAAATCAGTTTTTATATTAGAAGTTACATCAAAGGAGATGCCATCATATTTTTTTTCTAATTCACACTCCCACACAGTATTGCAACCAATCCCGCTACCCATACAAATGGTCCTTTCTTTAATGGTAGTAATTACCTCATGGTACTTTTCCTGAATGGAAGAAACATATTGTACAACTGCAGCTATATTAGGGTCAGAATTAAGGTAATTTATGGCATTGCTTTTCACAGTATTTAAATAACCCTTTATCCTTATATAGTCTTCGTATATTGCTTTTTCGGAATTTGAAAAAAATATTTTAGTACGATCGATATTAGATATAGGAATTTGTGCTGCTATTGCTTGCGCTTCCATTGTTCTACTGTATAAGGACTGATGCAATGAAAACACAATATCAGGAACCATAGTAAATACTGACATCCTACCTAAAACTTTGCCTGCAGCAGATAACCCTCTTAAAATCTTAGTAGTAGCACTTACACTTTTTATTGTAAAACTAACTCCTGCACTTATAGGCCTTATACTCATGCTTGCTAGTTTTATACCACTACTAGCTGTCCAATAATAATTTAGTGGATGATGATTACCTTGAGCTATTTCGTTTATACTATATCCAAATTGATAAGCAATAGTTGCAAATGTAATACTTTGAACTATAGGATTACTGATAATCTTAACAAACGTTTGACGTACAGGCTGTGGTACCTTACTAATCAATTTTCCCACTTTACTATTAGGAGAAATACTTACGCTTGTCCTAACATCATCCATAGCATCTAGTATACCATTGATACCAAATACTTGCTTTAAAGCATTATTATCATGTCGTCCAAGTGTTGCTGTATCACTTATACTATCAAGCAAGTCATATATAGCCATCATGGAAAAAAACTTTCCACCTTTTGCTCCTTTTATTTTCGCTGAATCAAATTTATCACGATCAAATGCAATTCCTTTTTCTTGAAGGCTGCTTTCTACATTACTAATATAATCTGCAAAAACTTTTTCACCAAGATCATCAAAATGATTTTTAAACGTATCAAAAGTATCTTCCCTAACACCTTTTGCTAGCAAGTTCTGTTTAATTTCCTCTACAATACTAGAGTAATCTTGATTAGTTTGAACATCACCTATATCTTCAATGTATTTTTTATTCTCTAACAACTGCTTATCATTTGATAGTTGATGTAATTTATTATGAATTTTCTCTCTTTCTGCATCTGTAGTAAAATTTTTAATTATATCATCGAATTTTACTTCATAGCCATCGATGCTTAAATAATACTCAATATTTTGTCCTTTTATTTTTTCTTTTATAACGCGATCCTTATCTCTGCCTACTTTTACTAAGATCTCAATACCATCACTATAATCATCTACAAAATATCTTTCTGCATTCTTCATTTCTATAATATCACCTATTATCAATTTTTTATCATTACCATTGTTATCTTTTACTTTTACATATACATCAGTCCTATCAGCATTGCCTATCATATCAAACACTTGCTCACGACCTATATCTACAATTTCATTAGTTAAATCCTTAGCATTATCAATATCAAATAGCTCTTTAACACGTTGCTTTTTTTCTTCCTTTGTAACCTTTTCTTCATCACGTGAATCTATGCATGGTATACCTATATCACGTCTTTTTCTTGTTGAACATTGGCTAAAACTAAAAATGGAGCTATGAACTACCTTAACAGGAGTAAATTCATCTTTACTTACTAAAATAAGAGAATTTGTATTACTCGCCCCTTTGTCAAAAATAACACCCATAAAAGCAACTTTGTTGCCATCTGTAAGCGTTTTATAAGTAACACCTTTTGTATACTCTTTAGTTATTTGATTATTTGCTTCTGTTATTAATGCATCAGCTGTCTTACCTTCCCTTGGTCCTTTAACCTCCAATCCTACCGGATCATACTCTTTAGCACTGCTGGCTTGGTTTGCAAACTTAATACCATGAACTAGCATATCAATGCGTTTTCCCCTACCTGTTTGAAACTCTGTTAATATTAACGCTCTATCTTCTTGTTGTGGTTCTCCTAGCTTGATATCACTATAATGGTCAAATGCTCCATGCAATACTGCCTGAGTATGTGCTTCTTTTTCTATTAAACCTTTAAGAGGTAATATTGCCTCGCCTACTTTGCCAAATAACTTCTTGTACTTACCTATTGATGAAGATTGATCTTGTAAAGAAGCAAGCTGAGATACTAGTACTTCATCAAATGTTTTCTTAAAATCCTTAGGATAAGGAATATCTTTAAAATTACCTTCAAATTTATTAGTTTCTCTTCTATTATACTGCTCTAGGGAAACGGATTCTCCCACTTCCACGCTAAAATACTCTTTAAATTTTGATTTTTTCTTAATGTTAAAATTAAGATTTAGTTCAACTATTTTTCTTTCTCCTATTTCTTGCTGAAGTCGATCAAGAGGAATTCCCTTGTTCATCACATTAGCTCTTCCATCTGTTTCAATAATATTCATTACACAAACTGATTTTTGAGCATTGCTTGGAATAAATACCATTGTTACAGCTCCATGGCTTTGATCCAAGTGAGATGGTTGACCGGCTCCTTGCCCTTTACTTTTCTGATCTTTAAGACGTTGAGATTTAGGTTCAGGTTGAGCTTCGGTAGGTATATTTTCACCGTAAATAAAAACATGCTTTTCAAAATTGCTATTTAAAACCTTAACTTCATTTAACAATAATGATTGTCCTAGCAAAAACCTGCTAAAATAATGATTATCTCCCTTTTCTCCTGTACCAGGAAATGTATGATAAATACGCTCTATATTATTTTGAATTCGCTCTTTCAACTCTCCTTTATCAATTTTACGATTATTGTGCTCATTAATAGATACCAATACCTCATCAAAAAGAGGAGTAATTTCTTGATCACGTGATTTAGCAACAATATTCGAAACAGGAGATGGATGATCAAGGTTTACACCAACGCATAGCATGTCATTTGCAGTAGTTAAAATTCTCATTACATTCGGTTGAAAACCTTTCGTGTAATCCTCAGCTTGCTTTAAAGCAGCTGCTGGTGTAGTTTTACTCTTTTCTCCTATTTTACCTTCTTTTAACTCTGCTTTAGTAGCAGCCTTCATCTCTATAATAATAGGAATAGCATTTAATGATCTATCCTTACCACGAGGTACCAGAACAATATCAGCATAACCCCTTCCTGCAAATTGCTCTAGATAAACTCTAAGATTATGTCTATAGCGAAAATTTACAAGAACACCTGCTACAAACCCATGATGCGCTGCTTCTCGTGTTCCTTGAGCATAGGTAAGTGAATTCTTATATTCAGAGTGAATTTTACTAACTTTTTTTAGAATATTTTCAACAGGTTCTTTCACTTTTTTTACATCAGGATTAGTCAGCTTCGCTATATCACTTTCTGGATTACTCCACAACCCTCCTCTTACCTCATGAAAACCTTTGCTAACAGCAGAATTAAGTACTCTCGTATCTATTACTTCGACATTAATACCCTCTTTGTTAATATTATTTCTGGAAATATGTATTAACCTAAAGTCCATTTCTAATACAGAATCTATCGGACCTTTAAATGCATCTTTTATATCTTGAGCTTCAGCTTGTATACTTTTGCCTTTAGGTGGAGTAAGACATTTCTTCAATATCTCTACCAGATCACCTGAAGTAAACTTACAGTTTTTATTATCAGAGTTATGCTCTGAAATAGAAATTAATTTTACATGCTTTTTAACGTCTTCATAAGATTGTATTTTATCATTACTAATAACAGCTACTTTTAATGTACCTGAATCAAATCTAAAATACATTTTTTTAATCTTCAGACTTTTCGCAATTTCTGTATCTATCAAAGTAGAAAAACTTCCTAAAAAGAAATGAGGAAAAAATCCTTCTTTACCTACTGAATGTAAATATGATGGAATTTGATCGATATATGACTGAAACCTTGCTTTGAAAGATTCAAAATCACTTCCTTGTTGAGTTGAAGTACTTGGGCTAGCTCCTGCATTTGAACCTGCTTCTCGAATTAATAGTTCTATTAACTCAAAATCTTGTGTTCTTTCTTCGTTCGGCATAAAACTCCCTGTTAATATATAACTTTTTTTATTTACTTAGACTGGCTATGTGTTTTTCTAACTTCCACTTCAGTTAGATCACCACTTGGGCCAGGTATATTTTTGGGATTAAGTTCTTCATCAGCAGACTTACCATATGCCAAAAACCTATTTAATGAGTTACTATCTTCCTTCCCTAATAATATAGAACGTATATGATCTTTTTTAGAATCCATAAACTCCTTGATTTGCCTAGAATTAGCCTTATCTAACATTGCCCACACTGGCTCCATATAACCCTTCTCAATCAAAGGCACTAAAAATCTTCCTTGAAAGAAAGAATCATTCATCATTTCTTTTTCCAATATCAAAACACAATGATCATCAAAACCCCTCTTTTTCCACATGTGCGTGAAAACATTTACACCTTCATCTAAATAACACTCCGGACAGTCTCTTGTCATGGACTTTACCCAGAGACGGTAATCATCTTCTTTAACATCACTTGGTTCTAAACAATCAAATAATTCTTGAAATTTACCAAAGTTGAGTATATCAATCATAACGTTTAAAGAACCATAATAACCATTCTTCTCTAAATCTCTTTTCAAGAGCTCTCGATATCTATCAGGATTTATCTGATTAAGGAAGAACTCGAATATATCAGGGTAAACGCGAAAATTAGGTCCTGCCGTATAAGCTGCATTTTTCATCAAGATCTCATCTTTCTTCTGAGCACTTAATTCACCTGCAGGCAATGATTTTATCTTATTCCAAAAGAATTCCACTGCTTCTACTTTTCTACGATCTATAGCGCAGTAAAGCCCATACTCATATGGATGACGACCTCTTAAATCCAATTTATCGAGATACCCACTAATGAAATGTGACCAAAACTGAGCTAAAGGACCTTCTCCACAACACCTAACTAAGTGACTATATTCAAGCAAACTGTCATTACCTTGGGCAGACAACTCCTCCTTTCTTTCCTCAAATATAGCTCGTATTTCATCTTCCAAGCAACACTCACATGCAATCTGATATCTTTTTTCTCTAATAAAGGGATTATCTGAATCTGGTGGTGCAATAAGCTTTTTACCTACCATTTGTCTATTAAGCTTAACTCCGTGCAAGCCACTTACTTCTTTCCAAGACTGCTTGTCAGATAGTACTTGTGCAAGAAAATTGTACCACTTTTTACCAATCTTTGTGATTAAACCCCAATGTGCATAGCACCAGCGTTCAATTTGGAGGAGCTTAGATGCCTTGTAAGGATCATCCTCCTTAATAGATGAAAATAAAACTTCCGGAATATCTCCACGGTCCATAATTACCCCTCTTTGCAAATGATGAAAAAATACTTTGATTCTTAACCCTCTCACGTACCATAATGAACTAGCCTCTATCATACTCTAGGCATATTACTCTGTCTTTACAACTTGTCAATCATGATTTTAGAAATTTTTCCAACCCAAAGTAATTTCCGATGAAAGACTCTTAACAGGATCAATTTGTTTTTATATTTTATTTTTATCATACGCTTGTTAATTCTTTCGAAAGTAAAATGCTATTAATTTAGTGACGTACTTTATTAAAAATCAAATAATATAACCAATTTCCAGCGCTCAAAATCAAAGTCGGTGAGAATTGTT
Source organism: Wolbachia endosymbiont (group A) of Epagoge grotiana (assembly GCF_947251775.1). NCBI lineage: Bacteria > Pseudomonadati > Pseudomonadota > Alphaproteobacteria > Rickettsiales > Anaplasmataceae > Wolbachia > Wolbachia endosymbiont (group A) of Epagoge grotiana. Next base: position 127,596 of record NZ_OX366387.1, read on the forward strand.
CTTTTTGGAATGTATTGGTCTTCCAAACGATACATACGAACTTTTTTATATGGTGATTTTATTATACGCTGAAATCACCTATATTGGCTTACTTTCGCTAAATCTACATATGAACTGTTTTGCCTAACTTTGTTGTAAAAATTCCAAGCTTTTACTTTTAAAACGCCGCTTTTGTTTAAATTGTTCTCACAACAGTACGTACTTTTTTATGCTTTTGAGACACAAACAGTAAACAAAAGAATTTGCTTCCACACTGGTTGCCATGGTATTTCTATAGAATATCTAATTTGCTAATAGCTCAAGATTAACCGTATGCAAAACTCTTGAGAAAAGAAAACGCACTAATTATAAGCTGTGGACCTTTTACTATTACAATAAGAGCAAATAATATTCCACACAAGGATACCAACACTCCAAGTATCGAGACAAGCCCGTCTTTATTCATAATACCAAGTGAAATAAGAGTCGTACCGATTGCTGGAATGAAGTGAGTCAACGGAAGCGGATTGGCTATCACCAATACGCAAACCAGCATTATAAATGCCAAAATCTTTTCACCTGGCCCACAGAAGATAAAAGACATTCTCGGTTTCATGAACTTTTCTATTTTTTTTAATGCAGGTAAAGTTTTTTTAACCACAAGGGCTAATGTTGAACGTTTAAAGGATTTCCTTTCCAACCAACGTGGCATCCAGGGAGAATGAAACCCAAGCAGAAGTTGTAATGAAAACAAGATTAAAGGTATAGAAAGAATAGTTGTATAACCAGGTGGAACCGGTATAGGCACCGATAGCGGCAAGGAGAAGATGATTATTAAAATACCAAAACCACGTTCTTGTAAAGCTGTTTTAATGTCAAACAATGTCACTTTATCACTATCAGCAGTACCAGTACCTGCAACCTCTTTTAGAATATCAGATGCTAATTTTTTATCTTCAGTCAAATTCTTACCCCTTTTCATAATTACCTTTTAACCAAACGACCCAATAATTAGCATAATCACTACTATAACACAACATCTATTCTTGATTTAACTGATTCATTCCTCTTTGAATTTCATACTTATGGTCTTATCTGTTTCGATACAAATTTTCGTTATTAGAAGATAAATGAGGTATATTATGAATTTGCTTAAACTCTTCAATTATAGGCAAAAAGGCCCTTTATACTGTACTAATAATGGTATTAGCTACGTGCTTTAACGTTATTATAATATTTTGCATATAAACCTATTTTATAAAAATTCACAATATGAATTAGTAAATAAATTATGTTTAAATCAGTTGCGTATATAGTAAATATAATGCATTGTGTGCCTTTGTTAATAGAAAGGTATAAGTATGCCTAGTTCAAGGCAGGTAGTACAATATAACTCATTTGATAGTAATAACCTTGAAGACACTACTTTGCCTTGCGTATTTAAAGATTTTACGATTACTTCTGAAGAGATATTTGAGATTGGTAGTGAGGGTAACCAAGTAATAGATAATTCAGATGGTGAAATAGAAAGGCTGCAACAAGAAAACTTTGATCTCAAGAAAAATGAAAAGCTCTTGGAATGCTATAAAGGTATAGCGGAAGAGTATGATCAAGAAGTGAGTGAGCTCAGCAAGAAAAATCAGATCCTAGAAAAGAAAATTAAAGAGCTTGAAGCTCAATTACAAAGAAAAACAAGAGAATTAACTAAAAATGGCCAAGAAATTGAACGGCTAAAACAAGAAATAGAAAAAGTATTATTGGACGTGAAGAATAAAAATGACATAATAGGGAACTTGGACAGCAAATTAGAAGATATGAAGAGTGAAATACAGATGATAGACAAAAAAAATGAAGAGTTACAGCAAAGGTTAAATTTGGTTGAATCTAACTCAAGTAGACTAAGAAAAGAAAGTGTAGTGCTGGTAGACAGTATAGAGGATTTGAAGAGTAATTATGAAAACCAGATATTAGAAAAAGATAAGGAACTTAATGATGTAATAGGCCAGCTCTATGTTTATTTATCAGAGCGTGAAGAACTGTTTGCAGAATTTAGTTCATTGCAGAATGAAAATGAGAGTTTAAAACAGAAAAACTTCTATATTAGTAATGAAGTGTCTCTTGAAGATGAATTAAACAAAGAAAACGTAAGAAAAGAAATAGTAAGACCTCAGTCTACAACAAAAGTGGAAATGAGGCGTATCAATGATAATGATGACCAGGAATCAATATGGCTATATAGAGAAGCAGAAGATTATCAAACAGGTGAAGATAAAAAACCTAAAAATACTAACTACGACATTGGAGTATGGAATGAAGATGACGATGAAAGTAGCGATGATCAAAAATCAACCTGGCTGTACGAAAAAGTAGAAAACAATCAAGATTATCGAACAAGTGAAGACAAAAACCTTGAAAACACTGATTACGATATTGAAGTATGGAATAAAGATGACGATGAAAGTAGCAATGATCAGGAATCAACTAGTGAAAGTGACTATAATGTTAGCTATTGCTTTGATTATGATGAAATTGTTGGTAGGACCTACGGTCAACTAGTCTACAATGCAAACATAATACGTAAAAAAGATTCTTTTTCCTTAGCAAAAGTAAAATTAAGAGAAAGAGAAAGAGAAAAATATGAAAGTATTTGGCAAAAAATAGATAATATTCATGATGAATTGGATGCTTTGGGTAACTATGGTAATGAAGAGGATTATGAAGAGTGCAATAAAAGACTTGATAAAATTGTAAGCGAGGCGCTGAAACAAAGAGTAATGTTCACTCTTCCGTATAAAGCTAATATATCTTTAGTGGATCGCATAATTGATACATTGCAAAAGCTATATTTTTCTTACGATACTACCCGAATTTATGGATTTTTAGATGAGAAAAAGATATTGCAAATAGTATCAAGAGGTGCGTCTTTAAATAGATTTAGCGATGAAGAACATGGCGATTTCGTGAACATAATTTGCTCAGATAGATACGCTCTAGATCAACGAGAAAAAATACTTTTAGAACTTAAGGACTTGGTGTACAAAAGTATCGTAGACGTAAGTGTAAAAACTGATGATCATGATTTTGAGTTAGAGATGGACAATGGACACTTTTGTATAAAATATCCAAAAGATAGTGTTGTCGAAGTTGCAAGAATATTCAACAATAAAAAAGCTAAAAATTTAGGTCTGGAAATTGGTATGCTTCAAGTTGGAGAAAGTATAGTTAGAGTTGAAAATGAAGAAGGAGTTAGGAATTACACCGACATTTCGGAGGGTAGAATTGAAATGTCTTTTACTACTTACTTTGGGAAGGTCAGTGTTTATTTATCTCCTAGTGATAGAGATAATAATAAAATAGAAGTAAAGCTCGCCAACGAAGAAAGCATAGCACGTTTTAGTAAGTTGGAGGATAAATCAAGTTTAGGGGGGAGCTGTCTTTTAGGAGGAAAAAATGTTTCTATAGGCATAGAAGATGGTTATTTTGAAATAAACAGTGACGTTTCTGAAGAGTTAGCTAAAACTATGAAACAGTCAGATTGTACAATAGAAAAATCATATGTTCCATCTAGCTTTATGAAAGAAGCTTATTGCAATCAGTTAGTAAATGAAAGGGGAATTTAAAAATCAGGCTCAAATATTTCAAAAATAACCATTCAAAGCAGCATTTTTTATACAACTTCGTTTTCAATCTATCTGGAAAGAAGATATCAAGTATTCAAAGTCCAATTCGACAAATCCATAGTCCATTCTTCCTCTAGCTTTTTTATCACTAATCCAAAATTTAGGTATAATACCAAATATCATAAATAAGTAGGCAAATAACTCACAGAACAAATAGTTTTGATCGAACTTTCCGTAATATTACGAATGAATGCACATATAGTATCCTCCAATAAACTAACAGAGTCATATATTCTATTTTTAATGAGATTGTCTTTCAAATCATACGCGTCAAGTTAAGAAAATAAAGGTATGAAAGAGATAGAATAATAAGGTATAAGTTCTCCCAGATATACTTTTAGTGAGAGAACCAATGAATAAAATAACTTGCTTATCAAAAAAGCTCAAAGAATTTTTTAATGAAAAAGCAGAGAAAATCTCAATTACAACAAGGTTTATAAAAAGAAAGAGAAAGCTAAAAGGTTCATCATTCGTAAAAGCCATGGTCTTGGGTAATATAGGAGTTGATAATTGTAGCGTAGAAACAATGTGTCAATTACTAAACGAGGACTCGATAGATATAACAAAACAAGGTTTGGATTTTAGATTTACTGAAGAAGCAGTGGAATTTATGAAAAGGATGTATAATGAATCTGTGATTCTCTTTAAAAATATCTTGCAAGTTGATTGCAAAATCTTACAGCAATTTAATAGTGTTAAATTATTGGACAGTAGCTATATTACTCTACCTAACAGTATGGAAGAGATGTATAAAGGTTATGGTACTAGCTACAGTGGCTATGAAAGCAATACTAAGTCTGGAATAAAGTTACAATTAGTTTTCGACTACATGAATCAGATAATAGACCAACTTAATTTAACGGAGGGGGTAAGATCAGACCAGGGATATAGGAAACATTTAAGTAATATATTAAGCAATGATTTGCTAATATCTGATCTCGGTTATTTTGTGCCAAGTTCTTTTAAACAAATCAATGAAATAGGAGCTTATTTCATAAGTCGTTATAAATCCGATACCAACATATATGATGTAGAAACAAATCAAAAAATGGAGTTATTAGAATGTTTAGAGGATAAGTTATTTTTAGAAAACGAGGTATTGTTAGGAAAAGAAGCAAAAATTAGAGTAAGAATTATATGTCAGAAACTAACTGAAGAACAGTCTATGGCCAGAAGAAGGAAAGCTAATAGATTAGCAAGATCGCAGGGATATACATCCTCTAAAAGAAATCAAAAATTGTTGAACTGGTCAATATTTATAACTAATGTTCCAGAAAATAAAATTAGTGCTGAGCAAGTATTAACGATTTACAGAGTAAGGTGGCAAATTGAGTTATTATTTAAATTGTATAAAAGCCATATCAGGCTTGATAAGCTAAAAGGAAAGCCATGCAGAGTATTATGTGAACTATATGCTAAATTGTGCGCAATTCTTATATTTCACGGCATAGTTGGTTGCACAGAAGTGAAAAAGAATACAGAACTTAGATTAACAAAGGCATTTATTGAGCTAAAAAGGCGGGTTAGAGAGTTATTTTTAGTATTAACCAAAATTAATAGTTTAAAAGCATTTCTTAAAAAACTCACTATAACTTGGTCGCGATTTTCATTAAAAGACAAACGTAGAAGGGCTAGAGTATCCACTTTAACCTCTCTAAATTTGCTCACAATCTCTTAACTTGACGCGTATGGTCTTTCAAATATTGCCATAAACGCTCTACTGGATTTAACTCTGGTGAATATGGAGGTAAGTAGATTAAGGTAATATTTTGTGGTATTTTTAAACCTTTGGATCTATGCCATCCTGCACAATCCACAATAAGAAATGCCTCCCTTGTTCCTAAATATTGTGACATCTGCTCAAGGAATATATTCATACAATCAGTATTGACGTTTGGTGCGAATAAACTAGAAGTCTCTCCATTTCTAGGATTAACTGCACTATAGAGATAAAAGTTTTGCCTACCTAATTTCACCTTAACCTGTGTCCTAATGCCTTTTTTAAACCACCCGTGTCCAATCTTTGAATGTGTGCCAAACCGCGATTCATCGAAGAAAAATAGCTCTTTTTCGGGATACGTGACAATAGTTTCATTAAGATTTTTTTTTAAACTTTTCTTGTTTATTTTTATCCTGTTTATTGTGCACAGGCCTTGGAGTAATATACGAAAAACCTAACTTTTGCATCAGTCCATGTGCTGTAGACTTACTTACCTCAATAGAAAACATTTTCTCAATTATGATTTTTAATTTCTTAGCCGTTAGGTTGGCTCCTTCTTCTGCTATGACATTTTTAATTTCTTCTTGCTGCTTGTAGCTCAACTTCGGCTTTACTCCACGTCCTGGTTGTATTTTAAACGCATCGACTCCTCCTTCCTTAAATCTTGTAATCCACTTCATCAATGTAGTTCTAGTAATTCGGTATATTTGAGCAACTTTTGTTATTCCATATTCTTTTCCAGATATTATTGCCTGTAATCTTCTTCCTATCTCTCCTCTTATTCCGTGCTTCTTTAATTCCAGGTTACACTTATTATATCATTCTTCTCCTATTGCTTTACTTTTTCCTGCCATAACTCCTCACTAATTCTTAAATTGTTCTATTTTAGAAATTTTTCTTTATTTGTCTATTTATTTTTAGGAATTGGTATTAGTTTATTGGAGGATACTATATGTGCATTCATTCGTAATATTACGGAAAGTTCGATCAAAACTATTTGTTCTGTGAGTTATTTGCCTACTTATTTATGATATTTGGTATAAGGTATTGAAACTAACAAGTGGAATGATTACATAATGCACATATTAGTGAAAGGAGGTACAACATGAGTAATATAGTTCATTCAAATAAAAACAATAACCGTGATAACTTTAGTGTAAGAGGGTTACAAAGGGCCGTTGATGACATATTTGATAGCTTCTTTACAGGATGGAATCCAGAGCTTTCCAGAAGAAGCAACAGTCTATTACCAGCTTGTGACTTTTATGAAACAAAGGAAAGCTATTGCCTCTCATTAGAGTTACCAGGTATTTCCAAAGAAAGCATAGATATTAGTATATCTGGCGATAGCTTAATAGTGAAGGGTGAAAAGACATGTGATAACGAGTCAAAAGATAAGCAGTTTTATCATCGAGAAAGGTACTATGGCTCTTTCTATAGGTCTATTCAGCTTCCAGTAAATGTGGAGCGAGATAAAGTATCTGCTAGTTTTTCAGATGGAGTATTACATGTAACCATACCTAAGTCAGAGAAACACATCAAGAAGATTGATGTAAAGTAACCAGTAAGTGGTAGCAGGCTTCTAGTTTGAGGCTTGCTATTTTGAATCATTATAGATAGAATATAATAAAGTTCTATTGTCTTTGCGTATTTGTTGTACAGATGGTGTAAGGCCTTTGTTGCGTTTAGGTGTTGTTAATAATCTATTAATGGTTCTTATGTTATAATCAAGTTTAGGGGCTTTAATAAGTACGGACTATGACAGAAGCAAATCCAATAGTTACGTTGAAGGTTAAAATTAAAGAATTTAGCTTTAGTAAATTAAAGGCTGGCGAGAGCAATAAATCAGCACACTCTGGTGAAACAATGTATTTCGATCTTCCAAGAATGAACTTTGTTATTAATGGAAAGATTATAGATACAGTTTTAACCTCTGTGTTAATGGAAGGAGCGAAATATCGCAAAAGCAACCTTTTTAATAGTTATGATATATATAGCGCTGAAGCCGCAAGCAAAAAACAAAGAGAAATAGATAAAGATCATGGCAGGGCTTTTGTTAATTCAGTCCTTAAGGATCTTGAAAAAGAACTTGCATATAACGCGTTAAGTGAATTGTGGGAAAGTCATTGTGAAAATCCTGAAATTCCTGATTATCAGAAAACCAATTCGTACGGTAGAGATTTTGAGAGATTTTACAATGCTGGAAGAGAGCATATGCATCTATTACTCAAAGTAGGAGATGAGAATAAGAACTACCGACCATTTGTAAAGGAAGTTTTTAAGGAAATGTTTAAATATGCTGAAGCAGAAGTTCCGAGTGCCCCTATCTTAGAAGAACTAGTTACTAATTGTAATCAAGCAGGATACTTAGCAGGTATATTTATTGAATATCACTCTGCACTTAGCAATTATCGATTAACAACGCAAGACCCTGACAAAGTAATGAATATTGATTACACTGACCATAATAACATAAGAGTAAAGTCTGATATGGAAATACCTGTAATCAAATTTGATAATCCAGGGGAAAAAATATGTGGTCTATCCACCTCACTGGAATTTACACTTGAGTCTCAAGATGGAAAAGATGGTGTAACCTATAAAGACGGTAAATTATCACTCACTGTTCCCAAGGAATTAAAAAATTATAAAGAAGGAGATAGAAACTTGCTCTCTATTATTAGAGAATACTTTCAAAAATTCTGTGAAAAATTGGGATTTAAATTTGAGATGGAAACACAAAAAATAGAGCATGATTTAGACGATTTGCCGAAAGTAAACAGTCATCTTCAAGGCCTAAGAACGCCTATTTCCAGCAACGACCATATCATCGGTCATTAAAAGTAAGTATGTGTTGTCAGAACGAATGAAAGTTCAGTTAAGCTTTTTCTAAAGTATAGCATTTCTCCTAATAGTCCGAATAGGGTAAGATATGTGGGTAAGGTTATGTTTGACTTTCCATAAGATGGTACAAGCCTCCACCTTCTAGGTGGAGAAACTTTAGTTTGTCAATGTCATAACTGTACTTTATAAAGTATAGTTATGACGGAATATGACAAAGGAAAACACACTGTATTTTATCATAGGTACCATATAGTCTGGATTACAAAATATCGGTACAGAGTATTAACTAAGGCTATGAAGGAGAGAATACGAACAATCATAGCAGAAGTATCTGAAGAAATGGGGATTAAGATAGAAAACGGAGTAATATCATCAGATCATTTACATTTATTCGTAGTAATACCTCCTCATATAGCTGTGAGTGATTTTGTTCAAAGAGCCAAAGGCAGGTCTTCACGCAAAGTTCAACAAGAATTTCCAGAGCTAAATAAAATGTACTGGGGAAAGCGTTTTTGGGGAAGAGGATACTTTAGTGCTACCAGCGGACATATCACAGATGAAGTCATTAATGAGTACATCAATAAACATACAGATGCACATCAGCCTCATTCTATATCTAGTATAAGATTGGAGTAGCTTTAGCTTCTCACCGCGCTTCCAGCGCTATATCCAACCTTTCGGCTCTCAGCCGATAGTGGTTGAGTTGTGTTGTTTTTTTGCTATTGGTTAATTTAATGTAAGTTAAAGATAAATTAAGTGGATAAGAAAAAGAAAGTATACTTATTTAAAGTTTCTCTAGACAAAAAAATCTACCGTGAGATGGAATTGAAAGCTGTCTTTATAAATTTGCAGAAACTATCATAAAGGTCTTTAGTTTTGAGTTAGATCATTAATTTGGTTTTTATAGTAACATAAACGATATTTATGAAAGTAATGAAGTATACACTTTATTTTATAATACTGATTATAGTTTATGCCTAATGAAAAAAGCGTCAAAAATTCTTATATCTACAAGGTTTTTGAGCCAGATAAAAAAATGATTTTTCTTTTTGATTATGGCGATAATTGGGAATTTTTAGTAGAATGTTGTGGCATTATTGAAGCAGAAGCTGGAACAAGATATCCAAAAGTTACTAAAAAGCAAGGAGAGGCTCCTCCACAATATCCTGACTACGAAGATGAGTAGTGTAAACAATATACCTATTAAGTTGATGGATTGCCTTGAGGAAAATAGCAGCAGGTTTAGTACTTGGTTAGTAAATTAGAAGTATTTCTTAGGAAATTATTTTAATATCTGTGTTTTTTAGGAATGTTCTCTTGCGTTGGATCGGAAGAGCTCTTCTACCTTCTCTAGCTTTGTACTCGGTTCTAGGGTACTGTACAACGCAAAGCTTATGCATGCCAATCCAGCAATCACTCCAACTGTTCCTATAGTAGGCATTTTCATAATATGTGATACAATACCACTTACCAGTAGCACCACCCCAACGGCACCAGTCAGAATCGCTCTCCGTTGCATTGCTTTTGTTGATGATTCTTCATCTGCAATTTTGAAAGATTTATCGTTAACACAAGGGTTAGAAGAAAAGATTCTTAAAGCATTCAGCTCTTTTACCACCGTTCTTCCTGAGTTAGCGAAATTCCCTTGATTTTCTTCATTCCTTTCATAATCTTCACCATTATTAATCTTCTTGCACGGCTGAGTGCCAGTTTCTGCGGTTTCTTCTTGTTGTTCTCCATAAAAATTTTCTTTATTCTTATCCGAAACTTCTTCAATATCTTCTGAAATATTATAAGCCACTGATCCTTCCATAATAGTTTCTATTAACGAGTTTTTTTCTTCTTTGTCACTTGTCATATTTGGATTCATCACTTCCTTATCATCCCAAGGCTCAAAACCTTCTACCCTTACTACACCATCTTTAACAGTACTATATGTACGTATTAATTCTCCATGACTTCCTAAGTAGTCCGAGACTATTTTCGTACGATTAAACTCCTTAAAAAGCCCATGTTTTTTAGCTTCTTCTAAAAGATCATTCTCAGCTTGCTTATTCTTGCAAAATCTAGCATAATGTAATAGTGTGAATACGTCTCTTCTACGTTCATATATATCAACTATTAGTATCCACGGAATCTTTCGTGTATCATGAAAGGATTTACTAATTTTTTCACTGATACTTTTACCCTCTTGTATCCTTTTTAATAGCTTAAAAAGCTCCTTTTTATCTTTGCTTGTTAACTGATCTTGATCAAATGGCAACTCATAGGTTATATCTGCTTCATTAGTTTTTCCGGTAATTAGTTTTCTCATATTATTTTTTTCTTTGTATCTCTTATGTAGCTAATTTGTATTAGTAAAGTATTAATCGTGTGATTTTTAAATCGCTAATTTGCAAAATTTCTTCATCTGCTCACTCCACAGCATTGGTATTTCCCTCAATTCAACTAACTTCAAACCCTTTGGCTGCCTCCCATTTACTATGTCTTCTTTGATCTTTGGTGCTAAATAATTTAACCTTAAAATTTGTTGTATACGTCTTGTACCTATATTAATTTTGGCACTTAGCTCTCCTACGCTTGCATATTTTCCCTCTTCTAGCTGACGTTTCCATAGGTGGGCTCTTACCACTGCTTTCAGTAACGCATTGTTTGTTTTACCTTCTGGCTCAATCACTGTACATTTATTTCCTTTCTTCTTCATTATTGGTATAAATTCCACCTTATCCTCCGAACCCATTTCTATTCCATCTTCTTTTACCATTACTCCTTTTATTAACTTTTTCACTACTTCTTTCTGTTTTCCAAAACTTAAATTTTTCCACTCTTCCGCTTTTTTTCCCCATTTTTCATATAGCTGTTCAGCTTTCTTCATCACTTCTTTTTCCACTTCTCCCGCTACTATAGTTCTGTTTATTGATTCACAACCTTTTCCCCTTAAGTGATTGTTACATATGTAATATCGATATCTTTTATTTTCTTTTTTTGAGTATGTCAGCGTCATGTTCACATTACAACTCTTGCACTTAATTATTCCCCTAAGTAGCGCTTCCTCATATTTTGCTTTTCTATATGGTTGATTCTTTATCAATTCCTGCGCTTTTTGCCATTTTTCTTCCTCTATTATTGCTTCATGTTTTCCTTCATACTCTTTCTCATAATGCCGTATTTTTCCCATATATATTGGATTTGTTATTATTCTTCTCACCGTCGCTTTTTTAAAGATATCTGATTTCGTATGGTACCCTTGGCTATTTAACTCTCTTGCCAACTCTGCCATTGACTTCAGCTCCAAATATCTTGCAAATATATGCTTTACTATTTTTGCTTCTTTCTCATTTATTATTAATTCTTTATCTTTTACATCATACCCAAACGGCAAAGTTCCTCCCATCCATAGTCCGTGTTCTTTTGATGTTGCTATTTTATTTTTTACCCTCTCTACTATCATTTCTCTTTCTAGTTGTGCGGCTCCTGATAACACCGTTTGTACGAACTTTCCCATTGGCGTATTATTGTCAAATATCTGCGTTACTGCTACAAAATTTACTCTATGTCTTCTAAAAAATGATGTTACTTCGATGCTGTCTTTTGTTTCCCTTGATAATCTATCTAGCGTATATACTACTACACAATCTACTTCTCCTTTTTTTACATCTTCAAATAATTCCTTTATTGCTGGTCTTTCTAAATTCTTTCCTGAGAAACCTCCATCGTCGTACCTTTTGGCCAATGCTACCCAGCCTTCTTTGCTCTTTATGTACTTCTCACATGCTACTCGTTGCGCATCTAAACTGTTAAACTTCTGCTCTATACCGTCTTCATTTGACTTTCTCGTATATATTCCACATCTTATCCCTTTACACATTTTCCCTTCCCTTTTGATCACGCAAACCAAATAGGAGCGGCCCATTGTAACTCATTCCCATTATTTTTCCGGCTACTACTGATAATGATGTGAAAAATTCTTCTCTGTAGATTAAACCCTTATCTGTTACCATTACTGCGTGAGTCTCTTCCTCTCTCTCTAATATTAGCTCTGTTCCCTCTACCATACGCGTCAAGTTAAGGAAATAAAGGTATGAAAGAGATAGAATAATAAGGTATAAGTTCTCCCAGATATACTTTTAGTGAGAGAACCAATGAATAAAATAACTTGCTTATCAAAAAAGCTCAAAGAATTTTTTAATGAAAAAGCAGAGAAAATCTCAATTACAACAAGGTTTATAAAAAGAAAGAGAAAGCTAAAAGGTTCATCATTCGTAAAAGCCATGGTCTTGGGTAATATAGGAGTTGATAATTGTAGCGTAGAAACAATGTGTCAATTACTAAACGAGGACTCGATAGATATAACAAAACAAGGTTTGGATTTTAGATTTACTGAAGAAGCAGTGGAATTTATGAAAAGGATGTATAATGAATCTGTGATTCTCTTTAAAAATATCTTGCAAGTTGATTGCAAAATCTTACAGCAATTTAATAGTGTTAAATTATTGGACAGTAGCTATATTACTCTACCTAACAGTATGGAAGAGATGTATAAAGGTTATGGTACTAGCTACAGTGGCTATGAAAGCAATACTAAGTCTGGAATAAAGTTACAATTAGTTTTCGACTACATGAATCAGATAATAGACCAACTTAATTTAACGGAGGGGGTAAGATCAGACCAGGGATATAGGAAACATTTAAGTAATATATTAAGCAATGATTTGCTAATATCTGATCTCGGTTATTTTGTGCCAAGTTCTTTTAAACAAATCAATGAAATAGGAGCTTATTTCATAAGTCGTTATAAATCCGATACCAACATATATGATGTAGAAACAAATCAAAAAATGGAGTTATTAGAATGTTTAGAGGATAAGTTATTTTTAGAAAACGAGGTATTGTTAGGAAAAGAAGCAAAAATTAGAGTAAGAATTATATGTCAGAAACTAACTGAAGAACAGTCTATGGCCAGAAGAAGGAAAGCTAATAGATTAGCAAGATCGCAGGGATATACATCCTCTAAAAGAAATCAAAAATTGTTGAACTGGTCAATATTTATAACTAATGTTCCAGAAAATAAAATTAGTGCTGAGCAAGTATTAACGATTTACAGAGTAAGGTGGCAAATTGAGTTATTATTTAAATTGTATAAAAGCCATATCAGGCTTGATAAGCTAAAAGGAAAGCCATGCAGAGTATTATGTGAACTATATGCTAAATTGTGCGCAATTCTTATATTTCACGGCATAGTTGGTTGCACAGAAGTGAAAAAGAATACAGAACTTAGATTAACAAAGGCATTTATTGAGCTAAAAAGGCGGGTTAGAGAGTTATTTTTAGTATTAACCAAAATTAATAGTTTAAAAGCATTTCTTAAAAAACTCACTATAACTTGGTCGCGATTTTCATTAAAAGACAAACGTAGAAGGGCTAGAGTATCCACTTTAACCTCTCTAAATTTGCTCACAATCTCTTAACTTGACGCGTATGGTATGGCAAATCTTATACCTTGCTTTAGAAAAAGCTTGCTTTGAGGGTACATGTCAATGGCTCCATAAGTTCACATTCTATTCCCAAACTTTTTTTAACTAACTTTAAAATCATAGAAAATACTGTCGAAAAAGCTTGTTCGTGTAAAACTCAACACAATGGATTTTCTGAAAAGTTTTCGAGTATATTATATTTTTAATTTGTAGAATAAGGTTTTTTCCTTTTTGCATATTTCACCTAAAAAGGACACATTTTAGACTTCTTTGTTGAAATAAAACAGAAACAAAAGTGCTGTCCCTTGCACTCTTTGGATAATTTAATGATAAAAAATTTAGAGAGAAATTTTATACACTATCGCTGATATTTTTCCTTAAGTTGACGCCATTGCCTGAACACTTACCTAATGATGAAGCTATCGAAAACATAGCAAAGAGACTTCAAAAATCTATAGACGATGCAAAAAAGCACAAGGTCATGTTTAGTGTTGATGTATTCCAAGGAGAAAAAAGTCATCAATAATAGATTATTCGATACTGATCTTATACCACCTCATGGAGCAAGATAAAAATGTTACTGAGACTGGAAAAGAAAAACTACGGCCTCTTATGTTAGAAATGTTTAATCTAGTTTCAACAGGCACTGATGTGAGCCAAGAAGTTCGGAGATTATTGCCAGAAGATATACTGAAAGAACGCGGCGAATATTTGTCACGTCTAAAACAAATTGTAAGTGATAGTATTGAAAATGACAAAAAAAAAGAAATTGTAGTAGAAAGAGATAATAAATTTTATTATGTACAGTGTCCAGAAAAAAGTGTGATCACTCCTGCAAAATTTATGAACTCCCCGGAATTTAAGGACTTAGAATATGGTGCATTGCGAATAGGAGAAGGAGATAATCTAATCTGAATAAAAAGCTGGCAATATCATGATATGCAAGGCAAAGTAAAAATGACCTTTAGGGTAGGCGATGAAAAGATCGAAATGATTTTATCTTCTGAAAAAGCTGAAAGTTTTGGTAAAATAATGGTACATATGGATGACAAAAGTTGTGAAATCTTCTCAAAGTACCTAAAAGAGCTAGAAAAAGAACCTCGTATAAGCAAGGTTGTTGAAGCTGCTAAAAGTTTTGCACAAACGAAAAGCAGTGCAGTTATTCCACCTCTTTCTAATATGAAAAGTGTTGACACATCGCAACATTTTCAAAGTAGTGACCATGAATCACCAGAGCATTAACAATTATCATACATACATTGTTGCATATAGCAATAGTGTATGTGTATAGTTAGTAGGGTTTGTAAACTTAATAAAGTCTACAACTAATTTGAAAACTACTTTATTGTATGCAAGACTTTAAAATACTAGAAAATCTAAAAACCAAAGCACTAGAAGCTGAAAAAGGAGGCGGTTCTGACAGGATTACCAAACAACATGAAAAAGGGAAATTAACTGCTAGAGAAAGGCTCAGTATATTGCTCGATGAAAGTTCTTTTGCAGAATACGATAAATTCGTAAAACATCATGCAAATGATTTTGGCATGCAAAATGCTAATTTTTTAGGTGATGGGGTAGTGATTGGTCATGGTACTATTTATGGCAGAAAAGTTTTTGTTTATTCTCAGGATTTTACTGTCTTTGGTGGATCACTTGGTGCGTCACATGCAAAAAAAATATGCAAAATTATGGATATGGCAATTAATGCCAGGGTTCCAATTATCGGACTAAATGACTCTGGTGGAGCCAGAATTCAGGAAGGAGTAAATTCCCTTGCTGGTTATGGAGAAATTTTTCAAAGAAACGTAAATGCATCAGGTGTTATACCACAAATTTCTTTAATTATGGGCCCATGTGCAGGAGGTGCAGTTTATTCCCCAGCATTAACTGACTTTACTTTCATGGTGAAAAACAGTTCATATATGTTTATAACCGGGCCAGATGTAGTAAAAAAGGTTACCTACGAAGATGTAAGTTTCGAAGACCTCGGTGGAGCAAAAATTCATACAAGCAAAACAGGAGTAGCGGATTTTGCATTCAATAATGATGTTGAAATGCTGCTAAAAATGCGTAAATTCTTTACTTTCTTACCAGCAAATAATCAAGAATCACCAAAATCTGCACCAATCTGTAATGATGTTGACGACATTGATGAATCCTTAAACACTCTAATTCCTACCAATCCTAATACTCCTTATGATATGTATGAACTCATTGAAAAAGTTTGTGATGAAAGGAATTTCTTTGAACTGAAACCTGATTTTGCTCGTAATATCATAACTGGTTTTGGTAGAATTGGAGGAAATACTGTCGGTATTGTTGCAAATCAACCTATGCACCTTGCAGGATGTTTGGATATTGATTCTTCAAGAAAAGCTGCGAGGTTTGTAAGGTTTTGTGACGCATTTAACATTCCGATCATCACACTTATTGATGTTCCAGGATTTTTGCCGGGTACAAATCAAGAATACAATAATATAATACAACACGGAGCGAAACTGCTTTACGCTTACGCTGAAGCGACCGTGCCGAAAATTAGCCTTATCACTAGAAAAGCGTATGGTGGTGCATACATTGTTATGAATTCGAAACATCTAAAAGGTGATATAAATTATGCCTGGCCAACTGCTGAAATAGCTGTGATGGGCCCTGAAAGTGCAGTTGAGATTATATTTCGACACGAAAAAGATCAGCAAACGTTAATTAAAGAATATAAAGAAAAATTTGCTAACCCATTTTTTGCTGCATCATATGGATACATTGATGACATTATAGTGCCAAGTAAAACAAGGTATCACTTTTGTAAAGCATTAGAGCTACTCAAAAACAAGAAGGTAGAAAGGATATGGAAAAAGCATGACAACTTACCTCTGTAACTTTCTTCTAAGCCTTGCTTACAAGTTATGCAATATTATAAGTATAATCAGTGTGCCGTTACCAAGACTCGAACTTGGGACCTCGTCATTACCAATGACGTACTCTACCACCTGAGCTACAACGGCAAGTTTATATATTATGATAATGAATAACACAAAAAAGAATAAGGAAAAAGAAGAGGAGAAAAAAAGATTAGCGAAAGCTTTAAAGCAAAATATTTTGAAAAGAAAAAAGCAGCAACAGAGTAGACAGAGAACCCTTTCAAAACTCGTTTGTGGTGAGGAATTTTTAGGAGAAAGCACCGCAGAATACTCGAATGTATTTGAGAACGACAAAATTACCATCAGAAACTTAAGTTTTGAAGGAGGTATCATGCCAGAACTACCGGAAGTGGAAGTAATCTCTAATTTTTTGCTTGATAAAATTAAAAACAAGCAAATCAGTAATGTTATAGTGAATAATTGGAATTTACGTGCCCCAATAACAAAAAATATTGATGATATGCTAAAGGGCAAAGTCATACGCAACATCAAGCGTAGAGGTAAGTATACCATCTGGAATACAGATGGTAGTGTGGCTGTAATCATACATCTTGGCATGAGCGGAAAGCTTATATATGATGACCACGATCAAATGCGGAATAAGCATGATCACGTGGTATTTTTATTTCCTGACAATACTTCAATAATTTTTAATGACCCAAGAAGATTTGGATTAGTTATCGTTTTAAATAAAGAACAAGAAACGGATTTTTTTAGCGATTTTGGAATAGAGCCCCTCACGGATGAATTCAGTGGAGACTATTTACAGGAGTTGCTGAAAAACAAAAAAGTGAATATCAAATCAGCGTTAATGGACAATAAATCAATAGTTGGCGTAGGCAACATATATGCTTCTGAGAGCTTGTTTAGAGCCTGTATATCACCACTCAGGTCAGCAAAAAACTTGACCTATAGAGAGTGCGAAAAACTTGCTGCTGAAATAAAAAATACTCTGAGTGATGCAATTGCTGCAGGCGGTTCAACACTGAAAGATTATGCACAGCCATCTGGATCTGCTGGATACTTTCAAAATAACTTTTACGTATATGGTAAAGTTCAAAAACCTTGCAAGATTTGCAATAATATCATAACACTTATACGACAAAATGGCCGTAGCACTTATTTTTGCAACGCGTGCCAGAATTAAGATTTTATTTTTTGATATGATATTTTCACTTGAAAAAGATCCATTTGATTTGTTTTCAAAGTGGTACAAAGCAGTACTTAATTCTCCGTGTGAACAACCAACTGCAATGACGCTAGCAACTTGTAGCAAAGACTGTATTCCATCTGCAAGAGTGGTATTACTAAAGGAATATAGCAAAGAAGGTTTTGTGTTTTTCACTAACGTAAACAGTAAAAAAGGGAAAGAATTGACTGAGAACCCCAAAGCTGCGTTAGTGTTTCATTGGATAGAATTTGCTAGGCAAGTGCGAATTGAAGGAGAGGTTAAACTTCTAAACGATGAAAGAACTGACAAATACTTCTCTTCTCGAGCGCTGGGTAGTCAAATTAGCGCATGGTGCTCAAAACAATCGAGCATTCTGAAAGATTGGCAAGATTTTGAGCAAGCTATAAAATTGAAGGAAAAAGAATTTCATAATACACAAGTTTCTCGTCCTGATTTTTGGGTGGGATTTTGCGTAATCCCAAAAGTAATTGAATTTTGGCAAGAAGGTGAATATAGGAAGCATATTAGATTTAGATACACTCTTGTTGAGGGAAGCGATTGGAAAGTGGAACAACTATATCCTTAAAAATGGTTGCGGGAGTAGGATTTGAACCTACGACCTTCAGGTTATGAGCCTGACGAGCTACCGAGCTGCTCCATCCCGCGTCGTTGCTTATTTAGTTATTATATATACAAATAATGAAAAAAGAAAAATAAAATTTCACCACATGCAAATATCGACACACTTATTAACTTTTCTTGACATAATAGTTAGTTATATACGTAACAATCTGCGCAATGAACAATATAACTTGATACTGTGGTTTCCTGTTTTTCAGTGTGTAGGAATTCTAACCTATTTTTCCCTAAGTTTTGAACCAAGCTGCATATCTATTTTTCTTTTGCTTTTACCCACACTAATTTTGATTGCAATATTGTATAAAAGGTACGCGATATTGTGTATCGCTTTAATTGCAGTGCTCATAGGATTTACAGCTAGTAAATTAAGAACAGCTTTAGTTGATACTCAAATTCTTGATAAAGAGAGATATGTAAAAGATATCGTTGCCACAGTGAAGGATATTAACGACAGGGGCTCATATAAACAATTTCTACTTTCTGTTGAAAAATCCCCTACTATCTCAAAATCCTCTCCTGTCATCCCAGCGCCCCCTTTTGTCATCCCAGTACTTGATACTGGGATGGCTTTGTTGCATAGCAACTGAAAAAATCTGGTGGCTACTGACAAAATTCATTATAAAATAGCCATTTAACCTTGAAAGAAAAAATATGCCACAAAAAATGAGGGTCAGTAACCATAGCGAATATAACAAATTTCTAGAAAAAAGAGGAAATATTTTTCATTATATCAACGAAGCCATAGAAAAGTGGTACGAGAATGGTCCAAAAATACCAGTTGGCAACAATATTTATAGCGATAAAGTTGTAATTTTGGTGCACATAATAACTTGTTTATTTAGAATAGGCCTGAGGCAAACAGTTGGGTTTATAGCAGGATACCTTGAGCAAATTGGGAAAAATTTGCAAGTTATCAGCTATTCACAATCATCAAGAAGGTTTAAGAAACTCAATATTAAGATCAATGATTGCAGAAAATAATATGGAAGATATCGAAATTGCTATAGACAGTACAGGAATTAGTATATACAACAACACTCCTGGTCATAGCAAAGAAAATAGCGAAGATAGAAAGTATCGCAGCTATGAACAGACAAGAAAATTGCATGTAATGTTGAATACAAACAGCAAAAAAGCCATAGCTGTAAAATACAGTAACGGCTGATCACTATGGAGTTTGTGATTTGCTAAAAGAAGTCGATTTTCAGTATGTCATAAAAGTACTATATGCAGATAGGGCATATGACAGAGAAAAGCTCTATAAGCTGTGTAATCAATATGGTATAAAAACGAAAATTCCTCCGAAAAACAACGCAGCAGAGCATCCAAAGTTAGACTATATGGCTGAGAGAAATGCTGCAATTAGACTAATAAAATCATGCAGCGAAGATGGAATGAAGAGGTGGAAAAGGCAAACAAACTACGGAAAAAGATCTTATATAGAAAGTTTTTTCTCGCGACTGAAACAAACATTCGGGTTTAGTTTTAGGAATAAATCTGAGACAAATAGAGAGAAGGAACTACTTGTTAAATGCTATTTGCTCAATAAGTTCACTGATATTGGTATGGCTAAATTTGAGATAGCTTCATAAATTTATTGTGCGTTACCTACTATCCGAAGAGCGATGCAACAAAGCCTACTGGGATCCAGAAAAAAAAGATATGGATTCCAGCGTCACGCGCTGGAATGACACCGGATAGAGCTCTAGATAACATCAGAATATCAGTTAGAACCAAAGTGGAAAAAGGCATTAAAATAGGCGATCAAGTAAAATTATCAGCAAAACTCTTCCCTCTAAAGATTGCGCCCTCGGAGTATGCATACGATTTTGCAAGAATAGCATATTACCAGAAAATAAGTGCAACAGGCTTTGCAACAAGCAAAATAGTCCTGCACAAAAAGGCTGAAGCAAGGAAATTTCAAGAATATATAGAATCTTTCCGTCAATACATTTATGAAAACCTGCAGCAAAATATCAAGAAACCACATGCGGATATAATCTCTGCATTACTGATCGGTAAAAAAGATGGCATAGATCAAAAAACTATGGACGCGATACGAGATTCAGGTATAGCACATTTGTTTGCCATATCTGGTTTGCATTTATCATTCGTTGCTGGTCTGTTTTTTGTAGTGTTTCGTAATTTATTCGCAATATCTGAAACTTTGACTCTTAAGTATAACACCAAGAAAATATCTGCATTCCTTACTATCTTGCCAACCACGTTTTATTTGTTGATTACCGGTATGCAAATTTCTGCTCAGCGTGCCTACATCATGGTGATTTTAGTACTCGTTGCAATAATGATAGAGAGAAAATATCGAGGGTTAATAGCAATTGCGTTTGCTGCTGCAGTGATACTTATCATAGAACCTGAAGCAGTTTTAAAGCCAGGCTTTCAGATGTCATTTTCTGCTGTTTTGGCACTGGTTGCCAGTTATCAAATTAATGCTAATAAATTATTCAAAATAAAAATAATGAAATATTTTGTGTCGATAATGATCAGCTCAGTAATAGCAAGTTTAGCAACTGTTCCGTATACGATATATAATTTTAATTATTTTTCAATTAGTGGCATTATCACAAATTTAGTTGCTATACCAATAGTTACATTAATTATTATTCCACTTGGAATAATTTATGTCTTATTGATTCCTTTAGGTATTGAATGGATTATAGCGCCATTTATAGAGCGCCCAATTGACAGCATTTTGTATATAACAAACGCTATCGCTAGTCTTCAGTATTTGGTTATTCCCATTCGTACTTTTCCTGCCTCATCAATTATTATAATAACATTTGGGTTATTGTGGCTGTGCTTGTGGGAAAGAAATTGGCGTTTTTTGGGATTTTTTTTTATTGTACTAGGTATTTGCTTTAGCGCTGCATATAAAACCCCCGACATCCTAATAAATGCTGATAATGTTGCTGCAAAGGAGAGTGATAACTTACTATATTCTCTCACTAGAAAAAGCAGAAATTTTGTTATCAAAACGTGGGCAAAGCAAAACGGACAGAACCAAATTTTGAATCATACAAAATATAGCAATCCAGATAAAAGACTAAAGTATGGCTGTATATATAATAAAGGAAATAATAAATCAGTACTGCTTGCTTATAAAAAAGAAGATATCTTGAGAAACTGTAATAGTGTTGATCTGATAATTCAATTAAGTGAATTCGACTATTCAGCTTGCAACGCTAAAATTATTAAACATGCTGATCTAGAAACGTATGGCACACATTCTGTTTGGTTAACAAATCGTTACGTAAAGATTAATACAGTGCGCTCCAATAGGCCTTGGCACATGTTGAAAAATTAAGAAACTTGATTTTAAGGTTTGGTTAATGTATACCTAAATAAGTTTAAACTAGAAAAATGTTATGGTTACAGACACTAAAGATCCTTTCAAAGACTATTTTGATTTTTTAGGATTTAGAAAACTTTCTGACCAGCCCAGTAGAATTTTGAGCTCTATAAGAAAGTATTCTGGTACTATATCGATAGCAAGTACCATTGCTACTCTTATAGCATTTGCTGCCTTTTCTATTCAGCCTGTTACAGTAAGTATTGCTGGGTTTGCGTTCACGCCAGCACCTCTTGCCTTTATTCCTCTTATAGTTCTCTTATTTACTGCTGTTATAAACTTTATAAATACACAAAAAATAAAAGAGAATGAAATAGATAAAAAAATAGGAAACTATCAAGTTGATGAACAGTACAGCCAGATTGCTCAAGAAGCTAAAAAAATTGAAATTGTAACAAATTTAGATCGTAAGAGGAAAAAGCTTTCAATAGTTTTACCAAATTCTAAGACGCAGAGAGAAATACTAGAAGATATAGAAGCAGAAAATAGAAATAGGATTCTCTTGTTTACTGGATCATATGTATTTGGTACTATTATAGTAGTTTCAGCAATATCACAATCCATTAATGCTCCAATAATATTAATAGCTTTATTAGTCGCTATTCTTTTATGCATCATATCAACACTTAGCAATCTAATAAGTAATAGCGTGGATCATGAAAATCATACTATTAGAAAACACAGTTCTTTAGGTCTTCTATTTCCATACTGGTCTGGAAAGGGCATGGTTGTATCAGTAGTAGAAAATAAGCTTGGTAAAAGGGAAAATGAACTAATATCTCTAATGAAAAAACTACTTAGTCCGCTTTGCAACTCATTTGACAGTAACCTTAAAAAAGCTTGCGATTTACTTGATAATAGTCTTTTAAAGCCTGCAAATATTAACATTAAAGAAACGCTTGATCACCTAAAAAAAATCAGAGAAGACATCAAAAAAGATTTAGATTGGCTACATGCAGAAATTTCAGAAGTTTTAAACAACACTAAAGAATTGACAAAAAAAGCACATTCACTAGATATTGAAGGTACTTTTTCTAGGTTAGAGAATGCTATTAAAATTGCTGAAGATAAAATTGAACGATTTGAACCAAGCCGCTTTGTAGGCTGGCTTCAATCAACTACGCAGTCTA
This sequence comes from Wolbachia endosymbiont (group A) of Epagoge grotiana, assembly GCF_947251775.1. Taxonomy (NCBI): domain Bacteria; kingdom Pseudomonadati; phylum Pseudomonadota; class Alphaproteobacteria; order Rickettsiales; family Anaplasmataceae; genus Wolbachia; species Wolbachia endosymbiont (group A) of Epagoge grotiana. The sequence continues at coordinate 150,521 of NZ_OX366387.1, forward strand.
ATAATAACGAGTTCCTTAGCATGCTAAAAAAGTTAAAAGAGGATACAGAAGAGGAAAAAACGGAATTGAAGGAGCAATTAAACGTAGTAAGGAATGAATTAGAAGAAATAAAAAAGAAGCAAGCTCAACCAAGTACGCCTGATTTAGAAGCTAACAATGGAAATAATACTAATAAATTATTAGTATTAGAAAATAAAGTCAAAGAACTACGTGACACAGTTAGAAAGTTAGAGCTGGAAGCAGAACAAAATAAGCTGCAGCAAAAGAAGGAAAAGTTAGAGCAAAAAAAATCTGAACAAGAAAAAACAGATGAATGGAAAGAAAAAATCAACGGCAAACCAAGTGACTTTCTATATTATTTATTAGAATCTATTAAGCTGGAAGAAAAAGATAATAAAGAAAAAAAGGTTGAGGCAACATTACGAGATTTTGATAATAAAGTTACAATCCACTGGAAAGATGGCTCTCAAACAATTTGCCATATTAAAAAACAAGGTGATCTGCAAATTGAGTCTAGTGCAACAATGTTTACAGACCCAAATGTTCAAGCAGCATGGGAAATGGCGCGGGGTAAATCACTATAGATCACTCAATAATAACCTTAAGTGTTAATAATGATAAAGAGAAATTAAGGTTAGACACCTATATAGCTGAAAAATGCAACATATCACGCAGCAAAGCGCAAAGATTGATACAAAATGAGCAGGTGAAATTACTTGGCACACCGATAATTAATAATGACTACATAGTAAAACCAGATGAAGAGTATGTGGTGCATCTCGTTCAACCTGACATATCCACATCAATTGAGCCTAATTATGACATAAAACTTAATATCGTCTATGAAGATGAAGACATTATAGTTCTGAGTAAACAAAGTGGATTAACAGTGCACCCAGGTGCTGGGACAAACAATGATACGCTTTTGAACGCAGTTATCGCTCACCTTAATGTAAGACCAGGAATTGTTCATAGACTCGATAAAGATACTAGTGGGCTAATGGTAATTGCAAAAAATGAAGCAGCCCATAGTTTTTTGTCTGAATTGTTATCGAATCGCAAAATAAAGCGGGAATACTTAGCAGTAGTTTGGGGAACATTATCTTCCCAGCAGGGAACTATAGAAACTAACATTGCTCCAAAGCGTGGTAATAAAGAAATGATGTGTGTTACAAAAACAACGGGCAAATTAGCAATCACTCATTACTCAGTAGAGAAAGTTATAGGACAAGCAAGCCTCGTTAAATGCACTTTAGAAACAGGTAGAACGCACCAAATTCGAGTCCACATGAGCCACATAGGACATTCTATAGTTGGTGATCAAGTTTATGGGAAAAATAGTAGTAAAAGCACAAAATATGCTAAAAACTCTAATTTTATTCGTAATTTCAATAGACAAGCACTACATGCTTATACACTGGGCTTATATCACCCCAAAAGTAAGGGATACATGGAATTTGTCTCTGATTTACCGCAAGATATAAAAACTTTAATTGGTGAGTTTGACAACATATCTTAATAACATTCGTATTAACCTGTCAATATTATCATCCATGTTATCAGGAAGTTAATTAATGAAAGAAAAACTGCTGCACTACCTAGATCTTTCACCTTTTTTGAAAGTATGTGTTGTTCACTGGAAATACGCTCAATTGTCGTTTCAAAAGCAGTGTTAACAATTTCCACAATTAACACCAGGAATAGACTGCTTATCATTACTGCACGTTCTAGATTACTTACATCCAAAACAAACAAAATTGAGACACATACTATAAAAAGCAGTAACTCCTGTCTGAACGCAATTTCTGATATAAAAGCTGATTTTATTCCTTCACAAGAGTATTGAATTGCTTTTATTAGACGAATAATGCCCTTCTTCATTATTATTCACAAAACCCTTTAATCAAAATTTTAACTTATTTGGATTTGCTACACCCTATAGCATTTTTATCATTTGTTCACCCTATTGGTTTTGAAATTAAGATTTACCGCAACTACAATAAGTACTCTTATCATCACATTTTGGTGTTAAGTCAGGATAGAACGTGAGTATAGCATCATTCTTTCTTACAAACACTGATTGATAATCGTCATCTTCCATTTCATATAGACACATTCCATCTTTTCCTAATTCCTTAAACGCCTTAGTTGCAGAAATTATCGGCATGAAGGTTATATGCGTATCCATTTGGGCATTTAACTTTCACTTCCCCATCCTTACCTAAATATTTCATTCCAAATGTATAAACTGGCGGCTTAATATCTGATTTATTGCATAGGGACTTATCATTCCAAATTGCACCTGCCCATTTATCTTCTTGAGCTTCAACATATCTACCTACAAAATGCATACCACCTAGTTTATCGTTTGGCTCACCACAAAAAATATGTCCAAACCCTATAGTTTCTTTTTCACTTCCACTATTTGTAAACCAAATGTTAGCCAGTTCATCTTTAAGTAACTCCAAATCCGCATCTGGCGTAATCACTTATATATTCCTTTCACTACTTCTTGATGCTGCGGACAACTAAGTAAAATTTTGAAATCTTCTTTATCTGGATGTGCTCCCCAATCTCCACAAACTTTCAACACTCCTCTATCGAAGTCAGTTAATTCTGAAACGGTGGCTGGTTGTGAACTGAAAAATGGTTCAAGATTGACTTCAACATTTTCTTCTACATAGCCGGTGTGAAAATAATGATCCTTAATATAAAAAATAAATCCTATTATTGGTATTATTAAACACAAAATTAGTTTAACTGTCTTCGACATAATCACGTTCACAAAAAAGCTAGCCTATAAGAAATAATTTAAAAAAGTTTTAATCTAATCGTTTTTGCAGAGCAGCAACTCCCGGCATTTCATCGCCACTTAACCAATCTAAAAATGCTCCTCCACCAGTGGAAACATATGTAAAATCCTTATCGGTAAGGCCTGCAGCGCTTATTGCAGATAGACTATCGCCTCCCCCTATTATGCTGGTTAACTTTCCTTTGTGCGTTAAGTCACTTACGATTTTCATTACCCCTATTGTACCGCTTGCAAAAGCTGAATGTTCAAAAACACCAATAGGTCCATTCCACAGCAGAGTCTTACTGCTTGCTATTATACTGCTTATTGTACTCAAAGTTTGTGGTCCGATATCCAAAATTATATCACCGTCCAAAATGGACTCAGTTCTTCTTGAAATACTAGTGCTGTAATCAGAGTTTACTGCAACCAGAACGTCTTCTGGCACAACTATTTTGCAATTGTTTTTATTTGCTGTTTCAACAATATTATGTAGAAGGTCGTCAACACCATTTTGAAAGAAAGATTTCCCTATATTTACTTTGCTAAATGACAAAAAATTATTGGCTATTGCACCACCTAGAACTAGGTAATTAACCTTTTCTGTTAGCTTCATAAGCACTTTTATTTTAGTTGATATTTTAGCTCCCCCAACTATCGCAGTAATAGGTTTAGCTTTAAACGATACAGCTTTTTCAAGATACTTTAGCTCATCTTGCAAGCAAAATCCTGCATAGGAAGGTAAAAATTCTGTAATGCGTGAAATAGAAGCGTGAGCTCTGTGAGAGCAAGAAAATGCATCATTTACATATATATCCACTAGAGATGCTAATTGTCTGGCAAAGTTTGCATCATTCTCCTTTTCCCCTTCATAAAATCTTAGATTCTCTAGTAATATTATATCTCCTGCATCCATAACACTTACTGCTCTTTGTACTTTTTCACCAACGCAATCGTCAATAAATTTCACTTTTTTATTTAGTAACTGCGATAAAGTGTCAATTACATTTTTTAGCGACAGATTATTGTCTCTGGCCTTTGGGCGTCCGAAATGTGATATAATAATAATCTTTGCACTCGCATTCACTAAATACTGAATAGTAGGCAATGCTCTCAAAATACGAGTGACGTCACGAATTTCTCCATCTTTTATAGGAACATTGAAGTCAACTCTGAGTAAGACGGTTTTATTGTGAAGATCACAATTTTCTATATTAGGTATATTCATTACAAAATTGAAGCTATAAAGTCACTATACAGCAGTTTGATCTAAAGTAAAGTTTTAAGCTTACGAACGTTTAAGGAAATTTGCATGCCAAACGCTTGACACTGGAACCTTATCGTCATGCCATCACGAACCGTCATACCGCTTACTATTACCCACAAATATAAATGTTTGTTGCATAGCTCTTAATGGCATAACTTTTGCTTGAAATAACTGTTTATATGGTGCAATTTACAGCTTTTAGTTGCTAAAATTATAACTCTTAGTTTAATAATTTTAATCTAATAAGCTTTCAGGTTAATAAAATTAAATTATTTGAGTAAATACAATACTATGTTTTTATTTGTGGGTAATAGTAAGGTCATACCGCCGGGTATCTCTTAGCCGCTAACACGTAGCGGGATACTTGACCTTTACAGGGATGACGATTGTCGTTTAGCCATAAATATTTAAGAAATTTACTAAACAGAAAAAAAGGCAAAAGAAGCCCCGTGGTTGGCTAATTACTTACATTATACTTTCAAGTATGGCGTTTTTTTATTCTAAACGCTTAATAACCGCGATTTAGCTGCTTTTTAATGCAACTAACCTTTAGTCATAAATGTTTAAGAAATTTACTAAACAGAAAAAAAGGCAAAAGAAACCCTAAGGTAGCTAATTATTCACTATCCATTTTTTAAGTTGGCGTTTTTTGATGTTTTAAATGCTTTATAAGCTTATTTCAGCTTGTATAGGTAAAAACCTAGAAATTTGATAAAGACATAGAGTGCACATAGTGCAAAAAATTAAACATGAGACGCCAGATACGTTGAGTTTTTTTGTCATTTAATCTGTACAGGGAAGATAAATAAATAGCTTCAGTTTCATGATAAGGGGGCTGGCGAAGGGTGTCAAGTAAGTTTTGCATTTGATCCGTTTCTATGACTTAGATGCCAGTTCCTGCTACTTGACTCTCGGCTGGGTCGAATTTGTATAGCTACATTGTCGGTAAATCTAAATTGCTTTAATAATTTTGATTGAAAAATAGTTTTTCTATTATATAAATGCTACTTTAGGGTAATCAAAATGGAAGACGATAAATATAGCCTAGGTTTAAGGGTTATCCATTGGTTGATGGCTGTTTTTATTATCGGTATGCTTTGTTCTGGACTTTATATGAAAAGCCTGCCACTTAGCAATGAAATTAAGTTCAACATATACGCTATTCATAAGGCTTGCGGTATCACTATTCTTGGATTAATCATAGTACGCATATTTTTTCGCGTCTTTACTTATGTTCCACCACTTCCAGCAAATTTTTCTCGGTTTGTAATCAATATAAGTAAAGCAGTACACTTTGGTTTATATTCTTTGATGGTGCTAATGCCACTATCTGGCTATGTCATGTCTTCTGCTTCTGGCAAACAGATCAAATATTTTTTTCATATCCCTTTGTTGATTAATCAAAACAAAGACCTAGCTAACACGGCTAATGAGCTACATTCGATGCTTGCATATTTTATGGTACTCTTTATAATCTTACATATACTTGGCGCCTTAAAACACACATTTATAGATAAACAAAACATTTTTAAACGTATGATATAGGTTATATGTTAAGTAGCCTCTGGAAAAAAGGAACAGATTTTCTTGGCAGTGAGTTTGCTATAATGGGTGGTGCTATGAGCTGGGTTTCAGAGAGAAACTTGGTCTCAGCAATCTCAAACGCTGGTGGTTTTGGTGTGATTGCATGTGGTGCAATGTTCCCAGACTTACTGGAAAAAGAAATCATAGAGACACAAAAATTAACTAACAAGCCATTTGGTGTAAACCTAATTACTATGCACCCAAAGTTGAGTGAGTTGATAGATGTGTGTATTGAAACGAAAGTGAGCCACATAGTTCTTGCCGGTGGACTGCCAACGAAGCCTAATATAGAAAAAATCAAGAGTGCGGGCATTGAAGTTATGTGCTTTGCACCAGCATTAAGCCTTGCGAAAAGGTTAGTAAAAATGGGAGTAGATGCGTTAATAATAGAGGGAATGGAAGCAGGTGGGCACATAGGGCCAGTCAGCACTTCTGTTCTTGCACAAGAGATATTGCCTCATTTTAAAAATGAACAAATACCAGTGTTTGTTGCAGGTGGAATAGGAAGAGGCGAAATGATAGTTAATTACCTGGAAATGGGGGCAAGTGGCTGTCAAATAGGTACATTATTTGTCTGCACTAATGAGTCAATTGCCCACAAAAATTTTAAGGAAGTGTTTATTAAATCAGCCGCACGTAATGCAATACCTTCTGTACAGATAAGTGCTGATTTTCCTGTAATTCCTGTAAGAGCTATAGCCAACAAAGCAAGCGATGACTTCATGAAGCGTCAAAAAGAAGTTATTGATGAATACCAAAAGGGACAGATCTCAAAAGAAGATGGGCAGCTTGAAATAGAAAAGTTCTGGGCTGGAGCTTTAAGAAGGGCAGTGATTGAAGGAGATGTTGAAACAGGATCTTTAATGGCCGGCCAAAGTGTTGGCATGGTTGATAGGGAAAAGCCTGTAAAAGAAGTAGTGGATATGTTAGTTCAACAAGCAAAGAATCATATTAATAGCAAATCTGTAGAAGTAGAAAGCCCAGAAAGCAAATAGTTAAGCGACCTTCCAATAAGCAAGTTGCCGCAATTATTTATAATATGGCATAATTGCCCAGTTTTAATGTAAAATTAACGCTAAAGAGGTATCTATACATTTTATTATGTATGGAGGAATGTTATGCACAGTCCCTTTAAAAAACCTAAGAGTAAGGAAGGAGATATTAACCAACAATTGAGCAACACTATATACAAAAAGGTAACAGCAGAAAATTATCAAGAAAATCAAGATGAGACTTCCAAAGAATGCAAAAGGTTGTTCAAGCAGGGAGCTAGTCCTAAAACATTGGCTGAATTGGAAAAAATACTGAGAGAACGACAAAATGAGCAGGCTATTGCAAAACACTTAGAGTCATCCAAGCAAGGAACTAGTCCTGAAGCATTAGCTGAGTTAGAAAAATCAGTGGGGAAAAAAAGAGAACATTATAATAATTATATCCAACACTTTCTTCCAGCGTTGAAAGCAGAAATAACAGAGTCAAAAAAACTAGACTCAAAAAAAAAGGCAGCAATAGTACAAACAATTTTGGATATTACTAACAGGAGCAGCAGTGTAAGCTCAATACCAAATGCTGTTGAAGAAAATATTGAAGATCAAATGCAGCTAAAACATATTGAAGAGCAAAACAACACACAAGAAACACCCTTGAATGTAGCTGAGAAAAAAAGTGGTGATAATAAAATACTTAGTAATTCCTCTGTTACAGAGGAAGTGTTTGAAAAATATAGCAAGGTTGTGAAAGAAATAGAGGAGAAGCAAACTTCTAAACTCAGTAGTGGCAATGACTCAGATAGTGGAATAGACTCACCTGGACTGAGTGAAAAAAACTCGATATCACCAATAAATAGTAGAAAAAACAGTTTAACATCAATAGCAAGCACTTCATCTGAGGAAAGTTTAAACTCAACATTGAGCTCTGTTGAAGAAGATAATGGCTTACAACCAGAGGATGAAGGAGAGACAAAATTAGCACACCTAACTAAAACAAGGTCCAAAGGGCCAAGTGGACGAAGATCTCCTTCTAAATATAATAAAAAGATTGAAGATCAAGTTGAGAAAGAGTCACCACAGGTGTCATCCCAGTGCGTGACACTGGGATCCAGAGAAAAAGAAAGTATGGATCCAAATAGTCAAACTACTCAGATGACAGGCAGCCAGGCAAAAGATTCAATGCAACCCGAAGAAAAAAGGGACAGAAAAAACGCCATTACAATCGTGCAGAAATTTCCTTTGAATAAGAAAAAGGGTGAAGATACTCCACTTGAAAAACAACCCAATAACAGAAATCTTCACGTTGCATTTGTAGCAGGTTGTGCTCTCTCCACAATAGGGTGCATTGTTGCAGGAGCAATGACATCAGGATTGATAGGAGCAGGACTACTTGCTATGGTTGCAGTGCTTGCTATAGCAGCAGTAGCTGAATTGCATTCAAACTTCCTATCAAGTAAATTAACATCCATTAATGTGAGTCCTCTTGTTGATGATAAGAGCTTACAGCATGTTCACAGCGGTAAAAATTAAATATGTGTTACTTGTAGTGGATAAGTGAATTCAGTTCTTGCCTATTGATATAAAAGTTGTTATATTTGAGGAATGTTTAAAAGGTGTTTAGTTGATGCGCATTCAATTGAATAAAGTTTTGGTTTTTATAGCCTTATTAAGTTTCATTTTTGCATCATATTCTAGCGAAGCAAGTTCGGCGAGTGATGAATTAAAGGGTATACAAGAAACGGTAAAAAATTTTATTTCTTCATTTTCAGTTAAAGATACTGTAGAAAATATGAGTCCTTCAACAATCATAGGGTTGTGTATAGCTGCAGTGATACTTGCAGTAGTGTTCAGAGGTCTAATCTTTTTTATGATAATGTTTGGTGTACTGGTCCTGATGTTCGGTAGTACAGAAAAGGCAACAGACTACTTAAAAGAAAAATTTAACTTTGCAAAAGATATAAAATTACAATCCGATAGCGAAAAAAAAGATAAAAATTAAGATAGTATTTTTATCTTTTTTAATTATCTTTATTGAATACGCATATGCAGTTAAAAGTACCAACAGTTAACTCTAAGCTTAAAAAAAAGAACAACTTAGCATTACTAGAAAGCATTGATTTAGATTTTGTTCCTTATGCTTGTCATTACGATGAAGAAACCATACTAACAAAACAGGGAGAATTGTTAAAAATAATCAAGTTAGAAGATTATTCTTCTGTTGATAACTACAGCGACCTCAGAACTGAAATTAGAAAAAGCATATCAAAAAATATTAATAGCCTGTGTTTTACCGTTTGGATTCATACCGTTAGAAAGCGCAATAAACTGAGCTTGAAATGGAATAAAACTGAAGACTTCTCTGACAACCTACATTCAACGTGGTTTAATAAACTAACTGATAGTAAATTACAGTATATAAATGAACTATACATTGTAATATTGTTTAGCGATTTTGGCAAGCATACTAATAATTCGTTTTTTTTCAATAGAATAAAGAATAAGCATAAGTTGTCTTTACAAGAAAGCCATCAGGAGTTGCAAAAGATAACTGACGTAATTCAAAATGATTTAGGACCTTTTGGAGCTAAAAAACTGAGTCTAAGGTTTAGTGAAGGTAAAATATATTCTGAAATGATAGAATTTCTCCACTATATTGTTACATTAACGCACAAAGATTATCCAATACATGAAAGGGACCTGTCGCAATATATTAGAAATTTTAAAATAGCTTTTGGTTTCAATACGTTTCAAACAATATTTGAAAATCAACAGAAATTTGGCTCTATTTTCAGCATAAAAGAATACCGGGAAATCTCTTTAGGTAATATAGATAGATGCTTGCAGCTTGAATCTGAATTTATCATTACAGAAATAATGATATTTACTAGTAATAACAAAGCAATAAAAGAATTTAAAAAACAAATCAACATGCTGCAAATTAGTGAGGATAATACCTTACTTAAAAGCTCAGGAATTGAAGAAATAATAGAGCTTGAAAAGACCTCTAGTATAGACTTCTGCCAACAGAAAATTATTTTTACAATATTTGCAGATGATAGGAATAAGTTAGCTGAAAGTATTAGTGATTTATCTTCTATAATGTCATTAGTTGGCTTCATGATGTTTAGAACTGATTTACATATGGAAAGTCATTTTTGGGCACAACTTCCAGGCAATTTTGCTTTTATTACGCAACCGAAAAATATCTTAACAAAATACGCTTGCAGCTTTGCTATGCTGCACGATTTTACGTCAGGTACATTAAAAGGAAGAAGGTGGAAAGAAGCGGTAATGATTTTTTTCTCAAAAAAAGGAAATCCTTACTTCTTTAATTTTCATGGAAAAAGAAATAATGGCCATACTACGATACTCGGAGCTCCAAATTCAGGCAGAACTTCACTCATTAATTTTCTATTATCAGAATCAAGAAAGTTTAACCCAAGAATTGTCATATTGGATAACACTGGAAAATCAATAATTTTTACTAAAGCAGTGAGTGGTAAATATTACATAATCGATCCAAAATATAAGGACAAAAGCCTAAAATTTAATCCACTAAACATTGAAGATAGTGCTTCCAATCGCAATATGTTGGTTGAACTGATCAGAAGAATGGTAGCCGATACGAGCTTGGTGGACGTAGAAGAAAAGATAAGAAAAATTGTGGATTCTATATTTGCTATACCCAAGGAATCACGTTCTATTTCACAAATTTCTGAGGTGCTCTTGCTCCTTGGGGGTAAGATAAGTAGATGGTGTGACGATGGTGACTTTGCTTACTTATTTCAAGATGGTAATGAATCAGATATTGACTGGGAAACAAAAATTATATCTCTCAACACCGCAAACCTTACAAAACAAAAGGAATGTATGTCCGTGATACTTTACTATTTTTTATATTCTTTTGAGGCAAAATGTGATGGCTCGCCTGCAATACTTGTTTTGGATGAAGCATGGGAGATAAGTAATATTTTTCCTACAGAGAAAGAGTTTGATAACTGGATGCAAAGAATGACGGAACTAAATGTTGTAGTAATCCTAAGTACTGAAAATTTAAATCTCGCATTTGCTAGCAAATTTACTCAATATTTAGATAAACATGTTGATACAAGAATCTTGATGCCGAACGTCAATGCAAATAGATTATACATGAAAGCATTTTCTTTATCAAAAGAGGAGCTGAATATAATTCTGCAGACGCCAACGCAGGAAGGTTTATTTTTGATAAAACAGTATAAAGGATTAGTAACTTTAAATTTAGATTTAAAGAATATGCAAGAAATACATGTACTTTCAGCTAACAAAGAGACGATAAAGTATATGTACGAGGCAATAAAGGAAAAAGGAGAAGAAGTTAATGAGTGGTTACCGGTATTTTATGAGAAGTGTAAGGCTTAATTTCTTATTGATATTTTTTTTGATACTTGGTCTTTCGTATCAAGGATATGCTGATTGTCCAACATTTGTAGAAAGTAATACTTGGTGGGAAGCAATAGTTGGTGGAGATTGGGTAAAGGAAATTAAGGTGCAAGCAATAAAAGATCAAGGAGTTGATGGTTACTTTAATCCCAAAATTAGAGTATGTGCTTATGATGGACAAAGTTATTGTTATGACTTACAAAGTGGGGAATCCTGCCGCCAGATATATGGAACGCAAGGTACAGGAGCTGGAGTTTCTGCTGCAGCTTTTATCGACTGGGAAGGAGATAAAACAAAAGCTGGAGGAGAAATTGCTCGGGGTCTTAAATGGGAATGGGCAGACGGTGTTACTGATGAGGAAAAAAGAAGATTCGCTAACTCTCCTAAAATATGTGCTTGCAGTCAAAAAGGGGCTTGTATGTCAGGAATTTCTTCATGGGGTTCTAGAGTATTTTCGGGTGAGAATATTTTCCGTCCTGGGGAGATGGAAAAAGTCTGTGATACCTGCTACCAAACGGCAGTAAAATGTGCTCCTGTTCCACTTGCACCTGGCCCCCCTCCATTTTGTGAACAACTTGCAATGTCGCTTCCACAAGTTAGAATTGTTCCTATAACAGATAAAGACAATGATTACTTTAATCCTAAGGTTAAGGTAATCATTGGTAATCTGAAAGGAAGAGACGGAGAGATTGGAGAAAAATTAGATTTCCCTAAAGGGTATGGAGAAAATAAAGCTGAGTGGCGCTCTATTTTAGACAAAGATGGCATCACGTACTACTTCAAAACTTATAGAGAAAAAGATAAGCTCTGCGCTGAATACCTTGGAACTCAAAGTATAGATGAAAACAATCCACAGTTCATCCGCTGTTTTCCTGCACCACCTGCTCCAGAACCTGAGATAGTGGAGATAGTAAATGCAAATACATTGAAAGTAGAAATGAAGATGAGTGAGAGCACTTGTGCTAAAGCACATGGAACCTATAGTAATGGTTCCTGTACTTTTAATGTTAATACTGACCTCAACCATCCTATAAACATTGGCCCCCTATCTTTAAAAGTAGTAAAACCAGCAATAGTAGCAAAAACAACTGATAGTAATATTGATAATATTATAGAAGGTATATTAGAAAGTAATCCGCAACAATTTAAAGTTCTGAAAGAATATGGCTATGTTCCTGATGTGCAAATTAAATGTTCTAAAGGCGGAAGTTTTTATAGTTTTAATGATTTTGAGAAAAAGTTAAAAGACAAATCTATTCAATGTGAATTTAATAACTCTGGGCAGCCGGAAATAGAAGTAAAGTATAAAGGAAATTCTAACAGTAAAATGCTTTGTCTTTCTGGATGGCAGCCAGAACCAGAGGAGTTTGTTCTTAAAAGAGAAAATAAAATAATACCACTAAAATTAATGGGAACAAGATATACTAAATACAATGCTGTTTACTCCAAGGAATCAAATCAGTTCTATTATCTTCCAAGCAAGGAAAATAAAAGAGCCGATCTCTTAAACAGAGATCAGAGTGAGTTAGATAAAATAATATTCAATAAGCAAGGGTATGTTTTCTTCCCTGACAACAATAAACAGGAAAAGGGGAAATGCAGTTACTGTGTAAAAAGAAATGATGAGATAGACGATACATTTAAATCTAGTAAAGGACTGAAAGTAGTGTACAAATTGACGGATGTAGAGCATAGAGAAAAATGTAATCAAGGTGATGATGGTTGTATCTGCTTTACTGGAACATGCAGCCGTTCAACACGATATGTAGACAAAAAAAACACTCAACCTTTTTATACAAAGATTTCACAAAATACAAATGGCGTTGTCACGCAACCAGAAGCACCAATAAAAGCAAACAGAACGGAGGTCTTTTACGCTGATAAATTGTGTAGGTTCGATTTAGAAGGTCTCAAAAAGAAATTAAAAGAAAAATTAAAAGAGATAATCAAGGAACAGCTGAAAAATAAGAAACCAGATCTTGAAAAAAATAATGAAAAATCCTATGATCATAAAAATAAAGATGTTTATACAGATGACTTATCAATAAAATTTGATCGTATTAAAATAGAAGCGTGGGGAAGTGGTGAAGCAGGTCATATACAAGGTAGTGGCTGTGACAATCAAAAATGCCATTCTACTGAAAGCAGAGTAGGGATGCCAGGAGATTATATTAAAGCTAAACTGAAAATCGATCCTAATTATCCTATAATTAAGGTGCAAGTCACAGAGGGAGGGGGTAACCAGGAAAGTAACCTCTCAGATAAGGACGGGGGACCTGTTTTCATAGAAATGTGCAATTCGCAGAAGCAACATTGCCAGCAACTAATTACTGTTGCAGGTGGAGGTGAGTATAGAACATACGGTGGTAAGGGTTATGAGGAAACAGTAATTCATAAGCAAGATTTAAAGCTAGAGGAGAAAATTGTAAAGGCAGATAAACTGAAGTCTACACAAGACAATCAAATAGCATATATAGAAAATGGTGAAATCAAGTATGAAACAGTAGAGTGTGGAAGTGGTTTGAGAAGCAGTAGATCTGGTGCAGGTGGCTGCATTAATAAAAGCAAAGGAATTTATGGTAAAGGCTCTCCAGGGTATGTGAAGATTAGACCTATTATAAAGGAATTTGACGAAGAAGAAATAAATGCTGCTATTAAAAAAGTAATAGAGGATCTATACGATCTTGAAACTATGACTGATTTTTGGGTAGGGGATCTTAACGTGAATATAAGTGGGATAATTAAAGAGGAAGTCAAAAAAGAATTATCAAGGTAAAAAGATATAGCTCTGGAAATGATGCTCTTGTTTTAATAATTAATTAAAGTAAAGCATGTAGTAAATGGTGTAATTGCTGTATCTTAACAAAAAGGTATAACGAATGTAGGAGGGTGCTTTATGTCTCTAAAGAATAAAATTTCTGAGTTAATAGAACAACAATTTAGCATTAAATACCATGACAATTATTTGGCTTACACTATACATAATTGGGCTGCAAGCGAAATATCTGATTCTATTACTTTTTGCATAATTGGTTGTGGAAATTGCAAGATTGGATATCAAGATGTTGCAAAGTCATTCAACATAACAAAAGAAGAAATTGACCAAGGTAATATTGCAAGCATAGAAAGTAAAATAAAAAGTGAAGCTGAAAAATCAGGTAGCGAGTTTTCTGAGTTGATTTCTAGAGTGGATCAATCGCTAAGAGAACAAAGTGAAAAGTCTATTGTACAAATTTTAGATTCATCCGCTGAGGAGATGTTAAGGAGTTTCTGTGATAGCCCTGTACAGTCTCCAGAGCCTCAAGAACCCTCTGCTTCATCTGAAGAGCATGCTACAGAAGGCCCAGAAACTAGTGTTAATTCAGATCTTTTGTCAACCTAATCAACCCCATATATATGTTTTTTTTGTACCCATGCTTTGCGTTTTGGGGTGGAAAGAAAGCACCATTCTTCGTTGCATTTTTCTATCTTCATCACAACAAACTTGTCTATTTTCATAGTAATCTTGCTGTCTACACTCTGTTTTTGATATCCATAAGTATCTTCTTTTACAATCGCGTAGCGCTTATCACTAAGAAGATTGCCTTTTATCCATCCGCAGTCTTCATCTATATCGCAGACCTTTTTCCAACTCTCAAACTCTTCTATCACTTTCAGGGGCAGATTTTTGCAAGTGTATATCCATTTTACAGGATAGTGAAACCCTGGCCCCGTTCTCATGTTGATCTTATTTGATTTGGTTGAAACAAAGTTGTTAGCAAACAAGCTATGGCTAAATAATAAAAACAATAGGATAATAGTACTGAACCAAGATCCCAGTGTCACGCACTGGGATAACGTGAGGGATAGTGTAACAGACTTATTCATCATAATTCACGATTAGGTTGACATAAGATAAAGAGTAAATTAAAAATTGAATAGATCTTTAAATGCAAAATCAATGCCTATAGAAATATTAATGCCTGCTCTTTCACCAACAATAAGCAAAGCTGGAGGAAAAATTGTAAAGTGGCATAAAAAAGAACAAGACAAAGTTGAAGTAGGCGACGTAATTGCTGAGATAGAGACTGATAAAGCCATAATGGAGTTTGAATCTATAGATGAAGGAGTTTTAGCAAAAATTTTAGTAACAGAAGGAACAAGTGGCGTGCCTGTAAATCAACCAATAGCTTTAATGCTGGAAGAAGGAGAAGATGAAAGTGCACTTAACAACTATACTTCAACTTCCATCAATAGTGCAGTTAAAAAGGAAGTGACAAAAAGTGCTGTTGATAATCAAAAATCAGAACACCAAGATTTAAACGGAAAGCCAATAAGTCATTCTTCGGTGTCATTCCAGCGCGTGACGCTGGAATCCAACCCCTCAATGTCATCCCAGTGCTTGACACTGGGATCTAGAAAAGAAGAATGGATCCCAGCGTCAGCTACTCAGATGACAGAGGGTTATGCAGAAGGTAGAACAAAAATAAGCCCATTAGCTAAGAAAATAGCTCAAAATGAAGGGGTTAATGTGCAGCAATTAAAAGGTACAGGACCATATGGTCGCATAATTAAGGCTGATGTGTTGGAGTTTTTAGGCAGTGGTATACATACTGAAAGTCCTGAGAAAGATACCATAGTTGAAGTAAGCAACATGCGCCAAGTGATAGCACAGCGCCTGACTGAATCAAAACAGAATGTTCCACATTTTTATTTAACTGTAGACTGCCAGGTTGATAAGTTAATATCGTTAAAAAACGAGATTAACTCAGCAGATGAAAACAATAAAGTAACAATTAATGATCTAATCATAAAAGCTGCAGCTTTCAGCATGAAAAAATTTCCTGATATAAATTCTTCGTGGATAGATAATAAAATACTGAGATATTCAAATATAGATATTTCAATCGCTGTGGCACTTGAAGATGGGCTAATTACTCCTATAGTAAAAAATGCTGATAAAAAGGGTATTTTATCTATATCAAAAGAAGTGAAAGATTTAGTAAGCAGAGCAAGATCTGGAAAATTGAGACCTGAAGAGTTTCAAGGAGGAGGGTTTACTATCTCCAACTTAGGGATGTTTGGTATAAAAGCCTTCAGTGCTATAATCAATCCGCCGCAATCTTGCATTATGGCAGTTGGTGCATCTAAAAAACAACCAATTGTTATGAATGAGAAAATAGAAATAGCAGAAATAATGACAGTAACGCTCTCTGTTGACCATAGAGCAGTTGATGGGGCACTCGGAGCAAAGTTTTTAAATGCCTTTAAGCATTATATAGAGAATCCTCTGGTGATGCTTATTGAAACTGCGGTAATCTATTAGCATTGTTATTACAAAATTAATACCTCTAAGTTTATACTTTTATTAGTTAATAGGTTTAGAGGTAAAAAAATGAATACTACAGTAGAAAAAAATAATCCAAAAATTTTTCCTCAAAATGAAGGAAAGATTAACTCAAAAGGCATGGTTGCCCCACCTGTTCCTCCGAAATCTTCCCAAGCTAAATTTGCTGGAATAAAAGCAATTTTTGAGCGAAATGTACCTCATTCTCAAGCAAATGATAGTAATAAAACAGTGAGTAGCAATCTTGGAAGAACATTTGGCCCAACAATGCAAAAACTCATGGAAGACAACATTCATAGCACTCCTAACAAACAACGCCGCAATTCAGGGGATAGTGGTATCAGTGATATTAGTAGCAGCACTTCTGATGATGAGGATAGAACAATAAAAGATAAAATGATGGAAAATGTTAAGCAGGATAACCATCAAAAAAGCTTTGATTTACATAAAGTACAAGCAACTGATGAATTAGAAACCGTAAAATTTCTCAAAACGCTAAGCAAGAAAGAAAGAGAAAAACTTGGTTTTTCTCCTAAACAGCAAAATAACCAAAAGGTTGAGACTAGCAAAAAAACTTATAATCCACTTGATTGGAATCCAATCTATCAAGGTAAAAAGCTCTTTAGCTTAGGCAATATGTCGAGTAATTCGTCTTCATGTAGTGAAAAAAGCAATATTTCAGATGTAAGCGATAAGTCTAATAATTCAAACATTGTTAGATGTAATATTACTAGGAGTAACAGTAAGGAAGACCTTCGTAAACCTGATGCTTCACATAATGACAAATCTGCAGGTAAAAAATTATCTAATGTCAATGTAAGCGAATTAATCAGAAAGTTTGAACAAGGTAATGACATAGTAAAAGGGCGTTAATCAAATGTTACCCTATCTTTGTATATGTGAAGGTAGGGTATCTTTTCAAAATAGTATATCCTTTATAGCTTTGTTAATTTTTGACTCCCTCTCTGCAAAAGCAGTTTCTAGAGAGGTTTTAAGTTTTTCCCATTCTTCTTGACCATTTAGAACTAAAGATTTATATTCATTTTCAATTTTTTCCAAGGATCTTTGACATGAGGAATCTAGTTCCTCATATATATCAATATTTATTGATTGCAGTATTACCAAAAATGCAAACAAATTCGGATCAGGTAATTCTTCTCTTGTGTGATTCAGAAGACACAGCTTTATTTTTTTTACGCAGTATTCTATTGTTTTTAACGATAGTGATAGGCTTTCTGCATAAAATATAAAACTATCTACAATCAAATTTTTTGACTTTTTCGGTAATTTAATATTTTCAAATAGTTCTTTTGTAAATTTTTCTATCGGTTGTTTTGGCAAATGTAAAGAGAGATCAGTAAAAGATTTTAGGTCAAAATTTGGTCCAAGTATTGTGCTGATTGCTCTTTGTACATTACTCTTATCTTTACTTACAGAAATAATGAAAACCAGCCCCTCCACATCAAGCATATACTTTATAGATTCCAAAAAATCGACAACGAATTTAGGACGGCACACATCAAGATTATCCACCATTATATAAATGTTTTTGTCTTTTCTGATTTTATTAACCACATCCGCTAACTGTATTTTGAAATCTCTAGTACTCTCTTTTCTTCTTTGGAGAAGACTTAATTCACTCAAGACAAAACCTATGTCTTTTTTATCAGCCTCTTTTGCAGCATCAAGAAATACTGAAAGCATAGCAAGTGGAGATTTACTGATCAGCTTTCCTAGTGTGTTTAGAGAAAATAGCTCTTGGTTTATGTTCTTGAACTGTTGTATAACGCTTCTTTTTACTTCATACGATGCAAATAAATCTTCAAATAGAAAATTTAAAAAAGAAGGAAGTGGTTGGTCCAATGCATTGATATCCCATGCACTATAATAAGCTACAATTTCATTTTGCTGTTTTAACTCTTTTACCCATTCTTTCAAAAAAAACGTCTTGCCCCATCCATCATATCCTTCTAAAGATATTATTGTAAAAGACTGATCAATTGTTTTAATTATAGTGTTGAATTTACCTGAAAATTGCTTATAGTTTAGGCGGTCATTTTCCCAAGCCACCACTTTAAGTGGTGGCACTATTTTTTTCTTTTTGAATGTTATTAGCGATATAAGTTTTTTTAAGCACATGTCTTATTTTATATTTAACTCATATTCTTGTCTTGAAGTAAGTGCTATCCTCAGCGTTCCTTCATCAAGGTAGTCAATTTCTCCGCCCATTGGTATGCCGCAAGCAAGGCGTGATATTTTCACATCCAAATTTTTTAGCAATTCAATTATATATTGTGCAGTAACTTGGCCCTCTAATGTCGGATTAATTGCGATAATTATCTCTTCAATTTTAGACTCTGTCACTTTTTTCAGAATAGTGTCAAGGTTGAGTTCTTTTGGACCTATGCCATTTATTGCAGACAATCTGCCACCCAAAACATGGTATAAACCTGAATATATATTTCCTTTTTCAAACGCCCATAGATCACCTAATTCTTCTACTACACACAGTAACTTAGTGTCACGTTTTGGGTTAGTACAAATAGAACAAGGTGACTTAGTATCTAGATTTCCGCAAACTTCACACTCTATTATAAGATCTGCTAGCTCTTTAATCAAAGATGCAAGTGGTAGCATAACTTTTTCTTTGTTTTGGAGTAAATGTATAACTAACCTGCGTGATGATGATGGCCCTAAACTTGGCAATTTAGAGAAAGCATGAACTAGATTTTTTATGTTAATGTTCATCCAATAAATTCAGAATAGGTAGTCAAATGGTAACATCAAACCCTTTGTAAAGAAAGTGGTAAGTTTCTCTTGATCCACTTTGATTAGCTATAGAAAAAATTTTTTACTCTAACGCAAAAAATTACTTCCGCACACTTAAAGCCTGATTATAATAGACTTCTTGCATAACCCAAACTAAGTAGAAAAAGGTATCATCCGAGTAGCTCTCCTTTGTCATCCTAGTGCCTCCTTTTTTGTCATCCCAGTGCCCAGACACTGGGATCCAGGAATTTTATTAAGTTTGTAAGCATACTGGGTTGATAAGTATAAAAGTAGCTAGAAAATAAACATTTTTGATGAGATTATATGGAAAACTGGATGCCAGTGTCAAGCACTGGCATGACACCCTTCACGGACTTTTAAATTACTTTAGCTATAAATATTAAGAAATTTACCAAATGAAAAAAAAGGCAAAAGAAGCCCTGGGGTTATTATCCGCTTTAAAATATTGGCGTTTTTTATGTTTTAAACGCTTGACAAGCGAGATTCAGCCGCTTTTAATTGCAACTAACTTACGCTGCAAATGTTTAAGAAATTTACTAAGCAGAAAAAAAGACAAAGAATCCCCGAGTTAGCTAGTCTTTTACTATCTCTGTCGAGTATTGGCATTTTTTGATGTCTTGTAACGCTTTATAAGCGCGTTCAGCTTATTTAGATAAAAACCTAGATGTAGATGAAGTTTTGTAAAGACATACAGTATCTATATACTGCAAAAAATTGAACATAAGACGCCGATACATTAAGTAATCCTTACCTTTTAATCTGCAGATTGGCGAAAGCAAATACAATAGCTTCAGTTTCATGATAAGGGGGCTGGCGGAGGGTGTCAAGCAAGTTTTTTCGTTTCTATGTTGTCAGCTACTTGGATGACGCCAATCTGAGTTAACTACACCAACTCACATTCAGCAAAAAAGAAAGCTATCTCCTTACGAGCATTTTCTAGACTATCCGAGCCGTGGACTCTATTTTCACTAATATCATCAGCAAAATCACCCCTGATTGTGCCTTTATCTGCCTGCTTTGGATTGGTAGCTCCCATGATTTGTCTGTATTTACTTACTGCATTTTCACCAACTAAAACTTGAACTACCACAGAACCAGAGGTCATAAACTCTACTAATTCCCCAAAAAAAGGCCTATCTTTATGAATTTCATAAAACAGCTCTGCTTGTTTTTTTGTTAGTAACATCATTTTTTGTGCTGTGATTTTCAGCCCAGATTGTTCGATGTAGGAATTTATATTGCCTGTAATATTATTTTTTACTGCATCAGGTTTTAAGATTGAAAGTGTCTTCTCAATTGCCATATTATTTCCTTATATAGAATAGTACATTTATAGATTTATTTTATTACAAATTTTAATTTCATAGAAGTGATTTTTTATCTATAATTAAGGACAAATCATCAAGGAGGTATTGTATGGGTGAATGTTGTAAAAATAACACTACTAAACAAGCTGAATCTACTACTAAAAAATTAGTAAGTAACTTTAAGTCATCACTTTTTTGTGGAACAAAAGGATTTTTAACTTTTAATTTGGCCTTTTTAAGCTTTTTGGAATATAGCTTACATCATAATACAGAATTAAAAAAAGGTGCTGCTTTTGCAATGAAAAGAAACACTATTCCATTTCTTGAAATGACAATCATAGCACCGCTTGTTTGTTTTGCACTGCCAGCTATGCTAGGCAGTATGAGCCTCATGCAATGCGCACTTTTATGTGCTTCCTTAATGATTGCCACATGTTTTATTGTCAGAACTTTTCATCTGCGTGAGAAGTTAATGGAAAAAATCACTAACCATAGTAGAAAAGAAATAGACGCGGAATTTAAGAAAGATACTATAAAATTTCCTATCTTTGATCAAAATAGAAAACACACCGAGTATAATTCGCCTAACTCAGGGCGACTACTGGATGAAACAAGTAGCACCTCTCTTTTCGTTAAAGTTTTACTTTTTCCCCTCAAGGTTCTTCTGAATGTCCTGCAAAGTTGTATAATGCTATCTTTAGCTGCTGTTGAACTTCTTGAAACGGTACCAAGTCTTTTTGTCGATACATTTTTCGATTGGAACTTCACATCCACCAAGAGTAACCTGAAGAGATCAGGCCACTTATTGTATGCCAGTGTAAGAAATTTAGTGCCTATAACTAAATTTGATGAGTGTGTAGCTAATTTTATAGGCACCCCAGAAGTAACTTGTTGTAGTAGTGCGTAGGTGAAAAAGGCAGTTATCTTATTTAATCTTGGCGGGCCTGATTCACTAAATGCGGTCCGTCCTTTTTTATTCAACCTTTTTTATGACAGGAGAATAATCAATCTACCGAATCCCTTTCGGTTTCTTTTAGCAAAGTTTATATCTGCGAAACGAGAAAATACTGCACGAAAAATATACGAGGAAATTGGAGGTAAATCGCCAATTCTAGAGAATACAAAAATGCAAGCTAATGCTTTAGAACTAAAATTAAACGAAAATAGAAACCATGTACACAAGGTATTCATCTGCATGCGCTATTGGCGTCCATTTGCTGACGAAGTTATTGAAAGTGTAAAACAGTTTGATCCTGACGAAGTAATTCTGCTGCCACTGTATCCACAATATTCAACTACCACAACTCTGTCATCCATCGAGAATTGGCAAAAAAATGCTAAACGGTATGGCCTAAAATGCAATACAAAAATGATTCACCGTTATTATGATAACCAAGATTTTATTGAAGCTCACACTAATCTGATAGCTAAGTACTATAAATTGGCTAGAAAAATCGGTAAACCAAGAGTCCTATTTTCAGCCCATAGCTTACCTCTTAGTATCATTAAAAAGGGAGACCCTTACGCTTCACAGGTAGAAAGAAGCGTAGAGTTAATAGTAGAAAAGTTAGCTATCAATAACTTAGATTGGTCAATATGTTATCAGAGTAAGATTGGTCCTGTAAAATGGCTAGAGCCAAGCACTGAAAGTGAGCTATTACGCGCAAAAGCTGATGGTGTACCTGTAGTTCTATCACCTATATCTTTTGTTTCTGAGCATTCAGAAACTCTAGTTGAACTTGATATAGAATATAAAGCAATTATCAAGGATGGATATTACTTTCGTGTGCCAACTCTCAGTACCGATCCCTTGTTTATAAAATGCCTGGCCGATTTGTGCATAAATCTCCCTTAAAGTCCTGATTCATAGGGCTTTTCTTTTAGGATTTTATGTGATAGAATAACAGGAAGTTATTAACTATTTCATGCCAAACAAGCTAAAAAAGAAATCTAACATACTCGCACAAAGGGTGCATGATATTTATGATCATGATTTCAGGAAGGTAATCTGCATCACAACAGGTTTAACAGCCCTATTGTGTAAGATTTCACTGCAATTTTGCTGCGAGTTCATTGACAATAATAGATCCAATATCTTTCTTATACGGAATGTTGCTCGACTAGTAAAGTTTCCGACATCTATTCTATACATTGCCCATTCTGCATTTACTCTACAGGATCTAATTAAGGATTACAGAAACCCTGAGAGTAAAAAAGAGCTGGCAAAAATTGTGGGTAAATCGGCTAATCTTGCAAGCAGCACCATAGAAGCGCTAATGATGTTGAAAATCATCCATTTTTGCACTGGAAGCAATACAGACATAATAAGTTATATTAACTTAACCTCAACGATCCTATTTTTGTTCATTTCAGAACCTATAAGCTATTATTATACATGCAAGGAATATCTGGATAATAAGGATCCTGAAAAGTCTGCTGAGTGTAAGAAGGACCTTATTATTAGCACATTAACTTTGTCGTTAGGTTTATTAAACTTCATATTAAGAAGGATAGAGACTCCAACTATACCAATAAACTTAGGTAATGGTATAATCTATAATTTCAACTTAAGCGTAACAGTCAGCATAATATATAGTGCAGTATTTCTTGCAGTTCAGCTTGACAAATTGTTTCAACAACCTGTCAATGATGATCCTTCCACTGAACTTGATGATGTTCATAATATAAACGGTCATTCTAATGACAGCACTGTAGAGGTATAAGAATTAGGGATGAAAAGATTTTATTTCTACTGCCAACGCTAGTACTGCTAATTTGCTAACAATACTCCAAAGTGATAGAATTTTACCTTCTACAACCTGGCTAACATCATGAAACTCACAGTCAGTGGCATTCAAGCTAGAATATACATCTTTTCTGCTATTACATCGGTATAAGTAACATGTTGGAGTATCTCCTATATAGTATATTAGCGGTTCTGCAGAACTGCTTTTAAACATGTCAATGGTTGGTACACCTTCTTGTATAATAACGCTATTGATTGCTATTCCTTCTTTTATCTTTTTCATTTTATGACGCTTTTTTTTATTGAGGTTTAATATTTCCTCTCCACTTGTTGCTGTTATAATGCCCATCCCATATGTGCCATTGCTTGCTTTGATAAAAACGTAAGGTTGTGTTTTTATTTCATATTCCTCATATTTTTTTTGCACTAGAGATAATATTTGGTCAACTTTAGTTGCTACTGCTCCTAGTGACAAATCATCATCAAAATCAACTCCATCACAGCTCTCTGTAAGCACAGAAATTAGCCATGGGTCTATTTTAAATTTGCCACAAAACTCAGATGCTAATTCTTGATAGATTTCAAAATACTTAAATTTCTGCCTGCTATGCCAACCGTATAGTGGGCTTGGTACTATATCTTGCTTTACGTCTTTCAGCGTGTCTGGAATGTGGCTCGTCATATCACGGTTCAGTATAATAACATCAGGCACAAATCCTGAAGTTGTCTTTAGCAGAGAGTTTTCTTTCACAACAGTTTCATACTGTTCTATTAAATTGTATACTTCATTATATAAAAGGCCAATTCTAGTCTCAAAACCTGCGAGTTGTAGTATTTTCTCTATAACAAATACGTTTTCTATATACATTTTATTGCGTGTATAATTTTCCGGTATTATAAGAACCTTTTTGTATTGATGTCTTTTAAAATAGCTTTTTATCAATCTTGCTGCCATCGTTCTTGATTCTTCACTTAAGTTATTGAACCCCGCAGGAAATAAATTAGCGTCTACTGGAACGATTTTATAGCCAGAGTTTCTAAGATCTATAGAGCTATAAAATGGCAATGTAAGGCCGTTAAATTTTGCTCCGAACCAATTATTTATACTTTTTTCCAAATCTGGGTGAATTATGTTTTGCATCTACACTTTAAATGTTATAAGGAAGGTATTATATTATAAGCTATAATTAAACATATTTAGCAAATTTGACTAAAGATTAAAGTATAATGAGATTCTTATTTAAAGTGATAGAAAAATGATTCAACACGACAACAGTAAAATGTATGGCACTACTATATTATCAATTAGAAAGGGTGAAAGCGTAGTGGTAATAGGTGACGGACAAGTTTCACTGGGCCACACTGTTATAAAATCCGGAGCAAAAAAAGTTAGGCGTCTTTCTGGTGATTCTGTAATTGCCGGTTTTGCTGGAGCAACAGCCGATGCATTTACTCTCTTTGAAAGACTAGAATCTAAACTTGACAAGCACCCAGGGCAATTAATGAGGGCATGTGTTGAACTTGCAAAAGACTGGAGAATGGATAAATATCTAAGAAAATTAGAGGCTATGATGATTGTTGCAGATAAATCTATTTCATTAGTAATTACGGGAACAGGTGATGTTCTTGAACCTGAAGATGGAATTGCAGCTATTGGCTCTGGGGGAAATTTTGCTCTATCTGCAGCAAGAGCTTTAATTGACATTAAAGGAATATCAATAGAGGAAATTGCGAAAAAGGCTATGAAGATAGCTGCTGATATATGTGTTTATACAAATCATAATATAATTATTGAAAAAATAGAGGAGTGATATGTCTTCTGAACAAAAAACTTTGTGCACCAATTTTTCCAATCAGCCTATAACCCTTTCAGAAGGGCGGTCTTGTAGTAGTGACACCTACGATGAAAAAGATAACCTCTATAAAGATACTAAGAGTGGTTTTGATTCAAATGACAGCGATGTTCAAGTTAATGACAGCACTCAAGTTTTGTTAGATGACCTGCCACCACAGAAGATAGTTAAAGAATTGGACAGATTCATAATCGGACAGGATGATGCAAAGCGTGCTGTTGCTATTGCGCTCAGAAATCGTTGGCGTCGCAATCAGGTTCCATTTCCATTGCGTGATGAAATCATACCTAAGAATATATTGATGATCGGTCATACAGGGGTTGGTAAAACTGAAATAGCTCGTCGCTTAGCAAAACTTGCCGGTGCACCGTTCATAAAAATTGAGGCAACGAAGTTTACTGAAATAGGGTACGTTGGACGTGACGTTGATTCGATAATACGCGATTTAGTTGATGCAGCAATAGTTTTAGTTAAAGAGAAAGCCCGTAAAGCCTTAGCTAAAAAGGCTTTAATTTTAGCTGAGAAAACAATAGTAAACTCTATGGTAGGCGAAAATGCAACCGAAGAGAGTAAAAAAATTTTTAGAGAAAGGTTGAGGAATAAAGAGTTTGAGGACGGAGAAGTTTCTATTAACGTCAGAGAGAGCAAGAGTATGTTACCTACTTTCGATATACCAGGCATGCCAGGTGGGCAAGTTGGTGTGATGAATGTAACAGAAATAATGGGCAAGATGTTTAACGGGAGCAAAAAAACAAAAACTATTACGGTGAAGGTAAAAGAAGCGCGTGAAATATTAATTAATGAAGAAAGTGAAAGGCTAATGGATGAAGATAAGATAATCAAAGAAGCCATTGATCTTGTTAGTAATGACGGTATAGTATTTTTGGATGAAATAGACAAAATTGCAGCGCGTACAGAAGTAAAAGGTGAAGTAAACAGAGAAGGAGTGCAACGCGATCTGTTACCATTACTTGAAGGAACAACTGTTACAACTAAGTATGGCCATGTAAAAACAGACTATATATTATTTATTGCATCTGGTGCTTTTCATCAGTCTAAACCATCTGACCTCTTACCGGAATTGCAGGGCAGATTACCGATCAGGGTAGAACTTAAGGCACTTACTCAAGAGGATTTAATAAGAATATTAAAGGAACCAGAATCTAGTTTGTTAAAGCAGTACATAGCTTTAATGAAAACAGAAAATGTGACACTTGAGTTCACTGATGATGGTATAAAAACCATAGCTGAAATAGCGTTTACAGTTAATAGGCAAGTGGAAAATATAGGCGCAAGAAGGCTTCACACTGTCATGGAGAAGCTTTTAGATGAAATAAGTTTCATTGCTTCTGAGAAAAATAGCGAAAAATTCATTATAGACAGCAAGTATGTAAAAGATAAACTTGAGTCAATTTCGAAGCAGCTTGATTTATCTAAGTTTATACTTTAGGAAAAACGAAAAGCCTACTTTAAGTAGTATAGAGAGTGTTCAGAAGATTAGCCAGTAGACCTAAAATTTCAGCTATATTCTTTAGGCTGTTTTTCAACAGTAGAATGGTGTGCTGCGACCTCTTGCTTAACATCTAAGCTTAAGTCAATTATTGAGATATTTTCTTCATCATAATCTATGTCTTTTATTAACATATCGTCAGTAATAGTCAAAAGGTCAGGCGGAGAAAGAATAGTTCTTTTATTACCAGCTCTCATTCCCACAACTCCAAGCTCTATAGCAAGTGGTATTTTTTTATCGCCAACCCTAAATTGCACTGTTTGATCTTTGACTATATATTCCCCATTATGCTCCTTTACGCTATATTTAACCGATATCTCATCACCGCACCTTACTTGTTTTCCAGTCTTGTTAATTAAGTCATTAAAAACCATCAGATTATTTACTGAGTCGGGATATTTATCCTTTACTTCGATCAGTTTGACGTAATAAGAATTAAAATTCATTTTGTTCTCATTGGCAATAGTAACTACACGCTCTCCGCCTTCTTTCATACCTATTACCCCTAAACTCACTTCTTTTAGGTCATCTTGACCTATTTTCAAAGTAACATCAGAAACTTTGCTAGGGAGTGTTGCTGAGTTATTATTAGAAATTTTATATATTTGCAATAGGACTTCCAGGCCACAAAAAGCCTTGCTGCCACTGCCTTCAGTAATTTCATAAAAATTTATTGAATCTTCTTCCTTTTGCTGCGTTATTTCTTCTAAATATTCTGTCAGCCCATGCTTTTCAATATAGCGGTCAAGTGCTGATTCAAGTATTGGCTTCACTAGGTAATGTGCTATCGTCTGTATCAAACCACCATGCGTGGCATTTATCTCATAAAGCTTGTCCTTTTTTTCCGGTTTACCTTTGTTTATATAGACAATAGTAAACACAAAAGCAGAAGTTAAAGTGAGAATCATTACTACGGAAATAAGCATTTGTAATATAATTTTTCTAACCATCTTTCTTTACTTGATTCAATAAATCATATAAATAATTAGTATCCCCTGAAAGCGCACTCAAATTATCCAAGCCTTGTTTAAAGAGGCCGTCTATATAGTCCTCTACTTCACTTTTACCAAGCACAGACATAAGATTATTTGTTTTATCTTGTTCGTAGTCTTCAATATCATCCTTAGCTTGAAAGATAAGCCCTAGATTTATTCCATAGTTATATAACGCTTTACGTTGCTTGTCTGTAGCACCCCCGATTATAGCACCTATTTCACATGAAGCTGCAAATAGTTTTGCGGTTTTCATCAAATGAATTTCTTTTATTTTATCAGCTTGGCCCGACGTCATTCCAGCGTCATACATACAGCCGTACGAATGTTGTAGTTTTAAGGTAGAAAGGGTGTCATGCAAGTAGCTGACACTGGAATCCATTTCATGTTCAGCTCCACTATCGCATGGCTTTTTGCACGAAATGCTTGTAGGCAAAGCCTTCTGGATCCCAGTGTCAGCTACTTGAATGACAGAGGGTTGGGGGCTAAAATCTATATGCTCACTGTTAATATCTAAAGCCTGTCCTCCCACCATTCCCCTAATTCCTATTGCCTGAGAAAGAACTTTTATGATCTCACAGCGTTTCTCATTTAACGAAGATAATACCTCAAAAGCCAGAGTAAGTAGTGCATCTCCGGCAAGCACTGCTGTTGCTTCATCAAATTTTTTATGGCAGCTTAGCTGGCTTCTGCGAGTATCACTGTTGTCCATGCACGGTAAATCATCGTGAATTAGAGAGTAAGCATGAACAAATTCAATTGCTGCAGCAACTGATATTACTTTTTTAGCTTCCGCGTTAAACACTCGCGATGAAGCTACGACTAAAAAGGAGCGTATATGTTTTGCAGGAGCAAGGAGTATATAACGCATAGCTGATATAAGCTTATTCTCGCTATTTTCGGGTAAGAGTTTATTTACTTCTACAATAAGCAAATTTTTTGTTGTTTCGTCTAGCATTTTTGAATTGTTAATTGTTTAGCACGTAACGCTAGCTAGCTAGGGCAGTAGAAAACTTTACTGTAGTTTACCAGTTATAAAAGATATTGCAAACATAAAAATTTTTTATAACATCAAAGAATAGGTTATTTTTTTGGTAAGAAATGTGAATAGCGAACTAGCAAAGAGCACTAGAGAAGACATAGAAGAAAAAGTGAAAAAGATTATACTAGAGCATATTAGTAAGGATGTAGAGAAATTCAACAGCTCTTCAAAGCTTTCGGAGCATGGTACAGACAGCTTAGATGCAGTTGAAATCATCATGGCAGCAGAAGAAGAGTTTGGAATAGAAATTCCAGATGAAGACGCACAAAAAATGGAAACTATGGAGCAAATAGTTGAGTACATTAATAATAAAAAAGGCTAATAGTTAGTGTTAAATGAGCAGAAGAGTAGTAGTCACTGGTGTTGGTTTAATCACTCCACTAGCGGCAGATGTTGACAACACTTGGTCAAGGCTAATAAAAAGTGAGTCTGGCATAAAAGCAATCAATACGGATAGATTTGACTCTTCTGATCTTGCTTGCAAAATTGCAGGGCAGGTGCCGTTGCAATCAGACAACATTGAGCACCATTTCAATCCACTAGATTATATTTCTGAGAAAGACTCAAAAAGGACAGATCGTTTTATCCATTACGGTATTGCAGCAGCTATTCAGGCAGTAGATGATTCATTAATTTTGGAAAGCCAAAATATCAATCGGGAACGTGTTGGTGTGACTATTGGCTCTGGTATAGGTGGTCTTCCGTCAATTCAGGAAAATGTTATTACCATGCAGGAAAAAGGGCCCAGACGTGTCAGTCCATTTTTTGTCCCTGCAAGTCTAATAAATTTGATATCTGGCCATATTTCTATTAAATACGAATTTACAGGTCCAAACGATTCAGCAGTAACCGCATGTGCAACAGGTGCGCATGCAATCATAAACTCAGCAAGAACTATAAAACTTGGTGAAGCGGATGTTATGATTGCAGGTGGAGCAGAAAGTGCACTGTGTAGAGTTGGAATTGCAGGTTTTGCATCTATGAAGGCGTTATCAACTAAATTTAACGATAAACCGGAAGAAGCTTCAAGGCCATGGGATGAAGAACGCGATGGTTTTGTTATGGGTGAAGGAGCAGGTATATTGGTGCTGGAGGAATACGAACATGCGAAAAAAAGGGGGGCAAAAATACATGCTGAACTGGTTGGGTACGGACTCACAGGAGATGCGCACCACATTACAGCACCACATCCAGAAGGAAGAGGCGCATTTAAGGCAATGCAGCTTGCTTTAAAGAGCGCACAAATTAATCCCAATCAAGTAGGGTATATCAATGCACATGGAACTTCAACGCCACTTGGAGATAAAATTGAAGTAATAGCAATGAAACAGTTATTCGGTGACTACGTTTATAAAATACCTGTTTCTTCAACTAAATCTTCTATAGGACATTTACTTGGTGCTGCAGGGAGCGTTGAAGCAATATTCAGTATTCTTGCGTTAAATAATGGAATTATTCCGCCAACCTTAAATTTACACAAGCCTTCAGAAGGATGTGATTTAAATTTTGTACCGTTTAAAGCTCAGGAGCATAAAATTCAATATGCACTTTCTAATTCGTTTGGTTTTGGTGGCACTAATGCATCGCTCATATTTGGACAAGTTTAGTTGATGTTACCCCAGTGTCTTCCTCTTGTCATTCCAGTACCCTCCTCTTGTCATGCAAGCAGCTCTCCTACTGTCATCCCAGCACGTGACACTGGGATGACAAACGGTTGTGAAAGGGAATACATATAAAAATTAAACTATCAATAGCAATTCAAAAAGAAAAAATATTCTATTCATCCCTGAAGAAGTATTTTATTGACAATTTATGAATAAAGATCAATAATGCAGAAAAGGAATTGATGGGCGTATGCATGAATTTAACCACTATTAATTGTACATTATTTTTTGTAATTACATATTTTTTGACGTGCATTATAGCTTGGTGCTTACCTTTCAAAGACATAACATTATTAACAACATTTGTTCCGGCTTCAGTTGCAATTTTGCTAACCATTTATAATAAACAGAAGGTAAGGGATCTTTTTAAACTTAGTTCGCCAAAAAACTGTCTATGAGGGTTTATACTTATTCTGGTAAGTATGCTAATTTCCAATGGTCTTTTGTCAATTTACTGCGGTTTTTCATTTTTCCGAGAGTCTTTTACGTTAGACCGTGTAAAGGATTTGAGTGCAGTTTTGAGTCCATTAGTGATGTTATTTGTTTTATTATCAACCTTTGTGATGTGGATCATTATGTCTCTTGGTGAAGAGATCGGTTGGCGTGGCTATCTTTTGAAAAATCTTAAAAGCAAAATATCAAATTTTTATATCAGAGCAATTATTGTCGGTATTATTTGGTCAGTATGGCACATACCAACTTATGTGGTTGCTGGCTCAGCTTTGTGGAAGGATGGCTTTACATTCCCGACTATTTGTGCTTATACCCTTTATATTTGTGCAATGTCTATAATGTTTACCTGGTTGTTTGAAAAAGACAACTCGATTTGGCCAGTAACTATTGCTCATGCAACAAATAATCTTGTGTATAGTGTTTTGAGCATTCTAATGCCGTCTCCTCCTCTGTCAACTTTCGATGCAGTAATTCGCCTTACATTAGGAGCAGCTGGTTATTTCATTGTTGCAATTGGTGTTATTTGGTTTGATAAAGCTCGAGAGCGTCATTTGAGTAATTCATAGTATAAAATTTCGGGGGCAATTCGCATCAGGTGTCATGCAGGTAGCATGACACTGGGATGATGAGGAAGAAAAAGCAAATTTTGCCTTTTACGGTCAATCTATTATACTTAGTAAGACTTCAATAAACTAATGAATTATACTTTATATCTAATTAAATGCACAAGATATTAATAAGAAATAACTACAAACCTTTGGTCGGAAAAATCAAGATTAATGGCTCAAAAAATGCTGTTTTACCAATAATGGCAGCAAGTCTATTAAGTAGCTCCCCGGTAATTTTGCATAATGTACCTGATTTAATTGATGTGCATCTAATGTCTAAGTTGCTTGAAAGTCTTGGAGCAGAAGTGAACTTTATGCACAATAAAAATTATAAAGCGAACCATACTTTGAAAATTGACTGCAGCAATATCAACAATCACGTGATGCCATATAAAACCGCAAGTAAGCTAAGAACTTCTTTTCTAATATTGGGTCCAATGCTTAGCAGATTTGGCAAAGCGAGAACAGCATTTCCTGGTGGATGCAACATTGGAAAGCGTCCCGTTGATATGCATATTAAAGCATTAGAAGAAATGGGAGCTAAAATTGAAATTGACGGCTATAATATAATTGCAACAGTGAAAGGAAAGCTACAAGGAAAAGAAATCACATTTGAGAAAATAAGTGTTGGCGCAACAGAAAATGTAATAATGGCAGCAACATTTGCAGAAGGAGTGACAACAATAAACAATGCTGCAACTGAGCCGGAAGTTCTTGATTTAATAGATTTTCTGAAGAAAATGGGTGCTGATATTGAAATTGATAATACAAAGGTCATAATAACAGGAGTTGAAGCACTAAATGGATGTGTTCATAAAATAATACCAGATCGCATAGAAGCAGGCACCTATGCACTAGCTGCTATAATAACCGGTGGTAAGTTGGAGTTGGAAGGAATAAATCTATCTGATATAAGGTGTATTACAAATGAGTTGGAGACTATAGGAGCTATGGTTGAACTGTATGATGGAGGCATTGTTATTTCCAGAAAAAATGGCTCTATTAAGTCTGCTAACGTTGCGACAGATCCATATCCCAATTTTCCCAGTGATATGCAACCACAACTGATGTCTGCAATGTGCATCGCTGATGGGATATCAGTAATTGAAGAGAACATTTTTGAAAACAGATTTACACATGCAGATGAATTGAGAAAGTTAGGTGCTAATATCAGCATCGAGAAAAGCAAAGCTACTATAAGTGGAATAAAAAGCTTATCTGGAGCTAATCTATATGCTACTGACTTAAGATCAACAGCAGCTTTGGTGCTTGCTTCTTTGGTAGCCGGTGGAGAAACTATAATAAACAATTCACATCATTTATGGAGAGGATATGAAGCAATGCATGAAAAACTCAATTCATGTGGAGCTGATATCTCCATTTCGTCTTGAGGATATTTTATGAATGAAGCAACCAAACGAACTATAGTAAAAGAAATAGATGCAATCTTATATGAAGAACATAAGGTATTAGACCATGGATTTATTCGAGTAGTGGATTATATGGGCTCTGATAGCGCTATAGTTCAAGCTGCTCGTGTTTCTTATGGCAAGGGAACAAAACAGATAAGTCAGGATGAAGCACTTATAAAGTATTTAATGAGACATCATCATACAACTCCATTTGAAATGTGTGAAATTAAGTTTCACGTGAAACTTCCAATTTTTGTTGCAAGGCAATGGATAAGGCATAGAACTGCAAATGTGAATGAATATTCAGCAAGGTATTCAATACTTGATAATGAATTTTATACACCTAAACCAGAACAAGTTGCAAAACAATCTGACAATAATAAACAAGGTAGCGGGGAAGCTTTTGATCCAGATACCTCAAAGGAAATAATAGATTCTCTAACAAATGACTCTAATTTAGTATATTCTCATTATGAAAAATTTATTGAGCAGGGGCTTGCAAGAGAAATTGCCAGAACTAACCTAATGCTTAATTACTACACGCAATTTTATTGGAAAATAGATCTGCATAATCTCCTTCATTTTTTGAAGCTTAGAGCTGATAAGCATGCCCAATATGAAATCAGAGTTTATGCAGAAGTTATGCTGGATATAATAAAAAAATGGGTTCCACTGGCCTACAATGCCTTTGTTGAATATTGCCTAGAATCAGCCTGTATTTCAAGAACTGGTCTAGAAATAATTCGCAAATTAATTAAAGGGGAAAACGTTACTAGAGAAGAAAGTAATATTGGTAAAAGAGAATGGGGCGAGCTGATGTCTATACTTGATAAACAATCTTAAAGATAAAGGCATACGTGTCAATCTCCTCTGTCAGTTAACTCTCGTTCACCAGATTGAATCTTGCTTTTTACATCACATTAACTCATCACTTTTATAGAACATCTCATTAAAATCATTTAGAGTTCCGAAATCCTGACCCTTGATAAACAGGTGATCATTAGCAACATGTGCTTCATCAAGAGTAAACAGCTCGTAATGATGATTGTGAGCGGGCCTAACAATTTCATTATATAAAACCATTACTTGTTCGTAGTTATATCCATCGCCAGCATGATATTTACCACGTACGGTATCATAAAAATTCTTTACATCATCATATGTCACTTGCAGCTCCACCTTATACTTTCCCACTTCAAGAGGACTTCCTGTCTTTATTTTTAAGGGATGTTGTGAATTTGCAACACTGTTAGAAGTTTCTGCTTCAATATCAGAATTTTTATCCATATTTTCTATCACACTTGCCATAACAGTTTCTTGTTCATCTTCTATTGGTTTTGTTTGTTTTTCAGTCTTATTACTGCTACTGTCAGTTTCCACAGTTACTTTTTTTACTTCTATATCTTTTTGAGCTTTCTCATTACTTTGCTTGTGTATTTCATCTCCATGCAATTTTTCCTGCAGAGCTTTTTTCGTATCAGCATAATCATCACGATTGCTTTGCAAAGCTGGTTTATAACTGCTGCTATCATCCGCTTGCATTTGATCTATATAGTTAGATTCTTCTTCCTGTATAGTATTTTTTGCGTTATCCTCACCAACCGTTCCTTTCTCCCCAGACTTGGCTTCACTCTCTACCACAACTTCTTCGTCTACTTGCTCATCATCAATTGTAAATTCAGTACCTATCTGATTGCTATCTTCCTCCAATTCATTAGATAATTTTTCAGATAGCTGGTCACCACTCAAATATGGTTCCTTTGAATATTTAGCATAATTATGGGGATCGGTTCTGTTTTCTGAATAAAACCCACTTTCAAAGTCTGAGTAGGAGCTTTGATTGAGCACAAAAAATAAGTTTTCATAATTAACCAGCATATCACTATCAGGGCTAACAAAATTTAAATATTCATCGCCTTCCCATTCTGGGTGGTGTCTATACTCTGCTATGTAGTATTTACTAGAGTCGAGAGGTATCTTGTCACCTTCTTCCCCATCAAGTTGTAAAACTACTGCTGAATGCCCATTACCTAAATCATTACCTTTTACCACTTTGAATATTTTAATCTCATCCTTTTCTACAAGTTCTTTTAACTCCTCGTTCTTTTCATTTAACTCTTCCTCCCTTTGTCTTTCTGCTTCTCTCTCTCTTGCCAATCTTTCTGCTTCTCTCTCTCTTGCCAATCTTTCTGCTTCTCTCTCTCTTGCCAATCTTTCTGCTTCTTCATCAGCTTTCTTCTGCAGTTGTGAGAATACATTTTGTAATATATCTTGTGTGGTTAAGCTATTTGTGTTGCTTAAAAAATTATCTAACACATTTGATGCAATTGGTGACAATTCACCGTGATCATCAAATACTTTTTCCTTTGCTTTATCATAGTGATTTGGGTTATAGATTGCATACAGAGGATAAAAACCATAATCTGCAATTGACGCTCCGTCAGGTGATAGTTCCATTGAGAATCCATAGTAATTAAGTGGAAGATTGGAGGTTAAATATTTACCGTTATCATCCCTAACGTGTAGCTCACTTCTACCATTGTGCTCACTATATTTGTTGTAGTAGATATAAAAATTCTCATGGTTAAGATTGAAGTGATCATCTAGATTATCGAATTGAATTGTACTGCCAAGCTTCTCGCGCAAAAGATTTTTGCTTTCATCTGTAAGCTTTATATGTGCAGAAAAGTAGTATCGATCTATAGGTTCGCCTTTTTCTATTTCAAAGTTCAAAGTAATCTTGTCGTTGACCATTGGTAGCCTCCACAAATTCTATAAATCATTTTATTTATCAATCATACGGTCTGTACTATGAAAAATGTGTTAAACGTTAAGATTTTCTCTGTACCGATTCATCTATATTGCCAAGCTTAATAAAGTTACAAGCTCTTTAAAACAATGTTAAACTCAATCACTATGGCAAAAACAGTTGACGTATTACTATCACTTCCAATTGATCAGTTATTTTCATATGCAATTGAGGAAAATACTGAGATTTTACTTGGAGATTACGTAGTGGTGCCATTTGGCAAAAAACGCTTAATCGGAATAGTTTGGAAATACAGTGATAAAAGTAACCGAGA
Organism: Wolbachia endosymbiont (group A) of Epagoge grotiana; assembly: GCF_947251775.1. Classification (NCBI taxonomy): domain Bacteria; kingdom Pseudomonadati; phylum Pseudomonadota; class Alphaproteobacteria; order Rickettsiales; family Anaplasmataceae; genus Wolbachia; species Wolbachia endosymbiont (group A) of Epagoge grotiana. The sequence continues at coordinate 186,357 of NZ_OX366387.1, forward strand.
ATTAAAATTTATTGAGCAAAAAATCGATTTACCAAATATTAGACCAAAATTGATTGCATTTGCAGAGTGGGTTGCACAATACAATTTAATACCTATTGGTATGCTTGCCAAAGTGATAATGGGAGGAGTGTTAAAAGTAAATCACATAGATAAATTGGTTTGTGTTGAACAAAAGCAGGAAACAAGTGAAATAAGTTGCCAATTAAGCCCTGAACAGCAGATAGCTAGTGATAAAATAATCAGCAATTTGAACGAGTATTCAGTGACTTTGCTTGACGGTGAGACAGGATCTGGAAAAACGGAAGTTTATCTCTCTGTGATTGCACAATTGATTAAGAATTACACTGCCGTTCCAAATGCTGCTCAGACTTTACCATCCCAGTGCCCAGAGACACAACTGTACGAACATTGTGATTTGGGTCTACCAAGAGGGTGTCATCCGAGTAGCCTGACACTGGGATCCAGTTTTTCATATAACCTCATTACAAATGTTTATTTTAACTTAAAACCAATACCTAATTTACAATCAAAATTCCTGGATTCCAGTGTCAAGCACTGGAATGACACCTTTATACTCAAGGCAAAACCCACTGTAACATTTAGCATACCGTCTTTGCCACGTACTAGTATGACACCAGAATATGTTGAAATGACATCAGGAGAAGGTAATACACAAATTTTAATCCTCCTACCTGAAATTGTTTTAACTTCACAATTGGTAAATCGTGTTCGCGGTCAGATATCAAAAAACTTAGTTGAATGGCACTCAGGGCTCACTCCAAAAACTCGCCGGAATAATTGGCTCAATATAGCAAATGGAAATGCGCAGATAATTATTGGTGCACGGTCAGCGCTTTTTTTGCCTTATAAAAACCTAAAATTGATTATCGTTGATGAAGAGCACGACTCATCTTTTAAACAAGAACAGGGAATTATATATAATGCTCGAGATATGGCGATAATCTTAGCCAAATTTGAAAATATTCCGATTATTTTATCATCAGCTACTCCACTGCTTGAAACGATTCATCATGTTAAAAACGGGAATTACAATCATGTAAAGCTAACTAAACGATTTGGTGGTGCAGAATTGCCACTCATTAAAGTAGTAGATATGAGGAACAACAAGCAATGGATCTCCTCTGAGCTTTTTGAAAGCATCAAACAAACCATAGAGAAAAAACAGCAGGTTATGCTTTTTCTAAACCGCAGAGGGTATGCACAACTGGCAGTTTGTAAAAAGTGTGGATATAAAATTTCCTGCTTAAATTGTGCTGTTTGGCTTACATATCACAAGAAAAAAAATGCTCTTTTGTGCCACCACTGCTCTTATCAATTGAAACTTCCAGAAAAATGCTCTAATTGCCAAAGTGAACAGCCGTTGTCCCTCTACGGCATAGGAATTGAAAAGTTACTTGAAGAAATGGTGAAATTAATACCAAACGCAAAAACTGCGATGATAAGCAGCGATCAAAAGTCGGTTAGTAACGTAATTGACTTAGTGTTGAAAGAAGAGGTGAACATTATAATCGGCACACAAATAATTGCTAAAGGGCACAATTTTCCCAAATTAACTTTGGTTGGAGTAATGAATGCAGATTTGAGCCTCGAAAATTCTGATTTGAGAGCAGCGGAAAAGACGTATCAATTATTGCACCAAGTTGCAGGCAGGTCAGGAAGGTTTAATGAAAAAGGAATGGTAATAGTGCAAACCAATAACCCTGAAAGTTCAATAATAAAAGCATTGCTGCATCAAAAAAGGGACTCATTTTATGAAATTGAACTTAAGTCAAGACGTGAAGCCAAAATGCCACCATTTAGCAGATTAATAGCGCTTATCATTTGTGGTAAGAATCAGATTGCAACACAAAAAGCAGCGAATGAAATAGTAAAATCTCTTCTTTGTCATCCAAGTAGCTTAACTACTTGTATCCAGGAAAAAAATGTAGGTGTAGACAAAAAGGAATTTGAAATTCTTGGCCCATCACCAGCAGCGATAAATTTTTTAAATAATAAGTATCGGTATAGGGTATTATTAAAAATACACAATAAACACAGTTTATCTATACAAAAAAAGCTGAAATATTGGATTAAAAATTGTAACTTGAATTCGAGTATTGCAGTGATAATAGATGTTGATCCTGTGAGTTTTTTTTAACGAGTTCCGTTAAGCCTTCTTGCCAATTACCACAACATTCTCACTGGGAAAAAAATAATCAGGTACAACCATATTTTTTGGTGCAGGACCCCCAATCACTCGGCCTGATGTATCATAATATGAACCGTGGCAAGGACAGAACCAACCATTACCATCTCTTGTAGCGTGGTCAACCGGTACACACCCAAGATGTGTACATATTCCGATCATGATTAACCATTCGTCTTTTCCTTCGTATACTCTCTGCTCATCTAATTGAGGATCCCTCAAGCTCTTCACATTCACAGCTCTTGCAGCCTCAATTTCTTGCTTTGTGCGTCTACGAATGAATACTGGTTTACCTTGCCACTTTACTTTTACTCCATGTCCTTCCTGAATTCCAGACAAATTCACTTCCACTGTGGAAGTTGCTAGAACTTCAGCAGAAGGATTCATAGATTTAACCAGTGGCCAAAGTCCACTTGCAGCTCCTATACCTGCCATAGCGCATGTAGTTAATGTTATAAAATCTCTCCTACTCTTATTTTTAGTAAGATCTTTAACAGGAGGTGTTTTTTTATCCTCTTTGTCTGCCAGTGGTTTTTTATTTTTAGTTAAATTTTTGTCCATTGATCTTTACTTAGCCATAAGTATATATTTTAATTTAAATACTGCGTATTAATCAACAAAAACTTGCGCTTTTTGTTTAACCTGTACTACAGTTGAGAAGAGATAGAGTTTTCAACTTCAGAAATACTATCTTCAGTGGAATCAGGATCTTCAATTTTCGCTACTGACACCACCTTTTCTCTACTTTCTGTTTTAAATAGAGTTACTCCCTGAGTGCTACGTCCTGCAATCCTGATATCATTTACTGAAATACGAATTAACTTTCCTTTATCTGTAATAAGCATTATATTATCACCCTGCTCAACTGGAAAACTAGCAATAACATTACCATTTCTGCTAGTAGTAAGAATATTGGTGATACCAACACCACCCCTGTTAGTTATTCTATACTCATACGCAGAAGTTCTTTTACCAAAGCCATTTTCAGTAATAGTTAATATAAACTCCTCATTCACTGCAAGTTTTAAGAATAATTCGTTATCTATTCCTAAATCATTTAAAGTCTTTTCCAATTTAGAATCAATGGAGTTATTAATTGCAGTTCCCAGTCTTTTTGCAAGTGGAACTTTTAAGTAAAGTTCTTTTGTTTCTGTTGCTACACCTATCCCATTTAATATGGTCATGGATATCACGCTGTCATTCTTTGCAAGTTTGATACCTCTTACGCCATCTGAATTGCGACTTTTAAATTGACGCACATCACTTACAACAAATCTGATACTTTTGCCGAATCTTGTTGAAAGAAAAACATGATCAATTGCATTGCATACTTTAACCGATATTAATTTGTCTCCTTCATCGAGCTTTATTGCTATTTTTCCATTGCTTGGAATATAGTGAAAGTCCGCTAAAGAGTTACGCCTTATGTTTCCATGAGCAGTAGCAAAAACTATGTTTTGATTTTTGTCATTTTCACTTGGCAATGGCATGATATTAGTTATAGTTTCACCATCGCTAAGCGGAAATATGTTAACAAGTGCTCTTCCACGTGCAGTTGGTTCTGCAAGAGGCAACTTATAAACTTTTAATCTATAAACTCGACCAATATTAGAAAAGAATAAGAGGCTAGTGTGGGTATTCCCAGCAAATAATTTTGTGATTACATCCTCTTCTTTTAATCCTTGTCCTAGCTTTCCTTTTCCACCACGACGCTGAGTTCTGTAGTGAGAAAGCTTCACACGCTTGATATAACCATTCATAGTTACGGTTATCACCATATCCTCTTGTGGAATTAGATCTTCAGCTTCAATGTCCGTATCTGATTCCTCTATTGAAGTTTTTCGCGGCACAGCAAATCTGTTCTTTATTTCTTGTAGATTGTTTTTTATTTCCTTCATCAACTTCTCTTCTGAGCCAAGAAAAGCGATATATTCTTTTATCAGGTTGATCATTGAACTTAGCTCAGCTTCTAATTTGTCTTTTTCAAGGCCTGTTAAACGCTGCAGTTTCATATCAAGGATAGCTTTAATTTGTAGCTCAGTTAATCTATACACTCCATCTTTCAAAAAGCTTGCGCTATCTGAAATCAACTCGATGATAGTGTTGATTTCATTCGAAGTTTTCCATTCTTTATTTAAAAGTTCTCTACTTGCTTCCGCAGGATCTTTTGCACCGCGGATGATTTTTATCACTTCATCTATGCTGAGGACCGCAATGTAGAGCCCTATATATATATGAGCTTTTTCTCTCGTTTTTCTTAGACGAAATTCTGTTCTCCTGATTAACACTTCTTTTCTAAAGTCAACAAAAGCAGCTATGATTTCTTTTAACGACATCAAAGCAGGTCTGTTGTTATTGAGTACTAAAGTGTTAACACTAAAACTACTTCTTAGTGGAGTTAGTCCCAATATTTGATTAAGTATAAAACTTGCTTCAGCATTTCTTCTGAGGTCAATTACTACTCTAATACCAGACTTATCGGACTCATCCCTAATTTCTGTTATGCCATCAATTCTTTTTTCTTTTACAAGCTCACCTATCTTCTCAATTAATTTTACTTTATTTACCTGGTAAGGTATTTCATCAATCACTATTGCTTGCCTATCTTGTGGCAGGTCTTCTATGTGAGTCTTGCCTTGCACAACAATTGATCCACGACCAGTTGCAAATGCTGATTTTATTCCAGACCTTCCAAGAATCGTTCCCCCAGTTGGGAAATCCGGCCCTGGCATCACTTCAAGTAACTCATCCAAAGTAACTTCAGAATTATCTACATATAATATACAAGCATCTATTATTTCTCCAAGATTATGAGAAGGAATATTGGTTGCCATACCAACTGCAACACCACTTGCACCGTTTACCAATAGATTCGGAAACTCTGCAGGCAGCACAACTGGTTCTGTTTCATTTCCATCGTAGTTTGGCCTAAAATTAACTGTATCTTCATCAATATCATTCAGTAAAAAGTGTGACACTTTTTGAAGTCTTGCTTCTGTGTATCGCATTGAAGCTGGTGGATCTCCATCTATCGAACCAAAGTTACCTTGCCCATCAATAAGCGGTAAAAGAAGAGAGAAATCTTGAGCCATCCTAACCAAGGAATCGTAAATAGCTGCATCACCATGTGGGTGATATTTCCCCATTACGTCCCCAACTATACGAGCCGCTTTTTTATATGGCTTACCGGCATCGAATCCAGCTCTCGACATTGCATATAATATACGCCTATGAACAGGTTTAAATCCATCCCGCACGTCAGGTATAGCCCTGCTTATGATAACGCTCATTGCGTAGGAAAGATAAGAATCTTCCAGCTCTTTTACTATTGAGATTGGTACTATATTATCCTGCATTTTCTATACTTTAATTGAAGTAATTAATAATACTAACATTCAGTTAAGCAAATGGGCAATGACAGACTTGAACTGCCGACCTCCTCGGTGTAAACGAGATGCTCTACCAGCTGAGCTAATTGCCCCTTTAGATCTAATTCTATAGCTCAATATTATTATTGTAAACAAAAATAGCGATAAATTAGCTTTAGGTAAGCTATAAGCTTTTATGAAATCTTTGGGTGCGTGCTGTGAAGTTTTATAAATTTTAGTCTTGCTGTCACTTTGTATAAAGGTATTTTTTCACTCACATCTTTCGAAGTTGTAGCCATGTTTAACAACTTTAAGTAGAATATTGTAGCATTTTGAAAATCTGAAAGTTTATCTAGAATAACAGCTAAATTATAAGTATAAAAAATATTGTTTTTATCGAGGGAAATAGCAGTTATCATATACTCTTTACCTTTTACATAATCCTCCTTTTTCATATAGATCAGACCTAAATTTGCTAATAAAGGAGCATAATTTTTATGTATATCATACAATTTTAACATTTCACTCAACGCCAGATCAGGATCATATTGTGAGATTATCGTCAGAAAATTTTTTAATATGTAAGGGTTACTAGGGTGTTCTTTTAACAGTCTTGTGTAAATCTCTACAGCTTTTTTGTATTCTTTATTAGCGTAATAAATATTCCCTAGTCCAATCAAAGCATTTTTATGATAAGGAAACTTTGCGGTAATCTGATTAAGGAGAGAAATAGCTGTTTCATTATCTCCTAACTCAAAGGAATCTTTTGCTTTTTTTAAAGTAGAGTATATGTCAAAACTCTTGCCAGAATTCTGCGAAATTTTGATATTAAATTTGTCACTTTTTCTCTCAATAACATCAAGATCTTTATATTTTTTATCAGCTTTTATATGCTTGACAACACTATCAAAGGCCTTCTGTATCTCCAAATTTTCACTAGCATAGGTAACAGAAGACCTCCATAAAATCACAACGCAAATTAACATGCAGATAAACATAGGTCCTAGTGTTGTGGCATTGGCTGCAGCGTGTAACCAGTAAACCTTATTTCTTTTAGCTATGCGCAACACATTACAAATTCATAAATGCTAAATTACCTATCTCATACAATAATAAAGATATTATTAATTAGCGGGACGAATATGCTGTGTAGAACGCACTTATCTTTTGTCTTCTATATTTCGCTTCATTTCCACAAAAATGCTTCGATTTATCTTAACATTTTGTCAACTACCTTTGTAGATTTAAAAGGGCATTTTTACATATTCCATATGGCTGCCAATTGCACCCCTCACATGCGTACTCGAATTTCTCTAAAGACATTTTCTCTCTAATCTTTTTTACTGCCTCATTCCAAGTTAAAGTCTCGCCAATTTTTACTCCTAAAATTTCCATATGCCTTCTATCTAGCTCTAAAACTTTAGCTTGTGTGGTGCATTTACCTTGTTTAGTCTGATTTGGACAAGCACTACAGATACTATCAAGGTTACCAACTACTTCGATTTGAGTACTAATTACTTTGCTTGCTATCTTTTTATAATTTTCTACAAAACCCTGAGAATACCCATATCCCCGAAACGCGAGGGTGCACATGAAATGATGAGGGCGGAATTTTATCATTTTTTCAAATATTGCAAAGCTGCTACAAGTAGAAAAATTTTTATAAAACCAGGAAGGATAAATGGCAAAACACCCACCATTATTGCTTGTCTCAGACCCAAGTAAACAGCAAGCCAACTAACACCACAAATAAAGATTATAACTGTACCAGCCAGACAACTTAAAGAATTACACACAAATGATTTATACTTAGAGTTCAGTAATTCATTTACTTTGCTCATTACCATAACGGCAGCTAAACAGCCAATTAAATATCCACCTGTTGGTCCGAGAAAAATGTGATAACCACCAGAAAAATTCGCAAGAACAGGCAATCCTGCTGCACCAAGTGATAGATATGTAAGCACAGAATAAAATGCTGTTCTGCGGTTAAATTTAAGCCCAATAAGCATTACTCCTAAAGTTTGCAATGTGATAGGCACAGTCTGCAATGGTATGCTTATTTGAGCCATCAAGAATAAAAGTAAAATGCAAGACAATATTTCAGCCAGTGTTGATCTGCTGCTAGATTGTGTTATAAACATACCTTCCCAATAAAAATAACTTATTAAATGTAATATATGTGTATGAGAGGTTTTGCAATTTAAATTTTGCTTATATTGTGCTACAATGAATTATTTATGCACTATTAAATTAAAAATGATGAGTAAACAAGATCTATTATCGTTGATGAAAGCAAGACACAGCGGACGTTCATACGATCCTACAAGAGCAATATCTCAGGAAGACATGGATATTTTAATGGAAGCTGTAAGGCTGACTCCCTCATGTTTTGGTGATGAACCCTGGAGATACCTAATATGCAACAAACAGAACAATCAAAGCGCATGGGAAAAGCTGCTAAATTGCCTTGATGAATCTAATCAAAAATGGGCAAAAGATGCACAAGTGTTAATCATATCTTTAAGTGCTAAAAACTTCCGTAAACAAGGTAAAGGAGAAAATCTTTGGGCTAATCATGATACTGGTGCAGCAAATTATGGACTTATGTTACAAGCTGCAGTTATGAACTTAATGGCCCATCAAATGGGTGGATTTGATAGAGATAAAATAGTGAAAGAGTTCAATATACCCAATGACTTTAACGTAATGTCAGTGATAGCGGTTGGTTACGAAGAAGAGGGCGCTGAAACAAGTAAGAAAAAAAGGAGACCAATAGAAGAAATGTTTTTTTATGATGAGTGGCCAAGGTCCTGAAAATTTTATCAAAATGCACGGAACTGGTAACAACTTCGTTATCATAGACTCACGTTCAGCAAATGATTTAAATTGGAACTATAAAAAAATTGCTAACCAAAACGGTTGCGATCAAGTCATAGTGATAACAAACTCCAGTTTAGCCGATTGCTTTATGCATATCTATAATGCTGATGGTAGCAAAGCTGAAATGTGCGGAAATGCAGCACGTTGCGTTGGATATTTGCTAATGTCAGAAAAAGGTACTGAGTATATCACTATTGAGCTGGTAAACAAACGCATTTTAGAGTGTTTTAAAGTGGGTGATAAATCCATAAAGGTTAACATGGGTAAACCTTTGCTAAAATGGCATGAAATTCCCTTATCTACTGAGTGTGACACTCTTTACTTACCTATAGAGCTTGAAATGCTAAAAGAGCCCGTTGCAGTAAATATTGGTAATCCTCACATAGTTTTTTTTGTTGATAACGTAAATGAAATACCATTGCGAAGTTTAGGACCAAAGCTGGAAAATCACGTATTATTTCCTCAGAAAATTAATATTAGTATTGCACAAGTTGAAAAGTCTGGAGAAATAACTTTAAGAGTTTGGGAAAGAGGTACAGGCATTACTGCATCATGCGGTAGTGCAGCCTGTGCGGCACTTGTTGCATCCACACTACGTGGATATCTGACTGCCCAACAGACTTCAGTAGATTTACCAGGAGGTAAGTTATTAATCGAATGGGCAAATAACGTATTCATGACCGGTGATATAGGATTTTTGTAACCCTAATTCTAGTGATGCATTACTTCCAAAACTTTTTTACCAATCACCGCAGGAGTCTCTGCAATTGCAATTCCAGCACTTCGCATAACTTCTAGTTTTGCACCAGCACTTCCACCGCTGGAAGAGATGATTGCTCCAGCGTGTCCCATACGTCTTCCTGGAGGTGCCGTTTGGCCTGCTACAAAACCAACGATTGGCTTTTTAGTTTTTTCTGTTTTCACAAAATGTGATACATCTTCTTCTTCGTTTCCACCTATTTCACCAATAACTACAATACCATGAGTATCGTTATCTTTTAAAAAGAGCTCCATACAGTCGACAAATGTCATACCATGAACTGGATCTCCCCCAATTCCGATACATGTGGATTGACCAAGACCAACAGCGGTTGTTTGTGCTACTGCTTCGTAAGTTAAAGTTCCAGAGCGAGACATAATTCCTATGTGTCCACGCTTATGGATATGACCAGGCATAATTCCTATTTTGCATTCTTCAGGTGTAATAATTCCCGGGCAGTTAGGACCAATCAATCGACTTTTTGAGCCGATAAGCGCACGCTTAACTTTCACCATATCAAGTATAGGAATGCCCTCTGTAATACAAATTATCAATTCTATTTTTGCATCTATTGCTTCAAGTATTGCAGCAGCAGCAAATTTAGCAGGTACATATATAACTGTAGCATTTGCACCGGTTTTTTCTTTGGCTTCTGCTACAGTATTAAAAACCGGTAAATTAAGGTGAGTGCTCCCACCCTTTCCAGGAGTTACACCGCCAACCATTTTCGTCCCGTAGTCAATAGCTTGCTCTGAATGAAACGTACCTTGTGCACCAGTAAAACCCTGGCATATTAATCTTGTATCTTTATTTACTAAAACGGACATGCTTTATTTTACCTCTTTTACTATCTTTTGTGCAGCGTCACCCAGTTCATCTGCAGCAATAATATTTAATCCCGACTCTTCTAAAATTTTTTTTCCTTCTTCAAAATTAGTACCTGATAATCTAACCACTAGAGGAACTTTAATGCTCATTTCTTTTGCAGCAGCAACAATTCCACTTGCAATAATATCGCAACGCATTATACCACCAAATATGTTAACCAGAATTCCTTTTACGTTGCTATCAGACAATATAATTTTAAATGCTTCAGTTACAGTTTCTTTACTCGCTCCACCACCAACATCCAAAAAGTTAGCAGGCTCTGCTCCGTAGTATTTTATTATATCCATTGTTGCCATAGCAAGACCTGCACCATTTACCATGCAACCAATACTGCCATCCATTTTGATGTAACTGAGCCCATACTTTGAAGCCTCTATCTCTTCTTTCACTTCTTCATCATAATCACGAAGTTCCATAATTTCTGGTTGACGATATAAAGCATTATCATCGAAATTAATTTTCGCATCGAGCGCAATAAAATCTCCAGAATTTGTTTCAACCAGTGGATTAATTTCAATTTGGCTCGCATCAGTTGCAATAAACGCATCATATATATTTTTTGCAACATTTGTTATTTTTTCTATTTGTTCTGAACTCAAATTAAAACTGCTGCTCAACTTGCTGCTATCAAAGCTTGTAGCAGAATCAATATCAAATTTCACAATTTTTGCGGGAGAATTTTTCGCCACTTCTTCAATGTCCATTCCACCTTCTGAGGAAAATATGAATATTGGCCTACTGAGCTTCGGGTCGATTACCAGGCTTAAATAATACTCTTTCTTAATGCTTGAGCCTTCTTCAACGTATACTTTTCTTACTTGCTGCCCGCTTGGCCCTGTTTGATGAGTAACTAAAGTCATACCAATCATATCCTTTACAAACTGTTGAGCTTCTTCAGCTGACTTTGCTAGCTTTACGCCACCGGCTTTACCCCTACCACCTGCATGAATTTGAGCTTTAACTACAAACACGTCAGATTTTAATTGACTTACTTGAGTCTTTACTTCTTCCGCAGATGTAGCAACAAAACCTTTTGGCACTGGGATATTAAATTTATGTAAAACTTCTTTCGCTTGATATTCGTGAATATTCATAAAATAACCAATGATAAACTATTAACTTGAGTATAAACTACCAACCATAACGCTGCCTTCTGCACTCTTGTTGGTACCTCTTTTTTTTAGCTTCAGCTTTCTTTTTAGCTCTTTTTTCTGATTTTTTTTCATGATATTGTTTTTTCATTTTCAACCCTCTTCCTTCCTTTTGAATTGTTTTTTTCAATACTGGAAGAGCTCTGTCTACATCACCATAATGGACTGATACTTCTATCAAACTCTATACCTCCTTCGGTAATCATTTCAAAATCTATTTATAAATTAGAAAATTAACATTGTCAATTATTTTATAAACTTGAGCGTTAAAATGTAATATGCCGTAATTTACATGACAAATGATGTCATTCCAGTGTCCGCTACTTGCTTACTGATGGAGATTGCTCTTATGTTACAGCGTTCTTACAATTATACTAACATCGGGGCGGAGAGATTTGAACTCCCGACCCTTTGGTCCCAAACCAAATGCGCTACCAGGCTGCGCTACGCCCCGACTTCTTTACTCAGAGTATCAATAACTCAGGCAAAATGCAAGATTCATTTGTTTACTTTAGAAAAAATATAATACGAGATTTAATATTATCTTAGAATATGTTTTTTATTAGCTACTCTTTAACAACAGACTGCTTCGTAGAGCATACGCGTCAAGTTAAGAAAATAAAGGTATGAAAGAGATAGAATAATAAGGTATAAGTTCTCCCAGATATACTTTTAGTGAGAGAACCAATGAATAAAATAACTTGCTTATCAAAAAAGCTCAAAGAATTTTTTAATGAAAAAGCAGAGAAAATCTCAATTACAACAAGGTTTATAAAAAGAAAGAGAAAGCTAAAAGGTTCATCATTCGTAAAAGCCATGGTCTTGGGTAATATAGGAGTTGATAATTGTAGCGTAGAAACAATGTGTCAATTACTAAACGAGGACTCGATAGATATAACAAAACAAGGTTTGGATTTTAGATTTACTGAAGAAGCAGTGGAATTTATGAAAAGGATGTATAATGAATCTGTGATTCTCTTTAAAAATATCTTGCAAGTTGATTGCAAAATCTTACAGCAATTTAATAGTGTTAAATTATTGGACAGTAGCTATATTACTCTACCTAACAGTATGGAAGAGATGTATAAAGGTTATGGTACTAGCTACAGTGGCTATGAAAGCAATACTAAGTCTGGAATAAAGTTACAATTAGTTTTCGACTACATGAATCAGATAATAGACCAACTTAATTTAACGGAGGGGGTAAGATCAGACCAGGGATATAGGAAACATTTAAGTAATATATTAAGCAATGATTTGCTAATATCTGATCTCGGTTATTTTGTGCCAAGTTCTTTTAAACAAATCAATGAAATAGGAGCTTATTTCATAAGTCGTTATAAATCCGATACCAACATATATGATGTAGAAACAAATCAAAAAATGGAGTTATTAGAATGTTTAGAGGATAAGTTATTTTTAGAAAACGAGGTATTGTTAGGAAAAGAAGCAAAAATTAGAGTAAGAATTATATGTCAGAAACTAACTGAAGAACAGTCTATGGCCAGAAGAAGGAAAGCTAATAGATTAGCAAGATCGCAGGGATATACATCCTCTAAAAGAAATCAAAAATTGTTGAACTGGTCAATATTTATAACTAATGTTCCAGAAAATAAAATTAGTGCTGAGCAAGTATTAACGATTTACAGAGTAAGGTGGCAAATTGAGTTATTATTTAAATTGTATAAAAGCCATATCAGGCTTGATAAGCTAAAAGGAAAGCCATGCAGAGTATTATGTGAACTATATGCTAAATTGTGCGCAATTCTTATATTTCACGGCATAGTTGGTTGCACAGAAGTGAAAAAGAATACAGAACTTAGCTTAACAAAGGCATTTATTGAGCTAAAAAGGCGGGTTAGAGAGTTATTTTTAGTATTAACCAAAATTAATAGTTTAAAAGCATTTCTTAAAAAACTCACTATAACTTGGTCGCGATTTTCATTAAAAGACAAACGTAGAAGGGCTAGAGTATCCACTTTAACCTCTCTAAATTTGCTCACAATCTCTTAACTTGACGCGTATGGTAATTAATAAGGTTAGTGGTTTATACGATTACTCTAGATAAAAATGCTCTAAAAAATAAATGTAACAAATAAAACACCTACTTTAAATTTTGCTATACTAGACAATCTTTCCTTAACTTAACGCCATTGCTTGAACGGATACCTTTTGATTGAATAAGATAATACGATAGTAAATAAAAGGTTGTATTAGAGCTGAATTTTACATCAAAAAATATTTTTCATGATATAAAAAATTATTATTGACTTTTATGCAATTAGAGAACTTATATACAATTACACTTTCATAGAAGATATAAACCTAAATAAAATTTTTATCCTTATTTTACTCAACCACTATCGGCTGAGAGCCGAAAGGTTGGATATAGCGCTGGAAGCGCGGTGAGAAGCTAAAGCTACTCCAATCTTATACTAGATATAGAATGAGGCTGATGTGCATCTGTATGTTTATTGATGTACTCATTAATGACTTCATCTGTGATATGTCCGCTGGTAGCACTAAAGTATCCTCTTCCCCAAAAACGCTTTCCCCAGTACATTTTATTTAGCTCTGAAAATTCTTGTTGAACTTTGCGTGAAGACCTGCCTTTGGCTCTTTGAACAAAATCACTCACAGCTATATGAGGAGGTATTACTACGAATAAATGTAAATGATCTGATGATATTACTCCGTTTTCTATCTTAATCCCCATTTCTTCAGATACTTCTGCTATGATTGTTCGTATTCTCTCCTTCATAGCCTTAGTTAATACTCTGTACCGATATTTTGTAATCCAGACTATATGGTACCTATGATAAAATACAGTGTGTTTTCCTTTGTCATATTCCGTCATAACTATACTTTATAAAGTACAGTTATGACATTGACAAACTAAAGTTTCTCCACCTAGAAGGTGGAGGCTTGTACCATCTTATGGAAAGTCAAATAATTTTTGACAATAAAAGCATAGTTGATATCGTAGTCTTATAAGTAAGTGGCTTGCAGTATTGTAGGCAATTAATTAATCGTGGTGTTGATTGTATGATAGTGATTTCGTTGTTGTATTGGTTGAAGTAAGTTTTTGTATGTTTATTTGTGAGGGTGTTTATGCAAGAAAATGAGCCAGTTTTGCCTCCAGGCTTTCGTGTAGGAAAAGCAACTACAGATGGAAACTGTTTTTTTGATTCGTTTAAGCAAGGACTAGGACAATTAGGAATGAGCGCTGCTGTTGAGGAACTGCGAGAATATTGTAAAGAGTTTGCACAAAATAACCCACCAGAATGGTTCATAAATGCTATTGCTAACAGTTATTACAATAATGGTGTAGTGCGTAGGAAAACTCCAGATTCTTATGCAAAAAATATTCTAAATAACAATAGATGGGGTGATTCCGAAGTTGAAGGTAGAATACTTTGTGGAAAGTATGGTGTAAAACTGTATGTTATGGAAAGACATGTTGTGGATGGAAAAGAGGTATGGACAAATCAGATCATAAATAGTGAAGAAGGTTCTAAGAATGTGGACAACATAGATTATAATGAGGAAAATACTATACACATAATAAATAGAGGCCATGGTCATTTTATTCCAATATTGAGAAAACAAAACGACAGAGGAAGTGGTGAGCCTCTTAATGATCTTGAAAAAAAGATCGAAGGTTACCTTGGCGAATCTTCGCATTTTGTTGATATATTTGGGAACGTTGAAGTAATTTATTTAGTTCGTTACAATAATCAAGACTGCGTTGAAGAAAGAAATTTGAAGTTTGCTGTTTTAACTAATAAAAGAGACTCAGAAGGTCAACAAATTGTAAGGTGCTATACTATTTCTTATAGAATAAACAGTCCTGACTCAAGATTCAGTGAAGAAGAGATGGAATTGGTAAGAAACAAACTACCTGATAGCGATACTGAAGGGAAAAAACGAGCATTTGTGTTTCAAGAGTATAAAATGTTCACAGGAAAAGAAAGGAAGTGGAATGATAGAGAATTAGTCTGTAAATCATTTTCTGAAAAGCAAGAATTTACTAGAGAGTTGAAATGTCCATATAATGAATTTGTAGCATCAATCAGGGGCTTTGGTTCACGTAGTCTTTTTTCTCCTGTACGTGCTTCTACACCAATTGCCCGAAGAAATATACCTAAAGGACATGATAAGGCTTACGCGTATAAGTTTTTAGAAAATCTTCTTAGAATAGAGATGAGTCCTGATGTGCTAGTAGATATTATAGTTGATAGTAAAGATGATACTAAAATCGCTGTAGTAGGACGTCCAAAGGTATTGGGAAGTTCTACAAAACAAATGCGTCATGTTATATCATATTCTTCGGTAAAGAGTGCTATTGAAAGTGTAATAAAAGCAGAAGGTGACTACGAGTTATATGTGAAAAACATGGTAGAACAAGTTATGACTCCACTAGTAATGAGCAGAGAAGGTTTGTGTTTGACAGAAGAACAGTATAATAATCTTAAAGAGAAAGAGGTTATTTCTTCTGGTAAATATGATGAATTTAAACTCACGACTGAAACTAAAAAAGGACAACGTAAAAAATATCACTTAATATACGATAAAGAGATTATAGAAGCCATTAATAGCAAAAAAATTTTTACAGAAGAAGAAATAAAAAAAGCTCGCTCTGATTTTAATGCAAGACTTAGAAAATACATAAGCCATGGAATTGATTATCTAACTGATGGATTAGCTGCAGAAGATATAAACACTGTTACAATAATGTGTGAGGGAGTTGCCAGAATAATATTAACTATGTTTAATCAAGACATACATGCTGCTTTTCCTGAAGAAGGTAATACTCTATCAGAAGAAATTCGTTTATATGAGAGCCAAAACGATGCAAAAGAACCTAAAGCAAAGGTGTTTAGTGTATTGCTACATGACGAAATCACTCAAGAGATAGTCGGAGATTATAATCTTCGTATTAGAATTGTGAATAATGAAGGATATATAGTAAAGAGAACAGCATGTGCGTTGAGTGTTTTAAATTCTTTACTAAAAACTACTTCATATAATATCAATGAAAAAGAAAGTAAGAAATATTTGGATGATTATAATGAAAAGTGTAATTCTACTATTAGAACACATAGTCAAGATTTAGGTAATTATAATGGGAAGATTAATAAAAATAATCTAAATGATGTTCTTTATAATCATGTAGCAAAACATTTGTATGAAGTATTTGATTTTAAACCGTTGGAAAAAAGAGTATTAGCGCCAAGAAGAGAGGCAGGGGATGCTATCAAAGTATATCCTTCTGCTGGTGGTATAAGAGAAGCAGAATATTTAGTACAAGAAGGAGATGAATATAGAAGGTTAAAAATAAATGAAGCAAAAGGTTATAATGATAAAGCAATATTTCGTTCAGGAATGGCTAATAAATTAATAGGAAAAATACTATCTAGTAAAATTGTTTCTCATGTTATTATTCATCTAGTGCCATACAGGTACTTGAAGGATGGTTTTATGGAAAGTGCAGTGGAAGAAGGATTAGGAAATGGAATGCAAAAGATACTAAAGTCTTTTATAGATTTAGTACAGCAAGACTATATTAATGCGCCATTTCACGAAAGAATTGGAGAAGTACTAAATGATGATTGGGTAAATCGAACACTTGAAAAATATCAAGAACAAAATCAGTCTTTTTCTGAAGCAAGCAGTATCATTATAGAGGAAAGTGATACTAAAAGACCGCCAGAAGAAGGTGGTATCGATGAGACTCATATTGAAAAACTACCAAGAGAAGGCGGTGTCAGTGATATTGAACAACGCTTAAAAGGAAAAGGTATTAAGGAAAATATATATAAAGGAGGTTATATGAAAAAACGTAAAAGTAATTTACAGGTGGCATTTGAAGGAGCACACTCAGATTTCTTATGTGATGCAGTGAATAATAATAACCCTGACTTGATTACACAATGGGTGGAAAATAACCTAATGAAAGGTGACGACCAAATAAGAGGTGGTAAAACATCAAGAACTGCTTTTTATGAGGCAGAAAAATCACTAATTAGGAAGTATATTCGTGAGGGTAAGTTTGGTAGTATTGTCACTCTTCTTGATGCGGTTCATAATGAGAAGTTCAAAAATGAGGATAGCTATAAAGAATTAAAAATAAAAGAATGTGAAGTACTGACAGGTGCAATAGTAATTGCAAGAGGGTCTTTGGAAAGAGATGACACTATGCACAAGAATCTGAATGATTTGTTAAAAGATAAACAAGAGAAATTAAAAAAAATGGAAGATATAGATCTTGAAAAAGATGGAGTATCTACTAAAATAACAGAAGCCCTTAACATAGTTCAGGTTAATTCTGCAGGTAGTTCTAAGGGTAAGTAGTAAATTTCAATGTTTTATTAAGGTTTTACAAGTGTGTGGTAGGGAATACTATATTAATTTCGTTTTCCTACCATGTCACTGGTAGTAGGTTTATAAATTCTATATAGTTTTGCGGCGTTTTTATGTTGAGTGATCATGCAGTACCAGACTGATACTACTCCAATAAATAACGATCTCTTAACTATAAAAAACCTCAAATTGTTCGTTCCATATGTGTGATTATGTTTCATTAAAAATGCCTTCCTTGATTTTTGGATGTCAGATAATTTAAACGTAAGATACGCTGTATATGTCAAATATTTATTGTAGAACATAGTGGCCTTAGTCAGAAAAAGTTGTAGAGGAGTTTGGAATATTTCTATACAAGTATTAATAAAAAGAATTGCATTCTATACATTTGCAAGTGGAGTAATAATGATTTATTAATGTATTTTACTAAGAAATTAAATAAAACAGCCATTTCCAGCGCTCAAAACCAAGGGCCGTGAGAAGAGTTTGTTTTGGGATGTGTTGGTCTACCAAGTGATCCATTCGAACTTTTTTGTATAATAATTTCACTATACGCTAAAATCAGCGATAATAGCCTACTTCAGCCATATTTACATACGAACTAATTTACCAGATTTTGCTGCAAAAATTTCAAGCTTCTATTTTTACAACCTTATTTTTACACAACATGCTCTCACAAATATACGACCTTTTTTGCAATCTTAGGAAGAGTCAATAATTCAATTCTTTAGCTAGCATGGTATCTTCACTAAAATATTTTTTAAAAAGTTAGTTGACTTATAAATAATTCTCTACTAATACTGGCATGTGTTTGTTTATTCTGCTGAAGTTGCTCCGCAGGTTACTGTATAATCTTCAGCAGTTTTTCCACTCCTTTAAAGCATAATCCATCATGCTCTTATAGTAGTAATATCAAATATAGGTCTTAACTATATTCATCTATAGTAAAATTAGCCCAAATTTGCAGTCATAAGCAACTTTTAACCTCTCTATATACTCCATTGTTACTCACCATAAAAACTTAACAAAAGCTTAACGACATAAGTAGTAAAAAGATTATGGTTATTGACTTAATGTTACATATCGCATACAATATATCATATATCTTAGCTTAGAGGGATAAGTATGGGTGAGTCTACTGGGATAGTAAAATCTATTATCAATCTACTAAAACAAAAATCCAAACCAGAACCATCTGATTTTGAATATGAATCAATTATAGAACATCTATCATCTAAAGAGCATTTATTAAATGAGCTGATGAATGATATGTGGTACTCAGGAGACTTACCATCAGTCAGAAACTATAATGAACCATTATCTTTGATAGATAGCAAACTTGGATTAAGTGAACAGATTTGTGTTTGGTTTGCTCTAGATCATGACCTTACACCAAGTCAAAAAAATTTAAACAAAAAGTTACTTAGTGCTCTAAAATGTTTAGCTTCTAACTGTGGTTCATTTGATAATACTGAGCCCCTTGAAGAATTTTTACATGATAATAGAAACAATAAAGATTTAAAAGTAATTCTTAACCTAAGAAGAGGAGAATCTCAATCAACAGTATTGCATGCGATTGCAGGAGCAAATATTGGTGGATTTCGTCGTACAGGAAATCAGGCTATAGATTTACTTTTAGGTGCAGGTGCAGATCCTAATATACAAGATAACAAAGGAAAAACACCATTATACATTGCTGCTGCCATAGGTCATTACGATAATGCAAACTCTCTTCTCTTAAAAGGAGCTAACCCTAATATAACAAGTAGAAAGGGCAAAACTCCACAACAAATAGCAACTAATAAACTCTGCTATAATATAGAAGAATTATTCTTAACTGATAAACAGAAAAAGATGAATAAGGAATTGTATGACTTACTTGTGTGTGATTCAGACTGCACTAAAAATTTAAAGGAGTTTTTAAGTAAGCATAAAAGAGACTCAGACCTAAAAGTGGTGCTAAATATTCGGCAAGGAATGGGTGAATCAAAAGTGTTTTCGTATGTTGATCGTTTTGCTTGGGATAATGAAGATCTTGCTCAAGAGTTAAGAAAAATATTTCTAAAAGCAGGAGCATTAGATTATGATAAAAATATTATTTATCGTCAGCAAAAGAAAGGACAGGTCAGTAAATTACTCGTTAATTTAACCTCAAATCAAAAGGAAAAGTTAAATGAGTTTTCTGATAAGGTGTTTCAGGCTCAAAACATGGCTGAACTTGAAGAGATTGTAAACGATGCTATAAAGTCTGGTGTACGATTAAACTATTCTCTTTCACAAGATTTCTTTTCAGGTAATGAGTACACTTTTACCGATTATGTGATGAAAAAAATCAGTGAGTTGGAAAAAAATCCTAAAGTTGCTAGTAATATAATATGTCAATTAGTATCAAAAGGGGCAGTGTTTGGTAATACAGTTGATGCTAACACACTGACATCAGAATTTAAAGAGCATAAAACTAACCTAAAAAAAGCTTATAGAGATTATATTAGTAATTCTCATAAGTTTATTGAAATCGCAAAAAGTGCAACCAATAGCGAGCTAAAAGATGCAAGAGTAGACAACTCCGTTTTTTACTTAGAATATTCTAAAGATAGTAAAATAGACATTATAAAGATAACAGATGGGGCAAGGGATTTAGGTCTAACAGATGGGGATGTAAAGTGTGGAAGAAATATAGTAAAGATCGGTAATAGTGAAGTAGAAATTAAAACTGAAGATGGCATAAGGAATTACACAGATCTTACAGAAGGCAGCGATGTAGTATTAACTTTCTATACTAGTTTGGGAAATGTAGACGTTAGGCTGTATCCTGACATACAGAATAAAAGCAAAATTATAGTAGAAGTGAGTAATAGAGAGGAAATATTAGAAAAATTCAAAGGTTGTGAAGAAGAGTTAGGCAATGATTGCGAGCTTGGTAACTACTGGGTCTACGATGCTATTGAACAGGGATATTTTGAAAGATCTGGTGGATTAATGCGTCCTGAAGTAATAAGCGAGTCTAACAACAAATGGACAGAACGTGAAGAATTAAGAAGGACTTCTGATCCTAAGAGAGAAGTTTCTAGGTAGATTAATTTGCCATAAAGGTTAAAGATTGTTATTTAAATATAAACTACTATAATTTATAGATTAAGGAAATTGTACCAATATCTATGATCTTTTAAGAATACTCTTTTATATTGTTTTTAAGCTGGCTACAAAATGAGGATATAGAACATACAATTGGCTGAGCCGCCTTTTACACTCCAGATCTACCATTAAAATATGCAGCTAAAATTGGATCATTTTCTACCACTGTTGCATCTAATGTGCTAAAATCTTCATCCTTTATATTGATATTTTTACATAATTGATTTTGTAACATTGATTTACTTTTCTATATCAATTTCAGCATCTTTTTGTGTGGCCTTTTGTAGTAGCTCCTTTTGCAATAACCTTTTTTAATTTTCTGGCACATACTTTTTTCGATGTTTTTTCATATTGTTGTTTTTATAAACGTTACGACGCTGAGCCGTAAAATTTCTCCCTTTGCTCACTCCACAGCATCGGTATTTCTCTCAAATCAGCTAGCTTCAAGTGTACTAGACACAACTTAATCTGACAGACACGAATTAACTGACAGAAGAATTGAGGTAGTTAAAACTTGTACTAAATAACACTTGATCTGACACTTTAAAAAAGTAAGTTATAAAATAATAAACAAACAAAAGGAGTGTTAGAAATGAGTACAATACAAACAAAAATACTAAAACCAAAGTTAGGGTTATTGGAGCTAGCAAAACAATTAGGAAATGTATCACAAGCGTGCAAAGTAATGGGCTACTCAAGAGATACGTTTTATCGATTCAAGGAATTATATGAAAATGGAGGAGAAGAAGCATTACATGAAATAAGTAAGAAAAAACTTCTATTAGCAAACAGAGTTTCCGAAGATATAGAAAGGGCAGTAATTGCCATAGCTACAGAATTTCCAGCATATGGACAACAAAGAGCTGCAAATGAGCTTAGAAAAAGGGGCATAATAATCTCTGAAGGTGGAT
Organism: Wolbachia endosymbiont (group A) of Epagoge grotiana; assembly: GCF_947251775.1. Taxonomy (NCBI): domain Bacteria; kingdom Pseudomonadati; phylum Pseudomonadota; class Alphaproteobacteria; order Rickettsiales; family Anaplasmataceae; genus Wolbachia; species Wolbachia endosymbiont (group A) of Epagoge grotiana. Next base: position 208,022 of record NZ_OX366387.1, read on the forward strand.
GTATGGCTGAGAAATGACCTTGAGACCTTCAAAAAAAGACTGAAGGCTCTTGAGGCAAAAGTTATGCAAGATGGAATAATTCTAACAGAGGAGCAACTTGCGGCTTTAGAAAAAGTTAAAGAACAAAGGGAAGCACATGGTGAAATTGAAACAGAACATCCCGGTTATTTAGGTTCTCAAGATACTTATTATGTAGGCAATATCAAGGGTATAGGAAGAATCTATCAGCAAACTTTTATTGATACCTATTCAAGAGTTGCTATGGCAAAGCTTTATACGGACAAAACTGCAATTACTGCAGCAGATCTTCTTAATGATAGAGTCATACCTTTCTTTGATGGGCAAAACGTACCATTGTTGCGCATTTTGACTGATAGGGGTACGGAATACTGTGGCAAACCAGAAAATCACGCTTATCAGCTATATTTAGGAATTGAAAATGTTGATCATTCTAAAACCAAGGCCAACTCTCCGCAAACTAATGGCATATGCAAGAGATTCCATAAAACTATGCAAGATGAGTGTTACAATATTATTTTTCGCAAGAAAATCTACAATTCTTTGGAAGATCTGCAGATAGATGTTGATCATTGGTTGCGTTCTTACAATGAGAGCAGGCCTCACTCAGGTAAATACTGCTATGGTAAAACACCTATGCAAACTTTTCTTGATAGCAAACACATTGCTTTTCAGAAAAATATTAGTAGCATTAAACAAGAGAATGATATTAGTTTTAACTACCTCAATTCTTCTGTCAGTTAATTCGTGTCTGTCAGATTAAGTTGTGTCTAGTACAGCTTGAAATGACCTATTTGGTTCTTGCATATTAGTTTGCGTAAAAGTATTTTGGTCTTTCTTATTGATTTTACAGATGGGTTGATTTGTATGATGATTTTCTCTGTGCCACTCAGTGTTATTTTCTGCATCTTTCTCAAATATATTAACGATTTCTTCTTGCTCATCAGTAATAAAATTTAAAGAATTTTCTTCGTCTTTGTTTTCCTCTTTTACACTGGTTTCACATGTGGGCTTAAGATCTTTGCTTCCTGTTGAAATATTTTGGGTTTCTTCACTATTTGCAAACATAGTTTCGTGTATTTCAAGATCTCTACAGTCTTTATTGATACCCTCACATCTAGTTTCAACATTACTACTTGCAGCTTCAACTTCTATATTCAGAACCTCCTCAAACTCCTTCAGAATAAATGCAATTTCTTTACAATTTTGTTTATTAGTATAATCAATCAGTGTATAGCTTATCTCTTGACCTTCTGCTTTCTTTACTTTCACTTTTTGGTTGAGAATTTCTTTCAAAATACCATTCTTTTTAGAAGCTTCTAGAACTCCTCTAATAGCTTTACTATTTTTCTCTAATATGCAGGATACCAGTGCTGTGTAAGTTATTGTTAGACCATTTGGCAATTTTTGGGTCAATTCCTCACTGAGAACATCCTGTAAGATTCCTTGATTTATTGTTTCTTGTAAAAGCTCCTCAAAAGCTTGATTATTTTTATAGAACATAGATTGGCACAGCAGCGTCAGAGTCCCTTCCTTTTCCTCATCTTTGTAAATTATTTTTTTTGTAAGAAGTTTCTGTGTGTTGTAATTAGATTTATTAAATTTTTCACTAATACTTTCACCGTTTTCTATCTTCTTTAATAGCTTGAAAAGCTTTTTTTTATCTTCATTTGTAAAATTATCCTGATCACCTGCAAGCTTATAGATTATATTTTTTTGTTCTTGATCTTTTTGAACTTTGGCATCATATTTCTTTCTCTACAATATTTAATTTTATAAATTAGTTACATTAATAACTTATTAATTGCTTAATTAAGGCACCAATTTGTAAAACTTTTCCAATTGCTCACTCCACAGCATCGGTATTTCTCTCAAATCAGCTAGCTTCAAGTCTTTTGGCTGTCTTCCATTTACTATATCTTCTTTAATCTTCGGAGCTAAATAATTTAATCTTAAAATTTGCTGTATACGTCTTGTCCCTATATTAATTTTGGCACTTAGCTCTTTTATATTTGCGTATTTTCCTTCTTCTAGCTGCCGTTTCCACAGATGGGCTCTTACCACTGCTTTGAGTAACGCATTGTTTGTTTTCCCCTCTGGCTCTACTACTGTACATTTGTTTCCTTTCTTCTTCATTGGTATAAATTTTTCCTCTGATTCAGAACTCACCCCTATTCCATCCTCTCTCACCATTACTCCCTTTATTAACTTTTTCACTACTTCTTTCTGCTTTCCAAAACTTAAATTTTTCCACTCTTCCGCTTTTTCTTCCAAATTTTCATATAGGCGTTCAGCTCTCTTCATTACTTCTTTTTCCACCTCTCCTGCTACTACTGTTCGATTTACTGATTCACAATTCTTTCCCCTTAAGTGGTTATTACATATGTAGTATCGGTACCTTTTATTTTCCTTTTTTGCATACGTTAGTGTCATGTTCACATTACAGCTCTTGCACTTTATTATTCCCTTTAGCAATGCTTTCTCATATTTTACTTTTCGATATGGTTGATTCTTTATCAATTCTTGCGCTTTTTGCCATTTTTCTTCCTCTATTATTGCCTCATGCTTTCCCTCATATTGCTTCTCATAATGCTTGATTTTTCCCATATACGTTGGATTTGTTATTATTCTTCTTACCGTCGCTTTTTTAAAGATTTCTCCTCCATACACCTTTCCTGATTTTGCTTCAAATCTCTTTGTTCGGTATCCTTCTCTGTTTAACTCCCTTGCCAATTCTGCCATTGACTTCAGCTCTACATACCTTTCAAATATATGCTTTACTGTCTTTGCTTCTTTCTCATTTATTATTAATTCTTTATCCTTTACATCATATCCAAGCGGTAAAGTTCCACCCATCCATAGTCCTTGTTCTTTTGATGTTGCTATTTTATTTTTTACTCTCTCTACTATCATCTCTCTTTCTAGTTGTGCTGCTCCTGATAACACCGTTTGTACGAATTTTCCCATTGGCGTATTATTGTCAAATATCTGCGTTACTGCTACAAAATTTACTCTATGCCTTCTAAAAAATGACGTTACTTCAATGCTGTCTTTTGTTTCTCTTGATAGTCTGTCTAGTGTGTACACTACTACACAATCTACCTCTCCTTTTTTTACATCTTTAAACAATTCCTTTATTGCTGGTCTTTCTAAATTCTTTCCTGAGAAACCTCCATCATCGTACCTTTTGGCCAATGCTACCCAGCCTTCTTTGCTCTTTATGTACTTTTCACATGCTACTCGCTGCGCATCAAGGCTATTAAACTTTTGCTCTAGACCATCTTCATTTGATTTTCTTGTATATATCGCACACCTTACCTCTTTTAGCATTCTCTCTCCTCAATTTCCACTTTTATCACGCATTCCAAATAATAAAGGTCCGTTGTAACTCATTCCCATTATTTTTCCTGCTACTCCTGACAATGATGTATAAAACTCTTCTCTGTAGATTAAACCCTTATCTGTTACCATTACTGCATGCGTTTCCTCACCTCTCTCTAGTATTAATTCTGTCCCTTCTACTGGTAATTTATCGCTACTTATTCTTTTTCCCTTTTCTAGCCGATCTGCCAGATATTCTAGTCTTTTTGCTCCTTTTCTTGACATTTTTCCATATGCTTCCTCCTGCATTCTATATGATAGTCTTGGTATCAGATATTTCTTTGAATGTTTAGGTGCCTCTTCCCCAAATACCTTCTTCCACGTTTTTCTCAGCTCACTCAAAGGTTTTCTCTCTAAATTCATTACTTTCTTTTCCATTTCCTTCTCCATATTTTTAGCCCTTCATAAATAGCTTCTCAATTCTGTCTGTTTCTTTCTTTAATACCTCGGTTATCTTTTTGCTATTTTTCGCATAATCCATCGCTGTCATTCCAAATTTATCCGCTTGCTCTATTTCTCCTCCAGCTTTCACTAGCTCCTCCACTATTTCTTTTTCACCTACCATGCACGCAAGGTGTAGAGGTATGCATTTATTTCCATATTCCTCAGCATTTACGTCTGCTCCTGATTTTATCAATTCCCTCACGATTTCTAGACGTTTCTCCGTTACCGCTAGGTGCAGTGCTGTGTGTCCTTCTATATCTTTAGCATTCACATTCGCTCCTTTTTCGACTAATAACTTCACTGTTTTTGCGTCTACCGCATAATGCAGTTCCTTCTCGTCTCTTGCATAAATATTTTCATGTGAGTTCTCTAATAATTCTTCTGCTGACTTATTAAATTTGCCAAACTTTAACATAATTTACCTCACCTTTTCTTTGACCTTTTTTTTAAGCTTTCCTTCTCACCACCTCATCTATCATTTCATTTATCTGGCTTATTATTTTGCTTGCTAAATTTTCACATTCTTCCTTTATTAGTGATTTGTCTCTCTTTCTTATTTCTTCTATCTCTATTATTTTTAGCTCCGGCATGTAGCTTCCATTCAACATGTCTGCTATTTCTCCCACTAGCCCCTCTATTCCATAGCACGTCAGTTCTCTACTTTTTGTTACTCCACCTTTTTCTCTCAAAAATTTACTTGCCTTTTCACTCTCTTTGCTATCACATAGACGATACTTTTCACTTTCCCAGATGTAATACATTGGTGTTGCACCATACTTATTCAGTTGATTAATTTCAGCCCCTGCTTTTACTAGCTCTTTTATTATTTCAACTCCTCCTATTTTGCATGCAGAGTGGAGTGGCGTACATCCACTGACATATTGAGTGGCATTTACTTCTGCTCCTTCCCTTAGCAGCACTTTTACATTTTCTAAGCTTTTCGCAAATACTGCACAGTGTAGTGGTGTATAACCATTTTTATCTCTTGCATTTACCTCTGCTCCTTTTTTTATTAATAATCTCACTGTTTTGTAATCAGAGATTTCTACTGCTTGGTGTAATATCGTCTCTCCTTCTTCATTTCTTTTATTAATATCGTTACTTGATACTTCTTTAAAAAACTTACTAAAAGATTCTTTGCTAAACTTCATACTTACCTCACAAAATTAGCTTTTCTAGCGTTAGATAAATTTCTTATATTTACCTGCTGCTATTCAAGTCATGTCTGTTTTAGCATAAGAAAGCAAGTCTTTTTCTTTTTATTTCATACACTTTTACCTATTATTAATATAGTATATGAGTATCTAAATATAAGTACTTAACTTATTAGAGATATTATTCGACTATCTTTCCAACTTCTGTGCAAATGTCGATGTTCATGCCACTTCAGTACTCCCGGGTAAAATACTAAAATGTAATTTTCTAATTCGTGTATTGAGTCTTTTTGCTCTGAATCTAAATCATTTTTATAGTAAACGTTGTGTTCTGCCAAACCATATTTTGTAATCTTCTGATCTGTATAGTTTTCTATTTTGTAGTGGTGAGTAACGCTAAACCTTTCTAAAATTGGCTTGTGTTTTAAATTCCAACGTTGCCCTGAAAGTTTATCGTTTCCCAATACAAATTTATTTCCTCTTTCTTCTACGCTACTAACTGGAAAGCACGTATTTATGTCTCCTAAATCCCAACTGTCTGATAATACTATCTGCGCTTTTGCAAATTTAATCGATGGTAATAAACTCTGTGGTAATGGATATAGTGCTTTTAAGTTGTACCACTGATGACTTCTTTCATAAATGCCTTTATAATCCCTTGTGTGAGTCTCTGTTTCTCCAAGTACTGCTACATCTAATCGATATACATCATTACTAAATGCTTGCTCATAATGAATCCGAAAAGTGCTAAACTTAAAATTTGGATTTAAGCTTTTTAGCTCAAATGTGTTCTTTCTACCGAATGACAGTACTGGTCCATCTTTTTCAATTTTTATCCCCGAGTAATCCGATAACAAACTTCCAAAAAAGCTTTCATCTAAAATAAACCTATCAATGTTGTAGTGGTCATTGAAAATCCTCATTAGCCTTGATCTTGCTGGTAATGACAGCTTTGCCAATTCTACAACTGCATCTACAAAAAAGTCATTTGGCACATCCTTTATTCCAATTTGCAGCTCAAAAAAATGTTTTCCAGGTGGTTCTTCGATAATTGTAATATCTTCTATATTTGCCCATTTTAGTGCTATTTTGAGTGATTCTGGGGTTCCTCTCAGTCTTTGAAACTTTACTCCTTCTACTATCGCTCTTCTTTTATCTTTTACCCAGCGTAGTATCTCCCCCAATTCATATTCCTCAATCAACCACGGCAATGTTTCTTCTTTAAGACTAAACTTAAACCCTCTGATGCAACTTGGATCAACTTTATAATCCGTTGCATCTACTAGCGCTTTTTCCTGTTTTGTTGCATTTGGTGGCAATAACATTAATTCAACTCAATCTCTAAGTTTCTTAAAGCAGCACACTCATTACCTAGCACCACAACATCTTCTTTTGGCTCGATTAATTCCACATTTTCTACACCATCTACAAATAAATTCGCTATTATCCATGATCTTGTCACACTCCACCCCAATCTCTTTGCTAACTCAAATTTTTCGATAAATTGTTTCTTTGCTATTTCAATAATTTCTGGTAGTGCCTGTGAATTAACACTGATCCTGCTGTGAATATCTATTTCCGTAATATTGCAACCAATTACTGTTACTGTATCTGTTAAAACCCTTATATCATCTCTGGTAACCTGCTTTTTTACAATTTCAAGTAGGTCTTCTGGCACTGTGGATAACTCTGTGGATAAAATTGAGATCTCTACACTTCCTGGCACTTTTGACTCAACCAGCGCATCCTTTACTCTTTTATCTGCTGAAAGTGCATGATATCTATAATATTCTTTACTTCCTCCTGTTGACCAACCTGCTATTTTTGCTTTGATTCTTTTTCTAAATCGTTCGTCCTCTTCTTCTTTTTGCCTCTCCACTCCATAAAACTCAGCTAAATTATCAAGATCTTCTCCTGTCGCAAATTTAAGTAAGTTACTCTTTACTGCTTCATTTATTCTTTCTCTAAGCAAAAGTTCTTGCCATGCTGCTACTTCTAATACCTTCATCGCTGGATCACTTTCAACTAATGCTGTAAAACTTGCGTCACGCTTCACCAACTCTTCCCTCATCCGAGACAGAATTTCTTCGAAGTTCAGTGGCTCAATAATGTTAGTCTGCTGCATCTTTATACTACGACTCCATCAAAGCGAATGTTTTTCCCACTTGGTACGTATAATCCTTCTAGGTCAAGCGTTACTTTTCCTTCTTTCACCTCTGTCATTTTTACTTTTTCTAACTTAAATCTCCTCTCAAATTTCCCCAGTGCTTCTGCAGTTGCTGCATATATCTCAAGTGTTAAATCTCTATTTATTGGCTTATCCACCAATTCAAATAATCTTGACCCATAATCTCTCCTCATTATTCTACTGTTAATAGGAGTGGTCAGTATATCAATTATCGATTGCTTTAAGTGCTCTATTCCTTCTAACGCTTTTCCTGTTTTAGCATCCATTCCTTTCATATATTTTTCATGGATTTGACTTAATACTTGCATGTTTTTCACGTGCTATAGAAATAGCCTTTCTCAACTTCTTTTCAAGAATTTCTTTAGAAGGAAGCTGTGTTAAATACTGTGCAACATGAATATTAGAGCCTTCGAGTTCAAGATATTCTATATCCTCTTGATCCTTATCAGCACATAAAATAATCCCTAACGGTTTTTCTTCACCTGCTTTTCGTTCATTTTTATCTAACCAATTTAAATACCATTCCATCTGTCCTTTATAAGCTGGTTCAAAGCGACCTATTTTTAGTTCTATTGCTATAAGGCGTTTTAATCCTCTGTGAAAAAATAGCAGGTCCAAATACCTGTCAGTTGTTTTAGTACTCATCCTTTTTTGACGTGTTACAAAACAAAAATCATTTCCAAACTCTTGTAAAAATTTTGTCAATTCATCCAAGATTGTATTTTCTAGATCAGTCTCACTATAACTTGATGGCAATTCCATGAAGCTAAGGAAGTATGGGTCATGAAAAATGAATTCTGGTGCTAACATATTTTCTTCACGTAAATTTTTTATACTCCTTCTTATAAACTCTTCAGGTTTTTTTGCTAGCGCTGTACGTTCATACAACATAGTATCGATTTTACTACGTAGTGCCCTAACACTCCACCTTTCAATACGACACATTTCTATATAATAATTACGCTTCAGCTCATCAGAAATTGCAATAATTTCTACAAAATGTGACCAACTCAATTGTTGTGACCATACGCGTCAAGTTAAGAGATTGTGAGCAAATTTAGAGAGGTTAAAGTGGATACTCTAGCCCTTCTACGTTTGTCTTTTAATGAAAATCGCGACCAAGTTATAGTGAGTTTTTTAAGAAATGCTTTTAAACTATTAATTTTGGTTAATACTAAAAATAACTCTCTAACCCGCCTTTTTAGCTCAATAAATGCCTTTGTTAAGCTAAGTTCTGTATTCTTTTTCACTTCTGTGCAACCAACTATGCCGTGAAATATAAGAATTGCGCACAATTTAGCATATAGTTCACATAATACTCTGCATGGCTTTCCTTTTAGCTTATCAAGCCTGATATGGCTTTTATACAATTTAAATAATAACTCAATTTGCCACCTTACTCTGTAAATCGTTAATACTTGCTCAGCACTAATTTTATTTTCTGGAACATTAGTTATAAATATTGACCAGTTCAACAATTTTTGATTTCTTTTAGAGGATGTATATCCCTGCGATCTTGCTAATCTATTAGCTTTCCTTCTTCTGGCCATAGACTGTTCTTCAGTTAGTTTCTGACATATAATTCTTACTCTAATTTTTGCTTCTTTTCCTAACAATACCTCGTTTTCTAAAAATAACTTATCCTCTAAACATTCTAATAACTCCATTTTTTGATTTGTTTCTACATCATATATGTTGGTATCGGATTTATAACGACTTATGAAATAAGCTCCTATTTCATTGATTTGTTTAAAAGAACTTGGCACAAAATAACCGAGATCAGATATTAGCAAATCATTGCTTAATATATTACTTAAATGTTTCCTATATCCCTGGTCTGATCTTACCCCCTCCGTTAAATTAAGTTGGTCTATTATCTGATTCATGTAGTCGAAAACTAATTGTAACTTTATTCCAGACTTAGTATTGCTTTCATAGCCACTGTAGCTAGTACCATAACCTTTATACATCTCTTCCATACTGTTAGGTAGAGTAATATAGCTACTGTCCAATAATTTAACACTATTAAATTGCTGTAAGATTTTGCAATCAACTTGCAAGATATTTTTAAAGAGAATCACAGATTCATTATACATCCTTTTCATAAATTCCACTGCTTCTTCAGTAAATCTAAAATCCAAACCTTGTTTTGTTATATCTATCGAGTCCTCGTTTAGTAATTGACACATTGTTTCTACGCTACAATTATCAACTCCTATATTACCCAAGACCATGGCTTTTACGAATGATGAACCTTTTAGCTTTCTCTTTCTTTTTATAAACCTTGTTGTAATTGAGATTTTCTCTGCTTTTTCATTAAAAAATTCTTTGAGCTTTTTTGATAAGCAAGTTATTTTATTCATTGGTTCTCTCACTAAAAGTATATCTGGGAGAACTTATACCTTATTATTCTATCTCTTTCATACCTTTATTTCCTTAACTTGACGCGTATGATTGTTGTGACAGTGTCGCGACAATTTCTTGATCAGAAAAGAATTTAGAAAATTGCACCATACGAAATAATGACGCTCTATCAAAACCACGTCCATATTTAATCTGAAGTTCTTTTGCAAGTTGGGAGATGATTTGCTTCCCATAATCTGCACGTTTGTGCTTTAGAATATCTTGATCAATTCTAGAGCCAATTTCCCAGTTTAACAATACTAGAGTAGAATTGAATTGAACAGAAAGATGATTTTTTGCTCTATCTATTAAATTACTAATGTCTCCTAATAGGCTAGTAGTTATATCCATATTCATAACTTTATTTTTGATAAGTATAGCATATTTTATCCTGAAAAAATGTTACTGCTACCACTGATCACCTTGGAACCACAAGAAACCATATCACCAACTCTTCCCACTCCAAACCCATTTGCAAACACTGTTTTTGATCCTTCAGTTAATACTCTACCTTCTGTAAAATTATCTCCTTTTCGGCAAACTGGCTTACCATTTACAAAAACATTGTTACTGCCACTAACGCAAAAATGTAGTGTTGCTTCTGCACAATGATCTCCTACTCGCACAACCGATTTATTCATTTAATTAAGGTTTATTTTATCTGCCTTCAATTTTATTCCACTTTTTGTCATTTCTATTCTCGATCCCCCAGCTTTCAGTGTTATTTTGTCTACTACTTCAATCTCTAAATGATGCTTACCTTTATCATATGTAAACTTCGTCCCATCTTGAAATTTTATACTATTTATTTCTTTTTTATTCTCTGGTGCAGGGTATTTTTTCTGATATATTCCTCCTAATACCACTCCTAATGATAGTTCACCAAAAGGAGAAAATACCACAACTTGTTCATCGATACCTGGTGAAGACCAATTTCTATCTTTTCCTGCTTTACTTGTTATCCACGGTAAATAATCTGTTAAAAATTCTCCTATTTTCACTCTTACTTTTGCTTTTTCATAATCTACTTCTTTTACAACTCCTATACGAATGATATTCGCTACTTTTCTCTGTAACTCTGCAATGGCAAAATTATTTTCCAACATGCATTTCTCCTACTGCTATTTTATGTGGCTTAATTTTCCCCTCTTCCCATACTGATTTACCTAAATGAAGCTGATGACTCCAATCAACCATCCACACCAAATATGCATCTAATTCGGGTCTAAATCCATCAGGCTCTGCAGAGAGAAATTCAGCAGGAGAAATATTCTTTACGTTCCAAGTATTTTTATTTACTACTCTTGCTACTTCTGCTGCTAATGACCTTACAACTACCGAGGAATCCTCGACTGTTCCATCAACTACAATTCGTGCTTCAAATTTTGCTCTCAACGCTAATTCTTCTGTTCCTGGATCATGTCCTTTTTCAAAGCCACTAAGTTCCACAAATACTGCCGGTGCTATCAATTCTTTCCTTATTGTTGGATAAATTTCGCACGTCTGTATTGCTGGTATTTCTCTCTTCAGCGTGGTACAAATTTTATCATGTAAATCTTTCAAATTCATCCTTTATAGCTCAATTGACGTTCAAAAAACTTTGTAAAGACTTCTTCAACTTCATAATTAACAAGATTACCTATTATCCTTGAAGCCTCTGGTTTCAGTGACAATTTAACTTCCTTTATTGGTAATGCTGTTCTTCCTTCACGCTTAAAAATACCGCTATTTCCTTTTGGCATAACTGCTGCAAATCCTCCTATAAACTCATGCTTTCCTACTTTCGATCCTCTTCTTGTTTTTTGTATTTTACCAATTGTTGATGCTCTAATGTCATAGAGATTTGCTCTAATTAACACTTCTAATCTGCTAGTTTTTGCCTTAAAAATTCTTAATCTCTTTCTTATCAAACTTAATTTTATCTTCTTTTCCTCACTAATTTCTTTTGCTGTCTTCAATTTTAGCCATAGTGCTGTTCTGTTTAACGCTCTCACTATTGCTAATTCTATTTTTTTTCTTTTAGCATTTACACTTTCTATTACCTCAACTTCTATATGCACAGACATTTTACACCCCATACGCTTCGATTCGCCAGACCATTCCAGATTTATCTCTAAGTGGTGGTGTGTGTATTTTGTATTTGCAATCACCTATAACAAAAATATCTCCTACAATTGGCCTCAGTATATCAAAAATGCTTACCTCAAGAAAAAGCATCTCTCCCACAAATTGTCCTTCACCAATCTCGTATAATTTATCTGGCTGTTGCTTTAATACTTGTACCATGTATGACTTATCCTTTGATTTATACAAAGCCACTTCTCCTAAATGGGCAAAACAATCTTTTAGTAATCTCTTAATATTCTCTTGCATTCTTTCATAAGTATGCTAATAAGGTATATACTAGTAGAGTCCTCTTGTGCCTCACCAACTTGTAGTTACTCTACCAGTATTGTTATGCTGCAACGACTTTTACTAATGTTCCTGATCTGTGGCACATTGGCAGAGGATTTGACTGTGTATGTAAATCAGTTCCTCTATCAAACCTCCTTGGCTCTTGTTTTGCATATAGTGGCTGTCCGAGAGTGTTTACCGTTTCATTAAAATCTGCTGGTGCAAAATATGTTGTAAATGTACTTGCTGTTCCTACTGGAAAACAGTGCCCTGTATCTCTTTCTATAAATCTTCTCACCGTTCCTTCAGGATCAGTTGCTTGCCCTCTATATTCCTCAAATGTTATTCCACAGAATGTAAATCCTGACCTCATATCATTCCTTAGCGCTGCTCCTTCTTGCCATCTTTCATATGCTTCTTTCACTTTACTATGCGAAGTTAATGCATCAAAAAACTCAGGGCTTACCAAGGCATGAATTCCGGTCATATATTCACCACTTAGATTATCTTCTATATGCCGGAGTACTTCCAGACACTTACGCTTTACATCTGTTGTTGCTGTTCCTAGTGCAAAATTTACTACTTTTGGTGTTATTTCAAATTCGTTGTACAGATTTAGTAATTCTGACCCATCAGCATCTAAAATTATTCCTTTCAGCGCTCCCATACGCAAATGCTCCAACGTTATTGCATGTTTATTTCTCATTAGCTGCAAATGGTCAGTTATTACATCTGCCAGCGCTTTCAGTTCACTCTCTGATCCAAATGCCCTTATTCCTTGCACTTCTTCTGGTAACACCACATCATCATGAGGAATATGAGGAATGGTAAATGTCCTTACCTTTCTTTTACCACGTTTTCCTACTGTTGCTGGTGCCCCTGGTACTTGCGTTGGTAGTAGACTTAAAACTCCATTATGTTCTTCTATTGTAATATGTCTAAATCTTACTGACCTACTTGGAAACAAATTTAGATTTTCAACTCGTCCATAATTTATCGGCAATATATTCATCGCATTTGTTAGTGCCGTCATGCTAAATGCTGTATTTGTAAATGGATTTTGCATTTTTTCTTTTCCCCCTTTGTGTTTTTTTATTGTTTAATATAGCCTTAGACTGCTTTACGGATAATGATCCCTCGTCCTTCAAGTTGCTTTATTGCTGCAGTTTTCTGCTCTTCAGTGATATTTGCTGGCCATACAACTGCATGATCTGCTAGCATTGCTATACGTGTAATGATTACTGCTTTGGCATTTTCTGTCGCATTTACATCACTTGTTATTACACCTATTGCTGTTTGTGTGCCATCTGTGGCAATTGGATTTATTATCCTAATCATGTTGTCTTTATCACGACCAACAACTGTCCCTAGCTTCAGATTTTGACCCTTTGCTACCGTTATTTGGTCTCTTGAATATAGGTTGGACACTTCATATTTTAAAAGATCGCCTAAATTATTTCCTTCAGTTATACTTATCATGTCTTTTTCTCTCCTTTTTTTATTTTTTTACCGCCGTGTTTATAACTGCTATACACCGCGGTTATTACCTTATAATTAGCCATTATGGCACATTTTGGACACTTATTTACCGCAGAGCACTATATATGGCGGTTATAAAATTTAAATGCACCGACTTTTCGCTACCTGTGTCATCAAATCTTCCTGCGAATTCTGTGGTATTGCACTCAGTATCTCTGTCTTTTTCGTTCTCTCTGCAAGTAATTCCATTAAAACTTCCCTGGCTTGCTCAACACTTACGCCTTGCTCAATAAATTCTCCTATCTTTTCTGGCATCTTTGATACATTACATAATCTTATTATCTCTAAAATTTCTCTACGACAGTTCTCGTAGCCTTCCTCAGTTAACTCATTAGTTGTCATACTAACACTCCTATGATTATTGATAAATTCAAAAAATGTTGTAACTCCATCTGCAAGACCTATTTCTACTGCTTTCTCGCCAAAATATAGCCCTGCCTCTGTTGATCGAATCTTTTCAATTGAAAGACCCCTGTTTCTTGCTATTAGCTGCACAAACATTTCATATAGTCGGTCTACTTCTTTTTGTAAGCTTCCCAGACTTTCAGACGTCACTGGCTCATGCGGGTTTAAATCATTCTTTCGACTACCAGCAAAAATTGTGGTGTACTTAATACCTTGCTTTTCATCAAACCTACTTTGATCTATATGACTTGCTATTACCCCTATACTTCCAACTCCTGAAGTGCGGGTAAGAAAAATCTTTTCAGCACTAGAAGCTATAGCGTACGCTGCAGAATATGCATCATCATTTGCTATCGCTATTATCCTCTTTTTTTCCCTTGCATTGTAAATAAAATCAGCAAGATCAAACACTCCATTGACCTCTCCTCCAGGACTGTCTATATCCAACAGGATTGTTTCTATATCACTATCTTCTATTGCTTGTGTAATTTGTGCTTCTATTTGATTATAGGAAGTCATTCCCAAAATATCATCAAAAGCTTCTGACTTTTTTGTCAAGATCCCATGTATCGGTATTATTCCTCTTTCACTATTTCTTACTGCATGTTTTATATTTTTAAAGATGGGCTGCTTTCCTGTTTGTAGTAACAGTAATTCAAAACTCCTCGGTTCTACCATTACACATCTGTTTAGCCATTGTTGTTTCATATCACCTCTTGATTGGCCGTAACGTCAGAATCAAAACTTAAGCCCAGTTCACTTGCACGTCTTTGATCTTCTGCTATTTCTTGGTCAATTTCTTCTACATCGTAACCCATTTCTGATACTACTTCTGATCGACTCTTAAATCCATTTCTTACTGCCATTTGCTGTGCTTGCTGATCTTTTAGTGGATCCACCCAATCAAATCCCTGTGGTATCCATTTTACATCTTTAAATACTTGATTATCTGTTGTAGAAAGCTCTCCAGATAAAGTGGCAAGTTCTAGCCATCTATTCCATACTGGTCTGCAAAATTGAAATACCATAATGTTGTGTTGCAGCATAGCACATCGACGACGAAACTCTATTAATCCAGCTCTGATTGATGAATAATTCACTCCTGTTAAATCTCCTGTTAGCTGCTCATATGTTATCCCTGTGCCTATTGCTATTGCCCTCAGTTGCTGTCTCATGAATGCTTCATAACTTCCTCCAACATCTTATATGTTAAAAACAAGTCTTTATAAAATATTATAAAATAGTGATATAAAGACACATAGAGAAGAGGAACCGTCCTACATCTTGGTCATAAGGATCGTCCATCAGCAAGGTTCTCTTCTTTTATGTTTTGTACTGAAAGTTCCGAACAACTGGTTGAGCTTTTAGGCTCGTATATAAGGGTGGAAAATGCAGTATACATTATTTTTATGGAGGAATTATGTTATCAAATATAGTTGCTGGAATTGATGTTAGCAAAACTAAACTAGATGTTGATGTCCATCCACTTGGGCATCATAAAGTATTTGAAAATAACGTACAAGCTATTGATCAAATACTCGACTTTTTACGTTTGCATAATGTAACCAAAGTTGGACTTGAAGCAACTGGTGGGTACGAAAAATTATGTGCTTATACTTTACTAAGCCATGGTTTCAAAGTATATGTCATTCAGCCTAGATGGGTTAGAGACTACGCAAAAAGCCTTGGTATTGCTACTAAAACTGATAAAATAGACTGTAGCATTATCTCACGTTATATTAGTAATACAGATATGCGTGTTACTCCTTTAAAAGTTAGTAACAATAATATTGACTGCTTGAAGCAAAAATTATCTCGCAGAAATCAACTAGTAGAAATAGCAAAAATACAAAAAACTCAAGCTCATCAGATAACTGATGTATCTATCATAAAACAAATAGAAGAGTTGCTTGTCATTTTACAAAATCAAATTCAAATTTTAGAAGATGAAATGATGGTATTGGTTGATCAAAGTCAAGAACTTAAAAAAAAATACATATCAATAACTAGTATTCCAGGCGCAGGTAAAACCTTAGCTATTACTATGATTTGTTATCTACCCGAGCTTGGAACTCTCCAACATAAAGAAATATCCAGCCTTTCCGGAGTTGCACCTTTTAATCGAGATAGTGGTTTTAGTAAGGGAAAAAGGTGTATTCAGGGTGGTAGGTTACAAGTTAGAACAGTTTTGCATATGTGTATTCTTAGCGCACGGGAGTGGAATTCTTACATAAAAACTTTTTTTGATAGATTATATAACCAATATAAAAAGCCATATAAAGTTGCTTCTACCGCTGCTATGAGAAAGCTACTTTTACTTGCTAACTCTTTGGTAAGAGATGGCAGAACGTTCACTGAGGAATATAATCCAAAGTCTACTTCTATTTAGTACTAGTAAGTTAGTGTAGCTGTGGGTAAGTACGCCCACACAAACTATAAGTACTTATCCACAGCTACATCAATTAAGAGACTTTAGATTAGGGGTTATAACTTCTTTATTTCTCCATAATTAAATTTGTTTGTGAACGCAAATCTGAATCAAATACTAGATTAAAACTGTCAGCACGCTTTTGATCTTCTGCAATTTCTTGGTCAATTTCCTCAGCGTCATAGCCTAGTTCTGAAACTACTTCTGATCGACTCTTAAAACCATTTCTTACTGCCATCTGCTGTGCTTGCTGGTCTTTTAGTGGGTCTACCCAATCAAATCCCTGTGGTATCCATTTTACTTCTTTTAATGTCTGCTCATCGTTTGCAAAAATTTTCCCAGATAAAAGTGCAAGTTCAATCCATCTATTCCATATAGGCCTACAAAATTGGAATACCATGATATTATGTTGTAACATAGAGCAACGACGACGAAACTCTATCAATCCTGCCCTAATAGATGAATAATTGACATTGGTTAAATCCCCTGTAAGCTGTTCGTAGGTAATTCCTATACCAATAGCAATTGCTCTAAGCTGCTGTCTCATAAAGGCCTCATAGCTTCCACCAACATCAGATGGTTCTGAAAATTTAATATCCTCACCTGGATCTAAAAGTTGCATAGTTCCTGGTTCAAGTCCTGATAACGCAACTCCATGCTCATTTGATTCACTCTCTCCCATAATATTTGCTTCAGGATCAAGTCGTGTAATAAATCCCGCAAACATTGCCGCAGTTTTCTTTCTAACTAGCTCTGCATCGTCATATTGATCAAGTTCGTAAAGTTTCAAAAGTACGTTAGAAAGCCATGGTTCTCCTCTTATTTGCCCAGGTCTTTGTGGTTTATAAATATGAAGTACATCACTTGCTGGCACACGAACTGATTCTCCAATTATGCTTTCTCCTGGATGCTCTCTAAAAAGGTAATATGCTTCTCTTTGCCCAAGTCTATTGAACTCAATACCATTTCGAATAATATTACCATTTGCAAGTGTTTGATTGGTTTTGTTGTCTAAATGTTCTGACTCAAGCGCTTGTAGCTGCAATGGCACAGAAAGACCATCTTCAGGTTTACGGTTTCTGAGGCGTACAAAACATTCCCCGCCTTCAATCATACCTCTGCATACTAGAGCTTGTAGTCCGTAGAAATCACTAACTCCATTGCTATCTGCTTCATCGGTCCAATGAAGCCACAATTCCTGGACTTTCTTTTTTAATTCAGCATCTTTTGCTTTTGATTGCGGCTTTATTCCTGTCCCAACGCAATTACTCACTATCGTATCGATAATATTTTCAGCGTAAGGATTTTTTCTCACCATATCACGAGAGCGGCTGCGTAATGTTTCAAGGCTATTAGAAAGTAAGCTATTTATGCTACCTCTCTCTGGATGCCAATACATTAGCCTTCTTCCATAACCTGCTCCATCCCAAGCCAAGCTCTTGGTTTTTGGTAATTTGTTGAATAGTTGTTTTAGTGATTTTAGTAACATTTAGCCTCTCTTATGTTAATAAACCGCTTCATAAATTCTGAATACACCAACCCACTAGGTGAAATTTTTTCATTTTTTCTATTGACTTTTAACACAACTGCTGATGGCTCTGAAAATTTTATGTCTTCTCCTGGGTCTAAAAGCTGCATTGTTCCTGGCTCTAAACCTGATAATGCTACTCCTTGCTCATTCGCTTCGCCTTCTCCTAAAATATTTGCCTCAGGATCGAGTCTCGTAATAAACCCTGCAAACATCGCTGCTGTCTTTTTTCTCACTAATTCTGCATCATCATACTGGTCAAGTTCATAAAGCTTTAGCAGTATATTAGAAAGCCATGGCTCTCCCCTAATTTGCCCAGGTCTTAGTGGTCTATAAATATGTAAAACATCGTTTGCTGGCACTCTTACTGACTCTCCAAAGGTATTTTCACCAGGGTGTTCTTTAAATAGGTAGTATGCTTCTCTTTGCCCAAGCCTGTTAAACTCAATCCCGTTTCTTATTACATTACCATTTCCTAAAGTTTGATTTGTTTTATTATCTAGATGTTCAGACTCAAGTACTTGCAGTTGTAATGGCACAGAAAATCTATCTTCCAGCTTTCTCGTTCTTAAACGTACAAAACATTCTCCTCCCTCTATCATACTTCTGCATACCAGAGCTTGTAATCCATAAAAATCACTTACTCCGTTACTGTCTGCTTCATCTGTCCATTTTAGCCATAATTCTTGCACCTTCTTTCGAAATTCTCCATCTCTTGCTTTTGATTGCGGTTTTATTCCTGTTCCAATAGAGTTACTTACTATCGTATCAATTATATTTGCAGCGTAAGGATTTTTTCTCACCATATCCCGAGAGCGGCTACGTAAGTGCCCAAGGCTCTGAGAAAGTAAATTATTTATGCTTCCCGCTTCTCCTTGCCAATATATTACCCTTCTTCCTGAGCCTGCTGCATCCCAAGCAGAACTTTTGATTTTTGGCTTACTAAATAGTTGTTTGAAATTTTTCAGCATCATACTAACCAAAATTCTCTTAATTCTTTCAAAGTTCCGTTAAATTTATTTCTGTCACATTTTCCGATTCCTTCTACTTCATGTGGCTCTGGACTTGTTTTACCGTCAGTATATTGCCATAAAATCCAATCATTCCAGCCTTTTGGTAATGTCAGCTCTTTTCTCCAGCTTGCTATCCATAATGGACATTTTGTCAAAGTTGGCGTGGCAAAATCCTTAAGAAAATAGCTACTGCCATAAATTAGGGGTAATCTTCCTGTTACTTCTTCAACTCTCTTTACAAATTCCTCAGCTTGCTTAACTGTAATATTTTTGCCACTTTTATTTTCTTCAATATCCAGCGCAAGTATAGTATTTTTGCTTTCGCCTACCGTTTTTAGAAAATGATCAGCTTGATTTTTGCCGTTTCCTTCTGTGCCAAAATGATATGCTCCCCAGAGTAATCCTTCTTCTTCAGCTTTCTTTCTTCTCTTCGCATACTTTGAATCCACATATTTTAGTCCTTGTGTTGCCTTATGAATTACTCCAATTATACCACTCTCTTTAGCTAACTCAAAATCCACATTTTCTTGCCAATGTGACAAATCTATTATTCCATTTACTGAACTCTCTCTATTCTCCCATAGTTTTATAAAAGTTTTTAATTGCTCTAAAAATTCAGAATATTCCTCTTTTACAACTTTTCTCAGAAAATTTTCCCTCATATAACTCCTTTATTTGTTGCAAAAATAATCTTTCGTTTAGGCTTCATTCCAGCAATCTTTAGTTCACCTTTGATGCGTTGTCTGAGGCTGAGCAAATCATTTATCTGAACTTCAGCATATCTCACAACATGGTCACCATATGCAATTGATACCACTCGTTCTCCGTTTTGTAGTTTCTTTATCGCTTCTTCGACTTGAATTAAATACTCTTCGTTGTACATCTTACTTCTCATTCAACCATTTGCTTTGTCTCACTTTCTTAGGTTTTTTGCTTTCTGGCTTTTCACTTAAACTATTCCATTTACTCTCTGGCCAACGATCGATTCCAAGCGTAATAGATGCAGCTCTTGCATAAATCCTACAGTCTAATACTTCATTTCTTTCTCTTACCTTTTGCCACTCTTGTTTAGTGTATCCTTTCACTACCTTGCTGACTAATTGCTCTGCCGTTAGCTGCTTAAAATATTCAGGTGCATACTCCGGAAAATGACAATATCCTGCTGGCACTTTCTCTTCTTCTTTCAAAATATTAAGTAATTGAAAAAGCTCTGACTTTAATATCGATACTCCTACTGGCCATAGCTTTATTCCTCTTTTTAGCTTTTGACCACCAACTGTTATATCTACTCTACTTGGGCTGCTAAGTGGTACTAGCGCTTTGTTTACACCTTTGACTGCCATTACTCTTCCAGATCCTTGATGACCTCTTACCCAATTGTATACTTCTTGTGTCGCATACCCAGCATCAACCGCCATCATACTTATCATGTATTCAAGACCATTTTCACCGATAAAATGATGATTGAGGAGCTCCGAAAGTTTTCCCCATACTTCTCCTCCTCCAGTATCACCTTCAAATACTCGGTAGTCTATTGACCAACTTTCGCGGCTTTTTCCCCAGGCTACAACTTCTACCTCTAGACGATCTTTTTGTACATCAACACCTGCTGTGAGAACCACTTCACCTTTTGGTACTGTGCCAATCTGAAAAAATTCTCTCCTGTTAAATAATTGCTTCCAGTCAGGTACTTCTCCCTTATCTACCCAAGTTTCTCCTAAAGTGGTATTTATCCAAACTTTTAGTAATTGTTCACTTTCTTTTGCATGAAGAAAATCTTCTACTGCTTGAGTCCAGCTATACCAGCCAACTGGACTATAAAGACTTGAAAGATGAAATCCTTTTTTCTCCCCTTCTTTTGCCTCTGTAGCTCTCCATTCTCCACGTTCTAGCATCTCTGTCTTTTGATGATTTTCTATTTTGCCGCTACATTCAGTGCAGACATAATGTGCTGTTCTTGAGTCGTTATTTTCCCATTTTATTTGTGACCATTTTAGAACTTGATAGTAATTACAATGCGGACATGGTACAAAAAAATATCTCTTATCTGTTGCTTCAAACTCCTTCTCAATTCTGCTTATTCCATGAATCGTTGGTGTTGATACTAAAAAAATCTTTCGACGTGCAAATGTATTAGTTCGAGCAATACTGAGCAGTACTGGATCACCTTCTCCTCCTGAATCTCCTGGATAGGCATCTATTTCATCAAGAAAGAGATATTTTACTGGCATGGATCTAAGTCCTACACTGCTATTCGCTCCAGTTATTACTACTATTCCACCTGGAAACTCCTTACTTTGTACAGTATTGCCTGAGTCTCTTGATCTTGGGTCTTTTACTTTACTCTTTAAACATGGTGTACTCTCTATCAACGGTGCAAATCTTCCTTTTGACCAACGCTTTCCCATTTCAACTGTCGGCTGTACTACTAGCATTGGCCCTGGCGTTTGATCGATGATATAGCCAATCCAATTATTTCCTGCTTCTGTTCCTCCAATCTGTGCTCCTTTCATGAATACTACTTTTTCTGCTGGTGAGGACGGAGATAGTGAATCCATGATTTCTTTTAAATAAGGAGTTCTCTCTGTTCTCCATTTACCTGGCTCTGATGCTGCAGTTGCTGCTAAAACTCGATACTCATTCGCCCACTCTGATACTTTAAGCTGGGGATCTGGTCTTAAACCTTCAGAAAAAGCTCTAGCGTATATCATTGTCTGCATCTACTCATAATTGGTTCTATCTCAATATTGTTAACAGTAGAGTTTATTCCTCCACACTCCTCCAATTCCATAAACATCTTTTTCTGAAATTCGTTTTCTATATATCTTTTACTCATCTCACTTATCATTATTGCTATAACAAGCGCAAATACTCCTGTTACTGTTGCAAAAATGATTGCACTGCTTATTGTTGTTGCTGTTAACCCTATATATACCGATATTGCTACTGCACTTACTGAGGTAAAAATACAGATCACATTATTGTATTTTCTTACTTTTGCATCTCTATATTCTATACATCTATAATAAACTGGTACAGACTTGCCTATCTCATCTGGTAATTTGATACTCTTTTCTTTAAATAAAGTTTTTAGCAATTCTAAATTATTTGACTTGATTGCTGAGTGCAGAACAGGTGTATAGTTTGCTCCTTTTTTCAGTAGTAATTTTACTACATGTAAATGTCCTTTTTCTGCAGCAAGGTAAATCGGTGATAGACCTTTATTGTTTGAAATATCAATATCAATTTCTTCTTTTAAAATAGACTCTACAAGCTCAACTTCTCCCATTTGCGCAGCTAAATGGAGTAGACTATTCTTCTCAGAACCGTATTTATTACTCACCAAAGCCTTCTTTATCTCAGGTTTAGCGTAATCAAATGGTGTTTTGCCGCTATCGTCTTTTACCAATGGATCTATATCTTCTCGCGTTAGTAAGACCTCTATTGTTTTAAGTCTTTCAGCGTAATGTAGTGGTGTTTTATTTTCGTAGTCTTGCAAATTGACTTGAGCATTAGGCTCCCTTATTAAGCATTTGAGGATATCCAAACACAGATCTCTTTCATCGTAATTAGTATTACTTACAGCTATATGAATAGGTAACAATTTCATTGAGTTTTGTCCCATGCGCGTGCTATTTACATCTGCTCCAAGCTTTAGCAGTAACTTTACTATCTCCAATTTTTTGTTATTAACTGCATAGTGCATTGGTGTCTGATTCCGTGCATCAAAGACATCTATTTCAGCTTTTCCTTCTCTTATCAAAATCTTTACAACTTCTGCATGTCCTATTCCTGCTGCTAGATGTAATGGCGTATGATGCAGAGCATTTCGTACATTAACGTCAACACCTTTTCCTATCAAATATCTAACTGCATTAACTTCACCTATCATTGCAGCTAAATGAAGTAAGTTATCTTGTTCTGATCCGTATTTGTTATTAATTAGCGCTTGTAATATTTCTGCTTTTTTCCCTTCTTTGGCGTAATCAAGAGATGTTTTACCATCATTATCTTCCACAAAAGGATTGATATTCTTTTTCGTAAGTAGCAGATCTATCATGCTTAATTCATCAAACTCTATAGCACAATGTAGTGGTGTCTTTCCATTTAATCCTCTAACATTAACATCTAATCCAGGTTGATTGATGAGACACTTTATTAACTCTAAACTTAAGTTATCAGCCATTTTATATTCAAAATCTTTCTTATATTTGAAATTTAGTATTAGATAATTCTTCAAGTGAGTTTGTAATCTCTTCAGTGAGCGTCTTATGAATCTTTTCAGTGTCACTTAGTGATGCAAGCAGTGCTGAAACTCTATTTGGAATATTAAGCAAATTATTACGGACAACTCTTGCTACATTAAATGCTTCGTTTTTTACCTCCTCTACTGCTACAAGTTCACCAATCTCAGCTTTTGCCTTTGCCTCAAGCAGTTTACCTCGTTCCATTTCATTTTTTATTCTAGTTTTTAGCAACATCGTAGAAAGGTTACTTGTACTTTCTGGATTTTTCCTCCTCAGTGGCTGACTTGGATCTCTTATTGCTGCCACCGCTTCATTTGCTTGTTCTCTATTTACCAAACCATCCTCCAACTCAACTATTCCTTTCTTTACTAAATAACAGACATATTGCTTTGATACTCCTATCTCTCTTGCCCATTCCGTCTGCGTGATTTTTTCCACTCTTTTCCTCCACTTTTTTTGCTCCTTTTTACGAATTTTCTTCTTGAATTTCTGCAAAAGTTTTACCAGTACTGGCTAAAAGGGCATCTCTTCCGGTATATATTTGCCAACGTTTTATGGTTACATCTACAAATTTTGAATCTAACTCTATTGTCCTGCAAATTCTTCCTGTTCTCTCACATGCAATCAGTGTACTTCCAGAACCGCTAAATGGATCAAGTACTATGTCTCCTGATCTGCTGCTGTTTACTATTGCTCTCTCCATTAGCTCTACTGGCTTCATTGTTGGATGTAATGAGTTATGTGTTGGCTTATCATAAAACCACAGATCACTTTGATTTCTACCCCCATGCCACTCACGTTTATTGCCGCTTTTCCATCCATAGAGCATTGCTTCGTATTGTCTTTGATAATCTGATCTTCCTAGCGTAAAGTGATTCTTCGCCCAAATGATAAAAGTTGACCATTTTCCTCCCGCTTCCTCAAATGCTTTTTGCAACGTTGAAAACTCTGATGATGATACGCAGATGTAAATTGCACCTTTCGTATATGCTAAAATATGAGTGCAAATATCATAGAGAAAAAGTTCGTACTTTTCACCTTGATTATCGTTTAATATTTTTTTATCTTCTCTCTCTTGGCTACTACCATAATCAACGTTATATGGAGGATCACACACAGTAATATCTGCCATTTTATTGTCTAATACCGCTTTATATGATTCAACTAAAGAGCTATCACCACAATAGATTCGATGATCACCTAAAATCCATAAATCCCCTGGTTTTGTTATTTCTACCTTTTTGTCATCAACAACTAAGTCAGAAAGATCTTCTTCTTCACCATCTAAATCATCAAGAAAGTTTTGAACTTTTTCTAATTCAAATCCTGTCATTTTAAGGTCAAACTGCAAATCTTCTAATTCTTGAATTTCCACCTTCAAAAGATCATCGTCCCATTTTGCCCAGTTAGCTGATTGATTTGCCAGTAACCGAAAAGCTTTAGTTTGTGGTTCATTTAAATTATCACTTAAAACAACAGGAATGCTCTCCATACCAAGTTTTCTTGCTGCTTTAAGTCTTAAATGACCATCAACCACAGTGCCATCGCTTTTTGCAACTATTGGTATACGAAAGCCAAATTCCCTGATTGAAGCACACATTCTATTTACTACGTCATCATTTTTACGTGGATTACGCTCATATTCGACCAGATTTTGAGTAGGATAATAGTGGATTGCTAAATTCATATAATTACTGTACTAATTAAAAAGTTAATATTCAAAATATCTCTGACGCTAAAGAAGGCCTGGGGTCTGACCCACCAAACCCGCCATTATGGCCGAAAGGACCCACTTTTTATGGATTTTTCATCTTATTAATATCTTTACTAATATAGAACATTAATGCCAAAGCATCGGCCTCATTATCATCTCTAGGTAAAAAACTTTTTTCACGTATCGCTTCAATAACTTCACTCTTACTTGCATTGCCTTTGCCTGCTATAAAGCGTTTGATAGTTTTAACATTAACACCTTGGTAGGGAATATTGTTCTCTTCACACCAAGCAGATAGAACGGCAAGAAAACCACCGTAGCAATGAGCGGCATCAGTTCCTAAGTGTCTTCTTACTTCCTCAAAATACACTGCAGAAATGTCCTTCAAAGAATTAAGCCAATTACGAAAATTCAAGAAGCACATGCCACCTCCGCTAAAACGGCTACCATGAAAACTTTTGCTCCCACTTTCAATTACTCCATCTGTTAGAATTGCCCAGCCTGTCTGTTTACCGAGGTCCAGTGTTAGGATTGACATTATTTAAAACTATAAGTAGCACTGATTCCAAAATATCGTCTGGTTCCTCGAACGTACTATCAAAAAGCGGTTTATAGTTTTTTTGTTGGCCAACAACGGAAATTCGAGAATCATGTGCTACTCCTAATACCAAGTCCCGTTAGTAATAAAACAAATGAAAAAGAGCTCTTTTTGCCTATAACTGGGGAATTAAGCAAATTTATAACGTGTTCCATTTGTCTTCCCAATAACGAATATTGGTATAAGAAGTATATGGATTAAGGTTGTCTACGTTATAGTAGCTCTTTCAACTACCTCTTAACAGATATATACTAGAAATGAGGTTGGAAATTTGATTTGCACTAAATTTTTTTTGTTTGAGTTAAGTTATTTCTTCTCAATTACGCAACTTAGCAAACACTTTGTTTCTCTTGCTATCAGCTAATTTAAAGGTTTTCTGGGAACACTCAATAAAAAAAGATGAGAGATACAAGGAACTTATTAAAGCTGTTGCAAAGTGAGTTTTCTCCTTCATACAAATTTTTTCTTTACAATGAATAAAAACGGTGTTAAACTTACCTGTAAGTTTATTTATATCAATCTAATCATTAGTAGTACTTTTTATTTGCTTTTCAAAGGGTGTTAAAGGAAGTGTATGAACAGGAATCATAATGAAATTTTATTCTATGAAACAGATGATGGAAAGGTATGTATTGAAGTTAGATTTGAAAATGAAAATCTATGGCTTACTCAGAAACATATGGCTGAGTTATTTGGCTGTTCAACTGATAATATTTCATTGCACCTAAAAAACATTTATCTATGTAAAGAACTAGATAAAAACTCAACTACCGAGGAATCCTCGATAGTTCAAAAAGAGGGAGAAAGAGAAGTAAAACGTGATGTGGTTTTCTACAATTTAGAGGCTGTGATATCAGTTGGTTATCGTGTCAATTCAGAGCGTGGTGCTGCTTTTCGCACATGGGCAACTGATAAGCTAAAGAAGTATATTTTCAAAGGTTTCGTGATTGATAGCAATAGATTTAAAAATGGCTCTAGATTTGACACTCGGTTTTTTGATGAGTTGCTTGAAGAAATTAGAGAAATTCGTGCAAGTGAGCGTATGGCTTATCAGAAAATCACAGACATTTATGCAACTTCAGTAGACTATGCAAGCTGTTCAACTGAAACAAAAAATTTCTTTGCTATAGTGCAGAATAAATTGCATTTTGCTATTACTGGAAATACAGCAGCAGAAATTATTGCTAACAGAGTGGATAGAAGTAAACCTAATATGGGATTAACAAATTGGCGTAAGGGGCCTAAGGGAAAAATCTTTCTTTCTGACACGCAAGTAGCAAAAAACTATTTAGATAAAAATGAAATTGCTCAGCTAAACAGAATAGTAAATATGTATATAGATTACGCAGAGTTTCAAGCTGCCAGGGGTAAAGTAATGTATATGAAGGATTGGAAAGAGAAACTCGATGCATTTTTAAGATTTAATGAGCAAGATATATTACAGAATTATGGCAAAACCTCTCATGAAGTAGCAATTGCCCTAGCTACAAAAGAATATGAGGTATTTAGAAAAACACAGGATAAGTCATATAAGTCAGACTTTGATAAATTGGTGGAAGAAAAGAAAAGTCTTGATCAAAAAAGTGTAAAAACTTAGAGCTAAATTTCATAAAAGTAAAAAACAATTTAGAAATGCCTTTTAATTGAGTTTTAAGCTATCTTGTTGGTGGGTTGTATAATCGCTTTGAAACTTAATTGTAGTGGCTTTTACCTTTTTGCAGAAGTTAAGTTTTCTGAGTAGTAAGATGAAAGTAGTATATGTTAATTCATACTACTTATTATTATATAATAATAGAAAACTTTAGAGACTGAAAACTGGTCAAAACCCCTCAATATTCCTAAGTTTTTTGCCACCTAAACCAGATTGCAGCTCAGAAATCTGTCAACCCTTAAACTATTGAAAATACATCATTTTTTTGCTAGCAGAAAGTACCAGATCTCATAAACTGCACCAGATTCTGCCAAGACTCTGGAGTCTGGTATTGTAGCTGAGATCTAATTATAGTAAAGCCAAATGTTTGAATCTTCAACTGGCACAATACTTCCATATTCTGGCGATTTGTAATCGGTTGGTAAAATCTTTTCATACACTGTAATATCCTTATTTAGTTGGTTTGTAACTTTCTCTTCCATACCTTCAACACAAGTGTAAAAATGTCTACGAGAACGTTCTGCATCTAACTTATGACCATATTTATAAGCCTCTGATATGCCAGCAGTTATTGATTTATATTTTGATGGAATAGCATACGTAATTCAAACATCAGTTGACGACTACTTTGCCTGTTTGAAAAAATATTTTACAACGAATAAAAGACGTGATAAACTAAAATGAAGTTTTTTTATAACAAGTAAAAATTTAAAGTAGAAAATAATTTAGAAGTCCCTTGTAATTGAGTTTTAAGCTATTCTACGTAAGCAACTTAGGTCTTGGTGGTATAATTGTACCCCAAAGTCATAGAATCGTTTTAAATCCGCATTAAAAGCTATTTCTTGTATTTATGAATATTTTAAGACCTTTCCAGTTCCCCTAACTTCTTTTTTCTTCACTCCCTAAGCATTACTTTAATTCTAGTTAACCTCATTATATTTTCATATTGTTTATTATTATTTGTTATTAGTATATATATATGTATAGTGTTATTTACATATTATAATAATATATAAGATTTTCGGAAAGTGGAAAGCTAGCTACTGTAGCGGGTTTTAGGGCGATCTGATTCATTAAGTCTTTTGGAAATGGAAAGATAAAGTCTTATAGATATTAAATGGATAAAAATACTGAATTTCAATGGTTTAGGTGTATTATATTTCTGTTTCCTTATTTTGAAATTTTGCCGGAAATCACGGAAACTATAAAACTCAGATCGGCCTAGCCAAAGTAATGAAATACATCAAGCTTGCCTATAGTTGCGAAATTTGTATTCCCAGTTTGGCTTAAATGCTTTTTGTATGACCCATTTTTTTAATAAAAGTTTTTTCAAGTTTGTAATTAACCTTTTATTATAGCAGATTTATGCTGATGGCTGTAATACCAAGTCCCGTTAGTAATGAAACAAATGCAAAAGAGCTCTTTTTGCCTATAATTGGGGAATTAAGCAAATTTATAACGCGTCCCATTTGTTTTCCCAATAACGAATATTGGTATAAACTGTTTTTAAAGACTATTAGCAACTTTGAATTTCCCTGCACCCAGCTTAAATTTACCTTCACCTCTTGCAAAAGGACCAGTTGGAACATCAAGCCACTTATCTTCTTTTGAATCTGCAGCCATACCTTTTACTATCTTATTTTCATTTAGCAAACTCTGTACTAAACGTTCAAGTTTATGTCTGCTAGCATTATGAAACATGGGTGGTAATTTATGCCGTTGCTTGAAAACTCCAGGACCACCTGTATGCGTAAATGGATGGCCTTCGTGGGCTGAAAGTTTAATGTAGTGAATAAGTATATTTTTTAACTCTTCATCAGAGGACTTAATAGCATTAATTTGTTCAGATATATCTTCTAGCAAGCCTGTTGATGAACGCGAATAAGTTCTTACACTTCTGTCTGCTGCCCCATTGGACTTAACCACTGCTCCCTGATAAATTTTACTATGAGTTCTTTCAAGCTTTAGTGTATTACACACTGAATTTTGATGCTCTACTGGTGCAGGCCATAATGCAAAAGAGCATCTAACTCCATCAACAAGTGCAGTTGTACCTCTTATTGCATCTCTTGCTTGTTCTACGGTTGTAATTGATCCACATTTAGGTTTTCTCATATGATGTGCAGCAATTACAGTCGCTCCTGTTTCAGTTGCCAAACTTGCAAGCAATCCTGTTGAATACCACCCAAGTTCTGGATCTGAATTTATATCAGCATGAACAAACGATACTAATGGATCAAAAATAATCAGTTTTAAATTTTCAATTGCATTTAATTGTTCGCTAATACCTTCAAATTTTTCTGAAGTTTCAGGACATTTACCACGCGTATTGGTTTTTATTATAGAAAATGGTCCTCCTGTGTTTGGCATAGGTACAATAAATACACGATCCTGGTACTTTGCTCTATTACCTTCAGGATCAAGACGTTCTAAGCGACGATGTATCTCATCTGCATCATCTTCTGCTGAAAAAATTACCACTGATCCGTGCTCTTTTACAAACGAACCAAAACCACAGATCTGATCTGTATCACTTGCAACTTTGAGGGCTAAATCAAGTAGTAGCATTCCTTTGCCTGTATCTCCCATAGCAGCTACTATTGAAGTAACGCCTAAAGGAAATAACCCTTCAACTAGGAACTTTTGTGTTGGTACTTCACCTAAATAACGGCTGAGATTCCAATCTAAAATATTGAGTTTATCATTTTTCTTTAACCTCCTTTCAATAAACTCAGAAGCTCTTATTCCTTCTAACACACAATCAGCAGCATCCCAGCCTTTTGTTTTATTTTGTGGAATATTAAGAATAACAAGTGATTCAACTCCGATCTCTAAAAGCTTTTTTTCAGCATTTTTTGCGTATTTATTACCTGCTTCATCATTATCTGGCCATATAATAATATGTTTACCCTTTAGGGGCGACCAGTCTGTTTTATCAACATCTGCGTTTGCTCCAGACATTGTTGTTGTAGCTACAATTCCTTGTTCTATCAGCGCTTCTGCACATTTTTCTCCTTCAACCAGAATAACTTTATCAGACTTTAAGATTTCTGGAATGTTGTAGAGTGGCCTTATCTCTGGTGCTGCAAACTTAGATTGTTTGACATCAAAAGGCTTGTATACTTTTTTCTTTCCTGGAGGATCAGAACGGTAAACTTTTACAATTACCTGGCCATTTTCATCATAATAATTCCAACTGTGGGTAATAAATTTCTCGAAGTCTTCATCAACATATTGTTTCTCTCTGTATTTTTTATTATTTCCGAGCCATTCACTTATTGAAGCTATTACCTCAGGAAACTCTGTCCTTGCATTCTTTCTATGCACAGCTGCCCAAAGGTCGATAATGTCACCACCTTCTCCAGTTGCAAAATCATTCCATAACCCAGCTCTACTGCCACTTAATTCTACTACCAGACTTTTTCCTTTATTACCATGCACATCACCTACGTAAAACTTATCACCACGAAAAGTTCCTCTTGGTAAAAGGTAAAAAAGACAAGATCTTATGTTAAGCAATAGTTCTGCTTTATCATTTAAAGATTTAGAATCGATATTCATAATAAAACCATAAACAACCTTATATAAGGGTTATTCAAGTTTTGAAGGCTAATGTTTACATCGACATTATTTTAAATCCTACCGCAATTATTCTCAGAAAAAAGCAAGCGAATATCAATAGGTTAAAAATCGCACCGCAATTATTTAAATTTCTCCGAACCTGCAATTAACCGTCTATAAAGGTCATCCTTGATAGTTAATTATTCAAGGAGCTCCAATGAAATCAAAGAATTCTTACTCAGGAATTGATCCCATAATTGTCAAGTACGTTAGACATTACGCAAAATGTATAAAAAACTTAAAGTGTTTTGTTCATGAAAGTCTTGAAGATATTGAGCAAGAACTTTTCTGTATGATTTGGCCTGCTATTGAGAAATATGATGAAAGTAGAAGCTCTTTTTCTACCTTTGTATGTCAACTTACCAAGTGTCGAGCTATTAATTTAATCAATAAGCAAATCTGTAAAAAACGCGGTGGCAGACAGGGTATATTCTATGTTGATCCTGATGATCTACATGAAGTGGTTGATGATAAATGTCGTTCTATCACTGAAATAACAACTCGTATTGATGTGAACGATGTTATCTCAACACTACCCCAAGAATGGCAAGTACTATGCAGACAACTGGAATTTTTCAGTGTTCCAGAAATAGCTGAAATAAATGGAATACCACGCACAACAGTTTATAACACTTTGCAACGAATAAGACGGCACATAAAAAATTTTTTTTAGCAAATCAAACAACAAGTAACAGTTCTAGTATAACTCTTATAGGAGGGCCGCGATATATGACTTTAAAAATAATAAACAGCAAAGAAAGGGTAAAAATAGTAACAGGTGTAAAGGTAGTAATCTTTGGACCTTATGGAATCGGCAAAACCAGTCTGCTTAAAACTTTGAATGAACCAACACTTTGTCTTGATTTTGAAGCAGGACTTTTAGCTGTACAAGACTGGAAAGGGGATTCTATCAATATGCGCACTTGGAATGAGGCCAGAGATATTGCTTGTCTTATTGGTGGGCCAAACCCTGCACTAAAATCTGATCAAGCATACAGCCAAAGACACCATGAACATGTATCTAGCAAGTATAAAGATCTTCTTTCTGAAGTTTCTAAATACCGATGCATCTTTGTAGATAGTATAACTGTTGCTTCACGTTTATGTCTATTATGGGCAAAAATGCAACCTGAAGCTTTTTCTGAAAGAAGTGGAAAGCAAGACATGAGAGCTGCTTACGGAATGCTTGCTCAAGAAATGATGGCTTGGCTCAATCAATTTCAACACATCAGAGATAAAGACATCATCATAGTTGGCACACTAGGTCAATATCTCGATGACTGTAATCGTTCAACCTGGCTACCTCAATGTGAAGGGGCTAAAACTGCTAGTGAGATTCCAGGGATAGTTGATGAAGTAATTAGCATGGTTGGAATCAAGAAAGATGATGGCACAGAGGTTCGCTCATTTGTCTGTCAGACTATTAATACTTGGGGATACCCTGCTAAAGATCGCAGTGGCTGCCTGAATATGGTTGAAGAACCGCATTTAGGTAAATTACTTGCGAAAATTAAAGCCAAAACCTTGGCTTCTATTATTTAATTAAAAATTGGAGAAATTATTATGGAACAAAGCTTTTTCAATATCGGTCAAAAAATTCCCTTTTTCAGTGTGAAAGAATACTTGAATGATCAATCGCCAATACCAGAAGATATAATTTCCCCTAGAATTCTAACTAAAAGAGGTTTGTTAGTACTAGGTGGCCCACCTAAAATTGGCAAGAGTGACTTTTTGATCTCTTGGCTTGTCCACATGGCTGCTGGTAGATCATTTCTTGGCATGACACCAAATAGACCTTTGAAAATTTTCTACATGCAAACTGAAATTGAATATGAATATATGAAAGAACGTTTGCAACAACTTCAACTTGATAACGAACCTTTGGATATAGCTGCTAACAACTTAATCATTACGCCAAAGGTGCACTTATCATTTAATCATGATGAAATAAGTGAAATTAAGGAAATTGTGAATGAACTCTTTAAACCTGATGTTTTGGCCATAGATCCATTACGTAACATCTTTAGCAGCGAGTATGGAAATGAAAATGATAATAGTGCTATGCTGTTTTTTCTGCAAAAGACTCTTGAAAAGCTACGCAGTGCTGTCAATCCAGATGCTTGTATTGTACTCACTCATCATACAAAAAAATTATCGAAAAAGATGCTGGAAGAAGATCCATTTCAGGGTTTAAGCGGAGCTGGTTCTTTGAGGGGATTTTATAGTACTGGCATGGTAATGTTTGCTCATGATGAAGAAAGTACTACCCGTCAAATA
Organism: Wolbachia endosymbiont (group A) of Epagoge grotiana; assembly: GCF_947251775.1. Classification (NCBI taxonomy): domain Bacteria; kingdom Pseudomonadati; phylum Pseudomonadota; class Alphaproteobacteria; order Rickettsiales; family Anaplasmataceae; genus Wolbachia; species Wolbachia endosymbiont (group A) of Epagoge grotiana. Next base: position 241,025 of record NZ_OX366387.1, read on the forward strand.
GTATTTGAACTGCGTAATGGTGAACGTGTGGCAAGCAAGCTTGTCGATAAGATAAATGGTCGTTGGGAGCTTGTAGACCAATGGAGCAGCTGATTCTTTTTTTTACTTAATTTATGGGGAACAATATGCTAACAGATTTTTTAACTGATTTTAATACTGCGAAACCAAGGAGTAGCTTAATACCAGCGGGTACCATAGCAAAAGTATTGGTTAAAATTTGTCCTGGAGGCTATGAACCAAATGGCTTACTGACGAAAAGTAAAAATACTGGCAGCATTTACTTAAATCTCGAATTTACTGTGGTAGAAGGACCATACTCAAAACGTAAGATCTATCAAATCTTTGGTATTCAAGGGAGTAAACTCAACGAAAATGGAGAAGATGTCTGGGGAGAAATGGGTCGTTCGATGATTAGGAGTATTTTGGAGTCAGCTCGCAATATCTATCCTCATGATGATCGAGAAGAAGCAAATCTTGCCCGTAAAATTAAATCTATTTCGGAACTAAATGGCCTGGAATGTTTAGTTAAGATTGGCACAGAAACTAGTGGATATGGTGAAAAAAATAAGATTATCTCAGTGATTACTCCAGAATATGGTAGTTACGCGAGTTTTATGAAGGCAACAGTTAATTGGAATTAAAAAATTTAAAAGTAAAAAAAATAGTAAATATGGGGGATATATGGATTTTTGGAGTATTACAGAAAACTTTTTGTGGAAAGATTCTGAAGATGTTTTAGGAATTAGATCACTGCTACTTCATAATATTAAAGCATGCATTTCTCATCTTTTTCCTAATGGCAAATTCTATAAAAAGAAGTTTTGTATTGCTGATCTACAAAAGGACCAAATCGTAGTCGACATGAAGGCAGGAAATTGGTCTAGCCTAGTTACCGGTAAAAGTGGAGATATCATCAGTCTTTGGGCATTTGTTACTGGTAAAACTAAACTTTTTGACGTTATTGGCTTAATATCAAAATGGCTCAATGCTGAAAGATTCATTTACCGTGATGAAAACGGCAAAGACATTATTTATGTCTATCTTTATAATGATAACAGTTGTTATGCTTGGAATACTAAAACGCGCAGTAGTAATTCAAAGCCACTTTTCAACATTCCTGAAATCATAAAATCAGACAGAGTAGTTATAGTAAAAGGCGAAAAATGTGCTGAAAAATTAACAAATCATGGTATCACAGCAACAACAGTAATGTTTGACTCAATTGATCAGACAGACTTTTCACCTCTTAATGGAAAGCAGATCATCATTTGGCCAGACAATAATGAAGTAGGTAAGCAGTATGCTGAAAAAATAGCTAATAAGCTGAGTAACCTAAAGTGCTCTATTCTCAACATTCCAGAAGGTAAAAAGAGTGGATGGAGTGCTCTTGATGCTATTGCAGAAGAAATAGATATAAACCGGCTGTTAATATCAGCCAATCCAGTAGTTAAAGAAAACATCTCAGCTTTTTCTGTAAAGCAGTATTTAAACGATAAGTCACCAATACCAAAAGATATAATTTCCCCAAGAATCTTAATACCAGGTGGATTATTAGTATTTGGTGGTACTCCTAAAGTGGGAAAAACTGATTTTTTGATTTCTTGGCTCGCTAATATGTCAGCAGGTGTTCCATTTTTTGATATGGTACCAGTAAAACCTCTAAAAATCTTTTATCTACAAACTGATGTTGGCTATCACTATATGCGTGAGAGACTACAACAACTTAAGATTGACAGCAAACTTTTGAACTTAGTTGTCAATAACTTTGCTATTACATCTGATACTAATTTACTACTTGACGAGAGTAAAGTTTATAATACCGTGAAACAATTTTTCAACCCAGCAGAGGTAGATGTTATCGTTATTGACTCTTTACGCAATGTCTTTAACTATAAAAATGAAAATGACAACAATGTTATGTATTCCTTTTTGCAGGAAAAAGTCGAAAAGTTACGTTCTACAATTAATCCAAGTGCAGGAGTTATCTTAACTCACAATGTTAATAAAAAGCTTCCTAAGGAAAATCCTTTTCAAAGTTTAAGTGGTGCAAGCAGTTTAAGAAATGTTTATACTTCTGGTATGCTCATGTTAAAACCAATCGAAGAGGAAAATATTCGCCAGTTAATGTTTGAGTCAAAAAATGGTCAGTCCTTGCCAACAAAGTTTATCAGTAAGGTTAATGGCAGTTGGTATTCACAAGTTTGCGGTATTTAGTATGCAAAAGAATAGGGTTTAAAGAAGAAGGTTTTTCGGAGTTTGGTGTAATGAATGAACCAGATACATTTGTGTGTTTAACTGAGAATAAGGAAATACAAGAGGCGAAGCAGAAATTTACCTTTTTAACATAAGAGTAAAGGGATTAAGACGATAACCGTGTTCTTTACAAGTTAATTCTGGCCAACCAATGGTTTGAATAACATCATCACGTTTAATGTTTAATCCCAATTGATTGGCTAGTTTTTCTTTTATCGTTCTTTGCATTTTATTCAGAGGATATCTTATTTGTTGTTCTAAATCTGTGATTTCTGAATGAAAAGTTAAACGGTCTGCTATTTTTTCAATGCTAAGGGGTATATGTTTCTCTAACGGTACATCATTTTCAAAATCATTAAGGAATTGTTTGAATAAAACACGAAAAATACTAACACATAATGTAGCTCGTTTATTTACTACTTTAATATCATTAATATAAACCACACCATGCGAAAACTTTAGTTGTAGAACCTTTTTTGGTAATTTAGGTTTAACTTCCTTTAGTGAAATAATGGGAAAGATTTGCGTAGAAACATTAGCAATTAACTCTGGTATAGCTGCTTCAAGAATTATTTCATGTAAACTCTTATTCTCACAAAAAAGATCAGACATTTTTACGATAGGCAAAACAAGTGGCAAGTTTGGTACATTTTCTCTTACGGTAATAAGGGTAGTGGGCTGAATTCTAAGTTTATCTATGGTGAAATGTACTGCATCAGTGCAAAGGTCGAGAATAATTAGGCTTACGATGCTACCTTGGCTACTTACGTGGTAAACTCCTTCTGTTGCTTTTTGCCAGATGAACTTTGAGTTGTTCAATAGACTCTCAAACCAATGTGCAATTTTTTCTAGGTTAAGATTGGTTGATAGTAGGTGAAATCGTTGCTTTTGATGAGTGTTGGGTAAAATATAGCGACAACAATCTTCACAAAGCATGTCATCACACTCTTCATCAAAATCTGGACTAATAGGAATTTCATTATTACAATCTGGGTAAAATACGTGAGGCCAATCTAGATGATCTTCTTCGCGAGAGCAAATAACAAAATCAACTTCTTTTAATTTAATAAAACCAAGGCCAGACAACCACAATGCAGTTTCTAAATAAGCTTTACTAGGATCAATCCAGGAGTCATGAGATCTCAGAATATCTGCAACAGCTTGCTTTTGGGAGAATTGTAAGTCCATAGGTCTCTTTCATTAATGATTTAAAATCTTCTCGCCCGTTTTTATTGAGTATGTGCTCTGAGTAATAAATAGTAGTATAATGTTGATTCCTTTTAAAGAACAGAGTCACTTTCTTCTCTTGAAATACAATACGAATAGATTCAACAAGTGAATTATCTTGCTCGATTGTTAGTTTTAGCATTTGTAATTCCCGAACAATTGAGTTAACTGGATTGGTGACTACAACTAAGTACGTGTCTTTCTTGAGCTGAGTCGAACGAAACTTTACCTCAAATAGACAAATATTAGGATCAGTACCTTCTATGGAAGATTTCAAGAATGTTGCAACAAGAAGTGTACAATTCTGGTCTTTCATGTCGATAAATAAGCATTCACATTCAAAATAATTACTTACGATACTATTTGCTATTTTTAGGCTTTCATTAAAATTCTTAGCACACAGATTTACTTGATTACCATGAAGTGAAAAATCTAGAATAATCCAACTTGGTCTATATCCATGGATAATACGATTTGAATTGAAGAGTAGGTCCTTATCGCTAGCTCGACGTATAAACACATATATACGATTTTGGTGATAGAAAAACCCTTGTAGTTGAGTTTCAAAGCCATCATCTTTTTCAGCATCGTATTCTTGTAGTAATCGGTGAGTAACTTCTTTTGATATAAAGTTTTTAAATGGAGTTTTCATCTGCCTTGGAGAGTTCTGTAAAGTAAAAGATGAAAATCCTCTCTTTTGTACTTTATCAAAGTGGTAAACACATTTGATTAATTCTGGGTCACTATGGAATAAAACAAAAATTAAGGATTTTTTATCATGTTTGTTATTTTTACATAGAAAGTTTGTGATCAACTCTTCAGTCAAAACAGACCTTGCTACTTCAACAACAGCAGACTCAAGTTTAGAATGGTTGAAGTGGCTAAGTAGATAATAGTTGAACAAAGAGTCTGAGCAACCTATAAGAATTTTGCGTTGTTCTTGAACTGAAATATCGTCATGTTTCTGAAATTCAAACAATTGGCCATTTTGCTTATGTATAAAGGAATACTGAAAAATAACATTTAGTTGTCTACCTGAAAGAGAATTAAGCCAATTTTTACGTATTTCTTCATTTTGAAAGCTAGTCAGCCAATGATCTACTGGCATTTCCAAACTACTCTCCCAGAATTCTCTACTAGGATAAAGATTAACCATATATTATGTGTAATATAATACGCTACATTTAACATAATTCAAAAACTAGTCAACGGTAAAAATTATAACAAAGATTTAAGAAAACAAATCGATAAAAATATTTTTCTTTCACTTAAACATACAACAATGAAAAATGTATATATTAAGTAATAGGTCTGCGTAAAAAGGGAAATGTCAATACTCACAGAGTCAGGAAGAGCAGCAATAGCAGCCAGCATAAAAGAGCAACCTCTACATCTTGCCTGGAGCAGTGGTGATGCAAATTGGGAAAGTAGCCATCAGGTCGAAAAAGTTTTTGTTGAGGGTGAAATAGCCCTAGATCACCATCCCATTAAAGACGTAAAAGTTTTTATCGGACAAACAACTTATCAGCCAAGTGTTGACTATACAGTTGATAGTAGTACTGGTCTAATAAAACGTACGGAAAATAGCTCTATTCCAGTAAGTGATAAAGTTACTGTACAGCATACTGAAAGCACACCACCTGAACCTATAAATTCTATAAAGCTCTTGAATGAACTTGGCAGACGTACTGCAGATGAAGTGCTATTCTGCACAGGTGATGAAAATGGCGAACTTATAACTCCTTCTGGAAGGTTTAGGCCCTTAAATGTACCAACTAATAACTTGTACCTTAAATTTACTTTCGATTTCACGGACGCAGCAAATCAAGTTATACGGGAATTAGGGGTTATGGTTGGTACTAAAATAAAAGAAGGATTACCTGAAGGACAGAGATATTTCGAGCCAAAAGACGTGGAAAATCCTGGAATTTTATTAGTTTTAGAACATACCGTACCACTTATCAGAACATCTGCAACTCGGGAAACTTTTTCATTTGTTGTAACTTTTTGAAACAAAATGACCTTAAATAGTTATTATAACCGCTTTAATCCTGACAAAGAGTACGAAAAAAGTTTGTTCCTTGCAGGAAGAGGTCTACAGTCTGCAGAATTAAATGAGACTCAGGAGTATGCTCTTTCTAAGCTTAAAGGCATAGGTGATGCAATATTTCGTGATGGTGATGTTATAACGGGAAGCAATTGTATTATAGATAGAGAAACTGGTAAAGTTACACTTGAAGGAGGAAAAATCTATCTGCGTGGTGCAGTTAGAAAAGTCGAAAAAGAAGAGTTTGTTGTTCCTCTTAATACTATAGTTCGTATCGGTGTTTATTACGTAGAATCTACGATTACAGAACTTGAGGATGAAAATCTTCGTGATCCTGCAGTTGGTACAAGAAACTATCAGGAAGTAGGAGCTGCAAGGCTTAAAGTTTCCACCATTTGGGGTTATCAAGCAGAAGGTCTTTCTCCACGTTTTTCTGAAGGAGAGTTTTATCCAATCTATAACATTGAAAATGGAGTATTAATAGAACATTCACCACCTCCACAAGCAAACATAGTAACTACTGCTCTTGCTCGTTATGACAAAGAAGCAAATGGTTCCTACGTCGTAAATGGTCTTGAAGTAATGTTCCTGCAAAAGGAAGAGGGGGAAGGAGGAAAAAAAATATTTGTAATTAATGAGGGCAAAGCTCATGTTGATGGCTATGAGATTGAACTTCCTCACAGTATTCGTGTTTCTTTTGATGAAGATCCGGATATAAAATCAGTTGAATCAGAACCACATACTTTTCAGCCAAATAGCCAAAGAGTAATGGAACTTAAAGTTAATGATTTTCCAATAAGTGAAATTAAAAAAGTAGATATAACTGTTCAGAAAACTATTACTGTTACTCACGGTTCATATTCTGGAGCTATTGATCCGATACCTGACTCTGCAGTACTTGAGATTATTCAAGTTAAACAAGGCAATGTTATTTATGAAAATAGTATAGATTACAAATTAAACGCAGGAAACGTTGATTGGTCATTACCAGGAAAAGAACCAGCACCTGGAAGTAGTTACCTGATAACCTATCGCTGTCGCACTCATGTAAGTCCTGAAGATATAAGTGAAGAGGGGTGTAAAGTAAAAGGAGCAGTTGATAATAGTCTGGTTTTGATTGATTATACCTGGAAAATGCCCCGCTTTGATTTAATTACTATCGATAGCAAAGGAGTAGTAAGAAGAATAAAAGGAATTTCTCACCCTTGGCGACCATCGATGCCTAAAGCACCTAGCGGACAACTTCTGCTTTGCTATATTCATCAGACGTGGAAAAAAGGCGAAGGGGTAAAAATAGTGAATAATGCTATTCATGCTGTACCGATGAATGAGCTTGAAGCAATGAAAAAAGGAATAAATGATCTTTATGCTCTTGTTGCACAGGAACGTCTACGCAGTGATGCAAATTCAAGAGAACCTACCACCAAAAAAGGAGTATTTGTTGACCCATTCTTTGATGATGATATGCGTGATCAAGGAATTTCGCAGCTTGCAGCAATAGTAAATAGAGAGCTAGTTCTGCCAATAGATGTAGAAGTTGCAGATATTGAAAAAGGTGGGGAAAGATATCTTTTGCCATATGAACTTGAACCGGTACTGGAGCAGCTTTTACAGACTAAAGGAGAAAAGATCAATCCATATCAAGCTTTTGATCCAGTCCCGGCGCAAATTACTCTAAATAAAAACATTGACCACTGGACAGAGGTTACCACGAATTGGAAAAGTCCAGTAACAAGAGTATTTAATGTTAAAGAAACGACAGAGCTGCTGTCAAGTACTTCATACGAAACTGAATTTATGAGAGAAGCAACTCAAAATTTTGAGATTGAAGGTTTTGCAACTGGTGAAAAGCTTAAGAAATTAAAGTTTGATGGAATTTTTATTCAACCTCAAGCATAGAAAATATTTGAAAGAAAAACATGATCGCAACATTTATTGCTGATAACAGAGGAAAAATAAAAGGAAGATTTACTGTACCAAGAAACATTCCTGCTGGGACTAAGTTAGTGCAGTTCTTCGGTGATAAAGGCAGTTATGGAGAAGCAACTTATACTGGTAAAAAAACTATTACCATAGAGGAAAGAAGAAGAGTTATCGCAGCAAGAAGAGTTGATCCTTTAGCGCAAACATTTACGCTAAATGAGAGCAGACACATAGGAGGCGTGGAGCTATGGTTTATAAATAAAGGCAAAAAACGTGTTGTTGTGCAGATTAGAGAAACAGCAGTGGGAATGCCATCGCAGACTGTTATTGCTGAAAGCTATATTGAGCCGAAAGATATAAAAGTAGATGGCACAGCAACACGTATAGAATGGTCGCCAGTGTTTTGCCATGCAGGAGAGGAGCATGCAATAGTACTGCTTACTGATGATCCTGGTACTGCAGTAAAGATAGCAGAACTTGGCAAATATGATGCAGTAAATAGCCGTTGGGTAACAAGTCAGCCATATCAAGTAGGAGTATTACTGTCGTCTAGCAATGCAAGTACGTGGACTCCACATCAAAATTTAGATTTAACGTTTCGATTACTAGCTGCAAAATTTAGCGAAAGTTCTCACGTTATTGATCTGGGCAAAGTTACTGCAAATAACGTATCAGATTTAATTGTTTTGACGAACGTCGAAAAAGTAGCATTTGATACCAATGTAGAATTTATCTTAACAAATGAAGAGGGAAGAGAAAACTTTTTGTCTGATAATTTGCCACTTGCACTGCGTGAAAGATTATCTGGAGAGCTAACGGTAAAAGCAAGCCTAAAAGGAGGGCGAGAAAAAAGTCCAGTTCTTTATCCTGGGTTACAGCTAGTTATGGGTAATATAGGGGAAAAAGGAGATTATGTTACAAGAAGCATTACAGCAGGAGCTAACACTAAGATTACCATAACATATGATGCGCTAATACCTGGCACTGCAGACGTAAAAGCATATGTGCAGAAAAGCGTCAAAGAATGGCAGCTAGTAAATTTAACCTCGGGAAAACCAATAGGGGAAAATTGGGTAGAGAGAACTCATGTGCTAACAAACTTTAATGGTAATGAGACAAGGATAAAATTAGTTTTAAGTGGAACAGTTGTCTATCGTCCTAAAGTCAAAAATTTGCGAGTGATTATTACTTAAATCAATGCCAAATGACCAAAGCAAACGAGGATATACACTACCACATCCAGAAAATATTGCTGTGCAGGATGTTGTTCGTATCCGTACCACAATTGAGAAAATAGATGAAGATATTACCGAAAGAGAAGATGAGCATAATCAACTTAAGAGTAATTTTGAGCGGTTTAATTTTGAGACTTTTTTAAATTTTTGGAAATGAAAGAAGCAATATACCAAAGGATAAAGGATTTAGCAGCAAACAGCACACCTGATCAACTGGCATATCTTGCAAAATCGCTGGAATTGATAGCAGATAAAAAAGCTATTGCTGACATTGTGCAGATGACTGAGGTAAAAGAGATAATTGATGCACTACAAAAGAGGCTTAAGGATTTAGCAGCAAACAGTACACCAGATCAATTAGCATATCTTGCTAAAGCATTGGAATCAATAGTCGACAAAAGTGCAGTTTCTGAAATTGTACAGATGACTGATGGTAAGCTAAAAGAACTTCTTGATAGTGCAAAAAAACACTTAACTGATCTGGATAATAAAAAAGCTAGTTCTTTAGCAGTGATCTCTGAATCAGAGAAGCAGTTATTAAAGAGAATTGATGAAAAAGGAACAACAAATTTATCGCTACTTGATACGAGAAAGAATGCCAGTATTGCAGCAATAAATAGTGTTGGCAATGATCATAAAGATGGTCTTAAGGGTTTAGTAGATAACTTTCGTGCTGTGAATGATGTGCCAAGTGGTTCGTCAATTATGAAAGAGATCAGGAGCAGAGAACCAACCAAGCTTAACTCCATAAATGATGTACCAAGTGGCTCATCAATCATGAAAGAAGTAAGAAAGCGTCACATGATTGAACCTGGAGCATTACCTTTCTTATTTGGTGTACTTGGCAGAAAAAATAATTATTTTGGCCACGGAACTTTTACGACAGAGCTTGGAAGGTGGAGTAGTGATATAACAAAAACCGACTATATGTTGCAATTACTAGCAGGTAGCCATACGTACAATACAGATTACGTTAGTTTTTATCGGCCAAGACAACTAAGTTTTATAGAGGGAAGTAAAGGAACATTTATTTACGGAGAGTTATGCACAAAAAGTTTTTCGGGTAGTTATGATGAGATATACTATTATCCGTATGCTGCACTTGGAGTAGTATTTGTAAAAAATACAACCAATGTGAACATAAATAAGACAATGGAATTTGTTGGATCATCGTATTCGAGTACGGAGTATGGGGGAGCAGGATTATTTGTGGGAACTCCTGATAACACTAATTCTAATAAATCAAGTATTTCAAAAATAGTATGGAAAAATGTTTACCAATACACGAGTTCTGATAGCAAGTTAGCCGGATCTGGTAATGTGGAGATTCCAGCAGGAAAAACAGTTGCAATATTACTTTACACATCATCTTATCTGTATTCCAGAACACAAGTTAGTCAAGGTATGCTTGCATCAAATTATGTACACAACTATGGTCAATTTATTCAGTGGGGGATTTATAACATACGTAGCAATTTTCTCACCACAGGGCTTGAGGTAGATGTGGAGAGAACGCTAAAAGCTTGGCAATGTCCAGGATTAGAACGAACTGATCAAATATGGCAATGAGGAGGAATTTGTGACTATTTATATACGTTTTGAAAACCACAAGCAGATTGAAACAACAACACTTGAAAACAAGCCAACAGGAAATGATTGGTATGAAGCGCCAAAGAATTTTGATTGGCAAAAAAGTTATTGTTTAACAGAAGGAGGAGAAATTGCTCAGCGTACTAAAGAAGATATACAAAAGGAGTTACTGGATAATGCGAAGCTTTGTGCATTTGATAGTATGCGTTTCTATTATGATAATCATACTCACCAATATGCAGGTCATTCTCACCAAAAAGCTAAATCTTATGAGATTCAAGCGGAAGCCGCAAAAAGCATTCTAGCAGCACCAGAATCTATGAATAAAAAGGATAAAGAAATTATAGAACCTTTAGCAAAAGTCCGTGGTATTACGGTTATTGAAATGGCAAGAATAATTGAGGAAAAAGTGAAAAAAGCAGTAAAAGCAATAATTAAATGTGAAGAGCTTGAAGATTTAGCCAAAAGAAAGATTGAAGAAGCTAAAAGTGAAAATGAGCTACAGACTTTGCTAGATGATTTCAGGAAAAAAATACAAAGAAATGGCTGAAGAATTTTTACATGGCGTAAATGTTATTGAGGTAACCTCAGGAGCAAAGACAGTACGTACAGCTAAATCATCAGTGATAGGTGTAATTGGTACTGCACCTGATGCTGACGAGCAAAAATTTCCACTGAGTAGTCCAGTATTAATAGCGGGAAGCTTAAAAGAAGCAGCAAAGCTTGGGAAAAAAGGAACTTTGCCTTCTGCAGTAAATGGAATATTTTCTCAAGTTGGTGCAACAGTAGTAGTTATTCGAGTTGAAGAAAGTGAAAACAGCGATTCAAAGCTCAAAGAAAGTGAAACTATTCAAAGTATAATCGGTGGAGTTGATAAAGAGACTGGAGAGTATCAAGGGATAGAGGCATTCCTCAGCAGTGAAAGTATAATTCATGTTGCTCCAAGAATATTAATTGCACCTCAATTTACTCATCAATTGCCTGAATCTGAAAATCCTAAAAACCCAGTAGTAGCAGCTTTGATAGGAGTAGCAGAAAAGCTGAGAAGCATAATAGTAGCAGATGGTCCAAATACCAATGATGAAGAAGCAATAAAGTGGAGAAAAAGTGTAGGCAGCTCAAGAGTTTACGTGGTTGACCCATGGGTTAAGGTATTTGAAGGGGAAGAAAGGCCAGCAAGTCCATTTGTAGCTGGTTTAATAGCTAAGATAGACAGCGAGCAAGGCTTCTGGCACTCACCTTCAAATAAAGAAATAAACGGTATTGTTGGAACAAGCAGGCCTATTGATTTTACGCTCGGTAATACAAATTGCAGAGCAAACCACTTAAATGAAAATGAAGTAACAACGATAATTCATCAAAACGGCTATAGGCTTTGGGGAAATAGAACATGTTCAAATGACTCAAAATGGGCTTTTCTGTCAGTGAGAAGGACTGCAGATTTAATCAACGATAGTTTACTTCGAGCTCATCTATGGGCAGTTGATCGCAATATCACCAAAACTTATATAGATGATGTGATTGAGGGGGTGAATTCTTATTTGGCCAATTTAAAAGCGCAAGGAGCTATTATCAGTGGAAAATGTTATGCAACACCAGAGCTCAATACACCGGCAAGCATTGCAAGCGGGAAAGTGTATTTTGACTTCGAGTTTACACCACCATATCCGGCAGAACAGATTACTTTCAGGTCACATCTTGTGAGTGGTACAATATTATAAAAATGGGAGAAAGAGATGTTACCGAAGATTTTAAAGAATTTTAATGTATTCGTAGATGGTCGGGGTTATGCAGGAAAAATTGATGAGATAACGCTACCAAAGCTTACCATAAAAACAGAAGAGTACCGTGCTGGTGGTATGGATATTCCAGTAAATATTGATATGGGCATGGAAAAGATTGAAGCAGATTTCACTTTTTCTGAATACGATACAGAGCTCTTTCGGCTATTTGGTCTAATAAATGGGAATTCAGTAGCTTTGACGCTCCGTGGTGGAATGCAAGGGAGTGGTAGTAACGATATTGAAGGTGTAGTAATCAATCTCAGGGGAATATTCAAAGAATTTGACTTTGGTAGCTGGAAACCTGCTGAAAAAGCCACTCTAAAATGCACTGTAGCTGCTCATTATTATAAACTTACGATAGGTGGCAATGAGCTGATAGAGATCGATGCTGAAAATATGATTAGAAAGATAAATGGTGTTGATCAGATGGCCTTGCTACAAACGATTCTAGGGATCTAATATGGTTGACAAAATTACATAAAAATGTTAAAATATAAGAAGTTGTAGGTATATAGTTAATATGGATTCTAAAGCTCATACAAATTCCATAGAGCAGCTAACTGGTTTACTTGTTAGTGTAGCACAATCTCAAGACAAGTCCGTTTTAAAGTTATTAACTGAATTAATGGAAGAAGAAATCGAAGATATGGAATTATCTAAGATTGCTGACGAACGCTATAAAGAAAAGAGGGTTAAACATCAAGATGCCTTCTGGGATTAAGCCTTACAATATAGACTATTCAGAATCTGTTATAAAGAAAGACATTCCGGCTCTTCCAGCAAAAGTAAAGTTAATGATTAAGAAGGCAATAATGGAGCGTCTAACAGTTGATCCAATTGGACTTGGAAAGCCATTAAAGCACAACTTAAGTGGGCAACGTAGTCTACGGGTGAGTACCTATCGTATACTTTATTATATAGATGTACCAGAACATACAGTAGTTATTACTTCAATTGAACACAGAAAAGATTCTTATCAAAGCTAATCCTATTTATAGCACCATACAAAGAAATTAGTTATGTAAAAGCCGATATAGACTTTTATTTAATTAACTTTTTAAGGAGGAACATGCAAGCTATAACACTTAATAACCCAATAACAGTTGATGGAATTTCTGTCTCAGAACTTACTGTTAGACGTCCAAAAGTTAGAGACTATCTTGCAATTGAACGCTTAAATGGTAGTGACCTTAGTAAAGAAGTAACTTTGACTGCTAATTTGACATCAGTTGCAAAAGAAGCAATTGAAGAGTTAGATATTGCTGATTATGTGAAAATTCAAGAGGTATTAAAGGATTTTTTTTCACCGATTATCCAAAAAACTTGAGATTAGAAGTATTAATGTTCAGCTCTGTTGTAGGAGGCGGGGTTGAACAAATACTTGATATGGAGATTAATGAATTTATCTTATGGCATAAAGCAGCGAGGAAGGTACAATGTCAACATTATCTATAAAAATCGGAGCAGTTTTAGATGGCAGTTTTAATACTGTAATAAAGGGAAGTAGTAGTCAACTCTCTAATCTTGGTGAGAATATAAGAAAGCTTGATTCATCTTTAAAGTCAGTATCAAAGTTTAAACAGTTAGGTCATGATGTTTTGACCAGCAGGAGGTCGTGGAAGGGCTTTGAAGATCAAGTAAAATCTTTAGCTAAACAAATGAAAGCGGTGGAGAAACCAAGCAAAACTTTAAAAGCAGAGTTTGACAAGGCCAAAACCTCCGCAACAAAAGCAAAAGAAGCATATTTGAAAAAGAGAGATGCTTTACATTCATTTAATGAAGAAGTAAGAAAAAGTGGAAGAAATATTAAGTCATTAGTAAGTGACCAATATAAACTTGGCTCGTCCATTGAAGCGCTGAAAGGCAAGTATGGTAAGCTTGGGTCTGCAATACGTAGTCACCAAAGTTTTTTAGCAAGTAAGGCACATTTTAAGTCACAAATTATAGAGACTATTGGACTAGGTCTTTCGCTTGCAGCTCCGATCAAGGTTGCGATTGATTTTGAAAGTGCTATGGCTGATGTAAAAAAAGTAGTAAAATTTGTGCAAAATGACACTAAAGATGAAGCATCAAAGTTTGCTAAAGAATTAAAGAAATTATCTCGTGAAATACCCTTGTCAGCTGCAGAATTAGCACAAATAGCTGCAAGTGGTGGTCAACTTGGTATTGACAAAGATGATCTTATGAAGTTTACAACAGTAGTTGCTAAAATGACCACAGCGTTTGACATGTCTTCAGAAGAAGCTGGTAATGCTATTGCGAAAATATCCAATGTCTATGGAATTAAAGTTGATGGTATGGAAAATGTAGGTAACATAATAAACCATCTTTCAGATAATACTGCTGCCAAAGCTAAGGAAATGGTTCTTACACTGAATAGAATTGGTGGTAATGCTAAACAGTTTGGTTTAGAAATTGATCAAGCAAGTAGCTTAGCAAGTGCGTTCATAAGCTTAGGTAAACAACCTGAAAAAGCAGCAACTGCTATAAATAACTTTCTTAGTAAACTACAGACTGCAAGAGAGCAAAGTCCTGAATTTCATGATGCATTAGATGAGATGGGAACAAGTATAGAAGAGCTTGAACAAACCATTAAAAAAAATCCTCAAGAGGCAATATTACAATTTCTTGAAACTTTAAAAGAAATAGATGATCAAGAGCGTGCCGGTATTCTTATGAATCTATTTGGTGCTGGGTTTCAAGATGACATTGCTCTTTTAGTAGGAAGCTTAGACATTTACAAGAAAGCTATTGAACATTTAGCTGATAAAGAAAAATATAACGCTTCAATGCAGGACGAATTTAACAATCGGGCAAATACTACAGCTAATAAATTACAATTACTTAAAAATGCAGTATTTGAAGCTGGAATGAATCTAGGGTCAGTAATGTTACCTACTTTAAATTATGTAGCTGGAAGTTTGAAAACAATAACAGAGCGTATAGCTTCTTTTGCAGAAAAACATCCAACTTTAACTACGGCAATCATGAGTACTTTAGCAGCTTTGATAAGTTTAAAAATTGCAGCAGTAGGACTAGGATACGGATTTACATTGCTAGGAAGTACGATTTTTGGTCTGAAAGCAAACCTACTTGGAGTATTTTCATTTTTATCAGCTACAGTTTTTCCTGCAGTAGTAACAGGACTAAGAGCAATAACGTTTGCTGTAATGAGTAACCCGATTGGACTTTTAGTAGCAAGTCTTGTCACTGGTGCAGCTCTTGTTATCACTAACTGGCAAAAAGTGAAAGACTTTTTCTCTAGCTTTTGGAAATCACTCATTAAACCTATAGGAGAAACCTTTTCATGGATGGGAAATACAGTTAGTAGCATATTTGCTGAGAATAGCCCGATTAGAAAATTTGAAAATAATAGAAATTCTGTTAATAAGCTTTCTAAAAATAGTATTTTCAGTAATGGAAACCCATTGACAAATAATAGTGCTATTAAACAATTTTCAGAAAATAGCAAAAGCAATTTTGAAAGTTTTAAAGTTAAAAGTGTTATAGAAGAAAAAAGAGCTATGGAGCAAGAAGAAGTTGAGAAAGCATTCAAGAAAAGTAGATGTGAAAATAGGGAATCGAAAGTATATAACCAAGCATTCTATCAAACGTTTAATATCAATATTAAGTCTGAAGATGTGCGCAGCGTTGCTGATGCAGTAATAGAAAGATTTAGAGAACAAGCACGTGGAGCACTTTTTGATATAGTTGAAGAGTTGCATTAATGTTGTTTGGAAAATGTAAGCTTGAACCAACAAGCCTAAGATACAGTAAAGAAGAAAGGTGGTATACAATTGAATGTATTGAAAAAACGTCGCTACAAAACATTGGTTCAGGAATTGAATGTATTGATTTAACAGGAGTGATTTATTCACGTTATCAGAGTAATGGCTTAGAACAGCTAAAAAATATACGTAACACTCAAGAACCACACGTTCTAGTTGATAATTCAGGAAGTGTATTTGGAAATTTTGTCATTACTAATGTAGAAGAAAAGCAGATATTATTTTTTCCTGATGGAAAACCGAGAAAAGTTGAGTTTATTTTGAAGTTAAAAAGTTACAGTAAGTGATTTATTATTACACGAAAGAAAACGAAATGTTGGATTACATTTGCTGGAAACATTATGGATACAGTAGTGGAGCAGTGGAGGAAGTATTGCTTGAAAATCCAGGCCTTGCAGAATACGCAAGCTTTTTGCCCGCTGGATTAAGAATTAAGCTTCCTAAAATCCAGAAAATATCGAAAGAATCTGTCATAAATATTTTAGATGAATGACGCCAGACTTTGATATAGTAGCAAAAAATAACCCAGTAACAGAGGTTTTAAAAAAGAGTTTAATATTATTACGTGTTACTGATGGATCCGGTACTACAAGTGACGAAGCTGAGATATATATTAGTTATAACTCTAGCGCTTTAGAACTTAAGGGTAATTTACAAATTTTTCTCGGATACAAAGAAACAGGTTTATTGCCTATGGGAGTATATAAGGCAAATCAAATTACAATACAAAGTCCACCGCAAACTTTAAGAATAAAATGTGATGCTGCAAGTTTAAGAGGATCATTAAAGGAAAGAAAATCAAAGGAATGGAAGGACATTACCTTAGGAGATTTAATTAAAGAAATAGCACAAAAGCATGGGTATGAAGGTAAAGTCGCTGAAAGATTTGAAAATATATTTATACCACATATCATTCAAGCAGATGAAAGCGACATGAGTTTTTTGGAAGGGTTAGGGAAAAAATATGATGCACTAGTAAAACCAGCAGGAGGATATATAATTTTTATTCCAAAGGGAGAAGCAAGATCAGCAACTGGAAAGATGTTAGGCACAACAGTACTTACACCTAAAGATGTTATAAATTGGGAGGTAAATTTTAATGTGCGTAACAAATATGGATCTGTTATTGCAAAATGGCACAGTTATGAAAAGGGAGAAACTATAGAAGAGAAAGTGGGAAATGAGGGTCCAAGTTATACCCTGCAAACGCTTTACTCTACCGCAGAATCAGCAATTAGTGCAGCAGCAGCTAAGTTAAGACAACTAAAACGTAGTACATCAAACTTAAATGTAACTGTTCCTGGTAATCCAGAATTATTTGCAGAAGCTAAGATCAGCCTTTCAGGATTTTGTCAGGAAATTGAAGGTGAATGGATAATTAGCAAGGCAGAACATATTCTCAATAATAGGGGATATCAAACTATAGTAGAGGCAACAGTGAGCAAAGCTGTTTAAGTGAAACTTAAGCAAATGATTATTTAATTCTAGATGGGTATAATTATTGCAGTACTACATGAGCAGAAATGTAAGAAGGCTTTTTCATAAAAATTCAATTATACGTCAAGGAGAATTTGATGGATTAATTTTTCTTATAGTGCTAACGGTGTGTATTGTGGTTATATATTTTTCCTTGTTTAAAAAAGGAGATGAGAGTTACAGCGCCACATTAGAAATCGCAGCTAAGAACTGTGACTTGGAAACTGTGAAATCCTTGATAAAAGATAATATAAGTATTGGTGAAAAATCATTACGTTATGTTGCAGGAGAAGGATGTTTAGAAATCGTAAGGTTTTTAGTAGAAGATGGTATTGATATTAATGCTACTAATAAATTTAAATGGACAGCGCTACATTCTGCTGCAGATCAAGGCTATTTAGAAATCGTTGAGTTTCTATTAGAAAAAGGAGCGAATCCTAACATAAAGGATAGCAATGGAAAAAGCCCTAGAAGAATAGCTGTAATGGCATCAAGGCACAACAAAGATAAACCTTACAGAGAAATAATAAAGCTACTTGCAGAAGCAGAGGATCGATACAAATCAATAGAAAGAAATCACTAAAGCTGTAAGTTTTCTATAATCTGTATATAAACTTCTAAAACTATCTATAACAAGTTAATATTTTCACATGAAAAAGCAAAAAATCCCAATCACAGTAATAGTAACGATGGTAATACAGACCATAGCAACAATTTGGTGGCTCGCTAAGCTTGATTTAAAAGTACAAATTCATGATCAATTTATAGAACGAAATCACGAACTAATGGAAACAGTTTATCGACTTGAAGAGAGAGTGAAAAACCTCACTGAAGAAGTCAATGAACTTGAAGCTATTCACAAACACAAATAAGAACTAAATTTTCAGTGACAAAGTACATTTTATCTGTAGATGGAGGTGGCATTAGAGGGATAATACCTGCCATTATTCTAGCAGAAATTGAATCTAGGACAAAAAAGCCAATTTCCCAGATTTTTGATTTAATGGCAGGAACCTCAACCGGTGGGATTATTGTTGCTGGACTTTGTAAAAGCAATAAACTTCAATACTCTGCCAATGATTTGGTTGAACTTTACCAAGAGTATGGAGCATATATCTTTCAATCATCATTTTGGAGAAAATCAATTGCTTCTTGGCTGAGTGGTTCTCAGTACTCATATAGAAATATGGAATTTATTCTCAACAAATACTTTGGTGAAAGTACTATGGCCGATGTTGCGAGTAATCTACTACTCACCAGTTATGACATTCACAATAGTTGTGAATTTTTCTTCAAAAGTTGGAAAGAAGAAAACATTAAGTTAAAAGATGCACTCAGAGCTACAACAGCTGCTCCAACGTACTTCACACCAAAACGTCTGAAAATTAGCCAAACAGAGAGAGTGTTGATAAATGGCGGAGTGTTTGCCAATAATCCAGCGGCTTGTGCATATGCAAGTGGTAAAAGGTTATTTCCAAATGATGAGATTATACTGCTATCAATAGGTACTGGTGGAACAAATAGAAGTATAAAGTATGCTAACTCAAGGAGATTTGGCAAAATAGGGTGGATCAAGCCACTACTGAATGTGATGTTTGCTTCTGGATTGGATTGCGTTGATTATCAACTAGAACAAGTAATAGATGATAAATACATAAGAATACAATCGCAATTGAAAGTAGCATCGACTGAGATGGACAATATTACACTCAAAAATATCAAATCTCTTCAGCAAGAGGCAAATGCAATGATAAAGGACAACCAGAAATTAATAGATAAACTTTGCGATTTCATATCTTAATTTATACCAAGCAAAATTCAACTGAGCCAAAAAAGTTGGTTAGCAAATTCTACTGGTTAAATCATTAACTAACTTTACTTATATCTTAAACACATTCAATTTTCACACTCACCCAACTCATCAGCAGTTAGGCCACTTGCTCGCACAATAATATCAATAGCAACACCTTCCTTAACTAGATCTTTTGCAATCTTGATTTTCTCTGCTTTTTTAACCTTTTCTTTACCAGTTTGCATTCCTTCAGATAAAGATCTGGCTACCGTATCCAGTAATTCTTGATCCTCAATTTTTTCGCATTTACCTATAAACCGCAAAACTGGCTCATTTTCATATTCTGTTAGTCCAAGAGCTTTAATGTTAACTGATAATGTCTTTGCTATCTTATATAATATTTCAATTGGAATGTCTGTATATCCTCGTTCATAGTCGTGTATTTCTTTAGGTGTTGAACCGATTTTATTTGCCAAGTCCTCCTGAGTGTATTCCCGTATTAATCTCTGCTCTTTTATCCTTTTCCCCACTTTGTAGAGTATAGAATCAGTACAAATTTCTTTCTCTATATCATCATATTCATAAGTAGATAAGCGAGTCACTTGGGAAATAATATCAACTGAAACTCCTTCTTTCACTAGATTCTTTGCTACTTCTATTTTCGCTTCTTCTTGGCTAATTTTCTCGCTAATATATACAAACCTTACTAATGGATACAGCTTCTTGCGTAATTCCTGATCCTTAATTTCTCTATGTATTTTTGTTAGATAGACTATTTCTTTATCCTCATCTTCATACCAACTGTTTTCTCTTAGTACTGTTGGTACTGGAAGTAGATCTATAACATTAACTGATAATGCTCCTGCTATTATATACGATTCTTTGATTGTAATAGCCTTGCACCCTAGTTCAAAGTTATGTATTTCCTTATATGTTAAACCAATTTTGCTTGCTAATTTTGCCTGAGTATACCCTTGTACTATCCTACAACCTTCTATTTTTTTCCCCAGCTCGTAGCTCAATATGCTCTGAATTATCATAGATAAATCCTCTAAAAGCTGTTTTTCCTACAGAAGCAAACATATATTCTATCACAAAAAAATCCACTATTGGCTAAGTTTTTATGAAATCACAAAAATTCCTCAATCATATAATTTGATAAGCCTGTCGTTTGCAAGATAATATCAACAGAAATTCCTTCTTTCACTAAATTCCTTGCAACTTCAATCTTCTTTTCCTCTCTGACCTTTTCTCTACAAACATGTATACCTTCAAATAAAGACTTGATTAGCATATCGCGTAATTCCCGACTCTCAATCTTTTTGTATTCTTCTATCAACTTTGATAGCTTTTCTTCCGCTTCACTATCCTCATCTGATTCGGGAAGTAGATCTATGATACTGATTGATAATACCTTTGCTATTTCATCTAACATTTCAAGTGAGACAGCAGCTCTCCCTTGTTCATACTCGTATATTCCTTGATTTGTTATGCCAACTTTATTCGCTAAATCTTTTTGTGTATATCCTCGTATCAATCTCCACTCTTTTATCCTTTGCCCTACTTTGTATGGAATGGGAATTTTGTTCTCCTCACACTCACCAATAGATAAGTTAGTTGTTCGAGAGATAACATGAGCAGAAACTCCTACTTTCATCAAACCCCTTGCTACTTCTATTTTTACCGCTTTTCTGCTTCTTTCCTCACTCAAACGAATAAATTTGGTTAATAAATAAAATACCTCGCTTAATTCTTTATCTTTATAACCCTTTACTAAATTTAATATTTCTTCATCTTCAAAATATCTTTTTTCATTTGGTAGCGTCTCTCCACAAACTAGACCTTTAACATTTACTGATAATGCTTCTGCTATAGCATATAATTTCTTAATTGGAATTTTACGACTCCCTTTTTCATATTGCAGTATTGCCCAGTACTTTACACCAACCTTCTCCGCTAAATCCTTCTGAGTATACCCTCTCTCTAACCTCCAATTTTTTACTTTTTGCCCTACCTCACAGTCTAGACTTTTTTCCATACAAAGAACCATACATATAATATTTTCTACTATAGCTCAAAGGCTCCAGATATAATGGTAGACTCTGGAACCTTAAAATAAATGAATTAAAGCCCCCTAAAAGTTTCTTTACTATTTTCACGTACTTTATCTACCCATGAAGACAATTTTTCACTTGGGCTATCAACCTCCTTCATAAGCTGCTTGCTATTCCATATGCCACATCTCATAAAACTTCCCTTTTCTACTGCTTCTTTAAGTTTTACTCCAGCAAAAAGACAATTTTTTCCTATTTCTTCGCCTCTTTCTTGTAATTTAGACCACATTTCCTTATTTTCTACTCTGACTTGTACTTGATCATATTTTTTTACATCGTGGTACAATATAATATCTAGCTTACCAATGCTTGTAGGAAATTCTAATATAATAGAGCTTCCATCTGACATATCGATATAGTTTCTTATACCTCCCTTCTCACTTTTAACCTCAACTGCATCATTGCCAATTTTTAAAATATTACTTCCTAAATCTCTCAGTATTTTGGCTACTTCTATCTTACTATTTTCAGAGAACTCTATATACGATGTTGTATTGTCTATCTCAATATCTATTAATTCTCCTTCTTGCACAGCACTTTCTCCAGCTTTCTCTAGTTCTTCTAGTCTCTCATCTATCTGTGGCTGAACTTCTGGTTGTAGCTCATTATAGATTTCACCTATCAATTTATTCTCCAATAAAGTATCATGAAACTCTGCACCGCTTAGCATTAATTTACGTATTAGCTTTTTACGATCAACCTTATCAAATTTATGAAAATGTGTACCTAATACTACATACTCTGCAAAACTCCATTCCCCGTCATCACATGCATTTATTCTTGCTCCAGCAGCTAGTGCTTCGTCTACAACCTTGTGCAGTTCATTTGGAATTTTTGCTCTTACCACAGCACTTTTAAGCCAGCTCAACTTTTCTGCACTTGGCTTTATTTTTTGCAAAGCTGAAGCAAATGGATTTAAATCTTCTGCTTGATCATTTAAAGGTTTTGTTCCATAAACATAGTCAAGGCTTTTCCCGTAGTTGATTTGAATGTTTCTGCTAGGGGAAGTCTCCCGATTTATCTCCTTCTGGCTATTAATTTTACTCACAAATTTAGACTGCTCTATATCAACGCTTTCAAGAGCACCAAATATTTTCTTGTGATTAACATTAGTCTTTTTATTCTGATCTTTACTAGTCATATAAACCTCATATTAAAAATACTTTTTAAGTGTACAATAAACTTTGTTATTATACATTATATTACTCATTATAAATTAATATGAGTAGATTTGCAAATACTTTCTGCTATAACAATCCGTTTTCTCTAAAGCTAAAATAACCCCCACTTGTAATGATAATATGATCAAATAATCTAACGCTTACAGTACTACATGCTGCTGCTAAGCTCTTTGTTACTTCTTGATCTTCTTCTGATGGTTCTAAACTTCCCCCAGGGTGGTTGTGTGACATTATTACTAATGTTGCATTCTTTATTAATGCTTTTCTTGTAATTTCCTTTATGTATACTGGTGCTTTTTCCATTTCACCAATATAGGATTCTTCTCCAATTAGTTGACGCCTTTTATTCAAGTACAGTATTTTTACACATTCCCTTTCTGAGTGGCCTATACTTACGTTTAAGTACTCTACTAGCCCTTGTAAGTCCATTATTGGCTCACTTTTGAGCTTTTCTCTCAGTACCCTTTCTAGTGTTTCCTTAACACACATAATCATTGCTACTGCAGAATCAGTTACTCCTTCTATAACTTTCAGGTCATCCATTTCTCTACCTAAAATCCTTCCTACTCCTGCATAAGTATTCACCAGATTTTTAGCAATTTCTTGAGCTTGCGGCCTTTCATGTACTGCACTTAAAAATGTTTCCATTATTTCACGATCAAGTAGTGCTTTGCCTTTGCTTTCTAATATTCTGAATTCTATTTCTTCTTTATTCTTATTATTATTCATATAATTTACCCTTCACTAACAACAAACTTTTTTTTAATATTTACTGCTTTATCAGCATTGGCATAGAGCCATAGCTTCCGAGTGAAGTCAAATCAATTTTTCAATCTTTTTTACTTATTTTTTCATCAAAAAGTAAAGATATTAATAGATACTGATTTTTTATTTTAAATTTGTTGAATTTCGTCTAAAGAGATGCCTACTGTTTTTAAAATAATATTGATAGAAATTCCTTCCTTAACTAAATCCTTTGCAATTTTCATCTTTTCTGCTCTTTTCACTTTCTCTTCGCAAATTTGTATGCTTTCAAACAGAGATTTCATTAGTGCATGACGTAGTTCTTGGCTTTCAATTTTTTTGTATTCTTCAATTAAATTAGGTACCACTTTATCATCTGCATCCTCTGTTAGTTCAAGTAGGTCCATGATATTAATCGATAACGCCTTTGCTATCTCATATAATCTTCCCAGTGGAACAGCAGTTCTTCCTTGTTCATAGTTGCTTATTTCATCACGTGTTGTACTCATTTTCTTTGCTAAATCCTTCTGAGTATATTCCCGCACTAGTCTCCATTCTTTTATCTTCTTTCCTATTTTGCAGTATATAGAACCTATTTTTTCTTCAACACATTCATCAGCAGAGAGGCCAATTGCTTGTGAAACAATATCAACAGAAATCCCTGCTTTAACCAGACCTTTTGCAATTTTTATTCTCTCTGTTTTTTTACTATTTTCTTCACCAACTTGGGCAAATTTTGCTAATAAGTAAAATATCTTACGCAATTCTTGATCATTAATCTTTTTATATTTCCTTACTAGATTTAATATTTTCTCTCCCTCATCTTCAAAACAGATTTTTTCATTTGATACAGGAATTAGGTCTACAATACCAATCGACAATATCTCTGCTATAGCATACAACTTTTCAATCGAAATTTTTCGTGTTCCTTTTTCATATTGTAGTACTATTTGATACGTTACGCCGATTTTTCCCGCTAAATCTTTTTGAGTATAACCCTTTGCTAACCTAAAACTTCTTACCTTCTTTCCTACTTCGTGATCTAAAGAATTAGTATAGCTAACGGTCATTCTTTTTCATAACCTGCCATTTTAAAAGTTTCAGATAGAAATTTTGCTAGCATATGTTACCTTTGTTGAGAACTAGTATATTAAATGCCTATACTATGACAAGCTAAGAAGTTCACACTTTAAATAGGTATCTTTGGAGGCTGCTAAATCATGAATCCATTTGTTGGCATTTTAATATACCTTATAGAAGAGTTGATAAAAAGATCTACAAAAGGGCGTCTAAGGTGCATACTAGGGTTATCTATGAAGGTAATTTTTCCCAACTCTTGAAATTTTGCTAACTTTAATAGGCTTTAGTATAAAAACGTTGAATATTTCTTCACAATTGTGTATAATGACCAATGCTTTTTATCTTACTTTCTCATGGCTCTTTCGAAGTTTCTTGACGCACGCAACGATTATGCATTTAAAAGAATATTTGGCACCGAGAAGAATAAAGATATCCTCATTCATTTCCTGAACGATATTTTAGGCTTTACTGGCTTAGCTGCTATTCACGATGTTGAATTCTTAGCTACCATTTTGGACCCTGAAATTGCCGCTAAAAAGCAGAGTATTGTCGATGTTCTTTGTAAAGACTCTCAAGGTTCAAGATACATCATAGAAATGCAGTTTACTAAGACCAAAGGCTTCGAAAAACGTGCTCAATATTATGCTGCTAAAGCCTACTCAAGTCAAGCTGATCAAGGTGATAATTATCATAATCTCAAGGAAATTATCTTCATAGCTGTTGCTGATTGTATTATTTTTCCAGATAAGGCTGAGTACAAATCTAATCATGTCATTTTAGATCAAAATAGCTTTGAACATGACTTAAAGGATTTTTACTTTGTATTCATAGAACTACCAAAATTTACAAAGACAAAAGAAGACCAATTAGAAAATATAGTAGAAAAATGGTGTTACTTTTTTCGCTATGCAGGAGAAACAAGGGAAGAGGATCTAGATAAGATAGTTGGTAGTGACGTAATAATAAAACGAGCTTATGAAGAAATGAATAAGTTTAATTGGTCAGAAGAAGAGTTACTAGCATATGAACAAATGAAAAAACGCATAATGGATGAGGTAGCTGCTTTAGCTCAAAAATTTGATGAGGGCCTTAAAGTAGGTCAAGAAAAAGGTAGACAAGAAGAAAAAATTGAAGTAGCAAAAAACTCACTCAAGGCCGGTGTATCTATTGATGTTATAGCTCAAATTACCGGTCTCTCTCATTCTGAAATTTCACAACTCAAAGAAAAAACATAATATCCCCCTACTTATATTCACTTCAACATTTATGAAAACCTTCTCTAAGTTAGATATATCCCCTCATTAAGAATCTAGTGAACTGTCTAAAACAGCTATGAAGATTGCACACAGAATTATATAAATTACTATCATAACGTTACCCAAACTTCTATATCAAAGCTATGTGCTATAAGTTCAATATGGAAAACACATTAACCACTTAGCATTTAATGTCTACTTCATCCATTTTACTATTAGGACCATCAAACTTGGTCTGGTATCCCTAATTATTTTGGCTACCTTCACTTTAAATTTTCCACTACTTGGCATATTATAGCTCCACTTCTTATATTATAACCTACCTATTGAGATTACCTCCAAGCTTGGTTACTCCTATCTCAGAAAGACAAGTTGATACTTTTGAATGGCTTTGAATAGAAGCATTACTTAAATAACTTTGAGGCTCTAAACTTATCTGCTGTTTTTTTGTACCATCAACTTCTAATCTACCATCTCTGTTGTGTAATATCTGCTCTATTGATTGATTTAGCAGACCCTTATTAAATTGAGCTATAAACTTTTCAAATTTCTTCGGACTTAATTTACCAGCTTCTTTACCAGAACATGCTTTCTCTACATATGAGTTGAAAATCCCCGAAATCTCATCAAATTTACCACTCATGATTTTTCCTGTAACTTCTTTCTGTATTTCCACAAAATCAATATTTAATCGATGCATTGACACACCACTTTTTAATCCAGCTTGCTCTACTACTTTCTCAAATCCCTTTGTAATATTGAGTGTATATTCCTGTGCCTCTAGTGGAGATATAGACTGATCTATTGTAGAAATATACTTTTGACCTGTAACCCTTCTAATCAATAAGTCAAATAAAGTTATTGTACCATTAAAGTCAACCTGTGATAGATAGTGATCTCCCATTTCTAATATTGTATTTCTATCCTTAGGCTTAAATTTAACAGGTGCTTGCCTTTCACACATTCGTTTTAGATTTGCATTTACATAATCGACGTTGTCTCGAAAGAAACCTCCATTTTCTTGTCTTTTATCTGTACCATCAGATGGTAGTGTGGTACCTGTGAAACTACTATTACTTATCGACGCTTTGGCAAATTGCCCATCAACTTGTGATAATGAACTTGCAGTCCCCTCAGATTTAGAACTCAATAATCTACCTACAGAGCTTTTCACCCGACTAAATAAATCATTTATCCATGAAGATGGTTTTGCGCCACTGCTTGTTGCTATCTGAGGTTGGTCTATAGCAAGGGGTTTGCGTGATAAGTTATGAGAATTGTGATCTCCATGGTGATGACGGCGTTTGCGTTCTCCTCTTCCTCCCCTGAGCTTTTTTTCTAAGTATTCCACAATATTATTGTGCCCCTTGTCTTTCGCAATATCTAGCGGTGTTTTACCGTAATTACCTTTAGCACCAAGATTAGCATGAGCATCGACAAGAACTTTTACTATATCAGGACTGTTGGTATCAGCACCATAATGTAAAGGTGTCCAATTGTCTTTGTCTTCAGCGTTAACATTTGCACCACGATTAAGAAGTAATTTGACTACATCTATCCTGTAGTTTTCAACCGCTCCATGCAATGGAGTTGCTTGATATTCTCCGTTTTTAGCTTCAATATTAGCACCGTTATCAAGAAGGAGTTTAACTAGGTTTAAATCACCGATTTCAGCAGCTGAATACAGTAGTGTATTACCGTTCTTGTCATTGGTATCAATGTTAGCACCCTGAGCAATAAGACCTTTAGCTTCATTAAAACCACCGCTTTCCACAATAGTCAACAATTTTCTATCTAATTGTACTTGCTTCAAAATTCCTGCTATATCTAGGTAACCTTTTCGAGTAGCCAAATCTAAAGATGTTTGGTTATAAATATCTCTAACTTCAATATCAGCACCTCTGCCAAGAAGCTTACTATTACCCACAAGTATAAAATTCATGAGCAAGTTTCCATCCTTCTGCTAAATCAAAGAGACGTTTCCATCCCTTCCACAAAGCTATAGGGCCTGGTTCTAAGTCATTTTTGCGAGCTAAAAACCCTCCTAACTTGGCCACCCACCTCACAATTTCTCTTATAGGTGGTGGTGTCTCAGGATAGTTTTTTGTCTTAAGCATTTTGGTATATAAAACCTTCCATTCGTCGTCAGTCAGTATGAAAGTGCAAGAAAGATTTGGATTTGTTCTAGCTACTAGTGTGATAAAAAATATTCTCCATGCAATTATACTCATTATTGTAAGAAAGCGGATTAATCTATCTGCTGCTTGGAGCCTACATTCTTCAACTTTAAGACCAGATTTCAAAATTTTATGAAAAACCTCTATTCTCCATCTTAAGCAATACCATTGTATTTTTTCTACTGCTTCTTCAAAATTATTAATATTTATATTTGTCAACAAAATCCAGTTCACAGGCTCTTCGCCAAATGGGGGGTATTTTTCTATAGCATAGACAGCATTTAAACTTAAATTAGGAAGTTTTTGGGTTTTACGTCTAGCGTTATTTTTTGATGCATTCATCACAAAGTTGCTAAACTTTACTTCTAAAACTGTTGTTCTTTGAGGTTTATCATTGCGAGCAGGAATATTCACTTGTATTTCTCCTTGACAAGACATGCGATTCATCAGATCCCACAACCTTTCACCACCTTTTTCAGAATAAGTCGACTTCTTATTTATTGTTCTGTTTTGATTTCCTCTTACTACAAAAAGAGATTGATTAGTGGAAGCAACTTCAAATAAATCATACATATCTGCTTCTCTGTCACAGACGGTAACTACCTTGATATCCTTTAATCCAGGATGATTAGTAGAATATTTAAGTGATTCTATCCACCGTATGCTTTCTTTCTCTTCTATGGGAACAGCAGTATTATGGCTTCTTCTTTTCAACTCTTTTAGGTCTTCAGCTAAGGAGGGTCTAGTACTAATTTTTTGATCCAATAATCCTATAGGCAGTCCTTCTGTTGTAACTGCAAACGTTGTATGCATCACTAATCCATGTGTTTTAAAATTAGTTGTTTTAGATGTTAATCTTGCTGCTATAATCCCTAATCCTTCGGTCTTTTTATGATTTTTATATGAGATATAACTCGTGTCTTGGATAGCTAAGATAGTTGAGTATTCTTTAGCTCTTTCAACAGTTTTAATTATATGACTTTCTAATATCTTTCTCTCAGAAATGGCATCGTTTTGGAAAAATCTATAAGCTGCTTTACTTTGATGCCAATCTTCACAAGCTTGATTTATTGAACGCTCAGGCGATTCAGCAAAACTATTAACTATTTTTAGAAGCCTTTTACTTAATCTTATATCACCAAAATTAACAATTCCAAATTCACTTTCTGCCCATTCGCCAGTTGAAGTATTTATAGTTCTTTTCATCATATATTCCATTTTTAGACCATAGATCCATTTATAATAGAAAGTTGAATTAGTAAAATATCAGCTTTTTTACTATTTATATACTTATGGGTAATAGTAAGGCCAAGAAGGAGTTCGACTGTATTTAATTTGTTTCCTTGTATAGCTACATGCAATGGTGTCCAACCATTATTGGTTATATTATTAATACCGCTAATATCCTTGTCTAAAAGAAACTTAACTATTTCAAGATTACTACTGTACTGGGCAGCTACATGTAATGGTGTATTACCATACACATCTTTAGCATTAATATTAGCATTGTTATTGAAGAGAAACTCAACTACACTAAGTTTATTACGAGAAGCAGCAAAGTGTAAAGGCGTCCAACCGTACATGTCTTTAGCATTAATATTAGCCTTCTGATTAATAAGATCTTTAACTTCATTAAGACCTGTATCTTGCACTGCAGCTAACAATTTTTTATCTAATTCCGTTTGTTTTAAAAATCCTACTATGTCTGTATAATTCCCTTGAATAGCCAAGTCTAAAGGTGTTTTTCCATCGCTAGTTTTAGCTTCAATATTAGCCCCTCGACTTGAAAGTACTCTAACTATATCAAGCCTGTCTTTGAAAACTGCATGATGTAAAGGTGTCTGGTCATCTTTGATTTTAGCTTCAATGTTAACACCTTTATCTATAAGAAATTCAATTATTTTAGGTGTAGTATTATTGTGCTGAATAGCCACATGCAAAGGTGTTAAACCATCATTAGTTTTAGCTTCAATGTTAGCCCTTTTATCTATAAGAAGCTCAATTATTTTCAATTGACCATAAGCATTTGCTATATGTAACGGTGTTTCTCCAATATTAGTTTTAGCCTCAATATTAGCATTTCGATTTAAAATTGCCCTGGATGTATCAAGCTTATTATCGTTATCAGAAGCATAGTGCAAAGGTGCCCAACCACGCCTATCTCTAATATTAACATCTGCACCCATACTGAGAAGATTCTTAACTTCACTAAGATTATTTCGTCTCACAGCATCAAACAGTTGCTCTGTAGATAGAATTGCTTTTTCTTTATTAAATTCCACTATAACATCTTCTGAGTTACAAATAGAAGCTATACACTTTGAGTTAGAAACTATTGCATCATTAAAAGCAAACATCATTTCTCTTGCCGGTTGATAAGTATTCCAGTTCTCTACTTTTACAAGAGTGTTATTTTTATGTGATAGCAATAAGGTATCATTTATAACTCTCATATTGAAATCTAATATAGACTTATCTTTCAAATCAACTAAACCAATATCATTCTTGTTAACAGGTTGATTATGATAAATCTGTAACCCTTGCTCATCTGGCTTATAATATCTGAAAGAACTAAATTCATCAGCTCTTTCTCCAAATTCTTCTGGTTCCATAATTTTGTCGCTCAACTCTATGGATAAATCCCAGTTTTTATGAACAGAAGAATAGTAATCCGATATTGATAATGCTCCTCTATCTGATAACAATAGCAAATCATTATTTAGCTTCAAAAAAAGAACTTTTTCTGAGTCAAATGTGAAACAATTATGATGATTTAAAAGGTTAGTACCATTAACACTAAATCTTCCATCTACTTTTAAGCTATGAGAGCAATAATCTCGCTCTAATTCTCCATTCTGAAATTTGTAATATTCTTCCCCATTAAATGTAACTGTAACATCTTTATAATTTGATAGCAGGGTTATATTTAGGCCATTTTTGTTAATCTTTATTTCTCCTTTATTATCTTCTATAAATGGCATATCATTTAACGTACTATTTAGTAGACTAAAATCTAATATACCATTTGCTTGAGCAATCATAATATTAGCGTTTCTGTTATCGAAAAGATAAAGATGGCTTATATTACTTGGAGCTTCCCAGTAAAAATTATGATGCTCTTTATCAGGATAAAAAATATGATTACCGGAACTACCTATAGTACTATGATAATTAGTGCTTGATAATTGCTTTGTGACATTAAAATTTAAATTATCTATTTTTCGTAGATTATCCAATTCATCATCTAACACGACATTACTACCTATGCTTTTTGTCACATGCAAGTTTGTTACTCTACCAGTATTAGTATCTACTTTTGTTGGAGTTACAGATAAACCATCTGCTGTTTTTACCGATGTTTGTTTATCTACACTTATAAAAGCCCCACTTTTATTGTAGATGTTTGTTATATTATTAGCATGAGTTATATTACCTATATCACTAAGATTTATTGGTAATAATACTAAACCTTTTCCATGAATAGAATCACCAAAATAACCTTTTATTGTAGTAAAGTTTTTTGCCGTTATTACATCATTGCCACCTTTACCATCAACGTAACTTGCATGAGAAACTTCTATATAATTAGCTTTATCACTGCCAATAATAGAATGTATATTCTCTGAATCTGTAAAATTACTTCGCGTTACAACTATATTATTTTGCCCAATAGAAGATCCACCTAAATTGCATACAAAATTATCCTTTGCTATGTAGAAGAAATTCGTTCCTTGTTTATGAATATCACAATTACTTAGCTGATTTGTAAAATAATACCTGTTCTGTATACCAGACCCTTGATTATTGATTCCATAACTATTAAGTAGTATATTCTTACCATTAAAAATAACATCAATGGTATAATTAGAAGTCACATTTATAAAAGCATTGTTATTAGACATATAAAATAACATCTTTACAGGTCCAGAAGGATCACTTCTGTTATATGAAACTGCATTATAGCAATCAGTCATATGTTCCTGTAAAAACCACCTTTCTACTATCTTCTTTAGTATGGTGCCCTGATTCCCCTTGGATTCGCTATCATAAGGGTCACAATTTACCGATAGTTTTGCTAGCTCTTGCGTACTGACAATTTGTTTAGCAACGTCATCTCCTTGAGGTCCACAAACAAGATTATAACTTCCTATTGTACTTGGAACTACTCTGTTAAAGTTCCGAGCAATTTCTATATTGTAGAATGGATATTTAGCTCTTACCTCTTGCTCAAAATCAAACTCAGTACTAATTATTCTCATCACACGATTACACAAACTCCTTGCCTTAAGCATACCAATACCAATTCCTTCCCATTGCCTTTTACTACGAGAATAAGAATTAGTAGCGTATTCTTCTTTCTTAATCAGTATAGAAGGTAACGACATAACTACCTGAGTATAGTTATCCTTATCAAAATTATCTAAGACCTTTGATATATACTGTTTATATATCTCTTTTGCCTGTAGATCATTTTCTATATAATCTAGTATTTTTTTACCAAGAAAGAAATCCCAATAAAGATCATGCTTTTCCTGATCTGTAAGACTCATTTGTTCTGTTAACTTTTCTACTTCAAGCTCTGCTTCTACAAATTGTGATATGATAATAACAGCAACTGAAATAGCAGCTCCAACCGGACCGGCAAATTCTCCTATTACTCCAGCTTCCATACCTATAGCCGACATTGTTTCAGTAACAACTGCAGGTACATCTGCAGCTATAAAAATGGAATTAGTTGCGATGTTTAGGTCAGCAATCTTTACATCTACAGGATCTGTTGCATTTTCCCTTGCTTTTATCGACTCCGCTAACCCTAAAAATGCTGCAAAGTTACCTATAGCACGTCCCATAACTGGAGCAAATCCCTTTAGCATCTGAGAATCAAGCTTTGTTCCTAACTCTAACATTTTTCCAGAGATTTTTTCACCAATCTTTGGCATTACCCAGAGATTTAATGCATCATAACCTAGCCCTTCTACATCTCCATTTGCTATATGTTTACCAACTAAAAATACCGTAAAGGCAAGACCTGCACCTTCTGCTACTTTCCCTATTTTTTCTGCTACTCCAGACCTTCTCAGGATATTTTTCATTTCTTCTTTATTTTCTATGTTGTCCTTCATCTCCTTCACAATATCCCTAATCTCTGGATCTATTGAACTTAGATCTATATTTTTAACTTTTGCGATAAATGCTTCTTCAACATTTTGGTCTATAGTTTCACCTCTAGATATTCGCTCAGAAACCTTGAAAAGCTGATCATAAAACTCAATATTCTTTACTCTTTCTGCTACCTTGTCAGCATTAAACAACTCTTTGATACGTTGTTCTTTTTCCTCTTCTGTAATCTCTTCTTCATCAAACGAATCCTTGCAGGCCATATTTACACTTCTTTCTCTTCTTGGTTTTTTACTTGGTGGATACTCTGGTGATGAAGGTTCTCTTTTTTCTCCTTTAGAACACTGCCCTACAGTAGGTAACATATGAACTGAACTATGAACTACACCAACAGGAATAAATCCTTCCTTAGCTGTCCTACTTGTTAAAATAAGTTTATTTGGATTATTAGATCCTTTATCGAAAACAACACCGATAAATTTCACCTCATCACCATCTGTGAGTGTTTTATAGGTAACGCCCTCTTTATACTCTTCATTTATTTGATCATTTGCTTCCCTCAATAAAGCTTTAGCTCCTTTGCCCTGCCTTGATGTCTTAAGTTCTAATCCTATTGGAGTGTACTCCTCAGCATTTCCACCTTGAGCTACAAACTTAATACCATGAACTAGCATATCAATGCGTTCCCCTCTACCAGTTTGAAACTCAGTTAAAACTAATGCTCTAGTTTCTGGTGATTCTTGTAATTTTAGGTCGCTATAATAACTAAATACTCCATTCAATATTCCCTGGAAATGAGCTTCTTTATTAACGAGACTCTTAAAAGGGAATATTCCTTCTCCAATTTTTTCTAATAATCCACTATATCCTTTTATTGATAAGGATTGGATATCTAGTGCTTTATCAAATGTTTCTTTTAACTCATTAGGATAAGGAACTTCTTTGAAAGTACCTTGAAATCTCTCAGCTCCGTTGTTGTACTCTTGTAAAGAATTATATTTTTCAGTCCAAATAGTAAGATATCTTCTAAAATCTGACTTGTATCTAGTATCAAAATTAAGATTTAATTCTACTATTTCCCTATTCCCTATTTCTCTATTTAATCTATCAAGAGGGAGTACTTCATTTAGCATGTTCAGAACATCTTTTCTGTTAGCTTCAATAATATTTATCACATAAACCAATTTCTCTGTATTTTCTGGAATAAGCACCATTGTTACAACTGCATGGCTTGCATCAAGATTAGCCGATAGTCTTTCTCTGGCTCTTTCAGCTGCTGGACGTCTAAGCCTACGAAGATTAGGATGCACTTCAGTAGGTATATTGCCTCCATAGATAAAAATGTATTTTTTTAAACTTGTTCCTGAATCTTCACTTAATAATAACAATTGCCCTAGTAAAAACCTACTAAAATAATGATTATCTCCCTTTTCCGGTGTACCAGGAAACGTGTGATAGATACGTTCCATATTATTTTTTATTCGTTTTTTTAGCGCATTTGTGTAAATTTCTTGCGTATCCCAATCATCAGCAGACTTTAATATATCTTGAAAAAGAGGAATTACTCTCCCCTCACGGCTCGACCCTCCGATATTAGAAATAGGAGATGAACTATCAAGATTGACACCAACACATAAAATTTCGTCCGCAGTGGTTAAAACCCGCATAACATTTGGTTGGAAACCTTGTGCATACCTCTCTGCTTGTTGCAAAGCCTTATCTGGAGTGGCATTAGGACCTTCCCCTGCTTTTAACTCAATAATAATGGGAATAGAGTCTAATGCACGATCAGGACCACGAGCTAGCAGGATAATATCTGCATAACCCCTTCCTGCAAATTGCTCTGGATAAACTCTAAGATTATACCTATAGTGGAAATTCATGAAAACGCCTACCATAAATCCATGATGTGCTGCTTCACGTGCACTACTATCATAGATTAATGAGTTTTCATATTTAGAATGAACTTCACTAATCTTTCCAAGAACTCTCTCAAGAGATCTTTCAACTATTGCCTCATCAGAGCCATTTAGCTCAGCTATATCAACTTCTGGATTATTCCATATTCCTTTTTCTATTTCATGAAATTCTTTACTAGCAGGGGAATCAAGTATCTCTTTAACTTCCATATTAACAAAAATTCCATCCTTTCCTTTGTAGATCTGTACTAGTCTAGATTTTATTCTGTCTTGAATTTTATTCTCAATGTTTATGATCTCATTCTCAACATTCCGATCTCTAATCTTACTCCTATCTATATTATTTCTTAATATACCCTTCAATTCATCAGCGGTAAACTGATGGCCGCGCTTCCCTTCTGATATGGAAAATAAATCTATATTATTAATAGCATCTTTGGCATTTCCAATTTTACCATTTTTAACAATAGCTACCTTTAAAGTTTTCGAAGTATCAAAACTAAAATAAATCTTTTTAATGTTTAACTTTTCTGCAATTTCTGTATCCAGCAAAGTAGAAAAGCTTCCTAAGAAGAAGTGTGTAAAAAATCCTGCTTTTTCCACAGAGTGTAAATAAGATGGAATTTGATCCACAAATGACTGAAATCTTGTTTCAAAAGATTTAAAATCCTCTTCTTGCTTGCTTGTGCCAACTTCTGTACCTGCTTCCTCTATTAACAACTGTATTAATTCAAAGTCTTGAGGCCTTCCTTTACCCATGACTTTTTTTAAACCTTTTGCAAGCTCTACATCATTATCAACAATACCTCTCTCAAGACCAAAATTATAATGATTTCGGTTACCCGGTGCGCCAACATGAAATAACTGTATTTGAATATCTCCATTACCATATTGAGTTTCAACTTCACCAGAAACACTAATTGTTGCGCTAAGTATTCCACTCATTGCTCTTATTTCAGGTTCACCTCCCCAAGCATTAGGTTTCCGCATGTTCTCTAAGTAACTCTCAAAATTGCCCTCAATAAAACCTCTAAACTCGTTTCTATGAGAACTTATATGATTAACTACTCGATTGCGAAATACATTTCTTACTAAGTTTGCAAATGTATCATCATAATTCGCAGCACTTAAATTCCGGACCAAACCTCTAATATGATCTAAATTTTGGGTTACAGCTCCTTCATTTCCAAATAGTACTTCATACCTTTGTCGAAATAAATCATCGTCGTTTCTGACAGGTATTAAGTAAGCCATAGTAACAGACCAAAACAAGCAACTACCATCTCCTGGAACATCGATTCTCTTAACCTGACTTCCACTTTCGGAATCAACATCAGATCTACGATAACGCTTAAGTTGAGAAAATTCTTTAGCTTGCTCTATATATTGTATTTTACCCGATGATTCGGTAATTTTTGAATTAACGCCTTCTTTTGTTAGATGATCTGCTGGATATTGTGTC
The DNA here is from genome assembly GCF_947251775.1 of Wolbachia endosymbiont (group A) of Epagoge grotiana. Classification (NCBI taxonomy): domain Bacteria; kingdom Pseudomonadati; phylum Pseudomonadota; class Alphaproteobacteria; order Rickettsiales; family Anaplasmataceae; genus Wolbachia; species Wolbachia endosymbiont (group A) of Epagoge grotiana. The sequence goes on from NZ_OX366387.1 coordinate 277,191, forward strand.
TTAAGCATAGAACCCCCTTCATTATATTATGCTAAACCCACTATATCAAGCTTATTATATAACAATCAGAGATATCAATAATAAAAGCTATTTTTACCCATATGCTGGCTTATGTATATAACATTTGTATTATAATGCAACCTCTTTTTGATAGAAGCTAAAATAGTAATAAGAAACCACAACCTGCTTTATAGAATTGCCTTATAACACCTCTTAATTACCCAACTCTAATTGCTCACATGCTTTACTTAATTTAACCTCAGTTAAGCTAGTACACTCTTCAACTGTAGACTTACCGTATGATAAAAATTTATTTAGTGAATCAACATCTCTTTTCTCTAATACAGATCGTATATGCTCCGCTTGTCTAGAATCCATAAACTCCTTGATTTGATCAGAATTAGCTTTACTTAATACCGCCCATACTGGTTCCACACACCCCCTATTAATTAGAGGTACTAACAACCTTCCTTGAAACACTGGGCTACTTCTCATTTCTTCATTTAGTAATAAGGCACGATGGCTATCAAACCCTTCCTTTGTCCACATATGCATAAAAAGCCTTATTCCTTCATCTACGCAAGATTTTGAATAGCTTTCTATTTTTCTTATATACTTTAACCAAACACAATAATAATCTCCTGAAACATCACTTGGTTTTAAGCAATCAAACAATCTTTGAAATTGATCAAAGCGAAGTGCACCCTGTAGCGTGTTTAGACTACCATAATAACCATTTTCAGCTAAGTCTCTTTTTAGAAGCTCTGGATATTTATCAGGAGTTATTTGACTTTCCATAAGATGGTACAAGCCTCCACCTTCTAGGTGGAGAAACTTTAGTTTGTCAATGTCATAACTGTACTTTATAAAGTATAGTTATGACGGAATATGACAAAGGAAAACACACTGTATTTTATCATAGGTACCATATAGTCTGGATTACAAAATATCGGTACAGAGTATTAACTAAGGCTATGAAGGAGAGAATACGAACAATCATAGCAGAAGTATCTGAAGAAATGGGGATTAAGATAGAAAACGGAGTAATATCATCAGATCATTTACATTTATTCGTAGTAATACCTCCTCATATAGCTGTGAGTGATTTTGTTCAAAGAGCCAAAGGCAGGTCTTCACGCAAAGTTCAACAAGAATTTCCAGAGCTAAATAAAATGTACTGGGGAAAGCGTTTTTGGGGAAGAGGATACTTTAGTGCTACCAGCGGACATATCACAGATGAAGTCATTAATGAGTACATCAATAAACATACAGATGCACATCAGCCTCATTCTATATCTAGTATAAGATTGGAGTAGCTTTAGCTTCTCACCGCGCTTCCAGCGCTATATCCAACCTTTCGGCTCTCAGCCGATAGTGGTTGAGTAAAACAAAATTCGAATATTTCAGGATAACTATTACAACGACTACCTGCTGCATATACCGCTGTCTTCATGAAGATCTCATCCTTTTTCTGTGAGCCCATTTCATCTTCAGGTAATGACTTTATTTTATTCCAGAAGAATTCTACTGCTTCCGCTTGTTTCAAATCTATAGCACATTTAAGTCCATATTCATATGGATGACGACCATCTAGATTTAGTTTAGAGATGTAACCGCTAACAAAATGTGACCAAAAACCTGTTAAAAGGTCGCTTGTTAAAGATTTAACTAAGTGACCATACTCCAACAGACTACTTTTACCTTGAGCTGATAATCTTTTTTTTCTTTCCTCAAATAAAGCAATAATATCTTCCTCTAAGCAGCACCTACAGGCAATTTCATAGCTAGGGTTACTAAAGGGACTGCCTGGCATTATCAGCTTTTTACCTATCACCTGCCTATCAAGTTTAACTTTATGTAAATTGTCTACTTTCTTCCAACAATCCTCATTAGATAGCACTTGTGAAAGAAAATTGTGCCTCTTTTTACCACCCCTTTTGTGCAAGTCCCAATTTGCATAACACCAGCGCTCAATTTGAAAAAGCTTAGATGCTCTATAGGGATCATCCTCTTTAATAGACGAAAACAAAACTTTTGGAATATCTGAACGCAGCATAATTACCCCTCTATGAATGGAAAAACATGGAAACTGTTACGTCTAACATACACTATAGTAACTTGATACCATTTCGAGTAAGATATCCCTTTTCTAAGTTTTGTCAATCCTCAATTTGAAAAATTTTTTTAGACTTGAATAACTCTCAACAAAAGCCTCTTAATATGAGAGATACATGACGTTTTGTTTATTTTAAATTCTGTTTTTTATAAGTCTACCTTAGTTATTATTCTAAAATAAACTAGTATTAATTTAGCAGAATGTATTATTAAGATCTTAAGTAAGATAACCATTTCCAGAACTCAAAACCAGCTAATGAGAGAAGAGTTTGTTTTGGGATGGATTGGTCTACCATGTGTACCGTACGAACTTTTTTATACGGTAATTTTATTATACGCTAAAACTAACCACATTAGCCCATTTCACCCACATCTACATACGAACTATTTTGCCTAACTTTATTGCAAAGATTTCAAACTTCTATTTTTATAACCTTATTTTTAAGCTGCTTGTTCTCACAAAGATACGCCCTTTTTTGAAGGAGTAAACAATTGAATTTTTTATAACACTAACTAGCATGGTACTTTCACTAAAATATGTTTTGAAAAAGTTAGTTGACCTGTAAATAGTTCTCTACTAATATTGGCATGTATTTGTTTATTCTGCTGAAGTTGCTCTATACAGGTTTGCTGTAAAAACTTCAGCAGTTTCCGTACTCCTTTAAAGCATCATATTCCTATATATTCAATATAGCTGGTGTTCTCAATTTTGTTGATCTATAGTAAAATTGGCTAAAACTTCCAGTAATAAACAACTTTTAACCTAGCAGTACTCACCATAAAAACTTAACAAAAATATGAGTAGTAAAAAGATTATGTTGAAATTAGCTTGACACATACTACACATTCTATATAATATATCCTATATCTAGAGCTAGCAGGTAATATGGGTACAGGGCCAGTAAAATATATTGCAGAACCTATCAGTGAACAAAGCAAACACACTGATGAGCAAAAACTGAAGTGTGACCTAAGTGCTGGACAAGAGTGTTCAGAAATAGGTAGCCCAAAAACAGAAGCAACTGAATTACCAGTAGATAGTTATTATGAATTCATTAAGCGAGATTTATTTTGGGCTGATAGAAGTTTGATAGATGATAAAAAATACTTAGAGGATTTAATAGATGAGTGGCTTATTCATGCACCTAACTTAAAACTGGAAGAGAGTCAAAAAAAGTTAAATCAAAAATTACTCAATAGTATTATAAAAGATTTTAATATGGGGAATTATGACTCATTTTCAAATCTTAAGCAGTTTTTAGAAAGTAACGAGAAAAATAAAGACCTGAAGTACGTTCTTAATCTAAAAAGAGGACATCTAGGAACAACAGTATTGAATGTGTTTGTCGCACACGATGAAGCCATTCATCCTCTTCTCAAAGCTGGTGCTGATTTAAATATGCAGGATAATAAAGGTAAAACACTTTTGCATGATACTGCTATTTATTCCAGTGAGTATGAAGGTCTAAAGTATCTCTTAGATGCAAAAACTGATCCAAATATACAAGATAAAAAAGGTAATACACCTTTACACTATTATGCTGCTAATTGTAATGATTATAGCAGAAAGGTTATGGATTTACTCATAAGCAAAGGAGCTGATTTAAACATAAAAAATAACAATGGAAAAACCCCACTGCAAATTGCAATTGATAGCAACAATATTATGGAGTGTTTTTTAACTGACAACCAAAAAAAGTTAAGAGACCAACTACGTAAAATGGTTAAAGCTACAGATTCTGATGAAGATTGGGATAATCCTTATGGTCCAGGTGTTGAAGATCTGAAAAAATTTTTAGATAAACATAAAAATAACCAAGATGTAAAGATAGTTTTAAATGTTAAGGGTGATAGTTCAATTTGGCCGTTTTGTCAATTTCCTGATGTAAAAGCTTTACTCTTAAAAGCAGGAGCAACTGACTTTGTAGGTAATAAGCAAGATAATTGTGAAAAATGTGATAGTCTCTTGTCAGAGATGTATCAAACAAATCAACTTGCTAAGCTAAATAAGTTTTTGAGTAAGGTAGTAAAAGCTAAAAGCATGATTGAACTACAGGAAGTTGTAAATGAGATTATAGCTTCTGGAATGAGATTAAATTTTGCTAAAGACAAAGATTATTACTTTGCAGATCACGTACTAGAAAAAATTGCTAAGTTAGAAGGAAGCTATGGAATTGCCAGTGATATAGTATGTGCATTAATATCGAGAGGAGCAAAGTTAAAAAACTCAGATAGTTTAAAAGTCATTGATACAATAGAACGAGAGTTTAAAGATCATAAAGCTAATGTAATCAAGGCTCATGTAGAGTACATTAATTATGCTGAAGAATTTTTTAGAGTTGCAAGGGATGCTACCAGTGGTCAACTGTGTGATGGAAAAATCGATAACAGTGTATCTTACTTAGAATACTCAGAGGATAGTATAATAGATGTTGCAAAAATCACAGATAGAACAAGGAATTTAGGAATACCTCAAGGAGAAAAAGGATATGGAAGGAGTGTAATAAAAATTGGCAAAAGTGAGGTAGAAATTATAACCCAAGATGGCATAAGGAATTACACAGATCTTACAGAAGGCAGCGATATAGTATTAACTTTCTATACCAGTTTGGGAAATATAGACGTTAGACTGTATCCTGACGTACAAGATAAAAGCAAAATTATAGTAGAAGTGAGTAATAGAGAGGAAGTATTGGAAAAATTCAAAGGTCATGAAGAAGAATTAGGCGAGGATTGTGCACTTGGTGATTATGATGTCTACTATGCTATTGAACAGGGATATTTTGAAAGGTCTGGAAAATTAATGCATCCTGAAGTAATAAGCGAGTCTAAAAACAAATGGACAGAACGTGAAGAGTTAAGAAGGACTTCTGATCCTAGGAGAGAAGTTTCTAGGTAGATTGATTTGCTAAAAAAGTTGAAGATTATTATTTAAATATAAACTACTATAATTTATAGGTTAAGGAGTTCGTACCAATGTCTTCTAAGAATACTCTTTTATGTTGTTTTTAAGCTGGCTACAAAATGAGGATATGGAACATACAATTGGCTGGGCTGCCTTTTACACTCCAGGTCTACTATTAAAATATGCAGCTAAAATTGGATCATTTTCTACCATTATTGCATCTAACATACTAAGATCTTCATTATTTATATTGATATTTTCACATAATTGATTCTGTAACATTGACTTACTTTTCTATATCAATTTCAGCATCTTTTGTGTGGCTCTTTGTAGTAGCTCCTTTTGCAATAACCTTTTTTAATTTTCTGGCACATACTTTTTTCGATGTTTTTTCATATTGTTGTTTTTATAAACGTTACGATGCTGAGCCGTAAAACTTCTCTAATTGTTCACTCCACAGCATCGGTATTTCTCTCAAATCAACTAACTTCAAACCCCTTGGCTGTCTCCCATTTACTATGTCTTCCTTAATCTTCGGAGCTAAATAATTTAACCTTAAAATTTGCTGTATACGTCTTGTACCTATATTAATTTTGGCACTCAGCTCCTTCACACTTTCGTATTTTCCCTCTTCTAGTTGCCGTTTCCACAGATGGGCTCTTACCACTGCTTTCAGTAGTGCATTGTTTGTTTTGCCTTCTGGCTCAGTTACTGTGCATTTCTTTCCTTTCTTTTTTATTGGTATAAATTCCACCTTATCCTCTAAACTCACCTCTATTCCATCTTCTTTTATCATTACTCCTTTTATTAACTTTTTCACTACTTCTTTCTGCTTTCCAAAATTTAAATTTTCCCATTTTTCTTCGGTCTTTTCTCTCCAATTTTCATATATCTGCTCCGCTTTTCTCATCACTTCTTTTTCTACTTCTCCTGCTACTATTGTTCGATTTACTGATTCACAATTCTTTCCCCTTAAGTGATTGTTGCATACATAATATCGGTACCTTTTATTTTCTTTTTTTGAGTATGTCAGTGTCATATTTACACTACAGCTCTTACACTTAATTATTCCCCTAAGCAGCGCTTCCTCATATTTTGCTTTTCTATATGGCTGATTACTTATCAATTCCTGCGCTTTTTGCCATTTTTCTTCCTCTATTATTGCTTCATGCTTTCCTTCATACTGTTTGTCATAATGTCTTATCTTTCCCACATATATTGGATTTGTTATTATTCTTCTCACCGTTGCTTTTTTAAAGATATCCGTTTTTGCTTTTGTTCGGTATCCTTCCCTGTTTAACTCTCTTGCCAACTCTGCCATTGACTTCAGCTCCAAATATCTTTCAAATATATGCTGCACTGTTTTTGCTTCTTTTTCATTTATTATTAATTCCTTATCTTTTACATCATACCCAAGCGGTAAAGTTCCTCCCATCCATAAACCTTGTTCTTTTGATGTTGCTATTTTATTTTTTACTCTCTCTACTATCATCTCTCTTTCTAGTTGTGCTGCTCCTGATAATACTGTCTGTACGAATTTTCCCATTGGCGTATTATTGTCAAATATCTGTGTTACTGCTACAAAATTTACTCGGTGCCTTCTAAAAAATGACGTTACTTCTATGCTGTCTTTTGTTTCTCTTGATAACCTATCTAGTGTATATACTACTACACAGTCTATCTCTCCTCCTCTGACATCTTCAAATAATTCCTTTATCGCTGGTCTTTCTAAATTTTTTCCTGAATATCCTCCATCATCGTACTTTTTTGCCAATGCTACCCAGCCTTCTTTGCTCTTTATATACTTTTCACATGCTACTCGCTGGGCATCAAGGCTATTAAACTTCTGCTCGAGACCATCCTCATTTGATTTTCTTGTATATATCGCACATCTTACCTCTTTCAGCATTCTTTCTCCTTATCTCTCATTCCAAATAGAAGCGGCCCATTGTAGCTCATTCCCATTATTTTTCCTGCTACTGCTGACAATGACGTGAAAAATTCTTCTCGGTAGATTAAACCCTTATCTGTCACCATTACCGCATGCGTCTCTTCTCCTCTCTCTAGTATTAATTCTGTTCCTTCTACTGGTAATTTATCGCTACTTATTCTTTTTCCCTTCTCTAGCCGATCTGCCAGATACTCTAGTCTTTTTGTCCCCTTTCTTGACATTTCTCCATACGCTTTTTCCTGCATTCTATAAGCTAATCTTGGTATCAGATATTTCTTTGAGTATCTAGGTGCTTCTTCCACAAATACCTTCTTCCATATTTTTCTCAGCTCATTCAAAGGTTTTTTCTCTAAATTCATTACTTTCTTTTCTATTTCTTTCTCCATATTTTTAGCCCTTCATAAATAGCTTCTCAATTCTGTCTGTTTCTTTCTTTAATACCTCGGTTATCTTTTTGCTATTTTTCGCATAATCCATCGCTGTCATTCCAAATTTATCCGCTTGCTCTATTTCTCCTCCAGCTTTCACTAGCTCCTCCACTATTTCTTTTTCACCTACCATGCACGCAAGGTGTAGAGGTATGCATTTATTTCCATATTCCTCAGCATTTACGTCTGCTCCTGATTTTATCAATTCCCTCACGATTTCTAGATGTTTCTCCGTTACCGCTAGGTGCAGTGCTGTGTGTCCTTCTATATCTTTAGCATTCACATTCGCTCCTTTTTCGACTAGTAACCTCACTGTTTTTGCATCTATCGCATAATGTAAAACCGTTCTTCCCTTTTCGTCTCTTGCATAAATATTTTTATATGAGTTCTCTAATAGTGACTCCTCTTTTTTACCCAGCTTTACCATAACTTACCCCACTTTTTCTTTAAATTTAAATCCCTCTTTTAAGCCTTCCCTCTCACTACATTTTCTACCTCATCTATCATTTCATTTACTTGGCTCATTATCTTGCTTGCTAAATTTTGACATTCTTTCTTTATTAGCGATTTGTCTCTCTTCCTTATTTCTCCTATCTCTATTATTTTTAACTCTGGTAAATAACTCCCATTCAACATGTCTGCTATTTCTCCCACTAGCCCCTCTATTCCATAGCACGTCAGTTCTCTACTTTTTGTTACTCCACCTTTTTCTCTCAAAAATTTACTCGCCTTTTCACTTTCTTTACTATCACATAGAGAATACTTTTCACTTTCCCATATGTAATACATTGGCGTTGCACCATATTTATTCAGTTGATTAACCTCAGCTCCGGCCTTTACTAGCTCTTTTATTATTTCAACTCCTGCTCCTCCTATTTTGCACGCAGAGTGCAGAGGTGTACATCCGGTGATATATTGAGTGGCATTGACTTCTGCTCCTTCCCTTAGCAGCACTTTTACATTTTCTAAACTTTTCGCAAATACTGCACAGTGTAGTGGTGTATAACCATTTTTATCTCTTGCATTTACCTCTGCCCCTTTTTTTATTAATAATCTCACTGTTTTGTAATCAGAGATTTCCACTGCTTGGTGTAATATTGTCTCTCCTTCTTCATTTCTTTTATTAATGTTTTTAAACCCGTTACTTGATACTTCTTTAAAAAACTTACTAAAAGATTCTTTGCTAAACTTCATACTTACCTCACAAAATTAGCTTTTCTAGCGCCAGACAAATTTCTTATATTTACCTGCTGCTATTCAAGTCATGTCCTTTTTAGCATGAGAAAGCAAGTCCTTTTCTTTTTATTTCATACACTTTAAACTATTATTAATATAATATATGAGGATCTAAATATAAGTATTTAACTTATTACACATATTGCTTGACTATTTTTCCAACTTCTGTGCAAATGTCGATGTTCGTGCCATTTCAGTACTCCCGGGTAAAACACTAAAATGTGCTTTTCTAATTCGTGTATTGAGTCTTTTTGCTCTGAATATAAGTCGTTTTTATAGTAAATGTTGTGTTCTGCTAAAACATATTTTCTGACCTTCTGATCTGTATAATTTTCTATTTTGTAGTGGTGAGTAACGCTAAACCTTTCTAAAATTGGCTTGTGTTTTAAATTCCAACGTTGCCCTGAAAGTTTATCGTTTCCCAATACAAATTTATTTCCTTCTTCTTCTATTCTACCAACCGGAAAACAGCTATTTATTTCTCCTAATTTCCAGCTATCTGACAGTACAATCTGCGCTTTTGCAAATTTAATCGATGGTAATAAACTCTGTGGTAATGGATATAGTGCTTTTAAGTTGTACCACAAATGATTTCTTTCATAAATACCGTTATAATTCTTTGTGTGAGGCTCGGTTTCTCCAAGGATTGCTACATCTAGGCGATATATATCATTGCTTAAAGCTCGTTCATAATGATCGCGTAGATAATTTTCTATAATCCTAATAACTGGACCACTAGACCTGAAAAAATTTACTCTTCCAAATGATAACACTGGTCCATCTTTTTCTATTTTTACCCCTGAATAATCAGAAAGAAGATCTCCAAATAAACTCTCATCCAATATAAATCTCTGCACATTATAATAATCGTTAAAAATCCTCATCAATCTGGATCTTACAGGCAGTGATAGTTTTGCCAGCTCTACTACTGCATCTACGAAGAAGTCATTTGGTACCTCTTTTATCCCTACTTGCAACTCAAAAAAGTGTTTACCGGGTGGTTCTTCGATGATTGTAATGTCTTCTATATTTGCCCACTTGAGTGCTATTTTAAGTGATTTAGGTGTTCCTCGCAGTCTTTGAAATTTTACTCCTTCTACTATGGCTTTTCTTTTATCTTTTACCCAGCGTAATATCTCTTCTAAACCATATTCTTCTATTATCCACGACAATGTTTCTTCTTCCAATCTAAATTTAAATCCTCTAATACAGCTTGGATCAACCTTATAATCTGTTGCATCTACTAGCGCTTTTTCCTGTTTTGTTGCATTTGGTGGTAATAGCATTACTCAATCTTTAATTTTCGCAAATTTGCACACTCGTTCCCTAGTATCACAATATCCTCTTTTGGCTCGATTAATTCTACGTTTTCCACTCCTTCCACAAACAAATTCGCTATTATCCATGATCTTGTAACGTTCCATCCCAGCCTTCTATTTGCTTCAAACTTCTTAATGAACTGTTTCTTGATTTCCTCCTTCGATATTACAGGACTTATGCTCATTCTGCTGTGAATATCTATTTCCGTAATATTGGAACCAATTACTGTTACTGTATCTGTTAAAACCCTTATATCATCTCTAGTAACCTGCTTTTTTACAATTTCTAGTAGCTCTTCTAACGCTATGCCAGTTGTGGATAATTGTGTTGATAAGATTGAAATTTGTACTTTTCCTGGCACTTTTGATTCAACCAGCGCATCCTTTACTCTACTATCTGCTGAGAGTGCTTGAAACCGATAATGCTCTTTACTCCCTCCTGTGCTTGAGCCAACTATTCTTGCCTTGATTCTTTTTCTGAAGCGTTCATCTTCTTCTCCATCTTGCCTCTCTGCTCCATAAAACTCAGCCAAATTATCAAGATCTTCTCCTGTCGCAAATTTAAGTAAGTTACTCTTTACTGCTTCATTTATTCTTTCTCTAAGCAAAAGTTCTCGCCATGCTGCTACTTCTAATACCTTCATTGCTGGATCACTTTCTACTAATGCTGTAAAACTTTTCACTAACTCTTCCTTCATCCGAGAAAAAATCTCTTCAAAGCTCAGTGATTCAATAATATTTGGCTGCTGCATCTTTATACTACAACCCCATCGAAGCGAATCTTTCTTCCCATTGGCAGATACAATCCTTCTAGATCAAGCGTCACTTTTCCTTCTTTTACTCCTTCAACTTTTACTTTTTCTAACTTAAATCTCTTCTCAAATTTCCCCAGTGCTTCTGCAGTTGATGCGTAAATTTCCAAAGTTAAATCCCTATTTATTGGCTTATCTACTAACTCAAATAATCTTGATCCATAATCTCTTCTCATTATTCTACTCTTAATAGGAGTGGTCAGTATATCAATTATTGATTGCTTTAAGTGTTCTAAACCCTCTAGTTCTTTACCTGTTTCTTTGCTCATTCCCTTCATACTGGCTCTGTAAAAACATCAGAACTCCCTCTAATTACTTTAAACCCACATGAAACTATATCTCCTACTCTTCCTATACCAAACCCATTGGCAAATACTGTTTTAGATCCTTCTATTAATATTTTTCCTTCACTAAAACTATCTCCTTGCCTGCAAATTTGCTTACCATTTACAAAAATATTGTTACTGCCGCTAATGCAGAAATGTGGTATAGCTTCTCCACAGTAGTCTCCTAACCTCACTATTCCTTTGTTCAATTTAAGTCGATCCTTTCTGCTTTCAGTTTTATTCCACTTTTTGTCATTTCTATACTTGATCCCCCAGCCTTAAGTGTTATTTTGTCTACTACTTCAATCTCTAAATTATGCTTCTCTTTATCATATAATAATCTTGTCCCATCTTGAAATTTTACACTATTTATTTCTTTTTTATTCTCTGGTGCAGGGTATTTTTCCTGATATATTCCTGCTAACACTACTCCTAATGATAGTTCACCAAGAGGAGAAAATACCATTACTTGTTCATCGATATCTGGCGGAGACCAATCTCTATCTTTTCCTGCTTTGCTCGTTATCCAAGGTAAATAATCTGTTAAAAGTTCTCCTATTTTTACTCTTACTTTTGCTTTGTCATAATCTACCTCTTTTACAAGCCCTATTCGTACAATGTTTGCTAGCTTCCTATTCAGCTCTGAAATCGCAAAACTATGATCCAACATTTATATTTCCTACGTTTATGGTATGTGGCTTAATTTTTCCTTCTTCCCATACTGATTTACCTAAATGAAGCTGATGACTCCAATCAACCATCCACACCAAATATGCATCTAATTCGGGTCTAAATCCATCAGGCTCTGCAGAAAGAAATTCAGCCGGAGATACATTCTTTTCCCAGGTATTCTTGTTCACTACTCTTGCAACCTCAGCAGCTAATGATCTGACAATGAGAGGAGCATTTTCTATTGTGCTATCAACTACTATTCTAGCTTCAAATCTTGCTTTTAGAGCTAATTGTTCAGTACCTGGATCTTTACCTGGTTCTAAACTTGCTAGTTCCACAAACACCGCTGGCGCTACTAATTCTTTTCTTATTGCTGGATAAATTTCACACGTCTGTATTGCTGATATTTCTTCTTTTAACTTAGTGCAGATTGCTTGATGTAAATCTTGCCAATTCATATAGGTGTAATGTAACTTAATTCGCGGTGGAAGAATTTTTCAAATACCTTTTCAACTTCATAATTAACAAGATTCTCTATTATCCTTGAAGCCTCAGGTTCTAGTAGCAACTTAATTTCCTTTATTGGCAGGGCTGTTCTTCCTTCACGTTTAAAAATACCGCTATTTCCTTTTGGCATAACTGCTGCAAATCCTCCTATAAACTCATGCTTTCCTACTTTCGATCCTCTTCTTGTTTTTTGTATTTTGCCAATTGTCGATGCTCTAATGTCATAGAGATTTGCTCTAATTAACACTTCTAATCTGCTAGTTTTCGCCTTAAAAATTCTTAATCTCTTTCTTATCAAACCTAAGTTTATTCTCTTTTCCTCACTGATTTCCTTAGCTGCTTTTGATTTTAGCCATATTGCTGTTTTGTTTAATGCACTCACCATTGCTTTTTCCACTTTTTTCCTTTCAGCATCTATACTTTGTATAATACTACCGGTACGCATTTATACTCCTGACGCTCGAATTTTCCATATCATTCCTGAATTATCTTGCAGCGGTGGAGAATATACTTTATATTTACGGTCACCTATAACAAAAACATCTCCTACTATTGGCCTTAACACATCAAACGCACTTACTTCTAACGCTAAAGTTTCTTCCACAAATTGTCCTTCACCAATCTCGTATAATTTATCTGGCTGTTGCTTTAATACTTGTACCATATATGACTTATCCTTTGACTCATATAAAGCTATCTCCCCTAAATGGATAAGACAATCTTTCAATAACCTCTTTACATTTTCCTGCATACCATTTTCTATTCATTCAAATTCACTTCTAAAGGCTTCTAAAAATATATTGCATCCTTATATTTTTTTAGCATACTCAACACATATTAAAACCATAAGTAGAGTTTTCTACGTGAGGGCTCTACTATGTTGTTACTATTTTTACCAAAACGGACGGACGGTGGCACATTGGCAATGGATTCGACTGCGTATGTAAATCAGTTCCTCTATCAAATCTCCTTGGTTCTTGTTTTGCATATAGTGGCTGTCCAAGAGTATTTACTGTTTCATTAAAATCTGCTGGTGCAAAATATGTTGTAAATGTGCTTGCTGTTCCTAGTGGAAAACAGTGTCCCGTATCTCTTTCTATAAATCTTCTTACGGTTCCTTCAGGATCAGTTGCTTGCCCTCTATATTCCTCAAATGTAATTCCACAAAACGTAAATCCTGACCTCATATCGTTCCTTAGCGCTGCTCCTTCTTGCCATCTCTCATATGCTTCTTTTACTTTAGCATGAGAAGTTAGTGCATCAAAAAACTCAGGACTTACCAAGGCATGAATTCCGGTCATATATTCACCACTTAGATTATCTTCTATATGCCGGAGTACTTCCAGACACTTACGCTTGACATCTGTTGTTGCTGTTCCAAGGGCAAAATTTACTATTTTTGGTGTTATTTCAAATTCGTTGTACAGATTTAGTAATTCTGACCCGTCAGCATCAAGAATAATTCCCTTCAGCGCTCCCATTCGTAAATGCTCTAATGTTATTGCGTGTTTGTTTCTCATTAGCTGTAAATGGTCAGTTATTACGTCTGCCAGCGCTTTCAGTTCACTTTCTGATCCAAATGCCCTTATTCCCTGTACTTCCTCTGGTAACACTACATCATCATGTGGAATATGCGGAACCGTAAATGTTCTTACCTTTCTTTTGCCGCGTTTTCCTACTGTTGCTGGTGCTCCTGGAACTTGTGTTGGTAGTAAACTTAATACTCCGTTTCGCTCTTCTATGGTAATATGTCTAAATCTTACTGACCTACTTGGAAATAAATTTAAATTTTCAACTCGTCCATAATTTATCGGCAATATATTTATCGCATTTGTTAGTGCCGTCATGCTAAATGCTGTATTTGTAAATGGATTTTGCATTTTTCCCCCTTTTGTGTTTTTAATAGTTTTTTTAAGCTCCCTTGCGGATAATGATCCCTCGTCCTTCAAGTTGCTTTATTGCTGCAGTTTTCTGCTCTTCAGTTATATTTGCTGGCCATACAACTGCATGATCTGCTAGCATTGCACCGCGAGCAATAATTACTCCTTTAGCATTTTCCTTTGCGTTTACATCACTTGCAATAACACCTATTGCGGTTTGTGTGCCATCGGTTGCTGTTGGATTCAAGACCCTAATAAAACCATCTTCAGTCTTTTTAGCAACTACTGCACCAAGCTTGAGATTCTGTCCTTTGGCAACAATTATTTGATCTCGTGAATATAAATTTGATGCTTCATATTTTAGAAGATCTCCTAAATTATTTGTTTCAGTTATACAATTCATAAAATTTTCTCCTTTACTTTCTACTTTTATTATACTGCGAATATTTTAAATACCTGATTGCGCACGACTTCTTGCTACTTGCATCATCAAATCTTCTCCTAAATTCTGTGGTATTGCACTCAGTATCTCTGTCTTCTTCGTTCTCTCTGCAAGTAATTCCATTAAAACTTCCCTTGCTTGCTCAATACTTACACCCTGCTCAATAAATTCTCCTATTTTCTCTGGCATTCGTGATAAGTTACATAAACGTATTAATTCAACAATTTCAGTACGATACTTAGTTAAATTATCAGTTTCTAGGTCATCAATTTCTAGGTCAGTTGTAATTTGTTTATTCATAGTATTTTCTCCTTTGTTAATAAATTCAAAAAATGTTGTAACTCCATCTGCAAGACCTATTTCCACTGCTTTCTCACCAAAATATAGACCTGCTTCTGTTGATCGAATCTTTTCAATTGAAAGACCTCTATTTCTTGCTATTAGCTGCACAAACATTTCATATAGTCGGTCTACTTCTTTTTGTAAGCTTTCCAGACTTTCAGACGTTATTGGCTCATGTGGGTTTAAATCATTCTTTCGACTACCAGCAAAGATTGTGGTGTACTTAATACCTTGCTTTTCATCAAACCTACTTTGATCTATATGACTTGCTATTACTCCTATACTGCCAACACCAGAAGTTCTGCTCACAAATACCTTTTCAGCGCTTGAAGCTATAGCATATGCAGCAGAGTACGCATCATCATTTGCTATTGCCACAATTCTCTTTTTTGCTCTTGATTCGTAAATAAAATCAGCCAAGTCGAATAAACCGTTTACTTCTCCGCCTGAACTATCTATATCAAGCAGAATAGTTTCTATATCTTTGTTTGATAATGCTTCTTCTACTTCTTCTTGAATTTTCTCATACGATGTCATGCCTAGAAAATCATCAAAAGCTCCTGGTTTTTTGGTTAAAATTCCATGTATTGGTATTATTGCTGTCTTTTCTATATTGTTCTTTACATAGTGTTTTACGTTTTTAAAGATAGGTTGTTTTCCGTTATATAGCGACAACAGGTCAAAGCTTTTTTGCTCTATCATCATCGGCCTACATAGCCAGTTGGTTTGTAAAATTTCCATAAAGTAAACGAGATTTATTTTGTTTGTGTCCTGACATCAGAATCAAAGAAAAGGTTGAAAGAATCAGAACGCTTTTGATCTTCTGCTATTTCTTGGTCAATTTCTTCTACATCGTAACCCATTTCTGATACTACTTCCGATCGACTCTTAAATCCATTCCTTACTGCCATTTGCTGTGCTTGCTGGTCTTTCAGTGGATCCACCCAATCAAATCCCTGTGGTATCCATTTTACTTCTTCTTTCGCTGCTTTTGCCACTTTTTCATCTATACAGAGTTCTCCACACAGTACTGCTAACTCTAGCCATCTATTCCATACTGGTCTGCAAAATTGAAATACCATAATGTTGTGTTGCAGCATAGCGCATCTACGACGAAACTCTATCAGTCCTGCTCTGATTGATGAATAATTAACACCCGTTAAATCTCCTGTTAGTTGCTCATATGTTATCCCTGTGCCTATTGCTATTGCCCTCAGTTGCTGTCTCATGAATGCTTCATAACTTCCTCCAACATCAGACGGCTCTGAAAATTTTATGTCTTCTCCTGGGTCTAAAAGCTGCATAGTTCCTGGCTCTAAACCTGATAGTGCTACTCCTTGCTCATTACTTTCACCTTCTCCTAAAATATTTGCTTCTGGATCAAGTCTCGTAATAAACCCTGCAAACATTGCTGCAGTCTTTTTTCGTACTAATTCTGCATCATCGTACTGGTCAAGTTCGTAAAGCTTCAAAAGCACGTTAGAAAGCCAAGGCTCCCCTCTAATTTGTCCAGGTCTTAATGGTCTATAAATATGTAAAACATCATTTGCCGGTACTCTAACTGACTCTCCAAATGAGCCTTCTCCTGGGTGCTCTCTAAATAAATAATATGCTTCTCTTTGCCCAAGCCTATTAAACTCAATCCCGCTTCTTATTACATTACCATTTCCTAAAGTTTGATTTGTTTTATTATCTAAATGTTCAGACTCAAGCACTTGCAGTTGTAATGGCACAGAAAATCTATCTTCCAGCCTTCTCGTTCTTAAACGTACAAAACATTCTCCTCCCTCTATCATACTTCTGCATACTAGAGCTTGTAATCCATAAAAATCACTTATTCCACAGCTATCTGCTTCGTCTGTCCAACGTAGCCATAATTCTTGTACTTTCTTTCGAAATTCTGCATTCCTTGCTTTTGATTGTGGTTTTATTCCTGTTCCAATAGAGTTACTTACTATTGTATCAATAATATTTGCTGCATATGGATTTTTTCTTACCATATCACGAGAGCGGCTACGCAAGTGCTCAAGGCTTTGAGAAAGCAAATTATTTATGCTTCCTGCTTCTCCTTGCCAATACATTACCCTTCTTCCTGAGCCTGCTGCATCCCATGCAGAACTTTTGATTTTTGGCTTGCCAAATAATTGTTTGAAGGTTTTTAACATCCTGATAACCAAAATTCTCTTAATTCTTTCAAAGTTCCGTTAAATTTGTTTCTGTCACATTTTCCGATTCCTTCTACTTCATGCGGCTTTGCTCCTGTTTGACCGTCGGTATATTGCCATAGAGTCCAGTTCCTCCATCCTATTGGTAATGTCAGTTTTGTTCCCCATTTTGCTAACCATAGTGGACATTCTGTTAAAGTTGGGGTGGCAAAATCCTTGAGAAAACTAGGGCTTCCATAAATTAACGGCAAACGTCCGGTTACTAAATAGACCCTATTTACAAAGTCCTCTGCTTGTTTTGGCATTATGCTTTTTCCATCTTTGTTTTCCTCAATGTCAAGGGCTAACAATATATTTGAACTATCACCAATTGTTTCGAGAAAATGCTCAGCTTGGTCTTTGCCGCTTTTTTCCCCGACACCAAAATGGTATGCACCCCAAAGCAATTCCTCTTTTTCAGCGGCTTTTTTCCTTTTTGTATATTCAGGATCTACGTACTTTACCCCCTGGGTGGCTTTGTGAATTATGCCTACTATGCCATCTTCTTTTGTTAATCTAAAATCTATCTCCTGATTCCAGTGCGACAAATCTATTACTGCATTTATAAGCATACCTGGTGTAGCGGTAGCTATCATATACCTCAAATGCTCTAGAAAATCTGGGTATCCATTTTCTATCATGCAACTTCTCATACCACTCCTTTATTCGTTGAAATAACAATCTTTC
Source organism: Wolbachia endosymbiont (group A) of Epagoge grotiana (assembly GCF_947251775.1). Taxonomy (NCBI): domain Bacteria; kingdom Pseudomonadati; phylum Pseudomonadota; class Alphaproteobacteria; order Rickettsiales; family Anaplasmataceae; genus Wolbachia; species Wolbachia endosymbiont (group A) of Epagoge grotiana. The sequence continues at coordinate 295,017 of NZ_OX366387.1, forward strand.
TTTTTGGTTTTTGACCTTCAACCTTGAGCTCAGCCTTGATTCTTTGTCTTAAGTTTAAAAGATCGTTTATTTGCACTTCAGCATATCTCACAACATGGTCACCATATGCAATTGATACTACTCGCTCTCCGCTTTGCAGCTTCTTTATTGCTTGTTCAACTTGAAACAAATACTCTTCGTTATACATTTTTCAACCACTTACTCTGTCTTACTTTTTTAGGTTTTTTACTTTCCATTTTCCCACTCAAACTATTCCATTTACTCTCTGGCCATCGATCGATTCCAAGCGCAATAGATGCAGCTCTCGCATAAATTCGGCAATCTAGTACTTCATTTCTTTCTCTTACCTTTTGCCACTCTTGTTTGGTATATCCTTTTACCACTTTGCTGACTAATTGCTCTGCTGTTAGCTGCTTAAAATATTCAGGTGCATACTCAGGAAAATGACAGTATCCTGCTGGAGCTTCTTCACCTTCTTTTAAAACATTAAGTAATTGAAAAAGCTCTGACTTTAATATCGATACTCCTGCTGGCCAGAGCTTTATTCCTCTTTTCAGCTTTTGCCCTCCAACTGTTATATCTACTCTACTTGGGCTGCTAAGTGGTACTAGTGCTTTATTTACACCTTTGACTGCCATTACTCTTCCAGAGCCTTGATGGCCTCTTACCCAATTGTATACTTCTTGTGTTGCATATCCAGCATCTACTGCCATCATACTTATCATATACTCAAGCCCATTTTCACCGATAAAATGATGACTCAGAAGCTCCGAAAGCTTTCCCCATACTTCTACTCTTCCAGTATCACCTTCAAATACTCGGTAGTCTATTGACCAACTTTCGCGGCTTTTTCCCCATGCTACAACTTCTACTTCTAACCGATCTTTTTGTACATCTACTCCTGCTGTGAGAACTACTTCACCCTTTTGTACTGTGCCAATTTGATAAGATTCTCTCCTGTTAAATAATTGCTTCCAATCTGGTACTTCTCCTTTATCTACCCAAGTTTCTCCAAGCGTTGTATTTATCCAAACCTTTAACAATTGCTCACTTTCTTTACTATGCAGAAAATCCTCTACTGCTTGATTCCAACTATACCAGCCAACAGGACTATAAAGACTTGATAGATGAAAACCTGCTATTTTGTTACTTGAGGTTTGATTTGTAGCTCTCCATTCTCCACGTTCAAGCATTTCTGTCTTTTGATGATTTTCTATTTTGCCACTACATTCAGTGCAGACATAATGTGCTGTTTTTGCATCATTGTTCTCCCACTTTATTTGTGACCATTTTAGAACTTGATAGTAATTACAATGCGGACAGGGAACAAAAAAATATCTCTTATCTGTTGCTTCAAATTCTTTCTCAATTCTGCTTATTCCATGAATCGTTGGCGTTGATACTAAAAAAATCTTTCGTCGTGCAAATGTATTAGTTCGGGCTATGCTGAGTAAAACTGGATCTCCTTCTCCTCCTGAATCTCCTGGGTAGGCATCTATTTCATCAAGAAAGAGATATTTTACTGGCATAGATCTCAGTGCTACACTGCTATTTGCTCCGGTTATTACTACTATTCCACCTGGAAATTCCTTACTTTGTACAGTATTCCCTGAATCTCTTGATCTTGGGTCTTTTACTTTACTTTTTAAACATGGTGTACTTTCAATCAGTGGCGCAAATCTTCCTTTTGACCAACGCTTTCCCATTTCAACTGTTGGCTGTACTACTAGCATTGGACCTGGTGTTTGATCGATGATATAGCCTATCCAATTGTTACCAGCTTCTGTTCCTCCAATTTGTGCTCCTTTCATGAATACCACTTTTTCTACTGGCGAGGACGGAGATAGTGAATCCATGATTTCTTTAAGGTATGGTGTTCTCTCTGTTCTCCATTTTCCTGGCTCTGATGCTGCAGTTGCTGCTAAAACTCGATACTCATTTGCCCACTCTGACACCTTAAGCTCTGGATCTGGTTTCAAACCTTCAGAAAAAGATGTGGCGTATATCATTGTATGCATCTACTCATAACTGGTTCTATCTCGACATCATTAACAATAGAACTACACTCCTCAACAATAGAACTACACTTCTCCATCTCCATAAACATCTTTTTCTGAAATTTGTTTTCTATATATCTTCTGCTCATCTCACTTATCATTAGTGCTATAATAATCGCAAATATCCCTGTTGTTGTTGCAAAAATGATTGCACTGCTTATTGTTGTTGCTGTTAACCCTATATATACCGCTATTGCTACTGCACTTACTGAGGTAAAAACACAGATCGCACTATTGTATTTTCTTACTTTTGCATCTCTATGCTCCATACACCTATAATAAATTGGTACAGATCTGCCTATCTCATCTGGTAATTTGATGCTCTTTTCTTTAAATAAAGTTTTTAGTAACTCTAAATTGTTTGATTTGATTGCTAAATGTAAAACAGGTGTATAATTTGCTCCTTTTTTCAGCAATAACTTTACTACATGTAAATGCCCTTTTTCCGCAGCAAGATAGATCGGTGATAGACTCTTATTATTTGAAATATCAATATCAATTTCTTCTTTTAAGATAGACTCTACAAGCTCAATTTCTCCTCTTTGTGCAGCTAAATGGAGTAGACTATTCTTTTCAGAACCGTATTTATTACTTATCAAAGCCTTCTTTATCTCAGGTTTAGCGTAATCAAATGGTGTCTTGCCACTATCGTCTTTTACCAGAGGATCTATATCTTCTCGCGTTAGTAAAACCTCTATTGTTTTAAGTCTTTCAGCGTAATGTAGTGGCGTTTTATTTTCGTAGTCTTGCAAATTTACTTGAGCATTAGGCTCCTTTATTAAGCATTTGAGAATATCGAGACACAAATCTCTTTCATCGTAATTAGTATTACTTACAGCTATATGAATAGGTGATAATTTCATTGAATTTTGTCCTACACGTGCGCTATTTACATCTGCTCCTAGCTCCAGTAATAACTTTACTATCTCTAATTTTTTGTTGTTAACTGCATAGTGCATCGGTGTCTGATTTCGTGCATCAAAAACCTCGATTTCAGCATTTCCTTCTCTGACTAAAATCTTTACAACTTCTACATGTCCAATACCAGCTGCCAAATGTAATGGTGTATGAAATATTGCATTACGCGAATTAACATCGATGCCTCTATTTATTAGGTACCTTACAGCATTTACCTCACCCACCATTGCAGCTAAATGAAGTAAGCTATCTTGTTCTGACCCGTATTTATTATTAATTAGCGCTTTTAATATTTCTGCTTTTTTTCCTTCTTTAGCGTAATCAAGAGATGTTTTGCCGTCATTATCTTCTACAAAAGGATTAATGTTCTTCTTCGTAAGTAGCAGATCCACCATGCTTAATTCGTCAAATTCTATAGCGCAATGTAGTGGTGTCTTGCCATTTAATCCTCTAACATTAACATCTAATCCAGGTTGATTAATGAGGCACTTTATTAATTCTAAACTTAAGTGAGCAGACATTTTATATTTAAAATTTAGTGTTAGATAATTCTTCAAGCGAGTTTGTAATTTCTTCAGTTAGCGCCATATGAATCTTTTCAGTGTCACTCAGTGATGCAAGCAGCGCTGAAACTCTATTTGGAATATTAAGCAGATTATTACGTACAACTCTTGCTACATTAAATGCTTCGTTTTTCACTTCCTCTACTGCTACAAGCTCTCCTATTTCAGCCTTAGCTTTCGCCTCAAGCAGTTTACCTCGTTCCATTTCATTTTTTATTCGCGTTTTTAGCAACATTGTGGAAAGTTTTTCTCCGTTTTCTGAATAGTTTTTTCTTCTCAATGGTTGACTTGGATCTCTTATTGCTGCCACCGCTTCATTTGCCTGTTCTCTATTGATCAAACCATTCTCCAACTCAACTATTCCTTTTTTTACTAAATAACAGACATATTGCTTTGAAAATCCTTGTTCTCTTGCCCATTCTGTTTGTGTTATTAATTTCACTTTTTTTGCTCCTTTTTTTCTTCTTGAATCTCTTGAAAAGTTTTACCAGCACCAGAAAGAATTGCCTCCCTGCCTGTATACACTTGCCAACGTTTTATCGTTACATCTACAAACTTTGAATCTAGCTCTATTGTTCTACAAATTCTTCCTGTTCTCTCACATGCAATCAGTGTGCTGCCAGAACCGCTAAATGGATCAAGTACTATGTCTCCAGATCTGCTGCTGTTTACTATCGCTCTCTCCATTAGCTCTACTGGCTTCATCGTTGGATGTAGTGTATTATGTGTTGGCTTATCATAAAACCAGAGGTCACTTTGATTTCTACCTCCATACCACTCACGTTTATTGCCACTTTTCCATCCATAAAGCATTGCTTCGTATTGTCTTTGATAATCTGATCTTCCTAGCGTAAAGTGATTCTTTGCCCAAATGATAAATGTTGACCAACGACCACCTGCTTCCTCAAATGCTTTTTGCAACGTCGAAAACTCTGATGATGATGTGCAGATGTAAATTGCACCTTTCGTATATGCTAAAATATTGGAACAGATGTAGTAGAGAAAAAGTTCGTACTTTTCACCTTGATTATCGTTTAATATCTTTTTGTCTTCTCTCTCTTGACTGTTACCATATGCTACGTTATACGGAGGATCACACACAGTAATATCTGCCATTTTATCATCTAACAGCGCTTTATATGATTCAACTACAGAGCTATCACCACAATAGATTCTATGATTTCCTAAAATCCAAAGATCACCTGGTTTTGTTACTTTTTTATCATCAATAGCTAAGTCAGAAAGATCTTCTTTTTCACCGTCAAAATCATCGAGAAACCGTTGAACTTTTTCTAATTCAAATCCTGTCATTTTTAAGTCAAACTGCAAATCTTCTAGCTCTTGAATTTCCACTCTCAAAAGATCATCATCCCACTTTGCCCAGTTAGCTGATTGATTAGCAAGTAGTCGAAAAGCTTTAGTTTGTGGTTCGTTTAAATTATCACTTAAGACCACTGGAATACTCTCCATACCAAGTTTTCTTGCTGCTTTAAGTCTTAAATGACCATCAACCACAGTACCATCACTTTTTGCAACTATTGGAATACGAAAGCCGAATTCCCTAATAGAAGCACACATTCTGTTGACTACATCGTCATTTTTACGAGGATTACGCTCATATTCGACCAGATTTTGAGTAGGATAGTAGTGGATTGCTAAATTCATATCTTAATAATTAAAAAGTTAATATTCAAAATATATCTGACGCTAGAGAAGGCCTGAGGTCTGACCCACCAAACCCGCCAATATGGCCGAAAGGACCCATTTTTATGGCATTCTTGATATATTAAAATCTTTACTAAGATTCATAACGTAAAACATTAATGCCAAAGCATCGGCCTCATTATCATCTCTAGGTGCAAAACCTTTTTCACGTATCGCTTCAATAACTTCACTCTTACTTGCATTACCTTTGCCTGCTATAAAGCGTTTGATAGTTTTAACATTAACACCTTGGTAGGGAATATTGTTCTCTTCACACCAAGCAGATAGAACGGCAAGAAAACCACCGTAGCAATGCGCTGCATCAGTTCCTAAATGTCTTCTTACTTCCTCAAAATACACTGCAGAAATGTCTTTCAAAGAATTAAGCCAATTACGAAAATTCAAGAAACACATTCCACCACCACTGAAACGACTACCATGAAAACTTTCGCTTCCACTTTCAATTACTCCATCTGTAAGAATTGCCCAGCCCGTTTGCTTGCCTAGATCTAGTGTTAGGATTGACATTTATTTGAAACTTTTGTGTTTGAAGCGCGTAGAGGTAAACTCACCTCATTGAAACAATGCCCCTTTATTATATATATACCGGATTTCTTACTACTTTTTCCGGGATTTTTTAAAAAAAAGTTAAAATAATTTTTAATCACAAAAAATGAAGAGACTATAGAAAAAAAGGTTTTCATATTGCCTTTTCTGTTGTTTTCTTGGCATTTTGTAGTGATTTATGTTAGATTACTTGAGTTTATTTAGGCTAAAATATATATAATGTCTATTTACGGGAGAACATGGTGGGGTAAGAAATGGCTTCAATCTTTCAGTGAAGTTGATTACGATAACCGCCTTTCACGTGGTAGAACTTATGCTAATACTGGTCGAGCTTTTGGTATTCAAATCAACGGCAATACAATTACAGCCAAAGTTAGTGGTTCAAGACCTCATCCATATAAAGTTAAAATAACACTCAATGAATTAAATTCATCAGCTATCCGTTGTATTATTGAAAATTCGCCCTCTATATTGCCTAAATTAATAAATAGACAATTACCAACACTTTTGTTTGATAAGCTTAACGACTCAGGTATTAAATTATTTCCTTCGAATTGGGAAGAAATGAACGCAAGTTGCAATTGTCCTGATTGGGCTATGCCTTGTAAACATATTGCTGCTGTAATTTATCTTATTGCTGCAGAAATTGATAAAAACCCTTTCGTAATTTTCAATATTCATAATTGTGACTTGTTGTCGCTGATTGATGATTTTGGAAATGGAAAATTAGAAAACATTCAAAGTATTCTAAAAATTAATGATCTATTTAAATCGTCTTCTAAAGTTAAAGTATATGACCAAGTAAACTTAAATGATATTGATCTATCGACTATTCCTAACCTTGCCAGCTGTATCGAAAATATCTTGACGAATAATCCACTCTTTTTTGAAAAAAATTTTCACAGTATTCTGCAAACAGCTTACAAGCATTGGCAAAAATATCCTACGGGGAAATCAGATTATTTTTTCTACTCTTCCAAGAAAAAGCTATCGGAAGAAGAATTGTTTACTAGCAAATGGGGAAGTATTGAACACTGGCAAACATTTCAATTATTTATCAATGACCAATACCAAGTTATTCAAGTAAGCAATGGTATAGCTAATTCATTTATGCTCAGCGAAAGTGTTTCAAGGAATATAGCACAATTTTTAAACGATATTCCTATTTCATTACTGCATAAGCTTAATCCTGAGCTTCGCTTCATGCATATGATTTCACAGTTTGCACGTATGCTCATGGAAAAATCAGCACTAGTACCACAAATACTACAAAATAAAAGAGAAGAATTTATAATTAGGTGGATCCCTGCGTTGTTTAATGAATCAGTCAAAGAAATTCATAGAAAAATATCATCTATGTGTCCACCTCTACTAATTCAATATCAGAAAACTTCTATAGAGCCTGAAGAACAGGTTAATATTGCAATTTCTTTAATCCTTTTGGGATACATGGCAAATAATTTTCCTGCAGCACTTGATAAGTATAGAGAAAAGAATACCTTTCCTTCATCGATGGATAAGTATAGAGACAAGCACATCTTTGCATTATTTTTTACTGGATCAGCATACAAGTTTAGTGAGTTTAGCAACAGAGAAATACCTCAAGCAATTAATCTCTGGTTATCACGGCTTTATTTAACAGATAAACCATACAAACTTTACTTAATGGTAAAAGATTATTATGAAAGATTTGAGCTTGATATACAGGTATCTTTAGATGATGGAAAATCGATAATAAAGCTGAAAAAAGCATTGTCTAACTGCAGCACAAAACTGAGCATTTTATCTGATATGGGAATGCTGTCCGAATACATACCTGAGCTAGAAAGATCGATTGACGACAGCAGTAGATTACTGTTTAGCTTAGATGATTTTGCACCATTGTTTTTAAATATCTTGCCGGTGTTAAAAGCAATTGGCGTTATAGTTATCTTACCGAAATCACTGGAAAAAATCCTAAAGCCAAAGTTGAGTCTTAATTTATCTGCTAAAGGCAAAATTGAAGAAGATCGGAAAAGTTTCTTAACGCTTGAAAAATTATTGAAGTTTGATTGGAAAATAGCGATAGGTGATAAAGAGATAAGCATTACAGAATTTAAAAAGCTACTGAAAGATTCTCGTGGACTTATAAAGATTATAGACCAATATGTGCTTTTGGATGATAAGGAGGTAGAAGCTCTACTGAAAAAATTTGATAAGTTACCTGAACGCTTGAGTCAAGTAGAGCTGATGCAAGCTGCTTTAGGAGGTGAACTAGATGGAGCAAAGGTAGGACTTGATCAGCAGATTAAAAGCCTATTTGAAAAGCTTAACACTTATGTACCTGTTGATGTACCAAGTAACCTAACAGCACAGTTACGTCCATATCAAAAACGTGGATTTAGTTGGCTTGTGCAGAACATAGAGACGGGGTTTGGTAGTATAATTGCTGATGACATGGGTCTTGGTAAAACACTACAAGTTATTGCAGCCATTTTATACTGTAAGAATGCAGGATTTTTAGATGAAGATAAAGTCTTGATAGTAGCACCAACAAGCATATTAAGCAATTGGCAACGAGAGATGGAACGTTTTGCACCAGAATTAAAGCTTTTTATCTATCATGGACAAAATCGAGAATTGGCAAATGATTATGATGTAGCTCTCACATCCTATGGTCTTGCACGTCGTGATAAAAAAGAGCTTAACAGAGTAGGATGGTTTTTGCTCGTGATTGATGAAGCCCAAAATATAAAGAATCCCCATAGTGAACAGAGTAAAGCTATAAAAGCTATTGCAGCAAAAAATAAAATAGCTATGAGTGGTACACCTGTTGAAAATAGGCTACTAGAATATTGGAGTATTTTTGATTTTACTAATAAATATTACCTTGGTACTCCTAAGGAATTTAAAACTCGTTTTGCAACGCCAATTGAAAAAGCGAGAGATAAAGTTTGTCTAGAGAGGTTCATGAAAGTTACTCATCCCTTTATGCTACGTAGGGTAAAAAGTGATAAAAGCATTATAGAGGATCTACCAGATAAAATTGAAAATAATCGTTATTGTTCTCTAACTCCAGAGCAAACAGCACTTTATCAAGAAGTAGTTAACACAACTATGAAAAAGATAGAAAAGAGTGAAGGAATTGAGCGTAAGGGTCTAATTCTTAAGCTTATCAATGCTTTAAAGCAAGTTTGTAACCATCCATCGCATTTTGGCAAGAAAAAGCGTGCAAGTATTGAACAGTCAGGAAAGATGCAGATGCTAGAAGAGATATTGATAGGAATTAGTGAGCTTGCAGAAAAATCATTGATATTTACTCAATACACTGAAATGGGTGAGATTATAGCTAGGCTACTTGAAGAAAAGTTTGAATCAAAAGTGCCATTTTTGCATGGAAGTTTATCCCGTAAAGCACGAGACAAAATGGTTAATGATTTTGAAAACTCATTTCGATCAAATATTCTCATAGTATCTTTAAAAGCTGGTGGAACAGGGCTTAATTTAACAGCAGCAAACCATGTAATACATTACGATTTATGGTGGAATCCAGCAGTGGAAGCACAAGCAACAGATAGAGCGTACCGTATTGGACAAGAACGTAATGTTATGGTGTACAGGCTACTTTCAACAGGTACTTTTGAAGAGCGTATTGATGAGATGATTCAAAGCAAGAAAGAGTTAGCAAACTTAACTATAAGTAGCGGTGAAAGTTGGATTACAGAATTTAGCAATAATCAACTGAAAGATTTGATCAATATAAGAAATGCTGTATAAAAAACAAGTTCAGCTATCCACTTCTTATCTTAAAAATGTAAAAAAACAACATTTGGCCTGCTAACACATATCTTATCGCATTCGGACTATTATAAGAAAGGCTATATAGAGTATGAATCTGATTTTGATGAATTAATTAAAGCAGGTGAGAAAATAACTACAACAAAGACCAGCTTGTAGTTGAGTTATCTGTGTTTGACATCTTGTCTACCACCTTTTGTTTTAATTTCAAGGGGGGTGACCCACCCTTTAGAAAGCCCTATCTGCCAATAAATAGTGAAAACATAAATCTTTGTCTCCATTGTACGCGATGAAATTGGAGACGTAAATAAATAAATTTAGATCTTTATCTCCATTTTAAGCAGTTTACGAGCTCCATAGCTTATGTTTATGGCAAAACTTTTTTTCTTTAACTTCACCTACAATTTATTTATAGAGATTATCTAAAATAACCAGCTTTTATTGCACCGATTTAAAAGATCGTCCACTTTTTTGAAAAGATATTTTACAACAAATAAAAAACGTGATAGACTACAGTAAGGCTTTTTTATAGCAAGTAAAAGTTTAAGGTAAGAAAAATTTAAAAATGACTCTTAACCGGGTTTTGAGCTACCTTACATGAGTAACTTAGGTTCTGATTGTACCAATTGTACCCTGAAGTCGTAGAATCTCTTTAAAACGCTATTATTAGCCATCTTGTCTTTTGTAAGCATTTATCTTTTTCAGGTTATCCAAAATGCAATAGTAGGTTTTTCATATTTTTGTCTCTGTGTTGTATTTTTATTTAGGGCGATCTGATTCATTAAGTCTTTTGGAAATGGAAAAATAACGTCTTATAGGTATTAAATGGATAAAAATGCAGAATTTCAATGGTTTAAGTGTATTATATTTCTATTTCCTTATTTTGAAATTTTGCTGGAAAACTCAGAACGGCTTTTTACTCCTTAAAACCTTACTTTGAAGAATAGGCCACAGTAGTAGATTAGGCATTTACCATAAAAATGTTACCTTTAGCTATTTTTAAAGGCTATTAAAGTTTAGTGATACCTTTAATTATCTTACAATAACTCGGTTTATGTCTACTAATATCATGAAATGCAGCTGGTCCACCTGTATGCATAAGTAGTTAGAGTAGGTTATAGGCAGCTTTAAAAAACCGGTTAGTTGCCACTTGAGTTTATTTTTTAAATGACTTTTATATTTCGGTTAAAAATTTAAATGGACGGTATATTAGCCTTTTTGAAAACCATTTCAGTTGAGCAGACGGCTACCGCGGAACTTCTCTTAAGGTTTATATTATAATAAACTTATTACAGTTCATGTTTTTTTGCTTAACTTGTTATTTAAAAATTAAAAAAGTAATAAATTAAACACTTAAGCGCGTTAATAATATTTAGGTAGGTATTATGAAAGGTACATATCCTATATGTTCTATTATTATATATTATTATTTATTATATATATAATATATAAGGTTTTACCTGAAACTGGGCTACACTCAAAAACCCTCTATAATCCTAGCTTTTAAAGCAATTAAGAAGTTTTTTTGAATTTCAAACTTAAATTACTCTTAACCCTTTAATATAGCCGGGTTTTTCCTTTTAGGAGATTTCATTTTCCAATCTAAAATGGCTTAAACTGCCAAAAATCTATGTAATCTCGAATCTAAAGTACTTAATTCACAAGTAATTATTATGAATACCTTTACCAACATAGCGTTTTGTGGCTACTTCTTATAGACTCTCCCCTGAGTATATTGTAAACACGTTAAGCTCTATTAAAGTTTAATAGAAAAATCGTAATGAAAAAAATTTTAGAGCAAATCATATTTCAGACTGCATTTCTAGTATATATCTGTTATGGAGGAGAAAAAAGGATGGCTTATTTGGTTATTCTCATAAGCAAAGTATAGTATATTTTGCAACATAATGCAGATGCAACTTATAGGCGGCCTTTTTGTTTAAAGTTAAAATGAAATTAAATTTTGTAATTTTTTTGAGGAGTGTAAGTTGAGAGCAGAGTTAAATTTTCAATACCACCATTTACCTCTACAGAAGAGAACTTTTTTAGTGTTGCCTATATATTTTTGTAGTTTTTCGGACGAATTTGAAATTGAACGTGTATATATACTACAGGGGAATATGAAAGATAAGAGAACGGAGTTGTGCAAAATTTTCTAAAAAGTGAACAGTTTTTGTAATTTTGTTGAACTTACTATAGTAAGACCTAGCAGACCTGGTCTTCTGAATTGTAAATATTTGGGGTAAATATGGACAGTGTCAACTTACGCTTGAAAAAAATTTCTCCACTCTTCCGGAAAAACCTATGAGAAATCCGGTATTACTATAGTAAAAGGTACAGAGACATCTCTCTACCCATTTATAACTGTATTTTAAATTACCAGCCTTTAAGAACATCATCATGAGCTATGTAGCAGAGACATTCTGTCAACAAACATAGCTTATTTTAACAGGAGAAAACAATATGCATGACAAGCAAGCTTTATTTGAAAGAGCAGCAGAAGTAAAAGCAGAACTACTCTCAAGAATAGAATCATCTTTATCCTACTTATTACCAAATGGTACTTTCCACGGTGGTAAGTTCTATGTTGGTAATATTAGAGGAGATAAAGGGAAAAGTTTAGTAGTAGAAACAAGAGGAGAAAGAGCCGGATTATGGCACGATTTTGCTACTGGTGAAGGCGGAGATATACTTAATCTCTGGTGGGATGTTACTAGTCAGACTAAGTTTCTTGATACCATAGAAGATATAGAAAAATGGCTTGGTCACTCAACAAACCATAAAGAAGAATTTTCAGAACATTTAATAGCATGTTGGGACTATCATGATGAAAATAATCAAGTAATAGCTAAAATTTACCGTTATGATAGCACTTCAGGGAAAAAACGATATAGCTGTTTTGATGTAAAAAACTCAAGTAGTACTGCTCCAGATCCAAGGCCTTTGTACAATGTTCCAGGTATAATTAAATCCGATAAAATTGTTTTCGTTGAAGGTGAAAAATGTGCTGAAAGTTTAATCAGTAAGGGCATAACAGCCACAACAATGATGTTTGGAGCAAATTCACCTGTAAATAAAACAGATTGGGCTCCACTCAAAGGTAAACACATAACCATATGGCCAGACAACGATAGTTCAGGTCAGAAATATGCTGAAAATGTTGCAAAGAAGCTTTTAGATATAGGCGTTGCATCGCTTTCTATTCTTAAAATTCCACAAGATAAACCAAAAGCTTGGGATGCTGCTGATTGTATTAAAGAAGGAGTAGACGTAAAAAGATTTTTAACCTCAACTGTTTCTCTCCCATATACAAAAAACGTTACTTCATTTCCTGTATTGCAGTACCTAAATGACAAATCACCAATGCCAGAAGACATAATTGCTCCTAGAGTTTTAACTCCTAGTGGTCTTTTAGTTTTTGCTGGCGCGCCTAAAGTGGGAAAAAGTGACTTTCTTATTTCTTGGCTTTTTCATATGGCATCTGGAACTCCATTTTTTGATATGGTGCCAAAAAGGCCCTTAAGAATCTTCTACCTTCAGACTGAAATCGGTTACCACTATATGCGTGAACGGTTGCAACAGATGAAACTTAGTGAAGAACTTATTAAACTTGCTGCAAACAATTTAGTTATTACACCACAGACTAAGCTGCTTTTAAATGAAAATGGCATTAAAGATATCGTAACTGAAGCAGAAAGAAACTTTGACCTAAACACCATTGATATCATAGCGGTAGATCCATTGCGTAACGTTTTTGATGCTGATGAATACGGTAACGAAAATGATAATAATGCCATGATTTTCTTTCTCCAGGAGAGAGTTGAAAAACTGCGTTCTCTAATCAATCCAGATGCTGGAGTTATTCTTGTGCACCATACAAAGAAAATGCAAAAGAAACTATTAGAAGAAGATCCATTTCAAAGTTTTAGTGGCGCTAGCAGCTTACGAGGATTCTATACCACTGGAATGATCATGTTTAGGCCTGATGAGAAGAACAGCTATCGTCAACTGATGTTTGAGTTACGTAATGGAAATTCTGTTATGCCAAAATTTGTTGATAAAATTAATGGTCATTGGTACGAAGTTGACGCTGAGTCACAAAGGTTAATAAATAAAGACTATGGTGAAAAACTAGATGCCGAACGTTCTCGCAGATATGACATCATCTTGGACTTAATATGTGCAGAAGGACGTAAGGGTCATGCTTATACAATTAATCAGTTTTGTCAGGCATTTGAAAATAAAGAAGGTCTCGGCAGTACACATTCTATTCGTGATCGTCTCGATGTTCTTGCTACCAAAGGCTACGTTAAATTCAACAAAGAAGGCAAAAACGCTGCAAGAAACAAATACGGAGTACTTTGCGTTGAAGGTATGGAATTTGGGCAAAAAATATTTGATCCAGAGAAGAACAAAAAGGTTACAGTCTATCACAGATTACTACCCACACACTACAAGTCACCACACTATGGCAGCGTAATTCCTGTAGAAAATCCAAATACTTGGGTTTATCACAATTAACACTTTAATCATTTCTTAATTAGAGGGAGAAAATATGCATTCTAAAAATTCCTATACTGGTATTAACCCAAAAGTTGTTAAACACATACGACACTATGCTAAACTTCTGAAGAGAGGAAAAGCTTTTGCTTATAAAGAGATTGAAGATATTGAGCAAGATCTTTTACTTGACTGTTTGCCTGGCCTTAATGAACTTGAAGGGCATTTTATAAAACAGTACGTTAAATGCCGTGCCCTCAATTTAAAAGAAAAAGAACTATGTAAAAAACGTACCATTAATTTTGTTGATGAAGCTTTATACGAAGAGAGCGATGAAAGTCTTGAATATACCTCCGCAGTACGCATTGACGTAAATGAAGCAATTGCAAAGTTACCTCGAGAGTTAAGAAAAATATGTAAACTATTGGCAGAAGATCACAGCATTTGTGAAATTTCCAGAAGGACTGGTATACCAAAATCAACTCTCTACGACACAATCAACAAGTTACGCAAAGAGTTTTCCCACCTTAAAACATACCTAAAACGAGATTTCTAACTATAAGGAGGGAAAATATGAAAATAATAAACAGCAAAGAAAGAGCGAAAATTGTCACAGGTGTGAAGATAGTAATCTTTGGACCTTATGGAATTGGCAAGACTAGCCTACTTAAAACCCTCGATGAATCAACAACACTTTGTCTCGATTTTGAAGCAGGACTTTTAGCTGTTCAAGATTGGCAAGGGGATTCTGTAAGTATTCGTACTTGGAATGAGGCAAGAGATATCGCATGTCTCATAGGTGGTCCTAATCCTGCGTTAAAATCTGACCAAGCATATAGTCAAAAGCACTATGAACATGTATCTGGCAAGTATAAAGATCTTCTTTCTGAGGTTTCTAAATACCGCTCTATTTTTATTGATAGCATAACTGTTGCATCACGTTTATGTCTTTCATGGGCAAGGATGCAACCTGAAGCTTTTTCAGATAGATCAGGAAGAGAAGATAAAAGAGCTGCCTATGGATTACTTGCTCAAGAGATGATGGCTTGGCTCAATCAATTTCAACATATCAGAGATAAAGACATCATCATAGTTGGCACATTAGGTCAATATCTTGATGACAGCAACCGTCCAACATGGCTGCCTCAATGTGAAGGAGCAAAAACTGCTAGTGAGATTCCAGGGATAGTTGATGAAGTAATTAGCATGGTTGGAATCAAGAAAGATGATGGCACAGAGGTTCGCTCATTTGTCTGTCAGACTATTAATACTTGGGGATACCCTGCTAAAGATCGCAGTGGCTGCCTTGATATGGTTGAAGAACCGCATCTTGGTAAATTACTTGCGAAAATTAAAGCCAAAACTTTTGCGCCTATTGCTTAATTAAAAATTGGAGAATAGTTATTATGGAACAAAGCTTTTTCAATATCGGTCAAAAAATTCCCTTTTTCAGCGTAAAAGAGTATTTAAACGACAAAGCACCGATACCAGAAGATATAATCTCACCAAGGATTTTAACAAAAAGAGGTCTATTGGTACTAGGTGGCCCACCTAAAATTGGCAAAAGCGATTTTCTAATTTCATGGCTTGTCCACATGGCTGCTGGAGTTTCATTTTTGGGTATGACTCCAAGCAAACCTATGAAAATTTTCTATCTGCAAACTGAAATTGAATATGAATATATGAAAGAACGTTTGCAACAACTTCAACTGGATAACGAACTTTTGAATATAGCTGCCAATAACTTAATCATTACACCAAGAGTACAATTATCTTTCACCAGTGAAGAAATAGATGAAATTAAAAATGTTATTAAAGAGCGTTTTAAACCTGACATTATTGCAATCGATCCTCTTCGCAACATCTTCAACTCAAGTGAATATGGCAATGAAAATGACAATAGCGCTATGCTATTCTTTTTGCAAAAAACGCTTGAAAGACTGAGAAATGTTATCAATCCAGATTCGGGCATAATACTCACTCACCACACAAAAAAACTGTCCAAAAAGATGCTGGAAGAAGATCCATTTCAAGGCCTAAGCGGTGCTGGATCTTTACGTGGATTTTATAGCACTGGCATGGTGATGTTTGCTCATGATGAGGAAAGCACTGTCCGTCAAATAGTATTTGAGCTTCGTAATGGTGAACGTGTAGCAAGTAAGCTTGTTGATAAGATAGATAGTCGTTGGAAGCTTGCAGACCAATGGAGTTGATTCCTTTTTTTCACTTAATTTATAGGAGACAATATGTTATCAGATTTTTTAACTGATTTTAATACTGCAAAATTACAAAGTAATTTAATACCAAAAGGTACAATAGTCAAGGTAAAAATGGCAATTAAACCAGGAGGTTATGAAAATTGGTTCACTAAAAGCTACACTACTGGTAGCATCTATTTAAACGCTGAATTTACGGTCACTGAAGGTCCATATACAAAACGTAAGATTTATCAAGTAATTGGTATTAAAAGTGGCAAAGCAAGCGTTGAAGGAGAAGATACTTGGGGAGAAATGGGTCGTTCTATGCTTAGAAGTATTTTAGAGTCAGCACGGAACATTCATTCAAATGACACTTCAGAAAAAGCAGTTATTGCTAGAAAAGTCAACTCTATAGCTGATTTTAATGGGTTAGAGTTTACTGCAAAAGTTGGTATTGAGGCTGATCGATATGGAGAGAAAAACAAGATTGCTACGGTTATTACTCAAGAGCAACATCAAAATACTGAGCGTGATTGGATACCTTTCTAAAGCTGCTGTGTTTATTTGAAACAATTTTTATAGATGAATAAATCCCAAAAAACACTATTGATTTAAAGAATGTCTGTCTTATTTATCGCCTGGTATTAGTGATATGAATGCTGAACAACAGGTTTCTAAAGATAAAAACGGTGATATAGCTGAATTTTTGAGTTCAATTATGAGTGACATAAACTTTGTTAAATTACTAAACATAAAGGAACCATACGCTGGAAGAGAGAATATGATACTGTTTTACAGTTAATTAATGAGGAAGGGACGCTTTTTTACTAAAACCCAATTTTGCTATTTTTTTGAATGGTCTTAAGAGTCATCATTCTATTCTTAGATATATTAATGCCTTAGTTACTGAAGGTTATATAAAATTTCGTGAAAAACAAGAAATAACAGACGCGTTAAAGTTATGTTACCATTAGACTGTTTTTAGCAATAGGGCTAGTTAGCACTTAAGTTAATGGTAGATGGATTAAGCCGATAGCCTGACCAGTTACACGCTTGTATCACATCATCGCGTTTTATATTTAGTCCCAAGGTGCTAGCTAGCTTTTCTGCTATTGTTTTTTGCATTCTGTTAAGAGGTCTGCGTACTTGCTGTTCTGGGTCTTCAATACCTAAACTATCTGCTATTTGAATGATACTAAGAAATTTATATTCTTTAACTGCTTCCAAGTCACGCAAAAATTGTTTAAGTAATACTCTAAAGATGCGGATGCTCGAAATTGCTTGTTTGCCTATAATTTCAATGTCATTAACATAAATAGTATTATCTTCAACTTTTAATCGCAGTATCTTTTTTTCTGGAAGAGTTGTTTCTTGCAGTGGAACATAAGGGAATGCTTGAAAAGAAACATTAGGTAATAGCTCTGGTACTCCTTTTTCAACTGCTTCGCTTAGTATTTGATTTAGAGTTTGATGTTTACAAATTAAATCAGCCATGGAAACAGTGTATAGGCTTAACAATATTTTTAAGTCTTCCTTTCCAAAAGTTATAAGAACGGCAACATTAGTTCTTAACCTATCTACAGTTAAATATGACTTATCAGTACATAAAGTTGGTATGATAATGCTTACTATTTTACTTTTAAAGCTTATATGATATATCCCATTTGCTGCCTTTTCCCATATGAGCCCTGTCAATAATTTTTCAAACCAATTTATAATTTTTTCCGTATTAAGTTTAATTGAAAGCACAAGATAACGCTGTTTTTTATAAGTATTAGGAAAAATATCACGACCACAATCCTCGCAAGCTAGATCATCACACTCTTCATCAAAATCATGAGAAATGATAACCTCGTTTTTGCAATAAGGATTTTGTATATTTGGAAAATCAAGACCTAAATCATTAGCGCAAATAACGAAGTAATGCTTCTCAAGTTTAACAAAATCAATCTGGTTGAGATACTCTGCAGCATCTATATAGTTCTCATCAGGATCTACCCAGGACCTATTTACTAACATAGTATCAATATCTTGAGAGTGTTTTCGACAAAACGGTAATTCCATAGCTATCTCTAATTAAAGACTTAAAATCATCTCGTTCTTTTCTATTGAGAACATATTCTGAGTAATCAATTTCTATATAATTTGCGTATTGCGTGTCTGTCTGAAAGGATAAAGTAACTTTTTTACTTTTGAACAATACTTTGATATGCTGAACAAGCGAAACATCATGCAGTACACTACCAACCGAAGGCTCTATCTTCTGCAACCACTCTTCAATATTATCCGTGTTTAACGTAAGATTAGTTTTAGATTTAGATGGACCAAATTTCAATTCAAATAGGCGAATATCAGGTACATGTTGTTTTACACAGTCATTCAAAAAAGTACTCACTTGTGCTGTTGTATTTTGGTGGCGCATGTTAGTAAATGAACATTCTCGTTGAAAATAACAGCTTGCTATTCTATTTGCTATTTTTAATCCTTGATCAAAACTTTGAATAGATAGATTTACTTGGTTAGCATTTAAAGCAAAGTCAATAATAATTCTACTAGGTTTATAACCGTGTATTACCTTATTTGAACTCATTACCAAATCTTCATCTTTACTAGCACGTCGTATAAATAAGTAAATACTATTTTGGTAGTAAAAGAGTTCTTGAAACTGACTTTCAAAACTATCATTTTCGAATAGATCATGCTGTTTTAATATTTCCTGTATCGTACTTTTTGATAAAAAATCCTTAAATGAAGTGGACTTTTGTCTTGGAGGATTTTTTAATACGAAAGGTAAAAAACCTTTTTTCTGCACTTGATTAAAGCAGAAAATTTGTTTCAGTAAGTTATGATTAATTATAAAGAGAGTAAACAACAAGGACTTTTTGTCATATTTGTTATTTTGCAACAGAAATGATTTCAGAAGATCTTGGCTTAATACAGACTGTGCTACTTCAGCTATAGTTGTTTCTGATTTTGCACGACTAAAACGATTGACTAAGTAATAATCAAACAGAGATTCAGAAATTTTAATAAGCATCTTACGCTTTTGCTGAGTTGAAATATCATCGGATTTTTCGTAGTCTTTAAATAATTGCCTATTTTGCTTATTCTGAAAATAGTGGTTAAAAATCACACTTAATTGTCTACCAGAAAGAGAATTAAGCCAACTTTCACGTAAACTTGGATTTTGAAAGTCCTTAAGCAAAAAGGATACTGGCATTTCTAAATTATTTTCCCAAAATTCCTCACTAGCTATCATATATCTAAAAGTAAATATATTATGTCTAAAATAGATTAAAGATTAGTCAACAAAAATTTATTATGAAATAAAAGAAGAATTTTCCTAAAAAAACTGAACAGTTTTTGTAATTTTGGTGAATATATATACAGGGGTCAAACTTTAAAATGTCAATTCTCACACAGTCAGGAAGAGCAGCAATAGCAGCCAGCATAAAAAAGCAATCTATCCATCTTGCTTGGGGAACAGGTGATTCAAGTTGGAAAAGTAGCCATAAAGTAGAAAAAACTTTCGTTAAGGGTGAAATAAAATTTGATCATCAACCTATTAAAGATGTGAAGGTTGTTACAGGGCAAACAACTTATCAGCCAAGTATTGACTATACAGTTAATGGCAGTACTGATGTAATAAAACGTACGGAAAATAGCTCTATTCCAGTAAGTGATAAAGTTACTGTAGAGTATAGTGAAAGCACACCACCAGAGCTGATAACTTCTGAAAAACTGCTCAATGAACTTGGCAGACGTACTGCAGACGAAGTGCTATTCTGCACAGGTGATGAAAACGGTGAACTTATAACTCCATCTGGAAGGTTTAGGCCCTCAAATGTACCAACTAATAATCTCTATCTCAAATTTACTTTCGATTTCACGGATGCAGCAAATCGAGTAATCAGAGAGCTAGGGGTTATGGTTGGTACTAAAGTAAAAAAAGAATTACCTGAAGGACAGAGATATTTTGAACCTCAAGATATAGAAGACCATGGGATTTTATTGATTTTGGAACATACCGTACCACTTATCAGAACTGCTGCAACTCGGGAAACTTTTTCATTTGTTGTAACTTTTTGAATTTTTCTAGCATAAAATGACTTTAAACGCCTATTACAATCGCTTTAATCCTGACAAAGAATACGAAAAAAGCTTGTTTCTTGCAGGAAGAGGTCTACAGTCAGCAGAATTAAACGAGACGCAAGAATATGCTCTCTCTAAGCTTAAAGGCATAGGTGATGCAATATTCCGTGATGGCGATGTTATAACAGGCAGCAATTGTATTATAGATAGAGAAACTGGTAAAGTTACACTTGAAGGAGGAAAAATCTATCTGCGCGGTGCAGTTAGAAAAGTTGAAAAAGAAGAATTTGTTATTCCACTGAGTACCACAGTTCGCATAGGTGTTTATTATGTAGAATCTACGATTACAGAACTTGAGGATGAAAACCTTCGTGATCCTGCTATTGGTACAAGAAACTATCAGGAAGTAGGGGCAGCAAGGCTTAAAGTTTCCACCATTTGGGGATACCAAGTAGAAAGTGTTACTGTTAACTCTACAAATGGCGAATTTTACCCAATTTACAATATTGAAAATGGAGTATTGATAGAACATTCACCACCACCACAAGCAAATATAGTAACTACTGCTCTTGCTCGTTATGACAAAGAGGCAAATGGTTCCTACGTTGTAAATGGCCTTGAAGTAATGTGTCTGCAGAGAGAAGAAGGAGACGAAAAGGGGAAAAAAATATTTGTGATTAATGAGGGCAAAGCTCATGTTGATGGCTATGAGATTGAACTTCCTCACAGTATTCGTGTTTCTTTTGATGAAGATCCAGATATAAAGTCAGTTGAATCAGAACCACATACTTTTCAGCCAAATAGCCAAAGAGTAATGGAACTTAAAGTTAATGATTTTCCAATAAGTGAAATTAAAAAAGTAGATATAACTGTTCAAAAAACCATTACCATTACTCATGGTTCATATTCAGGAGCTGTTGATCCAATACCTGACTCTGCAGTACTTGAAATTATTCAAATTAAACAAGGTAATGTTATTTATGAAAATAGTGTAGATTATAAACTAAACGCAGGAAATATTGATTGGTCATTACCCGGCAAAGAACCAGCTCCTGGAAGTAGTTATCAAATAACTTACCGCTGTCGCACTCATGTAAGTCCTGAAGATATAAGTGAAGAGAGATGTAAAGTAAGAGGAGCAGTTGATAATAGCTTGGTTCTGATTGATTACACCTGGAAAATGCCCCGCTATGATTTAATTACTATCGATAGCAAAGGAGTGGTAAGAAGAATAAAAGGAATTTCTCACCCTTGGCGACCATCAATGCCTAGAGCGCCTAGTGGACAACTTTTGCTCTGCTACATTCACCAAACATGGAAAAACGGAGAAAAAGAAGGGGTAAAAATAGTGAATAATGCTATTCATGCTGTACCGATGAATGAGCTTGAAGCAATGAAAAAAGGAATAAATGATCTTTATGCGCTGGTTGCACAGGAACGTCTACGCAGTGATGCAAATTCAAGAGAACCTACCACCAAAAAAGGAGTATTTGTTGATTCATTCTTTGATGATGATATGCGTGATCAAGGAATTTCGCAGTCTGCAGCGATAGTAAACAAGGAACTAATTTTACCAATAGATGTAACTATTGCTGATATTGATGGAGGAGAAAAAACTTATTTGTTGCCGTATGAACTTGAACCGGTACTGGAGCAGCTTTCACAGACCAAAGGAGAAAAGATCAATCCATATCAAGCTTTTGATCCAGTTCCGGCGCAAATTACTCTAAATAAAAATATTGATCACTGGACGGAGGTAAAAACAAATTGGAAAAGTCCAGTAACAAGAGTATTTAATGTTAAAGAAACGACAGAGCTGCTGTCAAGTACTTCATACGAAACTGAATTTATGAGAGAAGCAATACAGAATTTTGAAATTGAAGGTTTTGAGCCCAGTGAAAAGCTTAAGGAGATAAAGTTCGATGGTGTTGTCATTCAGCCTATGGCATAAGAGGTGAAAAATATGCTAACAGCTAACAACCAAGGAAAATTAAAGGGAAAGGTGAAGATACCGGCAAATATTCCAGCAGGTACTAAATTAGTACAGTTTTATGGTGATAAAGGAAGCTATGGAGAAGCAACTTATACTGGTAAAAAAACAATTACCATAGAAGAAAGAAGAAGAGTTATTGCAGCAAGAAGAATTGATCCTTTAGCACAAACATTTACTTTAAATGAGAGTAGGCACATAGGAGGTCTAGACTTATGGTTTATAAATAGCGGCAAAAAACGTGTTGTTGTGCAGATTAGAGAAACAGCAGTGGGAATGCCATCGCAGACTGTCATTGCTGAAAGCTATATTGAGCCAAAAGATATAAAGATAGATGGCACAGCAACACGTATTACTTGGTTACCAGTGTTTTGCCATGCAGGACAAGAGTATGCAATAGTTCTACTCACTGATGATGCAGATACTGCAGTAAAAATAGCAGAGCTTGGCAAATATGATGCAGTAAATAGCCGTTGGGTAACAAGTCAGCCATATCAAGTAGGAGTATTACTTTCATCTAGCAACGCAAGTACTTGGACACCACATCAAAATTTAGATCTAACTTTTAGGCTTTTAGCAGCGAAGTTTACTGAAAATTCTCACGTTATTGATCTTGGTAAAGTTACTGCAAACAATACTTCAGATTTAATTGT
Organism: Wolbachia endosymbiont (group A) of Epagoge grotiana; assembly: GCF_947251775.1. Taxonomy (NCBI): domain Bacteria; kingdom Pseudomonadati; phylum Pseudomonadota; class Alphaproteobacteria; order Rickettsiales; family Anaplasmataceae; genus Wolbachia; species Wolbachia endosymbiont (group A) of Epagoge grotiana. The sequence goes on from NZ_OX366387.1 coordinate 318,036, forward strand.
TTTGATGAACGTCGAAAAAGTAGCATTTGATACCAATGTGGAATTTATCTTAACAAATGAAGAGGGAAAAGAGAACTTTTTGTCTGATAATTTGCCGCTCGCGCTGCGTGAAAGATTATCTGGAGAGCTAACAGTAAAGGCAAATTTAAAAGGGTCAAAAGAAAAAAGTCCAGTGCTATATCCTGGGTTACAGCTAGTTATGGGTAATATAGGGGAAAAAGGAGATTATGTTACAAGAAGTATTACAGCAGGAGCTAACACTAAAATCACCATAACGTATGATGCGCTAATACCTGGCACTGCAGATGTAAAAGCATATGTGCAGAAAAGCGTCGAAGAATGGCAGCTAGTAAATTTAACCTCGGGAAAACCAATAGGGGAAAATTGGGTAGAGAGAACTCATGTACTAACAAACTTTAATGGCAATGAAACAAGAGTAAAATTAGTTTTAAGTGGAACGGTTGTCTATCGTCCTAAAGTCAAAAATCTACGAATCATTATCACTTAGCAGAATGTCAGATGATAAAACAAGCAGAGGGTATCCACTGCCTCATCCAGAGAATATTGCAGTGGAAGATGTAGTACGTATTCGAAGAGCTATAGAAAAAATAGATGAAGATATGAGTGAGAGAGAAAATGAACTTAAAAGTAATTTTGAACGATTTAGATTTGAAACTTTTTTGAATTTTTGGGAATGAAAGAAGCGATATACCAAAGGATAAAGGATTTAGCAGTAATTAGCACACCTGATCAACTGGCATATCTTGCAAAATCTCTGGAATTGATAGCAGATAAAAAAGCTATTGCCAACGTTGTGCAAATGACTGAAGTAAAAGAAATAATTGATGCACTACAGAGAAGGCTTAAGGATTTAGCAGCAAACAGTACGCCAGATCAACTAGCATATCTTGCTAAAGCACTGGAATCAATAATCGGTAAAAGTTCAGTTTCTGAAATTGTACAGATGACAGATGGTAAGTTAAATGAACTTTTAAGCGCTGCAAGGACGCACTTAAGCGACATAAACAGCAATAAGGAAAATTCAATATCTGCAATAACTGAAGCGAAAACAGATTCTGTCAATGCAATTAACAAGCTTAGGGATAATTCCTTAAACACTTTAAAAGCATCATCAGATTCACACATATCGCTACTTGATACGAGAAAGAATGCCAATATTGCAGCAATAAATAGCATTAGTAACAGTCATAAAGATGGTCTTAAAGGTTTAGTAGAGATTGACCTTACCCAGAAAAAGTAGACAGGTAGTTAAGACGTTTTTTTCATGAAAATGATGAATCAAATTTTTCAGGAATGCAATAGTTAATAGTAGAATGTCTACGCTGTTTATTATAAAAAATTTCTATATATTCAAATATTGCGGTTTTAGCTTGTTGTGCAGAGTGTTGTGAAGTATCAATGAGTAACTCTCTCTTAAGTGAACTAAAAAAGCTCTCTGAAACAGCATTATCATAACAACAACCTTTGTGACTCATACTAGAAGTAATATTTTTTGTACTTAGTAAAAATTGATAATTTTTAGAGGTGTATTGCGATCCTTGATCGCTATGAAATAGTAGATTTTTAACGGGTTTGCGCCTATCAACAGCCATCAATAAAGCATCTATAACTAATTGCTTATTTATTGAATTACTCATTGACCAACCAACTACCATGCGTGAATATAAATCTATTATTGCTGTCAAATATAGCCATCCTTCGTTGGTGTTTATGTGTGTAATATCAGTTACCCATATCTTGTTTGGCTGATCAGTGGTGAAATTCTGATCCAATATGTTAGGAGTTATAACTCTATTGTCTGTTTGAAGTTTCTTAGTCTTAAACCTTCGTCTAAGTTGGGCTTGAATGCCATTTTCCTGCATAACATTTTGCACTGTTTTGATGTTATAATTTTTACCTAAAACCTTTAATTCAGCGTGGATTTTGGGAGCTCCGTATCTGCATTGTGACGCTTGATATATCTTTTGAATATCTTTTATGAGCTCTTCTCTTGTTGATTTTTTATTACTTTTTTCCTTAGAAATCCATTTATAATAACCACAAGCAGATACGTTCAAAAACCTGCATAGCTCTCTTATTTTACAGCAGTTTTCATGCTCTTTTATAAAAGAATATTTTACTCTTTTTGGTTTGCAAAATATCCCAGGGCTTTTTTTAAAATGTCTCTTTCCCTCGTTACTCTTGCCAGCTCTTTCTTTAAATCAAACTTTTCTTTGTCACAATGAGCTACTTTCCCTTTTCCTGGAAACGCATCTACTCCAGACATTCTATCATTGTATGTTTTTACCCATCTGCTTAATGAATCACTGCTAATACCCAAATCTCTTGCTATTTTTGCTGATGATTGACCTGTTTCTTTTACTAGTCTTATAGCTTCAATTTTGAATTCTGCTGTATATTCTTTTCTTTTTGTCATACCACACCTCTTTGAAAAAACGTTTTATTTTACTTCAAAAACGTCTTAACTTTCTGTCTACTTTTTATGGGTAAGGTCAATTTACTTAAAAATGCAGTATTTGAAGCTGGAATGAATCTAGGGTCAGTAATGTTACCTACTTTAAATTATGTAGCTGGAAGTTTGAAAACAATAACAGAGCGTATAGCTTCTTTTGCAGAAAAACATCCAACTTTAACTACGGCAATCATGAGTACTTTAGCAGCTTTGATAAGTTTAAAAATTGCAGCAGTAGGACTAGGATACGGATTTACATTGCTAGGAAGTACGATTTTTGGTCTGAAAGCAAACCTACTTGGAGTATTTTCATTTTTATCAGCTACAGTTTTTCCTGCAGTAGTAACAGGACTAAGAGCAATAACGTTTGCTGTAATGAGTAACCCGATTGGACTTTTAGTAGCAAGTCTTGTCACTGGTGCAGCTCTTGTTATCACTAACTGGCAAAAAGTGAAAGACTTTTTCTCTAGCTTTTGGAAATCACTCATTAAACCTATAGGAGAAACCTTTTCATGGATGGGAAATACAGTTAGTAGCATATTTGCTGAGAATAGCCCGATTAGAAAATTTGAAAATAATAGAAATTCTGTTAATAAGCTTTCTAAAAATAGTATTTTCAGTAATGGAAACCCATTGACAAATAATAGTGCTATTAAACAATTTTCAGAAAATAGCAAAAGCAATTTTGAAAGTTTTAAAGTTAAAAGTGTTATAGAAGAAAAAAGAGCTATGGAGCAAGAAGAAGTTGAGAAAGCATTCAAGAAAAGTAGATGTGAAAATAGGGAATCGAAAGTATATAACCAAGCATTCTATCAAACGTTTAATATCAATATTAAGTCTGAAGATGTGCGCAGCGTTGCTGATGCAGTAATAGAAAGATTTAGAGAACAAGCACGTGGAGCACTTTTTGATATAGTTGAAGAGTTGCATTAATGTTGTTTGGAAAATGTAAGCTTGAACCAACAAGCCTAAGATACAGTAAAGAAGAAAGGTGGTATACAATTGAATGTATTGAAAAAACGTCGCTACAAAACATTGGTTCAGGAATTGAATGTATTGATTTAACAGGAGTGATTTATTCACGTTATCAGAGTAATGGCTTAGAACAGCTAAAAAATATACGTAACACTCAAGAACCACACGTTCTAGTTGATAATTCAGGAAGTGTATTTGGAAATTTTGTCATTACTAATGTAGAAGAAAAGCAGATATTATTTTTTCCTGATGGAAAACCGAGAAAAGTTGAGTTTATTTTGAAGTTAAAAAGTTACAGTAAGTGATTTATTATTACACGAAAGAAAACGAAATGTTGGATTACATTTGCTGGAAACATTATGGATACAGTAGTGGAGCAGTGGAGGAAGTATTGCTTGAAAATCCAGGCCTTGCAGAATACGCAAGCTTTTTGCCCGCTGGATTAAGAATTAAGCTTCCTAAAATCCAGAAAATATCGAAAGAATCTGTCATAAATATTTTAGATGAATGACGCCAGACTTTGATATAGTAGCAAAAAATAACCCAGTAACAGAGGTTTTAAAAAAGAGTTTAATATTATTACGTGTTACTGATGGATCCGGTACTACAAGTGACGAAGCTGAGATATATATTAGTTATAACTCTAGCGCTTTAGAACTTAAGGGTAATTTACAAATTTTTCTCGGATACAAAGAAACAGGTTTATTGCCTATGGGAGTATATAAGGCAAATCAAATTACAATACAAAGTCCACCGCAAACTTTAAGAATAAAATGTGATGCTGCAAGTTTAAGAGGATCATTAAAGGAAAGAAAATCAAAGGAATGGAAGGACATTACCTTAGGAGATTTAATTAAAGAAATAGCACAAAAGCATGGGTATGAAGGTAAAGTCGCTGAAAGATTTGAAAATATATTTATACCACATATCATTCAAGCAGATGAAAGCGACATGAGTTTTTTGGAAGGGTTAGGGAAAAAATATGATGCACTAGTAAAACCAGCAGGAGGATATATAATTTTTATTCCAAAGGGAGAAGCAAGATCAGCAACTGGAAAGATGTTAGGCACAACAGTACTTACACCTAAAGATGTTATAAATTGGGAGGTAAATTTTAATGTGCGTAACAAATATGGATCTGTTATTGCAAAATGGCACAGTTATGAAAAGGGAGAAACTATAGAAGAGAAAGTGGGAAATGAGGGTCCAAGTTATACCCTGCAAACGCTTTACTCTACCGCAGAATCAGCAATTAGTGCAGCAGCAGCTAAGTTAAGACAACTAAAACGTAGTACATCAAACTTAAATGTAACTGTTCCTGGTAATCCAGAATTATTTGCAGAAGCTAAGATCAGCCTTTCAGGATTTTGTCAGGAAATTGAAGGTGAATGGATAATTAGCAAGGCAGAACATATTCTCAATAATAGGGGATATCAAACTATAGTAGAGGCAACAGTGAGCAAAGCTGTTTAAGTGAAACTTAAGCAAATGATTATTTAATTCTAGATGGGTATAATTATTGCAGTACTACATGAGCAGAAATGTAAGAAGGCTTTTTCATAAAAATTCAATTATACGTCAAGGAGAATTTGATGGATTAATTTTTCTTATAGTGCTAACGGTGTGTATTGTGGTTATATATTTTTCCTTGTTTAAAAAAGGAGATGAGAGTTACAGCGCCACATTAGAAATCGCAGCTAAGAACTGTGACTTGGAAACTGTGAAATCCTTGATAAAAGATAATATAAGTATTGGTGAAAAATCATTACGTTATGTTGCAGGAGAAGGATGTTTAGAAATCGTAAGGTTTTTAGTAGAAGATGGTATTGATATTAATGCTACTAATAAATTTAAATGGACAGCGCTACATTCTGCTGCAGATCAAGGCTATTTAGAAATCGTTGAGTTTCTATTAGAAAAAGGAGCGAATCCTAACATAAAGGATAGCAATGGAAAAAGCCCTAGAAGAATAGCTGTAATGGCATCAAGGCACAACAAAGATAAACCTTACAGAGAAATAATAAAGCTACTTGCAGAAGCAGAGGATCGATACAAATCAATAGAAAGAAATCACTAAAGCTGTAAGTTTTCTATAATCTGTATATAAACTTCTAAAACTATCTATAACAAGTTAATATTTTCACATGAAAAAGCAAAAAATCCCAATCACAGTAATAGTAACGATGGTAATACAGACCATAGCAACAATTTGGTGGCTCGCTAAGCTTGATTTAAAAGTACAAATTCATGATCAATTTATAGAACGAAATCACGAACTAATGGAAACAGTTTATCGACTTGAAGAGAGAGTGAAAAACCTCACTGAAGAAGTCAATGAACTTGAAGCTATTCACAAACACAAATAAGAACTAAATTTTCAGTGACAAAGTACATTTTATCTGTAGATGGAGGTGGCATTAGAGGGATAATACCTGCCATTATTCTAGCAGAAATTGAATCTAGGACAAAAAAGCCAATTTCCCAGATTTTTGATTTAATGGCAGGAACCTCAACCGGTGGGATTATTGTTGCTGGACTTTGTAAAAGCAATAAACTTCAATACTCTGCCAATGATTTGGTTGAACTTTACCAAGAGTATGGAGCATATATCTTTCAATCATCATTTTGGAGAAAATCAATTGCTTCTTGGCTGAGTGGTTCTCAGTACTCATATAGAAATATGGAATTTATTCTCAACAAATACTTTGGTGAAAGTACTATGGCCGATGTTGCGAGTAATCTACTACTCACCAGTTATGACATTCACAATAGTTGTGAATTTTTCTTCAAAAGTTGGAAAGAAGAAAACATTAAGTTAAAAGATGCACTCAGAGCTACAACAGCTGCTCCAACGTACTTCACACCAAAACGTCTGAAAATTAGCCAAACAGAGAGAGTGTTGATAAATGGCGGAGTGTTTGCCAATAATCCAGCGGCTTGTGCATATGCAAGTGGTAAAAGGTTATTTCCAAATGATGAGATTATACTGCTATCAATAGGTACTGGTGGAACAAATAGAAGTATAAAGTATGCTAACTCAAGGAGATTTGGCAAAATAGGGTGGATCAAGCCACTACTGAATGTGATGTTTGCTTCTGGATTGGATTGCGTTGATTATCAACTAGAACAAGTAATAGATGATAAATACATAAGAATACAATCGCAATTGAAAGTAGCATCGACTGAGATGGACAATATTACACTCAAAAATATCAAATCTCTTCAGCAAGAGGCAAATGCAATGATAAAGGACAACCAGAAATTAATAGATAAACTTTGCGATTTCATATCTTAATTTATACCAAGCAAAATTCAACTGAGCCAAAAAAGTTGGTTAGCAAATTCTACTGGTTAAATCATTAACTAACTTTACTTATATCTTAAACACATTCAATTTTCACACTCACCCAACTCATCAGCAGTTAGGCCACTTGCTCGCACAATAATATCAATAGCAACACCTTCCTTAACTAGATCTTTTGCAATCTTGATTTTCTCTGCTTTTTTAACCTTTTCTTTACCAGTTTGCATTCCTTCAGATAAAGATCTGGCTACCGTATCCAGTAATTCTTGATCCTCAATTTTTTCGCATTTACCTATAAACCGCAAAACTGGCTCATTTTCATATTCTGTTAGTCCAAGAGCTTTAATGTTAACTGATAATGTCTTTGCTATCTTATATAATATTTCAATTGGAATGTCTGTATATCCTCGTTCATAGTCGTGTATTTCTTTAGGTGTTGAACCGATTTTATTTGCCAAGTCCTCCTGAGTGTATTCCCGTATTAATCTCTGCTCTTTTATCCTTTTCCCCACTTTGTAGAGTATAGAATCAGTACAAATTTCTTTCTCTATATCATCATATTCATAAGTAGATAAGCGAGTCACTTGGGAAATAATATCAACTGAAACTCCTTCTTTCACTAGATTCTTTGCTACTTCTATTTTCGCTTCTTCTTGGCTAATTTTCTCGCTAATATATACAAACCTTACTAATGGATACAGCTTCTTGCGTAATTCCTGATCCTTAATTTCTCTATGTATTTTTGTTAGATAGACTATTTCTTTATCCTCATCTTCATACCAACTGTTTTCTCTTAGTACTGTTGGTACTGGAAGTAGATCTATAACATTAACTGATAATGCTCCTGCTATTATATACGATTCTTTGATTGTAATAGCCTTGCACCCTAGTTCAAAGTTATGTATTTCCTTATATGTTAAACCAATTTTGCTTGCTAATTTTGCCTGAGTATACCCTTGTACTATCCTACAACCTTCTATTTTTTTCCCCAGCTCGTAGCTCAATATGCTCTGAATTATCATAGATAAATCCTCTAAAAGCTGTTTTTCCTACAGAAGCAAACATATATTCTATCACAAAAAAATCCACTATTGGCTAAGTTTTTATGAAATCACAAAAATTCCTCAATCATATAATTTGATAAGCCTGTCGTTTGCAAGATAATATCAACAGAAATTCCTTCTTTCACTAAATTCCTTGCAACTTCAATCTTCTTTTCCTCTCTGACCTTTTCTCTACAAACATGTATACCTTCAAATAAAGACTTGATTAGCATATCGCGTAATTCCCGACTCTCAATCTTTTTGTATTCTTCTATCAACTTTGATAGCTTTTCTTCCGCTTCACTATCCTCATCTGATTCGGGAAGTAGATCTATGATACTGATTGATAATACCTTTGCTATTTCATCTAACATTTCAAGTGAGACAGCAGCTCTCCCTTGTTCATACTCGTATATTCCTTGATTTGTTATGCCAACTTTATTCGCTAAATCTTTTTGTGTATATCCTCGTATCAATCTCCACTCTTTTATCCTTTGCCCTACTTTGTATGGAATGGGAATTTTGTTCTCCTCACACTCACCAATAGATAAGTTAGTTGTTCGAGAGATAACATGAGCAGAAACTCCTACTTTCATCAAACCCCTTGCTACTTCTATTTTTACCGCTTTTCTGCTTCTTTCCTCACTCAAACGAATAAATTTGGTTAATAAATAAAATACCTCGCTTAATTCTTTATCTTTATAACCCTTTACTAAATTTAATATTTCTTCATCTTCAAAATATCTTTTTTCATTTGGTAGCGTCTCTCCACAAACTAGACCTTTAACATTTACTGATAATGCTTCTGCTATAGCATATAATTTCTTAATTGGAATTTTACGACTCCCTTTTTCATATTGCAGTATTGCCCAGTACTTTACACCAACCTTCTCCGCTAAATCCTTCTGAGTATACCCTCTCTCTAACCTCCAATTTTTTACTTTTTGCCCTACCTCACAGTCTAGACTTTTTTCCATACAAAGAACCATACATATAATATTTTCTACTATAGCTCAAAGGCTCCAGATATAATGGTAGACTCTGGAACCTTAAAATAAATGAATTAAAGCCCCCTAAAAGTTTCTTTACTATTTTCACGTACTTTATCTACCCATGAAGACAATTTTTCACTTGGGCTATCAACCTCCTTCATAAGCTGCTTGCTATTCCATATGCCACATCTCATAAAACTTCCCTTTTCTACTGCTTCTTTAAGTTTTACTCCAGCAAAAAGACAATTTTTTCCTATTTCTTCGCCTCTTTCTTGTAATTTAGACCACATTTCCTTATTTTCTACTCTGACTTGTACTTGATCATATTTTTTTACATCGTGGTACAATATAATATCTAGCTTACCAATGCTTGTAGGAAATTCTAATATAATAGAGCTTCCATCTGACATATCGATATAGTTTCTTATACCTCCCTTCTCACTTTTAACCTCAACTGCATCATTGCCAATTTTTAAAATATTACTTCCTAACTCTCTCAGTATTTTGGCTACCTCTACCTTGCTATCCCCAGAAAATTCTATATACGATGTTGTATTATCTATTTCAACATCTATTAATTCTCCTTCTTGCACAGCACTTTCTCCAGCTTTCTCTAGTTCTTCTAGTCTCTCATCTATCTGTGGCTGAACTTCTGGTTGTAGCTCATTATAGATTTCACCTATCAATTTATTCTCCAATAAAGTATCATGAAACTCTGCACCGTTTAGCATTAGTTTACGTATTAGCTTTTTACGATCAGCCTTATCAAATTTATGAAAATGTGTACCCAATATCACATACTCAGCAAAGCTCCATTCCCCATCATTACATGCATTTAGCCTTTCTCCAGATGCTAATACTTGGTCTATGGCTTTATGCAATTCATTTACGCTTTTTGCCTCTACTACAGAACTCTTAAACCAGCTTAACTTTTCACTTTCGCTTGCACTTGGCTTTATTTTTTTCAAAGCTGAAGTAAATGGATTTAAATATTCTGCTTGATCGTTTAAAGGTTTTGTACCATATATATAATCAAGCCCTTTTCCATAGTTGATTTGAACGTCTCTATTAGAGGAGGGCACTTCTCCAGGTTTTTTAGCCTTATTAATTTTGCCTACAAAGGTGGATTGCTCCTTAGTACGACCAATTCCTATAATCGCATTTGATATTTCACCCTTTGATAATCTATCAAGATCAACATTTAATTCGTAAACACCTCCTTCTTGATCATCAAAAGGTACAATTATTTTATTAACCATATTAGCCTCCGCTATTAAATATACTTTACTAAGTCTACAACCGACTTTATTACTTTATTATTAACTTAATATATACTTTTTCATTAATTATAAGCAATAATTAATGCATTTACAAATACTTTCTTCATTCAAGTAGTTAAACAGCTCATGAAAATCTTCAAACATCTCCTTTATAACAGTCCTTGCTCTTTAAAGCTAAAATACCCAACACTTGTGATGATAATATGATCCAGTAACCTAATCCCTATAGTCTGACAAGCTTTAGCCAAGTCTTTAGTTACAGCTTCATCCTCATCAGATGGCTTTAACCTTCCTTCTGGGTGGTTATGCGATATTATTATTGACGTCGCTTTTCTTATTAATGCCTTTCTTGTTACTTCTCTTATGTAAAAAGGTACCTTATCTACTGTACCAGTAAACACTTCTTCCCCCTTTAAACGGCACTTTTGATCAAAATATATTATTTTCATCTTTTCCTCCTCTGAATAGCCAATACTCACCCTTAAATATTTTACTATGGTTTCCAAGTTATCCATTACAGGTCCTTTCTTTAACTCTTCTCTTGGTACTCTCTTTGAAGCTTCCTTTAGGCATAAAATTACTGCTACTGTAGAGTCAGTTATCCCTTCTATAGTTTTCAAGTCATCTATTTCCTGGCCTAAAACTCCTCCTATTCCAAAACTATCTATTAGCTTTCTAGCAATAATTCGAGCTTCTTCCCTGTCATGCACTGCACTTAGAAACGTTTCTATTACTTCACGATCAAGTAGTGCTTTACCGTTGCTTTCTAATGCTCTGAATTCTATTTCTTCTCTACGATCTTTCTTATTATTCATAAAAATTACCCTTCACTAATAACAAAATGTTTTTATATATTTACTGCTGTTTTTTTGTCAGCATTGGCATAGAGCCATAGCTTTCGAGTGAAGTCAAATCAATTTTTCAATCTTTTTTACTTATTTTTTCATCAAAAAGTAAAAATGTTAATAGATACTGATTTTTTTATTTTAAATTTGTTGAATTTCGTCTAAAGAGATGCCCACTGTTTTTAAAATAATATTGATAGAAATTCCTTCCTTAACTAAGTTCTTTGCAATTTTTATCTTTTCTATTTTCTTTACTTTCTCTTTGCAAACTTGTATGATTTCAAGCAGAGACTTTATTAGTACATAACGTAGTTCTTGGCTTTTAATCTTTTTGTATTCTTCTATTAACCTTGATAGCTCTGCTTCACTATTCTCATTTTCTGTTGTTTCTGGAAGCAGATCTGTAATATTAATTAGTAGTACCTTTGCTATTTCATCTAACATTTCAAGTGAAACAGCAGCTCGTCCTTGTTCATATTCATATATTCTTTGATTTATTATACCCACTTTACTTGCTAAATCTTCCTGAGTGTATCCTCTTCTCAACCTCCATTCTTTTATTCTTTGACCTACTTTATACGGAATGGAAATTTTTTTCTCATCATTATCATATTCATCAATAGATAAACTGGTCGTTTGAGAGATAACATGAGCAGAAACTCCTTCCTTAACTAAACCCTTTGCCACCTCTACTTTTACTGCCTTTCCACTCTCTTCCTCACTAATACAGATGAATTTAGTTAATAAATAAAACGTTTCGCGTAATTCTTGATCCTTAATCTCTTTATGTCTTCTTACTAGATTTACTATCTCTTCTCCCTCATACCTTTGCTTATTTGATACTTCTTGTCCGCAAGCTAGATCTCTAGCAGTTGTTGATAATGCTTCTGCTAATTCATATAACTTCTTAATTGAAATTCTGCGTGTTCCTTTTTCATATTGCAGTATTACCTGATATGTTGTTCCGATTTTTCCCGCTAAATCTTTTTGAGTATATCCTTTTGCTAACCTACAACTTCTTACTTTCTGTCCTAGTTTGTAATCTAAAGATTCAAGGTCGCTAGCGGTCATTCTTTTTCGTAACCTGCCATTTTAGAAATTTTATATAGAAGTTTTGCTAGCATATTGTTATCTTTATTGAAGAGTAGTATATTAAACTTCTATGCTGTGACAAGCTAAGAAGTTCACACTTTAAATAGGTATCTTTGAGGCTGCTAAATCACGAATCCATTTGTTGGCCTTTTAATGTACCTTATAGAAGAGTTGATAAAAAGATCTATAAAAGGACGTCCAAGGTGCGTACTAGGGTCATCTATGAAGGTAGTTTTTTACCAACTCTTGAAATTTAGCTAACTTTAATAGACTTTGGCATAAAAACGTTGAATATTTCTTCACAATTGTGTATAATTATTAATGCTTTTTAGGTACTCGCGCTATGGCTCTTTCGAAGTTTCTCGATCCAAAATTAGACTTAACATTTAAAAAAATATTCGGTACTGAAAAAAATAAGAATATCCTTATTCACTTTTTGAATGATATCTTAGGCTTTACTGGAGTCAATGCTATTCAAGATGTTGAGTTCCTCAGCACCATTATGGACCCTGAAATTGCCTCTGATAAGCAGAGTATTGTTGATGTTCTGTGCAGAGATTCCACTGGGGCCAGATACGTGATTGAGATGCAACTCGCTCGTGATAAAGGCTTTGAAAAACGTGCTCAATTATATGCTGCTAAGGCTTACTCAAGGCAGGCTGATAAAGGTGGTAAGTACATTGATTTAAAGAAGGTTTTCTTTATTGCTATTTCCAATTGTAATTTATTTCCTGATAAGCCTGATTATATATCTAGCCATACCATAAGAGATGAAAAAACTAACGAGCATGACTTAAAAGATTTTCAATTTATTTTCATTGAGTTACCAAAGTTTCCTAAGAGTAGAGAAGAACAGCTAGAAAATGTAGTAGATCGTTGGCTATTTTTCTTCAAATATGCAGAAGAAACAACTGATGAAGATTTAAGGAAAATAGCAGAAAAGTCACCGATAATAAAGCTAGCATATGATGAATTAGACAAGTTTCATTGGAATGAGAAAGATCTCGTAGCTTATGAAGAAAGGGTCATGGATTTACAGAAAGAAGCTGCTATCTTGGAACAAAAACTCGATGATGCTAAACATGAAGGTAGACAAGAAGGTATCCAAATCGGCCATCAAAAAGGTAAAATTGAAGGTAAAATTGAAGTTGCAAAAAATTTACTTAAAGCTGGCATCTCTATTGACGTTGTATCACAAACTACGGGCCTTTCTTTAGATGAGATTAAGAAATTAATTTAACCTTATTCCTAGTCAAATGGCCTTGAACTGAAGCATTACTTAAATAACTTTGAGGCTCTAAACTCATTTGCTTTGCATCATCAACTTCTAATCTACCATCTCTGTTGTGTAATATCTGCTCTATTGATTGATTTAGCAGACCCTTATTAAATTGAGCTATAAACTTGTCAAATTTCTTCGGATTTAATTTACCAGCTTCTTCATCAGGACATGCTTTCTCTACATACGATTTTAAAATCCCTGAAATTTCATTGAATTTACCACCCATGATTTTTCCAGTAATCTCTTTGTGCATTCCCACAAAATCAATATTCAATCGATGCATTGATACACCACTTTTTAATCCAGCTTGCTCTACTACTTTCTCAAATTCCTTTGTAATATTTAATGCATAGCCCTGTGCTTCTAGTGGGGATATAGACTGACCTACTGTAGAAATATACTTTTGACCTGTAACTTTTCTAATTAATAAATCAAGTAACATTATTGTACCATTTACATCGATTGGTGGACTAATTTGTGAGATTGAACTTTGAGTGAATGTTTTCTCAGGTAAAGCAGCTCTAGAACCTAATAACCCACTCACAGAGCTTCTTATCCAACCAAATACATTTATCCATGAAGATGGTCTTGTGCCACTACTTGCTGCTATCTCAGGTTGATTTATAGCAAGTGGTTTTCTTGAAATATGATGACGAGCATGATCTCCATGGTGATGACGACGTCTGCGTTGCACAGGTTTTTCTCTTTCTTCCTTGAGTTTTTCTTTTAAATATTCCACAATATCATTGTGTCCTTCGCTTCTAGCAATATCTAGCGGTGTTCCATCAGCATTACATTTAGCATTAATGTTGGCCCCCTTAACTATAAGGTACTCTACTACATCCAAATGACCACTCCAAGAAGCCCAGTGCAGTGGTGTATGACCTTGTGTATCAGTATCATTAACGTTAGCTCCCTTGCTTATCAGATCTATAGCCTTATTAAGATCACCACCTTTTGCTGCGATCAACAATTTTTTATCTAAGTCTAATTGCGTTTGCTTCAAATATTCTACAACATCACTAAGTTTTTGATAGGCAGCAATATCTAGCGGTGTTTTACCAGCCTTGCACTTAGCATTAATGTTGGCTCCCTTACTTATAAGGTATTTTACTACATCTAAATAACCAACAGCAAGGTGCAGAGGAGTATCATCATTGTTATCTTTAACATTAACATTAGCTCCCTTGCTTATCAGATCTATAACTTTATTAAGATTACCACCTTTTGCTGCGATTAACAATTCTTTATTCAAATCTAATTGTGCTTGTTCTAGATATTTTACAACATTATTATGTTTTTGATCGATAGCAACATTTAACGGTGTTTTACTACCCTTGTCTTTGGCATTAATATTAGCCCTTTTATCTACAAGATACTTTGTTATATTTAGATACCCACCCCAAGAAGCCCAATGTAGTGGTGTCCAGTAACCATTATCTATTATATTAACATCGACTTTCTCTTCATCTATAAAATATTTTACTATATCTAATTTACCGTTGGAAGCAGCACAGTGCAGGGGAACTCTGCCACTATTATCTCTGATTTCTAAAATATTTTTCTCACCTATAGAACATTTAATTATATCTAAATGATTACCTAAAGAAGCATTACATGGAAGAGTGCTACCATTATTGTATTTAAATATTGAATCAGCGTATTCTTTTATCAAAAACTTTGCAACCTCTAAACGTCCTCTCCATGCAGCATAGTGCAGTGGTGTGTAACCTTGTTTATCAGTATCATTAATACTTACTCCCTTGCTAAGAAAAAACTCTATGATATCTTTACTATTATTCTCAGCAGCAACATGTATAGACTTTTTACCATAAGGGCCTTTATCTGCAGCATTAATATCAGCGCCTTTCTTTACCAAAAACTCTGCAACTTCTAAATGACCTTTGTATGCAGCCCAATGTAGTGGTGTCCAACTGTACTTATCTCTAGTATTAACATTAGCATTTCGACTAATAAGACTCTTCACTTTATTGAGATCGCCATTTTGTACTGCAGTCAGCAATTCTTTATCTAAATCTGACTGTACTTGTTCTATTATTTGTATTATATCTGTATAACCTTCTTGCACAGCCAAATCCAAAGGTGTTTTACCATCCTTGTCTTTAGCGTTAATATTAGCACCTTTATTGAGAAGAAGTTTGACTGTACTTGGTTTATTTCCTTGTATAGCTAAATGTAAAGGTGTTGAACCGTTATTATTTACATCATTAATGCCACTAGCATTTCTATCTAAAAGAAATTCAACTATTTCAAGCTTACTATCATACTGAGCAGCCACATGTAAAGGTGTATTACCATACACATCTTTAGCTTTAATATTAGCGTTCTTATCAAGAAGAAACTTAACTATGTCGAACTTGTTGCTAAAAACAGCAAAGTGTAAAAGTGTCCAATCATTACTACCTTTAGTATTCAA
Organism: Wolbachia endosymbiont (group A) of Epagoge grotiana; assembly: GCF_947251775.1. Taxonomy (NCBI): domain Bacteria; kingdom Pseudomonadati; phylum Pseudomonadota; class Alphaproteobacteria; order Rickettsiales; family Anaplasmataceae; genus Wolbachia; species Wolbachia endosymbiont (group A) of Epagoge grotiana. The sequence continues at coordinate 333,759 of NZ_OX366387.1, forward strand.
TCCAGCACCTTGATTTGCAAGGCCTTCAACTTTATTGAGATCTCCATCTTGCACTGCAGTCAATAATTCTTTATCCAAATCTAACTGTGCTTTTTTCAAAAATTCTATTACATTTACGCGATTCTTTTGAGCAGCTAAGTCTAAAGGTGTTCTACCGTCGGCAGTTAAAGCATTAATATTAGCACCTCTCTCAACAAGATACTTAACTACATCTAATGAACCCAATTGAACAGCCCAATGAAGAGGCATCCAACTTTCATTATCTTTGGCATTAATATCAGCACCGTTATTTATGAGAAGTTTAACTATATTTAAATTATCCTTTTGAATTGCCCAGAACACAGAGACCCAACCCAGCCTACTTTGAGCATTAACATTAGCACCTCGTCTGATATTGTCTCTAACTTTACCAAGATCTTCTTTTTCTACAGCAATCAATAATTCTCTATCCAGATTTAATTGTGTTTGTTTTAAAATTTCCACTATATCTGTGTAACCCTTTTGCTCAACCAACTCTAAAGGTGTTTTATTGTCTTTATTTTTAGCCTTTAAACTAGCTCCCTTTTCGATAAGATATTTTGCTACGTTAAAGTGACCATTATTACAAGCATTATGTAGAGGAGTATTATCATTATTATCTTTAGCTTCTAAATTAGCACCTTGAGCAATAAGATCTTTTACTTTATCAAGATTACCATCCCTTGCATTAATTAATAACCCTTGATCCAACTCCGCCTTCTTCAAAATTTCTATCATATCTCCTTTAGTAGCTAAGTCTAAAGGTGTTTTATTATTCTCATCTTTAGCATTGACACTAGCGCCTCTATCAAGAAGAAGTTTTACTACGTTCAACCTTCCTGCTTCAACAGCAAGATGTAGAGGTTTTCTATTATGGTCGTCTTGAGACTCTATGTCAGCACCTTCATCAAGAAGAAATTGAGCTATATCCAGATTACCCTCTTGAGCAGCAAAATGTAAAGGCGTTCCCTGATACGTTATCTCATTATTAAATTTTGCACCGTTACTAACAAGAAGCTTGACCACACCCCATTTACCTGACTGAGCAGCATAAAGTATCGGTGTCCAATCACGCCCGTCTTGAACTTCGATACTTGCACCTCTGTCAAGAAGGAATTGAACCATATCCAAATTATTTCCTGATGCAGCAAAGTGTAAAAGTGTTTTACCTTCCTTATCTTGAGCATCAATATTAGCACCTCTATCAAGGAGTAGTTTTACTATACTACATTTACCTGACTGAGTAGCAAGAAATATTGGTGTGTAACCAAACTCGTCTTGAATTTCGGTATTAGCACCTCTGTCAAGAAGAAGTTTGGCCTTATCCCATTCACCAGCTCCAGAAGCAAGATGCAAAGATGTCCTACCAAGTTTACCTTGAGCATTTATGTCTCCACTGTTTGGAGCCTCTAAAGGTATAGAATTCTTTTGTGAATTAATAATAGAACTCACATTATTTAATTCATCAATACTATCTGAATTACGTATTTTATCTATTTCGTTACTTAATAATATTTCTTTGTCAGCAAATTTTATAGATAATGTTTCCATTTTAAGTTCTTTATAAAAATCTTTAAAATGTATAATACACAACTCACTTGCTTCTATATCAGCATTAAAGGCATTGGTAACTATCAGATCATATTTATCATGAAGATAGGTATACTGCCCTGCTTTTTTAGATATGATTAGTTTATTCTTTTCTTCCACGTCTTGAGGTGTTACTACAATAATTTTCTCATCAGAAATAAAGAACGAAGACTTTAAACCTAAACTATCATCTATTTCCATCGGTGCATTATCAAGAATAATTTGTAATTTTTTATACCACTTATTTACAAGGGCATCTTTTAGCCTAACTGTTACTACATCTTGCTGCAAGCCGGTAGCTGATATAGATAACTTAATTAATAAATCACTTTTGTCTTTAATAACTGTTGGTATCGGTTTTATACTCAAATCCCTATCTACTTGTTGCACCAACTGATGTAAATCTAATGTACTTCTTAAACTTTTCTTTCCATTGACATCATCATTAATCACTACTTCTTGAATAGGGAAGTTTTCAATATCAAGTGTTTCATAACCTGAAGTAATTGCACATACATCGTTTCCGCTTAGAACAATATTTCTTCTCCCACTTGCATTGAGTTCACTACATACATCTCTCCTCATAGAATCCGCAGCATTGCTTCTCCCTCTATTATTTAAATAAATATCTAAATCTAACTTATTTTTTGACTGATTTAAAAAGGTGTGCCTTTCAACATCTTCAACTATAGCAGATATTCTACTTGCTATTTGCTGACTATTTTCTTCAGTCAATATTGACTGATAGTCTACTACAGTTTGATTATAACCATTTAATTCTTGTATGCTACGTCTCTTGCGAGTAGATCCACAATCTTCAATTTTCCACTTAAATTGATCATTATTTCTATTTGAAGGCCAAGTGAACACATACCGCCTATCCCTGTCACAATTGTTTAAGTGGTACATACAATCATTATTAGGTGAGTACAAGTACCTTCCATACTCAACATTTTTTAGATACACATTACCACCATCAAGCTCAACTTTCCACTTGCCATTGTTTCCTAGCTTTGAAGGCCAGGTAAATACATACCGCCTATCCCTGTCACAATTGTTTAAGTGGTACATACAATCATCATTAGGTGAATACAAGTACCTTCCATACTCAACATTCTTTAGATACACATTATCGCCATTGAGCTCAACCTTCCACTTAAATTGATCACCATTTCCATTTGAAGGCCAAGTGAACACATACCGCCTATCCCTGTCACAATTGTTTAAGTGGTACATACAATCATTATTAGGTGAGTACAAGTACCTTCCATACTCAACATTTTTAATACATACTTCTGATGAAAATACTGCATTTCTCACTGATTCTGGTAATTTATTTTTTAGCCTTTCAAGATCAGATTTCTCTTCTGAATTGACCCTAGGCATTTTCATGGTCTCTCTAATAGAGTAAGCTAATTTGAACATTGCACCATCATTCTTTGGTATTTTGTCAAACGCAGCTATATAACCTGGAATAAACTGACCAATATAATGGTGACTGCGTATAAACCTTAATATTCCTTCTATACCTACACCCGCGTATGTGTCATTTACAGCTTCCTTAATTGCTTCATTAAACAACCTTTCATCGAAATTATAAACCTTATCTATGAGTTCAATAGTCGAAGCACTACGACTATGCAGTATACCCTCCTTTAGCACCTTTTTGGCTGCACTTTTTATTGAATCTCTTAAACTACTTATACAAGACTCTACCAATCTTTTTGCATTAGATGGAATATTTGCTTGGTTAACAACTTCCTTCTTTAAAAATCCAACCTGTTTTATCATTTTAGATGCGTCATTACTTTTAGTCTTGATCCTGTTACAAAGAAGTTCAATTACACCTGAGTCATTATTGTAAGCAGCTAAGTACAGAGGTGTTCTACCATCGTTGTTTTTAGCCTCGATATCAGCACCTCTATCAAGAAGAAGATTAATTATATTTTGCTTGGCTTCTTCAACAGCCAAATGCAGGGGTGTCTGACCCTCCTTACTTCTAATTTCAATGTTAGCACCTTTATCTACAAGAAAACTAACCATATCAAAGTTGCTGTAATGAACAGCATAGTGTAAAAGTGCCCAATTATCATTGTTACAACTAGTTAAGGCATTAATGTCACCTTTCTTCTCTAAAAATGATTTAAATATACTTTCGCTTAATTTCACATTACCGTTATAAACAGCATGATTCAAAGTCGTCCAGTTCTTTGAACACTGGTTTTTATACTCAACATCAGCTTTACTTTTTCTAGCAGTTTTATCAAGAAGAGTTTTAACTTCATCCCATTTACCTTCATAAATTGCTGTGCTTACCAAAGGTTTCAATACTCCCAATCCTGAAGTGATCATCCACTTATTGCACTGATCTATTATGTTTGAATCATAGCCATTCAGCAAAAGGTTGTTTTCTAACTTTTCAAGCAATGTTAAAATCTGATTACTACTTGGCGTTTTATTTTTTAATTCCTCAATTTGTTCTAAACTACAGGAACTTTCTGTAAAGCTAACCCGGTCTTGCAGTGAAGGAAAACCAAGACATTGATGTACTGGATCTCTATTTTCTCTTTCAAAATCGTCAACTGATATTAAACATTTAAAGTCATTTTCTACTTTAGGGGTATATTTACTTCTATTTTGATAATTTTCTGAAGCTTTATCAATTAAAGCTTGTATTTTTCTTACCTCAGGCAAACTAAACCTATCTAACTTACGGATTGTTATTGGTTCTAAACCCAGATCGAATTCCAATGTGGAAATTCTATAAGATTCAGAATTATTCCAATTGTTTATGTTGATCGTATGATTAGACTTCTTATCACGAAATATCAGATCTGTACCACTACTAGAAACTTCAACCTGATCCGGAGTAATATTTTTTAGTACCATTACTCCTATTCGTTCCTCATCTTGTCCTACAGAAGTAGAGATATTTTTTTCTAATTTTTGATTGTGCTGAATGATACTAGTAGAATCACTAAAGTCTTCAATATATTCTTTTACAATTCTTTCATAATCACCTCTAAGTTTATCCTTATACTCCACTACATTATCAACATTTTCTAATAAGCCAGAAGATAGGAAAAGGTCATTATTATTCCATAAAGAATAAGAAATATTTTCCCATTTACTTCGATCAGTATAGAATCCTTCTATTCTAATGATAAAAGGATTTTCACTTTCTCTTATTAATAAGAGATCATCCTTATCTTTATATTTCTCAATATCTTCAAGACGGGAATCTATCACTACATGATCATCTTCAAAATCTTTAGGCAATAAAAACATATTCTGAATTTGTGTAGCCTGTAAAAAAGGAACTAATTTATCCTTTCCCGAAGAAAAGGGAGAACAAGACATTGATTGTATATTGGGGATAAAAGTTTCTCCTTTTTTGTTCATAATTATAAGATGCCTATAATTAGGATCTTGAAAGTAGTTTTTCACTCGAATGTTACTATTATTGTATTTTAAATACAGATCACATTGCTGGATTGAAAAATCTTTCTCAACTGCCGACATAAATAGTGTATCTAGTTTTTTATCACTTGAGTTATTATCAATTTTTACTTCTCTACTATTTATATCATTGCTAATAAAATACACATCACTTCCTCCTCCTCCCCTAGCAAACATAGTTCCTTGATCGAAGTTAATTATATCATCTCCTGAAGAACCAAAAACCATGTGTGAAACTACACTATTATTTTGACTTTGTGTTTTACCTCTAACAACGCTCAAGACTTTATAACCCTTATGATTATTTAGAATTTTCTTGTAATGATTTTCTACAGCTCTAAAACCCTTTAGAGAATGTTCTGAATGTAATTCAAATGAGGTGATTTTTATAGTTGATGAATCTGATCTTTCAATCTTAGGAACAATATTACTACCATTTTTATCTATTAGTACAAAGTAAGGCTTATTACTGCTTCGCTCAACGTAATTTTTTATATCGAGAGTAAATTGATTATTTTGACCAAAATTTATTTTCAAAGATAAAGTATTACTGTTTTTAGAGTAAGTTATTTGATCACAATCACTTAATAAATCAAATTCAGGAAAACTTACAGTTCCTGTTCCATCTACGTCAATTTCTGAATATAACCCCCTACCCTTATAGTCTGCAGTTTTTACGTAAAAAGTATAATTGCTTTTTCTACCTTTGACTCTAGTATACGGCGAAATAATTACTTTTTTGCAACTTTCAACTACATCTTTCTCATTGTTGTTAGAGCCACCACCACTATCTATGATAACGTCACGATCATCGGTTCCTGTAAAGTGTTCAGAATAACCCATGCACAAGATCTTATCTACCTTGTCCTTCCTTCCAACATAATGGTAATTAAAGAGGTTATTACTAACATAATCATCAATCAACAAACGACTATTTATTTTTACCTTTAATCTTCCATATGCACTAGGCTTAAAACGATAGTCAACATTTACTCCTATAACTTTCTCTTTTGTTAACTGGCTTAAATCAAGTATATTAGTAGAGTTGCTTCCACCAATAATTTTACCTGAAAAGCTAGGGTTATTTACAAGAACAAATCTGTTTGCTACATTATTGCCACCAGTTATTCCTGCTGTACCTGAGTAAATTAGAAAATTATTGTTCCACACATTACTTCCAGCAATGGTACCTCTGTCCACATTTTGTAAATCGTAAACAATCGTCTTGTCTTTCTGTTTCATCTTTACTCTACCACCGTGGTCAATAATCATTGCATTTTCACAGTAGTATACAGCCGACTTAACTGAGCTTTTAATACCTTTTTCATAATCTTGATTAGTAATCTGTGGTAAACAAATCCTGTCAGCACCTTTGATATAATCAGGTACAACACGTGAAAGATTTTTTGTATTGGCATTTGTTCTATTCATCATAATCGTTGCATAATCTGGACGAAGAGTATTACCGTTTATTTTTCCAAGACCAATACTATAAGCAACAACATTACTAGGGTCATTATTTAAAGCTTTCCAAACTCCTTTAGCTAGACTATTAACCATTTCCTTTCTTGCTGCAAGATGTTGTACATCTTGTGGTACAGGTTGAAAAACAAATGTATGCCAAAAAATACGCCAATTTTCATCATGGGTTGTATCATACTTTTTCTCGTACTCCACGATATTGCTAACACCACTATAAACTCCGGAAGCTACCATCAATGCAACTCCAACTGCAATGCCGATTCCAGGCATACCAAGTGCTGTAAGAGCAACACCAGACACAAACGATATAGTGGAAAAAGATATAGTTGCTATATTATCTCTTATTTCTTTCTCTCCACATGGATTATCACTATTCTCTCTTTTTTTACAATCAACAAGATTGTTTACTGACATGCCTATATCAACAATATCAAAGACACCAGTTACAGCTCCTGCTGTACCTCTTGCTATTGTACTTCCAAATTTTACTCCCACAACTCGAATAGCAAATTTTGTCTGTTTACCTAAAGTACCTGGTATAATTTTTCCCACAACCTTTTCAGCTGATGCTACAACTTTTGGAGTAATTTTAACCATTACATTTTCAATCGGTTGAGATGCAAAAGACCATCCTATTCCGCCTAGATTTAATCCACAATCTGTAGCTGTCCCTTCCTTGCAAGATACGATAGCACCATGGATCCCTCTTATTAATTGTATCCCACCAGCAGCATTCATTAACCTGCCTTTTAATTTTGAGCCTTTTGTTGCACTGCTAGCTTGCTGTGAGATATCTCCATGCAAATTCTTAACACGTTCATTCTGAACATAGCGTTCATACCCTTGATCTCCAACAACCTTATCAAGTAAATACTTACGATCACCTTCAATACTTTTATCTCCAACAAACTCTACTAGTTGAGCGTTTTTTGCTTCATCTTGACTATTTTTAACATAAGTTAGGAACTTTTCACTATCAATTATAGTTTTGTCTACATTATTTTCATCTACCTTTCCTTTACTAAACTTTTCTACATCACTCTTTGAAAATAAACAAGGATTGACACTTCTTTTGCTTCTACCACCAGACCTTACACAACTGTTTAGGTTGAATTTCTTCCTATTTGCTTGTGTTTCAGCAAGTATAGCTTCATCTAAGTTAGCTATACGTTGTGGATCTATACTTAATCTATCTGAAATATTTTCTCTTTGTTCTTGAAAATATGCTTCATTTCGATTAAATAGTAACAGATCTCTAACCCAATCGGAATCATAGCCATTTGCTATCATTTGGTTTAGGGAGTGAGCATTTTCTAATGCCCATAAGCCGCAATTGTGACCATCTGTTTGTTGAGCAATAGAAACGTCATTAACGGTAATTCGAGCACGTTCTAGAACTTGACGAATATTACCTGGAATATCATTACCCAACGAGTCTACATAGTATCCATTATATTGCCCATTTTGATGGGAAATGACTAACGTAACCCAGTGATTATTATCTAAATTAACAATTAAAGTTAATGGCCGTTTTTCACCTCTTGTTGCTACGCTATTCTGAAACTGTTGTAATTGATTAGCTATATGCTTCGGTGATCCCACTACTTCAAACAATGTGTTAGCCCCATCAGTACCATAGCCATATTCTATTCTTGCAATATCAGCTATATCGTGTTGTTGAAGCCAGTAATGATAATCCTTTTCTGCTGTTGCAGACTCTAATGTACTTAGGTTCTCTTCTTGTATACCCATATCTTTGAGTCTCTGGGTTACTTCTTGTATTCCTTCTAAATGTTTTCTCTTAGCTATGTCAATAGAACTATGAACTACTAGAGCAGGAACAAACTTATCACTCGTTAATATTAAAGAATTTTTATCCTTAGCCTTCACATTAACAACTACACCCATGAAAAACATTTTATCACTATCTGTAATTGCTTTCAGTGCCGCACCTTTAGCATATCTAATGTTTTGTTCTTTTGTTAATTTATCAACTTCCTGTTTTAGCTGATCTTGATTTAAGTTTTTACCTATAAGCTTAAATTCCAGTGCTATAGGAGTGTATTCTTTAGCACCCTGAGGTGAAGGACCAATACCTTGAATTACCATATCGACACGACCACCTGCTCCTACTTGAAATTCAGGTATAATTACAGTCTTCGCAGAAGTCTCCTGTAGCTTTAAATCACTGTAACTACTAAATAAACCATTAAGAATGGCTTGTAATCTTGCTTCATTAGTAATCAAATCTTTGATAGGGTAAATCGTATCTGCTACTTCAGTAAGCAACACTTTATAGGCTTGCAATGAAACCTCACCGTCGGAAGCATGTTGAGAAGTGATTGCTTGATCAAATTTTGCCTTTAATTCATCAGAATTAGGTATCTCAATAAACTTGCCATCTGTAAATTGTTGATCATTACCACTTGATTCATATTTACTTATCTGTTCTATTTCAAAAAGGTCTTCAAAAGATAACCCTGTTTCATATTTTTTGAGACTCATTTTAATTTCTATAACATTGCCTACTCTTCCTATTTCAGGTATGTTCAGCACTGGAATTTTTTTATCAGCATAGAATTCTTTTGTATTGGACTCTCGTATATGAAAAATGAATGCTGTGTTTTCTTGCCCTTCATTACCTTGAACAAATATTAATGTCATAACCGGGCTTTTGGACAAAGTGTACTCCGTTCCTCCAGACCAATCCAGAGGGTACTCACCATATGAGTATATATATTTTTTAATGTTACTTTGATCCTGACCAATCTTGTTGATTAAAATTGATTGACCTAATATGTCTCGACTGAAATAGTAATGATCTTTTGTTTCTTTATTTGCTGGAAAAGTATGGTATTCACTTGATAACAAATCCGTTATTTCTTGCTTAAAATCTTCCTCAGAAATTTGTTGATTATCCCACTCGCCAACTAGTTCGATAAATTCCTCCATCAAAGGAGCTGGTGGTTGTTTAATAGGTTGTACTTCGGTTTTAAACGGTTCCGCGTCATCTAAATTTAACCCAACAGCAATGGCATTATCTGCATTGGTTGAAATCCTCATCTTATTTGGTCTAAAACCTTTTATATAATCTTTAGCTTGCTCAAGTGCATCACTTGGATCAACTTGTCCTTCAGTTCCAGCCTTGAGTTCAATAAGAATTGGAACTGAATCAATAGCACGATTAGGCCCACGAACAAGCAAAACAATATCAGCGTAACCTCCACCAGCAAATTGTTCCAAATAGAGTTTGGTATTATCACGATATCGAAAATTATCGAATATTCCTGCTACAAAGCCATGTTGAGCAGCTTCGCGAGCTTTAATACCATAAACATTACCCTGTAAATCTAAATTGGTATGAACTTCTTTTATGTAAGTTAGAATTTTTTCAAGATTATCCTGAACTTGATCTATTTCTGCATCTGGGTTAGCAAGCTTTTCAATATAACTTTCCAGATAGACAGATTTATCTAACTTTTTTGTCACTTCTTGAAACTTTACTGTAGGCTCGATGGGTTGATCTACAATCTTCTTTTTACTTTCTACCTTAATGTTTATTTTTTCATCTTCTCCATCACTCTTTAAGGTATATCCCTTTGCTGACGTGATTCTTGATAACTCCTTTCTAACATCATCACTAAGATCTTTACCTGACTTATCTAAAAACTGCTTGATTTCATCAAAAAATTTATTTTTAAATGCATTATTACCTTTTAATTCATCAGGACCAATTTGTATCGTTTGAGTATTTCCATATACATCCTTAGCTTTACACTTCAATACGTTATTCCTCAAGTATAAATATAACTTCTTCGATTTAACATCTTTATCTGACTTCGATCTGCTTTTTACTAACTCATACTTATCTTTTAAAATTTTTATTACATCAATTTGAAGCTTATGCGCATCTGATTTAGTATAATCTCTACCCATCACATTCTTCCACTCACCTGTGGTGAATTCGAAATTCTTAGTATTTGTTTGTTTAGAATGTTGAGCTTCTATATCTTCAGTGAAAATAAAAACATGTATTTTGGATTCTGTTTCTGCTACAACTTTTAAAGTTCTCGCCCCCTCAAAACGAAAGTGCAATTTCTTTATGCCTAACTTGTCATTAAGTTTAGTATCTAATACACTGGAAAAAGAACCTAAAAATCGATGAGGAAAAAAGCCAGGCTTTTCACTAGAATGTAAATAAGATTGTATTTGATCAACCAACGACTGATATCTTGCTTCAAAAGATTTATCCAGTGAATCAGAAGTTGAAGAATCTACTTTCCCAAAAAGTAACTCCATTAGCTCGAAATCTTGTGGTTTTTCTTGCTGTTGATCGTTATTAACCATAACTAGCCCCCGATTTTAACCCTTTACAAATTTTATCCTCACTAAGCTCTTTGCATGCTTTCGTTTAAGTCTAAGTAACTGAATTTTTAAAAAGAGAAACTCTACACTTCGCCTCTAACACCACTTACCTTCTGCTGTATAGTTTCTACATCTAATGATGAACTTGGCAACTGATCACCACCTCCACCAACTAGTTGCTTATTTCTAACCTTGGCAAATACCTCATACCTTGACTTATCTTTATCCATAATATATTGTATTTGCTCTTGACTAAGTGAATTGATAATTTCTGACAATATCTCAATAGCCATATTCCTTTCAATTAAACAACCAACTCTATATCTGGACGGTGAGTACTGTCCACTTAACTCATGCAAAAAGTGTTGTCTATGAGACTCAAAGCCAGGACAATTCCACATAGAGGTGAGCATGTCACTGCCAGATTTAACACAATTATCATCTGGTGCAGAAACAAGCGAGTTTAATGCTGAAAACATTGATGTACTGTAAGCTTCAGGAGATAAATCTTCTGGCTTTAAATGTTCAAATAGCTTTCTAGCATTTTCGAAAGAATGGTTTCTTCTTAATATACTTAAAGTATAATAACACCCATGTTGTTTAAAATCCCTTTTCAATAACTCATGATACTTATCTTCATGAAGGTAACGTAGACAGAAATCAACCATACCAACATCGTCAGTGGAAAAACGCCCTTTATTATATGCTACCTCCATCAATAAATCTTCTTTCCTTTTTGGGGATACAGAACCAATTGACTGTAACTTATTCCAGAAGAATTCCAAAGCTTCAACATGCTTTTCCAGCATTGCACATTTAAAAGCGTAAACGTATGGATGCTCATTATTTAATTCTAACTGATGTTCTTGGTTATTCATAGCATGTGACCAATAGATCATTAAAGCCCCTTTATCACATCCCTTAACTAAACTCTCTACTGGTTTACCACCTAATGTTAATTTAAATTCTTCAAAAATAGCTCTTATCTCGTCCTCAAAACAACACCAGCAGGCTATTTTGTAGCGATCAAAGGGTCTAATAAGACTTCTTTGCCCATCCAAAGTTTTCAAGGCTAACAATTTTTCCCCGAAAGTATACCTATTGAGTCTAATTTGTCCTGAAGCATCTTCTATCTTCCAACAAGTTTCATCTTCTAAAACTTTCTTAAAAAGGGGTGGTATTATTGTTCTACCCCATTTATTCAGCAATATCTGATATGCAATACACCATCTTTTAATCTCTAACTCTTTAAGCCCTTTATGAGGATCATCTTCTTTAATAGACGTTAGTAATATCTTTTGTACATCTTCGTAATCCATACTTACCCCTTAACAAGATTTAATATATTTTAGGAATATTGCTCTACCTTTAAAACTCTGTCAATTACTATTTTAGAAAAATTTTCTAACCTAAAGTGGTTTTCAGTAAAAGGCTCTTAATAGTCTTAATATACGATCTTTTGTTCATTTTTTAATTCTGTTTTTTATAAGTCTACCTTAGTGATTATTCTAAAATAAACTAGTATTAATTTAGCAAAATATATTATTAAGATCTCAAGTAAAATAACCACTTCCAGCGTTCAAAATCAAAGTCGGTGAGAAGTGTTTTTCTTGGGATGGCATGGTCTACCGCGCAAGATCATTGACATCTTCTTATTTGCTTTTCCCTATTCCACTAATATTCTGTTGTTGAAGCGATATATCATCCAAGGGAGTAAAAGGAACTCTTCTAACTTTTTCATATAGTATACTAAATACCTCACGCCGATTATCTTTGATAAGATTGTTTAAATATTCTGTTTTATTTCCTGCCTTATCAAAACAAAGATCATGTAACTTCTCAAAAATGTGACAAACATTAATCCCTACTCCATATAATATCTTATTTGATAAATTTTTCGGCGTAAAAAGTTTTTCCTCGGTGAGGAAGTGATTTAAATAATTTTCTTTAAAACATGATGTGTGAAAATTTCTTAAAATAGAAGAGGCATTATTTCCTGCCATGGATAATACATTTGATAGATAATCCGGCCTAAAACCTTCCTTATAAAAATCATCTAAAAGCTGTGTTACGTTTCCCGTCTCATCAAAACAAACATCATGAAAATTTTTTAAAGCAGAACAAATATTAGCTTTTGCTCCGTGTAATATCCCAGATAAATTACTTGCTGTAAAACCCCCTTCTTTATTTAAAAAATGGTATAAATACTTTTTTGTCTCTCCTATAAAACAAAAATTATGAAATTTTTTTAAACTATCAGCTGATCCACTCAGTATACTACATAAATCACATGGCCTAAAACCTCCCTTATATAAATCATCTAAAAGCTTTGTTTTTTCCCTTTTCTCATTAAAACAAACACTATGCAACTTTTTTAAATTAGAAGAAGTATGAACCCCTGATCCACATAACATACAGGATAAGTTGCTTGGCTTAAAACCTTCCCTATAGAAATCATCTAAAAGTTCTGTTCTTTCCCCTTTTTCATTAAAACACAGATCATGCAATTTTTTAAAAGCACCCTTAGCATTAACTCCTGCTCTACTTAACATACCAGATAAGTTATGTAACGTAAAACCTTCTTTCCCATCTTTGTTCTTAATAAAGTGCTCTAAATATTGAGTTTTATTTCCTTCTGCATCAAACCAAAGGTCATATAATTCTTTAAAAGCTTTTGCAGCATTAGCTCCCGCTCCACCTAAAATACTCGATATATTAGATAGATTTATTCCTTCTTTTTCTAGAGTTTTTAAATATCGTGTCTTTTTTCCGTTCTGATCAAACCAAAGATCATATAATTCTTTAAAAGCTTTTGCAGCATTAGCTCCTGCTTTACCTAAAATACTTGATACATTAGATAGATTTACTCTTTCTTTTTCTAGAGTTTTTAAATATTGAGTTTTATTTCCTTCTGCATCAAACCAAAGGTCATATAATTCTTTAAAAGCTTTTGTAGCATTAGCTCCTACTCCACTTAAGATACTAGACATACGAACTAGATCTACTCCACTTTCTTCTAGTTTTATTAAGTATCGTGTTTTTTTTCCTTCTGTATCAAACCAAAGATCGTATAATTCTTTAAAAGCTTTTGCAGCATTAGCTCCTGCTTTACCTAAAATACTTGATACATTAGATAGATTTACTCTTTCTTTTTCTAGAGTTTTTAAATATTGAGTTTTATTTCCTTCTGCATCAAACCAAAGGTCATATAATTCTTTAAAAGCTTTTGTAGCATTAGCTCCTACTCCACTTAAGATACTAGACATACGAACTAGATCTACTCCACTTTCTTCTAGTTTTATTAAGTATCGTGTTTTTTTTCCTTCTGTATCAAACCAAAGATCGTATAATTCTTTAAAAGCTCTAGGAGCATTAGCTCCTGCTCCATGCAAAATACTAGACATACGAACTAGATCTACTCCACTTTCTTCTAGTTTTATTAAGTATCGTGTTTTTTTTCCTTCTGTATCAAACCAAAGATCGTATAATTCTTTAAAAGCTTTTACAGCATTAGCTCCTGCCTTACTTAAAATACTGGAGACACTAGATAGATTTATTCGTTTTTCTTCTAGAGTTTTTAAGTATTGAGTTTTATTTCCTTCTACATCAAACCAAAGGTCATATAATTCTTTAAAAGCTTTTGCAGCATTAGCTCGTGCTCTATGTAAAATACTGGACATATTAGCTGGGTTTATTCCATTTCTTTTCAGAATTTCTAGTCTTTTTTCTCTAATTAAACAATCTAAGAACTGATCAAATTCAGGTATTCCATCTCTACCAATCACACTTTTAGCAAATTTAGTTTCCTCATTGTGCAGCCTCTTCGATACTACGTCAACACAACGCCTCCGTTTTCCAGAGCTAGAACCAGCTTCAGGACTTTCCTTGGCTGAACTCCTTGAACCACTACTTTGTTCTGATGGGGTAGTTCTAGCATCTCGTAATCGTTTCGAACGCTCTTTGCCTAACATAAAAAACACTCCTTGCTTCCATTATCACTTTCTTAATTATTGATGGTATTCAAAAATAAGCAAGTTAAATTTTATGACTCAATGTATGAGTCCAGAGTATTAGATATAATATTCAAGAGATCGCAATAATAGCTACAAATTAGCAGTCAGTATAATCCGATAATTTTATTCTATTAACAGCCTATTAGCATCACATTAATAATCCATAAATTTGTTTTACGTTTTTTGAAATGCAAGCTTTAATTGAGTCACTAGGCTTATGTTTTTAAAGTTGAAACTAGCGCTGACAAGCAAGATTATGTTTATTTTATTATATCTTTGCTATAAATTTACCTTAATTCTTCTTCATTCTTAGATAAATCTGTTATTAATCTAGGAATAAATATTGCTAAAAACTTAAAAAACACAACCACTTCCAGCAACCAAAACCAAGGGCCGTGAGAAGAGTTTGTTTTGGGATCTCATGGTCTACCAAACGATACATACGAACTTTTTTGTATTCTGACTTTGCTATACGCTAAAACTAGCCATATTAGCCCATTTTGTCCATATATACATACGAACTGTTTTGCCTAAGCTTATGGAAATAATTTAAATCTTCTATTTTTATAACCTTATTTTTACGCAACTTGTTCTCAAAAATATACGATCTTTTTTGAAGGAGTAAACAATTGAATTGTTTATAACACTAGCTAGCATGGTATCTTCACTAAAATATTTTTTGAAAAAGTTAATTGACTTATAAATAATTCTCTACTAATACTGGCATGTGTTTGTTTATTCTGCTGAAGTTGCTCCATACAGGTTTGCTGTAAAAACTTCAGCAGTTTCCGTACTCCTTTAAAGCATAATCCATCACGCTCTTAATAATAGTGATATCAAATATAGGTCTTAACTATTTTAATCTATAGTAAAATTAGCTCAAATTTGCAGTCATAAGCAACTTTTAACCTATCTACATACTCCATTGTTACTCACCATAAAAACTTAACAAAAATATGAGTAGTAAAAAGATTGTGTTGAAATTAGCTTGACCAATATTATATATTGTACATAATATATTCTATATCTAGGCTAGGAGGTAGTATGGATACAGAGTCAGTAAAATATGTTGTAGAATCTATCAGTGAACAAAAGCTAGGAGAGGAATTAAATACTGAGCCATGGCATTCAAAAATTGAGCGTAATAGCAATGAGGAACCAACGCCTGAAGATGACATAACAGATTTAGATGATTATAGTTTGTTTGTTCAAGGAATAAGTAATCGTTCGGAATGTTATGACCTTGATCAGAGACATGAAACTAGGGAGGCTGTTGACACATGTGTAAAACATACATTGTCGTATCAGAGTGAAACTGATGATAGTGATTTATATTGGAAAAATTACTCTATTAGTCCAAGAGACTCTGCTTTAATTAAGTTAGATCTACTACTGACTGAAAGTGAGAGAAGTCTAATTGATGAATTTCGTAAAGAGTTAAAAGATGTAGTAACAAAAAATGATCAAGGTTATAGGGATAAGCATGAAAATTTTACAAACACTGCTTTAGAGCGTATAGAGTGCATAACAAATAAATATTTGCAAAAAGGGATAAGACTCAATTCAAAATATAACGATGATAAGTATACTATAACAAGTTTAATTTTTAAGGAAATAAGAAATATCCCTGATAGAATACGACAGCATAAGGGATTACCACCTTATGAGAGTTTATCAGACGATAGTGAGACTATAACAAGTTTAGTTTCTAAGGGAATAAGAGATATTCCTGCCTACGAGGGTGTATCAGATGATAAAAATATAGGTATTATACGCAATATCATGAGTAATTTACTATTAAAAGGTGGAAGAGTAAAATGCAGTTCCTTTTATGATGATAAGTTATTGTATGCAACTTATGGGTTCAGTTATGAGATTTTTGCAGAACGTGAAGAAATCGATAACAAGCTAAAAAGTGTAGCAGATGAAGGTATTATAAACAGTAGTGCCCAAGGCAAAGCTTTACACGTAGAAATGGATAATGGATATTTTTATGTAAAATATTCGCAAGATAGCACTGTTGAGGTTGCAAAAGTTATAAATAATCCAAAAGTGAAAGATTTAAGTTTTAGACATCATATATTTCATGTTGGAAAGAGTATAGTAAGAGTTGAAAATGTAGGAGGAAAAAGAAATTATACAGACGTTTTAGAAGGTGGCATTGAAATGTCTTTTACTACTGAAGTAGGAAAGATTAGTATTCATCTACGTTCTAGTGATAAAGACAACAATAAAATTGAAGTAAAGATAAGTGACGATGACAAGAAGAAACTTGATCAATTAAAAGATAAGGAAGAAATAGGAGAAAATTGCTTACTTGGTGGATATTCAGTACATGATGCGATTAAACGAGGATATTTTGAAAAACATGAAACACTACGTCAATCTTCTGAAAAAATTACCTTATCTAATGAAAAGAAAAAAAATAGTTGGTGTGAGATAGTAACAAATTCAAAACAGACAACAAGCCGTACTGTAGGGTAAATGCTAAACTGCTTGATTGTCTAAAGATCTTATATTACTCACCATAAAAACTTCACAAAAGCTTAACGACGTGAGTAGTAAAAAGATTATGGTTATTGACTTAATGTTACATATCGCATACAATGTATCATATATCTTAGCTTAGAGGGATAAGTATGGGTGAGTCTACTGGGATAGTAAAATCTATTATCAATCTACTAAAACCAAAATCCAAACCAGAGCCATCTGATTTTGAATATGAATCAATTATAGAACATCTATCATCTAAAGAGCATTTATTAAATGCACTGATGAATGATATGTGGTACTCAGGAGATTTACCATCAGTTAGAAATTATAATGAACCATCATCTTTGATAGATAGCAAACTTGGATTAAGTGAACAGATTTGTGTTTGGTTTGCTCTAGATCACGATCTTACGCCAAGTCAAAAAAATTTAAACAAAAAGTTACTTAGTGCTCTAAAATGTTTAGCTTCTAACTGTGGTTCATTTGATAATACTGAGCCCCTTGAAGAATTTTTACATGATAATAGAAACAATAAAGATTTAAAAGTAATTCTTAACCTAAGAAGAGGAGAATCTCAATCAACAGTATTGCATGCGATTGCAGGAGCAAACATTGGTGGATTTCGTCGCACAGGAAATCAGGCTATAGATTTACTCTTAGAAGCAGGTGCAGATCCTAACATACAAGATAATAAAGGAAAAACACCACTATACCTTGCTGCTGCTAAAGGTCATTACGATAATGCAAACTCTCTTCTCTTGAAAGGAGCTAACCCTAATATAACAAGTAGAAAGGGGAGAACTCCACAACAAATAGCAACTAATAAACTCTGCTATAATATAGAAGAATTATTTCTAACTGATAAACAGAAAAAGTTAAATGCAGAATTGTATGACTTACTTGTACTCGATTCAGACTGCACTAAAAATTTAAAGGAGTTTTTAAGTAAGCATAAAAGAGATTCAGACCTAAAAGTGGTGCTAAATATTCGGCAAGGAATGGGTGGATCAAAAGTGTTTTCGTATGTTGATCGTTTTTCTTGGGACAATGAAGGTCTTATTCAAGAGTTAAGAAAGATATTTTTAGAAGCAGGAGCATTAGATTATGGTATAAATATTTATCGTCAGCAAAAGGAAGGACAGGCCAGTAAATTACTCGTTAATTTAACTTCAAATCAAAAGGAGAAGTTAAATAAGTTTTCTGATAAGGTATTTCGAGCTCAAAACATGGCTGAACTTGAAAAGATTGTAAACGATGCTATAAAGTCTGGTGTACGATTAAACTATTCTCTTTCACAAGATTTCTTTTCAGGTAATGAGTACACTTTTACCGATTATGTGATGAAAAAAATCAGTGAGTTGGAAAAAAATCCTAAAGTTTCTAGTAGTATAATATGTCAATTAGTATCAAAAGGGGCAGTGTTTGGTAATACAGTTGATGCTAACACACTGACATCAGAATTTAAAGAGCATAAAACTAACCTAAAAAAAGCTTATATAGATTATGTTAGCAATTCTCATAAGTTTATTGAAATCGCAAAAAGTGCAACCAATAGCGAGCTAAAAGATGCAAGAATAGACAACTCCGTTTTTTACTTAGAATATTCTAAAGATAGTAAAATAGACATTATAAAGATAACAGATGGGGTAAGGGATTTAGGTCTAACCGATGGAGATGTAAAATGTGGAAGAAATATAGTAAAGATCGGTAAAAGTGAAGTAGAAATTAAAACTGAAGATGGCATAAGGAATTACACAGATCTTACAGAAGGTAGCAGTATAGCATTAACTTTCTATACTAGTTTGGGAAATGTAGACGTTAGGCTGTATCCTGACGTACAGAATAAAAGCAAAATTATAGTAGAAGTGAGTAATAGAGAAGAAATATTAGAAAAATTCAAAGGTCGCGAAGAAGAGTTAGGCAATGATTGCGAGCTTGGTAACTACTGGGTCTACGATGCTATTGAACAGGGATATTTTGAAAGATCTGGTGGATTAATGCGTCCTGAAGTAATAAGCGAGTCTAACAACAAATGGACAGAACGTGAAGAGTTAAGAAGGGTTTCTAGGGAGGAAATTACTAGGTAGAAAGTATTAACTAAGATGATTAGTAATCTAAGAAACGAATTGTCTTAAGCTCTACACGGGAGTGTTAAATAAACCATACGCGTCAAGTTAAGAGATTGTGAGCAAATTTAGAGAGGTTAAAGTGGATACTCTAGCCCTTCTACGTTTGTCTTTTAATGAAAATCGCGACCAAGTTATAGTGAGTTTTTTAAGAAATGCTTTTAAACTATTAATTTTGGTTAATACTAAAAATAACTCTCTAACCCGCCTTTTTAGCTCAATAAATGCCTTTGTTAAGCTAAGTTCTGTATTCTTTTTCACTTCTGTGCAACCAACTATGCCGTGAAATATAAGAATTGCGCACAATTTAGCATATAGTTCACATAATACTCTGCATGGCTTTCCTTTTAGCTTATCAAGCCTGATATGGCTTTTATACAATTTAAATAATAACTCAATTTGCCACCTTACTCTGTAAATCGTTAATACTTGCTCAGCACTAATTTTATTTTCTGGAACATTAGTTATAAATATTGACCAGTTCAACAATTTTTGATTTCTTTTAGAGGATGTATATCCCTGCGATCTTGCTAATCTATTAGCTTTCCTTCTTCTGGCCATAGACTGTTCTTCAGTTAGTTTCTGACATATAATTCTTACTCTAATTTTTGCTTCTTTTCCTAACAATACCTCGTTTTCTAAAAATAACTTATCCTCTAAACATTCTAATAACTCCATTTTTTGATTTGTTTCTACATCATATATGTTGGTATCGGATTTATAACGACTTATGAAATAAGCTCCTATTTCATTGATTTGTTTAAAAGAACTTGGCACAAAATAACCGAGATCAGATATTAGCAAATCATTGCTTAATATATTACTTAAATGTTTCCTATATCCCTGGTCTGATCTTACCCCCTCCGTTAAATTAAGTTGGTCTATTATCTGATTCATGTAGTCGAAAACTAATTGTAACTTTATTCCAGACTTAGTATTGCTTTCATAGCCACTGTAGCTAGTACCATAACCTTTATACATCTCTTCCATACTGTTAGGTAGAGTAATATAGCTACTGTCCAATAATTTAACACTATTAAATTGCTGTAAGATTTTGCAATCAACTTGCAAGATATTTTTAAAGAGAATCACAGATTCATTATACATCCTTTTCATAAATTCCACTGCTTCTTCAGTAAATCTAAAATCCAAACCTTGTTTTGTTATATCTATCGAGTCCTCGTTTAGTAATTGACACATTGTTTCTACGCTACAATTATCAACTCCTATATTACCCAAGACCATGGCTTTTACGAATGATGAACCTTTTAGCTTTCTCTTTCTTTTTATAAACCTTGTTGTAATTGAGATTTTCTCTGCTTTTTCATTAAAAAATTCTTTGAGCTTTTTTGATAAGCAAGTTATTTTATTCATTGGTTCTCTCACTAAAAGTATATCTGGGAGAACTTATACCTTATTATTCTATCTCTTTCATACCTTTATTTCCTTAACTTGACGCGTATGGGGTATTGTGCTAATGCAGCAAAGTATGTACTACAGAACAATATTTCTAGGCTTAAAGAAGACAATAAACTCGCCAAACTGTTTGCAGACAAGATTAAGGAAATTCCACACATAAAACTGGTACTACCTTATCCAGAAACTAATATAGTAAGCTTTAGTATAAAAGCACTAAATGTAACTAATGAGGTTTTCTTGAGTAAGTGCCAAGCTTATGGTTTATTGCTTTTTCCTTGGCTCGAGTCTCATATAAGAGCAGTTACCCATCTTGGCACAAAGGAAACAGACATCATGAAAGCTGCTGAAATTATAAAGGAGGTTGTGTTAAATTTAATATGAGAGTAAAAATAGATTTCTTTAGCGATTCAAACACTGACCCTTCAGCTAAAATGAGGGAAGCGATGGCTAAAGCAAAAGTTGGAAACGAAGCTGCATGTGAAGATCCAACTGTGAACGAATTAGTGGCAACCGCATGTAAAATATTAGGTAAACCTGCAGGAATCTTTTTGATTTCAGGAACGATGTCCAATGTAATTGCTTATAAAGTACACATTCAAAGACCTGGTGATTACTTGCTGCTTGATGAAACTTCACATCCACTCATAGTACAATCTGGCTTGATCGCAGCCCAGGCACATGCTACTCCTTTGCCCATCAAAGGTACAAGAGGAATATTTACTGGAGAACAAATTGTTGAGTTTATTACTCGTCCTAGTTTAAGAAATATTCCGAGAGTTGGGCTTGTTTCTATCGAACAAACGACAAATTTTGGTGGTGGAGCTGTGTGGCCTTTAGAATATATTCAAGAGATCTCAAGTCTCTGCAAAGAGAATG
This sequence comes from Wolbachia endosymbiont (group A) of Epagoge grotiana, assembly GCF_947251775.1. Taxonomy (NCBI): domain Bacteria; kingdom Pseudomonadati; phylum Pseudomonadota; class Alphaproteobacteria; order Rickettsiales; family Anaplasmataceae; genus Wolbachia; species Wolbachia endosymbiont (group A) of Epagoge grotiana. The sequence goes on from NZ_OX366387.1 coordinate 355,600, forward strand.
ACGTATTCACTCATTTAGATGGAGCAAGACTGTTCAACGCTTGTGCTCATACTAAAATATCTCCAAAGGAGTATGCAAGTTATTTTGATTCGGTATTCATTGATTTTAGTAAAGGATTAGGTGCTCCAATGGGCGCAATATTGCTTGGAAGTGAAGATTTTATTGAAAAAGCTTGGTACTATAAGTTTCAAATTGGCGGAGGTATGCACCAAGCTGGCATTATTTCAGCTGCATGTTTATATGCTCTACGTAATAATGTAAATTCTTTAGAAGAAGATCATAAAAAAATGCAGCACCTTATAGAAGGCCTAGACTCCATAGATCAAGTTATAATTGATATCGACCTGTATAAAACTAATATAGCGTATTTTTCATTACGTACTAATTGCATATCTACTCAAGAATTAATAAACGTACTAATGACAAATTATGGAATTAGAATGGCTAACATCAAAGGTAAAATCAGAGCTATAACACATAGAGATATAAGCTATGAAGATATTAATACTACTGTATCTGCTATAAGAAAGATACTAAGTAATTTTCTGCACTAATTGTTTGCAAACTTCTTGTCAAACAATATTATACCAATATAGTATTATGCTAGCATCTGCATAGAGCTATTTGGGAATAGGTGTGAACTTTGTCTTCTTTCAATATTTACTATTCTTCTGTGGATATATGCTGCTTTATTTATCAAGACAAAGTATACCAATTGCTCTACCACTGTTAATAGATACTGACCATGTAAAATTAAGCTATTTTTTTGCCTGCTTTTCTTTTTTTTATGGAGTATCAAAATTTGTTAATGGAATAATCATGGACTCCAAAAATAATCCATTATTTATGTTTGGGCTATGCAATATTGCAACTGGATTATTAACCATTGGTATAACTTTATCATATAATAATCTAACTTTATTACTGTTAACATTAATATTATTAGCTTGGACACAAGGGTTAGGTTGGCCAGCTATTACCAAGTTTATGGTTACAAACTCTAGCATCTCTTCAATTGCATCATCATGGGGAGTTATGAGCGCATCTCAGCAACTTGGTTCTTGTATTACTTTAATTGTATTACCAAGTATAATTAAAATATATAATGCAAAAAGTGCATTTTTGTACTCTGGTTTCTTATGCTTACTTTTTGGAATTTATATAATATTAAAGGCATATTACAAAGAAAGTGCCAACTTTACTACCTATTATAAGGTGCAGAAATCTCAAATAGGTATCAAGGTAACAAGTTCCATATGGTTTCTATGTTGTGCTACTTTTTGTGCTTATATTATAAAAATGGGAATCTTCTTTTGGTTTCCTATAATTTTAAAGAATAAATTACAAATTTCTCTTGTACAATCCTCACTAATAACCTTACTATTACCCACAAATAAAAACATAGTATTGTATTTACTCAAATAATTTAATTTTATTAACCTGAAAGCTTATTAGATTAAAATTATTAAACTAAGAGTTATAATTTTAGCAACTAAAAGCTGTAAATTGCACCATATAAACAGTTATTTCAAGCAAAAGTTATGCCATTAAGAGCTATGCAACAAACATTTATATTTGTGGGTAATAGTAAGACTAATAACAGGCGTATATGATTTAGGTGGAATCCTTGGAACTTTAATAACAGGAAGAATTAGTGATATGTACTTCTTTCAAAATAGAAGCTTGCTGGCATCACTTTATATGTTGGGTATAGCACTCACTTTTATTGCAATGAACTTTGGTCAAAACATAATTCTTATGAACCTTGGTGCAATCTTATCAGGATTCTTTATATTTGGAGTGCAAGTACTGACAGGTGTTATAGCTGTAGAAATTGCTCCACAAAATAATGTGTGTGCAATTGTAAGCTTAACAGGATTATTTGGGTATATTGCAAGTTCAATATTTTCATGCGTGCTCTTAGGAGTACTTGTTAAGCACTGTGGTAACAGTATTATGTTTTCATTTTTTTCCATTTGCTCTGTTGTTGCACTCGTTTGCTTTTCCATACTATCAAGCAAAGATCTAAAAAAACTAAGTAAAGCGGTGTAAAAAAAATTTCTCAACAGTTAAACTTTGTAGATAGATTTTTTACCCAAGGAATAAACATGGTAACCATATCTTAGTAATAGCTCGCTATCTAATAAATTACGGAAATCAAAAACATTAGGTGCAGCCATAATACTCTTTAAACTTGCAAAATCTTGATTTTTAAATTCTTTCCACTCCGTTAATAATAATAAGGCTTCCGCGTCTCTTGCAGCCCCTATAGCATTGTCTGCGTACTCTATATCCTTTAGAACTTGCCTAGCATTATCCATCCCCATTGGATCATATGCAGTAATTTTAGCCTTGTTATTCACTAACAATTTTGCAATATCTATAGCTGGGCTATTTCTTACATCATCAGTACCAGACTTAAAAGTTAGCCCCCATATTGCTATTTTTTTATTTTGGACTCCATTTAATACATATTCTACCTTTTTAGCAACGTTTGTTATATGATTATAGTTAGATTCTTTAACTGAATTTAAAATTTGTAGCTTAACATTGTAGTCTTCAGCAAGCCTTAATAAAGCTGACAAATCCTTAGGAAAACATGATCCTCCAAATCCTGGACCAGCTTTGAGAAATTCCTTACCTATTCTATGGTCCATTCCCATACTGTTAGCTAAAAGGTCAATGTCTGCTCCTAATAGCTCACATAAACCTGCCATCTCATTGATAAAAGCAACCTTTGTTGCTAGAAAAGCATTAGAAGCATATTTAATCATTTCAGCAGTAACTGTATCAGTGACTATTAACGGAATATTCTTATCTATAAATGATCTATATATAACTTCTAGTTTTGCTCTAGCTAGCTTAGTTTTTACTCCTATTATTATCCTATCTGGGTATAAAAAATCTGATACTGCAGAGCCTTGCTTGAGAAACTCTGGATTAACCCCCAAATCAAAGTTATAGCCCTTATTAGATAAATAATTATATATATTTTCTGCAGTACCAGGAGGAACAGTTGACTTTATCACTATTAAGCAATCTTGATTAACTCTCTCAGAAACTTCACTTACTGCATTATATACATTCTGTAAATTTGCATTTCCTAGGGAGTCTGATGGAGTATCTACAGTTATAAATACTACTTCTGTATTGGGATTTATTTGAAAATACGAATCGAAAAATCTTATCCTTTGTGACTTTATATTATTCTCTAAATAATCTGCTAATCCAGGTTCATATAGAGGAATTTTCCCTGATTTCAAAAGTTCAATCTTCTCAGTATTTATGTCAATGCAATCAACTTTATGGCCCTGCTCAGATAACATTGTACCAGATACTAATCCTACATACCCTACTCCTATAATAGTTATGTGCATTTTATTATCACCTTAAAAATATAGCTTAGCATCTAAAATAAATACCATTAACAATTATAAACTTTTGTTGTTACATTATTTTTCTTAATTGCCTTACCTTCCGAATAAGCTATAAATAAGGTTGATGGTATTAATATCAAAGTACCATATAAAGCACTTTTATCAGGTAATTCATTAAATATAACGTATGTTACTATTGCAGAAATTATTAGCTCTATGTATCTATACGGTGCAAGTGCAGTAGCATCAGTAAGAGCAAAAGCTTTTAACATGAAGAACAGAATTAGGTTTGAACTTATTCCTAAAATCAGCAGTAATACTAACTCCAACAAGGAAGGCATATGCCAATAAAATAACAAAGGTGGAGTAGAAAAAATAGTTGTCGTTAGAGCTGAATAAAATAACATACTTATTACTGACTCTTTTATTACAAGTTTCTTATTAAGTATATCCAATATAGCAAAGATCAATGCAGATACAATAAAAATAAGAATTTTAGGATTAAAATCCTCACTATAAGCTTTAGTAGTAATAGCAATACCAATAAAACCAATGACAGCTACTACCCATCTTTGCCAAATTATATTTTCTTCCAGAAAAGGAATTGCAAGAAGTATAACAAATAATGGTATAGAAAAACTTATAATCGTTGCAGTTACTATGGGGAAAACAGTCAACCCGTAAGTCCATAAGGTCATTCCACAAAACAACAACCCACCCCTGGTTATTTGAGTAGATATTTGACTTGTTTTAAAAGTTTCTATTCCATAGTAAAACATAAAAGGTACAAGGGTAATAGTGGTAAACAGAAAGCGGAAAAAATTATTTCAAAACTCTGAAGATGTAAACTTAGATATTTTGATATAGTATCATTAGCTACACTACTAAGTAAGCTAAGTATAAACCAGATAACCCCAAACAAATAAGCTCTCAATCTGTAATCCATAAAGCTTCTGATTTAATAGATACGATGTACTCATATAATTTTACTACAAAACTAATAATATAAAAGTTTTCTGATGTACGTCCCCAGAATGTGATCGTAAGGGTCCATTATAAATAATTCGGGAAATTTCGTCTCTGTAGACATATTAAGAGCTATGTAACGAACGTTTGTATTTGTGAGTAATAGTAAGGCTCAAGGTAAGGAAAATGCTAGTGAGGTAAAGTAGAATAACGTTGATTTGATAATTTAAGCTCATTCCCTCTTGCTACATCTCTCTTTAAATATCTCCTCTTTTGCAGCAGGTCTATAGAATTATACAGAGTATTTTATCTTCCAATACAGGCAATCTTGACGTTCTTACATGGCATTTCTTCTGTTCTTGAACTTTTTCCCACTCTGGGCGCACTTTTTCTACAACCTTTTCGAATTCTTCTATTTTCAAACCTGTTACATCTCGAAAATTTCTCGGATGTTCTTTTAGATTATGGTAGTTTAAGCTCATCTTCCCTCTCTATTCTCTTGCTATACCTCCCTATTTTATAACCATTCCTACTCTTTTGCAGCAGGTTTAAAGAAATACTAAAGGCAAAAGATACGCTTGCGTAGTTCGAAAGCTTTCTATAGGATAAGTCTCACCTGATTTACAAATAGAATTGTTATGTTAGATGTTTGCTATTTATTCTTAAGCTCATTTTAACAGCATTTTGCTTTTTTTAGTATGTAGGGGTTTTCTAGGAATTATCCTATTGAATTCTATGATATTATTTTTTGTAACATTGTTATACATATCATGAAACTGAAGCTATTTATTTATCTTCGCAATCTCTGCAGTGGATTAATGACAAAAAAACTTAATGTATTTGGCGTAAATCATGCTTAATTTTTTGCACTATGTGCACCTCATGTCTTTATCAAATTTCTAGCTACACAAGCTGAAATACGCTATTTAAAACATCAAAAAACGCCAACTTAAAAAATGGATAGTGAATAATTAGCTACCCTAGGGTTTCTTTGCCTTTTTTTCTGTTTAGTAAATTTCTTAACGTTTATAATTTAGATTAGTTGCGGCTTAAAAGCGGCTGAGTCACGGTTATTAAGCGTTTAGAATAAAAAAACGCCATACTTGAAAGTATAATGTAAGTAATTAGCCAACCATCGGGCTTTTTTTGCCTTTTTTTTCGCTTGGTAAATTTTTTAATACTTAGATTAGTTGCAATTTAAGAGACCAGAAATGGTCAGTGCTTGGCACTGGAATAACGTCCTCCTTTGTTATCCCAGTGCCCAGACACTGGGATCCAGGAAACTTAATTGCAAGTAATGCATTGGATTTGGTGAGTATGGGTTTTATGTTATAGAATGAAACACTTTTGGTGAATTTGTAAAGAAAACTGGATCCCAGTGTTTGGGCACTGGGATGACACCATTCTTTTTCCTGGATTCCAGACTGGAATGACACCATTTGTTGTGTTTAACAAAGTTCGTACTTAGCTTCATATTAGCCGTAAATATTTAAGAAATTTACCAAACGAAAAAAAAGGCAAAAGAAGCCCTGGGGTTATTATCCGCTTTAAAATATTGGCGTTTTTTATGTTTTAAACGCTTGACAAGCGAGATTCAGCCGCTTTTAATTGCAACTAACCTACGCTGCAAATGTTTAAGAAATTTACTAAGCAGAAAAAAAGACAAAGAATCCCCGAGTTAGCTAGTCTTTTACTATCTCTGTCGAGTATTGGCATTTTTTGATGTCTTGTAACGCTTTATAAGCGCGTTCAGCTTATTTAGATAAAAATCTAGATGTAGATGAAGTTTTGTAAAGACATACAGTATCTATATACTGCAAAAAATTGAACATAAGACGCCGATACATTAAGTAATCCTTACCTTTTAATCTGCAGATTGGCGAAAGCAAATACAATAGCTTCAGTTTCATGATAAGAGGGCTGGCGGAGTTTGTCAAGCAAGTTTTTTCGTTTCTATTCCCAATAAAAGTTTGTTATATTGTTATGCAAGAAGTCTAATGAATCGCGGTATGACGTCTTAGCTATAGATGCTGGTTTGTGTGATTTCAAGAGAAGTTTAGTAGATAAGTTGTGTTTTAAACCAGATTCGGTATTTTAAACTGAACATTTTCAGTAATACCACCTGGCATAACTGAAATTTTTACACTCAGGTTTACTTTTAGGTAGTCTATTAATTCATCAACTAATATGTCAGGAGCGGAAGCACCTGCAGTGATCCCTATCTTTTCTACGCCCTGAAACCAGCTTTTATTCACACAGCTGTAATTATCAATCAAGTAGGCTCTTTTTCCTCTAGCAGTGCACAGATCTAATAAGCGGTTTGAATTTGAGCTATTTTTACTTCCTACAACTAATACCATGTCTACAATTTCAGCTAGCTTTTTAACAGCATTTTGTCTATTTTGCGTTGCATAGCATATGTCCTTTAAATCTGGACCTGTTATGCCTGGAAACCTTAATTTCAAGGCAGCAATAATGTCACGGGTATCGTCGATGCTTAACGTAGTTTGTGTAACATAAGACAAATTATCTGGATCTTTAACCTTTAAATCATATACATCCTGCAAAGTTTGCACTAAAGTGATAGGATTGTTTACTCTTCCCCTAATTCCCTTAACTTCTGGATGGTTTTCATGCCCAATGAGAATTAATTCTTTACCACTGTTTTCATACCTTTTTGCTTCTTTATGCACTTTGCTAACTAAAGGACATGTTGCATCAATCACTTGAATACCCTTTCTTTTTGCCTCATCTTCTATATTTTTTGATACTCCGTGCGCGCTGAAGATCAGTATTCCTTCATTATCTTCAATTTCCTCGATACTGCTTACAAAAACCACTCCTTGTTTCTTAAAGTCCTCTACTATATATTTATTGTGAACAATTTCGTGTAGCACATAAACTTGGCGCTCGTTTTTGTATTTTTCTAAAGTAATAGCTAATATGTCCACAGCTCTTTTTACCCCGGCACAAAAACCTCGTGGTTCAGCTAAGATGATTTCCATTTTTGTCAAATCAAGTAAATATGCAAGCATTACTTAAAAATAAGCTCCGCTCACTGTGTTTTATAGTACCATTATTTATATTTTATATAATAATTATTTTTCGCATATTCTCTTTAACATTTGATCAACCTACTACTTCAGAAAATTTTAGAAAAGATAATATAGTACATAAACAACCTGATATTTTAGATAGAAATGGAGTGGTAATAGCAACAAATGTGCCCACAACATCACTATATATAGATGCAACCAAAGTAAAGAATCCGGAAAGTATAGCAGCACAACTGTGTTCTACTTTGCATGACCTCGAATACAAGAACTTATATAGAGTACTTACTTCAGAAAAGAAATTTGCTTGGATAAAGCGGCACTTGACTCCAAAAGAATTACTAGCGATCAAAAACGCTGGTGTACCAGGAGTAAATTTTTATGACGACATAAAGCGTATATATCCTCACAGTAATTTATTTTCACACGTGCTTGGTTACACTGACATAGATGGCAATGGTATTGCAGGAGTTGAGGCGTATATAAGTAAAAACAATGAGCAAGAAAAGCCCATAATACTATCCTTAGATACACGAGTGCAAAGCATAGTGCATGAAGAGCTAACTAAAGCTGTAAGCAGATATCAGGCACTTGGCGGAGTAGGAATTGTTTTAAATGTGAGAAATAGTGAAGTCATCTCGATGGTCAGCCTACCTGATTTTAATCCCAACTTACAGAATAAGGCAGAAGACATACAAAAGTTTAATCGTGCCAGTCTTGGGGTATATGAGATGGGGTCAGTATTAAAATACTTTACAATAGCCGCAGCGCTTGATGCGAACGCTACAAAAACTAGCGATTTATATGACGTATCAACACCAATCACCATTGGAAAGTATAAAATTCATGATTTTCATAAATCTAAAATTCCAAAAATTACTGTGCAAGATATATTTGTAAAATCATCCAACATTGGTGCAGCAAAAATTGCAGTCAAACTAGGTATTGAAAAACAGGTAGAATACTTTAAAGCTATGAAGCTATTTTCTCCTTTGAAAATAGAAATACCAGAAAAATCCACACCGATAATCCCGGATAAATGGAGTGAAAACACTTTAATAACAGCATCTTATGGTTATGGCATAGCTGTAACTCCTATACATCTTGCACAAACTGCAGCAGCATTAATCAATAATGGGATATTTCATAACGCAACCTTGATGTTGAATAAAAGAAGTATAGGAGAGCAAATTATCTCAAGAAGAACTTCCAGGGAAATGAGAAAATTATTACGTGCAGCAGTAACAGATGGCACTGGCAGAAAAGCAAAAATAAAGGCATATTCAATAGGAGGAAAAACTGGATCGGCGGAAAAAGTTGTAGATGGTAAATATAGCAAAGATGCAAACATAGCATCATTTATAGGAGTGCTAACTATGCTTGACCCAAGGTACATAGTGCTAATTGCTATTGATGAGCCTCAAGGGATGCACCATACCGGGGGAATAATTGCTGCGCCTATAGTAAAGAACATTATAAATAGAATAGCGCCTATACTAAATGTTACACCTGAGATGTAAAATTATGATTGCTTTACTACAACTTCAAATTTATCATCACCAAAATCCTTATTAATATACCAAGAACCATCATCTTTAGTTACAAATTCAAGACCTTTAAGGTCTTTTTTTATTGTCTTTCCATTTTGACCATCAATAGCGATATTAATATCGAATGTAATAATGTCTAGATTTATCATAGCTTCTTTCCCGCTGCACGAATTTAGACTGAACTTGCCTAACATGACATCATTAAAACTCACTTCCCCTGTATAGACATCACACTGACCGTCCACACAACACGTAGTTTCAATATAGAAAAGATCTGACATACAAAATACCTTAAAAAAAAGAACTAAACATATATGGCCACTACACCACACCGCTAACAAGTAGTAAAGCGTCGATAAACCTAAGTTACTTTAGCTACGTAGCCATAATACAGCTAGAAATGTAAAATTCAACAGTTAATTGTGTGATTAATAGAAAAGTCTTATTTAGTACACCTTATAGGAATGGCTGTTTAGTTTTTTTGTTAATCTTTTTTACCATGCTGTCAATCATATGCTTTATCCCTTGATATACAGAGTATGTACTTTCGTCGCTACGCATATAAGCAGAACAGGAAAATACATTATGTTCTTCGTCTTCTATTGATAACTCTGTATCGCATTTTATGTGCTCGCCGCCAAGCCTTTCTATCAACTGTTCTCTGTCATCTCCTATAGTTACCTTAACCTTACTTTCTTCTTTACCTATCTTGCTACTTAAAATTGAAACAATGATGGCTGGAGATATGCATATCGCTCCTATTGGCTTTTTTGTAACAAAAAATTCTGAAACTAATCTTTCAAATTCAGGCATTACTGTCACCATGTCTTTACTTTCAGCTAAGTCAGATAAATTTTTCGCAACCCCGTATCCACCAGGTACAACTAGCATGTCAAAATTTTCAGCTTTGGCTTCTTTTAAGTCATATATTTCGCCTCTTGCGATTCTTGCTGCTTCCACAAGTACATTCCTTTTTTCTTTTGTTGCCTCTTTTGTTCTATGATTCATAACTTGTGTGATATTGATATCAGGTGCAAAGCATTTAACATCCACTTCCTGCTGATCAAGCACAAGCAAACTTAAAACCGCTTCTCTTACCTCTACACCGTCAAGGTGACCACACCCTGATAAGACCACAGCAGCTTTTAATTTTTTTTCACCCATAAAGTACCTTGATTTCATATAATCTAGATATTTTAATACAAATTCTATATTTGGAAAGGGGTATGTTATATCAATTATAATATAATTAATGATTAGTATGTATAATTAGGCATATTTATAATCAACGAAGCTGAATATGGAATCTAGCAATAGTATGTTTTTTGACACTGACTATCCAGAACTAAGAAAAGCTATTTCAGATATAATAGAAAGTATTGCACAATCCTCACAAGAGGGGAAAAAAGAGTTATTTACAACCCTATCAGAACAAGTTAAAGGGATGAACCTCAAAGATTTAGGTTTAGCAATTAATGACCAAGGCTTGCAAAAGGAGGTAAATAAAGAATTATTTATAAAACTCATTGAAGAAGCACTTAAAGATTTAACTTCTGAAAATGTTGACTCAAAAATAATAGAAGAGGCGTTAAAATCTGTTAACCAACAAGCAATAAGTAATGTTATAAATAATAATAAAGGTCCACTGGACAATCTAGTCAATTATTTTAAATCAGCATCTGCAAATAAAAAAATTGGAATAGCTTCTGCCGTAATGGTATTAGGAGCAGCATTTTCTCCACTTATTGTGCTTGCTACATTAATAGCGCTTGTGGCTATTGGAGCACGTTATGTAGGAATAGGTAGAGTAAAGGCAGGGGAAAAAATAAAAGAAGGTGCGATTGATGCAGGAAAAGCAGTGAAAAGTTTATCTAAAAATTTAGGGGATAAATTGCCTGAGGTTGGGCCAAAAAAAGATAACTTTAGTAAATTATACAACAGTTTGGCTCAAGAGATTATAGGCTATAATATGTCCGAAGAAGGTGAAAAAATAAAAAACGCCCAGAGTAAAGCAAAGGTCATAGGCATGCTTCAAAATGAAGGGCAGCGATCTGCTATACAAGAGTTAGTAAAGAATGGAACTATTCAAAATTTTTCAGAAGATGACATGAAAAAGCTTAGAGAAAAAGGTACTAGTACTTATGAAAGTGATAAGGAAGCACTTGAGGAACTTATGGAGAAATTTCAATCTAAAATTATGGCCATTGGTGAGGGTAAAATAGAGGAGGTAGAAATAATGATTACGTCAGGAATTACGTCTTCATTTGTTTTGTTCCATTCCTCAAATTTTAGTAACTTATTTTTATTAGGAATTGCTACTTTATAATCTAAATCGAGTAAACTATGCATCAAAGGCACAACATCTATTTCCCCGTCCATTGGAATGTAAGCCGCAATTGTTTTGCCTTTAACGTAGCTTAAGTTCTGATTAAAGAGATTAATAAGGGAATTTGCTGCATAACTGGAATAACTTTCATCAATATCTTTTCTTATAGCTTTATATTGCTCTCTTATTTCCTTTTTGTGCTGTTTAATATCTTTGAACATGATCTATCCATTTCGCAGTAAGTTTTTCTTGTAAACTATTTTGCTTCAAACGCTCACTTAAAAAGTCAAAGTCAATAAACTCCATATCCTGGTCTTGATTACTGCAACTATAAACAAAACTTCTTTCTCCTGTTTTCGCATTTATATGTTGCTGCACACACTGAGCGCAGATTTCTTTCATCATACACTGCATAGGAGAATTAACTGATGATATTGCTATGTGGCCTGATTTTAGATATGGCTTTAAAATTGTTTTTCTAGCTTCATTCACAGCTTTCATCATTTTGTCAGAACCAATAGTGATAATTTTATCTATAACGTTCAAATTAATACCTAATCTTCCTTGTTGATAAGAGACTATTGCATCAACTATATTACCATGAAAGGATTTATCTTGATCTCTGCTTGTTTCTATCAATCCTTCTTCACATGCCCAAACTACTGCATTTGATGCACGCTCTATCAGTGCTCGTTTAAATACATCACTTAACTTCTTATAGCCAGCAAAGTACAAAACCTTGTTATTATTTTCAAGACATGCCTTCCCTATCGAAAATAACACTGCATTTCCAACTCCACCACCAATTAGCATTATATTCTTCATGTACTATTTTAACTGCATTTGTTCAAATTTTTTGAAATTTTATAGAACAAAGTAATTTATATAGTTCTATACACAAAGACAAGGACACTCTCTGACTTCAACTATACCGATAACTGATAGCTGCATTTTTACGCATATCATCTAATAACAAGTTGCTTTGTATCATAATCTTTTGTTGGTACATTTTCTGTTTGATTGCTTCTATACCCGCTACATTACTCTTGATATCACACAACATCATCAACTTTGCAGTGCCATTTTCTCTCAATTCTACTATTTCATTCACACTTGTTTTACTAAATAAAATCTGTAAATCAGGATTTAAATCTCGCATTTTTATTTCAAATTCTTTTGCGTTTGGCAGTTTAAAATTATCTGCCAATTTATCAAAATTTAAACAACTGACCTTTTGCTCCTTGAGATTATCTAATAAACTTTCTGAACCTTCAACCACAATCTGTTTTAATTTTAAAGTGCTTTCCAGCAGTGCATGATTAAGTTGTACTTTATCTATTACTTTTATAACGGAGTAACCTTCACTGAAACTGAATGGACCTGCTATGTCGCTGGTTTCTAATCCTTCTAAAACGCTCTTGAGTTTTCCTTTTAGCTGACTTAAATTAACTGTTGCTTTACGCATCTTTATTGGAGATTCTGGGTTATTACTGTTGCGTAATTTTTTTACTAAATCTTCAGCTATACCATAAACGTCCTTGTCTTTTTGATCAGGAATTATAAACTCTTGGAACGTGATAAGATAATCCGGCTTTTCTGTTTGCCTTTTTACATCATCTACTTCTTTATCGCTTATATTAATAAATGGCACAATTCTTACTTCAATAATTTTGCTCCACAGTAACTGACATTTTATTTGTTTTCTTAAAATACCAAGATCTATATTATGCTTCTCTATGTATTGATCAACTTCATTAGCCTTAAGTTTAAAACTTTGGGTTAAAAATAACATAATAGCATTATCTAACTCCTCGTTGCTCAATTTTATATTCAGCCTCTGTGCTTCATTGATAATGATAATTTCGTCTATTAGCTCCCTAAGCACTTGAGGCTTTGCTTCTTTTTGATTAACACTTTGAGTGCCAAACAATGAATTTATAAAGTTGATGCGTTTTTCGATATCTAAATTTGAAATTGGTTCACCATTTACATCTGCAACAATTTCAATCTCGGTTGCAAGCAACCTAAGTGGCAACACTATCAACAGTAAAATTAGTATTTTATACATACAAGTAAAGTTGTTTAGTTAATAACCAATTCTATAATAAATACTGAGTCAATGCTAGCCAACTTTTTAATAGTGATCTCAGTGACAATGGAAATAAAAACCATTGCAACAAAATCAGGTACGCTGGTAAATAGGCTAAAAACATGCTAATATAGCGAATTTAAACCGTGCTAAAAACAGTATACGGAAGGAGAGGGATTCGAACCCTCGATACGACTTTTGGGTCGTATAACGGTTTAGCAAACCGCCGCCTTCAGCCGCTCGGCCACCCTTCCAAATTTAGAACCTAAAGATTATATAATACCAAGACCTCTACCACCTGTCTAATGCTTTTAATTGCAATATTTGTATCTGTTCAGATGCATGGCTAATGCTGAAACAAAAATTCCAGTGCTCCCTTTCTTGTCATCCCAGTGCCCAGACACTGGGATCCAGGATTTTGATTAGCACTAAGTTGGTGAGCATATAAGTGTTATGTTAAAATACAACGTTTTTACGGAAAGTCTGGATCCCAGTGTCACGCACTGGAATGACATCGTTTACTATGTGCCATATTGCAATGTTCGTACAGTTGTGCGCGGTATAGATTCCGCTAACAAGTAGCGGAATGACGAATTTGTTGTTTTTCAAATTGTGGGCAAACCTAAGCCACTTTAGCTATAAATCAATAAAAACTAATTTCTGCTTTTTTCAATGATTTTCTTTGCTTCTTCCACACCAACCCATTCTCCAACTGCTACCGTTTTTCCCTTTTCTAGATCTTTATAATGAGAAAAGAAATGAGTAATTTTATCTAGTAGGCTTTTAGATAAGTCAGAATAGTCCTTTATATTGTCATAATAGCTATCAACACTGGAAACAGGCACAGCTAATATTTTCTCATCTTCTCCTTTTTCATCTTTAGTGAGTAATGCGCCTATTGGACGCACCGATATTAAAACACTAGATGCTAAGGGAAATTGAGTTAGCACCAAAACATCCACAGGATCACCATCACCTGCACAGGTATTTGGTATAAACCCATAATTGCAAGGATAAGTCATTGAGGTAGACAAAAATCTGTCAACTTGTAACAACCCAAGCTCTTTATTAAATTCATACTTTACAGGCTCAGCATTTGCACTTATTTCAATTACCACATTCACCGCATTTGGTCCCGCTGTTATTTTACTTAAATCCATAAATCACCTCTTAACTTAAGAATAAGCATTATACAATATGTGCTTTTAAGTTGCCACATTTATGTAGTTCTAAGCTTGTTTTGCATGGAGCGGTCCTAAATTTTCATTCGTCATCTTATTGACTGTTGAAAGTGGTGATTCCTGTGATAATTGAAATAAAGCATATACTATTACGATAGTAAGCACTGCAGCAATTACTAGATTAGCAAAATTATCCTGTGGTAGGACACCTTTTATTGGATTAAATAATTTTTGCTCCATAAAGAAATAATCAGCAACATATAACCCAACAGATAATACAAACATACCTAAAATAAGTTTACAGACTGTGTTTTTATGGTCTTTTTCTTTTTTCTTGCTGGTGATAGGATTTGGCCTACATTCATTCTCTTCTTGCAGCACTGAGTAGTATATATTATCAGGGCTCGTTATTAATTGTTCAAATTCATCACTATTTTGGTTTTTTAACAGTTGCTCTAGGGTGTTTTTTGTATTTATAGGATATATTAATCCATCCATTTTCAATGCTTTCTCTTGCCGATCCACATTCTCATGGTCGATTGTATATTTATCTCTACTTGATAATCCGATCATGTGTAGTTTGCCAGCTAAGAACATTATATAGCTCTCTATTAACTGATTCTCACATATCTCTAATACTTCTCTTTTTACTGTTTTGTTAGATGACGAAAGTTCTTTATAGTGACCACCCAAAGAAAAGAACAATGCTATATCTTTATCTGCTTTTATGTCATGAATGGAATAATAGCTGCTGATAACGCACTTATTTAATGCAAATTCTCTGTCATATTTGTTTAATGTATTTCCTTCACTTAGTAACTTTCTAAGACCAATGAGTACTTTATTTTCAAAATCTTCTTCTGTTTTAAATATTGGTTCTCTCTTTGGATTTGCTAAGATGTTAAGTAAATCTAATTTTCTTCCATCTACTACTTCATTTATATATTCATTTAACTCAGATCCTTTAATAACTTCATATATTTTATCTATGACATCTTTAGTATTCAGGTTATTGTTTTCACTTAGAATTCGATAAGCTAGAGCATAAATTAAAAACAGCCCTTGTAGACTAAATTTTAAGTTAAAATAGTAATCTAATTGTTCATCTTGCTTCTGTATGAATGCAGACAGACCTATGTGATTCCTGTGATCCATAAAACGATCTAAGTCAGCATGTTGAAAGCTACCTAAAAAAATAAATAACGTCTCTAATAAATTACCCTTACCAACAATTTTTATTAGTTCTTCAATTTCTTTTATCATTGCTGAAACCTATAATGTTCTACTTTATAGTATAAGGGATACATGGCAAAATAGCAATAAATGTTATTAGACTTCTTGCATAACCCAAACTAAGTAGAAAAAGGTATAGCTATACCGCCGCGGCACTAACAAGAGATCCCGCTAACACGCAGCGGGATACTATCTACACCGTCATACCGCGATTCATTCGCGGTATCTCTCAACATAGATCCCGCTAACAAGCAGCGGGATGACGAGACTTATCTTTATGCCGCCGCGAACCGTCATACCGCGATTCATTCGCGGTATCTCTTAGCCGCTAACAAGCAGCGGGATGACGGTTGTCGTTTAGCTACAAACATTAAGAAATTTACCAAATGAAAAAAAAGGCAAAAGAGGCCCCGTGGTTGGCTAATTACTTACATTATACTTTCAAGTATGGCGTTTTTTTATTCTAAACACTTAATAACCGCGATTTAGCTGCTTTTAAGCCGCAACTAATCTAAATTATAAACGTTAAGAAATTTACCAAACAGAAAAAAAGGCAAAAGAAACCCTAGGGTAGCTAGTTATTCACTATCCATTTTTTAAGTTGGCGTTTTTTAATGTTTTAAATGCTTTATAAGCGTATTTCAGCTTGTGTAGGTAAAAACCCAGAAATTTGATAAAGACATAGAGTGCACATAGTGCAAAAAATTAAACATGAGACGCCAGATACGTGAGTTTTTTTGTCATTTAATCTGTACAGAGAAGATAAATAAATAGCTTCAGTTTCATGATAAGGGGGCTGGCGGAGTTTGTCAAGCAAGTTTTTTTGTTTCTATTCCCAATGTTATATGGTTATGCAAGAAGTCTATTGTATGTTTACACTCTGCATTAAAGCTTTTAGTTAAGAGCATATCCATCCACCGCCAATTACTTGCTCATCTTTATACGCTACACAGGCTTGACCTGGACTGATGCCAAAGTAATCGTCGTTTAAAATGACACAGGCTTTATTTTTTTCGTCAATTGAATGTATTGTTGCTAAACTTCCCGCATGTGATGATCTCAGCTTCACAGTTACTTCCATACCTTCCTTTGGTTGTTCTAACCAATTTAACTCCTTGATCAATATTTTTTTTTGCATTAATACGTTGATCGGACCTACTATAACCTCATTATTTTCTGTATTAATTTTTATCACATAAAGAGGTTCATTGTGTGCGATACCCAAGCCCTTTCTTTGCCCCACTGTAAAATTTACTATGCCACTGTGCTCACCTAGCACTTTTCCATTCACATCCACAATTCTGCCTTTCTGTACGGATTGTGGAGCTAATTTAGCTATTGTTTTACTATAGCTTTCGGAAACAAAGCATATATCTTGACTGTCTGGCTTTTCAGAAATTTGTAAGCTGAAATATTCTGCTAATTTTCTTATATCACTTTTATAGAACCCACCTAGTGGAAATCGCAAAAGCTTTAACTGCTCCTTTGTTGTAGCAAACAGAAAATAGCTTTGATCTTTACTCTTATCAATGCTTCTACACAACTTTACCTCACCATTTTTTTCTAACCTTCTCACGTAATGTCCTGTTACGAGCACATCCGCACCAAGATTTTTTGTAACTTGCAATAGATCACGAAATTTTACCGTTTGGTTACATCTCACGCATGGTATGGGAGTTTCCCCACGCATATAGGTACTCGCAAAATCCTCTATTACTTCCTTTTTGAATATTTCCTCGTAGTTTAAAATATAGTGAGGAAAGCCAACACTTTCAGCTACACGCTTAGCGTCATAAATATCCTGTCCAGCGCAGCATGCACCCTTTCTTGCGTTAGCATTGCCATCAGTGCCATATAGCTGAAGAGTTACACCTATCACCTGGTACCCAAGGTTATGTAGCAGTGCTGCAGCAACCGAGCTATCAACTCCCCCGGACATTGCAACAATAGCCTTGGTCTGGTGCGGAGCTTTATCTTTTAGCAGAGGTTCAATTTCAAATTCTTTTAGCATAATCGCCTTAATTTATAAACGCAAATCTTGTGTCATTCCAACATACAACTGTGCAAACGTTTTGATTTGGGGGCAATTTACATAGTAGATGATGTCATGAAAGTAGCTGACACTGGAATCTAGCTTCTATTACACAAATTCATTAAAACAGCATATTTATTTGTAATCAAGTTTCCTGGATCCCAGTGTTAGCTACTCGGATGACACCCTTTTCTGCTAGAAGTTGCCTTCAAATTACTTGGTGCATGACACTGGGATCTCATTTATATTACATAATTCCATCAAAACAATTCGATAAACTACCTTCAAAAATAATTTAATCTTGCTTGAATAAAACATGGCCAAAATAATCCATGTTTTCAAGCACTTTTCCACTACCTAAGGCAACACAACAAAGTGGGTCATCTGCAACACGAACCGGTAATTTTGTTGTTTCACTGATAACTTTACCTAGATTACGTAATAATCCACCACCACCGGATAAAACTATTCCTCTATCGACTATATCAGAAGAAAGTTCAGGTGGAGTGCTCTCCAGCGCAGTCTTAATAGCAGAAATTATCTGATGTACAGGCTCTATTAAACTCTCTGCAACTTGGTATTCTGATAAAAGCATTTCTTTTGGCATGCCACTCACTAAATCCCTGCCCTTAATTATCATTCCCTCTTTGTTATTTTCACCTGGCAGACTGGCTGAACCTATGCTTTTCTTAATTTTCTCAGCGGTTGTTTCACCGATTAATAACTTATGATTTTCACGAATATATGATTTTATTGCTTCATCCATAATATCGCCACCTACTCTGGCAGAACGTGAATAAACAATTCCACCTAAAGAAATAATTGCAACTTCAGTTGTACCGCCTCCTATATCAACAATCATAGAACCCTCAGGTTCAGTAACCGGGAGCCCAGCTCCGATTGCTGCAGCCATTGGTTCTTCAATTAAAAATACTTCATTTGCACCAGCACTTTCTGCTGCATCTTGTATAGCACGCCTTTCAACTGGCGTGGATCCAGATGGAACGCATATGATAATATTAGGTTTATTAACAGTGAATTTTGTGTTTGCACTGCGTATGAAATATTTTAGCATTTCTTCCGCACTTTTAAAATCAGCAATAACTCCATCCTTTAAGGGCCTTATCGCCTCTATTTCTCCAGGCGTTTTCCCAAGCATCATTTTAGCTTTTTTACCAAAAGCATAAGGAACGTAACTTCCTTTTTCTTTTATTCTTGCTACAACTGAAGGCTCATCAAGCACTATTCCCTGATTTTTCTGATAAACTAAAGTGTTTGCAGTGCCAAGATCTATAGCAATATCGCTAGCGAATAAACCTTTGAAAGTGAAAAGGCTATAAAACTTTCCGGTTAATTTTCGAACAAAATTCATACATAACTCAAGAAAACCATTTATTAAGACAAATTATACTTTTCAGATAAGTAGTAAGTAACACACTCAACGTCTAAACCCTTACCTGTTACTTTTTTTAGCAGTTCCAGGCCACACTTTGCACTGTATATATTTTGAGATAACCAACTGATAAGTAAACTAAAATCTCCTTTTATTATAGCACTTAATGATTCGTAATGATTCTTTTTAACGCAAGAGAAAATCTGCACAGCAGCAATTAAAGCAATAATTTTTATAGGAAAGTAGCCCATAACACCGCTTGCCCAATATTCATCTTGAAAATAAGTGTTTAGCTCATTTTCAGCTTTTACTGGAATTTTATAGTGCTTCATACCTTCCAGCCACGCATCATGCAGGTCTTTGACTTCCAATGTACCATTTATTATATCTTGTTCTAACCTAGTTCTCAACATAATATGAGCTAACAGACTAAATTCATCTGCATTTTTTAAAAAAGAAGAAAGGTTTATTTCATTGAAAATCAAGTACAAATTTTCAACACTGCTAACTTTCTCGTTAGTTTTGCCTTTTATAGCAAATTTCTCTTTTATGTGTGGTTGAATAAACTCAATAAATTCTCTGGATGTTCCAATCATCCTTTCCATGAATAACCCTTGAGTTTCATACATAACATGTCTCGTAATTGGACTACTTATAGAATTTTGCGCTAAACATTTTTGATAAATTGCATAACCACTATGCCGTAAAAGTGAAAATAAACCATAACAAAAATCAGATTCATCATAATCTATAGGGTAGTAATAAGAAGTACGAATCTCATTTAGTGCAATACCCATTTGCTGTAAACATAATGAGCCAAGTTCAATCTGTTTCTGAGTAGCAACTTTTTGTATATTAGTAACCTTATCCTTATCCTTTTTCTGCTTTTCAATTATTTTATCTACATTTTCGCTAAAAAATTTGCCTACCTTGGGGAATACTTCCCTTATATTCTTTTCTGTGATATCAGAGTCATAGTCAGCAAGCAGTGAGTCGTATTTTGAGCATTTTAATTGCTGCGATTTTATAGAAGCTACTTCGCGAATGAGTGTGATTAAATCAGTAAAACGTTCTTTTAGTTTTTCTAAGTTACTGGTTTCAGAATGAGATAGCTTCCATAAATTTTGGCATTCAACCTTAGCTTTGGATAAAGACTTTACTAAATCAATAGGAACAGCACTGTTGCTTTTATGTATTCTCTCTATTAACTTTAGCTGCTGAGTATTTGCACTTTTTTTGTTACCAAGAGCATCTGCTAATGATTCCTTTATTGCGTCATGAGAGATAATTTCATGTCTGATTTCTTCTAGAAGACTCATTTGTTCAACTTTGTCCTCTATATTCAATTGGCTTTGGTTTAGTACTTTTAGCGTATTTTCGATATTCTTTACCCTATATAATACTTCCTCTAAAAACTTATAAGATTGCATATTTGTTCATTATTTTAGAAAACATCTGTTTAATACCGTAATAGATTAATAATAAAGTTAAAAGTATATTTGCTTAAAGTACAATAAAAAATTGTACTTTTTATTCTTTTATTGGATTTTTCTACTCAGAGTCCAGCATATTATAGGAAAATTAATTGTAAGGTTGTAGAAAAAGTATTTAGTATTTTATTTCTCTTGACTATATTACAATATGGAGAGATATTAGCTACTGAAATTAAAGTTACGCACTATTTAAAATTTATGGAGGTTTAGTAATGTGGAGTAGACTGGTTATAATGTGCTGTTTTTGTTTATTACTTACTGGTGTAAGTTCTTGCCCAAAAAAAGGAGCAAATACAACAAATAAAATAAATTCTGTTGTTAAGCAGATAGGTGATAAAAGAGTTTTCTTTGGTTATGATGAATCTAGTATTGCTGAAGTAAGTGCAGATGCATTACTTGACGTAATGGAGGTGTTACAAGATAACCCTAACGCGAAGGTTACTTTAACTGGTCACACTGACAACCGTGGTTCTCATGAATATAATCTTGCGCTAGGCGCTAGAAGGGCAGATGCAGCTAAAAAATTTATGGTTAGTTGTACACCCTACATAGAAAACAGAATAAAAACTGCTTCTAAAGGTGAAACTGAGCCTTTGGTTAATGTAAAAGATGATTCTAGAAATTCTAAATATGAAAAAGAGCATGCTAAAAATCGTAGAGTGGAATTTTCATTTTCTGGAATAAAGAAATAGTTTCTTGCATTAAAACCTGGATCCCAGTGTCAAACACTGGGATGACATAAAGAAAGGGCACTGGGGTAGACAAAAAAGGACAAACTTGTCATATTTCGTTGCTTGTTAGCGGGATCTATATATACCACAAATAAGTCGCGGTATGACGTAAGAGATCTGACCTGTCTGGCCATC
Source organism: Wolbachia endosymbiont (group A) of Epagoge grotiana (assembly GCF_947251775.1). Lineage (NCBI taxonomy): Bacteria > Pseudomonadati > Pseudomonadota > Alphaproteobacteria > Rickettsiales > Anaplasmataceae > Wolbachia > Wolbachia endosymbiont (group A) of Epagoge grotiana. Next base: position 377,159 of record NZ_OX366387.1, read on the forward strand.
AAGAGACATAATGGAATTAGAGTTATTATTTCAAAATGTGGTTAATAGTTTTGCTTTCTATAACAATCAAGTTGCAGTTGCAGTATCAGGTGGTGTAGATAGTATAGTCTTACTGCACTTAATGACTAACTGGGCAAAAAAAAACAAGCTTTCACTTCCTACAGCATTAACAGTAAATCATGGGTTACGTCCAGAGTCTCAAAAAGAAGCTGATTTTGTTGTAAGTTATGCAAAGGAACTTGGAGCAAAGGAATCGTTCATATTAAATTGGGAGAAGCAAAATATTAAAGGCAATATTCAGTTACAGGCACGAAAAGCACGGTATAAGTTACTAGCAGAGTGGTGTAAAAATAATAATGTTAAATATTTACTTGTTGCTCATCACAAAGATGATCAAGCAGAAACGTTCTTGTTAAGATTAGAGCGAGGTAGTGGCGTAGATGGATTATCATCAATGGACTACAAGTCTTTCCTAAATGGTATTTATATATTTAGGCCATTGTTAAATTTTAGTCGTAGTGAAATAGAAAAGTACGCTAAGCTTCATCGGTTAAAATGGATCGAAGATAGAAGCAACTATGACTTAAAATACAGGCGAACTTTATACCGTAACTTACTTAAAGCAAGTGATAATCAAGAGATTTTAACAGAGCGAATATGCCTCACAGCCCTTCATATGAAAAGAGCTGCAAAAGCGTTGATGCACTACACACGCCTTGCGTTTAATGACTGCGTTAATGTGCATGATCTTGGTTATATTGAAATTAAACTAAGTGAGTTTTATCAATTGCCAGAGGAAATAGCCTTGAGGCTTCTTCTTTACTCCATAATGGCAATTGCCAGTAAACATTATAAACCAAGGTACAACGGCCTTATCGTAATATTTAATAAAATATTGCAAAAGGATAGTAATGTTAACTGTACACTTTCTGGGTGTAAAATAAGAAAACATGGAGAAAATATCTTGATAATTAGAGAATCGTCAAAGATACAAGAAATTACCTTAAACCTACCTTTAAATGAACCTACTCAATGGGATAACAGATTTAGCTGCACAATACTCGGAAATCAAGAGTGTTCAGTTATCATCGCTCCATTAAAAAAAACACAAAAAGTTCCTGAATTTCTGAAGGATTACAACTGCTGCCCTGAAGTTTTCTATTCTTTGCCTGTAGTGCTAAAAGATGGAAAGGTGCTTGCTTATCCTGATGTAAATTATAACGGAAAAAATACCAATGACGATAAGGTTCAATGCATTATTAATAGCACGATAAAACAAAATTTGGTAAGCTTGATTAGTATTTAGTTAGAAATAGAAATGAAAAAATTTTTAGAAGGCTTATTGATCTGGTTAGTAATTATTGTTCTTATTTCAGTTGCTTATATTCAGTTCAGCGGAAATGTAGGTAAAAGTAAAACAATTATACCTTTTTCGGAATTTTTAACTAGACTAGAAGACAATGATGTAGAAAATATTGTCATAAAAAACCAGAGCATTGAAGGCAAGTTCAGGGACGGTTCAAGTTTCAATTCAAGCGGTGTCATATATAGCGACCTAATAAAAAATTTACATGATAGAAAAGTGAGATTCTCCTTTTCAACTGGAGATTCTGCCATGAACGTAATTGGTGGATTACTTATCTCATGGGTCCCAACATTTATCTTTATTGGCTTCTTGCTATTCTTTCTTAAACAAACACAAGCGGGGGGCAACAGAACTATAAGCTTTGGCAAGTCAAGGGCTAGACTCATGACTAGTGGAAAAAAAGTAACATTTGATGATGTTGCCGGAATTGATGAAGCAAAAGAAGAGCTAGTAGAGATCGTTGATTTTCTTAAACAAAGGCAAAAATTTCAAATATTAGGTGGAAAAATACCAAAAGGGTGCCTTTTGATTGGCTCTCCTGGAACTGGTAAAACTTTACTTGCTCGTGCAATTGCAGGAGAAGCTAATGTGCCATTCTTTAGTATTTCTGGATCTGATTTTGTTGAAATGTTTGTGGGTGTTGGTGCAAGTCGTGTTCGTGATATGTTTGATCAAGGCAAGAAAAATGCTCCTTGTATAATTTTTATAGATGAAATAGATGCGGTGGGTAGACATCGTGGCATTGGTCTTGGTGGCGGCAATGATGAAAGAGAACAAACATTAAATCAGTTATTAGTTGAGATGGATGGCTTTGAGTCTAATGAAGGTGTAATAATAATTGCTGCGACTAACCGTCCGGATGTCTTAGATCCAGCACTGCTTAGACCTGGTCGTTTTGACCGACAGATTACTATTTCTTTACCCGATATAAATGGGCGTGAAAAGATATTAAATACTCATATAAAGAAAATATCAATAGCACCAGATGTAAACGTGAAAACAGTTGCAAGAGGAACACCAGGTTTTTCAGGGGCTGATCTAGCAAATTTGGTGAATGAATCTGCACTTATCGCTGCAAGAAGAAACAAGAAGATTGTTACCATGGATGATTTCGAATATGCACGTGATAAAGTGATGATGGGCGTAGAAAGGCGATCTCTCATTATGACAGAAGAGGAAAAGAGACTGACTGCATACCATGAAGCTGGTCATGCGATGATTGCTGTTAATATGCCTGCTTCTGATCCTATACACAAGGCAACAATTATTCCACGCGGTAGGGCACTCGGTTTAGTTATGAGACTACCAGAAACAGATAGAGTGTCCCTCACAAGAGAAAAGATGCTAGCAGATATAACTGTTGCAATGGGTGGAAGAGTGGCAGAAGAGCTAATTTTTGGCTACGATAAAGTCACAAGCGGTGCATCTTCGGATATAAAACAAGCATCTGATTTATCACGCGCTATGGTAACAAAATGGGGAATGAGTGACAAAATAGGCCCGATCTATCACAATCGCGAACAAACCATACATGGTTCTGAGATAATTTCTGAAGATACGTTAAAACTTATAGATGAAGAAGTGAAGAAAGTTGTATCTTCTTGCTATGAAAAAGCAAAAGACATTTTGACCAAGCATAAGAAAGGCTTAGATCTCATTGCCGAAAATCTACTGGAGTTTGAAACTTTAACAGGAGATGAAATAAAGGACATATTAAATGGAAAAAAAATTGTTAGAGAGGAAAATGAGAAGAATGAGAAAATAAAAAAATCCTCTCTCTATGAGAGTTGACCTCATCTTAAAAATGCTAATCAGCTAACGCTGCAATAAAACATTCAGAATTGTAACTGTCAATATAAATTGTATTAAAATATTCATAATATTGCATTTTCATCACAATAATGCTATCATTCAGTTAGTATTAATGTTTAATGAGGTGTGAGTAATGATTGATATAGCTTCTATTGGTGTAAGTACAGTTATTGATCAGAATTATAGAAGAAAAGCACAATTATGTTTATCAGGATTATTTGTAACTGTGTCAATAGCAACTGTTACCTGGTTTATTTTCCCTGCGTCACAAAATGTATTAGCTCCGTTTTTACTTCCGGCTATGTTCTTGCTCTTCACTTTATCGATGGGTTATTACATGTTCATATTTAGTTGTGAAGAAAAATCTTTGGTAAAGAATGTTCTTGGTATGGTTGAACCGGCTGAATCGGTAAAGAGAGTGCATTGCCAAGAAAATATTAAGTCCTTATTAGCAGAAGTGAGAAGTACTACGAAAGATAGGTTTCGTAACGTGCTTGTTAATCTTTGTTTTGAAGATCGTAGTAAAGCACACAAACTTGCATTATATGTGAAAGAAATTGACGATATTGTGTCTTCAATAAAAAATAAAGACCTCTTAGACCATTTTGATCAATTTTTTACTATTACTGAAGTAAGCAATAAAAAAAATAGAAGTGAATTAATGAACCTCGCAAGGGCATATAAGATGATAAATGAAGAAGATCCAGACAAAATACAGGATTTTTTAGCTACTCAAACAAAAAGTTATTCATATGAAATAATGTTACCTGAAATTGATAATTTTCTATCACAAGCTAGGTGATTTTATCAATAATTTCATTGTGTACGTGATTATCATTTTTTGTCTCAATTCCAGTGATAACACTGCACCTAACGGGCTCTTTTATGGCTATTTCCTGAAATCCTTTTCTGACCTTATTGTAAAAATTAACATCCATTTCTTCATATTTATTCTTGTCTTTTGCTCTATTTAACCCAACTTTAACATCAATATCTAGAATGAATGTAATATCTGGATATTTAATTTCCACTAGCTTATGTAAGTCCCTTATTAGCCCTAAGTCAACTCCAAACCCATATCCTTGATATGCAATAGTTGAATCAATAAACCGATCACAAATCACTATTTTTCCTTCTGCAAGAGCTGGTAATATTAATTTTTTCATATGTTCGTGCCTCATCGAGATAAGTAGCAAGAGTTCAGAAATAGGATCAATATTATTTGTTAACAACACTCCTCTTATCTTTTCTGCAAAATCAGTACCACCTGGTTCTCGAGTCAATACCACATTATTTTCGCCGTGAATTTGCTTAAAATGATTTGCAAGTAGCTTAGATTGTGTTGTTTTACCAGAGCCGTCTATTCCTTCGAAAGTTATGAACATAAGTTTTATAATTATAATACTAAAAAAGAATATGCAAACAGTATACATAGAAACCGTTTGACATTTAAATAATAAGACCGTAAATTACATATGGTATAATAATAGTCTATGGTTGCTCTGAATACTCCTAAAGTCGATTTTAGTTTTACTGCAAAAGATTTTAATCTTTTGGGAGTAGACAATAAATATTATGCATTAAGTGACTGTTGTGGAAAAAATGGTCTTATTATAATGTTTATATGCAATCACTGTCCTTACGTTCAGTCAATTATTAGCAATCTGGTAAGCGATGTTGATCAATTGAAAAAAGATTATCAGGTAAACACCATTGCAATAATGCCAAATGATGTAAATGAATATCCAGAAGATTCCTTTGAAAATATGATTAATTTTGCCAAGGAAAATAAGTTTACATTTCCATATTTAATTGATAGTACACAGAAAATAGCTAAAGAATACGGGGCTGTTTGCACTCCTGACTTTTTCGGCTTTAATTCCAATTTAAACCTTTGCTATCGTGGACGTTTTAACGACACAAAAAAAGAAAAGGTTCAAAGCTATGAAGTAGGAAGTAGTGACTTATTTCAAGCTATGAAATTTATTGCAGAAACTGGTAATTCTCCAATTGACCAAAAATCAAGTATTGGCTGCTCAATTAAATGGTCTAATTCTACAGGTTAAATATCATGCACAGTGGCTCTCAGCATTTGTTTGATATTATAATTTTGCTTTCTGCTGCTGTGTTTATAGTCATAGCATTTTGGAAAATGAATATTAGTCCAGTGCTTGGTTACTTCGTTGCAGGTGCAGTTATTGGTTCTCACGGATTTAATCTGATACACTCAGCTGAAGCAATGGATAATCTTGCAGAATTTGGTGTAGTTTTTCTATTATTCATTATAGGCCTTGAATTGACATTTGAACGCCTGATCGCTATGCGTATTCATGTATTTGGGTTCGGTTCTCTTCAAGTTATAGTTACCATGGTAGCAATATGGTGCATCGCTCTTGCTTTCGGAGTGAATACGAATATAGCAACAGTTATTGGTGGTGGGCTTGCGCTATCCTCAACAGCAATAGTGTTGCAGGTTCTGCAAGAAAAAGGTTCTCAAGCAAGTCAGGTTGGTAGATTGTCGATAGCAGTGCTATTAATGCAAGATTTTGCAGTGGTACCATTAATAGTATTGGTACCTTTACTTACTGGCAATTCTGAGCACAGCCTGATAAGCTCATTGGCAGGTTCATTGGTGCAAGCAGCTATTGCATTAGTGCTGATATTTATAACTGGTAGATTATTGCTTAGACCTTTATTTTCGGTTATTGCTAAAATGGAAAGTAATGAGATCTTTATATCAACAACGCTTTTAATAGTATTAGGAGCAGCATTTATTACTGAGCAATTCCATTTATCGTTAGCATTAGGTGCATTTGTTGCTGGATTGTTAGTTGCAGAAACAGAATATAGACACTCAGTAGAACACGCAGTATTGCCATTTAAAGATTTGTTTCTTGGCTTATTTTTCATGACTGTTGGTATGTCCATCAATACCGAACTTTTACTCAATAAGTTACCACTAATTACTTTATTATCGATTATCCTTATCGTTTTAAAAACATCTATTATATATATATTGTGTAGATTTTTTGGGTTTAAGAGTGCACCTGCTATACAAGCTGGGTTACTGCTTTCACAAGGCGGTGAATTTGCGTTTATTTTGTTTCGCTTAGCAGATGAGCTAAATGTGCTACCAAGTGAAATCGCTCAAGTACTTATGATGGTAACTACAGTAACCATGGCTTTCACTCCTCTTTTATCGGGGCTTGGAGATTGGATAGCAAACTCATTTAGCACTGAGAAAACAATATTAGATGATGAAGCTGTTGAAACAGATACACAAGATCTTTATAACCATGTGATAGTTGCTGGATTTGGTAGAGTGGGATATATGGTAACAAAAATGCTTACGGCAGAGCATTTAAGTTACGTTGTTGTAGATATTCAATCGAAAATAGTCAAAGAAGGAAAAAGTGATAGTTTTCCTATATATCTTGGAGATGTTACAAGATGTGAAATTTTAAAATCGGTAGGAATAGAAAGAGCTCAAGCTCTCGTTATTTCAATAAAGAATGAAGTTACTATAAAAAAAGTTGTTTCTTTAGTTGCAGCAAATTTTCCGCATGTAAATATTGTAATACGCTTACCAGATCTGAGTAATGTGGAGGTTTATAGAGATCTAGGAGCTAGTAAAATTATTCCTGAAACATCTGAGATAGGATTGCAGCTAGGTGGAGCTGCACTGAGCCTTAGTGGTATTAGCGAAAGTGGAGTTACGTCTTTAAAAAGTAGATTCAGAAAAGGCAATTACAGTATGTTAAAAGACCTTGGTAGTGATAAAGATGAATAACTACTTCTCTAATTTTATGTACAGAAAGCTTCAAGCTTTATTGAGGTTTTGCCTATAGTAAATTACGCACATAATCAACCAAATTAAGGAAAGTGCAAACCAAGTGATTGCATATTCCAAATGCTTCATTGGCTGTATAGCTACTTTGCTGCCAAAATTGTTCGGCCACAATACACACTTCTCTAGCTTAATACCTAACTCATTGGAAATTTCTTCTGTACTCAGGGTAAACCATGTATTCGAAGCAGTATCGTTCTTGATAAACCAATTTTTACTTTTATTGCTATCGCAATATAAAATTCCATCTGCAACTACTTTTTCAATTTTTACTTTTTTCTCCTTTTTTTCTCCGACTATTCCTTTATTCACCAACATGTAACGTCCAGTGGTGAGCAACATAGGAGACAGCACGTGATAGCCGTGTTGCCCTGCAAAAACATATAGTTCTATGTCACTTAGAATCCCATCAATCTTGACATGCCTATAGTTAAATTTTTCAAGGTCGTTATTGGGCAATAGATGAACCACTGGAAGACTCATACTTTTAATAATATTATTCTTCCAGTTCAATCTGAATATTTGCCATAACCCTAATAAAAAAAGAAGTGAGCAAGGTATAATTAAAATAAATACTATCTTTTTTAACACTCTATATTTGTGTTCTTAAATAGTTTTCAACACCCATTAGTTCAATAAGATCGATCTGTTTCTCAATCCAATGAAAGTGCTCTTCTTCATTTTTTAACATCTCTTCTAATAACATTACACTAACAAAATCCTTTTCTTTCTCAGCGATAGAAATCGTTTCTTTGATATCCTTAATACCTTTTCCCTCTAATTTCAAATTAGCTTCTAAGATTTTCCGTATTGTGTCTTTTGTAAACTTTCCATCATACTTTGATATTTCGTTTGTATCCTGAAAATTTGGGACTCCTTTAAATAACAAAATTCTTTCTGCCAACTTGTTTGCATGTTCAAGTTCTTCGTTAAGCTCATTTTTTACCTTTTCTGCAAGTCTATTAATTCCATTGTTTTTGAGAATCGCAAAATGCAAAAGATACTGGCGTACAGAAGTCAGCTCATTGGTCAATAATTTGTTCAAATGTTTTACTATCTCTTCATTCATAATCTTCCCTTAGTTCAATTCATCAGCATAATTTATATGATAACGATAGTTATAGCAACTCATTTAATAGTTCCTTTGATAACAACCGTATTAAATAGCATGTCGTGGTATGTCTGTTTTTTCTTAGAGAAGCAAGCAACTAGATACCAGCAGAGAGTGAGTAGCACTATAATTACTTTCAATGCATTCAAGACATTCACTAATACTTCCTGATCTCGCAAAAATTCAGTAAGGACAACTACTACACTGTTTAACAAAGGAAGAAAAAACTGGGAAGAGCTTCTGTCAAACGCTAAATTCAAGTCTATTTTAGAATTATCTAAATTGATAGTATACATATTCATTAACTGTTGACCGGGAGTTGCTTGGGCCTTTGAAGATATAAAATATGTGAAGTAACTACAATTTACACACATGTATGATAGATGTAAGATCAACGGAGAATCCTCTAATAGCAGTATAATTAATAAAGTTGGAATTAATAAAATTGCTACATCTATTAAATACGCGCAAAAGCGTCTTGTTATACTGGCAATCTCTGTAACAGCGGTCATTACCTATCTTCTAAATACTTTATTACAAAATCTGTAAGTTTATCAAAATGTTGAAAACATAACAAATCTTCATAACCGCTTATTGATTGACCGTATATAATAGGTAAACAATTGGCATTTTGTGCACACAGAACATCTGTGATGCTATCACCAACGAAAAACACATTTTCTCTATTTATAGGCAACGTACTCTCTTCTAATGCAAATAGCAGTGGGGTTACAGATGGTTTATCTTCTGCAGTATCGCATGACCCAACCACTCTTTCAAAGTAGGAATCTAGTTTAAAATAGGCAACTTCTTTACGTAAATTAGTATTTTTCTTATTACTTACTATTGCTAGATAAATATTGTGGCTTTTCAGTGTCTGCAACATTTTCTCTACTCCTTGATTCAGAGCAATGTTTTGTAATAGCGCATTATCTAAGTATTGTTGATATATCTGGTTCGCTTTTTTCCACTGATCGCCAAATAAATTGACCATATAGCTCTTTCTTGACTCGTGGGAATTTCTATCAGCAGCTTTATTACTATACCCCATTGAGTTTATGGTATGCTTAATAGCATTAAAAATGTTATCTTGAGTGTCAACTAAGGTATTATCCCAATCGAATACTACTGCTAATGGGCTGTTTTTCATTTCTATATTGTTATATATTTTAAATTAATAAGTAAATAACATTTTAATAAAAAAAATATAAATAGGACGCTCTTACTCTTTACCACAAGTTATGTTAACTGTTTTTTATATAATTAGCTAACATACTGGTTATATGATATGTTTTAATAGGTAACAGGTATGGCCCAGACATCTAAAGAAAGTGTTGAAAAAAAGTTTAAAGATGTTTTTGAACGTTCTCCAGGTGCTTTTCCAGAAGGTACCTCATTAGAAAAGAAGGTTAATTATATCGCAAAAGGAACAGAGGCTCTAAAAGCTGTGAAAAGTAAGGAGCTTGAGAACAAAATGAAAAACGTTGCAGAATTGAGTCAGAAATTTGAAAGTCAAAAAGGACGTGCAGATGAAAAAGTACGTCAAGATTTTGAAAGAATTGCTGAGCTTGACCAACAATATAAAGGGAAGGGCATCTTCACAAGTGAAAAAGTTGCAGAGCCAAAAAGTGACAAAAAACTCCAAGACACTCCGAGAAAAACTACAACAGCAGTTAAAGACCTTGAACATAATACACAAAAAAAGACTACTGAAGCTTCTGTGCAAACAGCATCAGAGCACGATTCACAAACCGTTAATCCCTCAGTGAGCAAGAGTTCTGTAAAAGAGAAGCTCAACACTGAGCCGGACAAAAAAGATAACACGCCTCAACCACAAGAAAATCAAAAAGAAGAAGGGTTTTTGAGTCTTCTGAAGCGCTTTGTTAAGAAAATATTAGAAAAATTTTTAGGTGAAGGTGAAAAGGATGTAGAGAATGCTCGTGGCATGAAAGAAGATGCTCAAAGAGATACGTCAAATAACGAAGAGCAACAAAAGAGTAAGCAGCTTGATGAAATTTTAAAGGACAAAAGTGTAAGCGAGGGTTTGAAGCAGGCAACAAAGCTTGAGAACCCGGCAATAACGCCTGTTAATACTCCTAAAGTGAATGAAGTAAACACGGGTCGTGAAAGGTGATCCGCTTTCAAGCTTCATTATACCGCCACGAACCGTCATACCGCCGCGGTATCTCATCCGCTAACAAGTAGCGGGATGACGATTGTCAGGGTGTCATCCCAGTGTCCCTATGATGTCATACCAGTGCCCTGACTACTTGGATCTAGCAAGCTTTGCTTGCAAATAAGTCTAATACGCGTCGCGTTTTATGTCAAAACACAATTGGAGTTACATGCAAAATAGATCCCAGTGTCAGCTACTCGGATGACAAAAAAAGGAGCACTGGGATGACACCATTTGTTGTATTTAACAAAGTTCGTACTTAGCTTCATGTTAGCTATAAACATTAAGAAATTTACCAAGCGAAAAAAAAGGCAAAAGAAGCCCCAGCTAATATCTATTTTAGAACATTGGCGTTTTTTAAGTCTTAAACACTGCAATTTAGCTGCTTTTAAATGCAACTCACCTTAGTTTAAATGTTTAAGAAATTTACTAAGCAGAAAAAAAGGCAAAAGAAACCGCGTGTTAGCTAGTTGTCACTCCCTAATCCTGCAAATTGGCGTACTATACTGTCTTAAACGACTTATAAGCGCGTTTCAGCTTGTGTAGGTAAAAACCTAGAAATATTGTGAAGACATAAGGTGCACATAGTGCAAAAAATTAAAGATAAGACGCCAACTACGTTGTTTTCTTGCTGTTTAATCTGCACAGATGAAGATAACTGAATACCTTCAGTTTCATGATAAGGGGGCTGGCGGAGTTTGTCAAGTAAGTTTTTTCGTTTCTAACGGTTGTTGCCAAAAACTATGCAAGAAGTCTATTGACAGGTGATTAAATTATAATGTAGCCTATCGCCGTATATCCGGGGGTGGGTTGTTGTGAGGCTTTTTCACTTTTTATTCTTGTTAATGTGTTTTTCTCTGTATTACTATGCGGGTTTTATATTTTCGCCCTGCCCAAAAGCTACGGTTTGCTTTTCACCTGGAGAAGATTGTGCTGTACCGATAATCAACGTAATAGATCAGTCTAAAAAATCTATCTTAGTTCAAGAATATACATTTACTCTTGGAACAGTTGCAAAATCTTTGATTAATGCTAAAGAACGCGGTGTTGATGTTAAAGTCATCTTAGATAAATCGCAACTCTACTCAAAATATAGTGTTATAAATGAATTATTTTCAGGTGGAGTACCAATTTGGATCGATGATAAGCCAAAGATTGCTCATAATAAGATAATGATTGTTGACAATCAAAAAGTCATCACAGGGTCATTTAACCTTAGTAAGACAGCTAAAAAAGGAAATGCTGAAAATTTATTAATTATTACAGATTATCCTGAATTGATTCAGCAGTATGTGAAAAACTGGGAGGCACGAATGTCACAATCTTACAAATACGCTCCCAACTAATCGAGAGCGCTTGCTCAAAATCAGTTTTAAAAACAGCAAGGGAGAGCTTTTTTGATTGATTGGCATAATGATTATGATATAATGAACTAAAAATTTAAGGAATAAAGTAATGGATTATATAAATGATGCTGCCGGTAGCTACACTGCTATTCATGATTTTTTTCAAAACAACGGTGTTGGAGATTACAAAGTTCAATGCAATCATGGTGGGGTGCCGTATGCTACTGATGAGTACGTGCATTCTGGCGATAAATTTTGGAGTAATAATTTCATAGACTCACATTTTGGCAGGGAAATAAAAATGTATCCTCAAAGTGAACTTTTAGCTAAAGAATATGCTGGAAATACGTTGCCAGTTTCAATATCACTAGATAAGGATTTAATAAAAATGAAGGAATGTCAGAAAAAAACGAAATTTGTGGAACTAGAAAGGGAGTCAGGTGATTTAGTGCATGATAAGCAAAAGTATGTAAAGTGTTACACAACAAAGCTATCATATGATGATGTACATATTTACAATAACGATAAAGTTTCAACATTTAGCATAAAATACGACGTGCCAAATGATCCGAAATACAGTTTAAATATAACATTTACAAAGGTTAATGATAATAAACCAGGATTTTGGCAGAAATTTAAAAATATGTTTTAACGTGACCATTCACTGGTTTTTACTCAATCAACCAACAACAGTTAATATCAAATTTTTATAATTAAAAAATATGCTATTTTTTAAAACTTTCATTCTCCTTGACTCTGTCAACTTCACAAAACAACTCTTGGACCAAATGTATCTGGCATAACACCTTTTGGTAACTTGCTACTTCTTTTTTTCCGCATCTCCGACAACAGCCATTGATATTCCACTACATAAGGCTTGATTTTTGGTAGATCAACTTTTTTATGAATAATACTATGCTTCTCCTTAAATTGACCATTTACCCTAAACGCTATTAGCTTCCTTAAAATTTACATTAATGCCTATTTTGCCTAAACTGAAGCGTCTTTTCCAATTTTTTCTAGCATCAACTCAGCAGCTTTTTGTTCAGCAATCTTTTTACTAGAAGCGCATGCAGAAACTTTACCATAATCTTCTATGCAAACTGATATAGTAAATTCAGGATTGTGCGCTGGTCCAGTTTGTTTTACAAGCTCATACTCTGGTAAAGGCAATTTGTTTTTCTGAGTCCACTCTTGCAGTGAGGTTTTAGGATCTTGAGGGGGGTCAAGCATGCCTTTAGCTAGCTTTTCCCAATATTGGATAATAAATTTTTCAACATTTTCAAGCCCGCCATCAATATAAATTGCACCTATTAGTGCTTCAAGCGAGTTTTCTAAATTTTTTAAGTTACATCTCCCTCCATTGCAGCGTTCACTATTATTCATGATGATAAAGCTGCCTAATTTTATTTCTTTAGCAACATTAGCAATGGTGTTGCCACAAACTAAATCCGTCTTTCTTTTTGCCAATGCTCCTTCTTTTTCTTCAGGAAATAGTTTAAACAGTGTGGCAGATACAACCATATTCAAAACACTATCGCCCAAAAACTCTAGTCTTTCGTAGCTTACAATCTGGTTTTTGCTATTCCTTTTATTTACGCTTGGGTGAGTTAGTGCCTCTTCTAATATTGCATAATTTGTAAATTTATAATCAATGATCTTAGATATTGCATCATTCAAACTCTTCATACCCATTATTTAAAAGAATAACACTTCCTACCACACCTTTATACCAAAGAATTAGTTTTGTTTTATTAAAATAATACCAACAACTTCCAAAATATACAGTTTAATAGACTTCTTGCATAACCATTATTTGAATAATGATTCATCGATGTTATTCCAGTGTCGGCTACTTAGGTGACAGAGAAGATGTTTAATGTATACAACCCACCACCTCACTAATGTTACTAAATCCATCTCTCCTTATTAGTTCTGCAAGTTCTAGATTAATTTTGTTTACAACTTGAGGTCCGTGGTATATGAGAGCAGTGTACAACTGCACCAAAGAAGCTCCTGCATTTATTTTTTTATATGCATCAGCACCACTTGAGATTCCTCCGCATCCTACCAACAATATTTTGCCCTTAGTAAGTTTGTACATATCGCTCAATAACTCGGTTGAAAGTTTAAACAGCGGTTTGCCACTCAACCCACCACTCTCGTTGTGGTGGGAATGTAAGTTATTCCGACTGATCGTAGTGTTGCTCACTGTTAATCCGTCAATCTTATATTCCAACGCAAGCTCAGCGATATTTTCTTTCGTTTGCTGATCTATATCTGGTGAGATTTTTAATATTATTGGTATGGATTTAGAATTATCAATTGATTTCCGGGTTAGAGTTACGGATTTCAACAATTCCGATAATTCTTGCTTATTGTGCAGATTGCGTAAATTAGGCGTGTTTGGGGATGAGATGTTCAGCACTATATAATTGCTTTTTCCATATACTATCTTTATTAAGTCAACATAATCGCTGATTTGGTCCTTTGATGTACTGTTTTTTCCTATGTTGATGCCAAAAATGCAATCATCAAGCTTGGTTTTATCTATTTGTTTAAGAAAGTAGTCTATTCCTTTATTGTTAAATCCCAATCTGTTAATTACCCCTTGATCTTTAATTAACCGAAAAATTCTTGGCTTTTTGTTTCCATATTGTGGATTACGAGTTACAGTACCAGTTTCAATAAACCCAAAACCAAATGAGAGCATAGGCCTTATAACTTCTGCATTCTTGTCAAAACCTGCAGCCAGACCTACGGGGCTTCTGAGCTTATTACCAAAAAAATTCACACTCAAAGATTCTGGTAGCTCTATAGGATTCTTATAAGGTATTTTCTTTAATGCCATAATTGCCAAAGAGTGAGCAACTTCGGGCGGTAGTAAAAATAGTAAATTACGTTTGTAAAACACTTTGCTTATTTTTAGTTTATTTTTTACCATGAAACGCTATAAGAGTATAACCATAACTTGAAAAGAAATTGATTTTACTATGGATAAGCTTTCTCTATAGGTTACACACTTAAAGCTACTGTTGAATTGAGCAACTTTTACAAGATATAGAGAATGAAAGAGGCCGGGACCGGAATTGAACCGGTATAAAAGGATTTGCAGTCCTCCGCATAAGCCATTCTGCCACCCAGCCGTTTTTTATGTGTAGATATCCATTATATCTTTTAGCATAGATAAAGCCTCCTCCCTTTTGCGTTGAAAAGTGTTACGTCCAATGATTGAACCATTACCGCCACCCTGCTTAATTTCTTTCGCTTCATTGTATATGTTATCTACTTCCTTCGATTCACCACCAGAAAAAACTACTATTCTTTTCCCTGCAAAACAAGACCTTTTAACATATTCAATTCTTTTAGATAATGATTCAATATTTTCTGTTTCTATTTTCTCCCTTTCCAAATATTTAGTTGGAAGTTTTACTTTTATTATATTAGCGCTAAGCAAAGCTGCCATGTGCGCAGCATAGGCAATAACATCAACTGCTGTTTCACCTTCTTTGGAAATCCCTTCACCGCGTGGATAAGACCATAGCACTACTGCAAGCCCATAAGATTTGGCTTCAGCTATGATTCCACGGGCTTCCTCCATCATATCGAAACACTTAGCAGAACCAGGATATATAGTAAATCCGACAGCTAAGCATCCCAAACGCAGCGCATCTTTCACAGAAGAGGTTATTGCCTGATCAGAGGTTAGATCCTTTGAATGTAAAGAGTTGGAACTATTAAGTTTCAAAATAAGTGGGAGCATTCCAGCATAAGTTGCAGCACCAGCTTCAATCATACCAAGTGGAGCAGCATATGCACTTACTCCCGAATCAACCGCAAGCTGAAAATGATAATGTGGGTCATAAGCATCAGGGTTAACTTCAAAACTTTTAATTGGACCATGCTCAAATCCTTGATCTACTGGCAGAATCACTAACTTGCCAGTGCCGCCAAGCTTTCCATGCATGAGAATACGAGTAAGATTTGCTTTTACCCCAGGGTTTTCACTTTCGTAGTAGCTTAGGACTTGTTTTACTTTATCACTTATCACTATAATTCAAATTGAATTTAAGTTATAGATTGTAACAAAGATGAAGTTCAATACAAGGATTTTAAACTATATCAAAAGCAATTTTATTTTCTACTTTATTCATATAGATTCTTAATTTCTTTCCTTTTATTAATTTACGATTCAGTATTTCTTCCGCTAAGTAACTTTTTATCTCTTTTTCAATAAGTCTCTCTATCGGACGTGCTCCCATTTCCTTACTATAACCCATTTGTACAAGATAAGATTTCACTTCATCCTCTACCAAGCAGTTTATGCCTTTTTGCATCAGCTGCTTTTTCAGTTCCTGAATAAATTTATCTACAATATGCAGAATTATATCCGCATTTAAGTCAGAAAAAGAAATAATCGCATCAAGACGATTACGAAATTCAGGGCTAAAAACCTGTTCTATCGCTTTTTCACTATCACCAGTGTTAAATTTTTTATGCCCAAAGCCAACAAAACTTTTGCTGCGTTCAGCTGCTCCTGCATTAGTTGTCATAATTAAGATTATATTGGAAAAGTTAACTTTACGTCCGTAAGTGTCTGTAACGCAACCATAATCCATAATTTGTAGCAATATATTATAGATATCGCTATGAGCCTTTTCAATTTCATCAAGCAGCACAACACTATATTGATTATTAGATACAGACTCTGTGAGTAATCCACCCTGATCATAACCTACATATCCAGGAGGAGAACCAATCATCCTTGATATCGTATGAGACTCAATATATTCGGACATATCAAAGCGTATAAGATTCATGCCCATGCTTTCTGCTAATTGTTTTGCTAGCTCGGTTTTACCAACACCGGTTGGCCCTGCAAAAAGATAATTTGCTAAAGGCTTATTGTAATTTCTCAACCCAGATTTAGCAATTTTAATAGAATTAACAAGAGATTCTATTGCCTGCTCTTGGCCAAAAATCACCTTCTCTAGATTAGCTTTTAAAGACTTTACTTTCTGCAAATCATCAGATTCAGATCCGCAAGGCACATTTGTAATTCTAGTAATGGTATTCTTAATATCTCTACTATTTACAATTTTACCCCTGTTTCTTAGCAATTTACAATATGCCCCTGCCTCATCAATAACATCAACCGCTTTATCAGGTAATATTCGCCCAGTAATATACTTATGCGAAAGTTCAGCCGCAGACCTAATGGCATTCTTTGTATAATATACTCCATGATACCCTTCATAGTAGTGCTTTATACCATCTAGTATCTTTATCGTTTCGTTAACAGAAGATTCCTTAACATTAATTTTTTGAAACCTCCTCGCTAATGCTTTATCTTTTTCAAAACTATTGCTGTATTCTCTATATGTAGTTGCACCTATACAACGCAGTGTACCTCTTGCAAGCGCAGGTTTGAGTAGGTTACCTGCATCAAGAAAGCTACCACTTGTAGAACCTGCTCCAATGATAGTGTGTATTTCGTCAATAAAAAGGATAGCACCTGGTTTTGCCTCAATCGCTTTTATTATAGATTTTATTCTCTCTTCAAAATCACCTCTATAGCGTGTCCCTGCAAGGAGTGACCCTAAATCCAAAGCATAAATTATACTGGACCTGAGCGCACTTGGAACACTGTTTTCAATGATTTTGAGTACCAAACCCTCAACTATTGTGGTTTTGCCAACACCTGGATCTCCAACATATAAAGGGTTGTTTTTTCTACGCCTCAATAATATTTCTATAGTGCGATTTAATTCATAATCACGACCAATAACATAATCTATTTTTTTGCTTCTTGCATAGTCATTTAAATTTTTACAATAACTTTGTAGAATTTCCTCATCTTTTAGTAGCTCACCTTTATTTACTGTAGTAGGAGCATCATTATTTTTATCAAGTTTTACTTTATGATTAGTGGTGTATTCATCTATATCGTTAGAGTATTTCATGTTAGATATGTGGTAAATCAAATTGGAATCTTTCGCACTTTGTTTCTGCAATAGATCTTCAACGTATAAATCTTGCCCAGACAAAATTTCTACTAGAACACTTGCTCCATTTATTTCTTTTTTCCCCAAGCTATGAGCCCGTATTATTGCTCTGTGTATTATGCATTGAAACATTGAGCTAGGTTTAACTCCACTGATAATCAATTCAGAACTGCTTTGTAAAAACCCTTTTATATTATTATTATAATCATTAGCCTTAATATTGCATCTTGATAGAATGTTATCCATACTGATGATTTCATCGGCTCTGATATTACATCTTGATAAAACGTAATTTACATCCACGTCTTTAGTTAACGCCAGCAATAAATGTTCTACTTTCGCATATTTAAGATTAAAATTAGAAGCAATGAATAGTGCTCTATTCAAACTTGCCTCTAAGTTTTTGGAAATCATCTCCTATTCTCTTTAAAAGTGGGAACTCATATATAATGAATAGCACACAATTATTAAAAAAATTGAAATCCAGCAGTTCGCTGTAGCCAATTTGAATCCCACTCTGGATCTACGTCATAGCACCGCAATATCTCAGCATAGATTCCGCTAATGAGTAGCGGAATGACGAGTTTTACGCTTATCAAATTGTAGGTAAATCCTATTTAATACGCTTTTTCTAGTACTCTGCTTTTCTTCTTAAATGCATTGATCTTTTTTCTACCGTATTTAGTCTTTAACGTACTTGGCCTTTTAAAGACCTTTTTGCTGTTACGTTTTTTAAATTGCACACTACAATCAAAATTTAGCTCTCCTTCTTTGTCTGCCAGTGCAGGCAGTCTTCTCTTATCTTGAGGTGTAACAAAAGATAGCGCATACCCTTCAGCTCCAGCGCGTGCAGTTCTACCTATACGATGAATATAGTCAGCTTGCGATTGTGGTGCATCATAATTGATAACATGTTGAATGTGGGGAATATCAAGGCCGCGAGAAGCAACATCTGTTGCAACCATGATTTGATTACGGCCATGATGAAAAGAATTAATGACCCTTTCGCGCTTGTGCTGCCTTAAATCACCATGAATTGCTAAAGCGCTATAGTCATCTTTGTGCAATCTGTTAGCTAGCTGATCGGCTCCTCGCTTTGTTTTGACAAAGATAATGATTGATCCTTCGCGCTGACATAGTTGTGTAACAAGCTTTTCATATTTTTCTGATTCTGATGCATAAACAATTTCTTGCTTAATTTTTACAGAAGTTGTAACCTCACAATCAACAGAAATACGTTCTGGTCGATTAAGGTACTTCTCAGCAAGTTTTACTATATCTCCAGGAAGAGTTGCAGAAAACATAAGAGTTTGCCTTATTTTAGGCAAATGCTTCATAATTTCTTCAATCTGAACTCCAAAGCCCATATCAAACATACGATCCGTTTCATCAAGCACAAGAACGCTAACATTGCGAGTAATCAAAGTTTTACGCTCAATATGGTCTATAATACGACCAGGAGTACCTATTACAATTTGTGGTTTTTTCTGAAGCTGATTTAGCTGCCTAAAAATAGGCTCACCACCAATCAACAAAGCGACCCTTAGTGCAGAATTTTGAGATAAGAGTTTTCTTATCTCATTTGTTACCTGATGCGCAAGCTCTCTGGTTGGCACGATGACTAAAGCTGAACCAGTGTTAGGCTCATTCAGCAACTTAGCAACCAACGGAATAGCAAATGCTAAAGTTTTTCCAGTCCCCGTTTGAGCAGATCCGAGAATATCTTTACCTTGTAGCGCTAAGGGAATCGCTTGTATTTGAATCGGAGTTGGGACGAAAAGATTATTTTTATCTAGAGCTTGTCTAAGCGAAGCTGGGAGACCCATCTCATGAAAATTATTCACAATACGTTAATCCTGTTAAAAGACTTCATAATAGATTAATCTTCCAATCTTAAATTTATTGCAGATTTTTTATCTTCTCCGTTTCTACCGCGCTCCTCTTTAACCTCATAACTCACCCTTTCTCCTTTTATTCCCTTCTCTTTATTCTCTCCTTTAAGTGCCTCAGGTCTTATTCCCGAACGTTCCAATGTGCTAATATGTACAAAAACGTCACCCCCTTTACCTTCTGGCTTGATGAAACCATAGCCTTTTTCGGCATTAAACCATTTTACATTACCAAATTCCATTTAAACAACTCCTAAATTATTAACTAACATTACTAATGTGATGAAAAACTTTGAAATTACGATTGAGAATGCTTTAAGCTTAGCTATTGAAACTAAACCTTTATACTCCATAGTCTATTCTTAACATTACATGACAATAATACACAATTGTTGTACTTGATGCAAATAAATTTTTTAATCGTTAAGCGAACCTGCAACCGTCATTTCGCTAACTTTAATCGTTGGTGAATTAAATTGCCCACAAAAAGTTAGATCATCTGCAACGACTAAATTGCTAAACATATCCTTCAAATTGCTAGCAATGGTAATCTCATGTATTGGATACGTTATTTTTCCATTTTCTATAAAAAATCCGGAAGCGCCTTGGCTGTAATCGCCATTGATTAAATTGACACCAAAACCAAATAAATCAGTTACATATATTCCCTCTTTCACTTCCTGAATTAATTCTTCAAACGATACATCACCATTCTCAATGTAGAGGTTACTAGCTGCAGGAATAACTGCAGCATTACTTGCACGAGTTGCACTTCCGGTTGTTTCTGAGTCTAATTTTCTAGCCGAGTATAAGTCTAAAATCCAATTTTGTAATATTCCGTTTTTTACAAATATATTTTTCTTGCTAGTTATCCCTTCTCCATCAAATGGTCTCGATGCTATGCCTCTTGGCAACAATGGATCATCGATAATATTAATTCTATCGTTGAAAATCTGAGCGTTTAAACTACCCCTCAAGAAAGAACTGTTGCTTATAATACTGCTCCCATTTATAGCAGAAGCAAAACTTTTTACTAGCCCTTTTGCTGCTCTTTTTTCAAAAATAACTGGAAATTTACCAGTTTTCATTGTACGTGAATTCAATTGATCAACTGCTCTTTTTGCTGCTTCTTTTCCCATTAACTCTGGCAACTTTAAATCACTAAAATTACATGCTATATCATAATCGCAACCAACCTTCATTTCACTTTCTCTTCCAGCAACAACAGAGACCTGATTAGCAAAGGTTGATTTACTAAACGAGCCAATAAAACCAGAAACAGTCGATAATACTGTATTCACTAAAGCGTATGAAGAAGAGGCTCCTTCAGAATTAGTGATACTCTTATGTGCAAGGGCTGAATTTTCTGCAGCTTCAGCAATTTCTTTTAGGTTATCAACGGTTACAACATTATTATCTGAGATACTTAAATCTGCAGAAGAGATATAATTACTACCATTTACAGCAAAATTAATGCAAGGATCTTCTGGCGCATTCTTTGCCATTTCTACCACTTGGCTTACTGTATCACTCAGATTATTCAAATCGCTTGTAGAAATATACGCAGCTTTGTTTTTACCTGCTATAGCTCTGATTCCTACAGTGCAATTTTTAGATTGTGATATTTGCTCAATTTTTGATAGACGCTGAGAAACTGAAGTCTTATTAGTTTCATATATTGTAACTTCCGCATCTTGATTTTGCTTTTTTATTAGTTTAGTAATATCTGCTGCAATATTTAATATATTCATTTTCTATTCCTTAGATTTCTATAAAGATTCTGCACCACCTATAACTTCAATTAAATCAGTCGTAATCGCTGCTTGACGAGAACGATTATAAAGCAATGCTAATTTGTTCAGTATCTCTTTAGTGTTTCTGTTTGCTGATTCCATAGCAACCATTCTAGCACTATTCTCACTCGTTGCACTTTCAAGTAAAGCAGAGTAAAGAGCAATTACAACGTAATCTTGAACTAAAGATTTTAAAATAAATTCAATATTTTGTGGTTCATACTCATAGCCGTAATCTGTTGTTGGACCAGCCAGAGAGCTATCAATCAAGGATGAGTCTTTACTCCATGGTTTTATTGTTTCCAACATTGGTTTTTGCGTGAAGGTATTATAGAATTTACTATAAAAAACTTTAACTTTATCGTATTTACTTAAATCTATACCATCAACCAAAGCTTCTACGTGCTTTAACGTGATTCCCTTACTATTTTCAATTTTTAAGATACTTTTAGAGTCAAATCTATTTTTACCTACATCAAAAGCTTTTTTACCAAGAAATACAATATCTACTTTTTTGCCATTTGCGATTGACTTATTTATACGCTCTTGACTAAATTTGACAATAGAAGAGTTAAAGTTGCCGCACAAGCCACGATCAGACGCAATAATGAATACTAGGTAAGAACCGTCGTTACTGACATTTAGAATTTTTGCCAGTAATTCTTGATCAACTGATAGCATTAATGAAAAAATAATGTTATGCAGCTTAGATACATATAATTTTGAATTTAATAACTTCTTTTGGCTTTGTAACAACTTTGCTGCAGAAACCATTTGCATTATTTTCGTGGTTTTCTGTACAGACCTAATATTCTTAATTCTTAAGGATAATTCCTTTAAGCTCTTCATTTTGTATACAACCCTGATTTATTAAAATATATAACTGTTAGTGTCTAAAAGCAAGTTTTTTTGACATTAAAACCAAGTCTAGCTAAGAAACTTGCAGGTTTATTGTTTGGAGATAAGGATTATATTAAGAAAGTGCTCTAACTTCAGCAATATCAATGTGAAAGTAGTCTAATGGTAATTTCTACACTTTGTGGAATTTTATAATATATAATAAACACAATTAAAACTATTACAACTTGAACACTTATGATCCCATTGTTCTAGTTCCCTGTTACAATTTTTACATTTCCAGCTTGGATCAGGCAAAGCTTCTGAGCCCATCTTGTTTAGCCAATAAATTACCTTGTCGTGTTCTTGCAATGTAACCTTGAGTTGTATTACAATAAAGTAGATTGACATGTAATTAGCTTTTTTCATAGCAGTGTCTAAATATTGACTTGCAAGATCATATTTACCTGAACTCATTGAGGACAAAGCAAGTAAACAGTAACTAAAATAATAATCAGGGCGTAAGTTGTATAGTCTTTCAGCACCTTTACTATTTAAATTGATGTACATTTTAGCTGACTGAGGAGTAGGATTTACTGTATACTCTGCCTCTAGCACTGCAGAAGCTTTTCTGATTTTTCCAAGTTTAATATATAATTCTGCCTTTAAATAATTGATGGGCTGAAAAATTGCACTATAACGTTGTGCTCTAAATAAAGACTTTATAGCCTCCTTAAAATTTCCTTTACTTTCATATTGCTTTGCTAAAGCGCAATAAAACACTGCAAACATTTCTTTATGATCAAAGGGGAGAAAAATATTGGACTTAACTGCTTCCTTCAACCTCAAAATTGCATTAATCCAATCTTCTTTCAATATGCAATGCTCTATTTGAAAGGGAATAGATAGCATTTTATCGTTAATTGAACTAGAGCAATATTCTATAAATTTTTGAAAGACTACTTTTTCTTGTTTGAGGTGGACAATCAGCTTATTGGCTAGAAGTAGAGCTAAGTTACGATTTTTATTTGCAATATTTGTTAAACCGTTACTGAAAAAGCTGTAATTTCCCGTCTTACCTGAGTTAAAGAGCTTTATTAAAGACAACCTATCGCTCTCCTCACTCAGACTTTTAACTAGCTTTTGGGCATTCTCTATATTGTCTAAGTCTATGCTAAAGAAAGCTTCAAAGAGAAGCAATTCTTCCCTATCCCTTCTTCTATTTCTTATGTTGGCAAATGTTAATGAAATGGAGGAAAAAAAGCGTACAAGTGTAATTAATAAAAATAATAAAACTACACAAGTAAAAATAATGAAATATAGATCAATACTTATAGTGTAATTGCCTAATTCCAATTTTATTACTTCACCACTTACCTTGACCCATATACCAAATAAAAACGAAAAAGCGAAAATTATAAAATAAATCATGAGATATATTGTAATAAGTGATGATATATTGTTGAAATATTCTTAGAAGCTACAATAAAACCATTCAATTTATTCAGCCATGGCTTGAATTCTGAATGCGTTAAATTGCTTACTGTAACAGTTATATTTTGCCAATCATTATCATTTATTGACTCCTCAATTTCTGCGAATTTTACTCTTAATGGATCATTTCGGTCGTCTACCTTTATCCAGTTTGAAATGATTTTTTTAGACAATGTACTTTTGTTGTAATCGATAGTATCAATAGTTTTTTCAAAAGATAACTTCAATTCGTGTAAGGTATTTATCTCTTTCAAATTTTCTAATTCATCTACTGCATTTTCTATCTCTGGATCGTCAAGCTCTGATATCAAAGGCTTTATTGAATTTATATGGTTATCAAATTTTGCTTCTCGCAATAACGAATTCTTCATTTTAACCACAAGTAATAGCAATTTTGCAAGGTTCTTACATCTTGAGTTATTATCACCTTGCTCACATTGAGTATGCTGACTTCTCTTGAGGTCAAATATCTTTTTTTCTATTCTAGATTGATTAACTTCAAGCAACATTCTAAATTCATCCATGTTTTCCGTTAAAGCTTTCACATTGTTTTCACTCTCTTGCTGATTTATTTTTAAAAAGATTATGTTATTTATTGTGATGTAACCGGTAAATAACAATACAATTAAGAACCAACCTATGTACTTTTGCTGAGTATCATTCATAACGTAGTATCTCCGCAGGATCTTGTGCAGCTGCCTGCAACGCAGGAGCAATTGTCGCTAAAAATGATAAGAGTAACGCAAGTGCAGAAATATTTACTACGTCTTGGGGTACTAATATCACTGGCAAACTTGAAAAAAAGTATATCATAGGATCAAACAGCTTGACGTTAGTAATGTTTTCTAAAAACACTCTAATGCTTTCGATATTGAGAGAAAAAACGACACCTATAATACAGCCAAGACAAGTTCCCGTAAAACCGATTAATAGACCACAAGCGCAAAATATACGCATAATGCTTCCACTTGTTGCACCAAATGTACGCATAATTGCAATCGCGGATTTCTTTTCTTGCACTATCATCATTAAATTTGAGATAATATTAAACGCTGCTACAACTATAATCAAAGTGAGAATTAAAAACATCACATTTCTTTCAGTTTTTAAAGCACTAAAATAATGGCTTTGCTGTGATTGCCAACTTTCAGCTTCCATTCCTATTTCTTTTTCTATAGCATCTGCCAGCTTATCAGCTCTAGTAACGTCGTCTACAAGTACTTCTATATTTTTTATGCTATTTTTATAATTAAAAAAGGCTTGTGCTGATTTTAGAGGCATATATATCAAGGTATTATCATACTCAAACATACCCATATCAAATATTGCTATAACTTTATATTTTTTCATTCGCGGCATTTCACCAAGTAATGCATCAAATTCTTCAGATGATATAAACGTAATTTCGTCGCCATAGTCAACGTTCAAAGCTTCTGCTAAGCGTGCTCCTATTATTATTCCTTCATCAAATTTTTTTACATCACCTATAATTACATTATTTGTAACGGCAGTACTATCAAGCAAGTCTTTAGTTGATACACCTCGCACTACGCTACCTGCAATTTTACCGTTTGCTACAATAATAACTTGATCATTGGTCATAGGAGTAGCTTTTAATATACCAGGAATTCTCTCAATAGATTTTGAAACTGCGTAGTAATCTGAATTTATGTTCCTATCAAAATAAACATTAATATGGCCATCAATGCCAAGTATTGAGTCAAGCAACTTTGCTCTGAATCCGTTCATCACAGACATCACCACTATTAGTGTTGCAACTCCAAGGGCAATGCCGATAATAGAGAACAAAGTCATTATAGAGCAAAATCTGGCATTTTTCGCTCGCAAATAGCAAGCAGCCATAGTAATTTCAAAGGCAATGGACATTACAAAATATTTTGAGGTTAAACATTATATTTTTGAAACTTCGTATAATTGTAGACTTTTCTTTATTTGAAAACTAGAGATTTTTGCTTCCTTAAATTTAGCAGGCTTATAGAGTATCTTTAACATTAGAATTTCAAAATCTTCCATATACATCATCTAACCTCACTATATCATTATCAGATAAATGCTCTCCTATCTGAAATTCAACTATTTCAAGTGGAGAGCTTATGCTTCTATTTTCAATCCTATGGGAAACTTCCCTTGGGATTTCTATCATATGGTCTTTTGCTATAGCATATTCTTTGTCTTCTAAACTAACATACCCAACTCCTGATAGCACTATATGGTATTCATCTCTATAGTGATGGAATTGCTTAGAAGTGCAGCTTAATGGATTTATAAAAAGATATTTTATAAGAAAATTTTCGCTCATTAAAATTATACTACAAAATCCCCATGGTTTAACTTCTTTCCTTATCACCTTTACTTTCTTAACTTTATGAATAAATGAAATTAGACTTTTGTTTGGTTGCTTACAAGCTCCACCCAATAAATTTTTATTACTTTTTGTCGTTGAAACTGGTTCTTTTTCTCTAATCACATGCTGAAATGACACCGGTTCTTTACTAAACTTCTCACTCAATTCTAAAACTGAATTCCAAGTTCCAACATCCAACCAATCGAAATTAGCTTCTATCATTGCAACGTTTTTTGCTTTCTCCATCACCAAGTAATCAATGGATATGCCTTCAATTCCTGCAAAATCTCGTTGTTTTAAATACAGAAATCTCTCTTGCGGTGTGAAATATTTAAAACATAAATTGTAAAGATTCGGGGCAGATTTTTTAATCTCATCTATGTAGCGTTTTGCTTTAAACACAAATATTCCAGAGTTCCAATAATGATCGTTACTTAACTTACGCTCGGGCTTTTCTGTAAAATCTTTCACTATATGACATTTTTCTTTCTGATCATATACTGCATTTATATAGCCGTATTCAGAATTGAATTCATGAGGCTTAACCCCAAAAGTGACTATAGAGTTAGTTTCAGAGGCTAACTTAGACGCTTTTTGAGTAGAAGCATAAAAACTATTCAAATCACCTATAAAATGGTCTGAAGGCAGAATTAACATTGTCTCGTTTTCATTGCAGAGAAGTGCAGCAATTAATATTGCCGCTGCTGTTCCAATTTTCACTGGTTCGAAAATCACTTTATATTCTTGCAGTGCATGCAATTCCTCCATCACTAATGACTCGTACTGTATATTTGTAGCAATTATGGGCGGCATATAATCGCTTTTTAGCCTCAACAAAGTGTTGTGAAACATAGTGTTCTGACTAAATATTTTCTGAAATTGCTTTGGCTTAGATAAAGGCCAAAGTCTGCTACCACTACCACCACACAATATTACAGGGCGCATTTAGTTAAGATATTAATTAAATAATTAATATCTTATACTGAGGGCAAAATACATGCAAGTTTTTGTTGTGGAATAGTTAATAAAGAAAGTAAATGTTGATTTAAAGTAATTGCTAATGAGAGTGATCATGTGTAGCGCCTTGCCCTTGCTGTGAATTTCTTCTATTTTGTAATTCCTCAACATGACCTTTTCTTTTATCACTTAATATTTCATTACCCTTATTTTGTTCTTCCTCAGGACTCTTTAGTATTTCATTACTCTTGCTAACTTCTTTATCATCCCCTTGTTTCTTTGGCCTTCTAGCGTTAAGCTCATCCCATGTGCCCACTAGTGAATCACGATTCCCATGATCCGGCTTTAGCCTTTCTTCACCTTTAATAACATTAAAGTCACTTTTTGCTTCTTCCAAACATCCTTTCAGTTGGTGTTTCCACATGGTGTAGTAAGCATCACCATATTTTTTCTCATTTGCTACAAACAATAAAATTGGAGCCTTAAGTATGGTAGCTCCCATATCCACTAAATTTTTTACTGCC
This sequence comes from Wolbachia endosymbiont (group A) of Epagoge grotiana, assembly GCF_947251775.1. NCBI lineage: Bacteria > Pseudomonadati > Pseudomonadota > Alphaproteobacteria > Rickettsiales > Anaplasmataceae > Wolbachia > Wolbachia endosymbiont (group A) of Epagoge grotiana. The sequence continues at coordinate 404,681 of NZ_OX366387.1, forward strand.
GCTGCAGGAGTGAATAAAAGATAACCAAAAGACTTTGCAATTGGGTTTTGTTTGCTTATTAAATGCTCCCCTAACTTTATAGGAAGAGAAGTCAACAATTTAGTACAAACTTTAGCCAAGCTTGTAGCAAAAACGATAGGAACAGATATAAGACTTTTATCTAGCTCTAAATTACCATTCTGATCTCTAATTTCTGAAAAATGGGTGCTTAGCTTTTTATAATCACTAGTGTATAATAATTCTCCATTTCTTCCTTTTTCATCAACAACTTCCTGAACTTTACCTTCTTTATTTTTTACCTCTTTAGTTAGCACAGAAGAGTTAGTTAATTCAAACGGATATTGAGGATCTTTAGTTTTTTCAGCTTCAAAAATTGGCACGTGTTTTTTCAAATCCATTCTCGAAAAGCCTAATGGCTCAAAATATGACTTATGCAACTCATTTATCGGAATTTGCTTACCCTGATTGTCTATATAATTGATAGTAAAATAAGATCTATCATTATCTTTATCTTTGGTAACTAAAGATAATCTGAAACTTGGTTGTTCTCCATTCTCATCTTTTTGACCATACAAAAGTTTATAGGTTGGATTTTTATCTTTATCTAGTATAGCATTTCCATGCATATCCCTGTTTTCTATGATTTTAGCAGACTGTACAATTTGATCATAATTTTTTGGATACTGGCATTTCCTTCCATCATACATCATTACCTTTCTAAGGTCTTCGACGTAAACTTGAGATTCAGGTGAAGTAAGCAGACCTTTTGCTTTAAGTGTAAGATCTATTGCTCCCTTTTTTAATGCTTCAAACATATTGTCAAACCAAAATCGCTATAATGCTATAGTTCAATAATAAAACTAGTACACTAATAATATATTAACACAGCACCGGTGATTTTACAAGAAAATATGCCTGTAGAAGATAAAGATTGTAAAAGCGAGGGTTATATAAGTAATGCTTGATAAGTACTTTATGCATGTAATTGTAAAAATCCTCAAAGGTACGCTGTGTATATAATCTTCGCATACTACCTGCATTCCAAGAACTGCGTGCCAAAAAATGCAAAACAACAATACAACAAAAAATAAAAGCTCTAGAGGGTGATTAATAAATTTTTCACTAAAAGACAAAGAGCTATCAGTATAAAATGTGCAAGAAAATGAATAGATAAACCAAGGAAACAGGAACAGTAAAATTACCGCAGAAACACGCTGAACCCACCAATGATGTACTGAATTTCCAGACTGACTCATATAAACATAAATAAAAAAGCCATAGTAGAAAGAAGTAGCGTTACTGTCAGCAGTATAGCACTCCTTGAAACGCCAGTAATTTCTAAATTAAGCCCAGCATCCCACAATAAATGACGAATACCATTAAGAAAATGATATACAAAACTTATAAAACATAAGACATAAGCTAATTTAGCAACAGGAGTGAATAGTAATGCATTTAAGTACCTTACTATAAGTAACTCAGGAAAGTAAACATGTAATATGAAATACCAAGAAAGTATCATTAATAAAAGGAATAGCAAGATACCAGTCAATCTATGCATAATAGAGAAAAAACTAGTAACTTGTACTTTATATATTTGTAAATGTGGAGAAAGAGGTCTATCACTCATAAAATCCGTTATCGGGAAATTAAAATAAAGTAGAAGTAAAGACAGCAGTATAGCAGATAACAACACCATCATTAAAAATGGTAAATTATGTGCAAAGCCTAAGGAGGTAATCCAGCTGCAGATTCCCCTACTGCTACCTTGTTACGACTTCACCCCAGTCACCGATCCCACTTTAAATAACTCCCTCCTTGCGGTTAGGTCGTTAGCTTCGAGTGAAACCAATTCCCATGGCGTGACGGGCAGTGTGTACAAGACCCGAGAACGTATTCACCGTGGCGTGCTGATCCACGATTACTAGCGATTCCAACTTCATGCACTCGAGTTGCAGAGTACAATCCGAACTGAGATGGCTTTTAAGGGATTAGCTTAGCCTCGCGACTTTGCAGCCCATTGTAGCCACCATTGTAGCACGTGTGTAGCCCACTCCATAAGGGCCATGATGACTTGACATCATCCCCACCTTCCTCCACTTTATCACTGGCAGTTTCCTTAAAGTCCCCAGCATTACCTGATGGTAACTAAGGATGAGGGTTGCGCTCGTTGCGGGACTTAACCCAACATCTCACGACACGAGCTGACGACAGCCATGCAACACCTGTGTGAAACCCGGCCGAACCGACCCTATCCCTTCGAATAGGTATAATTTCCATGTCAAGGAGTGGTAAGGTTTTTCGCGTTGCATCGAATTAAACCACATGCTCCACCGCTTGTGCGGGTCCCCGTCAATTCCTTTGAGTTTTAATCTTGCGACCGTAGTCCCCAGGCGGAATGTTTAACGCGTTAGCTGTAATACAGAAAGTAAAACTTCCCATATTTAACATTCATCGTTTACAGCGTGGACTACCAGGGTATCTAATCCTGTTTGCTCCCCACGCTTTCGCGCCTCAGCGTCAGATTTGAACCAGATAGACGCCTTCGCCACTGGTGTTCCTCCTAATATTTACGAATTTCACCTCTACACTAGGAATTCCTCTATCCTCTTTCAATCTCTAGATTAGCAGTTTTAAAAGCAATTCCAAGGTTGAGCCTTGGGATTTCACTTTTAACTTACTAATCCGCCTACGCGCCCTTTACGCCCAATAATTCCGAATAACGCTAGCCCTCTCCGTATTACCGCGGCTGCTGGCACGGAGTTAGCCAGGACTTCTTCTGTGAGTACCGTCATTATCTTCCTCACTAAAAGAGCTTTACAACCCAAAGGCCTTCTTCACTCATGCGGCATGGCTGGATCAGGCTTTCGCCCATTGTCCAATATTCCCCACTGCTGCCTCCCGTAGGAGTCTGGACCGTATCTCAGTTCCAGTGTGGCTGATCATCCTCTCAGATCAGCTATAGATCATTGCCTTGGTAGGCTATTACTCCACCAACTAGCTAATCTAATATAGGCTCATCTAATAGCAATAAATTTTTCCCCCGTAGGGCGTATACGGTATTAGTTGCCGTTTCCAACAATTATTCCGTACTACTAGGTAGATTCCTATACATTACTCACCCGTCTGCCACTAAGTTATACCATAGCAAGCTACAATATAACTCCGTTCGACTTGCATGTGTTAGGCCTGCCGCCAGCGTTCATTCTGAGCCAGGATCAAACTCTCAAATTTAGACTTCAACCTATAAAAGGTTGAGGGTACATCGGATAAATCCGACAAAAAATAATTTAGCTTAATACTGCTGTCTTTATTTCTACTTTAGAAATATTTTAATCTCCAACTATTCAAACAACTTTAAGAATATTATTATGTGATATAATCACTATGTCAATATGTTTTTGCAAATCAAAAGCATTAATGTATAAATATATAACTATTTGGAATATTACCATGAAAAAATACATCTTTCTGCTTGCACTCGCGCCAATGTTAGTTGGCATCACATTATACTTATTGCGCAACATTGATAACACAAAACAATCTATAACTGCAGGTGACAAGTTTTACGAAGTATTATTCTTAAAAAAAGATAATAAGCCGCTGCTAGAAGAAATAGATTCAAATTGGGAGTATTTAGCAAATTTTGAACGCGCATTCAATCATATCTCAGATTCAATGCCAACAGACACAGCATCTATTTATAATGATTTGGCAGATGATAAAGATGCTCCTGGTGTTTTGCGTGAGTTAGCACAATATTTAGAAGTAATGAGCTTACTTCACTCCAACGGTGAAAAAATAAATAAAGACAAAATTGATAATTTAGAATCAAGCACAGTGTATCCTTATTCAAGCCAAGAAGCTATTGCTGTAGTAAAGATACACAATAACGACGTTAAGGGTGCAACTGAAATATTGCGTTCCCTATTAAATGATAGAAAATGCCCTATCCTAATCAAAGCTAATGCACAAGAATTACTCAGGATATATGGGAGTTAACTCATTGGACTTTTTGCATAGCTTTTGGCAGCGCATCGGATGAAACGAAAAAACTTACTTGACACCCTTCGCCAGCCCCCTTATCATGATAGTGAAGCTATTGTATTTGCTTTCGCCAATCTGCAGATTAAAAGGTAAGGATTACTTAATGTATCGGCGTCTTATGTTCAATTTTTTGCAGTATATAGATACTGTATGTCTTTACAAAACTTCATCTACATCTAGATTTTTATCTAAATAAGCTGAACGCGCTTATAAAGCGTTACAAGACATCAAAAAATGCCAATACTCGACAGAGATAGTAAAAGACTAGCTAACTCGGGGATTCTTTGTCTTTTTTTCTGCTTAGTAAACTTCTTAAACATTTGCAGCGTAAGTTAGTTGCAATTAAAAGCAGCTTAATCTTGCTTGTCAAGCGTTTAAAACATAAAAAACGCCAATATTTTAAAGCGGATAATAACCCCAGGGTTTCTTTTGCCTTTTTTTTCATTTGGTAAATTTTTTAAATATTTATGGCTAAAGATTGCACGAATGTTGCAATTACAAAAACGATTTCTACTAGGGTATCACGCACTGGGATGACACCATTCTTTTTCCTGGATCCAAGTAGTCAGGGCACTGGGATGACAGCTACCCTGACAATCGTCACCCCGCTGCTTGTTAGCGGATACCGCGGCGGTATGACGTAGAAGTTATACTTTTATGCTTACCAACTTAATAAAATTCCTGGATTCCAGTGTCAGCTACTTTCATGACACCAACAGTTGATATTGGTTTGTTGCTTTGCTAGCCAACTACTAGCTATGCCTCAAGTTTCCTATTCAAAATTTTCAATATCAAATCCAATTCATTTGGATTATCATACCGTATCATAACTTTACCCTTAGAATTGTTGTCATTAATTTTGATCTTTAAACCAAGTTGAGAAGATATAGCGCCTTCTATTACTGTCATATCTTGATTTCTAGTATATCTCTGCTCTTTTTGATTGTTGTTTTGATGTAGGTCCTTTATCAGTTTTTCAGTTTGTCTAACGCTTAAGCCCTGAGAAACTATTTTTTCTGCAATACTTTCCGCATTTTCAACATTAATCAACGCTCTTGCATGACCCATAGACAATTTTTTCTCATTGATCATTGTTTTCACCCTATCAGGGAGCAACAACATCCGAATCATATTGGTTATGTGGCTGCGGCTTTTGCCTATAGCTGAAGCTAATTCCTCATGTGTATAGAAAAACTCATCTATCAGTTTTCTGTAAGCTTCACCTTCCTCTATTGGATTAATATCTTGCCTTTGTATGTTTTCAATAATGGATACTTCCAAGCATTCCTTGTCGCTCAGATCTTTTATGATAACCGGTGCACTATCAAGATTTGCAATCTTGCTTGCTCGCCAACGACGTTCTCCAGCTATTATTTCATAACCATCATCATTTGAATCTTTGCGTACCACGATAGGCTGTATAATGCCACTTTTCTTTATCGAATTTGCAAGTTCTCTTAATGACTCCTCGTCAAAATGTTTCCTCGGTTGAAATTTGCTTGGGTGCAGTAATGAAATAGGCAAATGCCCTTGTCGATCTTCTTTATTATCATAATTATCGCCTATGAGGCCGGCAAGACCTCTGCCGAGGCGTCTATCATCCTTCATACTACGCCCTCGCTTACTAGTTTCTTCTCCTTACAACTGCTCGCGTGCTTTTTTAAAATTTCCCTTGCCAAACTTATATATGCTTGTGCACCAGGACACTTAAGATCATACACAATAGCGGGTTTTCCATGAGAAGGCGCTTCTGATAACCGTACGTTACGTGGAATAACAGTCTCATACAATGGGATGATAGTTTTGTATACTTTATCATTTAAATACTGGCAAATATCGTTTTTAATCTGTTCACTGAGTTTGTTGCGCCTGTCATACATTGTTAACACTATCCCTTCTATTGCCAAAAAAGGGTTTAGGTTATTTCTTTTTATCAGCTCTACAGTTTTAACTAAATGGCTTAATCCCTCCAAAGCAAAAAATTCACACTGAAGAGGGACAATAATAGAATTAGCAGCAGTCAAAGCATTTATGGTTAGAAGCCCAAGTGATGGAGGGCAATCGATGATTATATACTCATAATTATCGCGTATCTTCTCTAATGCGCTTTTTAGCACAAATTTTCCTCGCTCAAGTTGCGATAATTCAATTTCTGCAGCTGATAAATCAACTACTGACGAAATTAGTGATAAATTTGGAATTTCCTTTATATTGAAAATTGCCGATTCTATCAATTTATTTTCGCTGCTTAGTAGTATTTTGTATATATTTTTTTCTTCCCTACTACGATAAGAAATCCCGAGCCCGGTGCTAGCATTTCCTTGAGGATCAAGATCTACCAATAAAGTGCTTTTTCCCACAGCAGCAAAGGCTGTCGATAAATTTATACTAGTTGTGGTTTTGCCAACTCCACCCTTTTGATTTACTATTGCAATAATCTTGCTCACGCCTTTTATCTTATGTATAAAATAATTCTATTGTATATATGCAAGAAACTTTTGCATTAGAAAATTTTTTTGTTGTTAACCACACTAAAATTAGACTGTCTTTTTTGCTTTGTGTAACACACTTTGAACCTTGTTTCCTAATTCATTCAGAGTGAATGGTTTTGGCAAAAAGTGAAAATCTTCTATATTGATGTCATCACTCTTTAAAAAAGCATCTTCTGCATACCCAGAAATAAAAATAACGTTGATATTTGGCCTATGGATCAATGCTTCTTTAACTATTTCTGGGCCGCTCACCTCTGGCATGATTACATCAGTGATTATAAGATCTATGTGTTGACTTTTTTTACTGATTATTTCTAGCGCCTCGCTGCCTATGCTTGCTTCTATTACATCAAATCCTTTCCTTTTTAGTGCTTTAGCAATGAATTCCCTTACTGAATCTTCATCTTCAATCAATAAAATTATACCATTACCTTTAATTTCACTTACTACCGGTCTTTCTATTTCTTCACTATCTTCCTCTCTCAGATTTTCATCTGATATGTAAACCATGGGCAAAAATATGCTAAATTTAGTTCCATGATTTACTTTGCTAGCAACATAGATGTATCCTTCAGTTTGTTTAATAATGCCATATACAGTAGAGAGGCCAAGACCTGTACCAGAGGTAATATCTTTGGTAGAAAAAAATGGGTCAAATACCTTTCCAATTGTATCACTTGTCATTCCACATCCAGTATCAATTACTTCAATCACAACATAATTTCCATGTTCGATCGTTTCCTTGTCTGGAGAAAACATATCCTGAGGTGTAGAATTTAATGAGTCAATCTTTTGATTAAAGGTTCGTATAGTTAATTCTCCGCCCTTTTCCATAGCAGCACTAGCATTGACTGCTAAGTTAAGTATAACTTGCTCTAATTGCCCTTGATCAGCCCTAACAGCACCCAAGTCTCTACCATAATAAATATTAAATTTTATATTTTCACCTATTAATCTTTTTATCATTTCATAAAGATTAGCTATAGTATTATTTACATCAATAATTTTTGGCTGCAAGGTCTGTCTTCTTGAGAAAGCAAGCAATTGTCTTACTAAATTTGATCCACGCTTTGCATTTTGCTGTATCTGTATTATATCTCCAAAAGATGGGTCACCAGCTGAGTGTTGGAGTAAAAGCAAATCGCAAAATCCTATTATCCCAGTCAATATATTGTTGAAATCATGCGCAATACCACCTGCTAACTGCCCTATAGCTTGCATCTTTTGATAATGCTCAAGCTTTATCTCTAGGTTTTTGTGTTCAGTATTGTCAATAAAATAACAAAGTATGAAGATCATTTTATTATGAAGAAACTTATTGAAATATATTTTTATGTTATTACCGCCGTTGAGCTGTACATCAAAAGACGCATTATTTATTCTATTACTCGAAAAATATTCACGTATTTTCACATGATAACTATCCAATATCAACGTAAAGATTGAATTATTATCTGACCCTGCAAGCTTTATTAGTGCCGTATTTTTCTTTACAAAGTTGCCGTTTATGTCACATTGTGCAATAGCAATTGATGAATTTGCAAAACAAGGGTGTAATTGATAATCAACAATATTTGATTCGGTTGGTGTTATAAAGCCATATATATAGCTATGGTTGTATTTATCACAAAATATAGCAGTGCTCATATAAGCCTTGAATGGAATACCACTTATAGTAAAAAACAAAATTTCATTATCGGTTGTTGTATTGTTATATTTAGATTGAGATATAAAATCACTGATTGAGCTACCTTTTTCCAGTTTTTTTAGTTCAAATATGTCTAAAAATCTTTTATTTACAGATAAAATCACCCCTTTGGCATTTGCAATGTAAGTTCCTATGCTGTGTTTTTCTATTAACTCTTCATATATCTGCTCCTTGTTTATCTGTGTTGCTTTTAATACAAAATACCCATCTGGCCTTGCTATTGGCACTAATGATAAATTTAAAATCTTATTACTATTTATAGCAATTTGGGGATTATCTGGTATCGGCTCAAAGAGCAAAAGAAAGTTAGATACTCTATTCTTCTTGTTTAAGGAAATGCATACCTGTACAGAAGAGTTATTTTTTAGTGCATGATAGAGTACTTTTTTGTCTGCTTCTGAAACATCTCCTATTTCAAGAATCTTGTCTAACGTAATGTCATCATCTATATGATCTTTAAACCTTTCGTAGAACCTTGCATCAGCATAAATAATACCTTCATCTTTATGTAAAATAAGGCAAAATTCTGTATTATGATTTAGTGCATTTGCAAATATTGCATTTTGAAATTCTATAGTATTAAGTAGGTATCTGTAGCGTTTTACATTATACATCATAAAGAGAGTTGTTAGAATGCTAACTAATAAATTAATCTCTATATTAATATGCTGACTATATATATCAAAAAAGTAGAGTATCGATATTGCTACTGGAGGTAAGAGCATAATAACTGCCATCACAACAATTGACATTCCATAATTTCTTAGTATGAAGTCAACCCTGTTCTCTTTTTTGTTATCTATGTATCTTTTATTCATTATTGTTACTTGGCATTGTTGTACATACGAAAATGTTCTATTATATTGATTTAATTATTATAGATTTATTAACGTCTTTGATAGATAATTATCATCCAAATCTAATTAAGTTCCTTAAATATCAGATATAACAATGTTAATAAGCTAGCAAAAGGATATTATGGAAAAACAAAAAACACAAGCATTTAAATGGTTCTGTGCACTAAGAGATAAGATCATAGAATCTTTCTTATTAATTGAAAAACAATCATCCGCAGAGCCAAAGATCGAAAAGAGAAAGTGGGATCGCCCAGGTGGTGGAGGTGGTGAATCTACAATTATTTTTGGTAATGTTTTTGAAAAAGTTGGAGTAAACGTTTCAAAAGTACACGGAAAATTTGCAGATTCAGCCATTAATGAAATTCCTGGTGCAAGTGAAAGTAACGGAGAGTTCTGGGCAAGCGGTATATCTTTAGTGTCTCATATGCAATCGCCCCTTATCCCTGCAGCACATATGAACACAAGGCTGATATATACTTCAAAACAATGGTTTGGTGGAGGAATGGATTTTACGCCAATATATAGAAATGAAGAAGATTGCAAGTATATTCATGAATCAATCAAAATGACATGTGATAGATTTGACACCGGATATTATCCAAAATTTAAAGAGCAATGTGACAATTATTTTTTCTTACAACACAGAAAAGAGCCACGTGGCATTGGTGGTATTTTCTATGATAATCTGAGTTCTGGTAATTGGGAAAATGATTTTGAGTTCACAAAAGCAGTAGGTGAAGCCTTTTTGGAAATTTATTCGCACGTCATACGTAAACATATGCAAAAATCTTGGACAAAAGAACAACGAGAAAATCAATTAATAAAACGTGGCAGATATGTAGAATTCAATCTGTTATACGATCGTGGCACAAGGTTTGGTTTAATGACTGACGGCAATCCAGATGCAATTATGATGTCAATGCCACCACTTGTTAAGTGGTTATAGAGAGCTGCTATTAGTAGAAAATAAATCATCATAGTTTAAAATTGTACCATGGTAGTGAGCTTTTATATAGGGGGTATAATCATGGGCATAATAGATAATTTTTTAATTAAATCTGTCAAAAACAATGACATAAAAGGTGTTAAACTGACTCTAATTCTCTATGATGCATTAAATAGTTTTAGAAAATTCTTTTCAAAGACTATGTCTCTCAAGAATACAGGATCATTTGATATAAATAATAATCAAGCTTTAAATCAGGCTTTAGGACATGCTACAGATCACAAAATAATGGAATTGCTGATTAATCGTGGAGCTGATATCCACTCAATAGATGAGAATGGAAAGAATGTTATAATTCGTGTTATTGAGAGTTTAGCAGAATCAAAAAATCTAAAATTGGATAGTGAGAAAAACTTACCAGCAGAGATAATTCTTCACCCCACAGTTTCCTTTTTACTAGGAAAAGGCGCAGAGTATTATTCTACAGATGATTTGAATGTTGAAGCTATACAACAAAAACCTCCTAGAACCTCTGAATATGAGCCAATAACTATGTACGCTGAGGTGAACAACAATGTAATACCACCTCAAAAACCTTCTAGAACTTTTGAGTATAAGCCAAAGAGCACTAATTATGATGCTTTGCCTTCAAAAGAGCCAATTTACGCTGAGGTGTATGATGCTAAGGTTAGTAACTCATTAGGGGAGAATGGTTATTTGAGTGTATCAGAAGAATCTATTTATGCTGAAATATATGATTCACATAAAAAATCCACTGAAAATTTATCATTGGAAGATAGTGGTTATTTGAGTATATCAGAAGAACCTATTTATTGCACTATAGATGATCTTTCAGAACAAAAAAGCCTACTAGCCTAAAACAGAAAGAGCCAGAACAGTCGTCAGAACCTATTTATGCTAGGGTAGATTTGTCCAAGAAAAGAGCAGAAAGAAAAGCAAAAGACATAAAAGCTAATTCTGGAACTTGCCATGGGTTAGTGCAAGATAAAGTGAATGATTGGCAAGTGAAGCTAAATGAGCTAAGTGCTAATAAGTCGATAAGTCAGCAACAGACTAATGATCAAAAAATTAAGACCAAGGCTAGCTTTAGTGTAGAAGAAATAAGGCAGAAATATGAGCGTAGAGATTCTGGCTACGATTCTGGCTATGATTCCGATACAAAAGTTGAACAACAATTAGAATTAGCTCCTAAATCTGAGATAGGTTCAGTGAGTATTGAGCATGGAGTAATAGGAGGCTGTCGATATAAGATTACTGATATATCCCTCTAACTATGTGATTCAAAATAATTGAATTGACTTTATATATGTAATCGATATAACCTAGTTAGATTCAAGTTGACTCTTTCGTCTAGTGGTTAGGACACCACCCTTTCACGGTGGTAACACGGGTTCAAATCCCGTAAGAGTCACTCAAGTAGAATATAATTAAAGTTTTGAATGGGAAAAATTAGGCTCTATGTTGAAGAAGCTTTATCACAAGGCGTGAGTTTAGCACTTAATCCACAACAAAGTCACTATATTTGCAATGTAATGCGGCTTAAGAAGTATGATAATCTCTCTCTTTTTAATGGAAAAGATGGAGAATGGTTAGGAGAAGTAGTTAATATATCGCGTAAATTGACAGAAGTTACACCCAAAGAATGCACTAAACAACAGCAATATGAGGAAAATTTATACCTGTATTGTGCCATGGTAAAAAGTGCTGCTTTGAACAACATAGTAAGACAGGCAACTGAAATGGGAGTAATCTGCATTCAATTTATTTCAACGGAACGTACAGTGGTAAAAAATATTAACCTAAGTAGAGCAAAATTACAAGCAATCGAAGCAGCGGAACAATCCGGTAGGATAAGTATACCAGAGATTTTGCCTCCTATTAACTTTTGCGAATTACCTGATTCCCAGAGTAAAAATTTTGTTTTATGTGATGAAACAGGTAAAGCTGATAAAGTGCTGAAAGGTAAGAAAAATGTTGCTATTATTGTTGGCCCTGAAGGTGCTTTTTCATCTTATGAACTTGATCTTGCCGATAAGTTTTGTCAAAAATTGAGTCTAGGAAAAAGAATTTTAAGAGTCGATACCGCTGTGGTTGCTGCACTAACTTTCACCAATTGGTGTAGCTAGATTTTTAAATATGGCTAAGATAAAGAAATCTGGTTCAGTGTTGCGCGCACAAAAACTCTGTAGACTCTCTACGAAGCCATACGCGTCAAGTTAAGAGATTGTGAGCAAATTTAGAGAGGTTAAAGTGGATACTCTAGCCCTTCTACGTTTGTCTTTTAATGAAAATCGCGACCAAGTTATAGTGAGTTTTTTAAGAAATGCTTTTAAACTATTAATTTTGGTTAATACTAAAAATAACTCTCTAACCCGCCTTTTTAGCTCAATAAATGCCTTTGTTAAGCTAAGTTCTGTATTCTTTTTCACTTCTGTGCAACCAACTATGCCGTGAAATATAAGAATTGCGCACAATTTAGCATATAGTTCACATAATACTCTGCATGGCTTTCCTTTTAGCTTATCAAGCCTGATATGGCTTTTATACAATTTAAATAATAACTCAATTTGCCACCTTACTCTGTAAATCGTTAATACTTGCTCAGCACTAATTTTATTTTCTGGAACATTAGTTATAAATATTGACCAGTTCAACAATTTTTGATTTCTTTTAGAGGATGTATATCCCTGCGATCTTGCTAATCTATTAGCTTTCCTTCTTCTGGCCATAGACTGTTCTTCAGTTAGTTTCTGACATATAATTCTTACTCTAATTTTTGCTTCTTTTCCTAACAATACCTCGTTTTCTAAAAATAACTTATCCTCTAAACATTCTAATAACTCCATTTTTTGATTTGTTTCTACATCATATATGTTGGTATCGGATTTATAACGACTTATGAAATAAGCTCCTATTTCATTGATTTGTTTAAAAGAACTTGGCACAAAATAACCGAGATCAGATATTAGCAAATCATTGCTTAATATATTACTTAAATGTTTCCTATATCCCTGGTCTGATCTTACCCCCTCCGTTAAATTAAGTTGGTCTATTATCTGATTCATGTAGTCGAAAACTAATTGTAACTTTATTCCAGACTTAGTATTGCTTTCATAGCCACTGTAGCTAGTACCATAACCTTTATACATCTCTTCCATACTGTTAGGTAGAGTAATATAGCTACTGTCCAATAATTTAACACTATTAAATTGCTGTAAGATTTTGCAATCAACTTGCAAGATATTTTTAAAGAGAATCACAGATTCATTATACATCCTTTTCATAAATTCCACTGCTTCTTCAGTAAATCTAAAATCCAAACCTTGTTTTGTTATATCTATCGAGTCCTCGTTTAGTAATTGACACATTGTTTCTACGCTACAATTATCAACTCCTATATTACCCAAGACCATGGCTTTTACGAATGATGAACCTTTTAGCTTTCTCTTTCTTTTTATAAACCTTGTTGTAATTGAGATTTTCTCTGCTTTTTCATTAAAAATTTCTTTGAGCTTTTTTGATAAGCAAGTTATTTTATTCATTGGTTCTCTCACTAAAAGTATATCTGGGAGAACTTATACCTTATTATTCTATCTCTTTCATACCTTTATTTCCTTAACTTGACGCGTATGGATGAACAGACTCTCTTTGAAAGGTTTTACTAAGAAAAACAAAGCAAGAGCTAATTTCAATAATTACTCGTTCCAGTAAACATTATCCTGAGATTTTTGAAGAACTAGAGGATAAAGAATATGAGCAATTTATTCAAAGTGAACTTTCAAAATCCGAGAATTATGTATAAAACAACCGGAAAGATGGTGAGATCAGGTAATCTATGGCTAAGACGTCATACCGCCGCGGTATCTCTTAGCCGCTAACACGTAGCGGGATGACGAGATGCCACCACGAACCGTCATACCGCGCGATTCATCCGCGGTATCTCTTAGCATAGATCCCGCTAACAAGCAGCGGGATGACGGTTGTCGTTTAGCTATAAACATTAAGAAATTTACCAAACGAAAAAAAAGGCAAAAAAAGCCCCATGATTGGCTAATTACTTACATTATACTTTCAAGTATGGCGTTTTTTTATTCTAAACACTTAATAACCGCGATTCAGCTACTTTTAAACCGCAACTAATCTAAATTATAAACGTTAAGAAATTTACTAAACAGAAAAAAAGGCAAAAGAAACCCTAGGTTAGCTAGTTATTCACTATCCATTTTTTAAGTTGGCGTTTTTTTATGTTTTAAACGCTTTATAAGCGCGTTTCAGCTTATGTAGGTAGAAATTTTATAAGACATAAGGTGCACATAGTGCAAAAAATTAAACATGATACGCCAGATACGTGAGTTTTTTTGTCATTTAATCTGTACAGAGAAGATAAATAAATAGCTTCAGTGTTTATGATAAGGGGGCTGGCGGAGTTTGTCAAGTGGTTTTTAGCCACGTTTCCCTGTTATAATGTTCGTTTGCTTGACCTAAGATCCAGGAGTATTTAAACTGAACCCTATACAGTGCTAAAAATGATAGGAAATCTAAGCGGAATAGTTGATGAAGTGCGCAGTGATCACATAATCCTGAATGTGAATGATGTTGGCTATATGGTGTATCTTTCAGCCAAAACTTTAAATGCATGTTCCATCGGAAGTAGAGTTAAATTACTTATCGAAACCTATGCAAATAACAGAGAAAATGTCGCTCAGCTATATGGTTTTATAAGCAAAGAAGAACAGCAGTGCTTGAGGTTGCTTGTCAAAGTAAGCGGCGTTAGCTATAAAACTGCAATGTCAATTTTGAGTAAATTAACTCCAGAACAGCTATTTTTGGCAATTATGAATGAAGATAAAGTAGCACTCAAGATGAGTGGACTTGGCTTGAAACTCATAAATCGAATCATCACTGAATTGAGTGGCAAAGTAAGTAAACTAGAAATAAATAACAATAACTTTAATCCAATTAATGAAGATGCCCTTTCAGCATTGATCAATCTTGGATATGAAAAAATGAAAGCTTATGATACGATAAAGAAAATACAAGACGAATCGTCAAATCTGGACACTAAGGATATTATTCGCATAGCGCTTAAGGAGCTCTTAACATTATGAAATCAATATCGTGCGGTAAAGAATATACTGAAGATGTGCGCAATATCAACATCAGGCCTGAGCAACTTGATGATTTTGTCGGGCAAAAAGACTTAATACAAAATTTAAAAGTGTTTATAAACGCTGCACAGACGAGAACTGAAGCTTTAGATCACGTCTTATTGTACGGTCCTCCAGGGCTTGGCAAAACAACTTTAGCACAAATTGTTTCTAAAGAATTAAGAGTTAGCTTTCGCGCAACTTCTGGTCCTTTACTTAGTAAAGCTGGAGATTTGGCCGCAGTGCTTACCACTTTAAATGCAAAAGATGTTCTATTTATCGACGAAATCCATAGATTAAATCGCAGCATCGAAGAAGTTTTATATACTGCTATGGAAGATTTTTGCTTGGACATATTAGTAGGTGAAGGTCCATCTACTCGCACTTTAAGGATAGATCTACCACCATTTACGCTAATTGGAGCAACAACACGGCTTGGATTACTTTCTGCGCCACTCAGAGATCGTTTTGGCATTCCTTTGCATCTTGAGTTTTATTCCTTTGAGGAGCTGGTTAATATTATAAAAAGAGGCGCAAGAGTTCTTTCTGCTGAAATTGAAGAGGGTGCTGCGCGGGAAATTGCCTGCCGTGCGCGCGGCACTCCAAGAATTGCTTTGAGGTTACTCAGAAGAATAAGGGATTTTGTTGAAGTGAAAGATGATAAAAAAATTACTTATGAAGTCGCTGATTCTGTATTACTAAAATTGGGTGTAGATAAAATGGGACTCAATAAACTTGATATGAATTATCTAAGATTTTTATTCAACACTTCAGGCCCTGTTGGAATTGACACCATATCTATTGCGCTATCCGAAGATGTTGGCAATATTGAAGAAACAGTAGAACCTTATTTAATCAAAATTAGTTTTGTAAAGCGCACACCAAGAGGGCGCGTTCTAACCGATCAAGCAAAGGAGTATTTGAGCTTTCAACATTAAACATCATAATTTATATTGACTAATTGGCGTGGTATCTATATGCTAACATTTATATATTAAAAATAATGGAGGCATATATGTTAACTAATAGCACTGAAACTGTATCTTTAATTGAAACTTCTTCTAATCTAAATATCAGTCCTTCTGATAATAATTCGATTTCGGATACTAAAAATGTACCTAAATCAACACTAGATGAGAATGTACCTAAATACGTCACTCTTAATAATGCAGAACAACACTTCTACTAATACCACTAATAAAAAGAAACCAAAACCTTATATTCATAAGGATAGTAATGGTATATGTACATATACTGCTCGGGATGAGAATAAATATGGTGGTAAGAACATTATAGGCAAAATTGCTGAACAAATTAAAGAAGAGATATCTAAAAATATAGAAAATAATGATATAGAATTTATAAAACTTAAAGAAAGCAAAAATGAAGATAATATTATTGAGCCTGCCGTAAGAATTGCGATAGGTAGTAATACAAAAGAAATAAGCATGAGTGACATTCTAAATAACGATTTGTGTAAACAATATGGCGTGAAAGCAATTACATTATTGCTACCTCAAAGTAAAGCAAGGGGGCTACGTTGCCGGGTTGATGAACATGGAACAAGAATTTATGAAGTAGCTAATGGGTCATATCAAATGACTTTAAAGTGGAATGCTCAAGGAAAAGAATGTAATATTAAAATTAATATTCATGATAATGGCTCCGTAGAACTTATTGAGGGTAATGGTGTTACTATGGAGCAATTAGCTGCACATAAAGAAGTAAAAGTAGGAAGGCAATATGAAGCAAAGCCTTTACATGAAGTGTTAGCATCACAATTGCCACAAACACAATTACAACAAAGCTCTGAAGAAGTAAAATTTTTGGAGCAGCATTCAACAAATGTAGAAGACTTGAGCGGCGCATCACAAAAGCATCAAGCTCCTGCTGCTTCAAAATAGGTAAAGTAGTGAAAATTCAGTATAAGTTGCTTGCATCTGCAAGTAACTTATACTTTTATGATGAGCAACACAATACTACCAAGAAATTTCTACGAGCGGCCAACTTTGGTTGTAGCCGGGGAGTTACTAGGAAAGATGCTGAAATTTTCTAACTTTAGTGGAATAATAACCGAAGTTGAAGCCTATATAGGAATGAGTGACCCAGCTTGTCATGCAGCTAAGGGTTATACTAACCGAACCTCAGTAATGTTTGGTATGCCGGGGTTTTCATATGTGTACTTTATATATGGAATGTATTACTGTTTAAATATTGTAACAGAAGCAGAAGGGTTCCCAGCAGCAGTGTTAATACGGGGATTAAAGCTCATTGAACCGCTTGAGGCAAATTTAGGTGGGCCAGGAATATTGTGTAAAAGATTAAATATTACAAAAGAACATAACAAACAGGACCTTACTATAAGCCACGAATTTTGTGTTTATGAATCTTACCTCAAACCAGATTATATTTGCACCCCGAGAATCGGAATTAGTAAAGGCCAAGAGAAATTTTGGCGGTTTAAGATTTTCTAAACTTAAGACCTTGCGTAGACTATTTGCCAATCGGATAATCACCAGTGAAACAAGCATCACAATATTGTGGTGTAGCATTGTTACGCTTTTCTGCTTTAACAGCCTGATATAGTCCATCAATACTCAAGAAGGCTAGGCTATCTACTCCTATAACTTCCTTAATTTCCTCTACAGATTTATTTGCAGCAATTAAATCTTTGCACTCTGGCGTATCTATTCCATAAAAACAAGAATGCTTAATTGGTGGGCTTGAAATTTTGAGGTGAATCTCTTTTACTCCTGCATCCTTTAACATAACTATTATATTTGTTAACGTACTACCACGCACTATACTATCATCTATTAAAATTATGTTTTTACCTTTCAAAATGTGCTTATTAGCATTGAATTTTAATTTTATTCTAACTTTACGTACTTCAGCGGTTGGTTGTATAAAAGTTCTTCCTATGTAATGATTACGAATTATTCCCAGTTCCATAGGTAACCCTGAATGCTTTGCATATCCAATAGCTGCAGGTATTCCAGAATCAGGTATTGGTACAACCATATCCATATTGTTTTTTGGTGGGCTCTCTTCTGCAAGTATTCTTCCTATTTCTTTTCTTATATCATATATGGACCTATTCTCCATTATGCTGTCTGGTCTTGAAAAATAAACGTATTCAAAAATACAAAAACTTGATTTTTGCTGTGGGAAAGGAAATGCTGAAGCTAGATTACCATTTCGATCAATGGTGACTAACTCACCTGGTTCTATTTCTCTAACAAACTCTGCATTTACTATATCAAGAGCACAAGTTTCAGATGCAAGAACATAAGAACCGTTTAACTTCCCTAAAACAAGAGGCCTGATTCCAGACGGATCACGTACTCCAATAACTACTTCTTGATTGATTGCCACAAAAGAATAAGCACCTTGTATTTGCTTTAATGCATATATAAAACTCTCTAAGAAGCTATCTTTTTCACCGCTTGCTGTCAGATGCACTACTACTTCTGTATCAATATCTGACTGAAAAACGCACTCTTGTTTAATTAATTGTTCGCGTATTGGAGAAATATTAATTAAATTACCATTATGTGCTATGGCAAAATCCCCAAATTTGCCACTTTTGCCAAGCATGGGCTGCACTCCAAACTTATTACCACTTGTTGAGTATCGAACGTGACCTATTGCACAATCTCCAGGTAAGGATTTCTTTATTTCATCTATATCATCAAATACGCTGCTCACTTGACCTTGAAAGTGATAAGAGTGCAGCTTATCGTTGTTACTGGTTACTACGCCAAAAGACTCTTGACCTCTATGCTGCAAAGCGTGGAGAGCAAGTATAGAGTTAAAAGCAGCACTTTGGTTGCAACTTATGCCAAATACCCCACATTCCTCACGCATTTCATCTAGCATAAAAACTATTAAGTAAAGTTTAATTTTACTTTAGCATAGGTAAAATACAAGCATTTTGTTGTTCATCTGCTTTTATTGCCAGCAATAATCCTATGCATATCAAGCTTGCAGCAGTTGTACTTCCTCCATAGGAAAGAAATGGCAGTGGATCGCCTATCACAGGCAAGAGGCCTATTGACATTCCAATGTTTACAAAAAAATGAGCGCTAAAAAAGGCGAAAATGCCGATAGATACCGACTTAGAAAAATAATTTTTCGACCTATAAGCGATAGAGAAAATTACTCCAAGTAATGAGGTATAAAGCAAAATTAAAGCCATGCTACCTAAAAAGCCCCATTCCTCACTCAGCACTGCAAAAGCAAAATCTGTACGTTTCTCCGGCAAAAATCCAAGTTGAGTTTGACTTCCGTTAACAAAGCCCTTACCAAGCAAACCTCCTGAACCAATAGCTATTTGAGATTGCTGCGCATTATAACCTATTCCAAGTGGATCCACTGATGAATCCAAAAATGACAATATCCTTTGCTTGTGATAAGGACGTAAAAAAGGCCAAATAGCCGGTACTGCAAAAATGCCAAGAGTTCCACATATTACTGAATGAGATCTTTTTATTATTGTTGTGAATATAATTGATATCCCTATAAATAACATTATCATAGCTGTGCCTAAATTAGGTTGCTTTAACACCAAGAACACGGGTAAGAAAATAATTATAAGTGCCTTAAGCAATCTTTTAAATTCCATCATTTTATACATACTCTGCTTATCAAAATAGCGAGCAAGCGCAAGTATTAAGCCTACTTTTGCAAATTCTGATGGTTGCAAACTAATTGATCCAATTCTTATCCACCTTGTTGCACCCATTATGTGTGAGCCAAAAAAATTTACTGCTAATAGTGAAATCGCTGCTGCTATATAAAAAAAGTAGGCGTACTTCAAATAAAAATCTAGCTCTATGAATGACATAGCTATAGCGAGTAGGAAAAAGAAGGAAAATATGACCAGTTGGTGAATCGCAAATGGCACCCACTTTCCTCCAGCAGAAGAGTATTGAACAACAATGCCAACGCAAAACAGCGCTATCACGTTAATGACTAATAACCAATGAATCTTCTTCAGCCTACCCACAATAAAGACCTTATAACCTTAAAGTATAGTAAAATATGAAACAAAGATAAAAATCAAAAAACCAACTTCTCAACTACTAACCGAATTGGAGTGCTATATATTCCAGTTACTACTGTTAAAGCTGCCATAAACAATAGACAGAAAAGCATAGGAAATGGCACATCATTAATTTTGCCTAGTGTCATTCTAGTGCGTGACGTTGCATCATTTTCAAAATACATTTTCTCTACCATCTTCCACATGTATATTAGTGCAAGAAAAGAACCGGCAGCAAAAGCTATCAGGGAAATCCACGCGCGAGATTCGATAATTGCTTTCATTATATACCACTTGCTTACAAAGCCATTTGTTAAAGGCACACCGATTAATGCTAAACTGAGTAGAGTGAACGCAAGTGCTGTATAAGGCATTGATTTCTTGAGTCCCGATAAATTCTCTATTTTTGTTGTATCAAATTTGTAAGAAATACATCCTGCAGCCATAAATAAAGATGTTTTTATTATGCTGTGGTTTACTATGTGAAGAATTGCTGCAAATACACCTGTTTTTGAGTTAAAACTCAGTGCTAAAATTATATAACCAATTTGGCTAATACTAGAGTGAGCAAGCAGTCTTTTTATGTCTTTTGCGGTTATTGCAAATATCGACCCAAATACAATAGCGCAAAGTGCGAGGATAATTATCACATTGTCCAGTAGCGGCTTAAACAAGAAAAAATTTTGATGAAAAACAGTATAAAAGATTCTGATGAAAACATATATCATCACTTTTGTCACTGTGCCTGAAAAGAATATGCTAATGAAACTTGGCGCCTCACTATATGCATTAACCAGCCACCTGCTTAATGGAAACAGTGCCATTTTGATTGAGAGACCAACAAAAATGAACAACGTGCCAAGTTTTATGATGTTGTTATCGTATAATGGAACTATTCTTTCAGCCATGTCAGACATATTGAGCGTTCCAGTCATTGAATACAAGAGCCCGATGCCAAATAAATAAAATGTTGCACCTATTGTTCCACTAATTAGATATTCAAATGCTGCAACCAAGGCTTTTTTATCCCTTCCCATTGAAACTAATACATAAGAAGAAAGAGATGAAATTTCCAAGAAAACGTAAAGGTTAAATATGTCGTTTGTTACTAGAATCCCGAACAGTCCGCTTAAGCACAGTAGAAATAGAGAGTAAAAACCAGTGATTTTGTTTTTGCTAATTTCTTTTTCGTTAATATAAAAGCTATAAAGCACGCTAATCAGCGCTATAAAATTCACCAAAGTTAGAATCAAGGAGTTCAACACGTCGATTCTTAACTCTATGCCGTACGGGGGAGCCCAATCCCCAAGGTGATAAGTTATAATTTCGCCTTTATATGTTTTAATGAGTAGTATTGATGAAATGATAAGAGTGATTGTTGTTGCAATAAAAGAAATAAACCAAGATACCTTGTGTTTCTTGGCAAGAAAGCAAAACATTGATGCAATTATTGGGATAATAACTTGTAAAATTGGTAATTGCATTAAATTGTTGTTAATATATCGTTAAAGTATTAGTATATATAATACTTTTTGTTTTAATACCCTTATGTTATCTAAAATTTGTAACGCAATAAAACGCCTATTACGAAGAGAAGATAAATTTGTAGGAAGAGATGAAAATGGAAATTCTTACTATGAATCAAGTAAAGGAAAAAGGTGGGTTATGTATAGCAGTGTCTCTGAGCCTACAACAGTGCCTCCGGAATGGCATATATGGCTTCACTATACTGATAATGTAGTACCAGTTAATAATAAAAAAAGAAAAGTAAAACATACTCCTAATTTAACGGGTACAAAAGGTGCATACTATCCAAACCAAAAAGTGAAAAATTACTATAAAAGCTGGAGTCCTGATAACTAAAGATGCGAAGGTCAAATATACTTGAAATAACCGCTGGATTATTTGTATTAATTTTCACTATTTTTCTGATTTTCTTTGCTATTGATAAGCTATCTTACATAAAGAAAAACTATAAGGATTGCAATAAAATATATGGTCTTTTTGCTAACGCTAACGGTATAGGAGTTGGTGATAGTGTCAAGATCTCTGGTGTGGACGTTGGAAGCATAACTGGTGTATCACTTGACAAAGCTACCTACGTAGCACGAATCGACATGTGTATAAGCAGAGACATAAAATTGCCAATTGATAGTTCAGCTCTGATCACTAGCAGTGGAGTTGTTGGTAGTAAATTTGTTAATATATTACCTGGATCAGATATTAAACTAATCTTGCACGGTGGTAAAATAGAGTATACTCAAGCTGAAGCAAATATGGGTGGAATAATGGACAAAATTATTGGTATGTTTACAAAGTGAAAATGGCAGGATTCCAAGTGTACCCATTCAGATGAAGCCTCCTGTAGTTCTAAAGTATTTAAGGAGTTTGCCTTATTTCTTGCCTTTTCTACCGCTTGCTTTGGGGTTTATAGTATAGAAAGTGCCTTAACAGTTGCAGTACATGTCTATCAATGATAAAATGAAGATTAATTTATTTTGATATTATGATTGGTTTACTGTTTGCCGTACTATTGTTCCTCTGTGGTAGTGATGCACTTGCAAAACAGGAGCCACGTTCAATAGCTGGAGATAATCACATAAAGGTAATAAATTATAACCCACAGGCTATACATAAGTATACGGGTTTTTATGGTTATCAGTCCAGTATATTGTTTGAACCAGGGGAAGTAATACAAAACCTTTCAATGGGTGATTCAACTGGTTGGCAACTCCTTCCTCAAGGTAACAGATTGTTTATTAAGCCTATAGATGATATTGCCGATACTAACGCAACTATAATTACCAATAAAAGAGTTTATTACTTTGAACTTCATGCTGAAGAAGCAACTGGACTAGATGATCCAAGATTAGCATATGAAGTAAGGTTTCTTTATCCACTATTTAGCAGTGATGAGATTTACACAACAAATAACGGTGATATCCTCGAACAAGCTAGTCATACCATTATTCCTGATATAAACGATATTGAAGTTGTAAAGAAGGGTTTAAATTTTAATTATTCCATCTCGCACGTTAAAGGCAGTCAGTCAATAATACCAATCAAGGTTTTTGATGATGGAAAATTTACATATCTACAATTCAATAAAATAAACTCTGATTTCCCGGCAGTTTTTATGGTTGATTCTGCAGGATATGAGTCTTTAGTAAATTTCCGTACAGTTGACAACTATCTGATAATCGAAAGGGTAAGTTCAGTGTTTACCTTAAGGAATGGATCGAGTACAGTTTGCCTATTTAATGAAAACATGCCTTTCAAAAAAGGTAAGTGATTACTATCTAAAGGCTATAATGCCCGAGATATGGGTGCAAAGTTTTTTCTATGATGTTCTGTAATTCCATAAAGGCCAATAGCGTTAAGGTGCTCTTTTGTCCCATATCCTTTATTTTTATACCAATTATATTCAGGATGCTTATTGTGCAATTCTTGCATAAGCCGATCTCTCGTAACTTTTGCAACGATTGAAGCTGCTGCAATTGATGTACTCAAATTATCACCATTTACTATGGATTTCACTTGCCATTTCACTTCAGGTGGTTGATTACCATCAACTAGCACATAATCTAACTCTAGGTCCAAGTCTATCAACGCACGTTTCATTGAAAGTTTTGTTGCTTGCAAGATATTGTATGAATTTATTTCTTCTACGCTTGCCATTCCTATACCAAATTTTGCAACGGATGTTATTTTTTCATATAGGACTTGCCTACATTGAGGAGTCAACTTTTTCGAGTCGTTGATTCCATCAATAATTGTATTTCTATCAATAAACACTACGGCTGCGGATATTACTGGACCAGCTAGCGGACCTCTTCCAACTTCATCCACTCCTGCTATCACTCCTGATAATTTATTTTCTAATGTAAAGTCTGGGTATTTCATAGGTTTTTATAATAAGAAAGTTATAGTAAAAACTGAACAGATAATAGAAATTATCCAAAATTTCATAACGATTACATTTTCTGACCATCCCTTCTTTTCAAAGTGATGATGTATTGGTGCCATAAGAAAAACTCTTTCTCCTTTTCCATATTTAAACTTTGTATATTTAAAATATGATATCTGAATAATCACAGATAGAGTCTCTATTACAAAGATTATTCCAATAACGGCAAAAAGCATCTCTCTTTTAATTAGGACACTAGTTAACCCTAAAGCTGCGCCTACCGACAAGCTACCAACATCACCCATAAATATTTTTGCTGGATGTGTGTTAAACCACAAGAAACTTAGAATAGCTCCTATAAATGCAATGCAGAATAAAGTAATATTCATATCTGCTTGAGTTATGTATGCAATTAGCCCCAAAAAAGCAAAGGAAGTGATGACTTGAGTTGCAGCAAGGCCATCCAAACCATCTGTGAGATTCACAGCATTAGAAGAGCCGACAATTACAAACGCAGCAAACGGAACATATAGATAGCCAAAATCTATTATTACTCCTTTAAATAGGGACGTTTTTGTAAAACCTTCAGCAGAGTATAGCTTAAGTATAAACACACCAACCAGAGCAACAATAAACTGAATAAGTATTTTGGTTTTTGCACTTAAACCTCGATAGTGATTTGTCTTCAATTTTAAATAATCATCAATAAATCCAAGTAGAGCAAAAAATAGAGTTATCAATATCAGCAGCAAAATTTCTGGTGTTAACTGAGCCCAGAGTAAAATTGGTAATAAAGAAGAAATCAGTATTATTATTCCGCCCATAGGTGGTACATTCTTTTTTGTTATTAAATGACTTTCTGGTCCACATGATCTAATTGGTTGCCCATCTTTGCTTATTTTTTTTAGAAGCTTTATAAAATAGGGAAAAAGAATAAACCCAAAAACAAATGAGGTAAAAAATATTTTTGTAGCTAAGATCATCTGCTTACTTAAATTGACTAAGTGTCATACCACCTATAGCTAATAAAGTCAACTTCTGTCATCCTATAGCCTGACCCACAACTGTACGAACATTGTGATTTGGGCCCATCAGTAGGGTGTCATCCCAGTCTGGAATCCACAACTGTACGAACGTTGTAGTTTGGACCACCAGTGGGGTGTCATCCCAGTGCCCAGACACTGGTTCTATGCAACTTAATTAAAAACGTTTGTTTTAGTGTAAGACAATTACCTTTAGCTTATCAGCTCAGTTATAAGCAAAATTTCTGGATTCCAGACTGGAATGACACCATTTGCTGTGCAATTTACCTTCAAAAATGAATGTTCGTACAGTTGTGAACCTGTGGCAGGTATTACATAAGAGCATTTCCCTCTTCTAAATTAAAACGCACTTTTGCCTCCTTTGCAGTCTATACTTTAGATGTATTTAATTTACAAATACTAATTATTTATTAATAATGGTGATATGTAAATATAGTTATAAAATAATTGTTACACTTGAATTCCTTCCTGGTTTCTGTTGTTATCAGAACATTTAAAACACTTTAAGAAAGTTGCTTAGTTAAATTAACTTAGACAAGTAAATAGCAGTTTTGCAGCCTGTTTTTATGAATGATGATAAAATGTTGTAGCCAAATGCGCTTTCAGCATTGTGCTGAATTGCAATATCTTTGTGCTCTAACTCCTCGTCGCGAAATTTACTTATAGTTTCTCTTAATTCCCCATCTTCTAAATGTGAAACTTGCTCTTTGTAGTGCTCCCCGATAACTTCTTCAACTGCAGCAGTGCAAGCCATAGCAGCTTTTTTGCCCATAATGGCAGTTGCAACGCCAAGCGACACTCCTAAAACACGCCAAACAGGCAACAAAACAGTAGGACGAACTTTTTGCTCTTTGATTTTCTCATTAAAATAGTGAAAATGCTTTTTTTCCTGCTCTTCCATTTCAATTATTTCATTGATTATAGAAGATTTCTTAAGAATAAATTTTTGACCAGAATAAATGCAAATAGCTCCATATTCTCCAGCGTGATCTACTCTAATTGCCTGTTGCAAGAACTGATTGTTGCTGTACCTTAAATTATTTAGATTTCTTTCTTTCTCCACAATACACCTTACCTGATACGAACAGAGCTACTATGAGATAAATTAGATTCCATGTTGCTAAGGAAACACCTAGAACGTAATGAGGTCTGTCACAAGATGGAGAGTAATTAGGATTTAGTAGATTATTTCTGAGCTCTTCTATACTAACGTTACCACTTGCTTGCTCTGTACAACCTAAAACATCATGAAATAAGTGGAGTTCAAGACCTATATGATAAAAAGATATTACTGCACCTATGAGGTAGCTGCAAAACATTGCATAGATTAGAATTTTGTTGTCTTTAAGCATGCACGCTACTGCAAGTAATCCGGCGATATAGTAAACTATTCGCTCGTATGTACATAACTTGCATGGCAGCATGTTGAAAAAATATTCTAGCACATATGCAAAAATTAGAGCAGCGGCACTCGACAGCAGAAAGATTGCAGGAATTCTGGAATTATTACACATAACTTTAAGTAAATTATCCCTGAAAGTATAAAGCAGAGTATTCATTTTACATAGGGATTTTTATTTTTTTTCAAAAGCAATCTAACTGGCACACCGTCTGCAAAGAAATTTTTTCTGAGATCGTTAATTAAATAGCGTTTGTAACTTTCATCAACACTTTCAGGTATGTTACATATCAAAGAAAAAGCTGGAGGTTTAGTACCAATTTGAGCGATATACTTCATTTTAACTGCTTTGCCTTTTACAAGAGGGTGAGAATGTTTTCCTACAGCATCTATGAGCCACTTATTCAGTTTTGCAGTGCTGATCTTCTTGTTCAAGGATTCACTCACTTCAAGACACTTATCTATCACATCACCGCAGCGCATGCCTTTTAACGCAGAAATTGTTATAGTTGGCACTTCCAAGAATAACCTGGTTACTTCCTGTTGTTTGACAAATTTTATTAACCTGCTTCTGTCATCCTTACCTATTAAATCCCACTTATTTAAAACAACAATAATCCCTTTCCCTCCCTTAATTGCAGCTTCACCAATTGATAAATCCTGCTGCTCAATACCAACTAGGGAGTCTAGCATTAAAACTACCACATGAGAGCGCTTGATTGATTCCATGCTTTTCTCAACAAATCTTGATTCTAAGCCATCTACAACATTCGCCTTTCTGCGGATTCCGGCAGTGTCAATTAGAGTAATTAACTCTCCATCATGATCATATGTAATATCCACAGAATCACGTGTGGTACCTGGCTCTGAACTTGTTATTAGTCTGTTTTCTGCAAGTAAACCATTTAAAAAAGTTGATTTTCCAACATTCGGACGGCCGATGATCGCGATCCTCAGCCTACTCAGTTCATTGTTAGGTAACTCAGTGTTCTCGTTAAAATTTTCAATAACACCAGCTAATGCATCATAAAGATCAACCATGCCAAGATTATGCTCGGCAGAGATATACACCGGGCCAAGAAAATCAAAAAACTGCAAATAATCAACATTTTCGGATTTATGACTCTCGCATTTATTTGCTATCAGTATCACAGGTTTATTTATTTTTCTCTTCAGCCACTTTGCAAACTCTTTATTTCGCTCATTTTGCACTTTTGCGTCAACAAGAAAGAAAATTATGTTTGAACTGGATAAAGAAAACTCTATTTGCTCAATAACTTGCAGTGAAAAACTAGTTTGGTCGTTCCATCCTCCTGTATCTATAACTTTAAACTCCAAATCGCTAATTCTCCCCATTCCCTCTCGCCTATCCCTTGTCACTCCTGGAATGTTACTCACTACTGCTGCTTTTCTTCCTACTAATCTGTTGAATAGGGTCGATTTTCCAGCATTTGGTAGGCCTACTATGGCGATTTTTAGCATAATTCAAGGGCATGTTCTATATGAAGTAAATTATAACCGAAACTTTTCAATTTAACTATTGACTTCGTAGATTATATAAGCATACTACAGTTAGAATTTTTTTATTTCGTTATGTAAAATATGAGGTAGTTATGCTAGTGTCAGAGCAAATAGAGAGTGTAGATAGAGAAGAATTAAAGCAACAAAATCATATACATAAAGATACAGAGTGTTCGGAAGAGACGACAATATATGGGCATATTAATCAACATATGGAAAAAAACATCTCAAATACATTGCATGAAATATATGATGCTCTTATGTCATATAACGAATCGGAACAGTCAATGACGTCAACTTAAGAACTTTCATTAGCAAACTCTCCTAAAGACATGATGGCGTTTAGGCTTATCTACTTTATTGCGGCTGTCCCGGTCGGATTTTAACTTTAGCGCGTATACTTAAAAAGGGCTTGAAAGTTTTTTGGCGCAATAAGTACCTGATAGAGTTTCTGTCTCATTACACTAAATAAAACTGAAAAATTTAAACGATACTCAGTAATTTGATCTGGGTTCCAAGGCCCTTGTGCATCACATATATGAAGCGATAATATATTGCACATGACCAAGTTTGCCCAAAATTCTTGTAATACAGCCTCTCCAGAAAAATTCTCTAACTCTGCTCCTACTTTGAGTCGTTTATAGCACTCCTCTATGTGCCACCTTAACACATAAGCTTTGCTCCAAAGTCTCGGTCAAAAACTCTGTTTCTCAGTTGGCTAATGTCAGCACTATAACTCTTACTTTCTGTCCTTTCATTTTATTTTTTAGCTTTTCATTTTCTAATATAAAATCAAAATCTAATTCGCCAGCGTTCCCATAGCTTACTATAATTTCTTTTTTGCAAGCAAAAAATAAAATCTACTTCCAAATCATAATGCTGCTGAATGAATTTTACTGAAGACGATCATAGATAAATAATAATTTCTCTTGATTTAATAAACGCATTTGAGTGATAACTTCGGGTAATTGCTCTGCCGCCAACGTTTGTTCACCTATATTCCAAGCTGCAAGACGAGCACTGCAAATCAATGAAGTACACAAATCAACAAACAAATTGCCAATGGTGCCTGTTGTTCCATTTGGTTCAAACTCGGATACAATTTCCCCAGAGCTGGGTAATCTCATACCAGAACCATCTGCTGCAATAAGTCTATAGCCTCTCCAACTCAGGTTCATCCTGATAGGCTGTTTGGATGCTTAAATTCTTGAGCCTGTATGGCAAATCTTATACCTTGCTTTAGAAAAAGCTTGCTTTGAGGGTACATGTCAATGGCTCCATAAGTTCACATTCTATTCCCAAACTTTTTTTAACTAACTTTAAAATCATAGAAAATACTGTCGAAAAAGCTTGTTCGTGTAAAACTCAACACAATGGATTTTCTGAAAAGTTTTCGAGTATATTATATTTTTAATTTGTAGAATAAGGTTTTTTCCTTTTTGCATATTTCACCTAAAAAGGACACATTTTAGACTTCTTTGTTGAAATAAAACAGAAACAAAAGTGCTGTCCCTTGCACTCTTTGGATAATTTAATGATAAAAAATTTAGAGAGAAATTTTATACACAATCTCTGACATTTTTCCTTAAGTTGACGCCATTGCCTGAACGGATACAACTTAATTTTTAATCTGCAGGAGTCAAGTTGAGAATGTCCAATTTTCCACTTTCTTTATAGCATAACATACTTCAGCGCCTCTTGCTCCTCTTGAAGTCCAATGGGCTCACCACTTATGTGTAAATTAATCGTTAATGTTGTACACGTTCTTTTCTTTTTCTACTCTCTCTTGCTCTTCAATACAATATATAGCAAGCGGATTAGCTTTAAGTCTTTCGACTCCTATTTCTTCTCCTGTTCCATCGCAGTAACCATAAGTGCCTAATTTTATTTTTTCTAACGCCTCCTTAATTTTTTCTTTTCTATCTTTTCGACGCTTGATTAATTCCTCGTTTCCACTATCTTCATCAGAATAGTATGTATCAATACTATTATCTTCTAGTTCTTGTTTCTCTAACTCAGCGAGTATTGATTGTAACTTTAAGCTGAAGTATTCCAGTTGTTTTACGCTCATATATTCTTCATCTTCTGAAGGAGTGTAATCTTCTGGTGACTTTATTTTTGGTAACTTTTCCATAATTGCATTATCAAAAAAATAATAAAACCTATATAATTTATGAACAAAAAATTATACTACCTCAAAGTAAACACTATAATTTATAATAAACATTTAAAAGCCTAGTATGATCGACTCAGTAAAAAAATTAGTAATAGATGATAAGAACTTTACCTATATAGTATGTATTTTTATCATAATGTTAAGTTTATCTTCATTTACACTTAAAAACAACAATAAACAAGAAGTTATGTTAACATTAACATGGATATGTGCTACATTTGTTTTGCAGATTTCTACAAATAATTTGTTTACATCTGATTATCATGATGGAATATTAGAGCAAATCTTTGTACAGCCACTCTCTTCTAGGCTTATAGTTGCTTATAAAATTTTCGCTCACTGGTTATTATTTGGGTTACCGATTTCAGTAATTTCTTCCATATTCAGCTTTGCAATTCTAGGCAATAGTATTGAACACTCAATAGCAGTTGGAGTGTCTTTATTATTTAATACGCTGATAATCACTAATATTTCAGCTACTGGAAATGCATTGATGATTGGTCAAAACAACTTAGCATCAGGAGTATCGCAAATTCTTGTTTTGCCAATGATAATGCCAACCTTTGTGTATTTTAAAATGCTAACTCAATTTGAAAATTTATC
This sequence comes from Wolbachia endosymbiont (group A) of Epagoge grotiana, assembly GCF_947251775.1. Taxonomy (NCBI): domain Bacteria; kingdom Pseudomonadati; phylum Pseudomonadota; class Alphaproteobacteria; order Rickettsiales; family Anaplasmataceae; genus Wolbachia; species Wolbachia endosymbiont (group A) of Epagoge grotiana. Next base: position 435,592 of record NZ_OX366387.1, read on the forward strand.
CTTGAATATTTATACACTACTAATCACCATCTTAGTTTTTGTTATTTTGATTGTTAACAGCACCATAACTACTCACATGGCACTAAAATTTGCTGTGGAACAGGATTGAAAAATCTTACTGTTATTCAGTAGACTTCTTGCATAACCTAGAAAAAAGGCAAATAGTTATTATAGATTTAGGTTTATCGACAATTTGAAAAACCTTCATTCCAGCATCCTTCCCTGTCATCCAAGTAGCCCTTCGTTGTCATCCCAGTGTCAAAAACTGGGATAACAGCTAACCTGACAACCGTCATCCCGCTACTTGTTAGCGGCTAAGAGATACCGTGACGGTATGACGGTTCGCGGTGGCATGACGATAAGCCTCATCATCCCGCTACGTGTTAGCGCCGCGGCGGTATGACGATTCGCAGCGGCATGACGAGAAAGGGGCTACTTGGATGATACCTTTTTTCTACTTAGTTTGGGTTATGCAAGAAGTCTATTCCTTCATAAGGAGAAGTAGTTAAAGGAATTTACTCTATTTCTCCCTCTTTTTTTATTATTTTTAATCTATAGTTAACGTAAAAGAGATATGCAAAAACTCTATTGATCCATAGTCTGCAAATTATTAATAACACTTACTTTAAAGAACCTCACTTTACGCTGATCTTTGAGCGCTCTTCTGTGGTATTTTGTAAGAGTATAACTTGTGAAATCGTCTTCCCTATAGATTAAAGAGTTACACTGCTTTATATGTGATGCTATCCACTCTGCATAGTCCTGATGATCGGTTGCAATGAATATTTCCCCTGTTATAAGTATTTTTTTTGCTAATAAATTTAAAAATTCCGTATTAATTAATCGTCTTTTATTGTGACTTCTTTTTGGCCATGGATCTGGAAAGAGAATAAAGAATCTTTCAACACTGTTATCAGGAAAATTTGCAATCAATTCTCTTGCATCTTCTGTCCACATTAAAATATTTTTTATGTTCTGTATTTCTATGTTTGTTAGCAAGCGAGAAACCCCCTTTAAGTAGGGCTCACATCCTATAAATAATAGATCAGGTTCATTGAGCACCTGGTAAAGCATATTTTCACCGTTGCCAAAGCCTATTTCTACCCATATTCTTTTTTGTGAATTTACAATTTTCTCTATAGATTCCTTGCTGTTTTGAATAGAATATTTTTCCAATATTTCATCAACATCAGGTTTTAGCCTGGACCTTCTGGAGAACGATCTAATCCACTTGCTATTCTTAAATAGCATATTCTTGATACATATATAATTTTCTCACTATATTTTATATAGCTTAAACAATTCTCGAAATGAGTTAATGAAAAATTACTTGTCAATAATTGTTAATATTATATAATATATGAGTTCTAATAAAGTTTAAGTTAAAGGTATGAATAATAATAATCCAGTCGTAAATCTACCGGTTACTATCAGAAAGCTATCATCAAACAAATTTATAGAAGAGATATGTCAAGGCCAATTTGAGGATCAAGATAATACCTTGTTTGAAGATTCTTTTGTTAACAAAATTAAAGAAGGAGATGTGGTAGAAGGTGTAATTACAAGAATAAACCCTAACGACGTTGTGGTTGATATTGGTTTAAAATCTGACGGGAGAATTCTGATCAAGGAACTCGGTTGTAATGATGAGGTCATTATTGGCTCGAAAATCAGAGTTTATGTGGAAAGAATTGAAGATTATCATGGTAATGTTGTTCTTAGTCGTGAAAAAGCAATTAGGGACGAAAAATGGAATAAGTTGGAAGAAGATACAGTTACAAGGGCTGAAGTAAGCGGAGTTATTAAACGCTCAATTAAATGTGGCTTTATTGTTGATCTTGGTGACGGAATAAGCGCTTTTTTACCGCTGAGTCATGTGGATTTGAAGCAAGTAAAAGATGCGAAGCACCTTATTGAAACTGAACAAAAGTTCATCGTGCTTAAAATGGATAAGAAGCAGGGCAATATTGTAGTATCAAGAAAGCTGGTGTTAGAAAAATTGCACGCTGGTGAAAAAATTAAATTTTTAGAATCTTTAAATGAAGGCGATATAATAGAAGGGAAAATAAAAAGTATCACTCATTACGGTGTATTTGTCGGTATTCATGAATCAGATGTAGTGGGAGTTATAGATGGATTGTTACATATTACAGATATCTCTTGGAGTAGGGTAAGTCATCCGTCTGCAGTTTTTACTTGTGGTCAGACTATAAAAGTTAAAATTATAAAAATAGATAAGGAAAATGCTAAAATTTCCTTGGGTGTGAAGCAGCTAGAAGATAGCCCTTGGCAAGATGCAGAGTCAAAATATCCAGTTGATAGTGTGCATAAGGGTTATGTAACAAGCATAGAAGATTATGGATTATTTGTTGAGCTTAGACCTGGAATTGAAGGTTTAGTGCACTCGTCAGAAATAACTTGGGTTAAGAGTAATTTACCAGTTAGTAGTCTCGTAACAAGGGGACAAGAAGTATATGTAAAAATTCTCAGTATTGACATTGCTAAGAGTAGGATGAGTTTAAGCATGAAAAGGTGTGTAGACAACCCTTGGCAAGTATTTATCAATAAATATCCTCCTGGTTCTATTGTTTCTGGTGAAGTGAAGAATAATACCGGCTCATATGTATCTGTTGCTTTCGGTGATTCTGAAATAGATGAGAACGTAGAAGGGACAATATATGTGAAAGATTTTAGTTGGTCTAAAAATGGTTCAGATGAGATAAAGAAGTATAATGTAGGTGATAAAATAGAAGCAAAAGTAATAAGGGCTAACGTGAATCGGGCAAGAATTTATCTTGGAATAAAACAAATAGAGTATGATCCTCTTGAAGAACTGATAAAGAAAGTTAAGGTAGGTGATAAAATACAGGTTATTGTAGGTAAGAGAGAAGATAATGGACTAGTCGTTGAAGTTGAGAACGATGTAACCCTTCTAATAGATCAAGAGCATTTACCAGAGAATAAAAAATTCTCTATATCAGAAAAAATAGAAGTTGAAGTATTGGGTGTTGAAGAATATAACATAGCATTATCTGCTAAGTGATAAGGTTTACTTATTTTGGCTTCATATAAATGGCAACAAAGTCTGATATAATAGCGAGGGTAGCAAAAAGACATCCTTTTTTAGATAAGATTGTTATAGCAGCTATAGTTGATAGATTTTTTGGGATACTTTCAAGCACATTGAAACATCATAATAGAGTTGAAATTAGGGGGTTTGGTTCTTTTTCAGTTAGAAGTTATAACTTGAAAGAAACAAGCCATTTAATGTTACAGAAGTTTACAAAGAATCAATACTTTAAAACATATTTTCGTAGCAGTAAAAAATTATCTGATTTGATAAATGAATAAAAATTTATACCATAAATAAGATGAAAGTAGGGGTTTGAGTTTATACTGTACGATAGAAATTTTTAGCACCATATGCAAGTAGTAGAAATAGTTATACGTAATAACACATATAAAATATCTTGCGAAAGTGGGAAGGGGAATCATTTATTACGCCTTGCTAATAGTTTTGACAAGTTAGTTAGTTCTGTATCTCAAAAAACTGGAGGTAAGGGTTCGGATGCATTAAATTTCTTACTTGCAGCACTAATTCTTGAGGATAAAATTTTAGAATTAACAAAGCGATTAGATGAAGTAAATCAAGAGCGCGAAAAGTATAGAAACGAGAAAAGAATAGAATATACTGAGGTACTAGATAAGGTAAATAAGATTATCACTAATCTTGAGTGCATAAAGGATTAGCTTCAATAAAGCAAGCAATTAAATTGACTATCTGACTATTCAAGCCAGGAGGGAGGTTTGTCTTACGAGTTATGTAACAATATAATTCGTAATCATCAAGATCAACTATTTTTTCGTATTCGATTAGTTCGCTTAAGGAAAATTTATCAAGATATTTCAATGCGAAATGCCCTAAAAGTATATCGGTTTCTTTGCAACCCCTATGCCAGCTTCTATATATTAATTTTCTTCTGAATAGTGAGGTATCTGTCATTACAATTAAACTTTTTTTAATTTAAAAGTTAAACTAAATACTTGTCAAGCGAGGCGCGTTTTAATATACTTAACATTTTGTTAAGATCTAAATATACAGGTGGAATTAATTTCTAATCTTATCCATCAATTTAGCGATGGAATATATTATTTTTTATCATTTTCTTTAATAATTTCTGTCATAGTATTCGTGCATGAATATGGGCATTATGTTGTTGCCAAAGCATGCAAAGTTAAAGTTGAATCTTTTTCCATAGGTTTTGGTCCTGAAATTTTTGGTTTTAACGATAAGTCTGGAACTAGATGGAAATTAAGCGTTGTTCCATTGGGTGGTTATGTTAAAATGCTAGGGGACAACAATGCAGCAAGTGTCCCAGCTGATCAACAAAATTTAATCGAAGAAGAAAAGTTGTATTCATTTCATACAAAACCGCGGCATAAAAAAGCAGCAGTAGTTTTTGCAGGGCCTTTTGCAAACATGGTGTTTGCTGTTATAGCTTTTACAATATTTTTTAGCATAGCAGGTTATTATCGCACTCCACCGGTGATTAGAAATGTAATCGAAGGTAGTGCAGCTAAGCAAGCTGGTTTGTTGCCAGGTGACACTATTACACAAATCAATGAGCATAAAATAAAATACTTTGAAGATATTTCACGTGTGATAATGTCGAATCCTAAAACAAGAATGGAGATTGAGTATAGCAGAAATAATGAGAAGCACAGGACCAGTTTAACTCCATTAATAATCAAGGACAAAGACGTTTTTGGCAACACAATAGAAAGAGAAACTATAGGGATTATTTCAGTCAATACATTAAAGCAGTCGTCTTTTCTTGGGGCTGTGAGCTTATCAGTAAGTGAAACTTACCACACTATGTGCTTAACGATCAAAGCTCTCTTTCACATTATTGTTGGTAAAAGGAGTATCAATGAAATAGGTGGGCCAATAAAAATCGCAAAATATTCAGGACAATCAGCTAAAAAGGGATTTATTATGGTTCTATATTTTATGGCAATCATTTCAGCTAATTTAGCTGCAATTAACTTGCTGCCAATACCACTGCTAGATGGTGGGCATTTATTTCATTATATCATAGAAGCGGTTATACGTAGGGATTTAAGCTTGAAATGTCAAAAATATGCAGCTATTTTTGGTGCTTTAGTGTTGTTTTTGCTTATGGCAACTGGAATGTCAAATGATATTAGGGATCTTTTTTGAAATAAAATATGAAAAAGCTATTTTATATACTGGTAGTGGTTTTTATTTCTTTTCCTGCCCTGCTTGTTGCTTTAGGAACTGCGGAAAAAGTGCAGGTGAAAGATGTCAAATGTATTGGTAATGAGAGGGTAAGCAACCAGACAATAGGGTTCTATATAAAACTAAAATCTGGTGATTATATAAACGACGATGATATAGACTCAATTATAAAAGATCTATATAAAACAAAGTTATTTGCTAGTGTTAATGCTTACATAGATGATAAAAAAAATTTAGTAATAAAAATTCAAGAAAATCCACTGATTAACAAGGTAGTGTTAAAAGGCAATAAGTTATTTAACAGCAAAGAGCTGCTAAGTAATGTGATTCAATCAAAGTCGCTAACTATTTTAACTGAAACAAAATTGCAAAACGATTTAGTGAATTTAGTCACTACTTATAGAAATAACGGTAAGATTGGTGTTAAAATTGAATATGACCTGAATAAGCTTGATGGCAATAGGGTCAATCTAATTTTTAAAATAAAAGAAGGCAAAACCTCTAAAATTAAGGATATAAGATTTATAGGCAATAAAAACTTTTCTGAAAATGAGCTAGAGCAAGTTATCAAAAGACATAGTAATGACATATTTAGTAAGTTATTTAGAGCTATTTTTAAAGGCGGAAATCATTATTCACCGCAATATCTATTGATTAACACAGAATTGCTCGATCATTTTTATTCATCTAAAGGATATATTCAAAATAATATTCAACCAATTGTTGAGGTTGATAATAACAATCAAACAGAGTTAACTTTTTTGATTGACGAAGGACAGCAGTATTTATTTGGAAATAATGAGGTTAATATTGAAACTGAAATTCAGGATTTGAGCCTAAAAGAAGAAATATTGGATTTTATAACAGAGGAAAACGATAAGATATTTAATAGAGTTAAAATTAATAATACAGTAGAAAAAATAAACAAATATTTAAATGAGAAAGGATATATATTTGCAAAAGTTAATCCAGAGTATGCACAACGTGACAATGTTGTAGATGTAACCTACAGAGTGCTGCCGGGTAAAAAGATTTATATAAATCAAATTACAATTGATGGTAACGATCGCACTTTAGATAAAGTGATCAGAAGTAAGCTAAGTGTAGCAGAAGGTGATGCGTACAATATATCTGAGATTCAAAAGTCACGTAAAAAACTAATGAGTAGTGATTTTTTTGAAACAGTGAAAGTAAATAGTTATGCAGTTAATGATAATGCAGTAAATCTTGACTTAAGTGTTAAAGAAAAAAACACTACTTCGTTGTATTTGGGAGGAGGTGTGTCTCTTCCTGGTGGAGCATTGATTAAAATTGACCTCAAAGACCGTAATTTATTTGGTACTGGAAAAGAGCTCTCTTTTGCTCTTGAAAAAAGTCAATACGTATTTTCTACTGATTTAGAGTTTGTTGAAAATAATTTTAACGATTCTGATACGTCACTAGGCATGGGTGTATTTTATGAAAAACAAGATAAACCAAACACTACTTTTGATAGTTGCGATATGGGATTTTTTACAAAGTTATCATATAAAGTCACAGAGAACTTAACTAATTCCCTTCGCTATTCTTATAAGTATAATCATATACACATGGATAATAAGGGTGGACAAGACACCGATATCTCTGAAATAATACTGGACCGAAAAGGTAAACATCAGATTTCATCAGTGGGATACACGTTGGCATATAATAAACTGGATAATCTATATGCTCCAAAAGAAGGGTATTTACTGCGCTTAAGTCAGGATATTTCAGGATTGGGAGGAAACGTGAATTTCCTAAAATCTGAATTCTTATCTTTTTATACGCACCCTATATTAAGCAAAATTGACGATGATATAACGCTACGCTTTAAGATGGCGGCAGGTCATATTTTTTCTTATACTGATGAAAATCTAAACATTGGCCAGCACTTTTTTAAAGGGGGTAATGAGATTAGAGGGTTTGACCTTTCCGGTATTGGACCAAGAGCAGAAGACAAAAATAAAAGCTCATTAGGAGGCAAAACTTATTTTAATCTAACACAGCAAGTGGATTTTCCTCTACCAAAACTATATGACTATGCTGGTATCAAAGGCTCACTATTTGTTGACTATGCAACACTTTTTGGCTTAGATGATAAAAATAAGAAGTATGAAGGGAAATACTACGATAGCAAGCTTGTGAGAGTGTCACCAGGTTTTGGCTTTTCAATGCTTTCTCCTTTTGGTAGACTTAGATTGGATTTCGGGTTTCCTTTAGTAAAGGAATCTTATGATATAATACCATCACCAAATGTTAAATTTTCTATTGAAGCGGGGATTTGAATGAAATATATACAGTTATTTATATCAGTTATTGCCTTAATTATTTCCTTATTTGTGGGGTATAAGTTTGTAGGATATCAACCTCAGAACACAAAAGCTGCAATTATCGATAGTGACAAAGTCATCAATGAATCTCTTGCTCTGCAAAATATACAACAACAAATAAAGGAGCAGAATTCTAGATTACAACAAGAATTTGAAAGTGAGTTAGAAAAACTTAAGCCATCAAAAGAAGAATTTGAACTTTTGTCAGAAGAAGCAAAAAAAGAAAAGACAGAACAGTTTAATAAGCACACTGTAAATACTAGAGATAATTACGCTAAAAAAATGTTACATTTAGAAGAAAGCTATAGAGACGCAGTAGAGAGTGTTTTTAACAAGATAAAAGAAGTCGCTAAAAAAACGGCAGAAAAAAACAACATAGATTTGGTACTATTTATTTCAAAAAAGAACCAAGTTTTATACTCCATGGATGAAGTTGATTTATCAGATGTGGTATTAAACAATATAAACAAGAAAATACCTGAATTTGCTTTGAAAGGCATTGAGTAGGCTTATGCAATTTAATATCAGTGATATTATAAAAATATTACCACATTCTTGTCCGTTTCTCTTAGTAGATAGAGTTATAGAGTGTGATCCTGGTAAAAGTATAAAAGCAATCAAAAATGTGACTTTCAATGAGCCATTTTTTATTGGCCACTTCCCTGGTCATCCAATAATGCCAGGAGTCTTGATAATTGAATCTCTAGCTCAGGCATCTGCTATATGTGTTCTAGGTAAAGAAACAATAGAAAATAAAGTTGTTTACTTGAGATCCATTGAAAATGCAAAATTCAGAAAGCTAGTTACTCCAGGGGACACATTGATTCTTCAAGCTAACATTCAAAGTGTGTGTTTAGGTGTACACAAATTTAGGTGTATTGCATCTGTTAGCGAAGAAAAAGTTGCAGAAGCAACAATCTCAGCAGTATTGCAAAATAAATAAAATCTTCATCTGTAAGAAACAGCATGTACACTGTATAGTATAGCAATGAAGCTGAATTTCAACATCTCATTTTCTAATCTATATACTCGCAATGGATTAATAAAATTAGATGAGACATTTTTGAATTATATCAAATCATGTGATGAGAGCTTGTTTTGTTCATTAATTGAAGCAAGAGAAAAAGCAGCTTCTTCTTCGATGTCATCCCAGTGTCACCCCCCGTCATCCCAGTGCTTGACACTGGGATCTAGAAAACAAGAAGGACGGTCAGCTACTTGGATGACAGATAGTCAGTTAATAGTAGACCTCTCATATTTACTTGATGAATTTATTGCAAAACTTTTCAATGTTGAAAAAGAAATAGAGGAGCTAAAGAAAAAGCACAACGACTTTGCTGTAATATATAAGTGCAAAAGATTATTTGTCCAACGCTATGCATTGAAGAAATACACTAATGTGGCGAATATAGATATTACTAACAAACTAAGTCATTTTCTCACTTTGCCAACAACAGAAAAAAATTTTGCTGAGCAGGTGATGCATTGGTTTGAAGATAAAGAAAATCACAAAGAAGAAATAGAACTTGCAGCACAATATGCAGTGTGGAGAGTAAAAAATAAACAGAGTATATTATTCAGTATTCATAAAAAAATCGACCACGAAAACCTCATACCATTTTCTAAAAAAGAAGTGGACAAAGTTGAAGTGCTGTATTCAAATGAAGTAAAAAGACGATACGGTTTTGATCTAACAAGCAAAAAGGTGAGTTTGAATAAAGCACTAGATAATGCTCACTACTGCATATTTTGTCATAAGCAAAGTAAGGACAGCTGCTCAAAGGGGCTAATTAATAACGACAATACTTTCAAAAAGTCTCCACTTAGAGTTGAACTGCACGGCTGCCCACTAGAGCAGAAAATATCAGAAATGAATCTGGTGAAAAGCGAAGGGTACAGCATAGCAAGTCTTGCAATTGTGATGATAGATAACCCATTATGCGCGGCTACTGGACACAGAATATGCAATGACTGCATGAATTCGTGCATATATCAAAAACAAGAACCCGTAAATGTGCCAGCAATTGAAACAAGGATTCTGGATGATGTGCTCAGTTTACCGTACGGATTTGAAATATATTCTCTGCTCAGCCGTTGGAATCCTTTAAATTTTCAGCGTTCATTGCCAAGAGGAAACACTGGAAAAAACGTTCTAGTTGTAGGCCTTGGTCCTGCTGGTTTTAATTTAGCTCATCATTTATTGAATGATGGGCATAACGTTATCACCATTGATGGACTAAAGATTGAACCTTTGATCGATAATTTCCAGCTAATTAAAGATTTCAAACACGAAAAATTGAGTGAACGCACGGCAGGAGGGTTTGGTGGGGTGGCAGAATATGGTATTACTTCTCGGTGGGATAAGAATTACTTAAAGATTATTAGATTACTGCTGGAAAGACGTGAGCATTTTGCACTTTATGGAGGCATTCGTTTTGGTGGCACGATTAATGTTGATGACGCGTTCAACTCGGGTTTTGATCACATCGCCCTAGCACTTGGCTCTGGCAAGCCACGAATGATCAAAATAAAGAATATACTAGCTCGTGGAGTACGTATGGCATCTGACTTTCTTATGTCGTTACAACTGACTGGTGCTCTTAAATTTGATTCTATAGCAAATCTGCAAGTTCGTATGCCGATAGTTGTCATAGGTGCGGGGCTTACTGCGATTGACACTGCCACTGAAGCTTTAGCGTATTATCCAATTCAAGTAGAAAAATTTCTTCTTCGTTATGAGATATTAGTTGATAAGTATGGAAAGGACTGTGTTGAAAAAGATTGGACAGAAGAAGAACACAAAATTGCAAATGAGCTCATATCGCACGCAAAGTTGATCCAAGCAGAGCAAGAGTTAGCAAAAAAAGAGAATAGAGAAATAAAAATATTAGAGTTGATGCAGAGCCTCGGGGGAGTGAAAGTTATATATAGAAAAGAGCTAAAAGATTCACCGAGTTATCGATTAAATAGCGAAGAGGTGCAAAATGCACTGTCAGAAGGAATTTACTTTATTGAAAACTTAGAGCCAGTTGAAGTTGTGACGGATAAATATAACCATGCTGAATCAATAAAACTGATAGACACAAAATCCGGCGAAATCAAACGTATAAAAGCACGTTCTATTTTTATAGCAGCAGGTACTGAGCCAAATACGGTTATTGCAACAGAAGATGAAAAGCATTTTAAATTAAGTAATGGGTATTTTACTCAATTGAATTCATTGGGAAAAGAAATAGACCCAATATTTTCTCCTAAAATGCAAAATAAAGACAGAATATTAGTATACAAGCAAGGCAATAAAACAATTAGCTTTTTTGGTGACCTTCATCCTTCGTATAGCGGCAGCGTCGTGAAAGCTATGGCAAGTGCTAAGAACGGCTACCCTATTATTTCTCAGCTTTTGAGTGGAGTTAATAGCTTCGTTTCTGTCATTCCAGTGTGTGATGTTGTGGGCCAGAAAAAAAATGCGTGGTCAAGTGTTGAAGACCTGGCTAATAAAGAATTATTTAATAGAATCAAAGAGCAATTCACTGCAAAAGTCATAAAAGTTCAATATTTAACAGATAAAGTGATAGAAATAGTGATTAAAGCACCTCTTGCGGCAAAGAATTTTAAACCTGGACAATTTTTTAGGTTGCAAAATTTTGAAACCAATAGCAGAAAAACTAACCTTGCTATGGAAGGTATAGCTGTGACTGGCACTGAAGTAGACAAAAAAAAAGGAATTATTTCCACTATTGTGCTGGAAATCGGCGGCTCCACTAATTTATGCAGACACTTAAGAGAAGGCGAGCAAATAATTCTTATGGGCCCAACTGGCAGACCTACTGAGGTTTACTAAGTCTCAATATTAAAGTGATGCCAAATTTTATTTCAAAAAGTAAATAATTTACTAACGCTCGTGCACAAATTAAAAATAAATTATGCACGAGTGTAGCGTTATGAATTAGGAGTGCTATATTAAAGCTTACCTCACTATTAAAGCTATCGGTCAGATTAAAAACCTAATCTGACCGGTTTCTCTATAACCCTCTAAACTCTGATATAATTATATGATAATTAGTTTAATTAGTGGTTAATATGCAAATTGATTTTATTCATATATTGAGATAGCATAAACCATATTGGTTTTAATTATTGTGCAACTTTATAAATCGTCACTGTTACTTCTACTGACTGTATTAATAGTTATAGTCCTAAAATTACCTGAAAATTTGAGCATTGCAGTAAATTGGTCTCTCCCAATTCTAGATTTTGATTTATCTTTTCGTACCATACTAATATCTTTTTTATCAGTTGCATTTTTAGCTGTTCTACCAGCACAAAATTTGACTTTTTCAGAGATGCTATCTTTTGCTGCTTACACTATTAGTTCACTTTATGCAGTTTTATCTGAACATATGATATTGGTTATAATATTCTGTGAATTAATGACCATCAGTGCATTTTTTATTATCGCAGCTAGCTGTAGAGATAGTGGACCTGCAATAAGGTACGCTTGTGTACACTTTTTCGTTGGAGTTATATTAATAGCAGGATTGGCACTTCAAAGCACTAACCTGATAATTTTGGGTTTATTGATAAACTGCGCTTGTTTTCCTTTTTCATTTTGGGTTGTTGATGCATATCCTGCTGCATCGCTACATGGCACCACATATCTCTCTTTATTTACCACTAAAGTCTCTTTTTTAGTGATGCTTTTACACACTTATAACCTATGGCAAGATTGTACTGAAATATTAGCGCTTGTAGGCGCCATCACTGCAATTTACAGCATTATATTTGCTTCTCTTGAGCAAAATATTCGCAGATTTTTATGCTATAACGTTGTAGGACAAATGGGCTTGCTGATTATTGCAGGAAGTTTGCTCAGTCCTTCGGAAAAAGCAATACCAATTTTGATACTGCATATAATCTTCTCTCTTGTTTATCAATCATTATTGTTTGTGGTCAGTAATTCGATTATTTCACAAACAAAAACAATTAGTTTTAATGGAGTGGGTAAACTGATGTCAGTGGAAGGCATGTGTGCTATAATCGCAATACTTACAATGGCTGCATTTCCTGGAACCGTTGGATTTATCAGTAAATCATATATCACAGCTGAAATTGAAATGAACACTGTTGCCTTAAAAGGGTATAAAAATTTATATAAGCTTCTAAATTTGCTGCTTCATTTAAGCGTGGGGCTAAAGTTTCTTTATTACTTATTTATTGCAAAAAGTAAGTCAAAACCTTTAGCAGAGAGAGGAGGCAAAATGACTATGATTATTTTAGCATTTATATGCGTAATCGCTGGCAATCCTTACTTACCTATTTACAATAAACCTTCGATTTTCGATTTTGTGTACAACACAAAAAATATTTTGTCGCAATTTAATTTGTTACTATGTACCACTTTATTGTTTATTCCTTTACGCAAGTTATTTTACCCGAGAGTAAATTTTAAAATGGATGTTGATTGGATTTTTAGAACTTTCATATCCTATATTGTCTTGTTGTTCAATCAGTTAGTCTCTAAAACTAGAGAAATGTTTGCCAGCGTAGTGCAAAACTTGACTAATCCACTTACTGGTTTATACTTTAATAATATTACTAAACTTAAAGAAGTGCTGGGTTATAACTCAGTGAGTTTTGTTTCAGCTTCTTCTCTCTTTTTAATGAGTATTCTACTAATGCTATTATGTTTAAATCGTTAACTGAAAGTTTAAATTCTGTATTTAGTAAACTGAGAGGAAAGTCAATCATTTCTGAAGATGATTTTAATCTTGCCATGCGTGAAATACGCATAGCCTTAATTGAAGCTGACGTTTCACTTGAAGTTGCAAAAAAATTCATCAACGACATTAAAGATAAAGTGATTGGGGAAAAAGTCATAAAAAGTGTTTCTCCAGCACAAATGATAATTAAAATTGTACAGGATAATTTAGTTGCAGTTCTCGGATCAGAGAAAAGTGACTTAAATCTAGCAGTTAAACCCCCTGCTGTGATTATGATGGTGGGCTTACAAGGTGCAGGTAAAACAACTACCTCAGGAAAGCTTGCTTTAAAACTAAAAAAGCAAAAGAAAAAAGTGATGCTTGCCTCTTTAGACATTTATAGGCCTGCTGCCCAGAAACAACTTGAAGTGCTAGGTAAACAAATAGATGTGCAAACTTTACCTGTAGTAATAGATGAGAAGCCCATTACAATTACAAAAAGGGCACTGGCAGCAGCAAAGAACGATAATTATGATGTATTAATACTAGACACTGCAGGCAGGCTTCATATTGACAATAATATGATGAATGAGTTGAAAGCCGTAAAGGAAATAGCTTCACCTGCAGAAGTTATTTTAGTAGCCGACGCAATGATAGGCCAGGATGGGGTCAACATTGCCAAATCATTCAATGAGGTAATAGGTGTAACCGGCATTATTCTTACCCGTGTTGATGGTGATGCACGTGGTGGTGCTGCTCTTTCTATGAAAATGATCGCCGATTGTCCAATTAAATTTATTGCTTGTGGTGAAAAATTAAGTGACCTCGATGATTTTTATCCAGATAGAATTGCAAAAAGAATACTTAGCATGGGTGATGTTGTCTCATTGGTTGAAAAAGCTGCTGAGATTGTTGGTCAGGAAGAAATTGATAAGTTACAAAAGAAAGTGAAAAAAGGTAAATTCGACCTAAACGACCTAGTGGGAATGTTAAAAACTCTGAGTAAAATGGATGGCATTAGCAACATAATGAAATTCATTCCTAGTTCATTTACAAAAAAGCTAAGTAGCAGTGTGCCGGATGACAATAAAGTGAAAAAATATATAGCCATCATAAACTCAATGACTGAAAAAGAAAGGCAAAATCCAGATATTTTAAATGGCAAAAGAAGACTTAGAATTTCTAAGGGGTCCGGAACAACTGTAACTGACATTAATCTTCTAATTAAGCAGTATAATCAAATGAGCTCTATGGTAAATAAGTTCAGTAAAGTTGACCATAGTAAACTCAAAGAATCTGATTTGATGGATATGCTAAGCAGAAAGTAAGTCAGCAGGTAGTGGAATGAGACAAATCATCAGTAAACCTTTAGCTATATCAAAAGCGGCTTAGGTCTCGCAAAAAAATTTACAGCTTCTTGCTAGCCAAGAAATTTATTATTAATTTTAAGAAATACTATAGCTGACCCAAGCAACATGTCATACCGCGATTCATTTCATAACTGTACGAACATTGTAGTGTGGGCCACCAGTGGGGTGTCATCCGAGTAGCTTGACTACTTGGATCCAGAAAAAAGAATGGTGTCATGAAAGTAGCCTCCTTCTCCTGTCATCCCAGCGCCCAGAGGTGTCATCCTTTTTTTTGGATTCCAGACTGGAATGACAGCAGTCCTACGTCATGCCACCGCGAACCGCCATACCGCGATTCATTCGCGGTATCTCTAGATCCCGCTAACAAGCAGCGGGATGACGAATTACTTAACCATCATCTACACCGTCATACCGCGATTCATTCGCGGTATCTCTAGATCCCGCTAACAACTTACTATTACCCACAAATATAAATGTTTGTTGCATAGCTCTTAATGGCATAACTTTTGCTTGAAATAACTGTTTATATGGTGCAATTTACAGCTTTTAGTTGCTAAAATTATAACTCTTAGTTTAATAATTTTAATCTAATAAGCTTTCAGGTTAATAAAATTAAATTATTTGAGTAAATACAATACTATGTTTTTATTTGTGGGTAATAGTAAGCGCTAACAAGCAGCGGGATGACGAATTACTTAACCATCATCTACACCGTCATACCGCGATTCATTCGCGGTATCTCAAAGCATAGATCCCGCTAAAACCTTACTATTACCCACAAGTATAAAATTCATGAGCAAGTTTCCATCCTTCTGCTAAATCAAAGAGACGTTTCCATCCCTTCCACAAAGCTATAGGGCCTGGTTCTAAGTCATTTTTGCGAGCTAAAAACCCTCCTAACTTGGCCACCCACCTCACAATTTCTCTTATAGGTGGTGGTGTCTCAGGATAGTTTTTTGTCTTAAGCATTTTGGTATATAAAACCTTCCATTCGTCGTCAGTCAGTATGAAAGTGCAAGAAAGATTTGGATTTGTTCTAGCTACTAGTGTGATAAAAAATATTCTCCATGCAATTATACTCATTATTGTAAGAAAGCGGATTAATCTATCTGCTGCTTGGAGCCTACATTCTTCAACTTTAAGACCAGATTTCAAAATTTTATGAAAAACCTCTATTCTCCATCTTAAGCAATACCATTGTATTTTTTCTACTGCTTCTTCAAAATTATTAATATTTATATTTGTCAACAAAATCCAGTTCACAGGCTCTTCGCCAAATGGGGGGTATTTTTCTATAGCATAGACAGCATTTAAACTTAAATTAGGAAGTTTTTGGGTTTTACGTCTAGCGTTATTTTTTGATGCATTCATCACAAAGTTGCTAAACTTTACTTCTAAAACTGTTGTTCTTTGAGGTTTATCATTGCGAGCAGGAATATTCACTTGTATTTCTCCTTGACAAGACATGCGATTCATCAGATCCCACAACCTTTCACCACCTTTTTCAGAATAAGTCGACTTCTTATTTATTGTTCTGTTTTGATTTCCTCTTACTACAAAAAGAGATTGATTAGTGGAAGCAACTTCAAATAAATCATACATATCTGCTTCTCTGTCACAGACGGTAACTACCTTGATATCCTTTAATCCAGGATGATTAGTAGAATATTTAAGTGATTCTATCCACCGTATGCTTTCTTTCTCTTCTATGGGAACAGCAGTATTATGGCTTCTTCTTTTCAACTCTTTTAGGTCTTCAGCTAAGGAGGGTCTAGTACTAATTTTTTGATCCAATAATCCTATAGGCAGTCCTTCTGTTGTAACTGCAAACGTTGTATGCATCACTAATCCATGTGTTTTAAAATTAGTTGTTTTAGATGTTAATCTTGCTGCTATAATCCCTAATCCTTCGGTCTTTTTATGATTTTTATATGAGATATAACTCGTGTCTTGGATAGCTAAGATAGTTGAGTATTCTTTAGCTCTTTCAACAGTTTTAATTATATGACTTTCTAATATCTTTCTCTCAGAAATGGCATCGTTTTGGAAAAATCTATAAGCTGCTTTACTTTGATGCCAATCTTCACAAGCTTGATTTATTGAACGCTCAGGCGATTCAGCAAAACTATTAACTATTTTTAGAAGCCTTTTACTTAATCTTATATCACCAAAATTAACAATTCCAAATTCACTTTCTGCCCATTCGCCAGTTGAAGTATTTATAGTTCTTTTCATCATATATTCCATTTTTAGACCATAGATCCATTTATAATAGAAAGTTGAATTAGTAAAATATCAGCTTTTTTACTATTTATATACTTATGGGTAATAGTAAGCGCTAAAACGTAGCGGGATGACGAGGTCATGCCACCGCGCGAACCGTCATACCGTCACGGTATCTCTAGATCCCGCTAACACGTAGGGGAATGACGAGGTCATGCCGCCGCAAACCGTCATACCGCCGCGGTATCTCTTAGCCGCTAACACGTAGCGGGATGACGGTTGTTGTTTAGCTATAAATATTAAGAAATTTACCAAACGAAAAAAAAGGCAAAAGAAGCCCTGGGGTTATTATCCGCTTTAAAATATTGGCGTTTTTTATGTTTTAAACGCTTGACAAGCAAGATTTAGCTGCTTTTAATTGCAACTAACCTACGCTGCAAATGTTTAAGAAATTTACTAAGCAGAAAAAAAGACAAAGAATCCCCGAGTTAGCTAGTCTTTTACTATCTCTGTCGAGTATTGGCATTTTTTGATGTCTTGTAACGCTTTATAAGCGCGTTCAGCTTATTTAGATAAAAATCTAGATGTAGATGAAGTTTTGTAAAGACATACAGTATCTATATACTGCAAAAAATTGAACATAAGACGCCGATACATTAAGTAATCCTTACCTTTTAATCTGCAGATTGGCGAAAGCAAATACAATAGCTTCAGTTTCATGATATGTATAACAATGTTACAAAAAATAATATCATAGAATTCAAGAAGATAATTCCTAGAGGGTTACTCATCTATAAAAGGCCGAATTTTGTTAGCTATTTAGATGTAAAAGGTAAGCTAAATTTTTATAAGGAAAAAACAGTAATTAACTAAAAGAGAGCGCTGGACGAGGCAACTTAATTGGTTTGCTATTTCAACCACCATAACTCAATCAACAAATTTTGAAAAAAAACACCGTGTTTTAAGAACCTTATTTATCGACATATAAAATTTTTTCTTGCCTCTTTTCAAAGAATAAAACATCTTAAATTAAGAATATTGATAATTCTTTATAGGGAGTATTATGCACGTAGGAAATTCTAATAGTCAGCAGGTAAGTCAGAATTTGCTACCTTCTTCAACTCATTCCTCTGATGAGGAGTACTGTGATGCTAGTGATAAGGTTGAGAGATCTTCTATATCTTGTGAAAGTGATTCTGACCTGGAGTCTATTCCTACTGTATCACATTTTAAGCAGCATACCTGGAAAGGTAGTCAGCATAAAGAAGTTGATAATATTCATCAAAGCAATCTTGATCAAAGCAAAGAAGGAATAAGAAAAATATTTAACCAAGATAAAAAACAATACATAAAGGAAAAGTTAGAAGATGGTAAATTAGTATGCTCAGGTAAACTTTCTTACGGTAGTATAGATATCAAAATACATGGTTCAGGAAGCTTATTTACTTCTAACCAAGATAATTTTGTTGCGAGGATAAGAGTTCACAATCAAGAAAGGTTAGATTTTACTAAATCTTTCATAGATGTTAAGAGAAAACTTTCTGAAAAGCTTGTAATAACCGAGATTTTAAAAGATGAATTGTTAGATAAAAGAAATACTGCTTATGGGCAGTTTAAACAACTTTTGCATGGTAGAAGTGATAAGACTGCAGATAATCTTGAGTATGCAGAGGATCTTTTACAGCTTTCCATCACACTAGAAAAATATAAGAAACTAAAAGATTTAGATACTTCAATATTAACTGATATAGCTAACAATAACTACATCTCAACTGAACTTAAAGATGTTATTCAAGGCTTGTTAAATATAGAAAAAGCTTTGCGTGAGAGAAACAAGAATTTTCCTAGACTCGATGATTCTGCTCAGCCCAGCATAAAGAATTTATTAGGAGAATTACAAAGAATTCGTAACGAGTTAATAGAGTGTCATAGAAAGTCCTTACGTGATAAATGTTCTTCCTACAGTTCCTCACTAGCCTATTTAATGATTTCTAATATAGATGCACTGCTTGAACAACAAGCACTTCATGTAAGTAACAAAGACATAAATTTATTTTCTGACCTTGCTAATGCAATGGATGAGCAACTTTTCTCAGAATTTTTAGATAATTTGCAGGATTCTTTTTTTAGAAAGGTAAATGAAATAATGAAGTACAATTCGTTGAAGGATTTTGCGCCTTTAACTCATCCTATTTATTTTTATCTTTGTAAGAGCTTTCAGGAGTTAATTTTAGAGATTAGTAGTAAAATAGACATTCCTGTTAATGATTTGCTTAAAAAAAATGAACAAGGAAAATGGTGCTTGATAAAAACTATAAATTGGCCATCAACTTCCTCTTTAAACCACTCTCTTGAGCAGCAATATCGCTTTATCTTTACACTAATGAAACATTTTGAGCCAGGTTATTATTCTAACGAAAGGAAATTTGAGAATGATAAAACATTATGGCAATTTATCAAGAGCTTGTTTGTTAGCAGTGACGAGTTGTCAGCTATACCTGAAGAGCGCTTAGTATGGATTTATATTCTTAACAATGCTATTGCCAATCCACTTTCCAAAGAAGAATTAAAGTTATTTGAACCTCTCATACAAGGCTATACTGATTTTATTAAAAACACAGAAAGTGATCATGATGAGTCATTTCGAATAGCAACACATAATGTTATAAGGTTTATAGCACAAACAAGTCCTTATCTCTCAAAAGAAGTTTCAGAAATTGATCGAGATATTTTAACAAAACAAATAAAATCTATTAAGAAGGCGTTTTTAGATGAACAATCTAGTGATTTTAGAGACTTGGTAGATGTATATAACGAGTATTGGAAGAATAGAAAATTTATTTTAGAAAAAATTCCTGATAAGTTTCCTTATGGGGAGTTCAAGCAAAACATGGAAGCAATACGTAACACACTACTTGATATTGCAAGTACTGCACTTGATAAAAAAGCAAAATCACAAGGGTTCATTAAGTACTTTAGATCGTTTAATGAATTTTTAGAGGATTTAAATAGTATAGAATTCAGTTGGTTTATTAAAGGAACTAATAATGACTTAACTGAAGTAGAAGTAGCCAATAAAGATAAAAATTCATATAAGGTTTTAGATCCTGAAAATTTCATCAAAAAATATAAGGATAATATCCCTAATCACTACTTAATTGAAATCACTCAAGATCTATTAAATAGTGTAAGTAATTTACTTGAGCAAAAAAAATGGTCTGATGACGATAATTTGAGTGCAGCAAGTGAGTTACTGTCAGCAATTAAGAAATCTTTTCTTTATCTAAAGGAGCAACCTAACTACGTGTCTTTCGATATATTCAAAGAAGAAAGTACAAAGCCGTTTATTTCTGTAGTAGGGAATAGCATATCTTATGAGGATTTTAAAAAACGAATTGGTATCATAGGGGAATCTTTTTGGTATTTAAGAAAACAAGATGAGATTGATATAGACAAAGCTTTAGAGCTATATAGAAAAGAAAACAATAATAGCACAGTAGAAACACTAAGAGATTGCTATAACAGATACTTAAAAGAATTTAACTCCTATATACAAGAGACTTCTGACAAAAATTACCAAGATAAAATTAAATTTATTACTGAAAAGGTACGGGAGCAATCAAAACAAATTAAAATTGATGAATGGAACACAAAATTCAAGAGAGAAACTTTACCTGATCTTCTTGCTGGATTAGCTGCTGTGTGGTCTATACAAGAATCAAAGGATATTGCAAGTACAGGAAAAAGCTTAAAGCCACATTGTATTCAAATATTATGCATTTTGCGATTGTTAAGTGTTGATAAAGACTCTAAAGGTGTTGATAAGCATCTTGCGCAAGTCTTAACAGGGCAAGGGAAATCGCTTGTACTAGGTTTACTCTCTTCACTATTAGTATTGACAGGTCATAAGGTCAGAACTGTTTGTTATAGTGAATACTTAGCAGCTCGAGATCAACAAGATTTTAACGGCTTTTTTAAGGAGTTTGGTATTGGTGACAAGATAACTTATGGTACATTTGAGAAGATGGCAAATGAAGTGATAAAGCCTGAGGTAAATGGCAAGAAACAAGATTTAAGAGAATTAGTTGAAGGTCTTATTTTAAATCACAGTGCGGAGCAATCTGAACAGATAAAGCAAGAGGATATTAGTAATACTACTCTTTTAATAGATGAAGTGGATGTTTTCTTTTCTGATCAATTCTATGGGAATACTTATGGTGCATGTAACACTATAGGTATTCCAGGACTAGCTAGTATTCAAGAAGAAATATGGGAAATGGCCAGCAAAAATTATGAAAAAAGTACTATTTTGAAAGAGGTAGAAGAATTCATTAAGAAAAAGATAGGAGAAAGAAATCAAGATTTTAAAGAATTTAATAAATTTTTATTTAAACCTGGAAAATACTATCTTTTGAAAGAAAAAGATAATGTGGTTATTAAAAAAGAATATACTAATCGGTCTCTCTATCAAGAACATCTAGAGGAAATGATTGATGCTGCAATACGTGTTACAAAAGGAAGTGATAAAGACTGGTACATTAACAACTATAAAATTAACGATAAAGGAATCATAAGTTATAGAAGAGACGATGGATTTTATTCCACTTTCACTTATTGCAGCTATTACAACGTATTTAATTACTTTAGGTTAAAGAAAAAAGACTTTGATTGTAAAAATTATGGGTATTTGAATATAGACTGTGGCAAAGTGTCTTATGCAGAATTGCCTAAGGAATATCCTCTTATCTTAGGAGTAAGTGGTACCTTGACTACGCTAGATGAGCATGAAAAAAAAGCGGTAAGAAAATCTTATAACATCAGAGAAAATTCCATCATGCCATCTTTTTTTGGTGATTCTCATTTGAAATTTAATTCAAGTGAAAATTTTACATCTCAGAATTCAGAAGAAGAATGGCTCAGTAAAATTTTTAATCGTGCAAACTCTAAGGTTGGTTCAGGACAATCAGTGTTAATATTTTTTGATACAGATGTAGAAATAAGAAAGTTTAAAGAAAAATTCTTCGGTAAATTTGATCGCTTACACATATTAACAGAAAATACGGAAGAGCATACCAAAGAAAAGTATATCGATGAGGCAGGTATTGCAAAAACAGTAACGCTAGCAACAAGAGGTATGGGTCGTGGTGTTGATTTTAAGTCTAGTGTTGCTGTAGAAAATAGCGGCGGGGTGCATGTTATACAGACATTCTTTTCACTTGATATAAAAGAAGAAACACAGATTAAGGGTAGAACTGCACGTAAAGATAATAAGGGTAGTTATGAGTTGATACTCTGTAAAGAACATTTGGTAAATGCTGGGTTTCTAAAAGAAGAAGAAAAAGAAATTACTATAAATTATGAAAGCTTGAATAAATCCAGAGAACAAAAAGTAAAAGAAAAAGGCTCAAAAAATGAGAAAAGAATTAGAGAGTCAGAAAGTAATCATAAGACAACGATGGATTTTCTTGAATCTTTTTTTCAAAAAGAATGTAGCACTAATATAGATCAGCCATCTGTGGAACCAGCAGTAAGTAGACAACAAAATAGGTAGGAGTTATATATGTTTAATGTTCAAAATCAACAGATTAGTGACAGTGGAAAAAATGTAAGCTCTTTACTGAATATTGAGCAAGCTATTGAATGTTTAAATTCTTTGGGGAGTTGGGTAGGAAATGAGCCTTGGCTAGCAAACGTGTCAGAAGAATTAAATAAACGGTATAGAGAGCTAAGGAAGGACATAAGAGAAAATACTAATTCTTGGTCTTATTCGCAGTATTGTAAACGCTTAGCTTACCACTATTTTAACCTTGCGTGCTATTATAATGATGAATTATTCAATAAGTATAAGATTGATTTAGACAGTATTCAAAGATATCTAGAAAAATGTTTAGAGAAGCTTGCTGAATTTTCTAGCGAAGACTATTCAGGCGAGACAAAAGGATTAAAGAATAATGCTGAAAAATTTTTGGCAGAAGTAAATGAAATATACAAGCAGCAGAACAATCTGCTAACAAAATATGGCACTTCTAGTAAAATCGAAAAGTACACAAAATTATGTGTTGTTTTAGGTCATATCAACCATATTTCTTTGCACCAATGCTCTAATGAGAATAAGCAGCAGGTTCAAAATATTCATCTGTTAAGAGTAATTAACATGCTAGAAGATGCAATTACTGTACCTGAGTACAAAAATACTTTCATTACTGCAGAGCAGTCTGACTATTTAGGTCAAGTGTATCAATTGGCTGGCCAACTTGCACTGAGTATACGATATAAGAGAACTAGTGACAATCTCAAAAAAACTGTAAATGCAACGAAGGAACATAGTGATAAGAAACAGGAGATAAAAGATATTATTAGCAAAGAAGTTAAAGAGTATAGAAGTAATTTAGTACAAGTTAAAGATTATATAGAAGAAAGGCTTCATAGATCGCTTAGCACTATTGACAATGCTTATATTGAGAGAAAATATATAAAATATTGCGCAAGGCTTTGGCTACAAGAAACAACAAATTTACTAAAAGAACTGACTGAAAGTAAAAGCCGTGCTGTTATTCAAGAAATTTTTAATTCACTAGATGATATAAAGGGTTTAAGCCAGATTCCTAATCCTTTAAACCAACTTGAGTGTTACATCCTTTTAATGAAGCACTATGAATTGGTTAGGAAAGAGGATGAAAAAATTTTCATAAGTCGGTTTAAAAAAGAGTGCTTGGAACAAATAGTTGCCTATAGTGATTCTGCTGAAAAAGAATTAGTTTTTCTAGAAACTTTTGTTGACTTTTTAAGTTCCTCTAAAAATCTTCAATCAATTATTGCTGAACTGGAATTAGGAGACTTTTGTCGTGGTGATTTATCGTTTGATGAATTGATCAATAATATTATGAAGCTTGAAGTAGATACTTATGGTGAAAATCTTACAGTTTTGCAAGAAGCAACAGAGGGCTTGGAGGAAGAAGCTCTTTTTTTAATAGACAAGTTTAAGGAAATTATAGGTGCTTATATAAAACCAGTAGAAATACAAAAGAGAAGAATAGATAATCGATTGGTTGTTGAAGTAAAAGGGAAGAACATTGTTGTCAGTGAAACTTTACGGCAATTAGAAAATGCACTTTTAGAAAATCCAAATATAGAGGAAGTACGTTTTGTCGGCGCTGATATTATACATATTGATACAAACCTTAAGAGTAAAGTTTGGCAGGGAAGGAATGTAGTTATTTTAACCAAAGCAATAAAAGTTTATGATCAAGTAACCTGGGATGTATCTGGAAAAGATAACGATCATACCTATTCCGATAATGCAGGTACTGGAAAAGATGGTCATGGCAAACAAGGAGCAGATGGTTATCCTGGGGAAAGTGGTGGCAATGTTTTAATTTTAACGGAAAAGATAGAAGGCCAAGAAAACTTTACCATTATTTCACATGGTGGCAAGGGTAGTAAAGGTCAAGATGGTGGAAATGGAGAAAGTGGAGAGGATGGAAAGAGCATTACGGAGGCAGAATTTAAAGAAAAATTTCCTCCGGCTGCTAAATTTACCCACGTGGACAGAGCAAATAATATATTAAAAACTGTTAATAACATTAAAAAAGATTCACAAGTCATAATATCTGAGTGGTATGAAAGCAAAAGGGACGCATTCTCTTTTAAACGTGATGTGACTTTTAATGAAGAAATTATTGAAGAAGTTATAAAAGATTCTAAAGAAACAAAAGAACGTCATGGTAGAAGTTATGGAAGGGGGGGCAGAGAGAAATGCCCTTTTGAGGGAAATATTTTCATAAATGCAATGACGAATCAAGAAAACGAGATTATCTTTTCTTTTGAACGTGGAGGTAAGACTACAAATTGCCAAGCTTTTCTGCTTTACAAAGGATCATTAGGGCAACCTGGAGGACATGGTGGAGAATATGGATTAGGTGGTCAAGGTGGATATGCTGGAGAAATAACAGTAAAAAACCCAGAAAGCAGCCAGGAATTCAATACTATAAAAGAAGTTAAGCAAGGGAAAGAAGGAGAAAAAGGACAGGGAGGCTTATATGGTAATCATGGAGAAAATGGCTGGGATATGGGTTATATGGACTATTCGGTTTCAAAGTTTTTTACAGAAGAATGGCCTAAATTTCCTGGTGTAAAAGAAAAAAGTAAAGTTGAGTTAAAATACTATAGTGATAATTCATCAAAACGTATACGATGTCCCTATAAAGAACGTAAAGGTGAAGGGGATATATATGCTGAACTGAAACCTTTTAAGATTGAGCATAAAAAGCAAAAAAGGTATGAAGAAAGGAAGAGTACTAGACAGAATAGTGAGCGACAACATCACGCACAAGCTGTAAGGAAAAAAAACATTTCACAAAGCAGCATTTTAGCTAATTATTCTCATCATCTTAGTTCTATGGAAAAAAATACACTGCAGAACTTACGATCTGATTTAGAAAATACTAAACAACAAGCCTTACAAGCGATCAATGAAAATCAAGAACAGCAGGAAAAGCAAACTACAGAATTAGGAATTAAGCGTCATTCTCCTTACCAGAATAAAAGTAAGCATTATAATGATATCTCTACTACAACACCTAGGTCCAACAGAGAGATCGTTGATGTTGAAGATTTGATTAGTGAGCTAAAAAATAACCTAGATAACTGGTCTAAATTAAAAGATATAGAACTGAGTCTTTCTCAACTTGATCAGTTGTTTTCAAATTTTGAAGCTCTAAAAAATCGACCTACTACGGCACAAGGTTTACTGGATAATACGAAAAATAGTAAGTTACGGGATATAGAAAATCTTTTGATTGATAAATATCGACTTGCTACATTGCAAGAAATTGCAAAGCAATTACCACATTATCAAAAAGTGACAGATAATGTAGAATTAACACCTGAAAGTGCAGCAAGGTACCTTGTTGAAGCAAAAGAAAATGATAGCAATATCTCTCATGATGTTTTAGGAACGCTAAATCAGTATTTTTATGAAAATAGTAAAGAGCAGAGTGAAAAAATTTCCAAGTTTGGTAAAGAAGAATTACAGAATACAAAGAATGAAGCTTTAAAATACTCAATGAGAGCATTTGTCTTAGAAATAGGAAAATTAGAAGAGGAACATACAGATGTTAAAAAATATTATAACGAATATAAAGAATTTCTAGAAAAACAAGAACGCAGTTTGAATATATTCTTTGAAGCGTTTAAAAGAGAGCTATCCCAGCCAAGACATGCAGAAGTATTTGGTTTATGGATTGAAAGTATTAAAGATAAATCTCTAAGAAGTAAGCTAGAAGAAAAAATACAAAAAGACGATTTTTTGAAGGCTCTTTATAATCGTTTTAATAATCAACTTAGACAAGAATATGATTGGAAAGAGTGTTGCAAAGATCAAGCTGTTCTTCAGAAATACGATGATTATATTCAAGAAAAAGGCTTATTATCAGAAAGCTATAGGGAATTATTAGCCTACATTTTCGATGTTAATATTAGATTATACGCTGAAAATCAAGATAATAAATTGTTTCTGCAAGGTGATCACAATCCTTCATCTAAGCAAATTATTCACATATTATGTAGAGATAATGAATTTATACAATTAAATATAGATGGAAACTACTTAAAGTTAGAGCAAGAGCGTAAGAAAAAAGATAATTTTTACGCAAGGATTCTTATAGAAATTGAACCATTTAAACAAAAACAAGAATTTGATAATTACTTAAAGAATAAAGCTTTTTTATCTAATAACAGTCCTTCAGAAGATGAACAATATTTTAATGAAGAGGAAGATATAGAAAAAATTATAGAATACTTTCCTGAAGGGGAAAAACAACAGTTAAAAGAGCGATTGAACAAAATTACATCTCAATATATTGGGCAGCAAGGAATTTTGCATAACATGTTGAAAAGCTTTTCTAGCGAAGGAAGACATGTATCCTCTCAAGAATTATATTGTTTAGTGAACTCAATTCTAACTTCTGTTATTGAAGATAAAAAAGAATTGAATATCTTTTGTTGGATAGTTGCAGCTTATCCTCAAAAGAGTTGGATAGATGAATTGATGTTATTACAACTCGAAGATTATTTCAAAAAAACATTAATAGAGAAACCTGAATGGAGAAAGTACTTATCGAAAATAGAAAGTAAGGACGTTTTACTGTTATTTAAAGTAAAGTTGGATCAACATAAATCAAGCAATCCTATTTCTACTCAATGCATTGAAGATATTCTGCATTTATTAAGTAATATTCCAAATGAAACAGTTAGTTTAGAAGGACTAGAGTTATCTGAGTGGCCTTATGCACTGAAAGAAAAATACTGGACATGCAAGCTGTCAAAATTAGTAGATTGGCAAAAGGATGACTTACCAACAGCTTCTTACTATCTTTTATCTATAGAGAATATTTTTGGCGCTCTTTTATCGGAGAAATTTATAGAGGCTCTAGAAAAGAAAAAACAAGAATTGTCATCTGATAAGCTTACTAACATTTTATCTAATTTTCATAATGAAAAATGGAACTTAAGTACAGAAGAGTTAAATACCCTTAACAGCTGTAGAATTGATGATTGGGCACAGAAAATGCAGGAGAAGTTTACTGCTAATAAAGAAGAACGGAAGATAACTCAGTTAGTTGAACTAATTAAAAGTAATGCTAATACTTCGAAAGAAATTTTAAACCAATTGCCAAAAATTAAGAATTATATTGAAAGTATTGATAAGTATATAACTGCTGAAAAACCTATAGGTAGTTTTACGGAAGATGATATTAAAAATTGGGTAAAAGAATTTCAGAGCAATATGGGTAAAGGAAAGCAAGATGTAAAAGAGGAAATGCTTGCTGTAATATATAGAGCAATAGAGTTAAAAAAAGAATTAGAACTAAAAAGAGTATTTAAGCTTCGTGATACTCAAAAATTAACTGTATTGGCGTTATTGACAAATGATCGCAGCACCCTAGCACAAGTGTCTACTGGAGAGGGAAAATCATTAATTGTAGTAGCAGCATCAATTATGAAAGCACTTTGTGGAGAGAAAGTAGATGTTATAACTAGTTCTTCTGTATTGGCAAAACGTGATGCTGAGGATAATAGAGATATCTATAGTTTATTTGGTATTAATGTATCACATAACTGTAGTGAAGATATTGAAAAAAGAAAGGAAGCATATTCAGGTAATCAAGTGGTATATGGTGATTTATCTAATTTCCAGCGCGATTATTTATTAGATAAATTTTACGGGAAAAATATTTTAGGAGATCGTAATTTTAACAATGTAATTGTTGATGAAGTAGATAGTATGTTGCTCGATAAAGGTAACAATATGTTGTACTTATCTCATGATCTGGCAGGACTAGATAAGCTGGAATCTGTTTACATTTACATTTGGCAGTGGATTAATAGACCAGCTAGAGATAATAAAGAACTTTGCTATGCTTTTGATGCTAAAGCAATTAAAGAAGCAGTGATAAGTGACTTATATGGATTGGTGAAAAAAGAAGATATTGGAAAGATTGGGTCTGAATTAAGCGAGCAGCAAAAAAATATTATGTGGGAACGTTTAATCAAAACTGAGATATTAGATGATCAGGGCAAATTGTTAAAAGGAAACATTAATGACAATGAACTTAATAAAGTACTTTCACCTGAATTTAATTGTTACAAAGATCGTTTTCTTTACCTTTTAAAAGAGTGCATTGAAAGAGAAAAATTTATACATGTTCCCAATAATCTCAGACCGTTTATTGAACAGCACTTAGAATCTTGGATTAATAATGCTATAACCGCGTTCTTCATGAAAGCAGGAGAGGATTATGTAGTGGATGTAGATAAAACCGGAAGTAGTCCAGATCGCAATCCTAATATTACAATTCTTGATAGAGATACAGGAACAGATCAAGCTAATTCTCAATGGGATGAAGCATTACACCAATTTTTACAACTCAAACATGGATGTAAATTATCTTTACAAAGCTTAAAAGCTGTTTTTATCTCTAATGTTTCTTTCTTTAAATTGTACAGTAACTTATATGGATTAACAGGCACCTTAGGGTCACAGAGAGAAAGAGATTTATTGCAGGAGATACATGAGGTAGACTTTGTAACTATCCCTACAGCCAAGTCTAAGCAATTTCGTGAGGAAAAACCTATTCTTTGTACTGGCAAAGATGAATGGATAAAGCGCATATGTAATGAAACAAAAAGGCTAACTGAGGAAAAAAAACGATCTGTTTTAATCATCTGTGAAACAGTAAATGATGTAGAGACTTTATACAAAGCTTTTGGAGGAAAGGATGCAAAACATGTTCATACATATACAAGAGATTACGAAGAGTTTGATAAAGGGTTTGAAATTGTTCAAGGTAACAAAGAGCTGGGGCA
Organism: Wolbachia endosymbiont (group A) of Epagoge grotiana; assembly: GCF_947251775.1. Classification (NCBI taxonomy): domain Bacteria; kingdom Pseudomonadati; phylum Pseudomonadota; class Alphaproteobacteria; order Rickettsiales; family Anaplasmataceae; genus Wolbachia; species Wolbachia endosymbiont (group A) of Epagoge grotiana. The sequence continues at coordinate 464,861 of NZ_OX366387.1, forward strand.
AGGACAGATTATTATTGCAACGAACTTAGCTGGCCGTGGAACTGACATAAAAATTACAGAAGAATTGAGGAAAGCAGAAGGATTACATGTTTGTTTAACTTACCTACCTAGCAATATTCGAGTTGAACAGCAAGCATTTGGGCGAGCAGCAAGAAGTGGAGACCAGGGTTCTGGTCAGTTAATCATCATGGATTCAAAAGGACAAGAATATAGTAACTCAAAAATACTTGATTTAAAGAAAGAGCGTGATGTGGAAGAATTACATCGTATATCTGACATTAAAGCTTACTATGATACTCAGATTACTATGGAAGAAAGCTGTTTTAAAGCATTCAAAGAGCAGTACGAACAATTGAAGAAAGACCTTGATGATAAAAAAGTACCTACTGAAGTTAAAGAAATTTTATTGCAGAGTTGCTTGGACAAATGGGCTTTCTGGTTAGATGAACACACTAAATATGTAAGAAATTTGACAGGTGAACAGGATAAAAGAAATCTTTACAACCTACTGGACAAATTTATCTCACGATTAAAGAATTTAGACACTGGGTATAGCGAAAAGTGGTTACCTTCGTATGAAGGACCTCCAACTCTAATTATTGAATATGATAGCACAAACTGGTTAGCCTGGGTTAAAGAAAATCCAATTCAAATGATTAAACTTGGAAAGTATCTCTCTCAAAATGAGGAACATAAAAATGCTCATAAAAATGCCCTTGAGCTGGTTGATGAGGTGATTAAAAAAGAGCCATATTTTTCTGAAGCAGCACGTTATTACAAGGCATTTGCATTAGTAAAGAAGGTTGATTTAGAACAAAAGCCTTTAAAAGAAGAAGATGAGAAAGTTTTGAAAGAATTTAAGCAAGAATTGCGAGAAGCTGCAAGGCTTTTAGATGAGCATAGTAAATTTGCTATCAATGCAGCAGGTATTATTGGTAAGATTAAGAAGAATAATAACGAAAGTATCATTCAAATCGACGCTTATGAAGAACAGCAAAAGAGCTTGGCTAACCTTTATTATATGTTTTCACGGTCTATAGATGATATTTTTGGACACACTATTACTCCACAATCTTTTGCTAATAATGATATTAAGGAAGAGCTGGCTGAAAGTCTATATAAGGATCTTCTTGAAAAGGGCATGCTAAAAAAGCCGAGAGTAAAAAAGAGCATTTCTGAAGAAGAGCTAAAAGTGATCAGTGCTGGCTATGGAGTATCAGTTGAAACATTAAAAATTTTTCTTTCCAAATATGAAGGGAAGGAAATTAATGAGAAAGAATTTCAAAAAGAATTAAAAAAAGAAGTACAATTGCCTAGCAGAGAAGCATTTTGGAAGTCATTGATTAAACAAAAAATCTTAAATGAAGAAGTTAAGTGTGTTGTAGTTAATAATGAAAAATTGAAAGAAACAGATCCTTCATTATTGGATCATCTGACTGGAAAAATAAACCAAAAAGAGTTAGAAAAGCAAACTCTAGAGCTCAATAATGAACAGATTCTTTTAAATGTAGAATGGGTTACACAACAGAAAAATAAAGGTAATATTTTTAAAAAAGATGATTTTATAAAGATTGTAGGCAAAGACAAATATAAAATATTGAAAGAGAGAGGAGTACTTTCATTTAACAGAAAAGCGCATATAGACCAAAGTAAAATTGAATCTATGACTTTTCCTTGTTACGATTCCATTACTCTGGAAGACTTTACTAAAGTAAATATCACTAAAAGTGAAGCTGAAAAAATTTTAGCAGAACTAGCTAAACAAAAGGTCATTGAAAAAAAGGATGGCTCAGAAAATAGTGCTTATGGACTAAAGATCAAATTTGATGAAATCAAACAAGTTCAGCTTTCTTTCTGTCCAGTTTATGAGAATGTCCTAAAAGGACTATTATCTACATGTTTTACCTATAGAATAGCCCTTCAAAAAATTGCAGTGCAGCTAGAAGAAAAAAACTTTCCTGTTCGTCTGCAATTAATAACAAAATCACATCAAAGTTTAGTCTTGGAATTATTAGAACAGAAAATTATCAGACCTACTATGGTAGCAACTAAAGATGAAGACTTAGAGGAAAAGTTGAAGAGTATATATAGTCAAAAAATGACTAAAGATAATTTTAAATGTATACTTTCTAAAAGTACACTCATTCAAGAAGAGTGTATAGAAAAGCTTTTTGGCTTCTTGGTTGAGAAAGGATGGATTACCCAGTACGATCCAATGCAGTCTATACAAGATGAGGGTATTAGCAAGGAAAACATTAAAAATGCTGGCAAATCTTTAGTACAAGATCTTTATTATATTAATAGCCCTGACAAAAGACAAAAACCTTTAAACTTTTTTCCCGAAGGAAGCCATGAAAACGTACTGACCAAGTTGCAAAGTATTGATAAAATAGTGGAAAAAGTTTTAGACAATCAATTACAACTAGCGAAAAAAGATACAATTAAAAATATTGTTAGCACCTTGAAAAGATCAAGAAGTTCATTGAAAGCTTTAAAGGTTCCTGATAGTAAACTAAAATCTCTAACTGAGTTTTGTGGTCAAGGTGAATTTGCAAATATAGAGGAAGTGCATGTCTTTTTTCTCAATGGATTAGATCAACTTTTACAATTAGAAGAGAAGAAATGGACACAAGAAATGCTTATCAACACTGTAGCAGTAACTGCTATGGGAGTAAGCCAAATAGCTGTAGGTACTGCTATAGAGTTATATTCAGTGGGTATTATGACCCATGTTGGTGCTGCATTTGTTAGCGAGGGTGTAAATGATCTCTTCTTTGCAGCAGGTGCTTTAAAATCAGGCCATTTTAGTTGGGAAGATTATAGACAACATAAGCTTGAAAGTTTAATGATGACAGCTGTTACTGTTGGTATAGGAGCTTATCTTTCAAGAGGTGCTAAGGTATCACGTTTTGGTCATAAACTAGCTGGACCTAATTTTGAATTTGGTAAGAAAGTAGCAGAAATGTCCGGAACTCAGCTGATTCAAACTGCAGGTTGGAAAGTAGTAGGAAAAGAAGTTGCAAAGCGTATTACATTAAAAACTATAGAAGGGTTAGCGCTTGGCTTAGCTAATGCAGGAGTTGATACACTCGTTGAAAATTACCTTCAAGCACTATGTGAAGGCATAGCCTCTGATATTTTGTCAGATATTGAACGCGAAGTAGAAGAACATAATATCTCTATAAGTTTAGAAAAAGCCTATAAAGTATTAGGAAGAGAAAGAGCAGAAAAAGTTATAGGTGACTTAACTAAGAGTGTCTTTACTAGGCAAAGTTATGTGGAAGAGTTTTTACCTATTGCCAACAAGATAGCTAGTAGTGTAACTCAAGGAATTGCAGAAGCTGTTAAAAAAAGAAGCAAAACAAGTAATAAGCTGGTATTACCTATTCATGCTATTAGTAAGATAATGGTTTGGTCAGAACGTTCTGTTCAGATTGCCAATATAATAGTGATTACTAATAATCTTTTAGGTAACTTAGATCAGGAAATAAAAGGTAGACTAAATAAGCTGGAAAAAGACTTAGAACGCAATCAAAAACAAGAAGTGGAGAAAGATTATGAGAGTTTTAAAAAAGGAGTAATTGATCAGTGGAAATCATTGCTTCGCGAAAAGGCTGGGCAAATTATAGCACGGCATATTGTGAGCCCTGTCCTTAAAGAAGGCGCTAATCATCTGGTTAGATGTATTGGAAAAAAAGTGCAAGAAGCATATCAGTCTTACAAAGAAAGTGGGTATTTTGAGCGCTTTGAAGGATTGAAACAGGAGCACAAGGAAAAGCTACAGAGTGAACAACAATGTGACAATACATCTAAAACAGAAAACCATATTACGGAAAAATATCATAAAGATTTGCGAAAGTTGATGATTAAAACTAGAAATCCTGACTTGCTCGCAGATATAGTCCGAGAAAACATTCCAATGGATATGATATGTGTTAGTGCGTGTACTCAAGTAGTATATAAGATACTAAAAGAGCAGAGAGTTGTAATTTCAGGACTAACCATTATTGTCGAAGGAGATGGTGGTATAAGACAAGAATTTTCCTCTATGTCTGAAGGATCAGAAAGGATAATTATTCCACTTGAGCTCAAAGATAATCATTTTGAGTTTTGTGGAAGCATCACATCAGAAAACAATAGAAGTAGTGAATCAAAAAATAATTGCTTATATGAGGCTTTATCAGAAGCTATACCTGAATTAAAAAATATAATATCACCAGAAGGATTCAGAGATAAGGTAGCTGATTGTATTAAACATGATAAAGGAATACGGTATCACATTCAGCAAGGCTGGCACCGGCTTCCTATATCTCTTGGTGCGTTTGGTGGTAAGCGTTACATTTCTGTACCTACTAGCACACTAAATGAACAAGCAGAAAATCAATCGCCATATCAACATTCTGATTCCAGAGGGGAATGGAAATTTGATAAAAATAAAGACGTAGACTTACGGGAAGATAGGGTGCTAACAAATAAGGAATCTCATCTACAACGTGCTAAAGCTTACAATGAAGCTCTTGATAAAATTAACCAAGCACTTTCTAATATTGGTAAAAAACGTATATCTGTTGATCCCACAAATTTTAAGGCAACAAGATATGATACAATACTATGTACTGGAAAATTCGGTAAAATAGACATAGCACTATATCCAGTAGAGATGGAAGCTACAGTTGAAATATGGGTTCGAGATATTAAAGAAAACGTGAAATATACATTAAGAATTGACGTTGATAACCCTATAATTGAATCAGATTTACAGGGACCACATGGTCCTCATGTTGGATATGATGTTATCCGCCATAATAAACAAGCCCCTGAAGGAGTTACTGGACATATACTTATAAATCCAGCGGAAAATAAAAGACTTCCTGATCGAAGCCGCAGTCAATATAGTATTGATGATAATAGTATACCTACGATACCTATAACAAGAGTATTTTTTCCACCCAATAAGCCTAACACCTATCTAGAAAGAGTTGAAACAGGAAACATATCTCAAATTAACAACAGAGATGAAATTAGAGGTCGTTCATACCCAAGCCCAGATTTTTGAGATACAAATTTAAAAAATATTTTCCTTTTTAAGTTTTTTGATCTTGCTAATAGGTAATTCAGTAGCTTAGAACTTGATTTTCATTGACATTAAACTAATCAGAATGAGAATTGGAAGTATGGCAATAATTCTTTTAGATACAAAAACTATAAACCGTATAGCAGCAGGAGAGGTAATAGAGAGGCCAGCAAGTGTAGTAAAGGAATTAGTGGAAAATGCAATAGATGCTGGAAGTTTAGAGATAGAAGTCAAAATAGAAAGTGGTGGGCGTAACCTTATAACTGTGACAGATGATGGAAATGGAATAGAAAAGGACGACTTAGAACTAGCATTTATGAGGCATGCCACTTCAAAATTAAGCGATAGTGAGTTAATAGAAATCAAGCACCTTGGGTTTAGGGGAGAAGCTTTACCTTCAATTGCAGCAGTAAGCAGAATGAAATTATCGTCTAAGGCAAGTGGAGCAAAGGAATCATGGTCTATAAGGTATGAGGGAGGAGAAAAAATAAGAGAGATTACCCCTTGTTCTTTGTTGCAAGGTACATATATTGAAGTTCGTGACTTATTTTTTGCTACACCAAATAGACTAAAGTTTCTAAAAACCGAAAGGGCAGAAACACAAAGTATTGTTGATATTGTGAATAACTTAGCGATGATTAATTATAGTATTGGGTTTACTCTCACTTCTGGTAATAAAAAGCTCTTAAAATATGTTAAGCAAACTTCGCTGTTCAACAGATTATGTGAAATAGAAGAAGAATTTCAAAGCAATTCACTGGAAGTTAAAGAGGAAGAAGAAGGCATCAAACTTAAGGGACACATCTGTAAACCTAATGTCAATCGTGGCAACTCAACTCAGATTTATACGTTTGTTAATGGAAGGCCAATAAAAGACAATCTACTTGTTGGTGCAATTAGATATGCGTATCACGATTTTATTCCAAACAATAGGTATCCTTTTGCAGTGTTGCATTTAGAAGTACCATATGACCAAGTAGATGTAAATGTGCATCCAAATAAATCGGAAGTAAGATTTCAAAATAAGAGGTTAATATATGAAATAGTGAGAAGAGGGCTAATAAAAGCGTTGTCAATGAGAATAGGTACCTCTTCAGTGAGTGATATTGATGGATCTAGGTGTCAAGGTATTGGAGAAGAACTGGGTGGTTCGCCTCTTGATGTTAGTGAAAGTCAAAGGAATAATGAGCGTGTTAATAATGGAAAAAGCAGAGAACTCAACCACTATCGGCTGAGAGCCGAAAGGTTGGATATAGCGCTGGAAGCGCGGTGAGAAGCTAAAGCTACTCCAATCTTATACTAGATATAGAATGAGGCTGATGTGCATCTGTATGTTTATTGATGTACTCATTAATGACTTCATCTGTGATATGTCCGCTGGTAGCACTAAAGTATCCTCTTCCCCAAAAACGCTTTCCCCAGTACATTTTATTTAGCTCTGGAAATTCTTGTTGAACTTTGCGTGAAGACCTGCCTTTGGCTCTTTGAACAAAATCACTCACAGCTATATGAGGAGGTATTACTACGAATAAATGTAAATGATCTGATGATATTACTCCGTTTTCTATCTTAATCCCCATTTCTTCAGATACTTCTGCTATGATTGTTCGTATTCTCTCCTTCATAGCCTTAGTTAATACTCTGTACCGATATTTTGTAATCCAGACTATATGGTACCTATGATAAAATACAGTGTGTTTTCCTTTGTCATATTCCGTCATAACTATACTTTATAAAGTACAGTTATGACATTGACAAACTAAAGTTTCTCCACCTAGAAGGTGGAGGCTTGTACCATCTTATGGAAAGTAAAGGGTCAAAAAGAATTTTACGAAAGGAGGCCAAATCTTTTAGAAAATCGTCTAATGAAAGAATTCAATGCACCAGATGAAAGAAGGCAAAGCTTACCAGAAACGTTTAAATATGGAGAATCTCCACCCCAAAAGGGAACGATGGTTTTAGAAAGGAAGCAAATTGATTTAATAGCGGATCATCCTCTAGGATATGCACGCTGTCAGGTCTACAATACTTACATTATTGCTGAGGCTAAAGGCAAATTAATTATAGTAGACCAGCACGCAGCTCATGAGAGGTTGATCTATGAGTGCTTAAAACAAAAATCAAGCATAAAAAGGCAAAAGCTTCTTCTTCCTGAAATAGTCGAGATTAAAAACCAAGCAGGAATGGAGATGGTTGAAATGTATAAAGATAAGCTTTTCGAAATGGGTTTTGGTATTGAAATAGAATCAGAAGATAAAGTAAGGGTGAAAGAAATACCTGCAATTTTAGGAACAATAAATGTGAAAGAGATGGTGATGAATATAGTTGATAGATTAATGGAGATAGGAGATACGCTACCTATAGAAGAAAAAGTGAACAAGATACTAGCTACCATTGCGTGCCATGGGTCAATTAGAGCTGGAAGGGAAATGAAGTTGGAGGAGATGAATGAGTTGATGAGACAAATGGAGGAAACACCTTATGCTGGGCAATGCAATCACGGAAGACCAACGTATATAGAAATGAAACTAAGTGATATAGAAAAATTGTTTGAAAGGAGATGAGTTCAGTTTGTCAAAAAGGTTCCCAATTAAGTATACGTAACAGCTCTTCTGGTTATGGAGTATAAAATGTGAAAAAAGAGAATAAATGCTCTAATTTTTTAGATTACAAAGTAATAGGACAGGAAGTAAGAAATCGTAGGTTAGCAAAGGGATATACTCAAAAAGATTTAGCAAAAAAAATCGATACAACATATCAGGTAATACTGCAATATGAAAAAGGAACACGCAGAATTTCAATTAAGAAGTTATATGAATTAGCAGAAGCATTATCAACAACTGCTAGAGATCTAGCTTGCGGACAAGAAGTATCAAATGAGGAAAGGTATGAGGAAGAAGAGATATTAAATCTAGTAAGAAGACATAAAGAGATTAAGGACCAAGAATTACGTGAAACGTTTTATTTATTAACTAAATTCATCCGTATTAGTGAGGAAGAAAGTGGAAAGGCAGTAAAAGTAGAGGTGGCAAAGGGTTTAGTTAAGGAAGGAGTTTCTGCTCATGTTATCTCTCAAACGACCAGTTTATCTATTGATGAATATGATAATGATGAGAAAAAAATTTCTATTCCGTATAAAGTAGGTCAAAGAATAAAAGAATGGAGGTTGAGAAGAGGATACACTCAAGAAGATTTAGCAAGTAAAGTAGGCATAATAAATCAAAGAATATATGAATATGAACAAGGACGAGCTGCTGTTTCACTTGAAATGTTAGATGAAATAGCAAAGGTACTATTAATTAATATTACAGGTCTGCTTCCAGAAACAAGAGAAAATGAGAATAGTGAAGTGGAACTATCAAGGTTAATAGAAGAATACAAAAAGATTAAAAGCCAAGAATTACGTCATGTACTAATAAAATCTCTGTTTGAAAGCATACAAGTTTGCAAAGAGAAAGTGAAGAGAGTAGAAAAGATGAAAATTGCAAAGAATTTAGTTAAGGAAGGAATTTCTATCAATATTATTTTAAAAACAGTGGGCATCTCTTTAGACGAAATTCAACAAATTTAAAATAAAAAAATCAGTATCTATTAACATTTTTACTTTTTGATGAAAAAATAAGTAAAAAAGATTTAAAAATTGATTTGACTTCACGTGAAAGCTATGGCCCTATGCCAATGCTGATAAAAAAACAGCAGTAAATATTAAAAAAAAGTTTGTTGTTAGTGAAGGGTAAATTATATGAATAAAAGTAAAGAAGAAATCGAATTCAGAATATTAGAAAGCAAAGGCAAAGCACTACTTGATCGTGAAATAATGGAAACATTTCTAAGTGCAGTACATGAAAGGCCGCAGGCTCAGGAAATTGCTAAAAATCTGGTGAATACCTATGCAGGAGTAGGAAGGATTTTAGGTCGAGAAATGGATGACCTGAAAGTTATAGAAGGAGTAACTGATTCTGCAGTAGCAATGATTATGTGCGTTAAGGAAACACTAGAAAGGGTATTGAGAGAAAAGCTTAAGAGTGAGCCAATAATGGACTTGCAAGGGCTAGTAGAATATTTGAACGTAAGTATAGTCCACTCAGAAAGGGAATGTGTAAAAATACTGTACTTGAATAAAAGGCGCCAATTAATCGGAGAAGAATCCTATATTGGTGAAATGGAAAAAGCACCAGTATACATAAAGGAAATTACAAGAAAAGCATTAATAAAAAATGCAGCATTAATAATAATGTCACACAACCACCCAGGTGGGAGTTTAGAACCATCAGAAGAAGATCAAGCAGTAACGAAGAGTTTAGCAGCAGCATGTAGTACTGTAAGCGTTAGGTTATTTGATCACATTATCATCACAAGTGCAGGGTATTTTAGCTTTAGAGAAAGTGGATTGTTATAGCAAAAAGAAAGAATTTAGCATCTAAACTGATTAAGAGAAAGTATTTGCAAATCTACTCACTATAATTTATAATGAGTAATATAATGTATAATAATAAAGTTTATTGTACGCTTAAAAAGTATTTTTAATAGTGGAGGTAATATGGGTAATAAAATAATCGTACCTTTTGGTGATAAGGAAGGAGGTATCTACGAGTTAAACGTTGATCTTGATAAATTGTCAAAAGGTGAGATGTTAAATGCTATTGTAGGAATTGGTCGTACTAGCCAGCAGCCTACTTTTGTAAGCAAAATTAATAAGGCTAAAAAGCTTGTAGATAAAGAAGTAGTACCTTTCCCTGGTAGAGAAGTTCGCGAAAACAAAATCAACTATGGGAAAGGACTTGACTACATATATGGTACAAAACCTGTAAGTGATCAAGAAGATAAAAATCCATTTGCTTCAGCTTTGAAAAAAATAAAGCCAAGTGCAGAAAAGTTGAGCTGGTTTAAGAGTGCTGTGGTAAGAGCAAAAAGTCCAAATGAACTGCACAAGGTTGTAGACGAAGCACTAGCTGCTGGAGCAAGGCTAAATGCATGTAATGATGGGGAATGGAGTTTTGCAGAATATGTAGTATTAGGTACACATTTTCACAGATTAGAAAAAAGTGATCGAAAAAAGCTAATACGTAAATTAATGCTAAGCGGTGCAGAGTTTCATGATACTTTATTGCAGAATAAACTGATAGGTGAAATCTATAATGAGCTACAACCAAAAATTCAGCCACAGATAGATAAGCAACTAGAAGAACTAGGAAAAGCTGGTGAAAGTGCTGTTCAGGAAGGAGCTTTAATAGATCTAGAAATAGATAATAGGACGTTTTTTGTGGAATTCTCTGAGGACAGCAAGGTAGAAGTTGCCAAAGTACTGAAAGCAAACAGAGAGTTAGGAAGTAATATTTTAAAAATTGGCAATAATGCAGTTGAAGTTAAAAGTGAGAAGGGAGGTATAAGAAACTATACTGATATTTCAGATGGTAGCTCTGTCATGTTAGAATTTCCTACAAGCGTTGGTAAGCTAAATATTATATTGTACCAAGAGGCAGATCAGGTGCAGGTTAGAGTAGCAAATAAGGAAATGTGGGCTGAGTTACAAAAAAGAGGCGAAGAAATTGGAAAAAACTGCCTTTTTGGTAGAATGAAAGTTAAAGAAGCAGTAGAGAAAGGTAATTTCACTAGATGTGGCATATGGAGTGAAAAGTATGCTATAAAAGAGGTTAGCAATGATGAAGTATTGTCTTCGTGGGTAAATAGGGTATGTGGAGGTAGTAAAGAAACCTTTAGAGGGCTTTAACCAACCTTCTTTCTTCATTTTATGGGTTAACTTTAAGGTTTCAGAATCTACCATTATATCTGGAGCCTTAACAAAATTGAGATATAGTAGAAAATATTATATGCAAGGTTCTTTTTGTGGAAAGAAGTTTAGACTATGAAGTAGGGCAAAAAGTAAAAAATTGGAGGTTAGAGCGAGGGTACACTCAGAAAGATTTAGCAGAGAAACTTGGTGTAAAGTACTGGGTAATACTGCAATATGAAAAAGGGAACCGTAGAATTTCAATTGAAAGGTTGTATGCTATAGCTGAGGTACTATCAATCAGTATTACTGATCTTATTCCTGTATCAAAAAGCTGTCTTGAAGATGGGGGAGAGGAAATATTAAATCTAGTAAGAGAATATAAAAAGATTAATGATCAGGAGTTACGTAGAATGTTTTGTTTATTAACCCAATTTGTCCAAGTTAGTGAAAAAAGTAGTAGGAAAGCAGAGAAAGTAAAAATTGCAAAGGGTTTGGTTGAAGCAGGAGTTTCTGTTGATATTGTTGCAAAAACAATTGGTCTGTCTGCTGATGAATGTGTTGAAGAAAAAACAGGTTCTATATACTGCCAAATAGGAAAAAAGATAAAAGAATGGAGGCTAGTGAGGGAATATACTCAAAAAGATTTAGCAGAGAAAATGAATACAACACGTCACGAAATAAGCAACTATGAACAAGGAAGGACTGCTGTTCCACTTGATAAATTATATGAAATGGCAGAAGCATTATCGATTAATATTACGGATCTACTAATAGAGGAAGGGAGTAAAGTGAAAAATGAGCTACCTGATTTGATTAAAGAATACAAAGAAATTGAGAGCCAAGAACTACGTAATGCATTAATAAAATTTCTGTTTGAAGGAATACGGCTTTGTGAGGAGAAAGTGAGAGAGGTAGAAAGGATTAAAGTTGGAAGGGATTTAGTAAAAGGGGGAATTCCTCTTGATATTATTTTGCAAGTAGTTGATTTATCTGCTGATCAAATTGGATGAAAATTTATTTCTAAATAAGGTATATATGTTTGTTTCTGTAAGAGATGTTAGTCCTATAAGTTACAAAATAGGGCAAAAAATGGAAAATAGCAGGTTAATGCGAGGGCATACTCAAATAGAATTAGCAAGTAAAATAGGTTTAACATACCAAGAGGTAAACAGCTATGAAAATGGGTATAGTTCTATTCCAATTGAAGTACTATATGTAATAGCAAGAGTATTATCAGTTGATGTTGTAGATTTATTACCTGAACCAGTAATAGTAAGGGAAGACAGCTATGAAGACGAGGAAATACTCTATCTAACAAAAATATACGAGAATCAAAAGTTAGGCAAAATAGTACCTTCATTAGTCAGGTTTGTTCATATTAGCGAGAAAATCAATCAAGAGGAGGCAAGATTAGAGGTAGCAAAAAATCTAGTTAAAGAAGGAGTGTCAGTTGACATAATTTCCCAAGCAACCGGCTTATCTATTTACGAGTATAATGATACAAGAAAAGAAGTCTGCACTGATTCTATATATTACAGAGTAGGGCAAAGAATAAGAGAATGGAGATTGATAAGGAGATATACTCAAAAAGATTTGGCGGATAAAGTTGATTTAACGCTCAAGGAAATACACGAATATGAAAAAGGATATACTGCCATATCATTTGATAAATTATATGAAATAGCAAGAGAATTATCAGTGAATATTAAAGTTTTGCTACCTGAAACGAGAGAAAATAACTTTTTTGCCAATCAAAATTCTTTGGCGCTTCATACCAATCATTTCCTGTTGGCTTGTTTTCAAGTGTTGTTGTTTCAATCTGCTTGTGGTTTTCAAAACGTATATAAATAGTCACAAATTCCTCCTCATTGCCATATTTGATCAGTTCGTTCTAATCCTGGACATTGCCAAGCTTTTAGCGTTCTCTCCACATCTACCTCAAGCCCTGTGGTGAGAAAATTGCTACGTATGTTATAAATCCCCCACTGAATAAATTGACCATAGTTGTGTACATAATTTGATGCAAGCATACCTTGACTAACTTGTGTTCTGGAATACAGATAAGATGATGTGTAAAGTAATATTGCAACTGTTTTTCCTGCTGGAATCTCCACATTACCAGATCCGGCTAACTTGCTATCAGAACTCGTGTATTGGTAAACATTTTTCCATACTATTTTTGAAATACTTGATTTATTAGAATTAGTGTTATCAGGAGTTCCCACAAATAATCCTGCTCCCCCATACTCCGTACTCGAATACGATGATCCAACAAATTCCATTGTCTTATTTATGTTCACATTGGTTGTATTTTTTACAAATACTACTCCAAGTGCAGCATACGGATAATAGTATATCTCATCATAACTACCCGAAAAACTTTTTGTGCATAACTCTCCGTAAATAAATGTTCCTTTACTTCCCTCTATAAAACTTAGTTGTCTTGGCCGATAAAAACTAACGTAATCTGTATTGTACGTATGGCTACCTGCTAGTAATTGCAACATATAGTCGGTTTTTGTTATATCACTACTCCACCTTCCAAGCTCTGTCGTAAAAGTTCCGTGGCCAAAATAATTATTTTTTCTGCCAAGTACACCAAATAAGAAAGGTAATGCTCCAGGTTCAATCATGTGACGCTTTCTTACTTCTTTCATGATTGATGAGCCACTTGGTACATCATTTATGGAGTTAAGCTTGGTTGGTTCTCTGCTCCTGATCTCTTTCATAATTGACGAACCACTTGGCACATCATTCACAGCACGAAAGTTATCTACTAAACCCTTAAGACCATCTTTATGATCATTGCCAACACTATTTATTGCTGCAATACTGGCATTCTTTCTCGTATCAAGTAGCGATAAATTTGTTGTTCCTTTTTCATCAATTCTCTTTAATAACTGCTTCTCTGATTCAGAGATCACTGCTAAAGAACTAGCTTTTTTATTATCCAGATCAGTTAAGTGTTTTTTTGCACTATCAAGAAGTTCTTTTAGCTTACCATCAGTCATCTGTACAATTTCAGAAACTGCACTTTTGTCGACTATTGATTCCAATGCTTTAGCAAGATATGCTAATTGATCTGGTGTACTGTTTGCTGCTAAATCCTTAAGCCTCTTTTGTAGTGCATCAATTATCTCTTTTACCTCAGTCATCTGCACAATGTCAGCAATAGCTTTTTTATCTGCTATCAATTCCAGCGATTTTGCAAGATATGCCAGTTGATCAGGTGTGCTGTTTGCTGCTAAATCCTTTATCCTTTGGTATATTGCTTCTTTCATTTCCAAAAATTTAAAAAAGTCTCAAAATTAAACCGCTCAAAATTACTCTTAAGTTGATTATGCTCATCTTCTCTTTCGGTAATATCTTCATCTATTTTCTCAATTGTGGTACGGATACGAACAACATCCTGCACAGCAATATTTTCTGGATGTGGTAGTGTATATCCTCGTTTGCTTTGGTCATTTGGCATTGATTTAAGTAATAATCACTCGCAAATTTTTGACTTTAGGACGATAGACAACTGTTCCACTTAAAACTAATTTTATCCTTGTCTCATTACCATTAAAGTTTGTTAGCACATGAGTTCTCTCTACCCAATTTTCCCCTATTGGTTTTCCCGAGGTTAAATTTACTAGCTGCCATTCTTTGACGCTTTTCTGCACATATGCTTTTACGTCTGCAGTGCCAGGTATTAGCGCATCATATGTTATGGTAATCTTAGTGTTAGCTCCTGCTGTAATGCTTCTTGTAACATAATCTCCTTTTTCCCCTATATTACCCATAACTAGCTGTAACCCAGGATAAAGAACTGGACTTTTTTCTCGCCCTCCTTTTAGGCTTGCTTTTACCGTTAGCTCTCCAGATAATCTTTCACGCAGTGCAAGTGGCAAATTATCAGACAAAAAGTTTTCTCTTCCCTCTTCATTTGTTAAGATAAATTCTACATTGGTATCAAATGCTACTTTTTCGACGTTCGTCAAAACAATTAAATCTGATACGTTATTTGCAGTAACTTTGCCCAGATCAATAACGTGAGAACTTTCGCTAAATTTTGCAGCTAGTAATCGAAACGTTAAATCTAAATTTTGATGTGGAGTCCACGTACTTGCATTGCTAGACGACAGTAATACTCCTACTTGATATGGCTGACTTGTTACCCAACGGCTATTTACTGCATCATATTTGCCAAGTTCTGCTATCTTTACTGCAGTACCAGGATCATCAGTAAGCAGTACTATTGCATGCTCCTCTCCTGCATGGCAAAACACTGGCGACCATTCTATACGTGTTGCTGTGCCATCTACTTTTATATCTTTCGGCTCAATATAGCTTTCAGCAATAACAGTCTGCGATGGCATTCCCACTGCTGTTTCTCTAATCTGCACAACAACACGTTTTTTGCCTTTATTTATAAACCATAGCTCCACGCCTCCTATGTGTCTGCTCTCATTTAGCGTAAATGTTTGCGCTAAAGGATCAACTCTTCTTGCTGCGATAACTCTTCTTCTTTCCTCTATGGTAATAGTTTTTTTACCAGTATAAGTTGCTTCTCCATAACTGCCTTTATCACCGAAGAACTGCACTAACTTAGTCCCAGCAGGAATGTTTCTTGGTACAGTAAATCTTCCTTTTATTTTTCCTCTGTTATCAGCAATAAATGTTGCGATCATGTTTTTCTTTCAAATATTTTCTATGCTTGAGGTTGAATAAAAATTCCATCAAACTTTAATTTCTTAAGCTTTTCACCAGTTGCAAAACCTTCAATCTCAAAATTTTGAGTTGCTTCTCTCATAAATTCAGTTTCGTATGAAGTACTTGACAGCAGCTCTGTCGTTTCTTTAACATTAAATACTCTTGTTACTGGACTTTTCCAATTCGTGGTAACCTCTGTCCAGTGGTCAATGTTTTTATTTAGAGTAATTTGCGCCGGGACTGGATCAAAAGCTTGATATGGATTGATCTTTTCTCCTTTAGTCTGTAAAAGCTGCTCCAGTACCGGTTCAAGTTCATATGGCAAAAGATATCTTTCCCCACCTTTTTCAATATCTGCAACTTCTACATCTATTGGCAGAACTAGCTCTCTATTTACTATTGCTGCAAGCTGCGAAATTCCTTGATCACGCATATCATCATCAAAGAATGGGTCAACAAATACTCCTTTTTTGGTGGTAGGTTCTCTTGAATTTGCATCACTGCGTAGACGTTCCTGTGCAACAAGAGCATAAAGATCATTTATTCCTTTTTTCATTGCTTCAAGCTCATTCATCGGTACAGCATGAATAGCATTATTCACTATTTTTACCCCTTCGCCTTTTTTCCACGTCTGATGAATATAGCAAAGCAGAAGTTGTCCGCTAGGTGCTTTAGGCATCGATGGTCGCCAAGGGTGAGAAATTCCTTTTATTCTTCTTACTACTCCTTTGCTATCGATAGTAATTAAATCAAAGCGGGGCATTTTCCAGGTATAATCAATCAAAACCAGACTATTATCAACTGCTCCTTTTACTTTACACCCCTCTTCACTTATATCTTCAGGACTTACATGAGTGCGACAGCGATAGGTTATCAGGTAACTACTTCCAGGTGCTGGTTCTTTTCCTGGTAATGACCAATCAACGTTTCCTGCGTTTAATTTGTAATCTATACTATTTTCATAAATAACATTGCCTTGTTTAACTTGAATAATCTCAAGTACTGCAGAGTCAGGTATCGGATCAATAGCTCCAGAATATGAACCGTGAGTAACAGTAATAGTTTTCTGAACAGTTATATCTACTTTTTTAATTTCACTTATTGGAAAATCATTAACTTTAAGTTCCATTACTCTTTGGCTATTTGGCTGAAAAGTATGTGGTTCTGATTCAACTGATTTTATATCCGGATCTTCATCAAAAGAAACACGAATACTGTGAGGAAGTTCAATCTCATAGCCATCAACATGAGCTTTGCCCTCATTAATTACAAATATTTTTTTTCCTCCTTCCCCCTCTTCCTTTTGCAGGAACATTACTTCAAGACCATTTACGACGTAGGAACCATTTGCTTCTTTGTCATAACGAGCAAGAGCAGTAGTTACTATGTTTGCTTGTGGAGGTGGTGAATGTTCTATTAATACTCCATTTTCAATGTTATAGATTGGATAAAACTCTCCTTCAGAAAAACGTGGAGAAAGACCTTCTGCTTGATAACCCCAAATGGTGGAAACTTTAAGCCTTGCAGCTCCTACTTCCTGATAGTTTCTTGTACCAACTGCAGGATCACGAAGATTTTCATCCTCAAGTTCTGTAATCGTAGATTCTACGTAATAAACACCGATACGAACTATAGTATTAAGAGGAACAACAAACTCTTCTTTTTCGACTTTTCTAACTGCACCACGCAGATAGATTTTTCCTCCTTCAAGTGTAACTTTACCAGTTTCTCTATCTATAATACAATTGCTTCCCGTTATAACATCACCATCACGAAATATTGCATCACCTATGCCTTTAAGCTTAGAAAGAGCATACTCCTGAGTCTCATTTAATTCTGCAGACTGTAGACCTCTTCCTGCAAGGAACAAACTTTTTTCGTACTCTTTGTCAGGATTAAAGCGGTTATAATAACTATTTAAGGTCATTTTGTTTCAAAAAGTTACAACAAATGAAAAAGTTTCCCGAGTTGCAGATGTTCTGATAAGTGGTACGGTATGTTCTAAAACTAATAAAATTCCAGGATTTTCCACGTCTTTTGGCTCGAAATATCTCTGTCCTTCAGGTAATCCTTCTTTTATTTTAGTACCAACCATAACCCCTAATTCCCGTATAACTTGATTTGCTGCGTCCGTGAAATCGAAAGTAAATTTAAGGTACAAGTTATTAGTTGGTACATTTAAGGGCCTAAACCTTCCAGAAGGAGTTATAAGTTCGCCATTTTCATCACCTGTGCAGAATAGCACTTCATCTGCAGTACGTCTGCCAAGTTCATTCAAGAGCTTTATAGAATTTATAGGTTCAGGTGGTGTGCTTTCAGTATGCTGTACAGTAACTTTATCACTTACTGGAATAGAGCTATTTTCCGTACGTTTTATTAGACCAGTACTACTATCAACT
This sequence comes from Wolbachia endosymbiont (group A) of Epagoge grotiana, assembly GCF_947251775.1. Taxonomy (NCBI): domain Bacteria; kingdom Pseudomonadati; phylum Pseudomonadota; class Alphaproteobacteria; order Rickettsiales; family Anaplasmataceae; genus Wolbachia; species Wolbachia endosymbiont (group A) of Epagoge grotiana. The sequence goes on from NZ_OX366387.1 coordinate 482,763, forward strand.
GTATAGTCAACACTTGGCTGATAAGTTGTTTGTCCGATAAAAACTTTTACGTCTTTAATGGGATGGTGATCTAGGGCTATTTCACCCTCAACAAAAACTTTTTCGACCTGATGGCTACTTTCCCAATTTGCATCACCACTGCTCCAGGCAAGATGTAGAGGTTGCTCTTTTATGCTGGCTGCTATTGCTGCTCTTCCTGATTGTGTGAGTATTGACATTTTTCTCCCTATATTATATATATGTACGATGACTTCAAAATTCGTCCGCAAAAATCAAAATATTTTTTTTATATCAGAAAAAATTTTTAGGAGAATAGCTCAGCTCCACAGCTAAATTTTCCAACACCACGAGCAAATGGTCCGCTAGGAATGTCAAGCCATTTATCTTCTTTTGAACCAGTAGCCATTCCCTTAACCAGCTTCCGTGCTTGTAACAGCTCTTGAACTATACGCTCCATTCTATCTCTCCCTATACTGTGAAACTCCTCAGGTAGTCTATGCCGCTGTTTATACACTCCTGTACTTCCTGTATGGGTAAATGGATGTCCAGAAATTGCTGCTCGTGTAATTGCAGTTATAAGATGCTGCTTTGAATCTTTTTCGTTCATATTTTTTATTTTTAATCTTTCAGTTATGTCTTCTAACAATCCTGTTTCTTCATTTCTTAAATAAGTGCGTAAAGTGCGATCAGCCAAACCGTTTGCTTTAACAATTGCTCCATAAAATAATGCGTTCTGTCTTACAGATTCTCCTATTGATTTAAAAATTGTCGGTTTAGCTGCATCTTCCACAGACCAAAAAGCGTATGAACACCTAACACCATTAACAAGAGCAGATGTACCTCTAATGGCATCTCGTGCTTGCTCAACAGTCGATATAGGTTTTTCACTTTTTGGCTTTCTCATATGGTGGGCAGTAATTATTGATGCTCCAGTGCTACCTGCTAAATCAGATAATAAAGACATCAAATAATCGCCTACGGCTGGGTCAGTATTTAAGTCAGCGTGCACAAATGAAGCAAGTGGATCAAATACGATTAATTTTAAGTCTTTTATCTTATGAAGTTGTTTTGTTATAGATTCAAATTCAGGAGAAATCTCTATAATTTTACTCGAAATACTCTTTATTATCGTAAGTGATCCACTAACATTGGGTAATGGTACAATAAAGAGCCTATCTTTATATTTTAATCTTTCGCATTGCGAATCAAGACGCTCTAAACGACGATGTATTTCACTCATATCATCTTCTGCTGAGAAAATTACAACAGATCCATGTTCAGTAACTAAAGGACCAAAACCACATGGCTGATCTTTTCTACTCGCAACTTTCAGTGCTAAATCAAGCAGAAGCATACCTTTACCAGTATCTCCCATTGCAGCTAGAATAGATGTCACTCCTAAAGGAAATAACCCTTCAACAAGAAACTTTTGCTCTGGTACTGGACCTATAAAACGTTCTACGCTCCATTCTTGAATATTAAGCAATTGCTTAACAATTACTTTTCTCGAGTTACTTTCAATGAATTCAGAAATATCTATATTTGTTTGTACGCTATCTGCTGCATCCCATCCCTTTGGTTTATTCTCCGGTATTTCAAGAAGAGTAAGTGATAAAACACCAAGAAAAGTAAGCTTTTTCACAACTTTCTCAGCATATTGTTTACCTGGTTCATCATTGTCTGGCCAAATAATAACATGCTTGCCCTTAAGTGGTGACCAGTCTGTTTTTTCTATTGGTGCATTTGCTCCTAACATTGCAGTTGTGGCAGTCATACCTTGCTCTATCAGAGCATCTGCAAACTTTTCACCTTCAACTAAAATCACCTTATCAGATTTCACGATACCTGGAATATTATATAAAGGCCTGGTCTCTGGTAGAGTAAAACTAGACCTTTTTACATCAAAAGGAAGATATCTTTTTCCTGAATCAGTGTTATAACGATAAACTGTAACAATCACTTGATCACTTTCATCGTAATAGTTCCATGATGCCGTTGGTTGCCCCAGAGTGTTATTTTTTTCCGAATAACCAATCCACTTAGCAATATCTTCTATCGTATCAGTAAATTGATTTTTTCCAGTAACAGCAGCCCAAAGATCAAAAATATCTCCTCCTTCTTCGGTAGAAAAATCATGCCATAATCCGGCTTTACTGCCAGTTAACTCCACTATCATACTTTGTCCTTTATTGCCTTGTAGATCACCTACATAGAACTTATCACCACGAAAAGTTCCTCTTGGCAGTAAATAAGAAAGACATGACCTTATATTTGATAGGAGTTGAGTTCTTAATTGTTCTTTCTTCCCTAATAATTTATAATGTCCATTTCTTTGTGAACAATAAATATCCATACCTACCTGAAGAATTTTTATGCTCTAGCTATAACATTAGCAGTTTTCCAACATCCATTAATCTTGTTGATGAATTTTGTTGGTATAGATCTACCGTTTCTAAGTTCATATACTACTTGCAAGATATTTGTACGTTTATTGGGTTGAAATATTACTATTCCAGATGTATAAAAACTTCTTAAAGCGTTAGCACCAACGAGAGCTTGAAATGGATTCTTTTCCAATATAGAGGTAGATACTTTTTTGGTGTGATTTGTGATGATTATTCCAGCCATAGGATTAATCTTGGAACGTAGTTTTTCTATTGCATGCTGCAGACCATAGTTAACGTAATTATAAGGAGAATCAATCACAACTAAATCAAACTTTTCCTCTACCATATTTTTTATTTTTTCTATACCTTCTTCATTTAAAGTCAAATTCATCTTGTTCGTCACAATTAAGTTTTCTGTTGCTAAATGAGGAAGTTTGTTGAGTTGTTGTATACGTTCTCTAATATAGTCATATTCCATTTCATTTTGTAGATAGAATATTTTTAGCGGTCTTGTAGGTTTCATGCCAAGAAATGATCTTCCTGCTGCCAGATGTACCAATAGAGAAAGAAGAAAATGACTTTTGCCAATCTTTGGAGTACCACCTATGACCAAAAGACCACCTGGTGTCAAAATTCTTGGGCCTATTATATCTTGTGGCATTGGTGATTTGTCGTTTAAGTAATGGTTTACAGAAAATGCTTTTTCCGAGTTTTGTTTTTCTTGCAGTACGGAACTTCTTTCATCTTTACCGTTCAACCATGTCTCAGCAGAATCTATATTACCTTTAACTAAAGTCCAAAGGTATATTATATTTCCTTTCTTTTCTTCGATCAGGTTGTACCAATTTCCTGCATTTTCTCCTTCCATTTCAACTATTATCTTACTTCCATTTCTACTGCCAATATAGAATTTATCTTGGTAAGATTTGCCATCAGGCAACAAATAAGATAAACAATCTTTGATGTTATTAATTAATAATGATTTTATTTTCAAAGCATTTTTAGATGAAAAATCCATAAAATTCTCCTTGTTTATTCCAAATTTGTTCAACATATTTTTTAGACGTTTACAGTCAAGATTAGCCAGCTCACAAACAGTTTCAAAAGATCGTGAGCGAATCCATTGACAAGCCTCTTTTTTAAGTTTAGGGTTTTTTCCTGCTGCATCCTGAATAGCTCTAGTAATAACAGCAGCCCACAACTTTCCTTCGTCGTACTTCAAAATGGCAACCAATCATCTTGAAAACTTTTTTGTAATTCTGGAGTAATAACTGTAGTAATCCTATTCCTATCTCCGTACGTATTATTAGTTTCAACGCCTACTTTTGCTGTAAACTCTAAATCGTTGAAATCAGCTATAGAGTTGATTCTTCTAGCAGTAACTGCTTTCTCTGAAGTGTCATTTGCATGAATATTTCTGGATGATTCCAAAATACTACGCAGCATAGAACGTCCAGATTCTCCCCAGATGTCTTCTTCACCTTCTGCTTTGCCATTTTTGATACCTATAATCTGAAAAATCTTGCGTTTTGCATATGGGCCTTCAGTGACGGTAAATTCTGCATTTAAATAGATACTGCCAGTAGTGTAGTTTTTAGTGAACCAATTTTCATAACCTCCAGGCTTTATTGCCATTTTTACCTTGACTATTGTACCTTTCGGTATTAAACTGCTTTGCAGTTTTGCGTTATTAAAATCAGTTAAAAAATCTTGTAGCATACGCTCTCCTATAAGTTGATTTTAAAGTGAAAAATTAGCTATTCCATTAGCTGCCAATGACCATTTATCTTATCGACAAGTTTGTTTGGCACGCGTTCACCATTACGAAGCTCAAATACTATCTGGCGTACACTGCTTTCTTCATCATGAGCAAACATCACCATACCAGTACTGTAAAATCCACGTAAAGATCCAGCACCACTTAGGCCTTGAAATGGATCTTCTTCGAGCATCTTTTTTGATAATTTTTTTGTATGATGAGTAAGTACAATACAAGCATCTGGATTGACAGCACTGCGTAACTTCTCAAGAGTCTTTTGCAGAAAGAACAGCATAGCACTATTATCATTTTCATTGCCATACTCGCTGCTAAAGATGTTACGCAATGGATCTATGGCCAAAACATCAGGTTTAAAGCGTTCATTCACAATTTCCTTAATTTCACTTATTTCATCATGATTAAATGATAGTGCACTTTTGGCGTAATGATTAAGTTGTTAGCAGCTACATTCAAAAGTTCATTATCAAGTTGTTGCAACCGTTCTTTCATATATTCATATTCAATTTCAGTTTGCATGTAGAAAATTTTCAAAGGTCTATTTGAATCCATACCAAGAAAAGAAACACCTGCAGCCATATGGACGAGCCATGAAATCAAAAAGTCGCTTTTGCCGATTTTAGGTGGGCCACCCAGTATCAATAAGCCTCTTTTTGTTAAAATTCTTGGTGAGATTATATCCTCTGGTATTGGCGATCGATCGTCCAAGTATTCTTTCACACTGAAAAAAGGAATTTTTTGACCAATAGTTAAAAAGTTTTGTAGCATATAATAACCTCCTATATGTTGGGCGTGACAGGTTGAATTGCAAAAGCTTTAGTTTTAATTTTTGTAAGAAGTTTTCCTAGATGCGGTTCTTCAACCATATTAAGGCAACCACTTCGATCTTTAGCAGGATATCCCCAAGAATTAATCGTCTGACAGACAAATGAACGAATTTCTGTACCATCATCTTTCTTGATTCCAACCATACTGATTACTTCGTCAACTATCCCAGGAATTTCACTTGCGGTTTTAGCACCTTCACACTGAGGTAGCCAAGTCGAGCGATTGAAATCATCAAGGTATTGCCCAAGAGTTCCAACTGTAATGATGTCTTTATTTGGAATATGTTGAAACTGATTGAGCCAAGCCATCATTTCTTGAGCAAGTAACCCGTAAGCAGCTCTCATATCTTGTTTTCCTGATCTTTCAGAAAAGGCTTCAGGTTGCATTTTTGCCCATAATAGACATAAACGCGAGGCTACTGTAATACTATCGATAAAAATACAGCGATACTTGAGAAACTCCGAAGCAAGCTCTCTGTATTTACTGGATACATGCTCATAGTGTCTTTGGCTATATGCTGAGTCAGATTTTAACGCAGGATTAGGACCACCTATGAGACATGCAATATCTCTTGCCTCATTCCAAGTACGAATACTTACAGAATCCCCTTGCCAATCTTGAACAGCAAGTAAACCTGCCTCAAAATCAAGACAAAGTGTTGGTTCATTTATGGTCTTTAAGAGACTAGTTTTACCTATACCATAAGGACCAAAGATGACCATTTTTATACCTGTTTGAACTTTTAGCCGTTCATTGCTGTTCATTATTTTCATTTTTCTCCCAGTACCTAAATATATATGTACGATGACCTAGGCAATTCGTCCGCAATTTGCAAAAAAAAAATTTGAGCAAATATAATCAAGAGCTTATAACTTCTCTAAAACTGAGAATTTATCGCGTATTCGTTCTAGTGTGCGATAGATAGTTGTCTTTGGTATTTTGGTTATTACAGAAACTTCAGTAATAGTAAATACCTTAAGTAATTGACATAAATTACTATCTTTTTCAGATAAAGTTGAAATTATATTATTTATATCAGTGCGAATTATCGCTTCGATTTCCGAGTTCCTATGATCTGGAATATTGTCGTTTATATCATCAAAAATTATATTACGTTTTAGACACAACTGATTGCGTAACATATTGCGAGCACAATAATTAGCTAATCTAGCAACGAAAGTACTAAAACTACTTCTTTTCTCATCGTGCTGGTTAAGATATTGCCAAACCTGACAAAAAAGCTCCTGCTCTATATCTTCGAGACTTTCGTTAATAAAACAGCTTTTAGATTTAAGACGTGAAGCTTGAAATCTTACATGTTTAACAATTGTAGAATCGATTCCTTGATAAGAATTCTTCATAAAAACTCCAAAAGTTTCATGAATAGAGATTTTTACCAAGACCTTATATGACTAATTTATTATAAAAAAGTAGTAATAATTTTTTTATCTAAAAGAATAAAATCTTTAAAAATTAAAATAAGATTTAAACGTTTTGATACACTACTGAAGCTACTTTTTCATAGGTAAAAAACTACCAATTTCGTACCTAATTTCTGAATTACTAATTAGTATTTCAGAAAGCAGTAATCGTTAAGTTATTGATAATATTGTCTTTTTTATGTTCTATTCCTAAAAGCCGTTTCTAAAGTTAAGTGGCTAAAATCGGCCAGTGAAGAGGATTTACGGATTACTGAAGTCTTATATATATTATATATATATTTAAATACAGGTAAAATATAATATATAATAATATAAATATTGGCGTAATATAAGTTATGTAAAATAGTTATTAAGATAAGTAAAAACTCAAATGGCAGGATATGAAATTTTTTTTAATTTTTTTTCAAAATTGCGGACGAATTTGCGAGTCATCGTACATATATATTATACAGGGCATTGAACTTTAATTACACAAAGGAGTTTTTGTACGTCAATCTTAACGCTAGATCTCGGCAAGCAAACCGGCTGGGCAATTCTTACAGATGGAGTAATTGAAAGTGGAAGCAAAAGCTTTCATGGTAGCCGTTTCAGTGGAGGTGGAATGTGTTTCTTAAACTTTTGCAATTGGCTCAATTCTTTGAAAGACATTTCTGCAGTGTACTTTGAGGAGGTGAGAAGACATTTAGGAACTGATGCAGCCCATTGCTACGGTGGGTTTCTTGCAGTGCTGTCTGCTTGGTGTGAAGAGAACAATATTCCCTACCAAGGTGTTAATGTTAAAACTATAAAACGCTTTATAGCAGGCAAAGGCAATGCAAGTAAGAGTGAAGTTATTGAAGCGATACGTGAAAAAAGTTTTTCACCTAGAGATGATAATGAGGCCGATGCTTTGGCATTAATGTTCTATATTAGTAAAGATATTAATAAGACGAAAAATCCATAAAAAGTGGGTCCTTTCAGCCAGAATGGCGGATTTGGTGGGTTCAACCCCAGGCCTTCTTTAGCGTCAGAGATATTTTGAATATTAACTTTTTAATTATTAAGGATTTAAATTATATGAATTTAGCAATCCACTACTATCCTGTTGAAAACCTCGTCGAATATAAGCGTAATCCTCGTAAAAATGATGATGTAGTAAATAGAATGTGTGCTTCAATCAGGGAATTTGGCTTTCGTATACCAATAGTTGCAAAAAGCGATGGAACTGTGGTTGATGGTCATTTAAGACTTAAAGCAGCAAGAAAACTTGGTATGGAGAGTATTCCAGTGGTCTTAAGTGATAATTTAAATGAACCACAAACTAAATTTTCGGTTACTGGCAAATCAATCAGCTAACTGGGCGAAGTGGGACGATGATCTTTTGAAGGTGGAAATTCAAGAATTAGAAGATTTGCAGTTTGACCTTAAAATGACAGGATTTGAATTAGAAAAAGTTCAACATTTCCTTGATGATTTAGATAGTGAAAAAGAAGATTTTTCTGACTTGGTTGGTGATGAAAAAAGGGTAGAAATAACAAAACCAGGTGATCTTTGGATTTTAGGTGATCATCGAATCTATTGTGGTGATAGCTCTGTAGTTGAATCATATAAAGCGCTGTTAGATGATAAAATGGCAGACATTACTGTTTGTGATCCTCCATATAACGTTGATTATGGTGGTAGCCAAGATAAAAAAATATTAAACGATAATCAAGGTGAAAAGTACGAACTTTTTCTCTACGATATCTGTTCCCACATTTTAGCATATACGAAAGGTGCAATTTACATCTGCATATCATCATCAGAGTTTTCAACGTTGCAAAAAGTATTTGAGGAGGCAGGAGGAAAATGGTCAACATTTATCATTTGGGCAAAGAATCATTTTACGCTAGGCAGGTCTGATTATCAAAGACAATACGAAGCAATGCTCTATGGATGGAAAAGCGGCAATAAACGTGAGTGGCATGGAGGTAGAAATCAAAGTGATCTGTGGTTTTATGATAAGCCAACACATAACTCATTACATCCAACGATGAAGCCAGTAGAGCTAATGGAGAGAGCAATAGTAAACAGCAGCAGATCAGGAGACATAGTACTTGATCCATTTAGCGGTTCTGGCAGCACACTGATTGCATGTGAGAGAACAGGAAGAATTTGCAGAACAATAGAGCTAGATTCAAAATTTGTAGATGTAACGATAAAACGTTGGCAAGTATACACAGGTAGGGAGGCAATTTTAGCCGGTACTGGTAAAACCTTTTCACAAATTCAAGAAGAAAAACAGTAAGAAAAAAGTGGAAAAGATAACGCAAACAGAATGGGCAAAAGAACAAGGATTTTCAAAGCAATATGTCTGTTATTTAGTAAAAAAAGGAATAGTTAAGTTGGAGGATGGTTTGATCGACCGAGAACAAGCAAATGAAGCAGTAGCGGCAATAAGAGATCCAAGTCAGCCACTGAGGAGGAAAAATCCAGAAAATACAAGTAATCTTTCCACGATGTTGCTAAAAACTAGAATAAAAAATGAAATGGAACGAGGTAAACTGCTTGAGGCAAAGGCAAAAGCTGAGATTGGTGAACTTGTAGCAGTAGAGGAAGTAAAGCGCGAAGCATTTAATGTAGCAAGAGTTGTCCGTAATAATTTGCTTAATATTCCAAATAGAGTTTCAGCGCTGCTTGCATCACTGAGTGACACTGAAAAGATTCATGGAACATTGACTGAGGAAATTACAAACTCACTTGAAGAATTATCTAACACTAAATTTCAAATGTAAAAAGATTTTGAATATAAAATGGCTGATAACCTAAGTTTGGAGTTAATAAAGTGCCTCATTAATCAACCAGGGGTAGATATAAACATTAGAGGATCAAACGGAAAAACCCCACTACATTGCGCTATAGAGTTTGATGAATTAAGTATGGTAGATCTGTTACTCACGAAAAAGAACATTAATCCTTTTGTAGAAGATAATGATGGTAAAACATCTCTTGATTACGCCAAAGAAGGGAAAAAAGCAGAAATATTACAAGCGCTAATTAATAACAAGTACGGGTCAGAACAAGATAGCTTACTTCATTTAGCTGCAATGATAGGTGAAGTTAATGCAGTTAGATATTTGATAGGAAAAGGTATTGACGTTAATGTACGAAATGCTTTGCATCATACGCCATTACATCTAGCAGCAGGAATAGGACATGCAGAAGTTGTAAAGATTTTGATAAGAGAAGGAAAAGCTGAAATCGAGGTTTTTGATGCACGAAATCAGACACCGATGCACTATGCAGTTAATAACAAAAAGTTGGAGATAGTAAAGTTACTGCTAAAGCTAGGAGCAGATGTAAATAGCGCACGTGTAGGACAAAACTCGATGAAATTATCACCTGTTCATATAGCTGTAAGTAATACTAATTACGATGAAAGAGACTTATGTCTTGATATCCTCAAATCCTTAATAAAGGAGCCTAATGCTCAAGTAAATTTGCAAGACTACGAAAATAAAACACCACTACATTATGCTGAAAGACTAAAAACAATAGAAGTTTTACTAACGCGAGAAGATATAGACCCTCTGGTAAAAGACGATAGCGGTAAAACACCATTTGATTACGCTAAACCTGAGATAAAGAAGACTTTGATGAGCAATAAGTATGGTTCTGAAAAGAATAGTCTACTCCATTTAGCTGCACAAAGAGGAGAAATTGAGATTGTAGATGCAATCTTAAAGGAAGAAATTGATATTGATATTGTAAATAATAAAGGTTTATCACCTATTTACCTTGCTGCAGAAAAAGGACATTTACATGTAGTAAAATTACTACTGAAAAAAGGAGCAAACTATACACCTGTTTTGCACTTAGCAATCAAGTCAAATAATTTAGAGTTACTTAAAGTTTTATTTACTGAAAAAAATGGAGCGTTACTCTGCAGAGATACCGTTGTTAATTTTCCAACCCTTCATAATAAATATATAGCACAGAGAGAAATAGCAGATAAAAGGATGAAAAAACATAATAATATTATCTGCATCTGTATTACAGTTAGCGCAGTAGCAATGGCAGCATATATAGGTTTAACAGCAACAACAATAAGCAGTACAATCATTTTTGCAACAACAACAGGAATACTTGCGCTTATTATAGCAATAATGATAAGTGAGATGAGCAAAAGATACATAGAAAAGGAATTTCAGAAAAAGATGTTTATGGAACTGGAAGAGTGTAGTTCTACTGTTAATGATGTTGAGATAGAGTCAATTATGAGTAGATGCAGACAATGATATACGCTAGAGCTTTTTCTGAAGGTTTAAGACCAGATCCAGAGCTTAAAGTATCAGAGTGGGCAAATGAGTATCGAGTTCTAGCACCAACTGCAGCATCAGAGCCAGGGAAATGGAGAACAGAAAGAACTCCTTATTTAAAAGAAATAATGGATTCACTTTCTCCTTCTTCACCGGCTGAAAAAATAGTATTCATGAAAGGAGCGCAGATTGGAGGAACAGAAGCAGGAAATAATTGGATTGGCTATATCATAGATCAAACACCAGGTCCAATGCTAGTAGTACAGCCAACAGTTGAAATGGGAAAACGTTGGTCAAAAGGAAGATTTGCGCCACTGATTGAAAGTACACCATGTTTAAAAAGTAAAGTAAAAGACCCAAGATCAAGAGATTCAGGGAATACTGTACAAAGTAAGGAATTTCCAGGTGGAATAGTAGTAATAACCGGAGCAAATAGCAGTGTAGGACTAAGATCTATGCCAGTAAAATACCTCTTTCTTGATGAAATAGATGCCTATCCAGGAGATTCGGGAGGTGAAGGAGATCCAGTTTTACTCAGCATAGCCCGTACTAATACATTTGCACGGCGAAAGATTTTTTTAGTATCAACGCCAACGATTCATGGAATAAGCAGAATTGAGAAGGAATTTGAAGCTACAGACAAGAGATATTTTTTTGTACCATGTCCGCATTGTAATTATTACCAAATTTTAAAGTGGTCACAAATAAAATGGGAAGATAAAAATCCAAATACAGCACACTATATGTGTATAGAATGTGGTGAAAAGATAGAAAATCATCAAAAGACAGAGATGCTAGACCGTGGAGAATGGAGAGCTACAGGGGCAAAAGAAGGGGAGAAAAAAGGATTTCATCTTTCAAGTCTTTATAGCCCAGTTGGGTGGTATAGTTGGCAACAAGCAGTAGAGGATTTTCTGCATGCAAAGGAAAGTGAACAATTACTGAAAGTTTGGATAAATACTACGCTTGGAGAAACTTGGGTAGATAAAGGAGAAGTACCTGATTGGAAGCAATTATTTAACAGGAGAGAATTTTTTCAGATTGGCACAGTACCAAAAGGCGAAGTAGTTCTCACAGCAGGTGTTGATGTCCAAAAAGATCGTTTAGAAGTAGAAGTTGTAGCATGGGGAAAAAGCCGTGAAAGTTGGTCAATAGACTACCGAGTATTTGAAGGAGATACTGGAAGTAGAGAAGTATGGGGAAAGCTTTCGGAGCTTCTGAGTCATCATTTTATCGGTGAAAATGGGCTTGAATATATGATAAGCATGATGGCGGTAGATGCTGGATATGCAACGCAAGAAGTATACAACTGGGTAAGAGGTCATCAAGGATCTGGAAGAGTAATGGCAGTCAAAGGTGTAAATAAAGCCCTAGTGCCACTGAGCAGCCCAAGTAGAGTAGATATAACAGTTGGTGGTCAAAAGCTAAAGAGAGGAATAAAGCTCTGGCCAGTGGGAGTATCGATATTAAAGTCAGAGCTTTTTCAATTACTTAATATTTTGAAAGAAGAAGAGGGAAAAGCTCTACATGGATATTGTCATTTTCCGGAGTATGCACCTGAATATTTTAAGCAGCTAACGGCAGAGCAATTAGTCAGCAAGGTAGTAAAAGGATACACCAAACAAGAGTGGCAAAAGGTAAGAGAAAGAAATGAAGTGCTAGATTGCCGAATTTATGCGAGAGCTGCATCTATTGCGCTTGGAATCGATCGTTGGCCAGAGAGTAAATGGAATAGTTTGAGTGGAAAAATGGAAAGCAAAAAGCCTAAAAAAGTAAGGCAAAGCCAATGGTTGAATGAGAAGTGAAATGTATAACGAAGAATATTTAATTCAAGTCGAAGAAGCGATAAAGAAACTACAAAATGGAGAGAGAGTAGTATCAATTGCATATGGTGACCATATTGTACGGTACGGGGAAGTTCAAATAAAGGATTTATTGGAGCTCAGGCAACGAATAAAAGCGGGGTTAAAAGTTGCGGGCATGAAGCCAAAGAGGAAAATTGTTTTTTCAACGAGTAAGGGGATCATATAATGATGAAAATCGTTGAAAGGAACCGTATGACAAAAATTATAGCAAAAGAATATACAGAATTTTTAGAGCAGCTGAAAGAACAGATTGCTATTAGTCGTTATAAAGCAGCAAGAACAGTAAATAAAGAGCTACTACTACTTTATCATTATATTGGAACACAGATTCTAGAAAAACAAAAGAGCCAAGGTTGGGGATCCAAAGTAATTGAGCAGTTAAGTAGAGACTTAAAGGCTGAGTTTCCAGAAATGAAAGGTTTTAGCACAAGAAATCTAAAATATATGAGGCAGTTTGCAGGGGAATATCAAGATATTGAATTTGTGCAACAACTTGTTGCCCAATTGCCATGGGGACATAATGTATTTCTGATGGACTTAGTTCGGGACAAAGAAGCGAGGCTATTCTACATAAAAGAAGCTATAGAACATGGCTGGTCAAGAAACATCATGGTAATGCAGATTGAACTTGGGTTACATAAACGTCAAGGAAAGGCTATCACTAATTTTAAAGAGAAGTTACCTTCACCTCAATCAGATCTAGCGCATTACACGTTAAAAGATCCATATATTTTTGATTTTTTAAGTATAGGAAAGGATGCTCATGAAAGAGAAGTAGAAAAAGGTCTTGTAGGACATATGGAGAAGTTTTTGTTAGAACTTGGTGAAGGCTTTGCATTTGTAGGTAGACAATTTCATTTAGATGTTGGTGATGAAGACTTCTTTGTCGATCTATTATTCTACCATCTAAAATTACGTTGTTTTATAGTAATTGAATTGAAAGATAATAAGTTTAAACCAGAATACGCCGGTAAAATGAATTTCTACCTTTCAGCAGTAGATGACTTGCTAAAACACGAGACAGATCAACCATCTGTAGGGTTGATTTTATGTAAATCTAAAAATGATGTACTAGCAAAATACACTCTAAAAGATATGACAAAACCAATAGGACTAGCAGAATATCGAATAACTGAAAGTCTACCAGAGAATATAAAGACAGCTTTACCAACGATAGAGGAATTAGAAGCTGAGTTATCTAAAGTTTCAGATAAAGAGAAGTAATGCTACTCAAATCATTCAAACAACTATTTAGTAAGCCAAAAATCAAAAGCTCAGCCTGGGATGCAGCAGGATCAGGAAGAAGATTTTTTCACTTTCAACCAGAGTTAGGAAGTATAAACAATTTGCTGTCTCAAAGCCTTGAAACTTTACGTAGTAGATCACGTGATATGGTGAGAAAAAATCCTTACGCTGCAAATATAATTGATACGATAGTAAGTAACTCTATTGGAACAGGAATAAAACCACAATCAAAAGCAAGAGATGGAGAATTTCGAAAGAAAGTACAAGAATTATGGCTAAAATGGACAGATGAAGCAGACAGTAACGGAGTAAGTGATTTTTATGGATTACAAGCTCTAGTGTGCAGAAGTATGATAGAGGGAGGAGAATGTTTTGTACGTTTAAGAACGAGAAAGCTGGAAGATAGATTTTCTGTACCATTACAACTACAAGTACTTGAGTCTGAACATTTAGATAATAAAACAAATCAAACTTTAGGAAATGGTAATGTAATAAGAAACGGGATTGAGTTTAACAGGCTTGGGCAAAGAGAAGCATACTACCTATTTAAAGAACACCCTGGTGAAAGTATGTTTGGAGAATCAGTGAGAGTGCCAGCAAATGATGTTCTACATATTTATAGACCATTAAGACCTGGGCAAATCAGAGGGGAGCCTTGGCTTTCTAATATACTGCTGAAGCTTTATGAGCTTGATCAATATGATGATGCAGAGCTGGTGAGAAAGAAAACTGCAGCAATGTTTGCTGGATTTATTACGAGACTCGATCCAGAAGCAAATATCATGGGAGAAAGTGAAAGTAATGAGCAAGGAGTGGCACTATCAGGTTTAGAGCCAGGAACAATGCAGCTTTTAGACCCAGGAGAAGACATAAAATTTTCAGAACCGTCAGATGTTGGAGGAAGTTATGAAGCGTTTATAAGACAGCAACTCAGGGCAATAGCGATTGGTACAGGGATAACATATGAGCAACTAACAGGAGATTTAACCGGTGTTAATTATTCATCAATTAGAGCAGGATTAATAGAGTTTCGTAGGAGATGTACAATGTTACAGCATAACATAATGGTATTTCAGTTTTGCCGTCCTGTATGGGATAGGTGGTTAGAGTTAGCACTACTTTCTGGAGAGCTAGACATAGGTGAAGAATGGACAAAGGGAAAAGAAGGAGCAAAAAAAGAAGTAAAATGGATACCACAGGGATTTGATTGGGTCGATCCGCTAAAAGATCAGCAAGCACAGCAAATGGCAGTAAGAAATGGATTCAAGAGTCGAGCGGAAGTAGTATCAGAAATGGGTTATGATGTAGAAGAAATTGACCAAGAAATAGCAGAAGATCAAAGACGTGCAAGTGAACTGGGCTTAAGTTTTGATTCTGACGTTACGGCCAATCAAGAGGTGATATGAAACAACAATGGCTAAACAGATGTGTAATGGTAGAACCAAGGAGTTTTGAGTTACTGTCACTACAAACAGGAAAGCAGCCTATCTTTAAAAATATAAAACATGCAGTAAGAAATAGTGAAAGAGGAATAATACCGATACATGGCATTTTAACTAAAAAACCTGGTGCATTTGATGAAATGCTCGGAATGACATCATATGAGCAAATAGAAGAACAAATTACACAAGCATTAGCAGATAGTAGCATAGAGACAATTATACTGGAAATAGATAGCCCCGGAGGAGAGGTAAACGGTATATTTGACCTAGCTGACTTTATTTATGAATCAAGAGGAAAAAAGAGGATAATAGCGATAGCAAATGATGATGCATATTCTGCTGCGTACGCTATAGCTTCTAGCGCTGAAAAGGTATTTGTGAGTAGAACTTCAGGAGTAGGAAGCATAGGAGTAATAGCAAGTCATATAGATCAAAGTGGGTTTGATGAAAAACAGGGAATAAAATATACGACAGTATTTGCAGGAAGTAGAAAAAATGATTTAAATCCACATGAGCCAATAACTTCTGAGAGTTTAGAAAACCTAAAAAGCGAAGTGAATCGTTTATATGGAATGCTGGTTGAGCTAATAGCACGCAATAGAAACCTTTCTGTAGAAGCAATCAAATCAACAGAAGCAGGGCTATATTTTGGCGAGAAAGCAGTAGAGATAGGTCTTGCAGATGGAATTACAATTCTTTCATCTATTAATCAAAACAGGAGTATTATTATGAATGAACAAACTACAAATGACCTAAAAACTAATAATTTAACTAAGTATCGTACTGAAGTTGTTGAATTAATACGTTTGTGTAACTTATCACGAATGCCAGAGAAAATAGGAGAATTTATTGAGCAGGGCGTAAGTGTTGAGCAAGCAAGGGAGGTTTTAATGGAATTACTTGCAGAGCGAACGAAAAAGACAGAGATACTGAGTGCAATACCACAGAATTCAGGAGAAGAGTTGATGATGCAGGTAGCGAAAAGTCGTAGGCATTTAAAATATATAACAAAAGGAGAAAAGCAAAATGAGTAGTATAACAGAACAAAATAATCTAGGTGACTTATTAAAGTATGAGGCATCAAGTCTATATTCAAGAGACCAAATAACGGTAGCAAAGGGTCAAAATCTGAAGCTAGGGACAGTTGTTGGTCGTGATAAAGACAACATGATTAGGATAATAAATCCAACTGCCACAGATGGCACACAAACAGCAATAGGTGCAATAGTAAGTGATGTAAATGCGACAGAAAATGCCAAAGCAGTAATCATTACACGTATAGCAATGCTAGCAGATCATGCAGTTGTATGGCCAGCAAATATCACTGAAGAGCAGAAAGCTGCAGCAATAAAGCAACTTGAAGGACGAGGGATCATTGTCCGCAAGGGAGTGTAACTTAAATTAATAAGGGGGAAAAAGAATGCAAAATCCATTTACAAATACAGCATTTAGTATGACGGCACTAACAAATGCGATGAATATATTGCCGGTAAATTATGGACGAGTTGAAAATTTAAATTTGTTTCCAAGTAGGTCAGTAAGATTTAGACATATTACCATAGAAGAGCAAAACGGAGTATTAAGTTTACTACCAACGCAGTTACCCGGAGCACCAGCAACAGTAGGAAAAAGAGGAAAAAGAAAGGTAAGAACATTTACGATTCCACATATTCCACATGATGATGTAGTGTTACCAGAGGAAGTACAGGGAATAAGGGCATTTGGATCAGAGAGTGAACTTAAAGCGCTGGCAGATGTAATAACCGATCATTTGCAATTGATGAGGAACAAACATGCAATAACATTAGAGCATTTGCGAATGGGAGCGCTGAAAGGAATAATTTTAGATGCTGATGGGTCAGAATTATTAAATCTGTACAACGAATTTGAAATCACGCCAAAAGTAGTAAATTTTGCACTGGGAACAGCAACAACAGATGTAAAACGTAAGTGTCTGGAAGTATTGCGGCACATAGAAGATAATCTAAGTGGTGAATATATGACCGGAATTCATGCCTTGGTAAGCCCTGAGTTTTTTGATGCACTAACTTCACATACTAAAGTGAAAGAAGCATACGAGAGATGGCAAGAAGGAGCAGCGCTTCGAAATGATATGAGGTCAGGATTTACGTTTTGTGGTATAACATTTGAGGAATATAGAGGGCAAGCAACTGACCCTGAAGGAACCGTGAGAAGATTTATTGAGAAAGATACAGGGCACTGTTTTCCACTAGGAACAGCAAGCACATTTACGACATATTTTGCACCAGCAGATTTTAATGAAACGGTAAACACACTAGGACAACCACTTTATGCAAAACAAGAGCCAAGAAGATTTGATAGAGGAACAGATTTACATACGCAGTCAAATCCATTGCCAATGTGCCATAGACCTGGCGTATTAGTAAAAGTCGCTATAGCATAACATACTGGTAGAGTAACTACAAGGTGGTGAGGCACAGAATGACTCTACCGGTATGCGCTTTCTTAGCATGTAAAGGTTAGTATATCAAAAAGAAATATGCAAGAGAATATTAAGCGATTATTAGAAGATTGTTTTGCCCATTTAGGAGAAGTGGCTTTGTATAAATCAAAGGATAAGTCATACATGGTACAAGTATTAAAGCAACAGCCAGATAAATTATACGAGATTGGTGAAGGACAATTTGTGGAAGAAACTTTAGCGTTAGAAGTAAGTGCGTTTGATGTGTTAAAGCCAATAGTGGGAGATGTTTTTGTTATAGGTGATCGAAGATATAAAGTACACTCACCGCCACTTAGAGACAAGTCTGGAATAACGTGGAAAATAAAAGCGTCTGGGGTGTAAAATGTCTGTTCATATAGAAGTTGAGGTAATAGAAAGTGTAAATGCTAAAAGAAGAAAAGTAGAATTAGCAACGGTAAAGGCATTAAACAAAACGGCACTATGGTTAAAAGCGCAAGCAGCTAAGGAAATCAGTGAGGAAAAGAAGATAAAATTAAGTTTGATAAGAAAGAGATTAAGAATTTTTAAGGCGAAAACTAGCAGATTAGACGTGTTAATTAGAGCAAATCTCTATGACATTAGAGCATCGACAATTGGTAAAATACAAAAAACAAGAAGAGGATCGAAAGTAGGAAAGCATGAGTTTATAGGAGGATTTGCAGCAGTTATGCCAAAAGGAAATAGCGGTATGTTTAAACGTGAAGGAAGGGCAGCATTGCCAATAAAGGAAGTTAAGTTGCCACTAGAACCTGAGGCTTCAAGGATAATATTGTTAATTATGAAGTTGAAAAGGTATTTGAAAAATATTTTATACATTACATGAGTTAAATTATATGTATGACAAAGTTCTGGAAAGATTTACATCAAGCAATTTGCAGCACACTGAAGGAAGAAATACCGGCTATACAGACATGTGAAATTTATCCAGCAATAAGGAAAGAACTGTTAGCACCAGCGGTATTTGTAGAACTTAGTAGCTTTGAAAAAGGACATGATCCAGGAACAGAAGAATTAGCGCTGAAAGCAAGATTTGAGGCACGAATTGTGATTGATAGCACAATAGAAAATGCAGCTATTATTGTCAGATCTTTAGCTAGCGAAGTTGCAAAAGTAGTAAATAAAAATACTTGGAATGTGGAAAATGTTTCGCCAGGAGAATTTATATCAGGAGGAGGAGATGATTTTAGGCCAGAGCTTGATGCATATTTAGTGTGGTTAGTAGAGTGGACTCATGAAGTGCATGCGGGTAAATCAGTATGGTCAACTGGCATAATGCCACATGTTATTGATATAGGTGAAGTGCATGTTAGACCATAGTTTTGCAATTTCAGAGCTAAATAGAAAAGTAGCGAATATCATTCGTATAGGAGTTGTAAAAGAAATAGATTATGAAAAAGCAAAAGTAAGAGTAAAAATAGGTGAACTTTTAACAGATTTTCTTCCATGGATAACTTCTAGAGCAGGAGAGGAAAGAAGCTGGCTACCACCAAGCATAAATGAACAGGTAGTAATATTGTCACCATTGGGAGAGTTATCATTAGGAGTAGTACTGTCTGGAATATATCAACAGAAGTATGCTGCACCAGAGAATAAAAAGGAAATAAATAGTGTAAAATTTCAGGATGGGACAAAGTTTACATATGATAAAGGGAAGCATCATTTAGAGATTGAAGTAGTGGACAAAATAACACTGAAGGCTGGGGAATCGAGTATAGAAATGACAAAAGATAGTATTAAATTAAAAGCAAGAAGAGTAGATTTAAATTGATATATATGAGTAAAGCAGTTGTTTGCATAGGAGATCATTGTACAGGTATGCCGATTCATGTCTGTGTGAGCGGGAGTGAAGATGTATTTGTTAATGGTAGACCTGCTTGTCGTAAGGGTGATATCTTGAGTATTGGGGAAACACTAACGCAAGGATCAAACAACGTATTTGTAAATGGTATTGGTGTAGCGAGAACAGGTGATGTGGCATCCTGTAGTTTTCAAATAGTAAGTAAAAATCAAAGTGTGTTTTCAAAATAAAAAAATTAAAATAGTCGAAAAATGAAAGGAATGGACGCTAAAACAGGTAAAGAATTAGAGGGAATAGAACATCTGAAACAATCGATAATTGATATATTGACCACTCCTATTAACAGTAGAATAATGAGAAGAGATTATGGCTCAAGACTATTTGAATTAGTAGATAAGCCAATAAATAGGGATTTAACTTTGGAAATTTACGCATCAACTGCAGAAGCACTGGGGAAATTTGAGAAGAGATTTAAGTTAGAAAAAGTAAAAGTTGAAGGAGTAAAAGAAGGAAAAGTGACGCTTGATCTAGAAGGATTGTATCTGCCAATGGGAAGAAAGATTCGCTTCGATGGGGTTGTAGTATAAAGATGCAGCAGCCAAATATTATTGAATCACTGAGCTTTGAAGAGATTTTTTCTCGGATGAAGGAAGAGTTAGTGAAAAGTTTTACAGCATTAGTAGAAAGTGACCCAGCGATGAAGGTATTAGAAGTAGCAGCATGGCGAGAACTTTTGCTTAGAGAAAGAATAAATGAAGCAGTAAAGAGTAACTTACTTAAATTTGCGACAGGAGAAGATCTTGATAATTTGGCTGAGTTTTATGGAGTAGAGAGAGAAAAAGAAGAAGAGGATGAAAGATTTAGAAAGAGGGTAAAAGCAAAAATAGCAGGTTGGTTAACAGGAGGAAGTAAGGAATATTATAAATATCATGCACTGTCAGCAGATAGTAGAGTAAAAGATGCACTAGTGGAATCAACTATACCAGGGAAAGTACAAATCTCAATCTTATCAACACAATTATCCATAACTGGCATAGCGTTAGAAGAGCTACTAGAAATTGTAAAAAAGCAGGTTACTAGAGATGATATAAGGGTTTTAACCGATACAGTAACAGTAATTGGCTGCAATATTATGGAAATAGATATCCACAGTAGAATGAGCATAAGTCCTTTAATATCAGAGGAAGAAATCAAGAAGCAGTTTATTAAGAAGTTTGAATTAGCAAAAAAATTAGGGTGGAGTGTAACAAGATCATGGATAATAGCGAATCTATTTGTAGATGGTGTAGAAAATGTGGAATTGATCGAGCCAAGAGAGGATGTTGTGGTTCTGGGAAATGAATCTGCAAATTTGAAAAATTTAAAGATTGAGTTGAATTAATGTTATTACCCCCAAACGCAACAAAGCAAGAGCAAGCACTGGTTGATGCAACAGATTATAAGGTTGATCCGAGCTGTATCAGAGGATTTAAGTTTAGTCTTAAAGATGAAATACTGCCGTGGATAATAGAAGAATATGGTTTAGAAGAAATACTGCGCTGGGTAAAAGATAGAAGAAAAGCCGTAATAGAAGGAGTAAAATTTCAAAGACTGAGAGGAACTCCAGCATCACTAAAAGTAGCACTAAAATGGGCAAATATAGAAGATATTACAATCATCGAAGAACCACCTGGTAAACACTTCTTTGAATTACAAATAGGAATAAAAGATGTTCCAAATGACTTTTTTGTAGATGCAGTAGTAGAACTTGCAAAACTATCGTTACCAGCAAGATCGCGGCTAATGAGGATTTTCAATGATCACTATAACGTTGATAGGTTTATTTTAGATGAAAGTTTATTTGGAAGTTTGTTATCAGACTACTCTGGTATAAAAGTTGAAAAAAATGGGCCAGTGTTATCGTTTGGAAGAATAAATTTTTTCAGTTCTAGAGGTCCGTTAGTAGAGATTGTAGACAACTATTTAAGAGAGCATTATGAACAAACATTTAGTAATGACATATATCGATTAGATGTAGCAGTACTTGGAGAAACAGAGCCTCACACAAAGGATTACAAAGGCATTTATGAAAGAAGTCATCAGTGGTATAACGTAAAAGCACTATATCCATTACCACAAAGTTTATTACCAGAAATTAAGTTTGCGAAAGCACAGATTGTACTGTCAGATAGCTGGAAATTAGGAGAAATAAATAGCTGTTTTCCTCTTTGTTATCAAGAAGAGATAGGAGGCACACTTTTCCTTGGTAATGATAAACTTTCTGATCAGCTATGGAACTTGGAATACACACCAATTTTGGAAAGATTTAATATCAGCTATGAATATGAAGCAAAGAATCTTACTGATCAAAAGGTTGCGAAAGCTAATTTAACGGAATATCACGTTAGTTGCAAAAATGATAGAAGTTCAGGAAAAGAAGATTCAATACACGAATTAGA
Source organism: Wolbachia endosymbiont (group A) of Epagoge grotiana (assembly GCF_947251775.1). Lineage (NCBI taxonomy): Bacteria > Pseudomonadati > Pseudomonadota > Alphaproteobacteria > Rickettsiales > Anaplasmataceae > Wolbachia > Wolbachia endosymbiont (group A) of Epagoge grotiana. The sequence goes on from NZ_OX366387.1 coordinate 504,747, forward strand.
AAATTACATTTTAGTGTTTTACCCAGGAGTACTGAAGTGGCATGAACATCGACATTTGCACAGAAGTTGGAAAAATAGTCAAGTAATATCTCTAATAAGTTAAGTACTTATATTTAGATCCTCATATATTATATTAATAATAGGTTAAAATGTATGAAATAAAAAGAAAAGGACTTGCTTTCTCATGCTAAAAAGGACATGACTTGAATAGCAGCAGGTAAATATAAGAAATTTGTCTGGCGCTAGAAAAGCTAATTTTGTGAGGTATGAAATGAGTTTTAGAAAGAGTAAGTTTTTTAAAGAAGTATCAAGTAACGATATTAATAAAAGAAATGAAGAAGGAGAAACGATCTTGCATCAAGCAGTAGAAATCTCCGATTACAAAACAGTGAGATTATTAATAAAAAAAGGGGCAGAGGTTAATGCAAGAGATAAAAATGGTTATACGCCACTACACTGTGCAGTATTTGCGAAAAGCTTAGAAAATGTAAAAGTGCTGCTAAGGTCGGGAGCAGAAGTAAATGCCACTCAATATGTCACTGGATGTACGCCACTGCACTCTGCGTGCAAAATAGGAGGAGCAGGAGTTGAAATAATAAAAGAGCTAGTAAAAGCAGGAGCTGAGGTTAATCAACTGAATAAATATGGTGCAACACCAATGTATTACATTTGGGAAAGTGAAAAGTATCGTCTGTGTGATAGCAAAGAGAGTGAAAGGGCAAGTAAATTTCTGAGAGAAAAAGGAGGAATAACAAAAAGTAGAGAACTGACGTGCTATGGAATAGAGAGGATAGTGGGAGAAATAGCAGACATGTTGAATGGGAGCTATATGCCGGAGCTAAAAATAATAGAGATAGAAGAAATAAGGAAGAGAGACAAGTCGCTAATAAAGAAAGAATGTAAAAATTTAGCAAGCAAGATAATGGGCCAAGTGAACGAAATGATAGATGAGATAGAAAATGTAGTGAGAGGGAAGGCTTAAAAAAGGGATTTAAATTTTTTAAAGAAAAGATGGGGTGGATTATGTTAAAGCTTGGCAAGAAAGAGAAGTCAGCAAAAGAATTATTAGAGAACTCATATAAAAATATTTATGCAAGAGACGAAAAAGGAAGAACAGTTTTGCATTATGTGATAAACGCAAAAACAGTGAAGTTATTAGTCGAAAAAGGAGCGAATGTGAATGCAGCAGATGCAAGAGGATATACAGCACTGCATCTAGCGGTAACCGAGAAACGCCTAGAAACCGTGAGAGAATTAATAAAATCAGGAGGGAATGTAAATGCGGAAGAATATGGAAGTAAATGCACACCGCTGCACCTTGCATGTATGGTAGGTGAAAAAGAAATAGTGGAGGAGCTAGTAAAAGCAGGGGCTGAAATAGAGCAAGCAGATAAATTTGGAATGACAGCAATGGATTATGCGAAAAATAGCAAAGAGATAACCGAGATATTGAAGAAAGAAACGGACAGAATTGAAAAGTTATTTGAACAAATAGAACCTTCTATGAGAGGCTGAAAATATGGAAAGAGAAACAGAAAAGAAAGTAATGAATTTAGAGAGAAAACCTTTGGGTGAGCTGAGAAAAACGTGGAAGAAGGTATTTGGGGAAGAGGCACCTAAACACTCAAAGAAATATCTGATACCTAGATTAGCGTATAGAATGCAGGAGGAAGCTTATGGAAAAATGTCAAGAAAAGGAGCAAAAAGACTAGAGTATCTAGCAGATCAACTAGAGAAGGGAAAAAGAATAAGTAGTGACAAACTTCCAGTAGCAGGAACAGAGCTAATATTAGAGAGAGGAGAAGAGATGCATGCAGTAATGGTAACAGATAAGGGTTTAATCTACAGAGAAGAATTTTTTACGTCATTGTCAGCAGTAGCCGGAAAAATAATGGGAATGAGTTACAACGGCCCTTTATTATTTGGAATGCGTGAAAAAAATGGAAGTTGAAAATGCTAAAAGAAGTAAGATGTGCAATATATACGAGAAAGTCAAATGAGGATGGACTAGAACAAAAGTTTAACAGTCTTGATGCGCAACGAGTAGCATGTGAAAAGTATATAAAGAGCAAAGAAGGCTGGGTAGCATTGGCAAAAAAGTACGATGATGGAGGATATTCAGGAAAAAATTTAGAAAGACCAGCGATAAAGGAATTATTTGAAGATGTCAGAGGAGGAGAGATAGACTGTGTAGTAGTATATACACTAGATAGGTTATCAAGAGAAACAAAAGACAGCATAGAAGTAACGTCATTTTTTAGAAGGCACCGAGTAAATTTTGTAGCAGTAACACAGATATTTGACAATAATACGCCAATGGGAAAATTCGTACAGACAGTATTATCAGGAGCAGCACAACTAGAAAGAGAGATGATAGTAGAGAGAGTAAAAAATAAAATAGCAACATCAAAAGAACAAGGTTTATGGATGGGAGGAACTTTACCGCTTGGGTATGATGTAAAAGATAAGGAATTAATAATAAATGAAAAAGAAGCAAAAACAGTGCAGCATATATTTGAAAGATATTTGGAGCTGAAGTCAATGGCAGAGTTGGCAAGAGAGTTAAACAGGGAAGGATACCGAACAAAAGCAAAAACGGATATCTTTAAAAAAGCAACGGTGAGAAGAATAATAACAAATCCAATATATGTGGGAAAGATAAGACATTATGACAAACAGTATGAGGGAAAGCATGAAGCAATAATAGAAGAGGAAAAGTGGAAAAAAGCACAAGAATTGATAAGTAATCAACCGTATCGAGGAGTAAAATATGAGGAAGCGCTACTAAAGGGAATAATTAAATGTAAGAGCTGTGATGTAAATATGACGCTGACATACTCAAAAAAAGAGAATAAGAGATATCGATATTACGTATGCAACAATCATTTAAGGGGAAAGGGTTGTGAATCAGGAAGCCGAAATGTAATAGCAGGAGAAGTAGAAAAAGAAGTAATGAAGAGAGCAGAAGATTTATATGAAAAATGGGAAGAAAAAGCGGAAGAGTGGAGTTTTGGAAAGCAGAAAGAAGTAGTGAAAAAGTTAATAAAGGGAGTGATGGTAAAAGAAGATGGAATAGAAGTGCGTTTAGAGGGTAAGGTAGAATTTGTACCAATAAAGAAGAAAGGAAATAAATGCAGGATAGTAGAGCCAGAAGGTAAAACAAATAATGTGCTACTGAAAGCAGTGGTAAGAGCTCATTCGTGGAAACGTCAACTGGAGGCAGGAAAATATGGAAGTGTGAAAGAGCTGAGTGCCAAAATTAATATAGGTACAAGACGTATACAGCAAATTTTGAGGCTGAATTATTTAGCACCAAAGATTAAAGAAGACATAGTAAATGGGAGGCAGCCAAGAGATTTGAGGTTAGCTGAATTAAGGGAAATACCGATGCTTTGGGGTGAGCAATTGAAGAAATTTTACGGCTCAGCATCGTAACGTTTATAAAAACAACAATATGAAAAAACATCGAAAAAAGTATGTGCCAGAAAATTAAAAAAGGTTATTGCAAAAGGAGCTACTACAAAGGGCCACACAAAAAGATGTTGAAATTGATATAGAAGAGCAAATAAATGTTACAAAATCAATTATGTAGAAAATCAATATAAGTGATGAAGATTTTAGCATATTAGGTGCAACAATGGTAGAAGATGTATCCAATTTTAGCTGCATATTTTAATAGTAGATTTAGAGGAAAATTCTTTAAACATCAAAAAAGGCAATACTCTAAACTTCAGCACACAACTCCAGGAAATAGTACATGTCGAGCAATCTATAGCCCCTTTTGAATCTGAGAGTGTACTTGAAAATCCATAAACATTAAGTAAACTTTTTAAATAAAATAGTTTCTTTTTCAACTTACTAAATAAACTTCTCCCATCATTGCTGTGTAACAAATCATATACAAAGCTATGGTCTACTTACAAGCAGTGCCTTCTGTTGATGAGATGCTTTTTCTATCTTTAACTCATCCATACTACAGCTTGGCAAGCTTGAATAGCATAAGGAATCTTTTTGTTCTTGCGTTTGTTTTGCCAAGGCCTTATTTCTATAAAGTAGGGGTTGAAAATGATCATGGCCTCCATTTACCATATGTAAGACACTATTGTGACTATAATCTATCTTACCTGCTTTTGATCCTGAGCTATCTATTAACTGATGCAAGAACGGATCTTGTTGCTTATCAATAGTGTGCAATGGGTTACTTTCTGCAACATGCAATTTCACACCATACTTATCACAAAGTATTCTGCCCTCGATATCGGAACGTCCCCAAAATTCATTCTTTCCAATGCTATTGATATATTGGTTACACGTAATTCCACGATTTACGAACTCACCTTCAACCTCATCAAAGTCATTGCCAATTTTACTTATAAACCACTCTGGAGGATTGTCTTGCGCAAATCTCTTACACTCATTCCTTAACTGCTCTACAGTAACTTTGATTCCCTTCTGTTGTTCCAGACTTTGCCTGAATGAATCAAAAAAACAGCTTCCATTATTGATTGCGTGCCCTAAATAGAAGTCATCAGGTATGTTTGATTTTTGCTCTTTATCACCTTGTTTTTCTGCCTTTTCAATAATTTCTTCCTCTAAACTAAAAATCTTACTCCAGTTGTATTTACCTTCTAACCCCAATTTTTTACTTTCCTTTTCTGCTGCTTTAGCTAAGTCTGTTTTAGAAATATCCCCTTTTTCTTCATAGAACCTAGATAAAATTTTAAAGATATCTATCAGGTAAGTTTTTACGTCAAAATTCTTCTCCTTTTTTACAATATTAGACTCAATATTGCGTGAATCTTGTAATAACTTATGCCTTCTAGCAATTTCCTCCATAGAATCCCTTCTTAACTCTTCACGTTCTGTCCATTTGTTGTTAGACTCGCTTATTACTTCAGGATGCATTAATTTTCCAGACCTTTCAAAATATCCCTGTTCAATAGCATAGTAGACATCATAATCACCAAGTGCACAATCCTCGCCTAATTCTTCTTCATGACCTTTGAATTTTTCCAATACTTCCTCTCTATTACTCACTTCTACTATAATTTTGCTTTTATCTTGTACGTCAGGATACAGTCTAACGTCTATATTTCCCAAACTGGTATAGAAAGTTAATACTATATCGCTGCCTTCTGTAAGATCTGTGTAATTCCTTATGCCATCTTGGGTTATAATTTCTACCTCACTTTTGCCAATTTTTATTACACTCCTTCCATATCCTTTTTCTCCTTGAGGTATTCCTAAATTCCTTGTTCTATCTGTGATTTTTGCAACATCTATTATACTATCCTCTGAGTATTCTAAGTAAGATACACTGTTATCGATTTTTCCATCACACAGTTGACCACTGGTAGCATCCCTTGCAACTCTAAAAAATTCTTCAGCATAATTAATGTACTCTACATGAGCCTTGATTACATTAGCTTTATGATCTTTAAACTCTCGTTCTATTGTATCAATGACTTTTAAACTATCTGAGTTTTTTAACTTTGCTCCTCTCGATATTAATGCACATACTATATCACTGGCAATTCCATAGCTTCCTTCTAACTTAGCAATTTTTTCTAGTACGTGATCTGCAAAGTAATAATCTTTGTCTTTAGCAAAATTTAATCTCATTCCAGAAGCTATAATCTCATTTACAACTTCCTGTAGTTCAATCATGCTTTTAGCTTTTACTACCTTACTCAAAAACTTATTTAGCTTAGCAAGTTGATTTGTTTGATACATCTCTGACAAGAGACTATCACATTTTTCACAATTATCTTGCTTATTACCTACAAAGTCAGTTGCTCCTGCTTTTAAGAGTAAAGCTTTTACATCAGGAAATTGACAAAACGGCCAAATTGAACTATCACCCTTAACATTTAAAACTATCTTTACATCTTGGTTATTTTTATGTTTATCTAAAAATTTTTTCAGATCTTCAACACCTGGACCATAAGGATTATCCCAATCTTCATCAGAATCTGTAGCTTTAACCATTTTACGTAGTTGGTCTCTTAACTTTTTTTGGTTGTCAGTTAAAAAACACTCCATAATATTGTTGCTATCAATTGCAATTTGCAGTGGGGTTTTTCCATTGTTATTTTTTATGTTTAAATCAGCTCCTTTGCTTATGAGTAAATCCATAACCTTTCTGCTATAATCATTACAATTAGCAGCATAATAGTGTAAAGGTGTATTACCTTTTTTATCTTGTATATTTGGATCAGTTTTTGCATCTAAGAGATACTTTAGACCTTCATACTCACTGGAATAAATAGCAGTATCATGCAAAAGTGTTTTACCTTTATTATCCTGCATATTTAAATCAGCACCAGCTTTGAGAAGAGGATGAATGGCTTCATCGTGTGCGACAAACACATTCAATACTGTTGTTCCTAGATGTCCTCTTTTTAGATTAAGAACGTACTTCAGGTCTTTATTTTTCTCGTTACTTTCTAAAAACTGCTTAAGATTTGAAAATGAGTCATAATTCCCCATATTAAAATCTTTTATAATACTATTGAGTAATTTTTGATTTAACTTTTTTTGACTCTCTTCCAGTTTTAAGTTAGGTGCATGAATAAGCCACTCATCTATTAAATCCTCTAAGTATTTTTTATCATCTATCAAACTTCTATCAGCCCAAAATAAATCTCGCTTAATGAATTCATAATAACTATCTACTGGTAATTCAGTTGCTTCTGTTTTTGGGCTACCTATTTCTGAACACTCTTGTCCAGCACTTAGGTCACACTTCAGTTTTTGCTCATCAGTGTGTTTGCTTTGTTCACTGATAGGTTCTGCAATATATTTTACTGGCCCTGTACCCATATTACCTGCTAGCTCTAGATATAGGATATATTATATAGAATGTGTAGTATGTGTCAAGCTAATTTCAACATAATCTTTTTACTACTCATATTTTTGTTAAGTTTTTATGGTGAGTACTGCTAGGTTAAAAGTTGTTTATTACTGGAAGTTTTAGCCAATTTTACTATAGATCAACAAAATTGAGAACACCAGCTATATTGAATATATAGGAATATGATGCTTTAAAGGAGTACGGAAACTGCTGAAGTTTTTACAGCAAACCTGTATAGAGCAACTTCAGCAGAATAAACAAATACATGCCAATATTAGTAGAGAACTATTTACAGGTCAACTAACTTTTTCAAAACATATTTTAGTGAAAGTACCATGCTAGTTAGTGTTATAAAAAATTCAATTATTTACTCCTTCAAAAAAGGGCGTATCTTTGTGAGAACAAGCAGCTTAAAAATAAGGTTATAAAAATAGAAGTTTGAAATCTTTGCAATAAAGTTAGGCAAAATAGTTCGTATGTAGATGTGGGTGAAATGGGCTAATGTGGTTAGTTTTAGCGTATAATAAAATTACCGTATAAAAAAGTTCGTACGGTACACATGGTAGACCAATCCATTCCAAAACAAACTCTTCTCACGTTCCTTGGTTTTGAGTGCTGGAAATAGTTATTTTGCTTGAGATCTTAATAATATATTTTGTTAAATTAATATTGATTTATTTGCGGAAGAATAATTAAGACAAGCTCATGACGAAACAAAATTCAAAATAAATAAAATGTCATGTATTGAGTCTATTAAGGGTCTTTTGCCTAAAACTACTTTGGGTTAGAAAATTTTTCTATACATAATAGTAATTGACAAGTTTTAAAGGTGGGATAATATACCTAGAATATATTGGACTTATTCATTATGGTACGTGAAGAATACAATGTTCTTTCGTTGTTCAAAAGGAGGTAACTATGGACCGTCGGGATATTTCAGAAGTTTTGTTTTCATCTATTAAGGAAGATGATCCTTATAGGGCATCTAAGCTCCTTCAGATTGAACGTTGGTGCTATGCACATTGGATGATACATGAGGGGTATGGTGAAATAAGAAATAATTTTCTTGCACGAGTGTTATCTAGTAAAGATTGCTGGGAAGAAGTCAATAATTTGCATGGAGTGAAGCTTAATAGACAAGTGGTAGGCAGAAAATTAATTGCACCCAGTTCAGATAGTAATCCAAATCCTTTTGGTACTGTTAGATACCAAATTGCATGTGAGTGTTGTTTGGAAGATGAAATACGAGCTATATTTGAGGAAAGAAAAGAGAAATTGTCTGCTAAAGGTGGTGGCAGTTTGCTTGAGTATCGCCGCTTAGTTAAGTGCTATGGAGAAGGTCCTTTAGCTCAATTTTGGTCACATTTCATTAGTGGGTATCTTGATAAACTGGATTTGAGGGACCGTCATCAATATGAGTATGGGCTTGATTGTGCAGTAGATTGGCAAAGAGTAGAAGCAGTGGAATTCTTTTGGAATAAGATAAAATCTTTGCCTGAAGGTGAAATAAGTGCACAAAAGAAGGATGAGATCTTGATGAAAAATGCAGCTTATACGGCAGGACCTAGTTTTCGCATTTGTCCTGATATATTTGAGTTTTTCCTGAGTCAGGTAAGTCCTAATAGATATCCAGAGCTTTTAAGAAGAGATTTAGAGAAAAATGGTCATTATGGATCTTTGAATAAAATGAAAGACATGCCCAATTTTGGTAAATTTCAGGAATTGTTTGATTGTTTAAAATCAAGTGAAATTTCAGAAGATGATTACTCTCTTTGGTTGAAATTCATGATAAAGGACTGTCCAGGGCATTATTTAGGTGCTGGTGTGGAAGTTTTTATGCATATGTGGAAAAAAGAAGGATTTGATAATCATCGTACTTTCACATTGGACGAGGAAATGATGGAAGATTCTTCTTTTCAAGGAAAATTTTCAGTGCATTTGGTTGAAAAAGGTTTTACGGAGCCGGTATGGGCAATGTTAGATAAGGCTAGTTCTAGACAAATCAAGGAGTTCATGTCTTCCGAAAAAGCAAATGATATACGTTCTATATTAGAGCAAGGAGATAATGAATCATTAAGTAAGTTTTTAGCCTATGGTAAGTCTGCTGATAAAGGGCTTGATAAAAAGAACAAACCTGGTCCAAGTGGTGATTTAGTTGAAGTAGAAGTTAGAAAAACGTATGGTAAGTCCAATGTAAGACTAGGCAAGTAAAAAACATTATACATTGTTGGAGGATTTTGTGCCAAATCAAGAGAAACCACAAGGTTTTGAATTAATAGAGTTGTTGATTCGAGAAGCAGGTTCAAATGCAGGAGCTAGCCCAAGTACTTCAACTCAACAAGGAAGTGATTTTGAATCTTTCAAAGCAAGGTTTCAGTCATATATTGATCAAATTCCATCATATTTACATTCAGTAGGTAAAGAAGGGTTTTTTCCGCATTTCTTTTTAGGAAGCTTTTCTACTTTGATAGATACAGAGATTGCGAAAAAGCTAGATATTGAAAAAATATATTTTAGTTTTGATGGTTCGAAAACTCTGAAAGTGGCTGTTATAAGAAAAGGTGGTATTACAAATCAGAAAAGCGCGATTGAGAAGGTAAATCTTTTTGTGATTTCAGAGTTTGGTAAGAATGATAGTAAGAGTAAAAAATTTACCTATGGTGAGCTAGAAGAGATACTGGGTCAATCAAATTTACCTGCACAGAATGAACATGTGAGAAGTGCTAAAGATGATCTTAAAGTTAAATTAGTAAAAATTGTTAAAGCCACAGGGGAAATATCTGTTGAAGTAAAAGATGACAAGTTGGATAAGAATACTTCTGCAACACATGAGTTTAAGGAAATAAAAAAGGGGTTATGGAATAATCCAGAAAGTGATATAGCTAAGCTGACTAATCCTGATGTGGAAAAAGTGAAAAAGCCTGTTGAAAATATTCTAAAAAAAGTTAGTAAAATTCACTCTGAATATAAGAATTCACTTGCCAATGCGGTTATATATAGAAATACAAATTCCCGTGGGTATGGGAGCATGTATCATATACCATACGCGTCAAGTTAAGGAAAAGTGGTATAAGGAAGAAAGGAAACGAAAAAACTATTTTATATATTAAGTAATAAAGTTATTAATTTATAGATTCTTCTGAAAAAATTATCTTCTTCTAGATAAGAACTCCCTAAAAAAATAAATGTAACAAATAAAATGCCCATCTCAAATGTTGCTATATTTCACGATATTTCCTTAACTTGACGCGTATGGCTGTACGAACATTGCAATTTGCAGATCCAAGTAGCTTGACTACTTGGATCCAGCTAAGTTGGTGAGCATAAAAGTATAGCTAATGCGAGCTTTACGTCATACCGTCACGGTATCTCTAGATTCCGCTAACACGTAGCGGGACGACGAGGTCAGGGTGTCATCCTAGTACCTTCTCCTGTCATCCCAGTGCCCAGACACTGAGATCCAGAAAAGTTTGCTTGTAAGCAAGCAAACTAGCACAGAAAGTGGTTACAACATTTTCGATGAGATTATATGGAAAACTGGATTCCAGTGTCAAGCACTGGAATGACACCTTCCTGCTCAGTTCATGTTGCCATAAATATTAAGAAATTTACCAAGCAAAAAAAAGGCAAAAGAAGCCCTAGTCATTGTCTATTTTCAGTATTGGCGTTTTTTAAGTCTTAAACACTGCAATTTAGCTGCTTTTAAATGCAACTCACCTTAGTTTAAATGTTTAAGAAATTTACTAAGCAGAAAAAAAGGCAAAAGATATCCCGTATTAGCTAGTTGTCACTCTCTAATCCTGCAAATTGGCGTACTATACTGTCTTAAACGCTTTATAAGCGCGTTTCAGCTTATATAGGTAAAAACCCAGAAATGTTGTGAAGACGTAAAGTGTGCATAGTGCAAAAAATTAAAAATAAGACGCCAATTACGTAATACTGTTGTCATTTAATCTGCACAGATTGAAGATAAATGAATACCTTCAGTACCATGATAATGGGGCTGGCGAAGGGTGTCAAGTAAGTTTTTTCGTTTCTACTGAATGACAGTTGTGGCTTGGGAGGTAGTGCAAGAAGTCTACTGATGGCTTTCAAGGCAGTTGAGCTTAATTATTAGAGTAGTAATGTTTATTTTTATATTGACTATTGAGGTTTATTATTTTATAACTAAAAACTTAGTTATTTTAATGAGCTTGAGTTTATAACATATGCCTACGATAAATCAATTAATACGTAAGGGTAGATTAGGATTGACCCATAAGAAAAAGGTACCAGCTTTGGGAGAAAGCAACCCTCAAAGGAGAGGTGTTTGCACTAAGGTGTATACTACAACTCCTAGAAAGCCTAACTCAGCACTCCGTAAAGTAGCCAGAGTAAAAATTAGTGGGTATGGTGAAGTGACGGCTTATATACCTGGTGAAGGTCATAATTTACAAGAACACTCTGTTGTTTTGATACGTGGTGGGCGGGTTAAAGATTTGCCAGGTGTGCGTTATCACATAATAAGAGGTGCCCTTGATCTGCGTGGTGTGCAAAATCGAAAGAAAGCTCGTTCAAAATATGGTGTAAAGAAATCTGGTTAAAGTTTATGGCTCGTCGGAATAAAGCAAAAAAAAGAGAAATAAGTCCTGATTCGCGTTACGGCAGTGTTTTGCTGATGCGTTTCATTAATACAATCATGAAATGTGGTAAAAAATCTACTGTAGAAAAGATTATCTATGACGCTTTGTCTTTAGCTGAAAAGAAAATAGGCGAAGGTGGGTTATCAATTTTTGAGACAGCAGTAGGAAATGTTACTCCTTCTATAGAAGTGCGTTCTCGACGCATTGGTGGTGCAACTTATCAAGTACCTGTTGAAGTTCGACAAGATAGAGCGGTTTCTTTAGCGTTAAGGTGGATTGCTAAAGCAACTTCTGCTGCTCGAAAAAAGAGTGGAAAAACCACTGTTGATTGTTTGCAATCTGAAATACTGGATGCTTATAATAAACGCGGTGGTGCGTTTAAGATGTGCGAAGAAAAATATAAAATGGCTGAAGCTAATAAGGCATTTTCTCATCTTCGTTTTTAATGTTAGCCAATTAATTGTGATATGGAAATTGGAATATCTAAATACAGAAATATAGGGATAATGGCTCACATAGATGCTGGTAAGACTACCACAACAGAGCGTATTTTATTTTATACTGGTAAGCAAAATAGAATTGGTGAAGTGCACGATGGTGCAGCTTCTATGGATTGGATGGAGCAGGAAAAAGAGCGTGGTATTACAATCACATCTGCTGCAACAACATGTTTTTGGAATGATCATAGGGTCAATATAATAGACACTCCTGGTCACGTTGATTTCACTATTGAAGTTGAGAGATCTTTAAGGGTTTTGGATGGTGCAGTTGCTGTATTTGATGGAGTTGCTGGAGTTGAACCTCAATCTGAGACAGTGTGGCGTCAAGCTGATAAATATAGCGTTCCTCGTATCTGCTTTGTTAATAAGATGGATAGAATAGGGGCAAATTTTTATCGATGTGTTGATATGATAAAGACGAAGCTTGGTGCAGCACCTTTAGTTATTCATTTACCAATAGGGAGTGAGAAAGATTTCAAAGGTATAATTGACCTTATTTCTATGAAAGCCATTATATGGCAAGAAGAAACGTTGGGCGCTAAATTTTCTTATGAAGATATTCCTTCTGATTTGCTTGATAAGGCTCAAGAATATCGAAATCTTTTATTAGATGCTGCAGCTGAGATGGATGATGAAGCGATGAATACTTACTTTGAGTCTAATGATCTGCCAGTGGATTTACTGAAAAAATGCGTGAGAAATGGGACCATTAAAGGAAAATTTGTTCCTGTGTTATGTGGATCAGCTTTTAAAAATAAAGGCGTACAACCACTTTTAGATGGTGTGGTTGACTTTTTACCTTCTCCTATTGATGTTGATGTAATTGTTGGAATTGATCCTAAAGATTCAGAAAAGAAAATTGAGGTCAAACCTTCAGAAAAAGAGAAATTTGTTGCTCTTGCATTTAAAGTGATGACGGATAAATTTGTAGGCAGCTTGACGTTTATCCGTATTTATTCTGGTAAATTAAAGTCTAAATCTACCGTTTCAAATGCGTTAAAAAACGAAACTGAAGGGATTGGCAGAATGTTACTTATGCATGCAAATAACCGAGAAGATATAACTGAGGCTAGGGCTGGAGATATAGTTGCTTTAGTTGGGCTAAAGAAAACAACCACCGGAGATACTTTATGTTCTGTTGATTTTCCTATATTATTGGAGCGTATGGAATTTCCTGAGCCTGTTATTGAAATTGCTGTGGAACCTAAAACCACTTCAGATCAGGAAAAATTAGGTATTGCTCTAAATAGGTTGGTTGCAGAAGATCCTTCTTTGAGAATGTCAGTAAATGCGGAAAGTGGCCAGACTATATTGAAAGGCATGGGTGAGCTCCATCTTGAGATTATTGTTGATAGAATGAAGCGCGAATTTAACGTTGAGGCTAACGTCGGTGCTCCTCAGGTTGCATATCGTGAAACTATCACTAAATCTGTTGAAATTGATTACACTCATAAAAAACAATCTGGTGGAGCTGGTCAGTTTGCTAAGGTTAAAATAAAATTTGAACCTCTTGAGCCTGGTTCTGGGTTTCAATTTGAAAGTAAAATTGTAGGTGGTGCTATTCCAAAAGAGTATATTCCTGGGGTAGAAAATGGCTTAGAGTTGATAAAAGAAGGTGGTATAATTTCGGGATTTCCGTTGATTGATTTTAAGGCTACCCTTCTTGATGGTGCTTTTCATGAGGTTGATTCTAGTCCTTTAGCTTTTGAACTTGCTGCTAAAGGTGCTTTTAAAGAGATGGCAAATAAAGCTGGTCCAAAAATGCTGGAGCCTATAATGAAAGTTGAAATCATTACTCCTGAAGAATATATGGGTGATGTTATGGGTGATATAAATAGTAGAAGAGGAAATGTTGCTGATATGCTCGATTTAGGTAATAATAGTAAAATAATTACTGCTTCGGTACCTCTTGCAAATATGTTTGGTTATATCAACGTTTTGCGTTCTATGTCTCAGGGAAGGGCGCAGTATAGTATGCATTTTTCTTGTTATGAGCAAGTGCCACAATATGTGGTTGATGAGTTAAAGTTAGAGTATAATTAAGGGTAATAATTATGACAGCAGTAGTGGAAGCATTTGGAAAGCCGCATGTAAATGTGGGAACAATAGGACATGTGGATCATGGGAAGACGACGTTAACAGCGGCGATAACGAAGCATTATGGAAATTTTGTAGCGTACGATCAGATAGATAAAGCGCCAGAAGAAAGGAAGAGGGGGATAACGATAGCAACAGCGCATGTTGAGTATCAGACGGAAAAAAGGCATTATGCACACGTTGATTGTCCTGGACACGCTGACTATGTAAAGAACATGATAGTAGGTGCAGCACAGATGGATGCGGCGATATTGGTAGTGTCGGGGGTTGATGGGCCAATGCCACAAACGAGAGAGCATATATTGCTGGCGAAGCAGGTAGGTGTTGGATATATCGTGGTGTATATAAATAAAGCTGATGTTGCTGATGCTGATATGATAGATTTAGTAGAAATGGAAGTGAGGGAATTACTGAGTAAATACGGATTTCCAGGGGATGAAGTGCCTGTGGTGGTTGGTTCAGCGCTCAAGGCGCTGGAGGATGACAGCAGCGAATATGGAAAGAAATCAATAGACAAATTGATGGAAAAGTTAGATGAATATGTAGCGGTTCCACCAAGGCCTGTGGATTTACCATTTTTATTGCCAATCGAAGATGTATTTTCGATATCGGGGCGAGGAACAGTGGTAACAGGAAGAATAGAGAAGGGAGAGATAAAGACGGGAGAAGAGATAGAGATAATAGGTCTGAAAGCGACGCAAAAGACGATATGCACAGGTGTAGAAATGTTTAAGAAGTTGCTGGATAAGGGAAGTGCAGGACTCAATGTAGGAATATTGTTAAGAGGAACAAAAAGAGAAGAAGTAGAGAGAGGGCAAGTATTGGCAGAACCGGGGACGATAACGCCGCATAGAAAGTTTAAGGCGGAGGTTTATATATTAAAGAAAGAGGAAGGAGGAAGGCATACACCATTTTTTGCGAATTACCAGCCACAGTTTTATTTAAGGACAACGGATGTAACTGGGAGCATAAAATTGCTAGATGGGAAGGAGATGGTAATGCCAGGAGATAATGTGAGTGTAGAAGTAGAATTGCAAGTACCGATAGCAATGGATAAGGGATTGCGTTTTGCGATAAGAGAAGGCGGTAGAACTGTTGGTTCTGGTGTTGTTTCTGAAATTTTGGAGTGAGAGTTTGAGTTATAGGAGTGTAGCTCAATTGGTAGAGCGCTGGTCTCCAAAACCAGAGGTTGTAGGTTCAATTCCTATCGCTCCTGCATTAATGTTGTGGTGGAAATGTTAAAAAGTTTGTGTGGTTTTTTCTGTGATATAAAGCAAGAAATACGAAGAATTGCTTGGGTAAAGAAACAGGAGGTGTTGTCATCTCTATTTGTTGTAATGATTGTTATATTATGCTTTTCGATTTTCTTCTGTTTTGTGGATTTTATGTCTCTTTACGTAATTAAGGCTTTATTTGGAATTATTTATGGAATGTGAATATAAATGGTATATCATTAAAGTTGATTATGGATATGAGCAAAACATACGCGAATTGGTAAGTAATGCTGTTTATTTTAAGGAAGTGTTTATTCCTTATCAAACGGTATGTAATTCAAAGTCTGATATAAAAGAATTATGTGAAGTGTATGTATATATGCATCTGTGTGATGAAAGCAAAAATATTTTGAATCAAACGCCTGGATTCTGCAGTGGCGAATCTGGTGATTTTGAGATGATTTCAGATGATGAGATAAGTTTAAAGTGTAAAGAATTTAATAGATATAAATGGTATATCTTGAGAGTTGCTTCCAATTGTGAAGAGAAAGTGCGCCAACATATATTGGAAAATTCTATGAGATTGGGTGTTAATGATTACTTTAAGGAAGTTTTTATTCCATATGAAGAGCTAAGTGAAGTAGAGTTGAAATCTAAGAAAATTGCTACACGAAGGAAATGCTTTCCTGGTTATGTCTTTTTATACGTGAATTTATGCGATGAAGTATTGAATTTTATCAATAATATACCAAAATCTCTTAAGGTTTATGGATTTTTGAAAAACGGTAATATTCCAAAGGTGATTTTGGATGATGAGATTCACTCAATGTGTAATGCACTTTATAATGCTCAAGAGACAAAGAAGTTAGGTTATGGTTATGAAAAAGGTGAAAAAGTGAAAATTAATGATGGTCTTTTTCAAAATTTTACTGGTAAGGTAAATATGGTAAACGATGAGAAAAAAATTATTAATGTGGAAGTATCGATTTTAGGTAAGCCGACAATAATAGAGCTTGATCTGGCTCAAGTAGAGAAAATAGAGGATTAATTATGAGTGTTATAGTTGCTAAGATTAACTTACTTATGGAAGCTGGGAAAGCAGTTCCAGGACCGAAAATTGCTTCAGTACTTGGTCCACGTGGTATACCTGTTCCTAAGTTTTGTGAAGCTTTTAATAAAGTTACTAGTGCTGCTAACGCTAATTATAAAGTAGGCGATTTAGTAACAGTGCGAATTTCCATAAAGGATGATCGCTCTCATGATTTTACTGTCAGCGGTCCGCCTGTGGCTTATTTACTTAAGCAGGAGGCTAAATTAAGTAAAAGTTCTGGTAATCCTGGTAAAGAATTAGTGGCTAAATTACCTATGTCTGCTATAATTAAAGTAGCAAAGTGCAAGATGGTTGATATGAAAGTGGATAATGAAGATTCAGCAGTGAAAATGGTTGTAGGCACTGCAAAATCTATGGCTATAGAAGTTGTGGAAGGTTAGGTAAATGAATACATATAATGATAATCCTAAGCAGTGTTTGAAGAAGATTGTTGAGTCTGCTTCAGCAAAATTTAATGAATCAGTTGATATTGCGGTCAATTTAGGCGTAGATTCACGTAAATCTGAAGAGCAGGTGCGTGGTACAGTAGTTTTGCCTAAAGGTATCGGGAAGAATATTAAAGTAGCTGTTTTCGCTCAAGATAAACATTTATTAGAAGCTGAAAAAGCTGGTGCTGATATTGCAGGAGGAGAGGATTTAGTTGAAGAAATAAAAAAAGGTAGAAAGTTAGATGTTGATTGGTGCATTACTACTCCTGATTTTATGGCAAAAATCACTCCTATTGCAAAAGTATTGGGTGCTAAAGGGCTGATGCCTAACCCTAAATTTGGTACTGTGACTTCTAACATTGCAGAAGCTATTAAAACCATTAAGTCTGGTCAGGTAAAATTTAGAACAGATAAAAATGGTGTTATTCATGGTAAATTAGGAAATATTAAATTTGATATTGATGACTTGCTAGAAAATTTAAAAGCCTTTCTTAAAGTAATTAAAGATAATAAACCTATTTCTGCGAAAGGAATTTACTTTAAGGGTGTTTTTTTAAATTCAACTATGGGTAAAGCTTATAAGATAGGCAAAGTGGAAGATATAATTTAAGGGAGTGATACCGTGAAGCGTAAAGATAAGGATGAATTTATACAGAGCACAATAAATGTATTTGTAAATAATGATTTCTTGATATTAGTAAATTTTAAATCTATAAATGCTAATGATTCATTAACTCTGAGGAATAGTCTGAAGTCTATAGCAGGTGGGGTATTAGTAGTTAAAAACACTCTAGCGCGCTTGGCTTTGGAAAGGACTGGTAAATTCTCTTATTTATCAGGCAAATTTTCCGGTCCTGTTGCTATTATATACTCTAGTGGCATAGTAGAAGCTGCAAAATTAATAGTTGATTTTACTAATGCTAACAAAGAAAAAATGTCTGTGATTTGCGCAGCTCATTTAAATGAATTGTTAACAGTGGAAGATGTTAATAAAATGGCTAAGTTGCCTTCTCTGGATGAATTGCGTGTTAAAATTATGCGTTTAATATCTTATGATATTCCTGCTCGGTTAGCGTTGTCTATTAATTCATCTTCTATGAGGCTTATGAGAGTTTTGGATTATTATAGTTCTAAAAAATAAATTTGTTGTTAAGTAAGGTGGTAATTATGAGTAATGTAACAAGTGATTTGGTTGATAAAATATTATCTTTAAACCTATTAGAGGCTTCTGAACTTGTAAAAGTTTTAGAAGAGAAAATAGGGTTGCCTGCTGGTTCTTTTCTTGGTGGAGCTGTTGGTGCTGGGGCGCCTATTGGTGATAATGCTGCTGCTCCTGCTGCTCAAGAAAAAGCTGAGTATAAAGTTGTGATTAAAGAAATTGATGCGAGTAAAAAAATAGGAGTTATTAAAGCTGTGAGAGAGGTTAATTCTACATTGGGTTTAAAAGAAGCAAAAGAGTTGGTTGAATCTTTACCTAAAGATTTGACTGCTAATGTTCCTAAAGACGAAGCAGAAAAAATCAAGCAAAAACTTATTGAAGCAGGAGCAACTAAAGTGGAGCTTGAATAATATTTAATGTATTAATTTTATATTGATATAGCTCTTTTAATTAGTTTGGGGTATTTTAATGGTTGATTCTTCTTATATGTACGCTTCTGGTGCTTTTGTTCCTAGAGTTTCTTATTCTAGGTCGATTGATTTAAAAGATTCTTTATTGGATTTGGTTAAGGTTCAAAAAGAATCATATGATTCTTTTACTCCTAAGAATAAGGGTAATGAAAGACTTGAAGTTATCTTTCATACAATCTTTCCAATAAATGATCCTTTGCGTAGGGCTACTATTGAGTTTATAAGTTGTAGGGTAGATGATCCTAAGTATGATGAATCTGAGTGTATAAAGCGTGGTGTAACTTTTTCTGCTCAGGTTATTGCTTCTATACGTCTTGTTGTTATGCAGGATGGTATTTCTCTTGATGAATATAAATCGATTAAAGAGAGTGGAGATCATTCTAAACTTGCAACCGTTGTAAAATCTATAGAAGAGCAGAAAGTCCACTTTTGTGGGTTGCCTATGATGACTGATAAGGGCACTTTCATCATTAATGGTGTGGAAAAAGTTATCGTCTCACAAATGCATAGGTCTCCTGGTGTATTTTTTGATAGCGATAAGGGAAAAACTTACAATTCTGGTAAATTGATCTATTCTGCTAGAATTATTCCTTATAGGGGTTCTTGGCTTGATATTGAATTTGATGTTAAAGACCATTTGTATTTTCGTGTTGATAGAAAAAGAAAATTGCCAATTTCAGTTTTATTAAAGGCGTTGGGTCTATCAAATAATGATATACTCGATAGATTTTATGGGAAAATAAAGTATGTAAAACATAAAGATGGTTGGAAAGTGCCTTTTGTTCCTGATAAATTTAAAGGAGTGAGGCTGCCTTTCGACTTAATGGATATTGAAGGTAATGTGCTGCTTAAAGCTAACGTTTGTATTACCTCAAGACTAGCTAAAAAGCTATATGATAATGAATTGAAAGAGTATCTGGTTCCTTTTAATTCTATATGTGGTTTATTCCTCGCAGAAGATTTAATGGATAGTGCTAGCTCTACGAAAATTTTATCTGCTGGTGAATCTATAAAGCTGGAAGACATAAAGAAGCTTGAGTTATTATCTGTAGATGAAATATCAGTGTTGAACATAGATAATTTGTTTGTTGGACCTTATATATTAAATACGCTTTTCTTAGATGAAAACATGTCTTATCAGGATGCACTATATGAAATATATAGAGTTTTGCGTCCTGGTGAAGTTCCTGTTTTAGAGATAGTAGAAGAGTTTTTCCGTAATCTTTTCTTCAGTCCGGAATATTATGATTTGTCTAACATTGGTAGGTTGAAGCTTAACTCTTACCTTGGATTAAATTATGATGAGGATTTAACTGTTTTAACGCATGAAGATATTATTGAAATTGTGAAAAAAATAGTATTGTTACGTGACGGTCAAGGATCTGTAGATGATATTGATCATTTAGGAAACAGAAGAGTAAGATCAGTTGGAGAGTTTATAGAAAATCAATTTAGAACTGGGTTGTTGAAATTGGAACGCGCAATAGTTGATTCTATGTCCACTTCTAGTTTAGATAAAGTTTCTCCATCTGATTTTATTAATCCAAAAGTGTTAACTAATGTCTTAAGAGATTTCTTCAATTCTTCTCAATTATCTCAATTTATGGATCAGACTAATCCGTTATCTGAAATAACACATAAAAGAAGGTTATCCGCGTTAGGTCCTGGCGGTTTAACAAGAGAACGGGCAGGATTTGAGGTGCGTGATGTTCATCCAACTCATTATGGAAGAATTTGCCCTATTGAGACTCCTGAAGGGCAAAATATAGGGTTAATCAACAGCTTAGCTATATACGCGCGTATTAATAAA
The DNA here is from genome assembly GCF_947251775.1 of Wolbachia endosymbiont (group A) of Epagoge grotiana. Taxonomy (NCBI): domain Bacteria; kingdom Pseudomonadati; phylum Pseudomonadota; class Alphaproteobacteria; order Rickettsiales; family Anaplasmataceae; genus Wolbachia; species Wolbachia endosymbiont (group A) of Epagoge grotiana. Next base: position 525,011 of record NZ_OX366387.1, read on the forward strand.
TATGGTTTCATTGAAGGCCCTTATAGAAAAGTAGTCAATAGGGTTGTTACTGATCAAATTGAGTATCTTTCTGCTATAGACGAAGGCTCACATCATATAGCTGACACTAGCGTAAAGCTTGATGAAAATAATTGCTTTGTTGATGACATGCTATACTGTAGATATGCTGGTAGCTTCGTCATGGTAAGTAGCGACCAAGTTAGTTACATTGACGTATCTCCTAAGCAGGTAATATCAGTTGCAGCTTCCTTGATTCCATTTTTAGAAAATGATGATGCTAATAGAGCATTAATGGGCTCAAATATGCAACGTCAGGCCGTACCTTTATTGAAGCCTACCGCTCCTCTAGTTGCTACTGGTATGGAGTCTTTTGTAGCTTCTGGCTCTGGTGCTGTAGTTTTAGCAAAACGCGATGGCATAGTTGATAGTTCTGATAGTAACTCTATAGTTATACGTGCTTTTGATAAAGAAAGGGTTAACTACTTGGACGTAGATATTTATCATCTAAGGAAATTTCAGCGTTCTAACCATAATACTTGTATTAATCAAAGACCGCTAGTGTGCGTAGGTGATTATGTTAAAAAGGGTGATGTAATAGCTGATGGTCCTGCAATTAACAGTGGTGAGTTGGCGCTTGGTAAAAATTTGCTAGTCGCTTTTATGTCTTGGCAAGGTTATAATTTTGAAGACTCTATTATTATTTCTAGTGAAGTTGTTAAAAAAGATCTCTTTACTTCTATTCATATAGAAGAATTTGACTGTGTTGTACATGATACCCCTTTAGGATCAGAAAAAATAACTCGTGCTATACCTGGTGTTAATGAAGAAAATCTATATCACTTGGATGATAGTGGTATAGTGAAAATTGGTACAAGAGTTGGTCCAGGCTATATTCTGGTAGGTAAAGTTACACCTAAACCTTCTCTTTCATTGCCTCCTGAAACGAAGTTATTAATGACAATTTTTGGTGAAAAGTCATTCGATTGTGCGGATTCCTCTTTATATACATCTCCAGATGTTGAAGGGACAGTAATTGATGTACAAGTCTTTACACGCAGGGGGGTTGAAGAAAATGAAAGGGCATTACTCATCAAACAAAAAGAGATAAATGACTTTGAGGAAGAGCGAGATTATATAATCAATGTTACTAGTGAATATTTCTATGATGAACTGAAGAAACTTCTTATTAATTCTGGTTCTCAAGATCGAGAAAAATTTGACTCTATTGAACGTGAGCAATGGTGGGGTATAGGATTAAAAAACCAATCCATTTCTGAGCAAGTTAAGAGCTTAAAAAAAGATTTTGATGAAAAAGTATCACATGCAATAGCACAGTTTAAGCGAAAAGTAGAAAAATTACATGAAGGTTATGACCTGCCTCAAGGTGTGTCGATGTCAGTAAAAGTTTTCATTGCTGTGAAACATAGTCTGCAACCAGGGGATAAAATGGCTGGTAGACATGGAAATAAAGGTGTGATTTCTCGAGTTGTGCCAGTGGAAGATATGCCTTATTTGGAAGATGGTACTCCTGTTGATATTATTCTTAACCCTCTTGGTGTTCCTTCACGAATGAATGTAGGGCAAATACTGGAAACGCATGTAGGTTGGGCTTGTAGAAAATTAGGGGAAAAGGTAAGTAATATTCTCGATGAGATCAATAAGATCAAAAGTGCTTTTTGCAAGGGAATTAGGTCCCTTAACGATGATAATTTTACACAATTTGCAGTAGCATACCTTGATAATAAAAAAATTGAAAATATTGATGATGATGAAATAACGGCTTCTGTTTTAAATACACCTAATAAGAATGCACTAAATGACGAGTTGAATGAGTTAGTAGAGAACTATTTGAACTCTTGTAAAAGTTCATACAGCAATTTACGTAACTTCCTGATTGAGGTTTATAGCTATGGCAGTAACGTATCTATCTGTAATGATATTCGTAATATTAGTGATAATAATCTCATTGAATTTGCACGCAAATTACGTGATGGCGTTCCTGTTGCTGCACCTGTATTTGAGGGTCCAAAAGATGAACAAATAGCAAAATTATTTGAACTTGCTGGTTTAGATAACTCTGGACAAGCTGTATTATATGACGGTTGCAGTGGTGAAAAATTCGACCGCAAGGTTACAGTTGGTTACATGTACATGCTTAAGTTGCACCACTTGGTTGATGGTAAAATTCATGCGCGTTCAGTAGGGCCTTATAGTTTGGTTACTCAACAACCTCTTGGAGGAAAATCTCATTTTGGTGGTCAGCGTTTTGGTGAAATGGAATGTTGGGCATTACAAGCCTATGGTGCTGCTTATACTTTGCAGGAAATGTTAACTGTGAAGTCTGATGATATTAATGGTAGAGTTAAGATTTATGAATCGATAATAAAAGGTGACAGTAATTTTGAATGTGGAATTCCTGAATCCTTTAATGTGATGATAAAAGAACTACGTTCTTTATGTTTAAATGTAGATTTAAAGCAAAATGATGTAGTGATTGAAGATATATCTCACACTAACATTGCACAACCTTTTAATGAGGTTAGCATATCGATTGCTAGCCCTGAAAGTATTAAGCGTATATCTTGTGGTGAGATAGAAGATGTTTCAACTGCAAATTATCGTACGTTCAAAGTTGAGAAAGGTGGATTATTTTGCCCTAAGGTTTTTGGCCCTGTCAATGACGATGAATGTTTATGTGGAAAATACAAAAAAAGAAGACACAGAGGTCGCATATGCGAAAAATGCGGAGTAGAAGTTACATCTTCTAAAGTAAGAAGAGAAAGGATGGGTCATATAGAGCTTGCATCTCCTGTTGCTCATATATGGTTTTTGAAATCGCTTCCTTCAAGAATTGGAGCATTATTGGATATGTCTCTCAGAGATATTGAGAATATTTTATATAGCGATAATTATATCGTAATAGATCCTCTTGTTTCGCCTTTTGAAAAAGGTGAGATTATTAGTGAAAAAGCTTATAATGAAGCTAAAGATAGCTATGGGATCGATAGTTTTGTAGCTATGCAAGGTGTTGAAGCTATAAGAGAGTTGCTAACGCGCCTTGATTTACATGAAATTAGGAAGGATTTAAGACTAGAATTAGAATCTGTTGCTTCTGAGATAAGAAGAAAGAAAATTATAAAGAGATTGCGTATTGTTGAAAACTTCATTAAATCTGGAAATAGGCCTGAGTGGATGATACTTACAACTATACCTATTTTACCACCTGATTTGCGTCCTTTGGTATCGCTTGAGAGTGGTCGTCCTGCAGTTTCTGATCTGAATCATCATTATAGGACTATTATTAATAGAAATAACAGGTTGAGGAAATTGTTGAGCTTAAATCCTCCTGAGATTATGATTCGTAATGAAAAAAGGATGTTACAAGAAGCAGTTGATTCTCTTTTTGATAATAGTCGTCGTAATACTTTGGTAAATAAAGCTGGTGCTGTTGGATATAAAAAGTCCATTAGTGATATGTTAAAAGGAAAACAGGGTCGTTTTCGCCAGAACCTCTTAGGAAAAAGGGTAGACTACTCTGGACGTTCTGTAATAGTTGTTGGTCCAACTTTGAAACTAAATCAGTGTGGATTACCAAAAAGAATGGCTCTTGAACTATTCAAACCTTTTGTTTACTCAAAGCTTAAGATGTATGGTATGGCTCCAACTATTAAGTTTGCTAGTAAGTTGATAAGAGCAGAAAAACCAGAAGTTTGGGATATGCTTGAAGAGGTAATAAAAGAGCATCCTGTTTTGTTGAATAGAGCGCCTACGCTACATAGACTTGGTATTCAGGCTTTTGAGCCAATCCTTATTGAAGGCAAAGCAATACAGCTTCATCCGCTTGTCTGTACGGCGTTTAATGCTGATTTTGATGGTGATCAAATGGCAGTGCATGTGCCAATTTCATTGGAAGCTCAGCTTGAAGCTAGGGTGTTGATGATGTCCACTAATAACGTTTTAAGTCCTTCTAATGGCAGACCGATTATAGTTCCTAGTAAAGATATAGTACTTGGTATATATTATCTGACTTTACAAGAACCTAAGGAAGATAATTTACCATCTTTTGGTGCTTTTTGTGAAGTTGAGCATTCCTTGAGTGATGGTACTTTACATATTCATTCTAGTATAAAGTATAGGATGGAGTATATTAATAGCAGCGGTGAAACTCACTATAAAACTGTTTGTACAACTCCTGGCCGTTTAATATTATGGCAAATTTTTCCTAAGCATGAGAATCTAGGCTTCGATCTAATAAATCAGATATTAACAGTCAAGGAAATAACTGGTATAGTTGATTTGGTATATCGTAACTGTGGTCAAAGTGCTACAGTGGCATTTTCTGATAAATTAATGGTACTTGGCTTTGAGTATGCCACATTTTCTGGTGTCTCTTTTGGTCGTTGTGATATGGTTATACCTGAAACTAAAGCTACACATGTTGATCACGCGAGGGGTGAAATTAAGAAATTCTCTATGCAATATCAAGATGGGCTAATAACTAGAAGTGAGAGGTATAACAAGGTTATAGATGAATGGTCTAAGTGTACGGATATGATAGCTAATGATATGTTAAAAGCAATATCTATATATGATGGAAATAGTAAGTACAACTCAGTGTATATGATGGTTAACTCTGGTGCAAGGGGTTCTACTTCACAGATGAAACAGCTAGCAGGAATGCGAGGGCTCATGACCAAACCTTCTGGTGAGATTATAGAAACACCTATAATTTCTAATTTCCGTGAAGGATTGAACGTATTTGAATACTTTAATTCTACTCACGGTGCGCGTAAAGGTTTAGCTGACACTGCACTTAAAACTGCAAACTCTGGATACTTAACTCGTCGTTTAGTTGATGTATCTCAAAATTGCATAGTTACAAAGCATGACTGTAAAACAAAAAATGGTCTTGTTGTGAGAGCTACAGTTGAAGGAAGTACTATAGTTGCATCTCTAGAGAGTGTTGTGCTGGGTAGAACAGCTGCAAATGATATATATAACCCAGTGACAAAAGAATTATTAGTAAAAGCAGGGGAATTAATTGATGAGGATAAAGTAAAGCAAATCAGCATTGCAGGTCTTGATGTTGTAAAAATTAGATCGCCTTTAACTTGTGAAATAAGTCCTGGTGTATGTTCTTTATGTTATGGAAGAGACCTTGCAACTGGTAAAATTGTTTCAATAGGTGAAGCAGTTGGTGTTATAGCTGCTCAATCTGTTGGAGAGCCAGGTACTCAGTTAACGATGCGTACTTTTCATATAGGTGGAGTAATGACTAGAGGCGTTGAATCCTCGAATATTATAGCTTCTATTAATGCTAAAATAAAGTTAAACAATAGTAATATAATTATAGATAGAAACGGAAATAAAATTGTGATAAGCCGTTCCTGTGAAGTTGTGTTGATTGATAGCCTTGGTAGTGAGAAGTTGAAGCACAGTGTACCTTACGGCGCTAAGCTTTATGTAGATGAGAGTGGGTCAGTAAAAATTGGCGATAAAGTTGCGGAATGGGATCCTTATACATTGCCTATTATCACGGAGAAGACTGGTACAGTGTCTTATCAGGACTTAAAAGATGGAATTTCGATCACTGAAGTGATGGATGAATCTACAGGAATATCAAGCAAAGTAGTAAAAGACTGGAAATTGCATTCTGGTGGAGCTAATTTACGTCCTCGTATTGTGCTGCTTGACGATAATGGTAAAGTAATGACACTCGCAAGTGGCGTTGAAGCATGTTATTTTATACCAATCGGTGCAGTGCTCAATGTACAAGATGGCCAGAAGGTTCATGCAGGTGATGTTATTACAAGAACACCAAGAGAGTCAGTTAAAACTCGTGATATTACTGGTGGTTTACCGAGGGTTATAGAGTTATTTGAAGCACGTCGTCCTAAAGAGCATGCTATTGTTAGTGAGATAGATGGCTATGTAGCGTTTTCTGAAAAAGACCGTAGAGGAAAACGCAGTATATTAATTAAACCTGTAGATGAACAAATTTCTCCAGTTGAATATTTGGTATCAAGAAGTAAGCATGTAATAGTCAATGAAGGTGATTTTGTACGTAAAGGTGATCTATTGATGGATGGTGACCCTGATCTCCATGATATTTTACGTGTGCTTGGGTTAGAAGCTTTAGCGCACTATATGATTTCTGAAATACAGCAAGTTTATAGATTGCAGGGTGTTCGTATAGACAATAAGCATTTAGAGGTGATCTTAAAACAAATGCTACAAAAAGTGGAAATTACTGATCCTGGTGATACTATGTACTTGGTTGGCGAAAGCATTGACAAGCTGGAAGTTGATAGGGAAAATGATGCTATGAGTAACTCTGGCAAACGGCCTACTCATTATCTTCCTATTCTGCAGGGGATTACTAGGGCAAGTCTTGAAACTAGCTCCTTTATTTCTGCTGCCTCTTTCCAAGAGACAACAAAAGTACTTACAGAAGCAGCATTCTGCGGGAAGAGTGATCCTTTAAGTGGATTAAAAGAAAATGTTATAGTAGGAAGATTAATTCCTGCTGGTACAGGTTTGATTATGAATAAGATCAGAGCACTTTCACTTTGTGATAATGTGGATAAATATGAAAAATATTTTGATATTGAAACTTATGACGAGGAATGGTTGATGGATAATGGTTGTCATTTACACTCTGGTGAGGAAGAGAGCGTAGTGGCATACGATCAGTCGAATTGAGTACAGCTAGTGTGTCTCTTGACCAAAAAAGCCAATAATATTTTCTTTCACTTCTGTGCTATCTGTCATGTTATTTACTCTCACACGAAATTCAGATGAGCCTTGAAGCCCGCTACTGTACCAACCTATGTGTTTGCGGGCCATCTTTATTCCTGTGTCATTTCCATAGTACTCAAGAATATTGTCGTAATGCTCGAGTATGATGCTTAATCTCTCTGAAGCTGTTGGCTCAGAAGTTTCACTTCCACTGAGAAAGTTCATTGCTTGATTAATCAGCCAAGGTTTACCGTAGGCACCACGACCTATCATCACTCCGTCTGCTCCAGATTCTTTGAGAGCATTCTGAATATCATTTAAATTTTTAATATCGCCATTTACTATAACTGGAATTTTCACTTGCTCTTTAACATTTCTAACGAATTTCCAATCTGCTTGACCATTATAAAGCTGCGCTCTTGTTCTTCCATGCACAGTGATCATTTTTGCTCCTAAGTCTTCGGCAATTTTCGCAAGTCTCGGGGCATTGCGATTTTCATCGTTCCATCCAGTGCGCATTTTCACCGTAACTGGCATATTCACTGCTTTGACCACAGCTTCAATTATCTCAGCGGCTTTTTTCTCATCACGCATTAGCGCTGATCCTGCATAACCGTTTACAACTTTTTTAACAGGGCAACCAAAGTTTATGTCTATAATTTTTGCTCCCATATCCTCATTCAATTTTGCAGCTTCTGCCATAACATTCGGTTCGCATCCAGCAAGCTGAACAGCAGTTAATGCATCGACTTTTGCTTTTTGCAAACTCTGGCGAGTTTGCATAATCATAGCTCTGCTTGCAATCATCTCTGAAACTAACAAACTTGCACCAAGTTTCTTCACAATACTTCTAAACGGATAATCAGTCACTCCAGACATTGGAGCTAAAATAACTGGAGAATCAATTGTCAAATTTCCTATTTGGAGGGGCATAAGGTCAATGGTAATTTTTCATTGATTACATAATGCAACACAAACTTGCATTCTCCCTTGAAATAGAAGACTGAGATGTTTTCGTCCTTGGCGGATGCTTACGATTTCTTAGATCTTCCTTACATTTCTCATCTTCCATAAGCGCTCTTGTAAATTCTTCTCTTTTCTCATTCAAATCAAATTTATATTCTGATAACTTTTTGTCAATTTCGTCAAATGATTTGTCTTCGTTAAGCATTTGTGTAATTTTATGAGCATTTTCTAACGCAAATATTCCACAGTTATACCCGTCACTTTGCTGCTTAGTTGGGGAAATTCTTATGTCTAATACCCATTCCTCTTTTTGCAGTTCTCTTTTAACAATATTTAGCACATTATCTGGCAATTGATTACCAAATGAGTCACAGTAATAAGCTCTAAATTTTTTATCACCTGCATCAGGTTTAATAACCAAAGTTACCCAATGATTATTGTTAATATGAAGAACCGAAGTAAATATCAATTTAGAATTTTGTTTGAATTCACCTCTATAATTCTGAAGAAATTCTTTTGTGAGTTCGTCCCAACCATTAGAATAGCTAGGGGCAAGAAAATAGACATTATTATTACTATATTCACTTTGTGAGTACCCATATACAACTCTTGCAATATGTGTAATGTCATTATCATCTAACCAGTAACTATAGTTTTTTCTGTTTGTCTGATGCACAAGAGTGTCCAAATCTTCGTGAAACTCTTTACCACCCAAACCACTATCCAAAGAGCTTCTACGACTACTGTTCCTTGAATTGGGTTCACTTCCTGGTACAATACCACTATCTCCATCTTGAGTTTTTTGCTCACCTTGACTTGCTCTTTTTCCATTAATATAGTTCTTCGCTAAGTAAAATAAAGGTTCAACAACCATTTTGTATGCTACTGTAAGAATTATTCCCATTAAAACCCAAACTACGGGGTTAGAGATGAGCATAGCAAGTGGAAAGGTCAATAGAGGGGATCCTATTACCGCCCCTAAACAGCCAGCAGCGAATGTGGCTGCTAGGCATACACAAGTAGCGTAGATAACGAATTTCCAATCAGCAAAGTAAGTGCTCTTTTTTAATTGATTACATTTTCCTGTGATGCCCAACATACCACATCCTATGAACGCTAAGTTAATTAATTTTAACAAATTCTAACAAAAAAATCAACCATAATAATTTTAGTAGTATGAGAATATATTGAATATTAAGAGCTTTTGGAGTACAGTAACAATGTTAGTAATAGCACAATATATGCACGATATAGAATATATACGCAAAAACCCTGAAGGATTTGAAAAGGCAATGAAAAGCAGGGGAATTAGAGAATCTACTGCGGAAGAGATATTAGAAATCGATCACGAGAAAAGATCATTAACCACTAAACTGCAGGATTTGAATAGGCAGCGCAATGAAATCACAGAGGAAATAAAAAAGCTTAAAATGAGCAAGAGCCCCTGTGAAGAGCAAATAGAGTTGTCAAAAAGCATCACAAATGAGATAGAGGCAATCAGCTTAAAAGAACAAGCAGAAAAGGATAAGTTAGTGAATGTTTTATCTAACTTGCCGAATATTCCTGCGCAAGATGTGCCAATAGGCGCAGATGAGAACTCTAATTTAGAGGTGAGAAGATATGGAGGAAAAAGACAGTTTGATTTTGTACCAGAATCTCATTATGAACTCGGAGAAAAATTAGGTTTAATGGACTTCGAACAAGCGGCGAGAATTTCCGGATCAAGATTTACGATATTAAAAGGACAGTTAGCTAAGCTTGGACGAGCGCTAATAAATTTTATGCTTGAAATGCATGTTAATGAATTTGGCTATACTGAGGTGTACCACCCGACTTTGGTGAAAAACGAGGCTATGTATAATGTTGGTCAGCTACCGAAATTTTCTGACGATTCGTATTTAACTACCGACGAATTGAGGTTGATTCCCACAAGTGAAGTGTTTTTAACAAATTTAGTTGCTGACAAAATAATGGAAGAAAAAGAACTGCCTATTCGCTTTACTGCATATTCGGAGTGCTTTCGTAAAGAAGCAGGTAGTGCAGGTCGCGATACCAGGGGCATGATAAGGCAACACCAATTTGGTAAAGTGGAGTTGGTAAGCATCACAACTGAAGACCAATCAAATGATGAGCTTGAGGGTATGACTAGTGTTGCTGAAGAGATATTAAAAAAATTAGAATTGCCATACAGAGTAATGCTGCTTTGCAGTGGCGATATGGGTTTTGCTGCACAAAGGACTTATGACATAGAGGTATGGTTACCTGGGCAAAATAAATATAGAGAAATATCAAGCTGCTCAAATTGTGGTGCATTTCAAGCAAGAAGGATGAACGCTAAATACTCTTCAGAAACTAATAAAAAGATAAAAAAATATGTTCACACTTTAAACGGCTCAGCTTTAGCTATAGGAAGAACGATTATTGCCATAATGGAGAATTATCAAAATTCTGACGGGTCGATTGCAATACCAAACGTGTTGCAAAAATACATGAGTAATGATACTGTTATAAGCAAATAATAATTTTGACATATAGAAAAGCGAGGAAATAAAGATGAAGGTTCTGGTTATAGGTTCTGGTGGGCGTGAGCACGCTCTACTTTGGGCTCTAAAAAAATCTCCTATCTTGACTGAGTTATATGTAACTCCTGGTCGCCAAGCTATGAAAGATCTTGGGGCTCTTGTGGATGTAAATATTCAAAATTCAGTGGATGTTACACAATTTTGCAAGAGAGAAAATATAGAGTTGGTTGTTATTGGTCCAGAACAACCAATAATTGATGGGCTTGCTGATGATTTAGTTGCAGAGGGAATAAATGTTTTTGCTCCAAGTCAAGCAACTGCAAAACTTGAGGGATCGAAGTCTTTCACCAAGGGACTATGTAAACGATATGGTATACCAACTGCCAAGTACGAGTGTTTTGTTGATGAAGGGTTAGCTAAAGATTTTGTACGTAGCAATAAAATAAAGTTTCCACTTGTAGTGAAAGCAAATGGAATTGCAGCAGGAAAAGGGGTGGTTATATGTAATACAGAAAGCGAAGCTTTTTCAGCAATAAATTCAATGCTAGTGGAGAAAAAATTTGGTGAATCAGGTGAAGAAATAATCATAGAAGAGTTTTTAGTTGGAGAAGAAGTAAGTTTTTTTGCTCTTATTGATGGGTTGAAAGTAGTAACTCTTGGGTGTGCAAAAGATTATAAGAGAGTTGATGAAAGTAATGAAAGCCAAAATACTGGAGGTATGGGGTCGTACTCATCACCTTCAATTATAAGTAAGGACATGGAGCAAAAAATTATCCAAAAAATAATATACCCTACAGCTCAAGCATTGGTTAACATGGGTACGTCTTATAAAGGAGTACTCTTTGCTGGTTTAATGATTTGCAAAGATAGCCCAAAACTTCTCGAGTATAACGTTAGATTCGGTGATCCAGAAACGCAATCTATATTACCTAGATTTGATTCAAATTGCGATTTGTTAAAATTGATGTTGTCAGTTGCAGAAGGAAAGTTAAATGTCAAAATGGTGGAACTTAACAACAAATCTACAGTTTGTGTAGTTGTTGCAAGTAAAGGCTATCCGGGTGATTATCAAAAGGGAGAAGTAATTAAAGGATTAGATAAGATTGAAAGCATTCCTGGTGTGTTGGTGTTTCATGCTGGTACTAAATTCGATGAAAGTGGTAACTTAGTTTCCGATGGCGGAAGAGTGCTAAATATAGTAGCAGAAGGGAGCACTATAGAGGAAGCCAAAAGTAAGGTGTACTCAGCATTAAATTTTTTAGAATGGCCAGGGGGCTTCTTCAGATACGATATCGGTAGTTAATGTTAGCTGTCGGTTAGCAGGTGGTTCACAGAAACGAAAAACTTCCTTGACAAACTCCGCCAGCCCCCTTATCATGAAACTGAAGCTATTGTATTTGCTTTCGCCAATCTGCAGATTAAAAGGTAAGGATTACTTAATGTATCGGCGTCTTATGTTCAATTTTTTGCAGTATATAGATACTGTATGTCTTTACAAAACTTCATCTACATCTAGATTTTTATCTAAATAAGCTGAACGCGCTTATAAAGCGTTACAAGACATCAAAAAATGCCAATACTCGACAGAGATAGTAAAAGACTAGCTAACTCGGGGATTCTTTGTCTTTTTTTCTGCTTGGTAAATTTCTTAAACATTTGCAGCATAGGTTAGTTGCAATTAAAAGCAGCTAAATCTTGCTTGTCAAGCGTTTAAAACATAAAAAACGCCAATATTTTAAAGCAGATAATAACCCCAGGGCTTCTTTTGCCTTTTTTTTCATTTGGTAAATTTCTTAAATATTTATGGCTAAACGACAATCGTCATCCCGCTACTTGTTAGCGGGATCTAGAGATACCGCGGCGGTATGACGTAGGGAAACCTTTCTTGGGTTAGCTATAAAACTAATCAGCATCTTGTTTAGCACATATAAATTAAGTTTCACAAATATAGTGCTAAACCTTGAAAATATGTTATAGCTACTTCTTCCAATTTAGTGGTGGGTTTTGACAGTACACATGTTATTTTACTAGCTACCAACTCAAGTGTCACAGAAGTTGCAATCATTTTAAATGTCACAGAAGTTGCAATCACTGCATTTATATTCTGTACTTTAACATTTACTCTACTTTCTATTAGAGGCTTTACCCCCCTTACATCATTACGTACAGCAGTATGATTTATTTCATTTTCAATTCCACTACTATGCTGCAACAAGATATCCCCATTAACTTTTATTTCAACATTTTTGTCACTACTACCATTGTTAAAATTTAATCCCTCATCTCTTCTACTTTGTCTTTTTTTTTTTAATTTTAATTCAGTTTCTCTTTTATCAAGGGTAGGAAATGGGATGTGAGTTTTTTCCTGACCATCTTGATTTATAGCTCTTGTTGTATTAAAAGCTTCGTTGCTTTTACATGATATTGTATAAGTAAGTGGTGTGTAGATTTTTTCTTCACTATCTGGATATTTTATAGTTATTGTTGCATTAAGAATGTCTTTCAGAATATCATTTTCTCTAGCTATGTCTAAAATTTTTTGAATAACTTTGCGATCATGTAATGCGGCAAGTAACTTATCAGTTACTTTTTGATTATTTTTATGTTTTATGGTTATTGTTGTGTTAAGAATGTCTTTCAGAATACCGTTTTCTTTAGCTACTCTTAACATTTTCTCAACAGCCATACTATCTTTACGTAGTATAGCATAAGCAAGTGGTGTGCAAGTTTCTTCCTGACCATCTGGATATTTTATAGTTGTTGTTGCGTCAAGAATGTCTTTCAGAATACCGTTTTCTTTAGCTACTCTTAACATTTTCTCAACAGCCATACTATCTTTACGTAGTATAGCATAAGCAAGTGGTGTAACAGTTACTCTCCGACCATCTAGACATTTTATAGTTATTGTTGCGTTAAGAATATCTTTCAGAATACTGTTCTCCTTAGAGATTTTTAAAATTTCTTCAATAGCTATACTATTTTCACGCAGTATAGCATAAGCAAGTAGTGTGTAAGTTACTTCCCGGCTATCTGAATGTTTTATAGTTGTTGTTGCGTCAAGAATGTCTTTCAGAATATCGTTTTCTTTAGCTACTCTTAACATTTTCTCAACAGCTATACTATCTTTACGTAGTATAGCATAAGTAAGCGGTGCGCAAGTTTCTTCATGACCATCTGGACATTTTATAGTTGTTGTTGCATCAAGAATATCTTTCAGAATACCGTTTTCTTTAGAGATTTTTAAAATTTCTTCAATAGTTTTGCTATTTTTACATGATATAGCGTAAGTAAGCGGTGTGTAAATTTCTTTCTGACCATCTAGATATTTTATAGTTGTTGTTGCGTCAAGAATGTCTTTCAGAATATCGTTTTCTTTAGAGACTTTTAAAATTTCTTCAATAGTTTTGCTATTTTTACATGATATGGCGTAAGTAAGCGGTGTGTAAATTTCTTCTTGACCATCTAGATATTTTATAGTTGTTGTTGCGTCAAGAATATCTTTCAGAATACTGTTCTCTTCAGCTGCTACTAGAATTTCTTTAATAATTTTGCCATCCTCCCAGAACCTTACTATTACCCACAAATATAAATGTTTGTTGCATAGCTCTTAATGGCATAACTTTTGCTTGAAATAACTGTTTATATGGTGCAATTTACAGCTTTTAGTTGCTAAAATTATAACTCTTAGTTTAATAATTTTAATCTAATAAGCTTTCAGGTTAATAAAATTAAATTATTTGAGTAAATACAATACTATGTTTTTATTTGTGGGTAATAGTAAGTCCCAGAACATAGCATGAGCAAGTGGTGTGTAAGTCACTTCCCGGCTATCTAAATGTTTTATAGTTATTGTTGTGTCAAGAATATCTCTCAGAATACCGTTTTCTTTAGCTACTCTTAACACTTTCTCAACAGCTATACTATCTCTACGTAGTATAACATAAGCAAGTGGTGTGTAAGTCACTTCCCGGTCTAGATATTTCATGGTTGTTGTTGTGTTAAGAATATCTTTCAGAATACTGTTCTCTTCAGCTGCTACTAGAATTTCTTTAATAGCTTTGCTATCCTTCCAGAACATAGCATAAGCAAGTGGCGCGTAAGTCACTTCCTTGTTATCTGGATATCTTATAGTTGCTGTTGTGTTAAGAATATCTTTCAGAATACCGTTCTCCTTAGAGACTTTTAAAATTTCTTCAATAGCTATACTATCTTCATATAGTATAGCATAAGCAAGTGGTGTAACAGTTGCTCTCCGACCATCTGGATATTTTATAGTTGTTGTTGCGTTAAGAATATCTTTCAGAATACCGTTTTCTTTAGAGACTTTTAAAGTTTCTTCAATAGTTTTGCTATTTTTACATAATATGGCATAAGTAAGTGGTGTGCAAGTTTCTTCCTGACCACCTGGATATTTTATAGTTGTTGTTGCGTCAAGAATGTCTTTCAGAATACCGTTTTCTTTAGCTACTCTTAACATTTTCTCAACAGCTATACTATCTTTACGTAGTATAGCATAAGCAAGTGATATAATAGTTGGTTCTTTACCCCGATGTTTGCTTACTTCCGTAATAAGAATCCTTTGTTTTTCCTTTTCAGATATTTTTTCTAGTTCTTCAGCAATGCTACTTTTTTTGCCTTCTATTTTTGATGCTAATTTTAAAATACTTTTTTCATCTTTCTCTTTCAATTTCGAATCGTTTACCTGATGAGTCATTTTTTTTCTCAAGGTCTTTCTTATTAAACTAAGCATAACATTTTCTCTCTTCGTGGTTATAATATTTGCTTTTATGAATCAGTTGTGTTGACAATGTATTAATTGCATAGCTCAGACATTGTTTTATAAAGTAAAATTTTAGTAGACCACCTTACAAGAACGTTTCTTGCTAATTCTGAATCCGAAAAAAGGACGCAGTAAAGTTATTTGTAAGGGAAGAATGAAACTTGTAGCTATAGCTAAACTGACTTACGATAATTTGAAAAACCGTCATCCCGCTGCTTGTTAGCGCTTACTATTACCCACAAATATAAATGTTTGTTGCATAGCTCTTAATGGCATAACTTTTGCTTGAAATAACTGTTTATATGGTGCAATTTACAGCTTTTAGTTGCTAAAATTATAACTCTTAGTTTAATAATTTTAATCTAATAAGCTTTCAGGTTAATAAAATTAAATTATTTGAGTAAATACAATATTATGTTTTTATTTGTGGGTAATAGTAAGTTGTTAGCGGGATCTAGAGATACCGCGGCGGGATGACGGTTCGCAGTGGTATGACGGTTCGCGGCGGGATGACGATAAGCTCGTCATCCCGCTACATTAATATTGTATTAATAAAAACTTAATAATAATCCTTAATAATATATGAACTAACATGTTCGCAATTTCGTATGACAGAGGAAACAAAAGATGGATATGCTTCCTTATACGTTGCAATTCAGGAAGGTAATATTGAAGCTGCAGAACTACTAATAAAGTGTGGCACAAACGTCAATGATCATTATGAACGCAATCGTACGCCACTGCATATTGCCATCGGACGCAAACAATTAGAAATAGCAAAATTGCTGATAAAAAATGGAGCAAACGTTAATGCAAAAACTCAAAATCATGGTAAAGATGATCTAACACCAATGCACTTTGCAGTTTTTGCAAATACGCCAGAATTTATAGAATTACTAGCTAGCCATGGTGCATTGATTAATGAAAGAGAAAGCACCGAAGGGTATACTCCTCTTCACTTTGCTGCTTTATATGGGAACAAAAATATAATACAAGCCTTAATTGATAAGGGACAAGATATTGAAGATGTGGACAATAATGGGCGAACAGCTCTGTTTTTAGCTGCTAGGCAGTGCACTGAAGCAGAAGATGATAGCAGAATAGAAATTATCAAGTATTTGATAGACAAGCTCAAAGCAGATGTAACAAAGAAAGACAATAATAACAATGCAGTACTCTTTCCTGCCGCTAATAATTGCCCTGGAAAAGTGGTAGAATTCATCATTGAGCAATATATAAAAATCTTTGAGTTAGAGAATTTTATCAACCACAAAAATAATGATGGAATGGATGCTTTGGATATTGCGCTGAATAGTGGAAACGAGAAAGCTATTGAAGTATTAAGATCATATGGAGCAGATATCAAGAATAAGGTAGATGGTAGCATTCAAAAAATTACTGCAGAAAAACCAAGTAGTACCCTAGACAGAGCAGAAAGTGCAGAGGTAGCGCCTCCAATTAAGCAAAGAGTATAAAACTTTTTATAAAGCGATTATAAATTTCAGTAAGTTGCAGAGGCTCTACAATGGGAAGTGTAGTATGTTAGCAGATACAAATGACTAGATAAATTATATTTCATTAAAGTCATTTATCTTGAAACATAAGCAGGATTTTGTATAGTTGTTTCAATTTGGGTCTGTATATTGAAACAACGCGTGAAAATGACAGGTCATTGTACAAGAGGTACCTAATTCACCGACAAGAATGCTAGATAAAGACACTTACATTTCAATTATTTTACAATTTCTGTATAATCTTAAAAACTCAATTAGTGCGTTATGAAGATAGTAATAGGTAATGCTAGTAAGGAATTAGGGGAATCAGTAGTTAACCGGCTAGATGTTCAACCATCCTCTGCTTGGATATCAAAGTTTACCGATGGCGAGGTAAATGTAGAAGTAGCAAATGATCTATATAATCAAGAAGTATATATAATACAATCTCTTTCTCCCCCTGTGAATGATAACCTTATGGAGCTTCTGCTCATAATTGATGCAGTAAATAGATTAGGAGCCAAAAGGATAGTAGTAATTATTCCTTATTATGGATATAGCAGGCAAGATAGAATTATCAAGAACAATAATGTGCAGTCTGCTTTAAGTGCCAAATTAGTTGCAAATCTTATTCAAACTGCAGGTGCAAGTAGCGTTGCAGTTATTGATTTGCACTCAAGTCAAATTGAAGGATTCTTTGATGTACCGATAACTAATTTGAACTGCTTTGAAGCATTTGTTGACTCTATACACACGGAAAATTTGGCAATTGTTGCACCTGATGTTGGAGCAATTGGTAGAGCACGTGCTTTTGCAAAGACTTTAGAGGAAAAGTACAAGATAGGGTTAAGTGATAAGATTATTGTAGTAGATAAATATAGGGAGAAAGCAGGCACATCTCAAGTAATGAACATAATAGGAGAAGTTGCAAACAAAAATTGTGTCATTGTTGATGATATAGTTGACTCTGGTGGAACATTGTGTAATGCAGCTCTTGCTTTAAAAAGTTACGGAGCAAAGTCCGTAACTTCATGCATCACACACGGTGTGCTTTCAGGAAGTGCAGTTGAGAAAATCTCTTCCTCTTCTTTAGATAAATTAGTGATTACGGATACCATACTTCACAAACTTGAAAAAACTGGTAAAATAGAAGTTGTTTCGGTTGTAAATATTTTAACTCACTTCATCCAAGGAGGTAGAAATGCCAGCTAAGTCAACAGAAGACGTTATTACTTCACTAATAGAATTTGCAAATAAGAGAAAAATAACAATTACCAAGGAAGAAATGCTTAAAATTGCACAGCTTGTAAGGATTAAGTTATCAAATGACGAGATTGATCACTACTCCAAAGAACTGACAATGCTGGATTGGATACATGATACTTTATTGCAAGTTAATACTGAAGGTGTTTCTCCTATGCGTTATGGCAGCATAGACAAGGACATTCATGTACGCGATGATGTTATAAATTCTCAAAATATTAAAGAAGAGATATTGTCCAATACAAAACCTGAGCATGGGTATTTTGTAGTGCCAAAGGTTATAAACGATTAAGGTAAAACAAGCTTATATCAAATCCACAATAGATCTACTTTCAAAAATAAGACCAATCCGGTAAAGAAGCATTTGTAGGAGTGGAAACCATTTTTTGATTTTTCTTTACTAAGTCTACTAAATATAGTTTAGAGTTGCTTGGTGATTCTGTTCTTGTAAAAATGATTTCTCTGCCATTTGGTAGCCATGCCGGGGATTCAATTTTATGCCCCTCTGAAAGCAGACGTTCTTCTTTGCCATCTGGCTTCATAACTCCTATGTAAAATTTTCCTGACTGAATCTTTGTAAAAGCTATCAGATCTCCTTTTGGCGACCAAACAGGCGTAGCATATCTTCCACTCCCAAAACTAATTCTTTTAGGTTTTTTACTTTTGTTAGTAAAATCGATAACGTACAGTTGCTGACTCCCACTTATATCAGAACTAAAAGCCATATACTTTTGATCTGGAGAAAAAGAGGGAGAAGTGCTTATAGCTGAACCTTTAGTAATTTTTTTTGTTCGTTTACTACTTAAATCCAAAGATAATATATTCGTTTCACCACCCAATGAGTGGGAAATTAAAAGAGATTTACCATCGGGAGAAAATCTTGGTGCAGAAACAACTCCTTCAAATGCGCTGATTATTGATTCAGTGTTATCTTTTAAATTTTTTAATATTATATAACTTTTACCATTTGCGTACGAGATATAAACAATACCCTTTCCATTTGGTGAGAATCTCGGTGTTGACACAAATCTATCGCCATTTGTTAAGTATTTTATATTACTTCCATCTTGATTCATCACAGCAATTTTACGCACAGATTTGTAGTTGCTATCTTTTTCTTCAGCGATATACGTGATTTTTGTGTTGAAGTGCCCTTTCTCACCAATTAATCTATCATGTATCACATCCGAAACGAGGTGACCAATTTTTCTCCAGTCTTTTGCTGGAAAAACAACTGACTGAGTAAGTAATTCTCTTTTTGTAAAAGCGTCAAATAAACGAAATGATAGCTCTAATGCACTACCAGATATTTCGCTTAAACTTACTGTGACTACAGTATCGCTTTTCCAAGATTTAGATTCAGCTTCCGCGCCACGTTTTACATTAAATAAGCTACAATTAGATAAATTTGTTCCTATTACCTTTGCAATATTTTCGCTTAACTCGCTTTCCAACGCTGTTTTACATGTACATTTAGATACAACAAGACCAATGTTACCAACACTGCTTTTTTTTATATCAACATATAAAGCAGCTTTTGTAAAATAAGGAATAAATAACGAAATAAATAACACCAGATGAACGAATAGCTTCATTCATTTCATACCTGTTCTATCTGAACCTCAATTATAGGCCTTTTTAGTAAATATTCCTTTAAGATACTCAATATTGAACTTTCAATCTTATTTTTAATTTTTTTTGTTGGCTGCAAACTAAACAACGACTCAACTTTCTTGACAATTTTCTGTATGGTAGCTGCATCTTCTAGCACTTCAAAAACACCAGGTACAAATACTTTTGGTTTAGCAAGCAATTTATTTTTCTTGTTTACAACTGCTGTTACCACAATAACTCCGGCATCTCTCATTCTTTTACGCATTTTTATAACACTGCTCTCCGGATGACGTAGCAACATACCATCAATACCAAAGTAGTCAACATCAATTGAATCAACCTTTTCTCCGTTCTCCAAATTAACAATATCACCTGGTGCAATCATTATTGCTTTTGCCACACCGCACTCTTTAGCAAATTTTACATGTGCATGCGTGTGAATATATTCGCCGTGAACTGGAATAGACATCTTCGGTTTTATTAAAGAATACATTTCCTTTAGCTCTTCTCTTGTTGGATGCCCAGAAGCATGAACATGCTCTGTTTTTTCAGTAATAACTTCTACCCCCATCTCAATAAAGGCATTGAGCATGTTGTGCGCACGAGTTTCATTTCCAGGAATGATTTTTGACGAAAAGATCATGGTATCACCTTGCTGCATTTTAAATGCTTGATGACTCTTAGCAGCAAGTCTTGCGGTAGCTGCCAGTGGCTCACCTTGACAACCTGTGCAAAGTAGCACCAGTTCTTCCCTTGGAAAATTTACTACTTCCTTTGCTTCAAGAAACTGAGGAGAATCAGTTAAATAACCACTATCTTGTGCAACTTTCACTATTCTCCATAAAGATCTACCAAGTAAAACTACTTTTCTATTTAGTGCTTTTGCAGCTTGGCTTATCGTTTCAATTCGTGCCACATTTGAAGCGAATAGCGAAACAGCAACTAATTTT
The DNA here is from genome assembly GCF_947251775.1 of Wolbachia endosymbiont (group A) of Epagoge grotiana. Lineage (NCBI taxonomy): Bacteria > Pseudomonadati > Pseudomonadota > Alphaproteobacteria > Rickettsiales > Anaplasmataceae > Wolbachia > Wolbachia endosymbiont (group A) of Epagoge grotiana. The sequence continues at coordinate 545,337 of NZ_OX366387.1, forward strand.
TTAGACCGCTTTATTATGTTATAAATATTATTATAAATTTCACCTTCTGACTCAGGGTGATGCTTGCTTAATATATTGGTTGAATCGCAAATTGCTGCAAGCAGGTCACCTTTATCGCCAATTTCTTTTAGACGCTCCATATTAGAAGTTAATCCAACAACAGGTTTTGGATCAAATTTCCAGTCTCCGGTATGGAGTGCACTACCCATTTCAGTGCTAATTAATATTGAATTTGCCTCAGGAATTGAATGAGTTACATTTATAAACTCGACGGTAAAAGGACCCAAATTTATGCTGCCATTTATGTCTACCTCTTTCACAGGCACTATACCTTCCAATCGAAATTCTTTTAGTTTCTCTTTAAGAAAATTAACCGTAAACTTTGTTGTATATATGGAGCACTGCAACTCTTCCCACAAGTGGGGCACTGCACCGCAGTGGTCCTCATGTGCATGTGTAATTATTATTCCAAGTAAATCTTTTTTTCTTTGAGCAATAAAATCTATATCAGCAATGAGCAGCTCAACACCTGGCATAGTTTCATCTGCAAAACCAACACCAAGGTCGATCATAATCCACTTACCTTGGTAATGATATAGGCTAACATTCATCCCGATTCTTCCTACTCCCCCAAGCGGAAGAAATAAAAACTCATTTTTGTTTATATTCATTAAATTTAAATTATTAAAACCTGAGAATAGCAAAACTTCGACCTTAAATAAAGAAATTTATTGCTTTTACATAGTTTTAAGGAACTAAGAAGTTTCTGTTGGCTAATAATAACACTATTGTTAAGTTTTCCATTAATAAGGTCAAAGAATTGCAGGATTAAATGAAAACCCGTAAACAGTTACCCCTTTATGTCATTTAGCAGATTTCTTATTTTTTTTTTACTTTACTAAAAAACCCTTCAGATTGCTGTTGTACACTTGCATTTTCCTCTTCTTCAAGCGCTTTTAATAGTTCAATTTGCTTTTTAGTTAAATTTTTTGGATTTAAAGTCTCAACTATTACCTGTACGTATAAATCACCACGAGCATGTGAGTTCATATATGGCATACCCTTTTCCCTACAACGTAGTTTGGTACCAGTTTGAGTGCCTTCAGGGACCTTTACTTTTATTTTAGCTCCATCAATTGATTGAATATCGATTTCACCACCAAGCACTGCTAGTGTCATTCTTATAGGCACTTTACAGTGTAAATCTGCTTTATTTCTAGCAAAGATTTTATGGAAAATTATTTTCACGTATACGTATAAATCTCCACTTTTTCCACCTTTTGTTCCAGCTTCTCCTTTACCACTTATCCTTACCTTAGCTCCTTCTTCTATGCCTTTTGGAATTGAAACGGATATATTTACTTCATCTCTTCTACGTCCACTTCCACCACATTTCTTACATTTGTTTTGTATTATTTCTCCTTCCCCATAGCATGTAGTACATGTTCTTTCGATGGTAAAAAAGCCTTGTTGAGTTCTAATCCTACCGCTTCCCTGGCATGTGTGGCACTGAACTGGTTTAATTGCTCCTTCGCCACCTGTGCCTTGGCATGTATCACATTTTACATTTGTCACATAATGTATAGGCGCTTGTATTCCTTTAAATGCATCTTCTAAGGTAATTTCAAGATCATAACGTAGGTCTGCTCCAGATACTCCTGTTGTACTTCTTTTTGCTCTCGATCTACTTGCACCACCACCGAATCCTCCACCAAAGAAGTCATTGAATATGTCGCTAAAATCTCCTGCAGAGCTAAAGCCTTGAAATCCACCAGAAGCACCTTCGTGGCCATAACGGTCATAGCCTGCCCTTTTCTCAGAGTCAGACAGAACTTCATATGCAGCTGTTACTTCTTTAAATTTTTCCTCTGCTTCTTGATTGCCAGGATTTCTATCAGGATGATATTTTAACGCTAATTTTTTATACGCTTTTTTTATCTCATCAATACTGGCATTTCTGCCTACTTCCAGTAGCTCATAGTAGTCTTTTTTGCTCATATATAATAGTTTAGTGCTTAACCTTTAAAGATAGGTATTGCATATATTAATTTCAAGTGTGACTTCTGCTTCCTATAAAATGTGGTGCACCCTGAGCGACTTGAACGCCCGACCTTTTGATCCGTAGTCAAATGCTCTAATCCAACTGAGCTAAGGGTGCTTTCATAAAGTTAACTTTAGCAGATTTTGTGGCTTGATTCAATTAATTTGGCTAAAAATAAAACTATTGATTTCTATCATACGTGAACCCCTCACAATTCTCAAACTGCCGTTTCGCATTAGAATTATCAAATTCACTACAAGGAGGAGCAGTTGGAGTAGTATTAGGATCTTGAGAAAAGTAAGGAGGTGGTGCATCATAACGAGAAGAATCTCCATAACCATGCCCTTGTCTAAGACAGCTATCTACCGCTCCTTTAGCTTTCTCGATATTTTCTGATTCTTCCTCATGCTTCATATGAAAAGCTAAACCACCAGTAAAACACACAAGAGAATTAACGCCAAGGATAACTAAACCCCACACTGGTAAGACTGGGTAAACAGCACAAGCTACCAAAGCTGTCAAAGAAACAGCGCCAACCGCAAATTCTATATTTCTGAACGTTTTAAATTTACTATCCAGGTAATCTATTTTTTCTTCTTTTCTAGCCACTTTTCTGCTGCTGTTATACCAAAAACACATACCAGCATGGAAAGCAACACACACAACTGCAGCTACCATACCTAAAGCTAATAACTTTCTATTGTCTTCTGAGTCTTTTTTCTTATATTCTCTGCTTTGATGGCTACCACTACTGAAACCAGGGTTATTTATAACTGTAGTATGACCACCAAACCATACGCGTCAAGTTAAGAGATTGTGAGCAAATTTAGAGAGGTTAAAGTGGATACTCTAGCCCTTCTACGTTTGTCTTTTAATGAAAATCGCGACCAAGTTATAGTGAGTTTTTTAAGAAATGCTTTTAAACTATTAATTTTGGTTAATACTAAAAATAACTCTCTAACCCGCCTTTTTAGCTCAATAAATGCCTTTGTTAAGCTAAGTTCTGTATTCTTTTTCACTTCTGTGCAACCAACTATGCCGTGAAATATAAGAATTGCGCACAATTTAGCATATAGTTCACATAATACTCTGCATGGCTTTCCTTTTAGCTTATCAAGCCTGATATGGCTTTTATACAATTTAAATAATAACTCAATTTGCCACCTTACTCTGTAAATCGTTAATACTTGCTCAGCACTAATTTTATTTTCTGGAACATTAGTTATAAATATTGACCAGTTCAACAATTTTTGATTTCTTTTAGAGGATGTATATCCCTGCGATCTTGCTAATCTATTAGCTTTCCTTCTTCTGGCCATAGACTGTTCTTCAGTTAGTTTCTGACATATAATTCTTACTCTAATTTTTGCTTCTTTTCCTAACAATACCTCGTTTTCTAAAAATAACTTATCCTCTAAACATTCTAATAACTCCATTTTTTGATTTGTTTCTACATCATATATGTTGGTATCGGATTTATAACGACTTATGAAATAAGCTCCTATTTCATTGATTTGTTTAAAAGAACTTGGCACAAAATAACCGAGATCAGATATTAGCAAATCATTGCTTAATATATTACTTAAATGTTTCCTATATCCCTGGTCTGATCTTACCCCCTCCGTTAAATTAAGTTGGTCTATTATCTGATTCATGTAGTCGAAAACTAATTGTAACTTTATTCCAGACTTAGTATTGCTTTCATAGCCACTGTAGCTAGTACCATAACCTTTATACATCTCTTCCATACTGTTAGGTAGAGTAATATAGCTACTGTCCAATAATTTAACACTATTAAATTGCTGTAAGATTTTGCAATCAACTTGCAAGATATTTTTAAAGAGAATCACAGATTCATTATACATCCTTTTCATAAATTCCACTGCTTCTTCAGTAAATCTAAAATCCAAACCTTGTTTTGTTATATCTATCGAGTCCTCGTTTAGTAATTGACACATTGTTTCTACGCTACAATTATCAACTCCTATATTACCCAAGACCATGGCTTTTACGAATGATGAACCTTTTAGCTTTCTCTTTCTTTTTATAAACCTTGTTGTAATTGAGATTTTCTCTGCTTTTTCATTAAAAATTTCTTTGAGCTTTTTTGATAAGCAAGTTATTTTATTCATTGGTTCTCTCACTAAAAGTATATCTGGGAGAACTTATACCTTATTATTCTATCTCTTTCATACCTTTATTTCCTTAACTTGACGCGTATGGACCACCAAACAGGCTGCGAAGTAGTAAATAATCCCAAAAATCTAAACCTCTATCATTGTATACATGTATATGTGTAGTCTGAGGGCCTGTAGGTTGTGTGTTATTCCCTGCGTTATATTGATCATTTCTGCTTCCTGTATCGTGCCTATTGCTTGAATTTGGATATGTAAATTCTTCATACACATTTTTAAAATTCTCCTTGCTCCAAGTTAAATTCGGTGTATTATTACAATACTGTAGAAACCCTTCAATATTATTATTATTACCTAATTTCTTTATATAGGCTAACGCATACCTTTTTAAAACACTATCACTTGCTACCATAAATACCCTCTTAAGTTAAGATTAAATTAATAAATATTTATTATAACAAGATAACATCTACTTGTCAACTTGAGCCTGATTCAAGTATCCGTTCAGAGTGTGGCAGAAGAACTTATTCAAATAAAGTAGGTGGTAAAATATAAACATTTTATAAAGTGAAAAATGGACTTTTCAGACCACTGCCGAGCTAAAAAAGCCCTGAAAAACGTGATACTTAGGCCACTTCTTGCTTAAGCTGTACAATTTCAGCTTGAGAAAGGCCAGTGGATTCAGCTATTAAATTAACAGATACACCAGCTTTAAGTAAATTTTTTGCAACTTCGATTTTTCCTTTCTCTATACCTTCCTCAAGTTTGTATTCAAGAATGGCTTCTTCTTTCCGCAGATCCATTATTCTTTCTTCATATGCTACTAAATCTTTTTCATTCCAGCTAAACCTGTCTAATTCATCGTAGGCTAACTTTATTATTGGTGCTTTTTCTGCTATTTTCCTTAAGTCTTCTTCCGTAGTTTCATCTGCATATTGTTGTCTAAGTGAAGAAGGTCGCCCCTCCTCACTCGACTTCAAAACCTTACTATTACCCACAAATAAAAACATAGTATTGTATTTACTCAAATAATTTAATTTTATTAACCTGAAAGCTTATTAGATTAAAATTATTAAACTAAGAGTTATAATTTTAGCAACTAAAAGCTGTAAATTGCACCATATAAACAGTTATTTCAAGCAAAAGTTATGCCATTAAGAGCTATGCAACAAACATTTATACTTGTGGGTAATAGTAAGCTTCTAACCTCAACTGCATCATTGCCAATTTTTAAAATATTACTTCCTAACTTTCTGTTTGCTTCCAGTATTTTGGCTACCTCTACCTTACTATTCCCAGAAAATTCTATATACGATGTTGTATTATCTATCTCAACATCTATTAATTCTCTTTCTTGCACAGCATTTTCGCCAGCTTCCTCTAGCTCTTCTAGTTGCTTATCTATCTGTGGCTGAACTTCTGGCTGTAGCTCATTATAGATTTCACCTATCAGTTTATTCTGCAGTAGAGTATCATGAAACTCTGCACCACTTAGCATTAATTTACGTATTAGCTTTTTACGATCAGCCTTATCAAATTTATGAAAATGTGTGCCCAGTATCACATATTCCGCGAAGCTCCATTCTCCATCATTACATGCATTTAGCCTTGCTCCAGAAGCTAGTACTTTGTCTATAACTTTGTGCAATTCATTTATGTTTTTTGCCTCTACTATAGAACTCTTAAACCAGCTCAGCTTCTCTGTATTTGGCTTTATTTTTTGCAAAGCTGAGGCAAATGGATTTTTATCTTCTTGATCACTTACAGGTTTTGTGCCATATATAATCAAGTCCTTTTCCATAGTTGATTTTGTTTTCGCGAACGTTTCTGCTAGGGAAAGGCATTGTATCTTCCAGTTTTATCTCCTTCTGGCTATTAATTTTACTCACAAATTTAGACTGCTCTATATCAACGCTTTCAAGAGCACCAAATATTTTCTTGTGATTAACATTAGTCTTTTTATTCTGATCTTTACTAGTCATATAAACCTCATATTAAAAATACTTTTTAAGTGTACAATAAACTTTGTTATTATACATTATATTACTCATTATAAATTAATATGAGTAGATTTGCAAATACTTTCTGCTATAACAATCCGTTTTCTCTAAAGCTAAAATAACCCCCACTTGTAATGATAATATGATCAAATAATCTAACGCTTACAGTACTACATGCTGCTGCTAAGCTCTTTGTTACTTCTTGATCTTCTTCTGATGGTTCTAAACTTCCCCCAGGGTGGTTGTGTGACATTATTACTAATGTTGCATTCTTTATTAATGCTTTTCTTGTAATTTCCTTTATGTATACTGGTGCTTTTTCCATTTCACCAATATAGGATTCTTCTCCAATTAGTTGACGCCTTTTATTCAAGTACAGTATTTTTACACATTCCCTTTCTGAGTGGCCTATACTTACGTTTAAGTACTCTACTAGCCCTTGTAAGTCCATTATTGGCTCACTTTTGAGCTTTTCTCTCAGTACCCTTTCTAGTGTTTCCTTAACACACATAATCATTGCTACTGCAGAATCAGTTACTCCTTCTATAACTTTCAGGTCATCCATTTCTCTACCTAAAATCCTTCCTACTCCTGCATAAGTATTCACCAGATTTTTAGCAATTTCTTGAGCTTGCGGCCTTTCATGTACTGCACTTAAAAATGTTTCCATTATTTCACGATCAAGTAGTGCTTTGCCTTTGCTTTCTAATATTCTGAATTCTATTTCTTCTTTATTCTTATTATTATTCATATAATTTACCCTTCACTAACAACAAACTTTTTTTAGATATTTACTGCTGTCTTTTTATCAGCATTGGCATAAAGCCATAGCTTTCGAGTGAAGTCAAATCAATTTTTCAATCTTTTTTGCTTATTTTTTCATTAAGAAGTGAATATATTAATATATGATGATTTTTTTATTTTAAACTTGTTGAATTTCGTCTAAAGAGATTCCTACAGTTTGCAAAATAATGTTGATTGGAATTACTCCTTTCACTAAATCTTTTGCAATTTTCATCTTTTCTGCTCTTTTCACTTTCTCTTCGCAAATTTGTATGCTTTCAAACAGAGATTTTATTAGCGCATAGCGTAATTCTTGACTCCCAATTTTTTTGTATTCTTTTATTAAATCAGGTAGCTCATCTTCTACTATCTCATCAACTATGTTTTTTAAAAAATTTTTTATTGTGTAATTTTGCAACTTGATCCAATCATGTAGGTAATAAAAATCCATTCGTCATAGGAATAGAATTTTATGTCAAACAGCTATTGCCTGCTTAAGCCAATGAATATGTGAATAAGTACTTTAAGTTTGTGTGGACGTACTTATTCACAATATTCATTGTCAGTTGCTACTGTGTGAAGTAATTGCTGCTTTAAGTCTTGCATTAGCAATTACTATAATTTTACGCATAAGAGCTGTTATAGCCACCATCTTCTTCTTACCACTTTCAACAAGCTTAGAATAAAAGGCACCAAGTACAGATTTTGACTTTGTAACAGCTATGGCTGATATGAAGAGCTTTGAACGAACATTACTTCTACCGCCCATAATCCTTCGGTAACCAACAGCTTTACCACTTTCCTTAGGATGAGGTGCTACTCCGGCAAGACTTGCTACTTCTTTTCTACTTAAGTAGCCAAGCTCTGGCATTAAACACAAAAAATCTTGTGATAACTTTTTGCCTATTCCAGGAACTGTTTTAAGGATTTTTTGACGTTGTTGTAGCTCATGGCTTTCATCAATAATTTTTTGTATAGTGTCATTGAGTTCGTTTATTTGATTATTGAAAAATTCAATGGTCTTCTGGCAACTTTCCTTTATATGGTCATTTTCAGGAGCTTCCAGTCTACACTTTTCCTGAGTTCTCATTTGCGTAATGTCATCACGACGTTGACACAGTGCAGCTAGAGTTGATTGTTCTTTTGAAGTAGGTACAAATAGAGAGAGAGTTTTATGGCGTTCACATCCGTATTGAGCAAGAGCCATCGCATCTGATTTATCAGACTTTGCTAAAGTTCCGTGAGACAAGATAAAACTTTTTACTTTTCGAGTATTTGCTTGATGTACTGCAATATTCTTGCCAACAAGAAAATGTGATAAACCAAGCTCATATTTGCCCGTATTTTCTAAAGTTACCAAAGAATTAGGTAAGATATCTGAAAACTTTTTAAACAACAGTTGCCAACCATCAGCATTATTGTCGAACTTGATAATGTTATTTTGGTTGTAAACTGCAGCAACATTTTTAAATTTTCCGATGTCAATGCCAATAAAATTTTGATAAGATGTAACCATAATAAACCTCGATAGTTTTAGTTAATTTAAGATTGTAAACGGGCGTATATATATTTCCCAAACAACTATTCAAACGTATCGAGAGATAGGGCTAGTGTACCTTGATACAAACGGTTGTAATACCAATTGGTTTTCGGTCGCACACGCCCGTGATAACTCTATTCCTATAGTGAGTAGAGTTATCTTCCCTCTTACTTCATTTATATCATGTTTTTAACTTACAATCTTCCTCTATGAGCAGATCTGTAATGCTAATTGATAATGTTTCTGCTATTGCATATAATTTTTCCAGTGGAATGGCCACACGTCCTTGCTCATAGTTGCTTATTTCGTCACGTGTTGTATCCATTTTCTCAGCCAAATCCTTTTGAGTATACTCTCTTCCATTCTTTTATCTTCTTTCCTATTTGGCAGTAAATAGAACCTCCTTTTTCTTCAACACATTCATCAGCAGAGAGACCAATTGTTTTTGCAACAATATCAACAGAAACTCCTCCTTTAACCAGACCCTTTGCAATTTTTATTTTCTCTGCTTTTTTACTACTTTTCTCACTAATTTGAACAAACTTGGTTAGTAAACAAAATATCTTACGTAACTCTTGATCATTAATCTTTTTATATTCTCTTACTAGATTTAGTATTTCTTCTCCCTCATCTTCAAGACAGATTTTTTCATTTGATACAGGAATTAGGTCTACAATACCAATCGACAATATCTCTGCTATAGCATACAACTTTTCAATCGAAATTTTACGTGTTCCTTTTTCATATTGTAGTACTACTTGATACGTTACACTGACTTTCTTCGCTAAATCTTTTTGAGTATATCCTCGCTTTAACCTCCAGTTCCTTACTTTTTGTGCTATCTGATACCTTATTGAGATGTTTGCCATAAATATTATACATGTTAATACTACCAAACAAAGATATACAAAAACTTCTATGTTTGCATTTTAGTTGAATATTTCTTCACAATTGTGTATAATTATTAATGCTTTTTATCTTACTTTCTCATGGCTCTTTCTAAGTTTCTCGATCCAAAGCTGGACCTGACCTTTAAGAAAATTTTTGGTACTGAAAAAAATAAGAATATCCTTATCCATTTTTTGAATGATATTTTGGGATTTACTGAAATAAATACTATACAAGATGTCGAATTCCTTAGCACCATTATGGATCCTGAAATTGCCTCTGATAAGCAGAGTATTGTTGATGTCCTGTGCAGAGATTCCACTGGGGCCAGATACGTGATTGAGATGCAACTCGCTCGTGATAAAGGCTTTGAAAAACGCGCTCAACTTTATGCTGCTAAGGCTTACTCGAGGCAAGCTGATAAAGGTGGTAAGTATATTGATTTAAAGAAGGTTTTCTTTATTGCTATTTCTAATTGTAATTTATTTCCTGATAAGCTTGATTATATATCTAGCCATACCATAAGAGATGAAAAAACTAACGAGCATGACTTAAAAGATTTTCAATTTATCTTCATTGAGCTGCCAAAGTTTCCTAAAAGCAGGGAAGAGCAGCTAGAAAATGTAATAGACCGTTGGCTATTTTTCTTTAAATATGCAGAAGAAACAACTGATGAAGATTTGAGAAGAATAGCAGAAAAATCACCAATAATAAAATTAGCATATGATGAGTTAGATAAGTTTCATTGGAATGAGAAGGATCTCCTAGCTTATGAAGAAAGGGTAATGGATTTACAGAAAGAAGCTGCTATCTTGGAACAAAAACTCGATGATGCTACTCACAAAGGTAGACAAGAAGGCATCCAAATCGGCCATGAAAAAGGCAGAGTGGAAGGTCGCAAAGAAAGGGATATTGAAGTAGCCAAAAACTCACTCAAGGCCAGTGTCCCTATAGATGTTATAGCTCAAATTACCGGTCTCTCTCATTCTGAAATTTTACAACTCAGGGAAAAAACATAAATACTACAACTTATTCACTTCAACATTTATGAAAATCTTTCCTCAGTTAAACATATCCTATAATTAAGAGTCTAATGAACTGTCTAAAACAGCTATAAAGATTGCACATAGAATTATATAAATTACTATCATAACGTTACCCAAACTTCTATATCAAAGCTATGTGCTATAAGTTCAATATGGAAAACACATTAACCACTTAGCATTTAATGTCTACTTCATCCATTTTAGTATTAGGACCATCAAACTTGGTCTGGTATCCCTAATTATTTTGGCTACATTCACTTTAAATTTTCCACTACTTGGCATTTTATAGCTGCACCTCTTATATTATAACCTACCTATTGATATTACCTCCAAGCTTAGTTACTCCTATCTCAGAAAGACAAGTTGATACTTTTGAATGGCTGTGAACTGAAGCATTACTTAAATAACTTTGAGGCTCTAAACTCATTTGCTTTGCACCATCAACTTCTAATGTACCATCTCCATTGTGTAATATCTGCTGTATTGATTGATTTAGTACAACATTTAGCCTGCTATTAAACTCTACCATAAACTTGTCAAGCTTCTTCGAACTTAACTTACCAGGACATCCTGCTTCTCTACCAGGACATGCTTTCTCTAAATACGAACTTAAAACTCCTGAGATCTCATCAAATTTACCACTCATGATTTTCCCTGTAACTTCTTTCTGTATTTCCACAAAATCAATATTCAATCGATGCATTGATACACCACTTTTTAATCCAGCTTGCTCTACTACTTTCTCAAATTCCTTTGTAATATTGAGTGTATATCCCTGTGCCTCTAGTGGGGATATAGACTGACCTACTGTAGAAATATACTTTTGACCTGTAACTTTTCTAATTAATAAATCAAGTAACATTATTGTACCATTTACATCAATTGGTGCACTAATTTGTGAGATTGAACTTTGAGTGAATGTTTTCTCAGGTAAAGCAGCTCTAGAACCTAATAACCCACCTATAGAGCTCTTTACCCAACCAAATAAATCATTTATCCATGAAGATGGCTTATTCCCTACACTTGTAGCTTTTTCCTTGTTATAGCCTGTATCATCACCCTGCAATGAATTCTTTGACACATCTTGCCTAGCTACTATCTCAGGTTGATTACTTAAATCTATAGCAAGAGGTTTATGTGATAAGTGACTATGATGACGATCGTGATCCCCATGATGATGACGGCGTTTACGTTGTACAGGTTTTCCTCTTTCTCTTTCGATCCCTTCTAAATATTGCACAACACTATCATGTCCTTTATCTCTAGCAATATCTAGTGGTGTTCTGCCATATCTATTCTTAATACTAATGTGTGCTCCATTCTCCATGAACTTTTTTACTGTACTCAAGTAGCCTTCCTCAGCAGCCTTATATAGAGGGGTGCTACCATAGTCATTCCGAATATTAATATCAGCATTGTTCTCTATGAGCTTCCCTACTACATCTAAGCGACCTTCTTTAGCAGCCAAATGCAGAGGAGTATCACCATTTTTATCCCTAGCATTAATATCCACCTTCACTAGTTCTTTTACCACGCCTAAGTAACCTCCCTTAGCAGCCAAATGCAGAGGAGTACGATAAAAATTGCCATCTCGGGCAGCAATATTAGCCCCTCTCCTTATGAGCTCTTTTACTACATCTGAAAAACCTTCTCCAGCAGCGCAGTGTAGAGGAGTTTCATCAAAGCGGTTCTTAACATCAACTCTAGCACCGTTCTCTATGAGCTCTTTTACCATACACAAGTAACCCTTTTTAGCTGCTAGGTGCAGAGGAGTATTACGATCATTATTTCTGATGTTAATATTAGCACCTCGACTTACAAGACTTTTAATTTTACCAGAACAGCTATCTTGTGTCGCATTTGACAATTCTCTATCTAAATCCAATTGTGCTTGTCTTAAAAACTCTACTATGTCTCTACAATTCCTTCGAATAGCCAAGCTTAAAGGCGTTTGGCCATACATATCTGTAGCGTTGACATTAGCACCTTTATTAAAAAGAAGCTTTATTATATCCAAACTGCCTGCTTTAACAGCAAGATGCAAGGGTCTTTCATTGTATGCGTTTCGAGACTCAATATCAGCGCCTTGATCAATAAGAAACTTAGCTATGTCTAATTTACCCTCCTGAATAGCCCAGCGCAGAACATGAATGTCTTTATCTCTGATGCTAAAATACCCTCTATTAAAAAGAGTTATGACTGAGTGCAGTCTACACATTTGAATAGCAATGATAGTTAAGTATAAATACCTTAATTCATCCCCACCTTCAAAATTAGTACTTTTAATTAAATGTTTAGCTTTATTAAAATTATCTTTCGCTATAACATTGAGCACCAGTTTTTTTAATAAAATTACTTTTTCCTTATTAAACTCCACTATAACATCTTCTGGATTACAAATAGAAGTTATACATTTTGAGTTAGAAACCACTGCATCATTAAAAGCAAACATTATTTCTTTTGCTGGCTGATAAGTATTCCAATTTTCTACTTTTACAAGAGTGTTATTTTTATGTGATAGCAATAAGATATCATTCATAACTTTCATATCGAAATTTAATATAGACTTATCTTTTAAATCAACTAAACCAATATCATTTTTGTTAACAGGTTGGTTATGATAAATCTGTAACCCTTGCTCATCTGGTTTATAATATCTGAAAGAACTAAATTTATCAGCTCTTTCTCCAAATTCTCCTGGTTCCACAATTCTATTATTTAGCCTTATGGATAAATCCCAATTTTTATGAACAAAAGAATAATAATTCGATATTGATAATGCCCCTCTATCTGATAACAATAGCAAATCATTATTTAGCTTCAAAAAAAGCACTTTATCTGAATCAAACGTGAAACAATTATGATGATTTAACAGGTCAGTACCATTAACACTGAATCTTCCATCTACTTTAAAGCTATGAGAACAATAATCACGCTCTAGTTCCCCATTTTGAAATTTGTAATATTCTTTTCCGTCAAATGTAACTGTAACATCTTTATAATCTGGTAGCAAAGTTACATGTAAATCATTTTTGTTAACCTTTATTTCTCCTTTATCATTTCCTATAAATTGTATATCGCTTAATGTACAATTTAATTGGCTAAAATCTAGTATACCATTTGCTTGAGCAATCGTAATATTAGCGTTTCTGTTATCGAAGAGATAAAGATGACTTATATTACTTGGAGCTTCCCAGTAAAAATTATGATGCTCTTTATCAGGATAAAAAATATGATTGCTAGAGCCACCTATAGTGCTATGATAATTGGCGCTTGATAATTGCTTTGTAATACTAAAGTTTGAATTGTCTATTTTTCTTAAATTATCCAATTCATCATCTAACACAACGTCATTACCTACGCTTTTTGTTACATGTAAGTTTGTTACTACACCAGTTTTATTGTCTACTTTTGTCGGAGTTACAAACGAACCATCTGCTGTTTTTACCAATATCTGTTTATCTATACTTATAAAAGCTCCACTTTTATTATAGATGGTTGTTATATTATTAGTATGAGTGATATTACCTATATCACTAAGATTTATTGGTAATAATACTAAACCCTTTCCATAAATAGAATCACCAAAATAACCCTTTATTGTAGTAAAGTTCTTTGCTGTTATTACATCATTGCCACCTTTACCGTCTGTATAATCTGCATAAGAAACTTTTATATGATTAGCTTTGTTGCTGCCAACAATAGAATGTATGTTTATTGAATCTGTAGTAAGATTACCTTGTGTTATGACTATGTTCTTTTGCCCATCTGCCCCTAAATCACAAGAAAACTTTCCTGCTATGTAAAAGAAATTTCTACCTGGATTATGTACCTTACAGCTATCCAGCGACTTTTCAAAATAGTACCTATTTTCTATCTTATCTCTCCTATCTCGATCACCATTTAAAATATCCTTTTCTTGAAAAACAACATTAATATTAGCATCTTGAGATAGTATATGATACCATACGCGTCAAGTTAAGAGATTGTGAGCAAATTTAGAGAGGTTAAAGTGGATACTCTAGCCCTTCTACGTTTGTCTTTTAATGAAAATCGCGACCAAGTTATAGTGAGTTTTTTAAGAAATGCTTTTAAACTATTAATTTTGGTTAATACTAAAAATAACTCTCTAACCCGCCTTTTTAGCTCAATAAATGCCTTTGTTAAGCTAAGTTCTGTATTCTTTTTCACTTCTGTGCAACCAACTATGCCGTGAAATATAAGAATTGCGCACAATTTAGCATATAGTTCACATAATACTCTGCATGGCTTTCCTTTTAGCTTATCAAGCCTGATATGGCTTTTATACAATTTAAATAATAACTCAATTTGCCACCTTACTCTGTAAATCGTTAATACTTGCTCAGCACTAATTTTATTTTCTGGAACATTAGTTATAAATATTGACCAGTTCAACAATTTTTGATTTCTTTTAGAGGATGTATATCCCTGCGATCTTGCTAATCTATTAGCTTTCCTTCTTCTGGCCATAGACTGTTCTTCAGTTAGTTTCTGACATATAATTCTTACTCTAATTTTTGCTTCTTTTCCTAACAATACCTCGTTTTCTAAAAATAACTTATCCTCTAAACATTCTAATAACTCCATTTTTTGATTTGTTTCTACATCATATATGTTGGTATCGGATTTATAACGACTTATGAAATAAGCTCCTATTTCATTGATTTGTTTAAAAGAACTTGGCACAAAATAACCGAGATCAGATATTAGCAAATCATTGCTTAATATATTACTTAAATGTTTCCTATATCCCTGGTCTGATCTTACCCCCTCCGTTAAATTAAGTTGGTCTATTATCTGATTCATGTAGTCGAAAACTAATTGTAACTTTATTCCAGACTTAGTATTGCTTTCATAGCCACTGTAGCTAGTACCATAACCTTTATACATCTCTTCCATACTGTTAGGTAGAGTAATATAGCTACTGTCCAATAATTTAACACTATTAAATTGCTGTAAGATTTTGCAATCAACTTGCAAGATATTTTTAAAGAGAATCACAGATTCATTATACATCCTTTTCATAAATTCCACTGCTTCTTCAGTAAATCTAAAATCCAAACCTTGTTTTGTTATATCTATCGAGTCCTCGTTTAGTAATTGACACATTGTTTCTACGCTACAATTATCAACTCCTATATTACCCAAGACCATGGCTTTTACGAATGATGAACCTTTTAGCTTTCTCTTTCTTTTTATAAACCTTGTTGTAATTGAGATTTTCTCTGCTTTTTCATTAAAAAATTCTTTGAGCTTTTTTGATAAGCAAGTTATTTTATTCATTGGTTCTCTCACTAAAAGTATATCTGGGAGAACTTATACCTTATTATTCTATCTCTTTCATACCTTTATTTCCTTAACTTGACGCGTATGGTTCGTACAGCTGCGTGCTTGACACTGGGATTTAGTGCAGCTACCCTAAACTGGAAGCTCATCTTGCTATTTTTGGCTGAAAGAAACATATTTTTAGAATAATGAAAACAATCAGCTCTTTAATTCAAGAAGGATCGGAGTTATTATCGTCACATAAAGTTGAATCACCACATTTAGATTGTGAAATCATCATGCAGCACGTACTTGGAGTGGAAAGATCATTTATAATTGTGAACCATGCTGATCAAGTGCCAATGGAGAAAGAACTTTTATTTTGGAAATTAACAAAAAAAAGAGCGGAAAGATATCCAATATCGCAAATAATAGGTAATCATGAATTCTGGAGTAAAAATTTTATAGTTAACCAGCATGTTTTAGATCCAAGGCCAGATAGTGAAACAATAATCCTAGCAGTGTTAAAATATTACCCAAACAAAAAACAGAAACTAAAAATTGCAGATTTTGGTACAGGCACAGGTTGTTTATTGATATCCGTACTTAGTGAGTATGAATATGCTGTTGGCGTCGGTTTTGAAAAAAGCTTGGAAGCATATAAAGTTGCCTATCAGAACACAAAAAAACATGATCTTCTCAGCAGAGCCAAAATATTTCCAAGTTCGTGGACAGAGTGCAGAGGTTCATTCGATCTTATAATCAGTAATCCTCCATATATTAAAAGAAGCAAATTGAAAGACTTGCAAGCTGAAGTGCAAAAGGAACCAAGAATTGCCCTTGATGGTGGTATTGATGGTTTGAGTTGTTACTTGAGCATTTTTCCAATATTAAGGAGGTGCCTTAAAAAAAATGGGTTTGCGATATTGGAGATAGGTGAAGATCAAAGCAATATTGACAAAATAATCCCCTCATACGAATTAGCTTTTCAGGAATATGTATATGACTTAGCGGGAATGAAGAGATGCATTGTTGTGAAAAGAACATAGCTAATGTTTTTTTGCCTTCATCCCATATTATCCTATATCATCCCAGTACCCTCTACCTAGTCATCCAAGTAGCGTGACTACTTGGATCTATATTTAACTAGATCCTATGGTCAAGCCATAGGACGACAGGAACGGTTTTATGCATTTTTTAAAGGGCAACATGTTTAAGCTTTGCTGGCAAAATGGAAAGTAAGACCAGCCTCTATACCGTGTGTGTGAAATAGTTGATTACCTATATTTATTTCCTCAGTTACTTTGCTACCTGAGCTAGGATTAAGCTTCTTTTTTTTATCATTATTAGGTTCGTCTACCACTTGTCCTAACCTTTTTGCTGTAAGCTTAATATCGCTACCAATAGCACCAAAACCTCTATATCCGATATGCATATTTACATCTTCGTTTATGCGATAGTCAAAGCCAGCTTTTAATTGACCTGCGGGTCTTATTGACGGTTTTTCAAACATCGTCATTCTTGTTGCACCGATCCCAATACCAACGTAAGGAGAAAAAGAGAAACGGTCACTTTTCCAATTATGATAAACATTTGCCATTACAGATATGTTCTCAATTTGGTCATGACTAACTGCAGCACTATAGAGATAAGTTTCTTTATTAGGATCCTCACCAGTCTCCTTTAGGTATGAAACAGTTATTTGGCTACTTGTTAAACCAATATTATCCACTTTTACAGAAGAATACATCCCTTCCAATTCAGCCCTATAGCTGTTGTTACCCAATTCTCCTGTGTAACCAAATGCCACATTTGCAGCAAAAGGTGGATTATAATCTCCTTTATACTCACTTAGTGACTGACCTTCTGTGTTCTGAGCACCCCTGTCATTTATAGACAAATTTTTGATACCTGTAGTGCTTGTTTTTAGTACGCTTGTGTTATTTAAATATTGACCGTAATACCCACTACCAAAGTAAAACCCTTCTGTTTCACTTGCAAAAGATTGTTGTGACAACAATAAAGCAAATGCTGTAACCGCTAATGTTTTTTTACTAATCATTACTACTCCCCTAGTTAAAATAGCTAATCTAATACTAATTAATTAAAAATGGCTTAATATGAAAAACCTAATTATTTGCATAACTTGCACTTTTCTGAGCTAAAAATAGGCAAAGTTAACCTTACTTCTCGTCATTTTTTAATTTATCCTCATCTTCAAATTCATCCTCCTCTTCTTCGTCATCAAACCCATCATCGCTCCTATCCTCATCTTCCTCGTCATCATCTTCAAACTTATCGTCGATATCTTCATCATCAATATCTTCGTCTGCAAATTCATCTGATTCATCATATACTGCATCTTCGGTTTTAGTTTCAGCAGGATAATCAACTGAATTAGGTCCCTCAAGAACATTATTCCCCTCGTTATTAACCTTATCTTTGCTCGCAGCGGCAGAAAGAACTTTGTTTGGGTCATATGGTTCTTGTGTAGGCACACGAGTTTGTTTGAGCAGCCTTCTTGTGAAGGTGGTATCACTGTAGTACAAAATTTTCTTTGATTTAATTGGGTAAGTCGACTCTATTAAAATTATCTGATCGTCACGTGGCAACATAATAACTTCTTGAGGCAATAGCAATGCTCTCTGTATTTCAGAGATATGTAATGACCTTGAAGCAGGATTTAAATCTAAAAATTTAGGCTTATTCAACGATTCTTGTTGTACAGTTTTGTTTCCTATAAGTTGCGATATTAAATTAGCTGTTTCAATATTATTGGCTGCAAAAGTTATTCTGTAAGTCGAGTTTGACAAAAAGGAGTTCATCCCTGCTTCTTCGTATATTCCTTTGAGCTGCTCAGTATCTTGAACAATTAAGAATAACCTAACTCGATAACCACGAAAATATGCAATACCTGTTTGAAATTGCTCCATTTTTCCAAGTGTAGGAAACTCATCCATTAAAAACAATACGCCATAAGGCTCGTCATCCGATGGCAATTTTCTACATAAAAACTCAGTTGCCTGTTGGTAAAAAACCTGCATTAAAGGCCTGAGCCTAGTCAAGTTGTCAGGAGTTAAACCAACATAAACTGTAATTTTCTTCTTTTTAAAATCTAGAATATTAAAATCACTTGACGCAGTTGCAGTATCAATCAATGGGTTTGCCCACAATTCAAGTGATGAGTTCATGGTTGATACAACACCTGACCTTTCTTTATCAGCTTTTTGTAAAAAAGCTGCAATATTCATATATGCTACAGGGTGTAGTATTTTACCCATTGTATCAAGAGCAACAGCAAGATTATAAACCACGTCATCACTACGCATCGTACGCACAACTTCACCAAAAGATTTAACTTTCTCTGGTGCAGCAAGTAAGTATAATACCACTCCAACAAATAAGCTTCTTGCTTCATTCTGCCAAAAGTCTTGTTCAGGCATGATTAGGTTAGCTATTTTCTGCACATCGTCAACCATCTGCCCAGGTTTTTCACTAATCCATTGTAATGGATTGTAACAGTGACTTATTCCATCTGGCTGCGCTGGATTCCATACGTATACTTTTTGTCCTTGTCGTTCTCGCCAACCACTTGTTATTTCATAGTTTTCTAATTTTATGTCGTGTACAATTACCGAGTCAGTCCAAAATAATAAATTAGGAATTACAAAGCCAACACCCTTACCAGAACCTGTAGGTGCAAATAACAATGCATGCTGAAACCCATCAGAAATGAAGTATCCTCTTTTATCTTTACCAAGCAATAATCCCTTTTTGCTTCTTAATCCTGCTTTTCGTATGTCTTTCTCTGATGCCCACTGCGAATCTCCATGAAGTGATTCCTTCTTTTTAAATGGTCGCCACTCAATTATCCTTTCTCTTAAATTCCATAAGATAATCATTAAAACAATGATAGGCAGTGCAGAAGATATAATTAATGTGATTTTGAGCTCAAGGCTATATAACTCTGGATGATGCCAACAATATTGTATATGATCAAAAATCGTTGGCCAAAGAGCTTGAGGGAAAGGCGTCAAACTAGGATTAATTGCCTTAAAATCCACAGCATCCGGACCATCAGCAAACAGAACAAACAATATACCAGATAGATAGAAGCAAAACTCAAGTACGCTAAAAGCTACTACACCTCCTATGAGAATATTACGTAGGTGATTTCCATTACTCATAAACTACTCTTCCTTAACTTATGTATAAATTTAAGCATTTTCGCTCGCAGATCTAGTAAATAATATCTCAGAAATGCTTCTTTTGCCCCCACCGGTTCTTTTTAGCTGAATAACAATATCAATCACATTTCTAATGTATGGTATAATTTGGTCTGGAGGAATGCCAAGATTTGCCTGCATAACCATCAATTTTATTTGCTCAAGGGCCATTGTTGGACTATCTGCATGAAGGGTTGATATTGATCCAGGGTGACCAGTATTTATCGCCCTGAGAAAACTAAAAGCTTCCGCTCCACGGAGCTCACCAACTATTATTCTGTCTGGCCTTAAACGTAAGCACGCTTCTATCAAATCTTGAGTGGTTACTTTTGCTCTGCCCTGCCCTCCTTTAGAGGCAATTAGATGGACTTTATTGGGATGATCGTTCAAAACGATTTCCCTTGCATCCTCAACAGTAATAATTCTTTCCTCAGCTGGAATAGCACGCAAAGTAGCATTAGTAAAAGTAGTCTTACCAGTGGAAGTTCCACCACTAATTATAATATTTTTCTTACTTATTACAGCGTATTCTAAAAACTCTTTTATTTTTTTTTGCCTTAACAATAAATCCAAATGACGGTCAACTGGATTATCAGTTGCTTCTGTAACAGTTTCAGAAAAAGCCCCCATTTTTTCGTAATCATCGAGTGCTAACTGCATGCTAGAAGGCTTACGAATCGACATGACTACTTTATCAGGTTCACATGCTGGCGGAAATACTATCTGTATACGATAACCATTTGGTAATGTTGCCGAAAGTAACGGCGCTTCTTCGCTAAGTTTTTGTTCTGTAGCTTGAGCAATCAGTCTGCCAAGAGATTTCAAATGGTTAAGATCGAATACTTCTAATTTTTCACACCTTATTTCACCGCGATTTTCAATCCATACTTCCTTTGGCTTATTTATTGATATTTCATTTACGCCTTCTTCTTGAAATATGCCTTGTAATGGCTCCAAATATGTATCAAGTGCAGCATAGTTCATTTCATTGATTTAATATTGCCTGTGGAGGAAATACTATATCTTGGTTAACAAATACTTTCAATGCAGTGCCTTGATCAACATAAATAGTTGGTTTTTTATCTGTATATCTGCCCACTACATCCCGCATATCTTTAGAAAAATCCTCGATTGATTTCCTGATTGCTTCATCATAAACAGACTTGCTTTTTCTTTGAATTTGTTCTAACAGTTGATTTACAATTTCCAGGCTTATATTTACCTCGTCTTCTTCAATTCCTAGTGCTTTTGCTATTTCCTCTTTCATTATTTTTAGTAAATCTTGTCTGCTTTTGGCACTCCGAATTCTTCCGATAGCCCCAAGGCCTAATTTCCATTTGTCACTAGATATCTTCTTTTCTGGGTCAATAATGAGTTGGAGAGAAGAAAAATCTATTTCGGTTGCAGTGATAGACTTTACTGCATCTCTGATAGTTAGCGTATCAACAAGATTAGAAGCCTTTTGCCCTATAACAGCAGAACCAATCGAAACACCAGCAAGTGTCACTGAAGAGAATAACGCACTTACTATTTTGTTATCAACTATTCCTGCTATTCCTGCTCTACCAAGCTCGTCAGTACTAAGTGATGAGATTGCAATATCTATTCCATGTGGCAGAATCACTCTATTCCAGTTTATATTTACACGAGATTTAGCAACATTCGAGTCAAATGAATAACTGCCTATCAATCTTGAGCCTTTAGGTATTAAAACTGTATCACCAGTTTCTGCATAAACATCTCTACTCACCATAGCACGCAGCATTCCTTGCAGATCAGAGTTTATTGCAGTTTCAAGAACAGCATCAATAATTTTACCTTGAGTAATCATTAAACCAAGCTTTCCTACTCTGGTAGCTTTGCTCGATTGTGCTGAAGTGTCGGATAAAATAGCATCAGCAGCCTTGTTCTCTCCACTACCACCTGAAATTGTCAACATCTGTGCACTACGTCTGTCTCTAGGATAACCGCCACCCCCTATTGTAGGAAACGAGGTAGGTAAATTGCCCATAACATTACTAGAAGGAAAATTTTGCTTTGGCAAAATAGGTATATTTGACACAGGAGTTTCTTTTGGTTTCTCTTCTTCTTTTTTCATCACTTCTTCTTTTCTAATTTGTTTTATTTCTGGTATGATTAGTGGTGTAGGAAGAGGAGGTAAGGGTGGTAAGGGATCAGTTATTATTCTTTCAGGAACCATTACATTATCTGGAACTTGTTCCAACTTTCCTTTCAATTCTTGAACGTTTTGCTTTGTTTCCTCTTTTTTAATAACTTCTGAACCCTCTTTAGGAGAAGGACTAAAATAGAGATAATACACTCCACCAGCCAGAAGCACTAAAATAATGACCATCAATGCCCTATGACCTTGATTAGAGCCAACTGTTACTACCTTATTCTCTATTTCTGATTCATCTTCTGAATTGTTACGCCTTTCTTTATTCATATTGCATGTACCACAGCTAAAGTGACCTATTTATAATTTCAACTTCACCATCTTCATAACGCATAAATAGCTTTTTATGTACTCCTTTTATTATAACATAATCATCAAATAACAGCCTTTTACAAGGTTTATCCTCCCCTTCTACAAAAACCTGAGGTATTTTATTATTATTTCTAAATTTTAAATAGGTTAAATAACCATCATCAAATAACTCGATCGGAACTATATCCGCATTACCACCTTCATCAATATATGTATAATTGTACTTCGTATCATTTTCTTGTATTATTTTTTCTAGCTTGTCTGTAGTATATTGCATTTGAGTAGGTAAAGAAACCTCATCTAAATCAACATCAAATTCACCTTCTTCTTGAGGATAATAAAAACGTACTACGTAAGATATATCCTTTTCAGCAGAATAATCGTGATCTACTTTCTTAGCATCAGTATCCGGGTATTTATCGTAGTTTGGCCTTGAGATTAAATCAAAAATGTAATTTCTTTTTTTAGTTGTCGTAATAATCATGTTAGTGCGACTACTAACTTCAAATGGCATGATAAGCAATTTATTGTCATAAGGATTAATTTTCCAACTTGATGCATCACCAACAGCGATATTTTTAACTTTTTCTCCTTCCGCAAATTCAATATAAGAATAGTAACCCTGACTAAAAACCACCGTAAATACTTCATTAGGGCTATACACAAAAGTCTTTATTCTACTATCTATAGAAATAGGCTCATTATAATTAATGGATGCGTTTAAATTGCCACTTACAAGTAAAGCTAAAACTAATAATATCCTATACATATTCATCATCTACTCTATATGAAATAACTTGAAATCCTAATGGGTTAATATATCTTTGCTGATCATCCATTTCAAGCGATGCATATCTATATGACATAATAACTATCTTATTTTTTCTCGTAGAACTTCCATCTTTCCGTGTAAATTCCACAAAAAATCTCACCTGAAGAGCATCGTTACCCAACTTTTGAATTGAGCGAATTTTAAATTCACTTTTGGTATCTGAATATAAATTAAAAAGATCATCCATATTCTGCGATCCTACATAATTTCTAAATTCATTATACACATTAGGTGAGGAAAACAACCTCACCTTTGTATAATAGTTATAATTATAATGATATGGATCAAAAACCTCCCTTGCTTTTATATACTCTGAAATAAAATAATCGTTTAGCGCTTCATCTGCAGAATACTGTTTTACTGTGACAGGATCAACCAATTGCACTATTCCTGATTTCTTGTCAATTTCTATAACAAATGGCTCAATAGTGCTACTTGTGCTAATTTTAAATATGACTAATATGCTGATAGAGATCGTTGCTAATAATATTAATGCAAATAAAAGTAGAATATTCCTTTGAGCAATAACTGTGCTGTAGCGGTTTGAATTCCAATTTATATCCTTATCTAAGGATTCAGTATTTTTTTCTTGCTTAAAAAATCTTAGCATTTTAGTATTCCTAAAAATCTTAACTTATGTTAATAAACATAGCAAATTAACAAAGTAGTTACAGCAAAAAAGCTAAAAAACTCTTAATCTATGGCCTAATTTACCAAACTTTGTCTCCATATATGAATCGTTATATTTATTACGTTCCACAATAAGTGGTAGACACTTTGTAACTCCTATACCACTACTTTCCAATTCTGACAATTTCCTATCATTGTTTGTAAGTAATTGGATTTTGTTAATGTTCAATTTCTTAAGCATTTTAGCTGCAACAGCAAAACTCCTTTCATCATCTTCAAAACCCAATATTCTATTTGCATCAACAGTATCAAGATTATGTCCTCTTTGCATACTGTACGCTCTTAACTTATTAGTTAAACCAATGCCTCTTCCATCTTGCATCAAATACAATATAATACCACTTCCAGAGTCAGCTATCATTTGAATTGCTTGATGTAACTGACTTCTGCAATCGCATGACAAGCTATCTAACAAGTCACCCGTATAGCACGAAGAATGAATTCTCACTAATGGTTCGTCATCTTTATCTGGATTGCCAATGATAATTGCATGATGTTCTCTTCCACCACTTTCGGTTCTATAAGATATGATATTTACTTCTTGAGTCTGTTTTAAAAATAATGATGTTTTGCACACTTCATATACATCCTGATTTTCTTGAAAATTATTTATGAATGACGTGTCCAGTGCAATAACGTCATTTTTCTCGCACCAATTTCGCATTTCATGGTTATTCTCAAAAGTCATATCAGCCACTAACGCGTATGGCAATAATTCTGAGAACTTAAGCAAGGCAATAGCACATTCATCTATTGTCTTTGAGCATTGCAACTCTTTTATGCAATCTTCCTTTGAACAGTTTATTAAATAGAGCAGTTCATCAAAATTATTCACCAACAGACGTTTGCTGTTATGTTCTTTATTCTGAGATATGTATTTTACCTTACTTGAAGTTAAAGTAACATATACATTACTTGATGTAAGCTTGTATTGATTAAATAAATCTCTTTCTAAAGCCTCAGCAGCAGCAAACAATAGGTAATTACTTTCATCATATATTACAATTGGCCGACCGCGCCTGATTTCGCTGATAGCTCTTTCTACCTTATTGCTACTCTGATTTCCTATAAACATTTTTACCCATATTAAACAGCGATAAAAGCTGGTGCGGCCGAGAAGACTTGAACTTCCAAGGCCTTATGAGCCACAGCGACCTCAACGCTGCGTGTCTACCAATTCCACCACGGCCGCACTATATTCTAGTTTTTATATAATTATTTTAAATTACTTAATCATTTTAGAATTTTTCATCTAGAGTGTCAATCTGATACTAGAATAATTTAGAAATTGTTTGTATAATTTGATTATGAATTTTGTGATTATAAATTTTAATCATTTAAGATAACCTTACTACTAATTTTTAACTTAGGTTTTTATACAAATGAATATAGCTAATATCTTTATTTTTTTAGCTCTCTCTCTTATAACTAGCTTTCATTTCGTCCATGCACAAATATTATACACATGGTCTCAAGTTATCCCAGAAAATAAACTAAGCATACGCGCAATTACGGACAATGACATGTG
Source organism: Wolbachia endosymbiont (group A) of Epagoge grotiana (assembly GCF_947251775.1). NCBI lineage: Bacteria > Pseudomonadati > Pseudomonadota > Alphaproteobacteria > Rickettsiales > Anaplasmataceae > Wolbachia > Wolbachia endosymbiont (group A) of Epagoge grotiana. Next base: position 570,820 of record NZ_OX366387.1, read on the forward strand.
TCCCATTGTTTATGTTGATGGCGAGGAAACAGAAATGCTGAATCGCAGCTCAATTAACAATGGTGATCATAACGAAACAGTTTGTGAACTGACAATACAAACAAGTGCCAAAAACATTAGTATTGAGGATCTACGGGTTCCTATATTACCAAAAAAGGTTAATAAAATTGCTTTCATTGGTGACACGGGCTGTAGAATAAATATGTTATTTCAGCAGGAATGTAATTCGGTAGATAGCTGGCCTTTAAAAAAAAATTTAGATTCAATCGCCCTTCATAAACCAGATTTAATTATCCATGTTGGTGATTATCATTATAGACAAACAAAATGTAGAAATACAAAAAAGTGTGGCGATATTTATGGATATAATAAAGAAGTTTGGTACGCTGATTGGTTTGAGCCTGCAAAGGATATTTTATCACAATCCCCTTTCCTTTTTGTTCGTGGAAACCATGAGAGTTGTGATAGAGCTTATGAAGGATGGTTCAGGTATCTAGATTCATACCCCTTTTCGTCTGAAAAATGTGGAAACTTCGTTTCTAGTTGGTCCTTAGATGCTGGACCGATGAAATTTTTTATCTTCGACTCTTCATCCGGTGAGGATATTTTTACAACCCAAAGCACAATTGATGCTTTTGAGAGGCAATTTGATAAATTGATACAAAATAGTTCTGACAAGCCCATGTGGTTTTTAACTCATAAACCGCTTTGGAGATCTCCAAAAAAAGAATTTTTGACATTAAAAAGCCATGGTAATCTTACACAAATCGAAGCTTTTGGAGATAAATTTCCAAGCAATGTTACTACCATAGTTTCTGGCCACATTCATATAGCCCAGATTTTATTAATGGATAATGTTCCAGACCAAATTATAGTTGGAAACGGTGGTGCATCATTACACGCTCAAGATCAAGAATCTGTTTATCAAAATGTAGAATTTGACTATTTAAATGGTAAAAACTACTTAGCACACGAGGTTAGAAACTTTTTTGGCTTTGGCTTTGCAATACTAAATTTAGATGATCACGAATTTACCTTCTATAATCAACACAATAAGGAAATGTATTCTGCGAAGCTAACAGAAGATTTTAAACTTAAACGGATTAAAACTATAGTCGATTCATTTTAGGATTTGTTATTAGCTATTTTAAAAACGCTACTTAAACATTTTTTTTAATCGATTGATTTCATCAGCAAATTTTGAGTCGGTCTTTATAAAATTTTCTACTTGTTTTACTGCATGTATAACAGTAGCATGGTCTCTGCCACCAAAGTTTCTCCCAATATCTGGTAGGCTTTTTTGCGTAAATTTTTTGGCAAAATACATAGCTATTTGTCTTGGCCTTGCAAGACTGCGAAGCCTTCTATTGGATTGCATATCTGCAACCTTTATATTGAAAAATTCAGCTACTTTCTTTTGTATTTCTTCTATTGTGACTGACCTATGATTTGACCTAAGAAGATCGATTAGGGTTTCACTAGCTGATTCTACCGTCATACTTCTTCCAATTAATGAGGTATGGGTAACCTTATTTAATGCTCCTTCTAATTCTCTTATATTAGATTTTATGTTCCTTGCTAAAAACTCTAGGACATCTTTCGGAACATACATATTCATCTGCTCCACTTTTGCCTGCAATATACCAAGCCTTAATTCAAAAGTTGTTTCATTAATATCTGCCACCAACCCCCAACCGAGTCGTGATTTTATTCTTTCTTCCACTCCATCAAGATCACTAGGAGACCTATCAGCTGATATAACCAATTGTTTATTTTGGTCTATCAATGCATTGAAAGTGTGAAAAAATTCTTCTTGTGTACTATCTTTACCACTGATAAATTGCACATCATCTACCATCAATACATCTACTGATCTAAATTGCTCTTTAAATAACATAATATCTTTGCTTCGCAGCGCTGTAATATATTGGTACATGAATTTCTCTGCTGATAAATACACCACTTTTCTTTTTGCTGATGGGGAATTGACTATGTGCCAAGCTATAGCATGCATTAGATGTGTTTTACCAAGTCCCACTCCACCATATAGAAACAAAGGATTGCTGCCTAATATTGGATCTATAGATTCTGCCACACGCTTTGCCGCCGTAAATGCTAATTCATTTGGCTTTCCCACTACAAAATTATCAAAGGTGAACCTTGGATCCAGCGGCGAACCAAGATTATGATTACTTTCCTCTCTGTTTTTTAGTATAACATTAAAATTTGAATTCCTCTCCTCAATTACTTGAATATCAATAGAACGTATACTTTTATCTTCGCTTTGCCATAATGATAATATTTTTTTCATGTAATGAACTGTAATCCACTCTTTTATAAACCTTGTTGACACGGATAAAAGAACTTCCCCATTTCTGCTACTGACAAATTTTAGTGAACTCAGCCAGCTATTATATGTTGCTTCTCCATAAAGATTATAAAGACAATTTTGGATTTTTTCCCAAGTAACATTGTGATCCGTTACTGTAATAATCTGATCAAAAAACATAGTAGAAACCTTAGGGCTAGTTAAGTTCATATACCACACCAAGAAAAAAGCAATAATTAGAAAAATATAAGATAATCAATAGCTTACTGCAAAATGAAAAGCTAATACTACTTAATACATACTAAAAATTATGGTGATTTTTTGATGGGTTGTAAAGGGTATAAAAACATTAAAATTGATCATTTTTATTTCAAAAAAATGAAAAATTTGTAAATGTCGCTTGTATCGAGGATTAGAAGCATGCTATTAAAAACAGTAATACATTATGTATAAATAAGATGTTAAATTTACTGGCAAATAAGTAAAGTATTCATATAAATATAGCTAACCTAATATAGATTTACTGAAGCAAATTTATGATTATATTAAGTAATTTGAGTTGTTATGCTGTATTCGGTATTGAACTAGAGTTTTACATTGAAGGAATAGAAAAAGAATACTTATTTCTGAATAGCATCAAAAATAAAATAGCATCTCTTGAATTTTCTTGCGAGAAGGAGAATTCTACACATCAGTATGAGATAAAAAGTGGTTGTTATACGAACTCCTACAATTTAATTAAGCATTTTGAGTTAGCAAAACAATCACTTACTGAAACAGCACAAAAACTAGGTGGGAATGTTTCTTTTAAAGCAAAGCCTTATTTGGATAGAGCAGGCAGTGCATTAAATGTGCATGTTAATCTCGTGAATTCAAATAACGGTAACTTATTTTATATCAATGAGCAAAAGTACAGTGACTATCTGATTCATAGTATTGGTGGATTATGTGCAATGATGAAAAAACATATGTTGTTTTTTGCTCCAAATGATGATTCATATTTAAGATTTCAGTATCCGGATATTCACACTCCAACTACGATTAGTTGGGGAGTAAATAACAGAACTGCTGCGATAAGAATTCCCTATTTTGGCAACGATTTCAAAAGATGCCGCCTAGAGCACCGCGTTCCCGGAGCAGATTGTGACCTTGAAAAAGTACTCACAGCAATAATTGAAGGTATGGTTTTTGGTATAGAGAACAAAATTGCTCCGCCAAATAGGGTCTACGGCATTGCATCTGATCCTCAATATGAGATGGAGAGGTTAATATAACAACTATCTATCAAATCCTAATCCGTTAAACCCCTTTTGGGTAATTGGCTGTTTTAGCATTTTTTTTACATCATTATCTACATTTTTGCACTGTAATAGCAAGTCTAAAGCAGATAGTTTCTGCGTGCTTTTAGATTCAAGCTCTAGATTGCTTAACACTTGCCCAGGAAGTGGATTACCAGGCACATCCATGTGCTCAGGAAGAGGTTTCATCTGATTCTTTATAGAGCTAGAGTTATTTTGTGTAAGAGTTTTATCATTTAGCATGCTAAGAATAATTTCCTCAGGCACTACCATAGTTTTTGTATAATCAACAGGATTACTATTTTCAGCATCTATAGTCACATGAATTGGTTCGCCAAACGCATTTATAGGACCACCAAGTGATCCTTTCTCCATGCGTTCTTGTGCTCTTTTCCTTATTATTTCTTCTTCTAGCTCAGTTTCAGTTCTTTTTGGTTCTTTTACGGTATCTTTTTCTTCACCTTCATCAACACTGCTATACCCTTCATCTTCTGAAACTTTATCTCCTGAAACACGACTAATTTCAGCTTTAGTTCTTATTTTATGAACCAGCGAAAGTAATAAGTAAGTAACTGCAGCGGCAGAAACGATAATGGCTATCTTTGCGGCAATGTGGATTGCTGTTAAAAATATTAAAGCTGATAAAGCTCCAGCTAATCCAGACACAATAACTTTATTTTTGCCCTTTGTTACATTTAGAATTGCCACCATAATAACCTCTCAAATACTGTTCTAGAATTATTATACAGGAATTTTCTTATACTTGCAATTTTGCGAAAATTTTAATTATTTGCGTAAAGTTTTAAAGCTACACAAGGATTAATTAATATGCAATGTATCTCGACTATAATATTGTACAAACACACATATTCAGCTAACATTCAACATGCAGAGCTTACTCATAGAGCGAAACAGGGCGGTGGTATTATTACTTATAGTAATTTTTATCTTCGGTTCATACGTTTATGTAAAAATGCCAAGGGAAAGCAATCCTGATATACAGATTCCTATAATCAGCGTGTTTGTTGGACTTCCTGGGATTTCTGCTCAAGATAGTGAAAAGCTATTAGTGCTTCCTATAGAAAATGAACTAAGATCCATCGAAGGTGTAAGAGAATTGAGAGCTTTTGCAACTAATGATGGTGCTCACATGATACTCGAATTTGGAACAGAGTATGATAATAAAGAAGTGCTCGATAATGTTCGTTCAAAGCTTTCAAACATAAAATCGAAGTTACCTGTTGAAGCGGAATCTCCGATAATCAATGAAATAAACTTGAGCTTATTTCCGATACTCAATGTCGGCTTAATTGGTAATTTGCCAGAAAGAGCCTTAACTGAAATAGCACGCAAGTTAAAGAAAGAAATAGAATCTCTGCCAAATGTTCTCAAAGTTGAAGTGGCAGGTATACGTAAAGAAACAGTGGAAGTTATAATTGAGCCCACAGTTCTAACAAAATATAACATTCAATCAAACGAAATATTCCAAGCTATATCAAGCAATAATAGGCTAGTGGGAGCTGGGTCACTGGCCGGTAAATATTCGATTAAAATATCAGGGTTATTAAAAGATATAGAAGATATTATGAATATTCCTATTAGATCTCAAGGCGATGCAGTTTTGAGAATCAAAGATATAGCAAAAGTATACCCTAGGTTTGAGGATCACCAAGGATTTGCTCGCATTAATGGATTACCTAGTGTCGTGCTAGAAATTTCAAAACGTAACGGAAAAAACATAATAGACACAGTAAATCAAGTAAAATACTTAATGGATAAGGCAAAAGATCAATTACCTGAAAATTTAAAAGTGGTGTACTTAAACGACCAGTCAAAAAACGTCCGCGATGTGCTTGATGACTTGGAAAACGGCATAATATTTGCTGTGTTGTTAATATTGATCATAATGATGCTTTCTATGGGAACAAGGATTGCTATTCTTGTGGCACTCTCGATACCCGGTTCCTTTCTCATTGGGATAATAGCTCTTTACTTTATGGGTATAACCTTAAATATCGTTGTGCTCTTCAGTTTAATTATGGCTGTTGGCATGCTGGTTGATGATGCAATTGTGATCAGCGAATATGCCGATAGAAAGATGATCTGCGGAATGGACAAAGTAGAAGCTTTTTACACTTCAGTTCGTGATATGTTTTATCCGGTTCTATCATCAACGTTAACTAAATTAGCAGTGTTTTTTCCTCTATTATTCTGGCCTGATACTGTTGGTAAATTCATGCAGTACATACCAATTACAATAATTCTAACTTTGACTGGATCGCTCATTATGGCTTTGGTTTTTATACCAACACTTGGTGCAATATTTGGTAAGCCTTCGATAACTTCAAAAAAAGAAATAAAAAAAATGAGTGCTATAGAAAGTGGTGAAATAAAAAATGCTGGGCCTATAATAAGAGCTTACGTACGCATGCTAGAGAAGGTTTTGGATCATCCTAAAAAATTCGTATGTGCTACTGTATTCGTTTTGTTTTCATTTAGTGTGCTGTACTTTACTTTTGCTCCTGGAGTAAAGTTTTTTCCGAAAGTGGATTCAGATAATATTTTAATCAGTGTTAAAGCAAAAGAAAGCTTATCAGCCAAAGAACGAGATCTGATACTCAAAGAAGTGGAAGAACGCATTTTGAGCATTGAAAAAGAAATTCATGTTTCTTATGCTAGATCAGGAGCATTTTCAGACAACGTTATCGCCAGAATACAACTAGAACTTATGGATTGGCGCTTCAGGCGCAAAGCTAAGCACATACTAAATGATATAAGGAGCAGTGTGCAAGACATGAAAGGAATAATAATTAATGTTCAAGAGGAAAAGCCAGGACCGTCGGCTGACAAGCCAATACAAATTAACCTCAGCGGGAGTGTATCCAGTTTGAATTTAGCAGCAGAGAAAATTCTAGAAATTATGAACCAACCTTCATCCGGGTTTATAAATATTCAAGATAGCAGATCAGCACCTGAAATAGAGTGGAATATGAGTGTTGATAAGAATAAGGCTACAAGCTCTGAAGTAAGTGTTGCAACCATTGGCGATTTTATAAAGATGGTTACAAATGGAGTGTTGATTGGAAAATATAGACCAAATAACACGGATGAAGAAATCGATATTGTACTCCGTTTCCCTGGAAAGGATCGCAACATGAAGACTATAGACAATCTTTTTATCAATACAGTTAATGGCCCGTATCCTATGAGCAATATAGTAAAATATGCTCCCGAAAAAAAGGTAAACAAACTAAACAGGATTGATGGATTACGCATAGTGACAATCTCTGCTGACGTTGATACTGGCTATCTTGTTGATGAAAGAGTAAAGTTCATTCAGAATTCTATTGCCCAGGATTGGGACAAGGGAGTAAAAATTGATTTTAAAGGCGACAAAGAAGATCAACAAAAATCAGGAGCATTTTTGTTAAAGGCTTTTATATTAGCGATTACACTAATGATATTGGTATTAGTGACACAGTTTAATAATGTATACCATACATTTATCGTAATGACAGCAGTGTTTTTATCCACAACATGTGTGTTTTTTGTTTTCTTTCTTATCCAACAAGTTTTCGTAGTTGTTATGTGTGGAGTGGGGATAATTGCTTTGGCGGGAATTATAGTGAATAATAACATACTATTACTTGATGCCTTTCATCACCAAATTAAGGTACACAAAAATGACATCAAGCGATGTGTAATAAACGCTGCAATTTCTCGCGTTAGGCCAATATTGCTTACCGTTGCAACCACAGTTCTTGGTTTAATACCGATGATTACCAGGTTAAATATCAATTTTTTTACGCTACAAATCACATATGATGCTCCATCAAGCCAGTGGTGGGTTGACATTTCAACAACCATAGCAAGTGGAATATTGGCTGCAACGGTTTTAACTTTATTCTTTACTCCTGCGTTGCTTGTTATACAAAGACATGAAAAAACTTGACTTAAATTAGCAATCATTTAACATTTAAGATAGTGTTCTTTGCCCGTTGGAGCTATAATTATAACTAATTACATTGGATTTATTTATTATGATTGCTAATCGTAAAAGCAGTGTTAAGCAGAAAAGTAACAAGAATAACATAGTTGGAAGCCTTGATGTAATAAAAACAGCAGGAGAGCTTTCACTTCAAAAAGGTTTAGATTTTGATGTTGTAATAAAGGCACTAGAAAGTGCTATAGAAGCAGTGGCTCATCAAAAATATGGTAGCAAAAGTAAAATTGTAGTTGATATAGATAGAAACACAGGCAAAGTTACTTCATATAGAAAACTAAAAGTTATTGATGATGAATCAAATGAAAAAGAGAATACCGAGTGTGAATCAATTACGCTTACACAAGCTAAATTAATAAAAGGAGATGCAAAAGTTGGAGATACTGTTAGTGAATTACTCTCTCTTAACACTGATCTTGCTTCAGCAAGAATTGCCCAGCAAAAGATTGCTCAAATAATTAAAGATGAAGAGTCAAAAAAGCAATATGAGGAATTTAAAGATAAGGTGGGAGAAATAAGGTATGGTATTGTTAAACAAGTAGAATATTCAGATCTTATTATAGACATAAATGGCACTAGGGCATATCTTCCATTGCGAAATTTAACTGGTGGTGAATCATTTCGTGAAGGTGATAAGGTTAAAGCTTACATACAGACTGTTAAGCGCTCTGATGATGGACGTCAAATTATTCTTTCTAGGACTCATGAAGGCTTTTTGGAGGCATTATTAAATCAAGAAATACCAGAAATTGCTGACGGATTAGTGACAATTAAAGGTATAGCTAGAGATGCTGGTTCAAGGTCTAAGGTTGCCGTTTTCTCTCCCGACAAGAACATTGATCCAGTAGGTGCTTGTGTTGGAGTTAAGGGAGATAGAATAAAAACTATTATACACGAATTAAATGGTGAAAAAATTGACGTTATAAATTACTCCTCAGATTTGGGTCAATTTGTTATTAAAGCCATTACTCCTGCAGAAGTATCGAAGGTTATTATTGATGAAAATGAAAATTGCATAGAGTTAATAGTTGCTGAAGATCAATTGAGTTTAGCGATAGGAAAAAAGGGCCAGAATGTAAGATTAGCTTCAGAGCTTGTTGGATGGAAAATTGAGATATTAAGCACTCACCAAGAATCAGAAAGGCGAAGTAAAGAACTTAGTCAATGTTCAGCTTTATTTGCTGAAGCTTTAAACTTAGAAGAGATTATGGGTCAGCTATTGGTAACAGAAGGTTTTTCAAGTGTAGAAGACATATCTAGCGCTTCAATTAAAGAGCTTGCTTCAATAGAGGGCTTTAATGAAGATATTGCAAACGAACTTCACAATAGAGCAAATAAGTACCTGAAAGCAGAAAATGATAGAAAAATAGAAGAGCTAAAAAGTTTAGGTATGGAGGATGATGTAATCAATTTAACTTTATCAATAGACAATAAAATTGCTCTTAGTAAGCATGATATTAAGACTTTAGAGGACATAGCAGATTTATCAAGTTATGAGTTTTGCAGCATACTCTCTTCCTCATCCGATAGCAAAGAAGATCTAAAAGATACAGTAGATTCAATAATCATAGAAGCACGTAAAAAGCTTGGATTAATATAATAAAATAATATGAATAATGAAGATATCAGTGATAAAAAATTAACGCTCCAAGGTTTAAGCAAGCTTAAATTAGACCTCAATTTAAACTCTTCAGCTAGCCCAAGTACTGGAGCTACAGTAGTAAAAAAAAGAAGAAAAAAATCTCATGATGCAGAAGAACATAATTTATTTGAAGAGAGTAAATTAGGTTCTTTAACAGAGAAAGAACAAATTTTTCGCATTAATGCTGTGCAGAATGCTGCTTTGCTGAAAGAAAGAAATCAGAGAGAGGAAAAAGAGAAAACAGCAAAAGAAGACAGCAATAAAGAGATTGACGAGAAAAATGAAGCGGACGCTTTATCTAAGGAAATAAATAAGCAAGTTTTAAGTAATACCCACTTAGTTGAACCAAAAGAAGATAGTATTGACCATGAGGACAACGATAAAAAGTCTTTTAAAGTCAACAAAGATATATATTCTAAGCATTCTAAACTGGTAATTGCACAGGCAATAGATGAAAAAACTGAACAACCCCCTGTATTTAAGCAAAGGTTTGGTATAAGAGGTAGAAAGTCAAAGTTTACTAAGGGTAAAAATATATCAAGAGAAGTTATTATACCAGACAAAATAACTATCAGGGAGTTATCTATTCGCATGGCAGAAGATAGCAAGAGTGTGCTAAAAATGTTCAAAGAAGAAGTCGGTGAGAGTTATAGAGTAGATGATCTGGTGGATCCAGATATAGCATGTGAAATAGTGGAAAAATTTAATCATACGGCTAAACGAGTGAGCGATACCAACAGAGAAAAAGATTTATTTTTTATAGAAGGCAGAGAAAGCCTGCCTAAAAAACCTAAACCACCAATCGTCACTTTTATGGGACACGTCGATCATGGTAAAACCTCATTGCTCGATGCATTTCGTGAATCTAATGTTGCAGAAAGAGAGTCAGGTGGCATAACTCAACACATAGGTGCTTATCAAATAACGACAAAAGATAAGCAAAAAATTACCTTTATTGATACACCAGGACATGAAGCGTTCACTGCGATGCGTGCACGTGGTGCCAATATTACTAATATAGTTGTAATAGTAGTTGCAGCTGACGATGGAATCATGAAACAAACAGTTGAAGCAATAAATCATGCAAAAGCAGCAAATGTTTCTATTATAGTTGCTATTAATAAAATTGATAAATCTGAGCCTGGTGATGTGGAGAAAGTAATGAGTAGCTTACCTCAATATGATCTCATTCCTGAAGAGCTTGGTGGTGATGTTATGATTGTGCCAGTATCAGCAAAAAAGAAAACTAATTTAGATAAACTAGAAGAGACGATTTTGTTAATCGCTGAATTAATGAAGCTAGAAGCAATAGAAGATTGTCGAGCACTTGGATGGGTAATAGAATCCAAAATAGATAAAGCGAAAGGAATATCAGCCACATTGATAGTTGAGGAAGGAACGTTAAAGGTTGGTGATATATTGGTAGTTGGTACAACATACAGTAAAGTACGTAGTATGGTTAATCACCTTGGTCAAAGAGAAAAAGCAGCACTACCCTCTGCTCCAATTGAAATTACTGGTCTAAATGGTGTGCCAAATGCTGGAGATAAATTTGTTGTTATAAATTCTGAAAAGCAGGCACGTGAAATTATTGAACATAGGTTAGAGTTAATCAAGAAAAAAGAAGAAAATTTAGATGAGGATGATTTAGATATATTCAGCCGTAATAACAGTGAAATAGAAGAACTATCTGTAGTTTTAAAGTGCGATGTAACTGGTTCTATTGAAGCAATATCAAGTTCAATTGATAAACTCGGTAAAGATCAAGTGAAATTAAATATCCTACACAAAGCAGTAGGAGGGATAACAGATTCAGATGTGCTGCTTGCAGAAGCATCAAGTGCAGTAATTTTAGCTTTTAATGTAAAAGTGGACTCAAAAATAAGGGACTTGGCAAAACAAAAAGGTATAGAAATACATACTTATAACATAATATACGAGCTCATTGACGACATGAGAATGTATTTAACTAAAATGTTAAAGCCTGTTACACGAGAGGTTCGTGTTGGTTCTGCATCTGTAAGGCAAATATTTAATGTATCTAAAGCTGGTAATATCATTGGATGTTATGTAAGTGATGGAGTCATAAAAAAAGATTCTTTAATTAAGGTAGTGCGCAATAGTAAATTGGTGCATGAAGGAAAGTTAAAAGCACTACGTAGATTTAAAGATGATGTTAAAGAAGTAGGTGTAAACTTTGAATGCGGACTATCACTAGAGGGTAATGTCGATATTAAAGTTGGAGATATTTTGGAAGCTTATCAATTAGTGCAAGAAGAAAGGGTGTTATAGTAGCTGGATATGAAAAAGGAAATTAGAAACCTAAAGATAGCATCGGTATTGCATAGAGCAATATCAAGAGTTCTAATGGAAGGTAAGGTGTTCAATAAAAATGTAGCGGTATCTGACGTAAAATTAAGTAAAGATTTGAAAAAAGCAGATGTATATATTGTGTTATCTTCATTGAATATTCAAGTAGCTGACTACTTAGATCCAGAAAAAAGACGCACTGGAGATCCTTCTGAGAATAATTGTGATATTAATACTGTTGTTAATGAAATGAACCAATCTGCATGGTCAATACGTAAATCTATATTGTGTTATGTTGATTTGCGATTTATACCTGAACTAGTTTTCAAGCCTGACTTAGCGTTCGATAATTTTGTTAATGTAAGCAAAATATTACATAATCACACTTAATTAATGCATTTCAATCGTTACTTTTCATTAATGAGGTTGCACAGTTTAACGGGTTTGTGGCTTGTGCTATTTCCCAGTTTGAGCGGTATTCTTTTAGCCTCAACTTCTCTATCGTATCAGGTTCTTTTTCTCCTTGTTTTGTTTACTATAGGTGCATTTTTAATGAGACCCGCAGGGTGCATAATCAATGATATCTTCGATAGAAAAATAGATGCGCACGTTGAACGAACAAAATATAGGCCACTTGCAAGTGGTGCATTAAACATAAAGCAGGCTTTAGCTTTACTTTCACTGCTACTGTTTATTGCCCTGGTAATCTTATTATTAACTAATAAAACTACACTCATACTTGGAATAATCTCAATGTGTATGATAGCTACTTACCCTTTATTAAAGCGGTATGTTTGGTGGCCACAATTGTTCTTAGGGTTTACCTTCAATATGGGATCGCTCATGGGCTCAGCAGCAATAACAAACCAGATCAGTATAGAATCCTTGCTGTTTTATATAGGATGCGTCTTTTGGACACTTAGCTATGACACCATATACGCCCATCAAGATAAAAAAGATGATGAAAAACTCGGGATGAAATCTACCGCATTATATTTTGGTGATACAACAAAATCTTGGTTGAAAAGATTTTATTTAATATCTCTTATGACGTGGCTATATGCTGGTATCTTATCATCATTAAATAACATTTTTTATATTGCTCTACTTGCTGTAGGGTTCATATTTCACCGCCAATACAAAAATTTCAATCCTGACGATCCCAGTCAATGCATGTCCATATTTAAAAATAATTCCTACGTAGGGTTGCTGCTCTTTTTCGGCATTCTTTTAGATAGAATTATCACCTAGGTCTCAAGAGTTTCGGCTCTAATGAAATCAATAGACTCAGGTAGCCCGCAGAAACAAAAAAACTTGCTTGACAAACTCCGCCAGCCCTCTTATCATGAAACTGAAGCTATTGTATTTGCTTTCGCCAATCTGCAGATTAAAAGGTAAGGATTACTTAATGTATCGGCGTCTTATGTTCAATTTTTTGCAGTATATAGATACTGTATGTCTTTACAAAACTTCATCTACATCTAGATTTTTATCTAAATAAGCTGAACGCGCTTATAAAGCGTTACAAGACATCAAAAAATGCCAATACTCGACAGAGATAGTAAAAGACTAGCTAACTCGGGGATTCTTTGTCTTTTTTTCTGCTTAGTAAATTTCTTAAACATTTGCAGCGTAAGTTAGTTGCAATTAAAAGCGGCTGAATCTCGCTTGTCAAGCGTTTAAAACATAAAAAACGCCAATATTTTAAAGCGGATAATAACCCCAGGGCTTCTTTTGCCTTTTTTTTCATTTGGTAAATTTCTTAATATTTACAGCTAAACAACAACCGTCATCCCTAAGTATCCCGCTGCTTGTTAGCGGCTGAGATACCGCGAATGAATCGCGGTATGACGGTTCGCGGCAGGATGACGATAAGCTCGTCATCCCACTACTTGTTAGCGGCTAAGAGATACCGCGGCGGTATAGCTATAGGATGACAAAAAAAAGGGCACTGTGACGGACTTAAATCACAATTATCAGTTAATGCCAATCGCGGCATTATAAAAAACGCCAAACTTTTTTCTGCTTTTATGCAAGAAGTCTAGTCCATATATTCCTCCCACTTCTCCGCGACTTTCCTTACTATTTCCTCACTCATCTCAATTTTCTTTCCCCACTCTCGTTTGGTTTCAGGCGGGATTTTATTTGTCGCATCAAATCCCATTTTACCTCCAAGTCCACTTTCAGGGGAAGCAAAGTCTAAATAATCAATAGGTACACTTTCTATCATGATTGTATCACGCACAGGGTCCATCCTCGTTGACATTGCCCACATTACTTCCTTCCAATCACGTACATTTATATCATTATCAACAACGATAATAAACTTCGTGTATAAAAACTGCTTTAGAAAAGAAAGTATGCCCATAACAATTCTTTTTGCCTGCCCTGGATAGGATTTTTTTATCGACACTATCGCTATTCTATATGAGCAACCTTCCGGTGGCAGATAAAAGTCCACTATCTCTGGAAATTGATTGATAAGAATGGGCACAAAAATTTCATTGAGTGCTTCACCAAGAATCGATGGTTCATCAGGTGGCTTGCCAGTGAAAGTGCTAAGATATATCGGGTTTTTACGCATAGTAATTGCAGTAATATTAAATTCAGGAAATTGCTCAACAGAATTATAGTAGCCGGTGTGATCTCCGTATGGCCCTTCGTCTTGATATCTATCCAAACTCACATAGCCTTCCAGAACGATTTCCGCGTGAGCTGGTACTTGAAGTGGAATAGTCTTACAATTTACCAGCTCAAGCGGCTTCTTTCGCAGTAGTCCAGCAAATTGGTATTCTGACAATGTTTCTGGCACTGGAGTTACCGCAGCAATAATCGTTGCAGGATCACTACCGATCACAGCAGCAGCAGGAAATTTCATATTTCTGCCTTCTTCCTTCCAACGCTTATGGTGAGTTGCGCCACCCCTGTGTGCAAGCCAACGCATTAGTGTTGTTTTTTTATCTATAACCTGCATACGATATATTCCAAGATTAAAATTATCTTGCTTTTCTTTCGTGGGTCCTTTCGTTACCACAATTGGCCAGGTGATAAGTGGTGCAGGTTCATTTGGCCAGCATGTTTGAATGGGCAGTAGACTTAGGTCCACTTCATCTCCGGTTAGCACTACCTCTTGACATGGAGCCTTGCTCACGACTTTACTTCGCATCGATAACACGACTTTCAACAAAGGAAACATTTTTATAGCATCCTTAAAGTTTTTTGGCGGCTCAGGTGATTGCAAAAATGCTAAAAGTTTACCAAGATCTCTTAGTTCATCAGGGTTTATGTTCAACCCCAATGCAATCCTCTTAATAGTACCAAATAAATTCACCAAAACTGGAATCGAATTTTTGCCATTTTCTGTGATAACATTTTCAAAAATGATCACTGGCCCTTTGCTTGACAAAACTCTGCGATGAATTTCTGTCATTTCAAGAACTGTTGAAACTTCCTCCTTAATCCTAATCAGATCTTTTTTTTCTTCTAAGGCTTTGATGAAGTCACGTAAGTTGTTGTACATATTCCAGTTTTTAAAATTTTAAGTTTACATTTAGTTTTCAAGCACTTTATTGAAATTTGACCTATGCACTACTTTCCTGCCTAGCGAGCTTTCAGTTAATTTGAGATCAAATCCTCATATTGCTTACTAAGTTTGTATTTCCTTCCTCTATTGGAAAAATCTACAATCTTGATAAACCCCATTTCCACCCACTTTTTACAAAGTTGCGCACTGGTACGAGGCTTAAAATTAAATAGTTCGCCAACCTGACTAGCTGTAATAGCGGAAAACTCCTGGAAGAGCTCAAGAGCTTTGCGTTGTTTAGGATCAAGCTTACGTATAAGATCAGTCTGATCAGCGTGGTATTCTTCTTTATTTATACGTTGTAAAACGTTCTCAAATGAATTTGCCATACCTTCTACGAAATACTCCACCCACTTAGTAATATCTGCTTCAGCTCGTCCCATGTAATAGTTGTGCGATGGACCTATACTGATTGCTTCATAATACGCTCCTAGATTCTTAGCATAATATTCTTCCAATGAATAAAGTCCTTTTAGGTCATACCCACCAAGGTGTAAAATTAATGTAGTCAACAATCTTGCAGTACGACCATTACCGTCATAGTAAGGGTGAATTGTTACAAATTGATAATGCGCAATACCTGCAATAATTGGGCAAGGCACTTGCTCACTGTTACGAATCCAATCAATCATACTGCTCATGAGCTTTGGTACATCCTTTGCTTCAGGTGGCATATAAATTATTGCACGTGTAAGACTATCGCGGATAACATTTTGACCATCACGATAAGGTGTTGATTTTATTTTAGATTTTCCACTTGCTATTACTAGAGCATGTAGTGTTTGAACAGCTTTCTCAGTAATGGGTATTCTCCTTGCTGCCCATTGTTCAACTTGAGTTAAAGCTGCATAATATCCTTTAACCTCATTTTCATCTCTCCTATATTTTGGAAAGTGGCTTTTACCACTTAAAACCTCTTCAATCTGTTTAGGTTCAAGTCGATTTCCTTCAATCATAGTAGAATAGTGTGTGGTATAAAGCCGTGCAGTTTCACGAAGAGACAAAAGCATTGATACAGTGAGCGGCAAATGTAACACTTTTTCTTTTGCTGCTTCAATCCTTATAAGACAACTAGCAATTTTAGAAGTAATCGTATAATTCGGCATCGGCATAATATCTGCATTACATTACTTCTATATTATGCTGATAAAATGCAGATAATACAACATTTACACGACGCCGACCATAAACAGCAATAAATTCGGCTGATTGAGAAAGAAGTTTGTCTTGTAGAATAGCTATTTCTTTTTCTCTGCCAATTATTGGTTCACTCATATGTTTATTCCGCGGAAAATTATACACAGCGGAATAAAATTATCAACTTTGTTTTACCGCCGTATTTACAGCGTGGCGGTAAAAGATAGAGCATCTCATAATTGGCTATTCTGGGGGTAGTTTGGTCACCTACATTATCAAGTCTTCTGATGAACTTTGTGACAATATACCTAATCATTGTACGTAAAGTTTGTATTCGAGGCAAAACTGACTATAAAATACACTTGATATAAATGTTTTTATATATTAACATTAGATGCTTCTTTTAATATACAGATAAATGTGTACTAAAAGTTTTATGTTGTAGGTTTTTAAATAAATTGTATGTCTAGAATATCGTTTTTATTAATTTTAATAATAGCAATAGCAAGCTTGCCGATAATAAACAATTGGCTTTCAAATCGCAGCCAAATGCTAAGCGATGATTATATAGGTGAGAAATTAGATAATTATATAAGCAGAAATTTTGATAAGATCGTAAAAACTCTCAAAGAGGAGTCGATTAAAAGTAGTTACGCTGCTCGAGATAATGTAACCAAAAGTAAAATTTCACAATACAAGGATCAAATATTTGACCTTACTTATCCTTACTCCGGAAATGAAAATAGTAGTGTTATAGCTGTAGGCTTCCTTGACTTTCCATAAGATGGTACAAGCCTCCACCTTCTAGGTGGAGAAACTTTAGTTTGTCAATGTCATAACTGTACTTTATAAAGTATAGTTATGACGGAATATGACAAAGGAAAACACACTGTATTTTATCATAGGTACCATATAGTCTGGATTACAAAATATCGGTACAGAGTATTAACTAAGGCTATGAAGGAGAGAATACGAACAATCATAGCAGAAGTATCTGAAGAAATGGGGATTAAGATAGAAAACGGAGTAATATCATCAGATCATTTACATTTATTCGTAGTAATACCTCCTCATATAGCTGTGAGTGATTTTGTTCAAAGAGCCAAAGGCAGGTCTTCACGCAAAGTTCAACAAGAATTTCCAGAGCTAAATAAAATGTACTGGGGAAAGCGTTTTTGGGGAAGAGGATACTTTAGTGCTACCAGCGGACATATCACAGATGAAGTCATTAATGAGTACATCAATAAACATACAGATGCACATCAGCCTCATTCTATATCTAGTATAAGATTGGAGTAGCTTTAGCTTCTCACCGCGCTTCCAGCGCTATATCCAACCTTTCGGCTCTCAGCCGATAGTGGTTGAGTATTCTTGTGGACATTGCAAAGCTATAAAGAATGATATAAAGCAGTTAATTAACGACGGCAAAATTAAGTATATCTTTAGGGATGCTCCAATACTTGGTAACGCTTCTTTAAAGGCAGCAAAAAGTGCTTTAGCTGTCTATTTTCTCGATAAAGAAAAATATTTCGATTTTCACCATGCTGCTTTAAGTCACAAAGGAGAATTTTCAGACGAAAGCATATTGGATATAGTGAAAAACATAGGGATTGATGAGGACGATTTTAATGATTCCATAAAAGATAACGCGGACAAAATTGAGCAAATGATAAACAACAGTAGGCTTCTAGTAAGAGATTTGGGAGTAGGTGGTACACCTTTTTTAATAATTGGAGATAGCCTGTTTGTAGGAGCATACGCGTCAAGTTAAGGAAATAAAGGTATGAAAGAGATAGAATAATAAGGTATAAGTTCTCCCAGATATACTTTTAGTGAGAGAACCAATGAATAAAATAACTTGCTTATCAAAAAAGCTCAAAGAAATTTTTAATGAAAAAGCAGAGAAAATCTCAATTACAACAAGGTTTATAAAAAGAAAGAGAAAGCTAAAAGGTTCATCATTCGTAAAAGCCATGGTCTTGGGTAATATAGGAGTTGATAATTGTAGCGTAGAAACAATGTGTCAATTACTAAACGAGGACTCGATAGATATAACAAAACAAGGTTTGGATTTTAGATTTACTGAAGAAGCAGTGGAATTTATGAAAAGGATGTATAATGAATCTGTGATTCTCTTTAAAAATATCTTGCAAGTTGATTGCAAAATCTTACAGCAATTTAATAGTGTTAAATTATTGGACAGTAGCTATATTACTCTACCTAACAGTATGGAAGAGATGTATAAAGGTTATGGTACTAGCTACAGTGGCTATGAAAGCAATACTAAGTCTGGAATAAAGTTACAATTAGTTTTCGACTACATGAATCAGATAATAGACCAACTTAATTTAACGGAGGGGGTAAGATCAGACCAGGGATATAGGAAACATTTAAGTAATATATTAAGCAATGATTTGCTAATATCTGATCTCGGTTATTTTGTGCCAAGTTCTTTTAAACAAATCAATGAAATAGGAGCTTATTTCATAAGTCGTTATAAATCCGATACCAACATATATGATGTAGAAACAAATCAAAAAATGGAGTTATTAGAATGTTTAGAGGATAAGTTATTTTTAGAAAACGAGGTATTGTTAGGAAAAGAAGCAAAAATTAGAGTAAGAATTATATGTCAGAAACTAACTGAAGAACAGTCTATGGCCAGAAGAAGGAAAGCTAATAGATTAGCAAGATCGCAGGGATATACATCCTCTAAAAGAAATCAAAAATTGTTGAACTGGTCAATATTTATAACTAATGTTCCAGAAAATAAAATTAGTGCTGAGCAAGTATTAACGATTTACAGAGTAAGGTGGCAAATTGAGTTATTATTTAAATTGTATAAAAGCCATATCAGGCTTGATAAGCTAAAAGGAAAGCCATGCAGAGTATTATGTGAACTATATGCTAAATTGTGCGCAATTCTTATATTTCACGGCATAGTTGGTTGCACAGAAGTGAAAAAGAATACAGAACTTAGCTTAACAAAGGCATTTATTGAGCTAAAAAGGCGGGTTAGAGAGTTATTTTTAGTATTAACCAAAATTAATAGTTTAAAAGCATTTCTTAAAAAACTCACTATAACTTGGTCGCGATTTTCATTAAAAGACAAACGTAGAAGGGCTAGAGTATCCACTTTAACCTCTCTAAATTTGCTCACAATCTCTTAACTTGACGCGTATGGTTTGTAGGAGCAACTGATTTGAATGTATTACGCAAAAAAGTAGATGAATTAAGTCACAAGCAAGGCTAGTTACAGTTTGCCATAAAATTTTATTTTTTTGCTTGACAACTCAAATGAACCTGAGTATAGTAACTGTGGGTGTGACAGCAGTTTAACTCAGTAGTCTCATCCACTTTCCATAGCGTCATTTACTATGTGAAACGCTTTCAAATTACAACATTTTCTTCAACCAAACTATTTTACTTTCACAGGAGGGTATATGTCATTCACAGAAATTAGATTTCCAGAAAATATATCTTATGGTTCCACTGGAGGACCGGAATTTTCCACTGACGTTGTAACAACTCACAATGGTTGTGAACAGCGCAACATCAATTGGTCTCATGCACGCACTAGATACAACATAGCTTACGGGGTCAGATCAAACGAGCAGCTACTAGAACTAATAACATTTTTTCATGCACGAAAAGGTAAAGCAATAGGGTTTCGTTTTAAGGATTGGTCGGATTTTATAGCCATTAATCAAGAGATTGGTATAGGAGATAACAAAAAAACGACTTTTCAGCTAATCAAAACTTATGTAAGTGGGGAAGATAAGCATATACGTATGATCAAAAAGCCAGTACATGGGACAGTAAAGATTTATTTAAATGGTAAAGAAGAGAGTGAATATTCAGTAAATTATTCAACTGGAGAAATAACATTTATGAAGCCACCAGTAAAAGATGTGATAATCACTGCGAGCTTTGAATTTGATGTGCCCGTGCGCTTTGATACAGATTACTTAAACGCTTCTATTGATGACTATGGAAGCAATAGCTGGAATAATATCCCCTTAGTGGAAGTGAAATTTTAGTTATAAGCGAGCATAGATCCACATCATAGTAGGGCTACTAGTCACCATCAATTGAAAAAATTAAGCACCACTGAGGCTCTATATTTAAATGAGCCTTAGTATATGCAATTATTTTAAACTTTATCACCAGCTATATACTACAATGTTGCTGAGCTTTGCTAACATTTACACTTGAAGCTTGGGGAGATTCTAACTCAGTGCTTTTTTCTTCCTGCAAAATAGAAAGCTTCAACAATTCCTTTAGAGTTAATTTTTCAAGTGTTGTATCATCTTTGTTTAAGATGTAGTCTAGCATGTTGTTTTTCTGTAAGCGATTAACAAAATATCTATCTTCCTCATTAAGAACCTCTATCTTGTTAATACAAGATAATACTAAATCCGAATTCTTTGTTGCTAAAATTCCATTCAAAAAGATATCTAATTTTGTTTTATCTTCAGTTAAGTCTTCAGCTAACCTATTTCTGATATTCTCATTGTCAAACACAATGTACTCGAGGTACGAGGAAGGCTCAATAAGTATAAAGTCCTCTAAAGGCACTAGTTCTGGATAGGTGCCAGCGTAATCAAGTATGCCACACTCAGTAATACACCCTCCTTTTCTTATAACACAGCAATTGAGACGACCATGATACATTGATAACAAAGAAAAAAGACGTATTATACTTGTACCTCTATCTTTCATTTCCTCGAAAAGCTTCCTATCATTTATTAATTTGTGCAAAATGTAATCCATAGCAGGACCTGGTTTGCGGAAATGAAACATATTATTCTCTTCAAAAATGGCCTCAGCTAATTCGATAGATTCTTTATCCTCATCTACAAAAGCTTTTTCATTTCTATTTAACTGTATGATCTCAGCTTTGCTATCTCTGCGTAGACCAGTTCTCCTTATTAACATCTCAAATATTTTTGTATTCATATATATCCTATATTAATTAAAGTAAATATTAATAATGTTTACTTTTTAAATAAAAATAAATGAAAATTTTAATAAAAATTAAATTTTTTTTAATAGAATAAAAATCTTTTATATTTGCTTGAGTACCAAAAGGGTTTGATTGGTGTGATACGTTTTCTATCGCGCCTGGCTGCAGTGCCCAGCGTCAAGATCTGATGAACAATGTTCGCTTGCCAGCTTTCGCTTCAATATTTGCACAATTGTGCTAGATCCCCTGCATAACCTGCTTTAAAATCTCCTCCTGCTGCTGAGTGTGAACACTAACATAACCACATGCAGGAGATGCAGCAGCAGGTCTTGCGATACACTTAGGTCTTTTTGCTTGGATATCGAGATTAGATAACACTTCTTCTATCAATGGGTTGACAAAAAACCATCCTCCCATATTTTTTGGTTCTTCTTGACACCATATAATTTCAGCGTTTTTGTACTTTTCAAGTTCATTACTTAGTTTATCTGCAGGAAAAGGATAGAATTGCTCCAAACGTATTACTGCTATATCGTTTATTTTTTGTGCTTCACATATGTCGTAATAAACTTTACCACTGCATATTACAACTTTACGTATTTTATCATTCGAAACTAAACCTGTTCTACATTCTGGAATTACTGTGAGGAATTTTCCTTCAAAATCAGATAGGTTAGATACTGCTCTTTTGTGGCGCAGTAGCGATTTAGGTGTAAACACTACCAGAGGCTTACGAAAGTCTCTATGCATTTGTCTGCGTAAGACATGGAAGTAATTCGCCGGAGTGGAACAATTAACTACCTGCATATTATCCTCTGCGCAGAGTTGCAAAAATCTCTCTATACGTGCGGAGCTATGCTCAGGTCCCTGTCCTTCATAACCATGAGGCAGCAATAAAACTAGACCGCTTGATCGCAACCACTTTGTTTCTGCAGATGCGATAAACTGGTCGATCATAATTTGCGCACCGTTTGCAAAATCACCAAATTGTCCTTCCCAGAGCACCAGTGAATACGGAGAATCAAGACTATATCCATATTCAAAGCCCATTACAGCATACTCAGATAGTGCGCTATCTATGACCTCAAAGTGAGCTTGCTTTTCATTTATATTGTTTAGCGGAATAAATGCTTCTTCTGTTACCTGATCAACAAGCCTTGAATGACGGTGCGAGAAAGTTCCACGACCAGAGTCTTGTCCTGATAAACGCACTCCTATTCTTTCTGTGAGCAGTGATGCAAACGCAAGACTTTCGGCAGTTGCCCAGTCTATATTACTACCAAAATTTATGCTGTCTATTCTGCCATCGAGTATTTTTCTAACCTTATTGTTAATGTTAAAGTTACTTGGGATATTGCTATTTATACGCACACCTAATTTTTTCAGCTCATCTGGCGGAACACCAGAATCCGTGTAGTATTCGCTCAAATCGTTCAGCTTTGCTCTTCTTAATTTTGACCACACTCCACCGAACCAGTCAGCTTTTTTTGGAGTGTAAGCCGCTGATTCAGCAAGACTTTTATCTAATTTTGCCCTGAATTCACTGCGCAATTTATTTACTTCATCGCCATCTAATACTTTCTCTGCAGTCAATTTTTCTTCATACAATGTTCCAGGAGTTTTATGCTTTGATATCGCCTTATACATAAGTGGCTGAGTGAAATTCGGTTCATCACCTTCATTATGGCCATATTTGCGGTAGCACATTATGTCAATTACTACGTCCTTTTTAAATTTCTGCCTATATTGCATCGCCAGACTTGTAGCAAAACTCACAGCTTCCGGGTTATCTCCATTGACGTGAAACACTGGAGCTTCTATTGATTTTGCTATATCAGTGCAATAAAAAGAGGATCGTGCGCAACATGGGTTAGCAGTAAAACCAACTTGGTTATTAATGACAATGTGCACAATGCCATCCACTTTATAGCCTTCAATATTGCTTAAGGTTAAAGTTTCAGCAACCACTCCTTGACCGATGAAAGCCGCATCACCATGAATTGATATGCCAAGCACAGATCTTATATTCTGTTTTGCTCTTATTCTTCCAGCCAAAACCGGATTTACCGCTTCAAGGTGAGATGGATTAGGGCATAAACTTAAATGTATTTTTTTGCCACCTGAAAGTGCTCGATCATAAGAGTAACCAAGGTGATATTTAACATCACCGGACACCTCAAGACCACTTGGGTATGCAAGATTGCCTTGAAATTCAGACAGCATTGCCGCATATTCTTTCCCCATCACTTTGGTTAGAACATTGAGTCGTCCGCGGTGAGCCATGCCAAGGACTATTTCTTCAATACCAAAAACCGTAGAATCACTAATGATTTTTTCAATTGCAACGATAGCTGACTCTCCACCTTCGATAGAGAAACGCTTATACCCAGGAAATTTCATATGGAGAAATTGTTCGAACATCTCAGATTCGATCAAGTGCCTCAGTATTTCTTTTTTGTCTTGTGAGCTCAGCGTATAGGTTTGATTTTCGATCTTTTCCTGCAGCCACATTTTCTCTTCATAAGAGGAGATATGCATAAATTCAAAGCCAATATTCTTGCAGTAAATATCTCTATAGATTCTAGTATCATCCGTAGGAGATAGATTCGAATATTTCTGATAATCTATTTCTTTATTTCCACTTGGCGATAATGGATCAAGGTCTGCAAAAAGATGACCATAAGATCTGAAGAAATTTGCCAAATCAGAAGCCGAATCATCCACCTTAGTTGCATGTTGTGCACCGCAAGTCTCTGCTTTATTAACTTCTAAATTGCTTGAAAAAACTCTGTGCCAATCCTTCCCGATTGATTTATCGCCCTGCAGATAACGGCTATACATTTCTTCCACAAATTCTGCATTATCACCATAAAGGCAGCTTAAACTCGACATAATTACTATAAAAAGTATCAAATACTTATAAGTATAACTTAAGTTTTTTAAAAAAGAACTTTTTTAGTTTCTATACTTCATACCGCGATTCATTCGCGGTATCTCTTAACATAGATCCCGCTAACACGTAGCGGGATGACGGTTGTCGTTTAGCTATAAACATTAAGAAATTTACTAAGCGAAAAAAAAGGCAAAAGAAGCCCCGTGGTGGTTGGCTATTTACCATGTACTAAAATATCGGCGTTTTTTTTATTCTAAAACGCTTGATTAAGAGCGATTTAGCTGCTTTTAACTTGCAACTAACCTACACCGCAAGTGTTTAAGAAATTTACCAAGCAGGAAAAAAGGCAAAGAAGCCCTAGGGTAGCTAGTATTCAAATTCTCCCTTGTCAATTTGACGTTTTTTGCTGTCTTAAACGCTTTGTAAGCGCGTTTCGGCTTATATAGGTAAAAACCCAGAAATTTTTAAAGACATGCGATGCACGTAGTGCGAAAAATTAAACATGAGACGCCAAATACCCTAAGTTTTTTGTCATTAACCTGCACAGATTGCGAAGATAAATAAATAGCTTCACTTTCATGATAAGGGGGCTGACGGAGTTTGTCAAGGAAGTTTTTTCGTTTCTATGAGCTACTTGGATGACGAGAAAGGAGCACTTACATATTTATGGCAACCTCATTACCTACGCTCAAAAAGTTTTTCAATATCACTGAGTTTCATTTCTATATAAGTTGGTCTTCCGTGGTTGCATTGCCCGGAATATGGGGTTTTTTCCATTTGTCTAAGCAGCACATTCATTTCTTCTAATCTCATTTTTCTACCCGCTCTAATTGATCCATAACAAGCGATAGTGGCCAATATTTTGTTCACTTTATCTTCTACTGGCAATGTATCTTCTATTTCCGTTAATCTATCAATTATGTTAATTAGCATCTCTTTCACATCTATTGCTCCCAAAATTGCAGGGATTTCTTTTACTATCACTTTATTTTCTGGTTTGATCTCAATATCAAAACCCATTTCAAATAACTTATCTTTATAGACTTCAATCATCTCCATTCCGGCTTGATTTTTGATTTCAACCGTTTCAGGAAGAAGTAGTTTTTGTCTTTTTACACTTGATTTTTGTTTTAAGCATTCATATACTAGCCTTTCGTGGGCTGCATGCTGGTCGACTATAATCAATTTGTCTCTTACCTCGGCAATAATGTAAGTATTATAGACCTGACAGCGTGCAAACCCGAGCGGGTGGCTCTCTATCAAATCAACTTGCTCTAACACCTTTTTTTCTAGAACCATAGCCTCCGCTTGTGCTGGAAATTTCTGTATGCCGGTATAATCAAACGATTTTGACTGTTCTGATAAGCCTTTTGCTTTTTCATTTGGAGAAGCAAATTCTTTTATTAGTTGATTTTCAAAAGGACTTGGCCTTCTTTCATTTTGAACATTAGGTTTATCAAAAGGATCTGGCAATGTTGAATCCATTTTCTGGTCATGCGCTGGAAAGGTGCCTATCCTTCTTGACAATGCTTTAATTAATCCTCTTGTCATTATCTCATATATGAGCTTCTTATTCTGAAACCTTACTTCTGACTTATTTGGATGCACGTTTACATCTACTTGATCATAAGGTATCTCTAAATGTAACGCTGCAAAAGGATACCTATCGCTTGGAATAAAATCATGATATGCATACCTAACTGCGCCAATAA
This sequence comes from Wolbachia endosymbiont (group A) of Epagoge grotiana, assembly GCF_947251775.1. NCBI lineage: Bacteria > Pseudomonadati > Pseudomonadota > Alphaproteobacteria > Rickettsiales > Anaplasmataceae > Wolbachia > Wolbachia endosymbiont (group A) of Epagoge grotiana. Next base: position 596,693 of record NZ_OX366387.1, read on the forward strand.
GTAAATTATCTTTAATTGGCCTTCCATTAACAAACGTATAGATCTGAGTGGACTTACCACGATTGACGGTCGGCTTACAGATGTGTCCCGTAAGTTTAATGTCGTCTTCTTCTTCATTGACCTCCAAAGAATTGCCCTGAAATTCTTCTTCTAGTTCACACAATCTATGAAATAACGAAGTCTGCTTAGCGTATTTTAAGAGCTTTTTATTACCTGAAGTGAGAGTAAACCCTATATGATAGTTAATCATTGCTAGGTTGTTTACAATATCAACAATGCTTTGAGTTTCTGCTCTTTCGGTTTTTAGAAATTTTAGTCTATTTGGGGTAGCGAAAAACAAATCTCGTACTTCAATATGTGTCCCTTGTGATAAAGAGTAAGGAGTTTGCTCCCCTATTTTCTCTCCACCCTCATAACTTATAGACCATGCTTCACTTGCTTCTCTTGCCTTAGACGATAATTTTATCCTACTTACTGCTGCTATTGAAGGCAGAGCTTCTCCTCTAAAGCCAAGATGCTTGATTTCTATCAACTCATTGTCGCTCAATTTTGAAGTAGCATGGCGCATAAACGCAAGTTCTAAATCGTTTTTTTCTACTCCGTTACCATCATCTGTCACAATAATAAGGTTACGCCCACCACTTTCTATTTTAATCTCTATTTCTAAACTTCCAGCATCTATTGCATTTTCCACTAATTCCTTTACTACACTTGCTGGCCTTTCTATCACCTCCCCCGCTGCTATACGGTTTATGGTTTTTGTGTCTAAAAGAATTATTGCCATAGATTTATTATGAAACTGGTTTTTCTTTTACTTCTTTGGTCTGTTTCTCTCTCCACTTTTTTAACCTACCTGCAATTTCACTGTTGGAAATTGACAATATAGATACGGCAGTAATGGCAGCATTATATGCTCCATTTTCTCCTATAGACATGGTTGCAACTGGAACACCCTTTGGCATTTGAACTATAGAGAGTAGACTGTCCAGCCCATTTAATTGTTTACTATGCACAGGAACACCGATAACTGGTAAACAAGTTAGTGACGCAACCATACCAGGTAAATGAGCTGCACCTCCTGCACCAGCTATAATAACCTTAAAACCTTCTTCTTGTGCAGATTTAGCAAAATTGAAGAGCCTTTCTGGCGTTCTATGTGCAGATATTATGAATATGTCATGTGAAGCTTCTAATGCTTTTAACATATCAACGGTATGGACCATAGTGGTGTAATCTGACTCACTTCCCATAATAACAGCAATATCTTTTTTTATTTTTGTCATATTCAACACAATTTTACTTACTAACTAAATAATGTTCCAGCTAAAAAGCAACAAATATTTAAATTATATTATAAATATAATATATAGAATTCTCGTTAAAATAGAAATTTTAAAAATTTAAATAAATATTTATATTAAGATATAGAGATATAAACTTCTTATGTAAGATAAATTTATAAAATAATTATTTTTGTATTTCAAGCTTTGTAATCTTAGCTTGTTCTTTCTATAAATGGTTTTTTCAGATAGACTGATGGTAAAATGGTAATTTAAAATTACTAGAAATTTGATAAAAATATTAATATATAATCAACTTAAAGTTTTAAATATTGATATCATATAATTATTGACAAGTTACATGATATTAATATCTTGGTATATTAAATATTATGTTATAATATTTAATAAAGTTAATTGATATGTGAGTGTAAGAATTATGGAAATAATATCGTTAAATAACTTAGACAGTGCAGGAATAAAAACAAAGTTGCTTTATATAATAAATAAAATTATAGAAAAAAATGCTTGGACTCAGGCTTTTGCAGCTGAGAAACTTGGTATTGATCAGCCAAAGGTATCGCAAATTAAAAATGGTAAAATAGATGGTTTTTCTTTAGAGCGATTGTTAGGATTTCTAAAAAAACTTGATCATGAGATAACAATCACGATGACAGAAAGCCAAGAAATAAAATCTGAGGCAGAAAAAGTAAAACATGAAGTTGAATCGCAATAGATACAAAGTTGACAACTTGTTTTTTGTGATATAGTATAAAACTTATTAAGGTAGTATCTTATGGCTGAGTCTATTGTAGAAAAGTGTATAGAACGGGTAAGTAACCGTTTCAAATTGGTTCTGTTGGCAAGTCAAAGAACACATGATTTAAATACAGGGGCAAGTAATCCAATTCAAGCAGCTAAGTTTAAAGGTCATAAAAATACCATAGTTTCCTTACATGAAATAGCAGGAAAACAGGTGGATACTCATGAGCTGTTTAGCCTTTTGGTAGGTAGATGCAAGGAATACATGAAAGGAAATATGAATAATGTTTACAGCAGTAATACAAGTAAGCTAGCGAATTTATTAAATTTTTCTGATAACACAGATCTTGATGCAAGTCAAGAAAGCCAAGATTATGAAGTGGATGGTGAAATAGATGATGAAATAAATGATCAAGATGGCGATGAAGAAGTATCCGTTTAGAAATCTACTGAAGTCACATAGTCTTTAAATGATTTGCATTGCTATCTATACACTGTTGTTCTGTATGAGTGTAATGTTGTGTTGCATAGTGTCTAAGTCAAATGATGTGTACAATAAGGTTTTAGCGTTCAATAATTTCTCAACGCAAGTAGTTGTACTTATAACAGCAATATCAATCATTCTGAATAATTTTTTTTTAATTGATATAGCATTGTTGTATGCTAGCGTTAGCTTTATATCAACTATAGCACTAATGAGATTAATGTTGTTTTGATAATTTATGATAGGATCCATTTTCATATTTTTAGGTATTTGTTTGATAATTATTTCAAATATAGGGGTGATCAGATTTCCTGATTTCTATACTAGGTTAAATGCAGCAGGTATTACAGATTCTAGCGGTGCAACGTTATTGTTAATTGGTTTTGCTTTGCAGAATGGATTTTCAATCAATACTGTTAAAATAGTATTATTAATTTTTATAATATGGGTAGCTAACTCAACTAATAGCTATATTTTAGCGCGCACTCATTATAAAGTTAAGAAAAAAACTGTTAAAGAAGGCTAAGGTGTTAGAAATATTAAATGTAGTGTTACTTTTGTTGTTACTAACAGTTACGGTTTTTATAGTTTTCTCGCGACATTTAGTCGTAAGTGCTGTTCTAATGTGTGTATTTAGTTCACTGATTGCGCTTATATACTTAATTATGAATGCACCTGATGTTGCAATTACTGAAGCTTCTGTTGGTGCGGGGCTCAGTACAGTTTTTACGTTTGCAGCACTCTCCTTGATAAAGAATCATAAAGTAAATCTATCTCATAACCCTATAACGCTTTTTTTTATGTTATTTCTGGCTGTATGTTTGTCATATTTTATGATTCAATTGCCAGATTTTGGCAGCCACAATGCTCCGATCCACTTGCATGTTGCTCCTTATTATGTGGAAAATACCGAAAAAGCTACCGGTATTCCTAATATAGTGACAGCTATTTTGGCAAGCTTTCGTGGTTATGACACGTTTGGAGAAACTATAGTAGTTTTTACTGCTGCGCTTTGTATAACGTTGATATTAAAAGAAGAAAAAGAAAATGATTAAAGATCCGATATTAAATGCAGTAACATTTTTGATGATACCTTTTATCATTTTATTTGGTTTATACATACAATTTCACGGTGATTACACTCCGGGTGGAGGTTTTCAAGCAGGAATAATTATTGCCTCCGGGATAATATTATATTCAATGCTATTTGGTGTATCTACAACTCTAAAAGCAATACCTTATTCTGTGATTAGATTGACTAACGTGTTAGGTATTTTAATTTATGGAGGAACGGGCGTTGCAACAACTTTACTTGGCCAAAATTTTTTATCTTATGATATCTTGTTAACCAATAATAGAACCGGTCAAAAATTAGGTATTTTTTTGGTGGAATTAGGTGTAGCATTTACTGTCTGCTCCTCTATGTTAATTATATATATAAATTTTGCTCGTAGGAAAAAACAATGACTTTATATAATTATACGATTATTATTGTATTAATGGTGCTAGGTTTATATATTATTATAAACGATAAAAATTTAATCAAGAAAATGATAGGGGTAAGCGTCTTCCAAGCATCTGTTTTGTTATTTTACATATCTCTAGGATATATAAAAAGTTCCTTGCCTCCTATATTGGTTTCAAATTTTTATTCATATAGCAATCCTATACCCCATGTTTTAATGCTTACTGCTATAGTGGTTGGAATTGCAACATTTTCAGTTGGATTATCCATAGCAGTAAAAATGGAAGAAAAGTATGGAACAATCGATTAAGACAAGTGTACATAAATTAACAGTATCTTAAACTATATGAAGTAACAAATAGCCACAAGTTAAAAGTAAAATTATAGACTTGCTCGTTGTAAGTTTGTTTGTTAATAAGAAATAAAATTATAAACTATAAAGGTAATGATGTCAACTATTAATGATGCAGAAGATAAGAAAAAAATTATCAAAGATCTGGTAACTAAGAGTATAAAAAAGGGTGGTTTTATCACCTTTGATGATATAAATGATAAATTATCAGATGAAAATTTTTCGTCTGACTTTATAGATGATGCTATATCTTTATTGCAGGATTCCGGAATTAATGTGCTTGAAAGTAGCGAAGATGAAGAAGATATTCCTTCCAACAGTGATGATAGTAAACTTGATGATGATGACACATCGCCAAATGTTACTGCAACTTTAGTACAAAATGATGATCCAGTGAGGATTTATTTACAAGACATGAGCTCCGTAAAGCTTTTATCAAGGGCAGATGAAATCGAGATAGCAAAAAAAATTGAATCTGAAAAGCATAACATGTTACGTGCAATAATTGAAACATCAGTAACATTAAAGGTGATAAAAGTATGGCGTGATGATTTAAGTAATGGAGCTCTCTTACTGAGAGAAATTATAGATCTGGATGCAATTTATAACTCTGATTTTAATGTGGTACCCAAAGAAGAAAGTGAAGAGAGTGAAGAAAGTGCTGAAGATGTTGAGGATTCTGAGGATGTTTCTGAAGATGCTGAGTACTGTAGTGATGATGAGAAAGATAGTAAAAAAAGTGATGATGAGAAAGACGGTAATAATGAAGATATAAGTTCAGTCAATTTAAATGTTTCTATTCTTGAAATGGAAAGTGACTTATTGCCAAAGGTCATAGTTGCATTGGATGAGATAATTACTTTAACAAATGAAGCGTTGATATTAAGAAAAAATTCTAAAAATTTCTCTAATGAGCTAGAAAATTTGTATAATCAAATATGGTCTATAGCATTACAAATTAAGTTAAGTGATGCTGCTGTTGCCAGAATTACACAAGAACTTTATAAGATAAATAGATCCATTACGCTTGAAGAGGCTAATCTTATTGCTGAGGCTAGAAAATACGATATCGATAGAGAAAGTTTCTATAAAGTTTATGATGACGTGCTTTTAAAGCACGAATTGAAAAAGATAAGTCTTTTAAAGATCAATGAAAATCAGTCCTCTTTTACAGGTGAATTAAAAAACAAATTTTTAAGGTTTATAGACAATAACTCTGAACATATAGCTAGTACCTTGAACGGTATTAAGCAGCATATACAGGAAGATAACGTACAAGAATTTAAGGAGCTAATCAAGAGAATACAAAAACACGAACGAGAAGTCTCTGAAGCAAAGCAAGAAATGATTAAGGCTAACTTAAGGCTAGTAGTTTCCATTGCTAAGAAGTATTCAAAAAGAGGCCTTGATCTGCTTGATTTGATACAAGAAGGCAATATTGGTCTTATGAAGGCCGTGGATAAGTTTGATTACAAACGTGGATATAAATTTTCAACTTATGGCACTTGGTGGGTAAGACAATCAATCACTAGAGCAATACCTGAGCAGTCTAAAGTAGTTAGAATACCAGTTCATATGGTGGAAATTATCAGTAAAATCAACAGAGCATTAAGAAAGATGACTCATGAGATGGGAAGAGAGCCGACGTTAGAGGAATTGAGTGTAGAACTGACAATGCCACTGGAAAGAATACGCAAAGTTATGAAAATAGCAAGGGATCCAGTAAGTCTTGAAGCTCCAACAGGAAAAGATGATAGTAGTACCTTTGGTGATTGTATAGAAGACAAGCGAGTCTCCAGGCCAGAGGATGCTGCAATACTTGCTGACTTGCGTGGCATTACAACCAATGTTCTTGCAACTTTAACACCAAAGGAAGAAAGAATTTTAAGAATGCGTTTTGGCCTTGGTAAAGATGGGAAGGAACATACCTTAGAAGAAGTAGGAAAAATTTTTAATGTAACACGTGAGAGAATTAGGCAAATAGAGGCAAAAGCACTGCGCAAGTTGAAACATCCAAGCCGTGCTAGAAAACTTAGAGGGTTCTTTTAAGTATACGTGTCAAGTTAAGAAGAAGCTGATTTTGCCCGGAAAAAGTGGAGAGCAAGTTAGGCCAAAGTTGTATAATTTCACCGCTATTTTTCTTTTTCTATGAATCTAATGAAACAACATGCTAATCTACGGTAAATATTATGACAAACAAAAATGACAATTCTAATTCAAAGTATAGAAATTTTTATGTTCTGGGTGATAGCTTATCCGATAATGGCGCAATCATTGGAATTTTAAATAATTTATCCTTTGCAAAAAGCGTAAAATTTGATGATCCTTTTTATCAAGGAAGATCTTTTAGCAATGGCCCTACTGCTGTTGAATATATAGCAAAATATTTAGATTTAGATGAATTTAAACCTGGGTGGAGTTATTCATTTTTTGGGAGATGCCACGAACAGCAAGGTCAGAATTACGCAGTTTCATATGCAACAGCATCTGAAATTTTTGACCCTATTTTTTCTTATTTCTTCAATAAATTTCGTTTAGCTAACCAGCTAGATGCGGTAATTAAACATCATCCAGATATAGGTAAAGAAGATTTATTTTGCATCATAATCGGCGGAAATGATGTTATGGTTGCCACTGCTTATGACGATACTAAAGCGGAAGAAGTGTTGGAACAAGCAGTGAGTGAAATATGTAATGCACTTAAGGTTCTAAATGAACATGGTGTTAAGCATGTAGTTGTTGCAAATGCACCTGAAGTTGGCTCAATACCAGCTTTTAATAGAGATGAAGAAGCAAGGGAACTAGCTACAAAGCTCACGGAGAGTTTCAATGCAAAACTGGCTAAAGGCTTAGATTATATGAAGAAAAGTACAAATCTTGAAATAAAAGCATTTGATCTTAACTCTAAAATGAGAAGTATGTTTAGCGAATACAAGAGCAAAGGTTTAAATTGTCAAGATGCATGCACATCGAACATTGCAGACCAAGTTGGGAGATTTAAAGAAAATATAAAAATACTCTTAAAGTTGATATTTAAAGGGGAACTTGACGTTCACTATAACCCTGGGTGTAGCAAAGAAACACTAAAGGATTATTTCTTTTTTGATTATTTCCATCCAACTGCGGAACTTCATCATGAAGTTGGTAATGAAGTGTATGAGTTGATTTGACACAGTTTTTTGAACATATCCTTTTAAATAGTAACCAGACTGCATTCTGTGATTTTTAGCAAAACACGATCTTTCATTTGAGCTTTCTTCAATTTAAAATAAATACAGAAAATTGCTGCCTATAGCTAAACTGACTTAGATTTACCGATAATTTGAAAAACCGTCATCCCGCTACTATATAGTTATTGATATATATTTTCTTTTAAGCTCTTGGTTTTGATCGATAAATGTAATCATTTCATCTTCTAAAGTTTTAATTTGATTACGTAAAATTGCAAGAAGTTCCTCTATTTGTTTGATTATAGATGTATCAGTTACCTGTTGGATTTGGGTTTTTTGTATTTTTGCTATTTCTACAAGTTGGTTTCTACGAGATAATTTTTGTTTCAAGCAATCAATATTACCATTACTAACTGTTAAAGGAGTAACACGCATATCTGTATTATTAATATAACGTGAGATGATACTGCAGTCTATTTTATCAGTTTTTGTAGTAATACCAAGGCTTTTAGCATAGTCTCTCCCACCTTGGTTGAATGACGTACACCTCAAAACCATTGCTTAGTAAAGTATAGGCACATAATTTTTCGTATCCACCAGTTGCCTCAAGACCAATTTTGGTTACATTATGCAAACGTAAAAAGTCCAGCATTTCATCAATGGATTGTACATTGTTTTCAAATATTTTATAATGCTCAAGTGGGTGAATGTGGAGATCTAATTTACTTTTGCTAACATCAATGCCAGCAATAATGTTTGATGAATTCATAATTCCTCCGTAATAATAACATATACTGCATTTTCCAGCCTTATATACGAGCCTAAAAGCTCAATCAGTTGTTCGGAACTTTCAGTATAATAAACCAGAGAAGAGAACCTTGCTGAACAACGATTCTTATAATCAAGGGGCGTGACGGTTCCTCTTCTCTGTGTGTCTTTAATATCACTACTTTGATATTTATAAAGACTTGTTCTTAACATATAAGGGAAGTGTCCTCTAGGTAAGATTGTGGAGTATTCGTTGCAGCATTTGGCTGTTCAATTACGCTAGTTGATTCTTTAGGTATACTATTTCCTTCAAAATTTCCATCTTTTTATTATGTTCTCTTTAGCATTTTGAGAGTGAATTATTCTAGTTTTGATATTTAACCGTTTTGTATCTGCTGTAATGATTTCACTTCCAATTTGCTATTCTTTACATATTGAATTGCAAGCACTAACGCTTTACTCCCAGAAGCTGTGGTACTGTAAGCTATATTTTGCAAAATAGCAGTTCTCCTGATATCTTTGCTATCTGAAACTGATTTCACACCTTTTGAGGTATTGATCACTAGATTTATTTTTCCATCTTTGAGCATATCAACTATGTGGGGTCTGCCTTCTCTCACTTTATTTACAGTTTGTGCAGCAATGCCATTATTATTCAGATAAGAAGCTGTACCTTTGGTTGCATATATTTCAAAACTCAGTTCTTTCAACATTCGTACAACAGGCAATATATACTCTTTATCATCATCTTTTACTGAAACCAGAGCTGTTCCTTCTGTTGGTAACTTGTATCCTGCAGCCATGTGCGTTTTTGCAAGTGCAGCTTCAAATGATGAGTCAATTCCCATCACTTCTCCTGTTGATTTCATTTCAGGACCAAGTAGAGTATCAATTCCCGAAAAACGCGTGAATGGAAAAACAGCAGCTTTAACTGCAAAATGATTGAAAGGCTTGTTTTCCTGATTCAATTTTTTACCCAAAATAACCTGAGTGGCAAGCTTTGCAATAGGAATATTGATTACCTTGGAAATAAAAGGAACGGTTCGACTAGCCCTTAAATTCACTTCAAGTATGTATACATCACTAGACCTCTTGCATAACTCGATTTCTGAAGGCAATTTTGTCGTCAAAGCTTGTCTGCGCTCCTCAAATACATTCGAGTATTCTGTGGTGCTCATCTGCACTTTTCCTAAAGATTTCTCATCACAAACAGGTTCTGCAAGAGGTCTATTCTCTTGAACAGCAAACTGAATGTTTATCAGACCTTTCACTTTTAATGCTAATGCTATTCTCTCAGTTTGGAGCTCGATCTCTTTTATTACTTCGTCACTCAATGTATTTGTCGGTATTGAGCATGTTGAATCACCAGAGTGGATACCAGCTTCTTCAATATGCTCCATGACCGCTGCAATGAAAACTTTTTCCCCATCACATACAGCATCAACGTCAACCTCAACTGCATTGACTAAAAATTTATCAAGAAGCAGCGAACCATGCTCAAAGATTTTAGTTTGATCTAAGACGTACTCTTTAAAGCTCTGAGTATCGTGTCTAATCGACATAGACTGACCGCCGAGGACATATGATGGCCTGACTACTAGTGGAAACCCCACCTTTTCTGCGTTGGTTAACGCTTCTTCTACTGAATGGCAGATAGAACTTTCAGGTTGTTTTAAATTAAGTTGCAAAGCAAGGTTTTTAAATCTCATGCGATCTTCTGCAAGGTCAATAGAATCAAACGAAGTTCCCAGAATTTTGAAACCTCTCTCGTTAAGCACTTTGGCTAACTTTAAAGGTGTTTGACCACCTATTTGAACTATCACACCAACCAGTGTGCCATTTTCTTGCTCTTTACTTAGTATTTCAAGCACATCCTCTGCAATCAGTGGGGCGAAATATAAACGATCAGCGGTATCGTAGTCAGTTGAAACAGTTTCTGGATTACAGTTGATCATTATTGTTTCATACCCCATTTCTTTGGCGGCAGAAGCTGCATGTACGCATGCATAATCAAACTCAATACCTTGACCAATGCGGTTTGGACCACTTCCTAAAATGACAACCTTTTCTCGGTCAGAAATATTCGCCTCACATTCCGTTTTATTTTCAACATCACCCTCATAGCAGCCATACATATAAGCAGTGCTTGATTCAAATTCAGCTGCACAGGTGTCTACGCGTTTATAAACTTGTTTAATGCCAAATTTTTTTCTTATTTCTTCGATTTGTTTTACTCGATCTCCAGCGTGTAACGCTGGCTGGATCCCAGTGTCACGCACTGGGATGACATTAGAGGGTACTGGAATGACAGAGGTAGGTCTATTACTTAACTTTGCTAATCTTGCATCTGAAAATCCCATTTTTTTCAGCTCTAACATTTCGTACGCAGTTCCAGGAAATCCATTTTCCTTGATTTTTTGTTCAGTTAATATAATTTGCTGTATATTTTGCAGAAACCATAAGTCATATCCTGTAATCGAATTTATTTCTTCTATGCTAATTCCGTGGCGCATTGCGTCAGCAGCAATCAGTAATCTGTTTGGTAGCAATTTTGCTAATTGAGATTTTACGTGATCAATATCAATGTTCTCAGGAAACACTTCATCAAGTCCTGTAAGATCAGTTTCAAGTGAACGAAAAGCTTTCTGCAGTGACTCATTAAAAGTGCGGCCTATAGACATTACTTCTCCCACTGATTTCATGGAGGTTGATAGTTCACAATTCGTTCCTTTAAATTTCTCAAACTCAAATCGAGGAATTTTAGTGACGATATAATCAATCACTGGTTCGAATGCTGCTGGTATTATTGGAGCACAGTCGTTACGTATTTCGTCGAGCGAATAGCCAATAGCAAGTTTAGTTACAACTTTTGCAATAGGATAGCCTGTTGCTTTCGAAGCAAGTGCAGAAGAGCGAGAAACCCTTGGATTCATCTCAATCACAACGAGGCTTCCATCTTCTTTAGGATTCACTGCAAATTGAACATTTGCACCACCGGCACTAACATCAATTTCTCTCAGCACTGCTATAGATGCATTTCTCATCTGTTGGTATTCTACGTCACGCAGAGTCAAAGCAGGAGCAACAGTTATGCTATCCCCAGTGTGCACTCCCATCGGATCAACATTTTCTATCGAACAGACTATTATGCAGTTATCTTTACAATCGCGGATAACTTCCATTTCATATTCTTTCCAGCCAATAATTGATTCATCTATCTGAACTTCATTTATTGGCGAAATTTTGAGAGCACTTTCTGCGATATTGAAAAACTCCTCTTTATTATATGCTATACCACTACCTGCGCCACCAAGAGTGAATGATGAACGGATGATTGCTGGTAATCCAACGTAGTCCAAAGCCTTTTTTATTTGTTCTTGATTTTTTATAATGATACTTTTGGGGTATTTCAGTCCTATTCTATCCATGGACTGGCGGAATAACTCTCTATCCTCTGCTTTTTTTATTGCTTCTCTATTTACCCCTATTAATTCTACGTTGTATTTGTCTAACACTCCATCATCTGCAAGTTTTATTGCACAATTGAGCGCTGTTTGCCCGCCCATTGTTGGCAATATTGCGTCTGGCCTCTCCTTAATTATAATTTTCTCTATGATTTCAGGCAGTACCGGCTCAATATACGTCGCATCAGAAAACTCAGGATCTGTCATTATAGTTGCGGGGTTGGAGTTAACCAAAATGACTTTATAACCTTCGCTTTTTAATACTTTACAGCTTTGCGTTCCGGAATAATCAAACTCGCATGCCTGACCTATAACTATTGGGCCTGCTCCTATTACTAATATAGATTCTATATCTGTGCGTTTCGGCATAATTACAATAACGGTCTCTATTCAAGTAATGTTACCAATCTTTCCTGTATATGTGAATTTTTATTAAACCTATTAGCTAATTACTTTTAGGCTTGACGCATAACTGTACGAACATTGCAATTTGCGTGGCAGATTCCAGTGCTTGACACACAGCTGTACAAACATTCATTTTTGAAGGTAAATTGCACAGCAAATGATGTCATTCAAGTAGCTGACACTGGTTCCTTTATGACGGCAGTGCCCAGAGGTGTCATCCCAGTCTGGGATGGCTTTGTTGCATCGCTACTTATGAAAGGCTAACTATAATTAGGATTATAAGCAACTTATTGAAAATCTTGTTTTTTTTGCAATCAATCTGATCAAATTTAAGAATAGTAACTTGTTATTTATATTAATAAATTTAATTCTATTGAAAATAGCTAAAGCATTGAAATTCTTGAATTTTAGCCGGATTAGTGAGTGGTAGTGAAATTTCTTTTACTCAAATTTAGGTATTCACTGACCGTTCTTGTTATAAATACCAGAATAATAAGCTACTGATATTCTCCACCTTTTTTATCTTTAATCCATCATAGCTAGCGATGCAACAAAGCCATCTGGGATCCAGAAAACTTAACTTTAAATAAGTGGCTGCATAATAAAGACTAGATTCCAGTGTCAAGCACTGGAATGACACCATAGAGGCACTGGGATGACATCCTTGCTAGTGGAGATTACTCTCAAATCACAATGTTCATACAGTTGTGGGCTTAACGGTATCTTTGCAGATACTATGGTAATTTATTCGGGAGATTTGCTGAGCGGTAAGATTTTTCCTGATATGCTGCAGTCTTCAGAAGCTAATTCCACAAATTTATCTGTCAGTTTATCAGGTGACACCAATTCAGATCCAGGAAATGCCTGCTCACTACCCACAGGTCCTTCCGTGTATACAGCATTTACACATAATTTTGTATGTTTTGTCTCAGATGCATATATCTGCACCATTATTTCTAGTGCAACTTTACTTGCAGCATACGGCATCCAATATGGATAAGAGGAAGGAGAAAGTGTCACTTCTGAGGTCATGAATATCGCTCTTCCAGCATTAGACTTTTTTAGCATTGGATCTAAGTTTTTTAGTAAGTACCAATTGGCAGTAAAATTTGTATTCATTACGTTCTGTAGCTCTTCAATCTCACAGTCATGAATGGGGTTCAGTTTGCCTAAAATTCCAGCACACGCAACTAATATATCAAGTGCTCCAGATTCTGATAATTTCAGGCTTTCTATCATGTTTGTCAGTATCTTTACATTCTCAAAGTCTAAAAGATCAAGCTGAATTAGTTTCACAGAGCCTTCTTTAAATTCTTCAAGCTCTTCAATTTCATTATATAGTGGCTTGAGATTATCAAGAGATCTTGAAATCAGAATCACACATGCACCTTCTCTTATAAACCTTTTTGCAACAGCAGAGCCTACTCCACCTGAAGCTCCGGTGATTAAAGCTACTTTACCTTCTAACTTACCCATTTCTTTCTCCTTAGCGAGATCCATTGAAATATTTTAGCTGAAAATTGAATTTTGCTCCATATATAAAAATCAAACTTAGCATATAAAAAAATAGTAATGACACGACCATACCACCTAAACTTCCATATATCAAATCCAGTTGGTCAAAGGAAGCTTTTAAATATTGCTTAAAAGCTGAAGCAGAAATCGTCCAAAGAATAACAGCTACACAAGATCCAGGAAATACGTCTGATAAATTTTGTTTTATGTTTGGTAACATAAAATATAGCCAAGAGACTACTGTGAAAAGTACAAATTCAATAAGTAAATACCTAGTATAACTTAGCCCCTGATAGGAAAAATCAATTAGCATTGGTACTAGTGTAGAAAACACTATAGTTAGAGTTATAATAAGCGTGATTACTAAAAATTGTAATATACTTAGTACTCTTCTTAATATATAAGGCGGCGAAACCGGAACTTTATAGGCCTTATTGAGTATTGTTCTAAGCCCTTCAATTGTCGATGAAGCGGTCCAAACAGCACCTACAATTGCTAAAGTTAGTAAGCTTTGCGGCGGGCCTGATATTATCTCCCTAATACGCGGCATCAAAGATGATAAAATATCCTGTGGCATGTTATCAATGATAAATACCCAGCCAATGTTGTACTGGTCTAAAAAATTTGCGAATGTTGACGCCACAGCCATTAAAACGATGAGAAAAGGAAATATTGATAACAGAATTAAAAATGATAAATACCCTGCATGCTCCACTCCATCATTATAAATTGTGTCAATCAAAGCACGATAAAGACAATAAACGATGCTGTAAAATTTCTGTAGCACTGTAATATAAACGAACCAAGAAAAGTATTCTAAATGAAATAAAGGATACTTTTAAGCAAAAAAATCCTCACCATTTACTTAAATTTAATCAAAATGGTAGATAATTCAGCATTAAATAGAAATTATCGGAGGCATAATGAAAAATTTTCTTCTACTTGTGGCATTAATTCTCTCCTTTGCATTTGATGCAAATGCTCCTCCTACTACTTTTGTTGATACAAATGATACAACATCATCGGTGATATGCAAGATAATAGGCTATACTCACGGCATAGGTGGCCCAATGATCACAATAGTGATAATTGGTGCAGCGTTGCTTGCAATATTCGGCAGAATGCCGTGGCCAGCGCTTTTTGCACTCGGTGCATTTACTGCTGTGTTTTTTGGCGCTCCTGTAGTCGTTTCAAAAATAACACCAGGAGGTGTGATTTGTGAAGACGGTGCAGTAAAGAATCATCCATAGAAATTATTGGAGGCATAAACGTAGTTTTCTTTACTTGAAAGTGGTCAAGCTGACCACTTTCAGTGTCTATGAATACCTAATAAATTCTCTTTCTGTAATCATATCAGTTAAAGTCTGGATTCCAGCGCCACGCGCTAGAATGACAAGGCTTATCGTCATGTCACCGCGAACCGTCATACCGCGATTCATTCGCGGTATCTCAGCCGCTAACAAGTAGCGGAATAACGGTTGTCGTTTAGCTATGAATATTAAGAAATTTACCAAATGAAAAAAAAGGCAAAAGAAGCCCTGGTCATTGTCTATTTTCAGTATTGGCGTTTTTTAAGTCTTAAACACTGCAATTTAGCTGCTTTTGAATGCAACTCACCTTAGTTTGAATGTTTAAGAAATTTACTAAGCAGAAAAAAATGCAAAAGAAACCCCGTGTTAGCTAGTTGTCACTCTCTAATCCTGCAAAATCGGCGTACTATACTGTCTTAAACGACTTATAAGCGCGTTTCAGCTTATATAGGTAAAAACCCAGAAATGTTGTGAAGACATAAGGTGCACATAGTGTAAAAAATTAAAAATAAGACGCCAACTACGTTGTTTTCTTGCTGTTTAATCTGCACAGATGAAGATAACTGAATACCTTCAGTATCATGATAAGGGGGCTGGCGAGGTTTGTCAAGGAAGTTTTGCATTTAATTCATTTGATAATTCAAAAAACTTGAAAGAATAAAGATAGTTATTAAAATTATCTTGATTTACATCAGTTATCCAAGTTTGACATTGAATACTTAACATTTCCTCTATTAACGCCTTTCTGTAATGTTTATCCAGATGAGACATTATATCGTCAAGCAGAAGAAGTGGTGCCTTATTGTAATGAATACACCTTGCTTTTACACTGGATAAAATAATAGAAAGCAGTAATAACTTTTGTTCTCCAGTGGAGCACAGATTTATTGGTACGTTTCTTTTTTGACAAAAAACCCGAAAATTATCGTTATGCACACCAAAGGTTACTCTACCAGTCAATGAATCTTTTTCTCTGTTTTCCTTTAGACGATTCTGAAAATATTCTGCAGTATCGTCCAAAGTTAGCTGGCTGCTGAATTTCAAACTTGCCTTCGGAAAAAACTCACTGGAATGGTTATCAATTGTGTCTTGTAGTGTCTTTAAAACAGACGATCGCATACGTAAAATACTAACTGCATTAACGGCCATTATGTTTTCAAGACTAGAGAGCCAATTTTCGTCCAAGGTGTTCTCTCTCAACAGTTTACTTCGCTCACGTTTAGCTTTTCTGTGTTTCATGTAGCAGCAAGTGTAATTTTCCTCAAACAGTGAGACTATACGGTCTAAAAATTTTAATCTGTCACTTGGAGAATTAAGAAGAACATAGTCCATTTGTGGAATCAGCCATATTACATTGGATATCTTATACAGAGATGAATAACTTGATTGCGTTTTTCCATCAATTTGTATTAGTTTCTTATCAAAACTCTTTGCGATACCAATTGAATTAAAATCCATTCCATTAAAAAAATCATAGTGCACTGCCCAATCTTCATTACTGAATCTATTTTGTATCTCACTGGCTTTTGCTTTTTTCATTCCATTGCTTTTAGCAAGCAACGAGATTGCTTCAAGTATATTAGTTTTACCAATACCGTTTTTGCCAGTTATTACAACTGAGCTATCATCTGAATCCAGTTCAAAGTTTGAGTGGCTACGAAAATTATGTAATTTCAGCTTTTTTATGTAGCAATGGGTAGCCATTAACCTATTCTTTAGTTTATATTCTCTTTACTTCTTCCAGAACCTCATCAACATGTCCACTAACTTTTACATTTTTCCAGATCTTCACTATTTTACCTTTTTTATCTATTAAAAAAGTAGTGCGTTCTATTCCCATATACTTTTTGCCAAACATACTTTTCTCTACCCAAACACCATATTTTCCCAACATTTCAGCATTCTCATCAGAAACTAAAGAAAACGGCAGAGAATATTTTGCTTTGAAGTTAGTGTGACATCTAACACTATCTTTTGATACACCAATTATCACTGTGTCAAGGAAAGAAAAATCATCTATTTTATCTCTAAAGCCTTTTGCCTCCATTGTACAACCCGGAGTATCGTCTTTAGGATAAAAATAAAGAACTACATTTTTTTTATCAAAAAATTCACTCAGTGATAAATTTTCACCAGAATCTGTTAGTAAGCTAAAATCGGGTGCATTATTTCCTACTGCTAATTCCATACCTTGCTCCATTAATAACACTTCTATCTATAGTAGTATATTGTAGTCAGAGTATCAAATTTTATATATAGCTAACAGATAAGATTCTTGATGGGGGCTTATTGATGAATTTCTGCCTACCTTCTCGGCTTGCCGCTTTTGATAAAGTGTGGTTTTCGTCTGATGTAAGGCCATATCAAATAGATCCTATTAAAAATCAATCGAATCTTCACATGTTTGTTCTTCATAAAAGAAGTTCAATGTTATCGTAGTACCAAGTTTTGCTTCACTTTTAATGTCAAAAGTTCCACCCATTAACTCTACTAATTTCTTGCTTAGCGGCAATCCGATGCCCGTACCTTCGTTTCTATACCCCGAATCTGCTTGGCCAAAAACAGACATAACTTTATATATGTCCTGCTGCATTATTCCTATTCCATTGTCATGAAACTCAATAGTTAATAAGTTTTTTTCTATATTTTCTTTTATCACCATTCTTATTAAACCATCTTTGGGAGTAAACTTGATTGAGTTTGATAATAAATTTATTATAACTTGTTTCATTCTCTTGGGATCTGCAATGACTAATAATTGTTTACTAGTCATCTCTTTTTTTAAATTAATCCCGGCTTCTTTTAATTTAGGTAATAGCATATTTACGCATGAATCCATTATTTTGTTCAGTTTAAACTTCACTTTTTCTACTGTTAAACTACTTGATTCAGCTTTAGAAAAATCGAGCACATCATTAATTAAGGTAAGTAAGTGTGTTCCTGCATTATATATATCGTCTGCATACTCCTTGTATTGAGAATTATCCATTGAACCTAAAGTTTTATTTTTGATCAACTCCGCAAATCCAATAATAGCATTAAGAGGTGTGCGTAATTCATGTGTAACGCTTGCAAAAAACTTTAGCTTGTTTGCATTTTCTTGCTCTAATGTCTCTTTTATCTGCTGTAATTCAATGTTAGTTTTATGTTGCTTGGCTAGCATTTGGGTATTAGAAAAGTGCAAATAGAACATTATTAATATTAAGATTATTAATAATAGGCCCAAAAATGTTAAAAACAGGCCATATGCTATAACATAAGAATTATTGTAGTTTCGAAGAATCTTCAAAAAAAACGACGGTTTAACGCTATTTTCATGGAATATAGGGAAAATAGAAGTTAATGTATTTCCTGTAGTATAAAATATTTCTTGGTTACTTAATAGTTTATCAATTTCATCGTTTGTAAGTAACTGTTCATAATCATAATCTTGAGTGTTAAAATTACTGAATATTATTCTGCCGTTTTGATCATACAGTATTAAGCTGAAATCCTTTACTTTGCTCACTGATTGTAATAATTCAGCACGTAGTTTTACTAGTTGGTTTATGTAGTCAAAATTTTTGTATTTAATGTGATGCTTTTCTATTAGTAAATAATGGTATTTTTTTATTATGCCATTTTCCAGTACGCTTTTTAAGTTTACACTTGAATCACGGTAAGAAGAAAGGAAATTACTCCTTAGTAAATAATTACAATATATCACACTGAATAAAATCATAAAAATTGATGAGAATAATGCGATAACTTTTGTGTATTTGTTTTTCCCCAGTGCAGAAAACATTAATTTACCTATCTTATACATATCCTTACTCATTGCGAAACAACGGCTTTTATGTTATTAATAATAAAATTTAGCATATAATATTTTATGACAATTTCTCCTATTTTGCCAGTTTATTCTCCTGTTAATATAAATTTTTCTCATGGCAAAGGTATCTACCTATATGATGTTGATGGTGAGCGCTACGTAGATTTTCACTCCGGAATAGCCGTTAGTAGCTTAGGTCACACCAATTCAAGATTAATTAGTGCTCTTAAATTGCAAGGAGAAAAATTATGGCATATATCAAATACCTATAATATACCTGCTGCCAATAATTTTGCAGAAAAATTAATAAACAATAGTTTCGCTGACACTGTATTTTTCTCAAATTCTGGATCAGAGGCAGTAGAATGTGGACTTAAGATTGCTAGGATCTATCAAAATGGAAAAGGCAATAAAAATCGTCACAGAATTTTAACATTTCATGGTGCATTTCATGGAAGAACCTTTTTAACTTGTGCTACAAACGATAAACAGAAATTTTCTGAATTACTAAATCCCTACATTGATTGGTGTGATAACATCGAGCCCAATATTGAGAGCGTAAAGAAAGCAATTTCAAGTGGTATAGGCGTTATATTAATAGAACCAATACAAGGGCAAGGTGGTATCAAAGTAATGAATGAAGTCTTTATGAAAGAACTAAGAAGGCTGTGTGATGAAAATGACATATTGTTATTTTTTGATTGCGTACAATGCGGTGCTGGTAGGACAGGAAAATTATTCGCATACGAACATATAGGAGTGGAACCTGATATATGTGCTCTTGCAAAGGGAATAGGCGGGGGGTTTCCGCTGGGGGCTTGTCTTGCAACTGAAAAGGCTGCTAAATATATGGCAGTTGGTATGCACGGTTCCACTTTTGGTGGCAATCCGCTTGCAACCTCAGTAGGTAATGCTGTGCTCGAAGAATTGCTCAGCCCCGGCTTTTTGAAAAATGTTGAAATTAGAGGTAAATACTTAAAAAATAAACTAGAAAACTTAGCAAGTAAATTTTCAATAATAGAAGAAGTGAGAGGGAAAGGGTTAATGCTTGGAATAAAAGTGAAAGCAGACAATCAAAAGTTTGCAGAAGAGTTAAGTCATCGTGGTTTACTCACTGTTGGAGTAACATCAGATAACGTTGTGAGAATTTTACCTCCACTAATTATCACTGAAAAAGAGATTGATGAAGGAATTGAGATTCTGGCTCAATATTTATCTGAGAAATCTTCTGATTAGATGCTTGATATTAATATGAACGACAATCTGGTATGCTTAGGAATTATTACCTCTCCTCACGGAATTAAAGGAGCTGTTAAATTAAAAACTTTTACCGAAAAACCTGAAAATATATCCTTATATGGTGAGCTAATAAATGGTGATGAGAATTATAAAATAGACTCAGTATCTGTCATAGGTGATAATTTAGTAATAGCTACAATGAGCGGAGTAAATTCCCGTAATGAAGCAGAGCTTTTAAGGAATAAGAAGCTATATATAGAAAGAAGCAAGTTACCAGAGCTAAATGATGAGGATGAATTTTATCAAAGTGACCTTGTAGATATGGAAGTAAGGCTGAAAAGTAATGAATTATATGGCTATGTAAAATCTGTGTATAATTTCGGCTCAGGGGATATATTAGAAATTTTAGTTATCAGCACAAAAAAACGTATTATGCTATCTTTCACTAAAGAGATATTTTCACATATAAATATAAAGGGGAAGTATATAGTATTAAATATGCCAGAATTTATTGACTAATAAAGACTTTGATATTTATATAAAGCTATTTATAATTGTAAGATCAAACTGAAAATGTAATTATGGCAGAAAGAGCTAACGATATCAGACCAGGTCAGGTGTTGGAACATAACGGCGGATTATTTTTGGTTGTAGGTATTATGCATACTCAACCTGGTAAAGGTGGTGCATACATACAAGCTGAAATGAAAAATATCAAGACCGGAGCAAAACACTATGAAAGATTTCGCTCTGATGCAACAATCAGAAGGGCAATTTTAGATGAAGAGGAGTATGTTTACCTTTTCACTGAAGGAAACATTGTAAATCTTATGCATCCAAGTAATTACGAGCAAATCACTATAAATTTGGATTTATTGGGAGAAAAAAAGATTTATCTACAGGATAACATGAAAATTAAAGTTGTAGCTTATCAAGACAAAATAATTTCTGCGCATGTGCCTGATTATGTTACACTTGCTGTGAAAGAAACAGAGTCTGTTATTAAAGGACAAACTGCTACTGCTTCTTATAAGCCTGCAATTTTGGAAAACGGAATGCGCGTTAACGTGCCTCAGTTTATAAAAGAAGAGGATAAAATTGTAGTATATACTCCAGATGACAGCTATTATGAAAGAGTGAAAGAGTAAAAAGAAGAATGTCCATCTCATCACCACGAATTAATGTGATGCTTGATTCTGTGCGTAGTGCTTCCAGGCAGCTTATGCGCGATTTTAATGAATTACAAATCTCTAATGTTAAATCAGCAGACTTTATCAATAAAACTTATTCAAAATCCAAGCAAACCATATACGATTGCTTGCACGATTACAAACGAGACTATGATTTTATTTTTGAAGATGATACTGATCAAGAAGTAAAAGATGACACTTATACCTGGTTTATTATGCCTATAGAGGGCAGGGAGAATTTTTCTAGTTGCATGGTTTATTTTGCAGTATCAGTCTGTCTCATTCATAAAAATAAAGTTGTGGCAGCTGTAATTGATGCTCCGGCTCTTAGAGAAACTTTTTGGGCAGAAGAAAAGAAAGGTGCTTTTCTTGAGGATTTTAGATCTCGTCATATAAAAATGCGGGTGAAAAGACGTGAAGGGGGTCTAATAGATGTAAGTGGTAATTTGTTAAATAAATTGCTGCCTGGCAATAGTAGTGTACGCTCCATCGGTTCAACAATTTTAGGCTTTGCATACCTTGCGGCAGGAAGGCACAGAGGAACAGTTTATTCTGGAGTTAACAAATATAAAACCTTGCTCGGTAGACTTTTTCTGCAAGAAAGCGGTGGAAGGCTAACAGAAGACAACGGATTGATTATTGCTGGAGATATAAAACTATAGCTAAAGTAATTTATGTTTACCTACAATTTGATAAGCGTAAAACTCGTCATTCCGCTACTTGTTAGCGGAATCCATGCTGAAATACCGCGAATAAATCGCGGTATGACGTAGGGCTGTACTAGCTATAGCATAAACAGGCTAAAGAGATAGACAACTTCTCAAAAACTTTTACAAGAGATTCTGTTAAATGCTCTATCATTTCATCTGTATGATAAGGTGTAGGGGTAATACGGAAACGCTCAGTTCCTCTTGGAACTGTCGGGTAATTTATATGTTGAACGTATATTCCATACTCATCAAATAATAATTTTGATGCTTTTTTGGATAACTCTGGGTCGCCAATTATTATTGGAATTATATGAGTTTCTGTTAAAATGAAGTTAATTCCTGCATTTCTCAGTGAGTTTTTTACTTTTTCAACGACTTGCTTTTGCTTTTCCCTTTCAATGTTGCTTGATTTTAGGTGTTCAACGCTTGCCTTTGCTGCCGCTGCTAAAACAGGCGACATAGCAGTGGTAAAAATAAATCCTGGAGCGGAACTTCTTATTACATCTACCAAGCTCTTTGAAGACGCTATATACCCACCCATCACTCCAAAAGCCTTTGATAGTGTACCTTGAATAACGGTTATTCTATCCATCAGGCCTTCTCTTTCTGCAATTCCGCCACCATGTGAACCATACATGCCAACTGCGTGCACCTCATCCAAATAGGTAATTGCATTATGTTGATCTGCAAGATCGCATATTGCTTTAAGCGGCGCTATATCGCCATCCATTGAATATACGGATTCAAGTGCTATTATCTTTGGTGTTTTTGTGTCTACGGACTTTAACAACTGCTCTAAGCGATCAACATCATTATGTCTAAATATATGTTTTGGCCTTTTTCCTGATTTTATGCCTTCTATCATCGAAGAATGGTTCTTCTCGTCTGAAAAAATTACTACGCCAGGAATAACAGACGATAAAGTGCTAAGTGTTGTCTGGTTAGCGAGGTAGCCACAAGCAAAAGTTAAAGCAGCCTCTTTTTTATGCAAACAAGCTAAGGATTTTTCCAGTTCGACAACCTCTTTTGTTGTACCAGATATATTTCTTGTTCCCCCCGCACCAATTGATGAATTTTGAATAGCAGCAATAACTTTCTCGTTCTGCGACATTCCCAGATAATTATTACTGCACCAGACGATTACTTCCCTATTTCTTTCATAGTCCATAATGTGGGGGAGCCTACCTGGCAATGACGCAAAGTGCGTAAATTCACGGTAGCGCCCCTCATCTTTTATATCTTTGATTTTGTTTAAGAATATTTCTTCGTAGTTTACCAAGTTTTTATTCACTAATAATTAATACAATTATAATAAATTATTAAACGATAGACTACTATATTTATTCATCGTCAGCTACAGCAAGGTGTAATTTTTTGCATATCATCATTAACCCTTTCGACCTTATCGTTTTCAATTAAGGTTTTAGGCCTATAGCAGTAGGTAACTATAGCTACAATAAGACAACAAGCTCCAACTGCTATCCCCACTGCTAACATTTCTAAGTAAACAGAGATAGCTATCGAAGCTACTGCAGCCACGACTAGTGTTGAAACAACTATAGTAGACAATGTGCTTTTTTTGATATTCTGTGGAGAATCATTATCTTCTTCACTTGGATCATTATCATTTTCTATATCTTTCATGAGAGGCTTGTGATCATCCAGAGTTATAGTGGAAGCACTATTAGATTGACTTATCACCATACCTATAGACTGCACAGATACACTACTATCATCCACCCCTTTGCTATTCTGCTCTAGATTATCGGCAGGTAGTTGATCACTACCATTCTTTGACACTACACCTACACTACTATCACCTGCACTTTGCAAATTAGTATTACCTTTTTCACTTGAATCATAACTCTGTACCATAGGTTGAGCTTCCAGCAAAAGTACACCATTTTGATTACTTGCAACTTCATCAATATCTTCACTAATAGTTTCAACCAGACAACTCACATCCCCTGAAACCTGCGCATCAACATGAATAACACGCTCTCTATCCACAAAGGATAATACTGTGCTATTGTCCACATAGCCGCTGCTTTGTAAACTCACACCACTTTTTTCCACTTTATTGTTTTCAGTATCACTACCCACAGGAGTTACCTGATCACTTATAGTAGCGCTAACATCTTGTATATCTTTATTGTTTTGATTATCAGACTGTCTACCATTACTTTGAACATTATTCACTTGTCCAGAATTTTCTTTAGCTACTAAAGGTGTTGGCACTGATTTTGGTTGTGGCTCTTGTTTATCACTATCACCTTCAAGCGTAGAACCATCCTTACTATTTGTTGTACCTAACATAGATTCTTCTGCATCATAAAAAACTTCATCACTTAGAGAAGCTTGTTTTTCCTCATCGCTATCAACTGATAACACGGTAGCACTTTTACTTTGAGGAACAAGAGCGTCCTGTGTACTTAAACTTTCAATATCATCCGTTTGTTCTGGAACTGGAGTCTCAGAAACTTCTTGTTGCTCTTGAGTATTAGAAGGCTGTGCCTTAAGTTTTGCACTTTCTTCTGGTACATGTTCAGCAGGTTGAGCATGAGCTTGTTTTTTCTCATCATCAATATTAACAGGAGCTTCGTGACTACTTGTAGTAGCGCTAACATCAGTTACTGATGATACAGCAGCCTTAGCATCAGTTCCAATGCTTTTGATCTTTTTTTCAAGAAAATCTCTAGTTTTTAAGAGTGTGTTTCTCTGATCAATGCATCTTTGCTTCTTAGTAGGACCTGGATTGATAATGTTCTTCTCCTCCTCCTTCTTCTTTTGAATTTCAGCATTTACTTTGTCTATGATACTCTTCAAAATAGGTTCATCTTTTATATTATTCCTTTTTAAGTAACTCTCCATCGTCTTAGGAATGTAGATAGCATTCAACAATTTCTGCTCTGTGCTGTTTTTATTTCTAGACATTTTCTGCTTTGTACTTTTTTTATCTCTAGACATTTTACCCCCCCTATAATCATTATCTATAGCTTCTTCTATTGAAGCCTCTTCATTGTTCATAATATTTTCTCGTCTGTCCACATTTTCTTGTGGTTGTTGACTGCCAGTACTTTCAAGTCCTGGATTTTCTGATAGAATGTCACTTGTTATAACTGGAATTTCTAATTCATCTGCAACGTTATTACTTCTTTTTCGTATTATAAAAGTTCCAGGAGTTTGGCACATTTCATCCCACAAATCTTGACGTTCATGACAGGAATATTTTTGCACATCAATAGAAAATTGCAGAATATTTCTAATTTGCATTAAACTGAATATTAGATCAATATTCTTTTGACGTTTATTGTCTTTTGGATCTTTAGTGTATTCATCATACACTATGCAAGCAGTCTGAACTAATCCATTTACAATACCTGGAAGACGGCTGTTATATTCACGTAAAGCTTCAGATTGCAATAATTTGTTTTCCTTTTCCAGATCTTCTATGCGCTTTTCTATGCTAGATTTAAAAATCTTACACTCCTCTTGAAAAATTACGTTAATTGCACCCTCTTCTGTGTATAAGTAACATACTTCCTTGACTAAGGAGTAATCTTCTTGGCCTATTGAGTAGTGTGTTGCATTTTTCAGTATATTCTGTATGACCGGCCTAATCACTTGCTCATTATGTGATACGTTTTGATGGATTTCTTTAGTGTAAAAAAGCACCTCGACTATAACGTCTGTGTTTGTGTATTCAACATTAGACAATGCAATGAGGATTGATTCGTGTATGTTATCAAATTCGTTATTTTTAAATTTTTGATTGAGATAGCCGATAACATCATTGCTGCATTTAGCACATTTTTCACACAAGTGCTCGATAAATGCAATATTACCAGCATCCAATGCAGTTTTCAGAATTAAATCATAAATTTCTTTTCTGCCACGAGCTCCTATGTTTTTCAGGATTTGTTGCCCTAGTATTGTAATAACTTTATCATCCGCAAATGCTTGTTCATATACATCGTAAATGGCATGATCTGCACTATTAGTGTATCGTTTGCACAGGTATTCAATGACAGATGTGTGTTCCTGGCTTATCGCAGTTTCTAATAAAGTAACAAAACTCTTTTTTAATAACTCTTCTGTTGAGGCTTTTTTAGTTAGCTTATTAATATATCTTTCAAATGCACCCAGCACTATCGTGATGAATTCTTCATTTTTGATCAGAGACGCTGTTTCAAGCACACCATACAAAGAATCAGGATTACTTGTTTTTAACACCTGTCCAAAATCTCTTAAAACGTATTCGACAAAAACTGCATTTAATAATTCTTGCTCTTTTCTTAATGCTATAACTGAGAAAAAACCAATCTTATTAGGTTCGACAAGTTGTATAGTTTGATCTTTTAATCTTCCATAAACTCCATCGGTACCATGGAATTTTTCTATAAAAGCTTCAATATATTTTTGACCACCAACAAGGAGAGGTAAAAGACTTAAATTTCCTTCAGCAAAAAGAAAATCCTGATATTGCTCTACTAGCTTGTCATTAGCTGCAATTGCCAATAGTACCAATTCTTTTACTGAATAATCATACTTGAAACCCTCTTGATCAAATTTATATTGTGATAGTACATTTGAATATATATGTTGATGGTTGCTTCCGTTTTGTAACTCCAAATTAAGTTGATTTGAACAGAAATCTTTGAGATTTTCATTATCCAGCGTAATAGACCTGCCTTCATAATCTTCAATATTTTGTACAACCTTGTCTAATTCTTCACAATTATCTTCTTGTATAGCTTGATTTAAGATATTTATAATCTCAGCAAAAGTTAAGTTTTTAGGAATGATACCATATGAATCTTCATCTTTTAACTCTACAGTAAACGACCTATCACAACCATCAGGAAAGTTTGCAAGTATTGCATTCTCTAAACTTAGATCTTCAGGGGGTGTGCTACATGGAGTAGCTGGTATCTCTTGACTTTCGCTATCTAAAACTTCAAACTCTTCTTCAATACCTGAATCTTCAGAATCTGGTTTTTCAAAACCATGCCAACTTTTGATTAATCTTTCAGAATTTGATTGGCCCTGTGAAGTTGTATCTTGTGATACAAAGTCTCTAAAATTGGAACCAAACATGTTTTACCTCCTAACTAGCAGCTAAGCTAAGCTAAGTATAGCATTAAACAGAAATCTTGCCAAGCAAATTATTCAGTCTCTTAGCAAAGCTGCTCGCGTCATCCATCTCTTCGCCTTCCACGATGCAAGCTTGGTAAAACAATAAGTGAACCATGTCCTCCAATGTTGGGTTTTCACCACTTTCAGCATAAGATTTCATTATACTCTTTATTACAGGATGCTTAGTGTTAATTTCAAGCACCTTTGGCGTGCGGTAATTTAGCTGCTTTTGTTCACGCAAAAAACGCTCCATGCGAAGATCCATAGCACCTTCATCAACCGCTAGGCATACGGGACTATCAGTCAATTTTTTGGAAATTTTTACGCTTTTTACTGAATCTCCAAGCACTGTGGTAAAATATTGCAATATAGTTTCCTCAGTTTTTTCTTCATTCGATTTGTTTTCTTCATTTTTCTTATCTTCTTCTGAAGAGAATTTTTCCAAATCAACATCAGCGCGAGTCACAGACTTAAACTTTTGATCTTTATATTCATGAATTACACTAGTCCAGAAATCATCCACTGGATCAACGAACAGAAGAACCTCCAGCCCTTTACTGACGAACCCCTCAAGTTGCGGACTGTTTTTCACTGAATCGAGGCTATTTCCGGTGAGATAATAGATATGTTCCTGCTCAGGCTTCATTCTGCTTATATAGTCATCAATGCTGACTAATTTCTCATCACCAGTACTATGAAATCTGCAAATTGAGAGTAGTGCTTCTCTCTCATCAGTTGGCATAGCTTCACAAAGACCTTCCTTTAAAACTGCACCAAAATTGGTCCAGAATTTTGTATATTCCTCTAAATTCTCTTTTGCTTTTTTACCGAGCTCTGATATCACACGCTTAGTGAGAGATTTTCTGATCTGCTCAACAACACGATTATTCTGCAGCGTTTCTCTGCTGATATTAAGAGGCAAGTCCGGTGAATCAACCACGCCTTTCAGAAAACGCAAGTATTGTGGTATAATCTGTACGTTATCTTCAGTGATAAATACTTTATTTACATATAACTTCACAGAGCAACGTCTATCTGGATGGAATAAATCAAAAGGTTTTATAGAAGGAACATAAAGCAAATTTGTATATTCTATTGCACCTTCATTTTTATTATGCAATATCATCCAGGGCTCCCCGCCAACGTGAGCAACACTGCGGAAAAAATCGTTGTGCTCCTCTTGAGTAACGTCATTTTTTGGCTTAGTCCAAATTGCAGCCTTACTGTTTAACTTTTCACTTTTTCCTTCTTCGTCTATAAACTCAACAGGAAAATTTATGTGATCAGAGTAAGTAGTGACAATATTTTCAACACGAAATTTATCTAAAAACTCGTTTTCTTCAGGATGCATAATGAGCGTAATTTTGGTTCCGCGAGGGACTTGATTATCTGACTTGCTGATTGAATATTCCCCATCTCCTTTGGATTGCCAGATCCAAGACTCCTCTTCTCCAGCTTTTCTCGATTCTACTATTACTTCTGATGCAACCATAAAGCTTGAGTAAAAACCAACACCAAACTTCCCAATCAGCTCCACAGTTTGGCTTGAATCCTTGCTATTCTTAATCGCATCCAAGAACTTTTGCGTACCAGAGCTTGCAATTGTACCAAGATTGTCTATTAAATCCTGTCTATTCATTCCAATGCCATTATCAGTGATATATAGCTCGTTCTTATCTTTATTGGAGCTGATAGTGATTTTTAATTCGTCACTCAAATCTAGCAAATTAGGGTTTAGTTGAGATTCATAGCGCAACTTATCACATGCATCTGATGCATTTGATATTAATTCACGCAGAAAAATGTCTTTATTGGTGTAAAGTGAATGAATCACTATATTCAGTACTTTCCCTACCTCAGCGTCAAATTTTAAATTTTCAGTTTCTTGTACATTATGCATTTTGAGCTCCATTATTTGCCTACTACCCTAATAATTTAAGTATTGAATCACGATCTTTCAAGGTCACGTACACCAAAATTAATGTGGGTGTAGTTATTATGACACCCAATTTATGGGATCTCTTGCATAACAAACTTTTGGCAGCGCATTGGATGAAACGAAAAACTTCCTTGACACCCTTCGCCAGCCCCCTTATCATGACGTCCAGTACAATGTTGCAAATTAAAAATCTCTCCATCCTGTGCTGGTTCTTCGATTCTAAACGCCACTTCTACCTGGTCATAACCAATCTGAATTCGTTCTACTAATGCTTTAATGATGCCACGCTTAGTTTGCCAATCTAGCTGTTCCAAATTAGATTTTACACTGGAATAAAGACTCTTTATACTGTTGATGATAAGGTTCATTCCCTTCTCTATTGCTTTTTGATCAACTACCTTTTTCTTCTCTTCTTCTATCCCTCTTAAGCGTTCCCTCATTCCTTTCATCGTCTGTTTAAATTCTTCCTCACTTATATATCCTTTATCTCCTACATTTTCTTGACTATAATAGTCTTCCATTAACTTTTCGATGCCTTGTTTTATTTGATTTTCCCTTCTTGCAAACTTCTTATCTGATGATTCATCATTTTTATTTTCTGCAATTCTACGGTGATACTCATTTTTTATTATCTCTGGGTTTTTTAGTAAATTTTTCACCTTTTCCCATATAGCTGTTTCTAACATATCTGTACGGACCAATTTATTAGTACACTTCTCCCTACCATCAGTAATACGTATAGTACTACTACAGCGATAATAGCTAAACTTTTTTCCTTCAACTCCACATTGTGCACCACTATACGCATATCCACAGTTTTGACACACAACTAGACCTTGTAATAGATATTTCTTTTTTCCTATTTGGCAGTAGATAGAACCAACTTTTTCTTCAACACATTCATCAGCAGAGAGACCTATTGTTTTTGCAACAATATCAACAGAAATTCCTTCTTTAACCAAACCCTTTGCAATTTTTATTCTCTCCGTTTTTTTACTACTTTTCTCACTAATTTGAACAAACTTGGTTAGTAAACAAAATATCTTACGTAACTCTTGATCATTAATCTTTTTATATTCTCTTACTAAATTTAATATTTCTTCCCCCTCATCTTCAAGACAGATTTTTTCATTTGATACAGGAATAAGATCCTTAATATTAATTGATAATATCTCTGCCATAGCGTATAACTTCTCAATCGAAATTTTACGTGTTCCTTTTTCATATTGTAGTACTATTTGATACGTTACACCGATTTTCTCCGCTAAATCTTTTTGAGTATAACCTCGCTTTAACCTCCAGCTCCTTACTTTTTGCGCTATTTGGTACCTTATCGAGATATTTGCCATAAATATTATATAGGTTAATACTACAAAATAAAGATATACAAAATGTTTGCATTTTAGTTGAATATTTCTTCATAATTGTGTATAATTATCAATGCTTTTTAACTTACTTTCTCATGGCTCTTTCTAAGTTTCTTGATCCAAAATTCGACCTGTCCTTTAAACGAGTGTTTGGCACTGAGAAAAATAAGAATATCCTTATTCACTTCTTAAATGACATCTTAGGTTTTACTGGGGTTAACGCTATTCAAGATGTTGAGTTCCTTAGCACTATTATGGATCCTGAGATTGCTTCTGATAAACAAAGCATTGTTGATGTTCTTTGTAAGGATTCATATGGAAATAGGTATATTGCGGAAATGCAACTCGCTCGTGATAAAGGCTTTGAAAAACAGGCTCAATTATATGCTGCTAAGGCTTACTCAAGGCAGGCTGATAAAGGTGGTAAGTACATTGATTTAAAGAAGGTTTTCTTTATTGCTATTTCCAATTGTAATTTATTTCCTGATAAGCTTGATTATATATCTAGCCATACCATAAGAGATGAAAAAACTAACGAGCATGACTTAAAAGATTTTCAATTTATCTTTATTGAGCTGCCAAAGTTTCCTAAGAGTAAAGAAGAGCAGCTAGAAAATGTAGTAGATCGTTGGCTATTTTTCTTTAAATATGCAGAAGAAACAACTGATGAAGATTTAAGGAAAATAGCAGAAAAATCACCAATAATAAAGCTAGCATATGATGAGTTAGGTAAGTTCCATTGGAATGAGAAGGACCTATTAGCTTATGAAGAAAGGGTAATGGATCTACAGAAAGAAGCTGCTATCTTGGAACAAAAACTCGATGATGCTACTGAAAAAGGTAGAGAAGAAGGCATCCTTATCGGACATAAAAAAGGCAGAAAAGCAGAGAAAATTGAGGTCGCAAAGAATCTACTAAAAGCAGTTGTTTCCATTGATATTATAGCTCAAACTACTGGTCTTACAGTTAACGAAGTCAAAGACTTAATTTGATTTTATCTTTTGACACCTAGATGAACATCTTTGTACTAGATGAAAACCCAGTAATTGCAGCACGAATGTTATGCGATAAGCATATAGTGAAAATGCCATTAGAAACTGCTCAATTACTCAGTAATGTTTTTTCAACAGCGTTAAAAGCACCAAACCCTTTTGTCAGTATCACAAACCAAAATATAGAAGTTCCATATAAACTTACTCACAAAAACCATCCTTGCTCTTTATGGGCTAGACAGTCAAAAGGGAACTTTTTCTGGTTAATAAAATACGGAAGGGAGCTGTGCAAAGAGTATACTTGGCGATATAAAAGAAAACATAAATCAGAAGAAGTTATAGATTGGTGTGATAGTAATAAGAATTTGCTTGTTTTTCAATCAACCGATATAAAGCCTTTTGTACAGGCGTTACCAGATCAATATAAGTCTAGTCATTCAGTAAAAGCTTACAGAGAGTACTACCTAAAAGAAAAGATGAGGTTTGCTAAGTGGGAAAAGGGTAGAGAAGTACCGGATTGGTTGCTAAGAAGAATAGTACGGCTGAAAAGCCGCAAATAAAAAGAACGCCTTAATTAGTAGAGAGGAAGGTGCATAAAAACTAAAACATCTTCTCACTTTAACTCTTAATTAGATTTGAGGTAAATTATTAAAATCCCCACTCTTTCAACTAAGCTTGATCAAATTTAAAGATGGGAGTTTATTGAATACCTTACATGGCCAAGCCATTTAAAACTCTCCAATTTTACCCAATTGATAGTAATTTCAAGTTTATGTCTGCTGCTCAAATCTAGGCACATGCTGATTGCTCTTTTTTTATCCTAGTCCATAATTCTGGTTATCAGTACTGCGACCCAGAGGTACTCCAACATCACTAACTTCAGAAGAGCAAAGTACTCTGATAATCTGGAACTTCAAAGGAAGGTCTCGATATTACCTCTTTTATAACCTACCGAAAAGCTTAGTTCAGAACATAAACTAATCCCTTGATACGACTACTTTGCTGTTCTCTCACTATCATGCACAAAGAAATCTTGCTAATTTTTCTACTAAATTTGGTCTTTTCTTCATCTATATCTCCTTCTACACCTAGAATTTATTCACTAATCCCCTATTCTCTAGAGAAATAAGTAATGTTCTATATCACCGTCAGAGATTAATCTGCCGCACCGATAACTGATAGACCTTTTTATCTTCCCCCTTATCTCTTTTCTTGAGGTGAGTAAAACAATATATTTTTCCACATAGTTATAAGCTGGGAAACATAAAAACAGCTTCATGATCAGCCATTTTAAAAGTTTGATCAAGTTGAATATTCCTAAGCGTCGTACTTGCCTTATACGAACAATAACATCCCAATGTAAGGAGAGTCAATGCAGTAAAAGCAAGTGTAATAGATACTCCTAAATGAGACGTTGTTAAACTTATACCAACAGCAAATGCTCCAGATAATATAAAAGAAGAAGCAGCATAAATTATTTGCTTTCTACTCTGAGCTCTTGCTTCTGAGAATTGAGATTTTACTGCTGAACTTTGTTCAGAGACTCGAGATAGGTTACTAGTCCTTTTACTATAACCTTGTTTTACATTAACACCCACAGACTCAGTGACAACTTTTGAATCCATCTCATCCCGGATTAATATATCAGGATTTTCCTGCTGTTCATTAGTTAGAATAAGCTCATTATACAAATTTTCTCCAGAGCAAAAATGTGAGGGATCGATACTCAAGCATTCTTCAATGACTTCTAATCGTTCTATATTTCTTCGTAATATACTATTTGCTAATAGCAATCTCTTACATTGTGTCCCTTTTGCATCTATCTCTTGTTGCAGCTTTAATATTTTAATTTCATAGTCTTCACGTAACTCAGCTTTTCCTTCCGGTATATCTGCATTCTCCACTTCTATACACGAATCTTTGGTTTCTCCTTTTGTCTTTTCCGCTCTGAGCACATACTCATAATCATCTTCTAACCCATTTATTTTTTGCCTTAATCGTTGATTGTTCTCATTCAGACCATTTATAACTTCCTGCATCTTTTCTTTTTCATCAAATAGCAATTGCTTTTCTTCTTTCGCTGTAGCAAGTTTTTCCTTAAGTTTATCATTTTTGTCTAGAAAACCCTTATTCTCCTCTTCAAGCTCATCTACTTTTTTCTGTAACTCTTGAACCTTTTCATCTAAAGATTCATTCATCTGCTCCAATACCTTCAATCCTGATTCAATAGGCATGTTTTTAGGATAATTTTGTGCTGATCCGTTATTACAATCTCTGAAAACTCCTTCTACAACATCTATCAAAACTCGCATATTTATTTCAAGATCTATTGCTTCTTTACTCAGTGAAGTATTACTCTGCTGTTCTGCGATTTCTTTGATTTTTACCAAATTACTTACTACTACCTCCATAGGCGCAACAATTTTACTCATGCCACTTACGCCGAACTCATTACTCAGATCTGCATTACTAGTATAATCCTCACCAGTGGTAACTAGGTTAGATGGATTGGCAGGGGGTTTAATCGGGGTACTCGTATCAACAGAAGCTCCAAATGGCATGAACAGGCGACTTCGGCTGCTCTCAATCGATCTACCTAGTGAAGGTATATCACTATTATAAAGTGTTCTATCATCACTAGAGGCAACTTGCTCTTGTCTATAATTTGTAGAAGTTTCTGTTGAACTAGTACCATTTTTCTGATCTTTTCTACTGCTTTCATTCATAAAGCGATTCACCTCCATTACTGTTCTAACGTTCTTTCCAAGTTCTTCCCTTTCGGTTATAACATGAGATTCATTTTTTGCATAGTTCGTTTCGTCATATATTTGTTTATATCCTCCGTAAGATAATATCGGTTGTAGCACCTTATTCTCTACTGCCTCATCGTAGAAAATCCTCAGCTTATCACTTGATAGTATTGCCGTAGCTTCTTCTACCCCAGAATGCAATTGAGAACTTTTATTCTTGCATGAATTAACATGGTTCAGTAGAAAAATCTTAACAGAGTTTTGTTTGTATTCACTAAGCTCCTCTAATGTAATCCCCATAACTTCTTCTTTTGATTTTATGTACCCTAGAGCGTTTTCAAAGTCTTGCCTGTTAGAGGTGAGAGGTTGAGCTTTTTTTAACTTTTTAATCTTACTCCATTTTGGATTTATACCATTAACTTCAACAACTGGGGCAACACTTACAGAGTCAATCTCATTAAACACAATACCGTGATTATCTTGATCCTTCAGGAAAGCTTCTAGCTGTTTTTTAAATTCCAGTAAATTACTTAATTTACTTTCAGTAGTTTTAGACTTTGTGATTTGATCATTAACGTTCTTAGCTGCCTGGTTGTTCTTTTCATCAGTCATTATTTTCTTTTTTAATTTACCAAAGAGTTTGTCCCGTAGTTTTTTAAGTTCCTTATTATCATTACTAAATATATTGTTCATCTTGTCTTGAAAATCTCCTTTTCCTTTAAACCCCAAAACAGTATATAGATCTTCTTCACCACTCTGCTGATCGGATTTTGTATTTACAACCATAACCTTACCTAACATTAACGTAACAGAGCAGATACTGCTGAACAGAACTTAAGAGCGAGGTTAAAACCCACTTAGTTAAAGCCACCAGCACTTCTCCGGTTAATTGTATCAATATACTTCTGAAAACAACATATCTATTGACCTTATTCTTGGGAATATAAATAGCGCAATGTCAAAAAGTGCATCACCTATGGTCTCCAAAAAAAACTTAGTGGTAGCTGTTAAATCAAGATTTCCAGAAGATACCCAATAATTCCAGACATATCTCTCCAGGCCTATTTGTATATAAAATAGGTCTTTTTGGAGTAGTTAGGTATTGTAACTTAGTTACAAATTTAGTACCATAGCGTTGTTTTCATGATATAGGGAGGTTTAAATGCCAATAGAAACAGAGCGTCACGCTGCGGTACTTAAAAAACTACAAGATGTGATAAAACACGAAAATCCTGACATTGTGGCTGGAAGGAAGTTAGCTATTAAAAGGTGGGTCGAGACCTATGTAGATCACATAAAATGCTTTAAGGATGATAAGCTGGAGTTTTTGTGCCTCATATTCAAAGATGAAGGTTGCTGGGTAAAGTTAGATAAAGACAAGCCAGGTACAAGGTTAAATAATACTTTTTTGCGTGAAAGGGTTACTGAAGAAAAAATAGATGAAAGAGATAATTCGCTTCGCATAAGAATAGATAATCCACTCCGCAGATACGAGATGGCTTGTAGTTACTGTGTGGTAGATAAAATCCATCAGCTCTTTGAAGAAAGATTTAAAGCTTATAAAAAAAGGGTTCCTTCTGGTGCATTTAAAGGCAAAACTGAAACTGAAATTAACGAATACGTACGAAAATCCCTGTTAGGTAGTATGAAGAGAAATGGTGATGTATTTAACTTCTGGATCGATAAAGAATCTGGGGAATTAAAGCAACCTAGTAATGCAGAAGAGGGTTTTGACAGTGCTGTAAAACTTAAGTGGAGTGAAGGAGTAGAGTATTTTTATAATCTGTTGAAAGAAGAAGATAAAGAAAAGAAGCTCACAGAAGCTATTCTTGCTCTGTCCCGCGTTCAATCTGTTGAGAAAGATGCTCCTATTTTAGATTTTTGTGTAAATAACATAACTGATAAAGGCGTTCTTTTACAAAGATTGCTACGAAAAGATAAGGGAGTGTATGCTCTTCTTGCTGAATTAATAGACTCATGTTTTTTTGATACAGTTCATGATTTGATGCAGTGCTGGTGTTATAGAGGACTTTTAGAACAAGGAGATCATTCGGACAAGATATTCTCACAGCGAGAATATGAAGTTCTTCTTTCATCAATTTCAAATGTAATGTTGAAAAATCCTGAGTCAAGTGTTCAAGCAAGATCTCTTATTATGAAGATTTGGGAGTGTGATAGACTGAGTGAATACAAAAAGGCTGCTGTTAATACTTCTAATTATACAGTTCACATAAGTGGTATGCTTGCAGGATTAATAGTCAATTGGAAACGAGAAGATGTTTGTAAGCCTGATGGGAAAGAAGAAATAGAGAAAGAAGAAATAAAAAATATAATCTTATTTGCTCGAGATTCCTTTCCTGAAAAGTTTTCACTTTTTAAAGAAGTCATGATAGAAAATCTTAGATTATGTGGCAGAGAAGGAAAGAAGGAAGGTATGGACTACGTCAAGTTAGCAGAAGAGTTATTGTTTTCTAAGTTAGAGAGAGAACCCTTACCTGCTAGGAATGGTGGTTCCAGAGTAATAGTAGAAGCTGAAGATCCCAGTTTTTCTCGTTCTCCCATAAGACATGATGCTTCTGGTGATGGGCCAGGGTCCGAGCTTGAATCTCCTGATGTGAGTCCTTCTGGTTCTCCTGAGAGGAAAAAGCCCTTTACGCCTAGTGGTAATAAGTAGTCTTTCATCAATGTAAGTGGTTTTTCTGGTCCTAGTAAATAGAGAGGTGTTTTGCGTCTTTAGTGAGAAGTTTAGTAGATAGAGATCTTGAGGGTTTTAGACGAGAATTTGAGTCTTTTCTAGATCGTTGTCCATTTTTCTTGCATCATGTGGGTGTAGGTCATTTCCTTCTTATATTCTTTTTTAGTATGTTTGCTACTGCACATGATGCTGGAATTTTAAGAACAGATGAAAAAGTATATTTTCGTTTTGATAATCATGGTGTTAATCCGCGTACAGGCAGAAATAGAAATACAGGAAACCTAAAAGTTGCTGTTTTGACTCGTAATCTTGACGGACAGCAGGTTGTAAGATGTTACAGCATTTCTGACGTCCCTAATAGTGATGGGTTAAGGTTCAGTACAAGGGAAAGAGATGCTCTAGTGCGAGAGATTAGACGGCAAAATCCAAATTTAATGGAAGAACACCTAAGCTTTGAGCAATACAAAGTATGCATGCATGGAAAGGGCAAGGGTCAGGGAGAGAGAATTTCAACAGTATTTGAAGTGATTCGTGAAGAAGATCATGAAGGTAGAAGTGAATTTGGCGAATATTCAGCATCTGAGGTTAATTATATTAGACGAGAAATTTTACATGATCATAGAGTGAACATTCGTCACTTAAGACGAGAAATAAGAAGACTTGATAGACATGACAGAGTTGCGGCAGGACTTAGACGCGCCAGAATAAGGCAAGGACTTGATAGAATCATTACTTTTGCACAAGTAGCACCAGGTCAACAACGAATTGACAATTTTATAGAGATGATAGCAGGAAACGAAAGGCAAGATGTAAGAGATAGAATGTACGAAGAAATTTTGCCATACATAACTCGAATCTATCGTCGTTACGCAGACAGACTAGAAAGTGATATTAGAAATCGCAATCAAGAATTTGAGGGTCACGGATTTTTATTAGGGTTTTTAGCAAATTTTAGTCATCTCCACACGATAGATATTGACCTTGACTTGTCTACTGAAAATTCATGTGTTGTTTTCCTTGTACATCGTCAAGAAGAGAGAGAAAACATTCCTATCGTTATTAAGGATGGAGGACGCCTTCTGGTGCTGCATTAAATCGCGCTAGAGGTAATGCTAAGAGATTACATACTTCTTCATTTATACCTGTTCATACTGAATCAGGATATGCTGTTTGTGTTGGATTAAATTTTAATCCATATATAGATCTAGATCCTTTTAGTGTTGATACAGTAGAACTTCAACAGGATAGATTTCCTTTAGTAGAAAAATTATTTGAGCGTGTACGAAATAGACAAGACAGACAAATTCAAGAGGAAACTAGAAATTTTTTACTACATCATCTTCCACGCGAAATACCAATAGATGAAGGTAATCGCGATAGGAGATTTGATTATATGACTGGTTTTGCTTTTGGGAGTAGTGCTTTTGATATACACCCTGTACGACTAGAAGAAGATGATGAAGCATATGTAACAAAATACATATTTAGATACAATAATCAGAATTTAAGAAGAAGCGTTTTAACTATGGTCTTGCATGCTCAAGATTCTGATGTAGTTATACTTCATATTAGAGCCAGCAATGATATACAACTAGAGGCAATCCGTTTACCACAAGATAATATTGCTGCTGTGGGTGTAGTGACATACACACTTAATGATCGATCTGGAATAAATTCTAATGCAGTTAGATTTAATACACCGGAAGATTACCTGCTGGGGAATAGAGGTGATTTGCTTGGTGATCAGCTTGTAGAAATTCCCAATGCTGAAAATGTACATGGTATTTTAGAGGGAGTTATGAATGATGACTGGCAAGATGGTGCTCAGCACGGAGAACTATTTACGGCTATTTCCAGAGTATTAATGCCAGAAGATATGAATGGTAATGCAATAATAGATGTAGATAGCGAGGACAAGTTTCGGTCTATATTGCATGGTGTATTTTATACTTGTGACAATCCTGATAAAGTGATTGCTGGGTACAAGGTAGGTCAAACATATAGTTCCGATATAAGAATGGTAGGAGGAATAGTGGAGCGAGCAAATACAAGAGTTGCAGAGCATAGATTAGATCTCCTATTATTAAGGCAACCTACAGAGAATGATTCAGATACCATACGCGTCAAGTTAAGGAAATAAAGGTATGAAAGAGATAGAATAATAAGGTATAAGTTCTCCCAGATATACTTTTAGTGAGAGAACCAATGAATAAAATAACTTGCTTATCAAAAAAGCTCAAAGAAATTTTTAATGAAAAAGCAGAGAAAATCTCAATTACAACAAGGTTTATAAAAAGAAAGAGAAAGCTAAAAGGTTCATCATTCGTAAAAGCCATGGTCTTGGGTAATATAGGAGTTGATAATTGTAGCGTAGAAACAATGTGTCAATTACTAAACGAGGACTCGATAGATATAACAAAACAAGGTTTGGATTTTAGATTTACTGAAGAAGCAGTGGAATTTATGAAAAGGATGTATAATGAATCTGTGATTCTCTTTAAAAATATCTTGCAAGTTGATTGCAAAATCTTACAGCAATTTAATAGTGTTAAATTATTGGACAGTAGCTATATTACTCTACCTAACAGTATGGAAGAGATGTATAAAGGTTATGGTACTAGCTACAGTGGCTATGAAAGCAATACTAAGTCTGGAATAAAGTTACAATTAGTTTTCGACTACATGAATCAGATAATAGACCAACTTAATTTAACGGAGGGGGTAAGATCAGACCAGGGATATAGGAAACATTTAAGTAATATATTAAGCAATGATTTGCTAATATCTGATCTCGGTTATTTTGTGCCAAGTTCTTTTAAACAAATCAATGAAATAGGAGCTTATTTCATAAGTCGTTATAAATCCGATACCAACATATATGATGTAGAAACAAATCAAAAAATGGAGTTATTAGAATGTTTAGAGGATAAGTTATTTTTAGAAAACGAGGTATTGTTAGGAAAAGAAGCAAAAATTAGAGTAAGAATTATATGTCAGAAACTAACTGAAGAACAGTCTATGGCCAGAAGAAGGAAAGCTAATAGATTAGCAAGATCGCAGGGATATACATCCTCTAAAAGAAATCAAAAATTGTTGAACTGGTCAATATTTATAACTAATGTTCCAGAAAATAAAATTAGTGCTGAGCAAGTATTAACGATTTACAGAGTAAGGTGGCAAATTGAGTTATTATTTAAATTGTATAAAAGCCATATCAGGCTTGATAAGCTAAAAGGAAAGCCATGCAGAGTATTATGTGAACTATATGCTAAATTGTGCGCAATTCTTATATTTCACGGCATAGTTGGTTGCACAGAAGTGAAAAAGAATACAGAACTTAGCTTAACAAAGGCATTTATTGAGCTAAAAAGGCGGGTTAGAGAGTTATTTTTAGTATTAACCAAAATTAATAGTTTAAAAGCATTTCTTAAAAAACTCACTATAACTTGGTCGCGATTTTCATTAAAAGACAAACGTAGAAGGGCTAGAGTATCCACTTTAACCTCTCTAAATTTGCTCACAATCTCTTAACTTGACGCGTATGGTTATTATAAGCTTACTATTACCCACAAATATAAATGTTTGTTGCATAGCTCTTAATGGCATAACTTTTGCTTGAAATAACTGTTTATATGGTGCAATTTACAGCTTTTAGTTGCTAAAATTATAACTCTTAGTTTAATAATTTTAATCTAATAAGCTTTCAGGTTAATAAAATTAAATTATTTGAGTAAATACAATACTATGTTTTTATTTGTGGGTAATAGTAAGGTTATGATAAGGGGGCTGGCGGAGTTTGTCAAGGAAGTTTTTTTGTTTCTATTCCCAATAAAAGTTTGTTATATGGTTATGCAAGAAGTCTAATATTAAAAATGACACAACAACATAATTAAATTAGACTACTTTATTCTCTTAGTTACTTGCTTTTCTCTTGCTATTGCAAGGCTTTTTTCTGGTACATCCTCAACTATAACACTACCTGCTGCAATTACAGATTCATCATGAATATTAAGCGGCGCAATTAGTGAGCTATTGGCGCCAACAAAGCAATTGCTCCCTATATTCGTTTCATGTTTATTTTTCCCATCATAATTACAAACAATAGTGCCTGCTCCTATATTACTCTCCTGCCCTACTTTAGCATTTCCTATATAACTTAAGTGTTTTATTCTAGTGTTTTGACCAACTTCACTTGTTTTCACTTCCACAAAATTTCCTATTTTTGCCTTATTACCAATTGTTGTGTTTCCGCGTATTCTGGTAAATGGACCGACCTCAGCATTACTTTTAATTAAGCAGTTTTCTAAATGCGAAAATGGCAGTATTTTCGCACCAGACTCTATTTTCACTCCAGTACCGAAAAAAACATATGGGTAAATAACTGAATCTCTGGCAATTTGCGTATCAAGAGAAAAGAAAACAGTCTCTGGTGCAACAAGCGTTACTCCGGAGTCGGTAAAAATTTTTCTTTTATTTTCTTGAAAGTAAAACTCAGCTTTTATAAGGTCATTTCTGTTATTTATTCCCGTTGCTTCTTCTCCACCGGTAATAACGT
The DNA here is from genome assembly GCF_947251775.1 of Wolbachia endosymbiont (group A) of Epagoge grotiana. Classification (NCBI taxonomy): domain Bacteria; kingdom Pseudomonadati; phylum Pseudomonadota; class Alphaproteobacteria; order Rickettsiales; family Anaplasmataceae; genus Wolbachia; species Wolbachia endosymbiont (group A) of Epagoge grotiana. The sequence goes on from NZ_OX366387.1 coordinate 638,052, forward strand.
AACCGACATTTAAATTACTCTTCACTGCAATGGAAACTATATCGGTCAAGTAATATTCATGAGTTGAGCTATTGCACTCTATTTTCTCCACCAATTCACGTAAATTCTTTGCACATGCAACCATTATTCCAGCATTTGCAAGAAATTCTTCATGATTATTTTTATCACTCTTTGCTTCTACGATTTCTCTTAAGGAACCATTCTCAATAATTAACCTACCGTATTCTTTATTGCTTGTCCTAAAACCTAGGCAAACTAGAGCCTTGCCTTCTAAATAACTAATCATTTTAGTTATTGTGCTGCTTTTTATGAGCGGAGTATCCCCATACTGCACAACAACTATGCTTGAATCTGGCAATTCTCTTAGGTTTCTCATCGCAGTTTTGACCGCATCTCCCGTGCCAAGTGTTAATTCTTGTGTAATTAACTGTATATCCTTAAAACACTTTAGTCTTTCAATTAAAGGCTGATCAACTACAACAGCAATATTTTCAGGATTTAACTGTTTTGCATTGTAAATGACATGCTGGAGCATGGAAAAACTGCCTATTTTGTGTAGGACCTTAGGCAAATCTGAATTCATCCGCCTGCCATGCCCTGCAGCAAGTATAACGAACGTATGAGTTTTACTTATCACTTATCTTAAAGATGAAAAATGAAAACCGTAATGATCAAGCCAGCTGATTTTGTTGTCATAAAAGCTCCTCAAGTCGCTAATTTGATATTTTAGCATTGCAAGCCTTTCTATACCAATGCCAAACGCAAAACCGTTGTATTTAGTATGGTCTATTCCAACATTTTGAAATACATTTGGATGCGTCATACCGCATCCCAGTACTTCTATCCATTTACTACCTTTATAACTTATGTCCACTTCCGCAGAAGGCTCGGTAAAAGGGAAAAAACTATTACGAAAACGTATCTTCAGCCCTTTATCGCCAAAGAACTTATTAAGGAAGTGATGAATAGTAAATTTTAACTGGCCCATATTGACATTCTCATCGACATATAACCCCTCTATTTGATGGAACATAGGGGTGTGAGTTGCATCAAAGTCGTTTCTGTATACTCTACCTGCGGCTACTATTTTAATTGGGAATTTTTTTGTTTTTTCCATGGTTCTAATCTGTACAGATGAAGTGTGAGTGCGCAGTACCATTCTTTTATCGTTTATTTTATTCTTTAAGTAGAAGGTATCTTGCTCCTCTCGTGCAGGATGATGACTTGGAGTATTCAGTGCATCAAATACATGAAATTCATCTTCAATATCAGGGCCATCAACTGCTTTAAAACCCATATGTGCAAAAATAAGCTTTACTTCATTTATAACCTTACTGAGTGGATGGACCTTGCCCATTTTTTCTGGTCTAACGGGCAACGTGATATCAACTGCCTCGTTCTGCAATTTAAAGTTAACTTCTTCTGTTTTTAGCACATTTTCCCTATTCATGATAAGATGATCTATCTTATCACGTAAAGCGTTAATCACTGCACCTAAATCACGCTTTTTCTCTGCATTTTCTATCTTTTTTAAGTTATCAAAATACGCTCTAACTACACCCTTTTTTCCCAAATATAATAGCCTAACTTTTTCTAAATCTTGCAAAGAAGAAGCATTCTCAATTTCGGAAACTGCTTTATCTTCAAGTGAAAGTATGTCATCTAATAACTCTTTATTCATCTTAAAAACGCTGGCTTAAACTTTCATTATAGTGAAATTTTAAATATCATCAACAATCCGAAAAATTGCCCTATTCTGATTATTAATTTATTGACTAATTAATCTTTTTTATTTACCTTTGCGTTGATGAATTTGCTGTATCAACTATGCACAACAGTAACACTGAAACTAAGAATAAGTATAAAATAGAGGATTTACCTAAGCTCTTTAAGGAAAAATCCAGAAACATAAGTAAAGCATTTTCTAGCGAAACAATTAAGATCAGTGCTATTCGCTCGAGAAGTATTGAAAGCAATATACAAAAATTTTCATTTGAGCTAACAGCAACAGATAAAGACACCTTTAATATAAGATTATTTCGAATAAACCCTTTAATTGATTTTTTCAAAATCTGCCTTTCCCGGGAAAAAAAATTTACAGCCAACATAAAAGTGCCCAAAGAAAGCAGTGAACTATATAATAACTACTGTAAAACTAACAGTTATAAAACTGTAGAAGAATTCGTAAATAGTGCTCCGCCTCAAATCCTTCTGCAGGGCACAACGATAACGCTACAAACAGACGTTGAAAACATTAACCTGGACAACTTGTACCAAATCGAGTTATTTCTAAATGAAAAGCTACAACATGCAGAAAAAACTGAAAATGAAGACAAAAAAGAACAGAGTGAAACTAACCAAAAAAATGCACAAAATAAACAAATCGTACCAGTTACAGGCCTGTTTGGCTATAATTTAACAAGTAGTAAAAAGCAAGTGATGCGGGTTCCAATAGTTGTTGCTGCAATGCGTGACAATTTTTTTTGGTTTGGATCTTCTTTTCGGCTATCCAATTTTTTTAATACAATACAATTCTTCTTTCAACAGCCACCAAAACTGTCCATACGAAACCAGAGGGCTTTGACTTACCATCCAACACTTCAAGAGACAAAACAGGACAAGGTAACACAAAAAGATGGAATCGACGAAAGAAGAATAGAAGACGTCACAATGCTTATTTCTGATTTCGGTCAAACTACTTCGCACACAGAGTATTTTAAGGCTAACAGAAAAAAGAAGTCAAAAAAGCAGACCAAAGAACTATCAGAGAAAGAAAAACCATTAGCCATAAAACAAGCACAAAATGATGCTAGAGTAGCTATGATAGATAACCAAATTGAGCACAGGGGGAAAAAACTCGATAAAATATTTATTGAAGTGATGAGTGGATACAAAAATCAAGATCCAGAAACATTTTGCAATATTTTCAGCTCAGTATTCAATATTGTTTACTTTCAAGATAAACAATTACATGCAATATTAGAGCCAGGCGAAATATCAGAAGTATTACAGATACTCGAAAGGCCACAACCTCTTAGTAACTCACTTTTAGGTAAAGAATATTTACAAAAACAAGTATATAGAAAAAAAGAGCAATTGCTTAAATTAGTTTCAGGTGTTTATATACAACAACCTTCTCCACAACATGAAAATACTCCTCATAAATCTACAAACCCTTTACCAATTAAAGATCTTTCACCAGCAACAAATGAAGCTAAAACTCTACCACCTACTAACATTACACTCAAATCACCGTTAAAAACTGTATTTTCCTCAAAAAAGGCTTATTTTTGTCTATTTATAATAGTAGCATCTGCATCAACACTTTGCTTATGGCATTTTCCATTAGGAAAAGTGTCAATGTTAAAAGGATTAGTGCCACCAGAAAAAAGGGAAAGTATTGGGTTAGCATTGAACATAGGGTTGCCAATATTAATCGCGCTGTGTATTTTGAATTTAGCTCGCTTTATATATTCTGAATATTCTATAGAATCTATTGAACAGAACAAATCTCCTTCTCGCATTTAAACTTACCCAAAATGTAAACAAGTTGTCCTAAGAGATCTTTCATGGTAAAATTATTTATTTTCACCATATGTTTAAAGGAATTATCACGGATATCGGGACTATAACTGATACTACCACTCACTCCAACTCTGATCAAATTTTCCATATCAAGACACAAAATTTATCCTCTATAAATAAAGGAGATTCAATAGCTTGCTCTGGTGTGTGTTTAACTGTTGTTGATATAATGAGCGATATATTTACAGTCCAAGCATCTCAAGAAACTATGAAGGTTGCTAACTTAAATACGTGGAGAATAGGAAAAAAAATAAATCTCGAACAAGCAATGAGATTAAGCGATAAGATCGATGGCCACCTGGTTCAGGGTCATGTTGATGGGATAGTAAAATTTTTAACAATTAATCAAAATTTAGATTCTCATGAAATCAAACTATCGTGCCCACAAGAATTAATTAAATTTGTTGCAAAAAAAAGCTCCGTTACACTAGATGGGGTTTCCCTCACAGTGAATTCAGTTATTAATCAGGAATTTACAGTAAATATCACTCCCTATACATGGGAAAATACAACTTTTCAGTACAACAAAGTAAATGATTATTTGAATTTAGAAATTGACATGATCGCTAGGTATTTAGATCAATTGATGCAGCATAAATACAATTAATTTTACAACCTTGTTATTTACAACTATTATATCTTGAAAACCATATAGATATAAAACATGCTTTTCGATAGCCTAATTATCTTCATTGTTGTTCTATGCGTAATAATCTCGGTAACTAGAGGCTTTATAAAAGAGCTATGCGCACTAATGTTTCTATTTTTATCGGTCTTTCTGACAGCTAATCACTATGATTTTTTCACTCCAAATTATAGTAAATATTTTGATTCTAAAGTTACACTAAACATACTTTCTACAATCTCTGTATTTATTATACTTAATCTTATATTCATGATAATAAATAACTGGCTAATGTACATATTATTACCCATAAGGTTGGGGTTTATCGATAGAGTTACTGGAATCTTTCTCGGAGTGCTTAAAGGAATATTGCTCTCTTATGTATTATTTTTTGCTGTGCACTTATATTGCTACACAGTATATGACAAAAAAGAGGGAGAGTATAAAATAGAAGCAGAAGACATATTGCCTAATTGGATAATAAATTCACACTCTTATCAGGCTTTATTTGTGACAGCAGAAGAAGTAATTGACATGTATGTACCAGAGTCGTTGATACTAAAAATAAAAGAGATCGGTGGAGAAATGGTTGATCAAGAAAAACCTAAAAACAATAAAAAAGAAGAGTAAATATTTATTTATAAATATTTTCATTGGGAGTATTCAAAAAGCCATATGTGTCAGGTTAAGAGCACAGAATTTTTTACTGGAAATATTAATTTTGTTTTAGCAATAAATCAACTTAAGGTCATAATATCTTGACATTTATTTAATGTTGCTATATAATGGCTATGTACATTTTGTGTACTATAGCAATAAAATTACCTTGTAATAGGTGTATTGGACCCGAGGGCAGTACTCGGCGCCTCCACCATGTTTTTTAATTATACGGGGGCGATTAAGGATCGACATGCATAGTAAAGATGGTAGCTTTGCTCGGTTAGACACCACCGCTAAGAGTTCATAATTTAAATGCAAACGATAATTTTGCTGCTGAAGAATATCGTGTTGCTGCTTAATTTAGCACAACCGGTTTATTACTAAAGCACGGTTTAGGGAACGCCGGGTAACAGAAGTTCCCCCAAAATTTACGTATGTGAAAGTTATATGGAGCAAACAGATTACAAAAAACTGCTTAATTCTGCTAAGTTTCAAGTTATCAAAAAGACTTTAGATGTTATATCAGGTAATGGTTTTATCCCTCACTTAGAAATATTATTTTTCACATATTTTAATGGTGTGACCATGCCAGATCGTTTGAAAAAGTCATACCCTACTCAAATGCTTATTATATTACAGCATCAATTCTATGATTTAAAAGTTTCTGAGGATAAATTTAGCGTCAGTTTGAGTTTTCAAGGAAAACAAGAGCGAATTACTATACCGTTTTTTGCTATTAGTGAGTTTCGTGATAAAATTTCAGGAGATGTTTTAATATTTGACAAAATCAGTATCGACTCTGATAAAGAATACAAAAGTGAAAAATGTACTGAAAAACTGTCAAACGGTAGTATTATATCCATAGATCAACTGCGTGATGAGTAACTGCTCATCTTTATAAACAAAAAATATTAATAGAAAAAAGTGGTCTAACTTAAGTAATAGAATAGAGGGTAGATAAGTATGCTAAATCTTTAATTATTTATTAACGCAGGTGGCAAAATTTTTCTTACATATCATCAACTTCCTTTATTGAAAAATTCAGAAAAATGTTGTATAATTATTAGTAGACTTTGGTAAAACATATGACAGATTCAGGAATTAGTATAACTTTTGACCCAAAAACTTCACATAACCTTACTAAGTTAGCTGAAATCACCAAGGAATCCGTTCAAGAACTAGCAAAAAGGTTAGTCATCGAAGGAATCGAGTGCGAAGTAGAAGATATTGCGTTATATAAAACTATTAAGGAATGTGAGGATGTAGACTGGAACACAGTACTATCTGAAAGGGAGAGGACATAAACTGAAATACGATATTGTCTACTCAAAAAACTTTACTGAAAGAGATTTTCTAAATCTTCCAAAAACAATAAGATCAAGGATTACAAAAGCGATAAACGAGCGGCTTACAACTGATCCAATTAAATTTGGTAAACCATTACGTGGCAGGCTAAAAGGGTATAGAAGAATAAGGGTTAGTGATTATCGAATTATTTATACTGTAAATATTGCAAAACATAAGGTGTTTGTTGCTACAGCAGGACATAGAGACACCATTTATGAGAAGGCTACTTGATAAACATTAAATATATTTTTATACAGCCCTCCTTCCTTTCTTTATTGAAAAATTAAAAAAAATGTTGTATAATTATTAGTGGACTTTGGTAAAACATATGGCAAATTCAGGCATTAACATAGCTCTTAGCGAAGAAACTTTAAAGCATCTTGCTGAATTATCTGAATTTACTAAACAGCCCGTTCAAGAATTAGCAAGAAAACTATTTAGAGAAGCAGTTGAGCTTGAAATGGAGGATTTTTTAGTATCTAAAATTTCTGATGAGCGTGATGTTGAAGGTGCAGAAACAGTTGATTTTGAAGATATTAAGTGGGATTAGAGCGTTACAAGGTTAAGTCTCTAAAGAGTGTTGTTGAAAAAGATTTACCAAACCTTCCAAAGACAATAAGGCTAAAAGTTCAAAAGGCTATAAAAGAACGTCTTACAGTTGACCCAATAAATTTTGGTGAACCACTACATCATAACTTAAAAGGACGTAGAAGGCTAAGAGTTGGTGACTATCGTGTAATTTACAGAGTAAATCAATTAGATCATATAGTAACTATCACAGAGATAGGACATAGAGATGATATTTATAAGAAATAAATATCAACATTAATATATATTATACACCCCTCCTTCCTTGTCCATTCTCTACTTTAGGTGGCTTTGCGCAGCTCAAAAAATGAAGTTTTTTTTGGTTCAGCAAAAACAACATTTTGAGTTTGAAAAGGCTAAATACTTGTCTTTTATATAACTTTCGTGTAATAGATATGTATGCATCCAATCATATATCTACTCAATACGTTACTTGATCTTTATAGCTTCATTCTAATATGTTGGGTTGTCCTAAACTGGCTGGTTAAACTTAATATGGTGAACATATATAATGAAACTGTCAGTAGCATAATGCACATCTTGAACCAATTGACATATCCACCACTAAAGATTATTAGAAGATATATACCACCGTTCAACGGATTAGATTTATCTATAATGATATTGCTAATAACAATTCACTTTGTAAAATATACAGTAGCTTACTACTTTAGGTAGATGTTAAAAAAATATCTAAAATCAGCAATATATCTATCCCTTTTAATATATATATATATATCAGTTTTTAGCTATAACTATAAAGATCCTTCCTTAAACACGGCTACAAATGAGGAAGTGACAAATTTAGGTGGAATAGTAGGTTCATATTTAGCTGATATATTGGTTCAATTTCTTGGATTAACTAGTGTTACAATAGCTACAACCATAGTTTACTTGTTGATCTTCAGGCCAGCAAAAATACTGCTGAAAATTCTCTATTTAATATTAATCAATTTAGGGGTATGTGCTATATTACCACAACTTTCGCTAGGCATCACAGCAAGGTACAGACACAGTGGAATAATAGGGAATGCACTCGTTAATAACTGCCCGTTTTATGTATTTGTGATAGTAACATTAATAGGTCTTGTAGGATCTGTTGGTTGGAAGAGAACAATTTACTCTCTATTCTTCTTATGTAAAAAAATAGCTTGCTTATTTGTAAATGTTCCATTCTTCAGATCACATAAAACTGCTGAATATTCAGTTGCACCATTAGTAGTAGAAGAAAAACATAAAACTAAAATCACTACTAAACAACAACCAAAAGAAAGACAGAAAAAAGCCACCAAAGAAATTTTCAGTGAGTTCGAATTTCCAAGCATTCATTTACTTTCCAAAGCAGAGGAGTCTTTGCAGAGAAAACAGCTGAATGAAATGGAGAGCAATAAAAATTTATCTCTGCTGGAACAAGTCCTGAGTGATTTTGGCGTGCAAGGAAAAATTATCAGTGTATGCTATGGGCCGGTTGTGACTTTATACAAACTTGAACCACAAGCTGGTACGAAATCTGCAAGAGTAATTGGCCTTGCAGATGACATTGCACGTTCGATGAGTGCACTCTCTGCACGTATTTCAATAATTCGTGGGCAAAATGCTATGGGAATAGAGTTGCCGAACAAGGAACGGGAAATTGTAATGCTGCGTGATTTGCTTGAATCACCAGAATACCAAAATGCAAACTTAAATCTTCCAATTGCGCTTGGCAAAGAAATAAGTGGAAAACCAGTTATTGCAGATCTAACTAAAATGCCTCACTTGCTCGTTGCTGGAACCACAGGGTCTGGTAAATCAGTTGCGATTAACACTATGATTCTTTCACTCGTTTATCGATTAAGTCCTGACGAATGCAAGATGATAATGATCGACCCCAAAATGCTTGAGCTTTCAATATATGATGCAATACCACATCTAATAACGCCAGTAGTAACAGAGCCAAAAAAGGCTGTAGTCGCTCTTAAGTGGATAGTGAAAGAAATGGAAAACCGCTATCGCATGATGTCGTATTTGAATGTACGCAATGTTATAAACTATAATCAAAAAATCACAGAAGCGATGAATAGTGGAATAGAATTGGAGCGCGTTGTGCAGATTGGCTTTAACTCAACAACAGGCAAACCTCTGTTTGAAAAAATACCAATCAAGATGGAAACATTTCCGTATATTGTAGTGATCGTGGATGAAATGGCAGATTTGATGCTTGTTGCCGGCAAAGAAATAGAGTGCTCTATTCAACGCTTAGCTCAGATGGCTCGTGCTGCAGGAATACACATCATAATGGCAACACAACGCCCATCTGTGGATGTGATCACAGGTGTGATAAAGGCGAACTTTCCAACGAGAATCAGTTTTGCTGTTACTTCTAAGATAGATAGCCGTACAATACTTGGCGAACAAGGGGCTGAACAATTGCTCGGCATGGGTGACATGCTCTATATGGCCTCTGGTGGTAAGATCATTCGAGTTCACGGCCCATTTGTAAGTGATAATGAGGTGCAAGATATAGTTGATCATCTGAAAATGCAAGGTGAGCCAAACTACATGGAGGAAATCACTAAAGAAGATGAAAATTCTTCTACAGAGTCACACGATGAAACGGAGGATGAAGAAAATGACCTCTATAACCAAGCAGTGGCCATCATTCAAAGAGATCAAAAAGTTTCAACCAGTTACATTCAAAGGCAGCTTAGAATAGGCTATAACAGAGCAGCAAACATCGTTGAAAGAATGGAAAAGGAAGGTATTGTCAGCGCTCCAAATTACTCAGGGAAAAGAGAGATATTGGTTGAATAACAATCTTGTAATACCTTAATTTAAATTTCCGCACTTTCAAAAAGCAAGTCAAACAAAATTATTAAAAGGTCAATACATAATGACAGTTAATTTAATAATAATTTAAACATTGGGAATGTAAAATTATAATATATTAATTAACTAGGGGGTTAAAATGGTAAAAGGAATTTTGTGCAATTGGTTAGGTGTAACAGAATTGCAAGAAAGTCAAAAAATTGATGCTGAGCAGTTTGAAAAAGTTTTTGGTGCATTAAAAGAATGGCAAGAAGCTCAAAAGATAGATGTTGAGCAGTTTGAAAAAGTTTTTAGTGCATTAGAAGACAAGATTGGTACTAAGCAGTTTCAAGCTATGCAAGAGCACTTAAACGGCCTGCAAGAAAAAGTGGAAACACTTGCAGAGGCAGTAGCAGATCAACAAAAAATAATGGCAATTTGTATCATAGTCAGTGCTGTTGCCGCAATAGCAATAACTAGTTTTGTTGCATTCTGTATCTATCAGGGAGTTAAGCTTGATAAAGAGAAGAAAAACGACTTATCTAAAGATACGCCAGACGCAAAACTTAGTAATGTAGATACTACCGATGGTACTGAAAAACTACAGAATAACTTAAAAGTTGCAAACATATAGCTGCATAACACTTTTCTTGAAAAGGTGTTACGCAACTTGTAACACCTTACTCTTCTCTTAGTCTGCGTAGGTTTTTTTGATAGCAAACATATCACTTTTTAGAAAAATATTTGTATTGTAAAGTTAGTAAAGATTCTGGTTTACTTAAAGTTTGTTAATTGCTATCTTTTAAAACACGATATTTACTATAGCACCATATGCTTAGGGTTTTTTCTAAAATTTTATTTATATTAATGTTTTTGGTTTCTAGCTTTTTTACTGTGCATAGTGCTGAAGCTAAATCTAAGCTCAGTAAGAGATACATACCTCCTGGTAACCCTGGTGGTGCAAACTTTCATACAGATGAGGATTTTGCTGAGTCATATAAACTGTATGAGAAGCGTAGGGAATTGCTCAAGAAAAAAAAATTACAAGATCGAGCTATAAATAAAGAAGATCTAATCAAAAAATTAAAAGAGAAAAAAATTGCTAGTCTTGATAATGAGCCAAATGACATGGAAGCTTGCATAGTCGACGATGAAGAGAGCACTATGATAAATCAGCATGGTATTAATATCGCACGTTTAAGGGGTGCTGTATTTATAGATCAAGAGTCAGTTTTCCAGTATGAAAATAAGCAGCATGAAAGTGAACAACAAGAAGAGAAGAAAGTTACTTCAACACGAGAAAAGAAAGTTTCTCCTATAAATGTCACTATAAAAGAAACTCCATCAAGAAGAACGTGCTCACATGATTCTATTGCTAATTTGGATAACGTAGATGCTTATAGTTTGAATGGTTCAAGTTCATTTGGCAGTGTAGCTGACACAGTAAAATAGTATCACAATATTGGCCATTAATAATATGCTAGATAAAGACCTGATATTGAATGATAATACATATGAATTATCGCAGATTTCCAGGCACAAAACTCATGTTGTAGAAGTTGGAAAAGTAAAGATAGGCGGAAATAATCCTGTAGTTGTACAATCTATGGCGCTTGGTGTGCATATAGATTCTGATAATATAAAAAGTAGCGCAAAACATTATGCAAAAGAAATAACAGAACTAGCGCGTACAGGTTCAGAATTGGTGCGAATTGCCTTGAACTCAGAGGAGGTAGCAAGAGCCATACCTTATATAGTAGAAGAGATAAATAAAGAAGGTTTTGACGGTAAAATATTGGTAGGCTGTGGTCAGTATGAGCTAGATAAATTAGTTCAAGATTATCCAGACAACATCAAAATGCTGGGTAAAATTAGGATAAACCCAGGCAATATAGGTTTTGGCAACAAACGTGATGAGAAGTTTGAAAGGGTTATAGAGTATGCAATAATGCACGATCTTCCGGTTAGAATTGGGGTAAATTGGGGTAGTCTTGATAAATACCTTTTGCAAAAATTGATGGATGAAAACTCTTCGCTTAGTAATTCAAGGCCTTCTGACGTTATACTGCGCAAAGCACTTGTAATGTCTGCTCTTGATAGTGCAAAAAAAGCTGAAGAAATTGGTCTAAATTCAAACAAAATAATCATTTCATGTAAAGTTAGCAAAGTACAAGATTTAATTTTAGTTTATATGGCACTTGCAAAATCTTCCAATTATGCGCTGCATTTGGGTTTAACTGAGGCTGGTATGGGCAATAAAGGTGTGGTAAATACCGCAGCAGGGCTTACTTATTTATTGCAAAATGGCATTGGAGATACAATACGGGCTTCTTTGACTCAACGTCCTGGTGAATCGCGTACTAATGAAGTGGTGGTGTGTCAGGAAATATTGCAGTCTATAGGCTTGCGACACTTTAACCCTCAGGTTAATTCATGTCCTGGTTGTGGGCGCACGAGTAGCGATCGTTTTCGTATATTAACTGAAGAGGTGAATGGCTATATAAAAACTCATATGCCGATGTGGAAGAAAAAAAATCCAGGTGTAGAGCATATGAACATTGCTGTTATGGGATGCATAGTAAATGGTCCTGGAGAAAGCAAACACGCAAATTTGGGAATCAGCTTACCTGGATATGGAGAAAAACCTGTTTCAGCAGTCTACAAAAACGGCAAATATTTCAAAACTTTACAAGGTGATAATGTCTCTGAAGAATTTAAGGCAATTATTGATAATTATGTGAAGAAGCATTACACGTAACCTTTCACGGTTAATTAATAGATAAATCGCAAATAAAAAAGAAAATTAAACCTTGTTTTTCTTTTTTCGTTGGGAATGTTCAAAAAAGCATACGCGTCAAGTTAAGAGATTGTGAGCAAATTTAGAGAGGTTAAAGTGGATACTCTAGCCCTTCTACGTTTGTCTTTTAATGAAAATCGCGACCAAGTTATAGTGAGTTTTTTAAGAAATGCTTTTAAACTATTAATTTTGGTTAATACTAAAAATAACTCTCTAACCCGCCTTTTTAGCTCAATAAATGCCTTTGTTAAGCTAAGTTCTGTATTCTTTTTCACTTCTGTGCAACCAACTATGCCGTGAAATATAAGAATTGCGCACAATTTAGCATATAGTTCACATAATACTCTGCATGGCTTTCCTTTTAGCTTATCAAGCCTGATATGGCTTTTATACAATTTAAATAATAACTCAATTTGCCACCTTACTCTGTAAATCGTTAATACTTGCTCAGCACTAATTTTATTTTCTGGAACATTAGTTATAAATATTGACCAGTTCAACAATTTTTGATTTCTTTTAGAGGATGTATATCCCTGCGATCTTGCTAATCTATTAGCTTTCCTTCTTCTGGCCATAGACTGTTCTTCAGTTAGTTTCTGACATATAATTCTTACTCTAATTTTTGCTTCTTTTCCTAACAATACCTCGTTTTCTAAAAATAACTTATCCTCTAAACATTCTAATAACTCCATTTTTTGATTTGTTTCTACATCATATATGTTGGTATCGGATTTATAACGACTTATGAAATAAGCTCCTATTTCATTGATTTGTTTAAAAGAACTTGGCACAAAATAACCGAGATCAGATATTAGCAAATCATTGCTTAATATATTACTTAAATGTTTCCTATATCCCTGGTCTGATCTTACCCCCTCCGTTAAATTAAGTTGGTCTATTATCTGATTCATGTAGTCGAAAACTAATTGTAACTTTATTCCAGACTTAGTATTGCTTTCATAGCCACTGTAGCTAGTACCATAACCTTTATACATCTCTTCCATACTGTTAGGTAGAGTAATATAGCTACTGTCCAATAATTTAACACTATTAAATTGCTGTAAGATTTTGCAATCAACTTGCAAGATATTTTTAAAGAGAATCACAGATTCATTATACATCCTTTTCATAAATTCCACTGCTTCTTCAGTAAATCTAAAATCCAAACCTTGTTTTGTTATATCTATCGAGTCCTCGTTTAGTAATTGACACATTGTTTCTACGCTACAATTATCAACTCCTATATTACCCAAGACCATGGCTTTTACGAATGATGAACCTTTTAGCTTTCTCTTTCTTTTTATAAACCTTGTTGTAATTGAGATTTTCTCTGCTTTTTCATTAAAAATTTCTTTGAGCTTTTTTGATAAGCAAGTTATTTTATTCATTGGTTCTCTCACTAAAAGTATATCTGGGAGAACTTATACCTTATTATTCTATCTCTTTCATACCTTTATTTCCTTAACTTGACGCGTATGGATACCACTACACTGTGAATTATACACCTAGTTCATATTTTTCTACGCTTATTTTATATTCCCTAAAACAGAAAAAGCCTTCCTCTTCCTACTCTTTCTTCCTTGGCTAATCCATAGTTAGCGTCTTTTGCACATGTGCGTTGCATTTTTTAATCTTCTTTAAAAACTTGACAATACATGACAACACTGGTATGTTAAAAATATAGTTTTTGTGAGGTATTTATGGTTAACAATAAAGAAAAACATCAAATAGCGTTTTGCGTTTCAGCCGTTACATTCTTAGCTGGGTTATCATTAATCGCAACTGCAATTGCAGTGGGTACCGTACCTGCTATAGCTGCTTGTCTAGTGATAGGAGGAATTTTGACTGTCTTGTCTGGTGTGCAAGCTTACTATTACCCATAAGTATATAAATAGTAAAAAAGCTGATATTTTACTAATTCAACTTTCTATTATAAATGGATCTATGGTCTAAAAATGGAATATATGATGAAAAGAACTATAAATACTTCAACTGGCGAATGGGCAGAAAGTGAATTTGGAATTGTTAATTTTGGTGATATAAGATTAAGTAAAAGGCTTCTAAAAATAGTTAATAGTTTTGCTGAATCGCCTGAGCGTTCAATAAATCAAGCTTGTGAAGATTGGCATCAAAGTAAAGCAGCTTATAGATTTTTCCAAAACGATGCCATTTCTGAGAGAAAGATATTAGAAAGTCATATAATTAAAACTGTTGAAAGAGCTAAAGAATACTCAACTATCTTAGCTATCCAAGACACGAGTTATATCTCATATAAAAATCATAAAAAGACCGAAGGATTAGGGATTATAGCAGCAAGATTAACATCTAAAACAACTAATTTTAAAACACATGGATTAGTGATGCATACAACGTTTGCAGTTACAACAGAAGGACTGCCTATAGGATTATTGGATCAAAAAATTAGTACTAGACCCTCCTTAGCTGAAGACCTAAAAGAGTTGAAAAGAAGAAGCCATAATACTGCTGTTCCCATAGAAGAGAAAGAAAGCATACGGTGGATAGAATCACTTAAATATTCTACTAATCATCCTGGATTAAAGGATATCAAGGTAGTTACCGTCTGTGACAGAGAAGCAGATATGTATGATTTATTTGAAGTTGCTTCCACTAATCAATCTCTTTTTGTAGTAAGAGGAAATCAAAACAGAACAATAAATAAGAAGTCGACTTATTCTGAAAAAGGTGGTGAAAGGTTGTGGGATCTGATGAATCGCATGTCTTGTCAAGGAGAAATACAAGTGAATATTCCTGCTCGCAATGATAAACCTCAAAGAACAACAGTTTTAGAAGTAAAGTTTAGCAACTTTGTGATGAATGCATCAAAAAATAACGCTAGACGTAAAACCCAAAAACTTCCTAATTTAAGTTTAAATGCTGTCTATGCTATAGAAAAATACCCCCCATTTGGCGAAGAGCCTGTGAACTGGATTTTGTTGACAAATATAAATATTAATAATTTTGAAGAAGCAGTAGAAAAAATACAATGGTATTGCTTAAGATGGAGAATAGAGGTTTTTCATAAAATTTTGAAATCTGGTCTTAAAGTTGAAGAATGTAGGCTCCAAGCAGCAGATAGATTAATCCGCTTTCTTACAATAATGAGTATAATTGCATGGAGAATATTTTTTATCACACTAGTAGCTAGAACAAATCCAAATCTTTCTTGCACTTTCATACTGACTGACGACGAATGGAAGGTTTTATATACCAAAATGCTTAAGACAAAAAACTATCCTGAGACACCACCACCTATAAGAGAAATTGTGAGGTGGGTGGCCAAGTTAGGAGGGTTTTTAGCTCGCAAAAATGACTTAGAACCAGGCCCTATAGCTTTGTGGAAGGGATGGAAACGTCTCTTTGATTTAGCAGAAGGATGGAAACTTGCTCATGAATTTTATACTTGTGGGTAATAGTAAGTTGTTAGCGGGATCTAGAGATACCGCGAATGAATCGCGGCATGACGTAGGACTGCTTTCATTCCAGTGCTTGACACTGGAATCCAGCCTTTCTGCAATCTCATCGAAAACGTTGTAACCACTTTCTATGCTAGTTTGCTTGTGAGCAACCTGGATTCCAGTGGGCTTTGTTGCATAGCAACTGAAAAAATCTGGTGGCTACTGACAAAATTCATTATAAAATAGCCATTTAACCTTGAAAGAAAAAATATGCCACAAAAAATGAGGGTCAGTAACCATAGCGAATATAACAAATTTCTAGAAAAAAGAGGAAATATTTTTCATTATATCAACGAAGCCATAGAAAAGTGGTACGAGAATGGTCCAAAAATACCAGTTGGCAACAATATTTATAGCGATAAAGTTGTAATTTTGGTGCACATAATAACTTGTTTATTTAGAATAGGCCTGAGGCAAACAGTTGGGTTTATAGCAGGATACCTTGAGCAAATTGGGAAAAATTTGCAAGTTATCAGCTATTCACAATCATCAAGAAGGTTTAAGAAACTCAATATTAAGATCAATGATTGCAGAAAATAATATGGAAGATATCGAAATTGCTATAGACAGTACAGGAATTAGTATATACAACAACACTCCTGGTCATAGCAAAGAAAATAGCGAAGATAGAAAGTATCGCAGCTATGAACAGACAAGAAAATTGCATGTAATGTTGAATACAAACAGCAAAAAAGCCATAGCTGTAAAATACAGTAACGGCTGATCACTATGGAGCTTGTGATTTGCTAAAAGAAGTCGATTTTCAGTATGTCATAAAAGTACTATATGCAGATAGGGCATATGACAGAGAAAAGCTCTATAAGCTGTGTAATCAATATGGTATAAAAACGAAAATTCCTCCGAAAAACAACGCAGCAGAGCATCCAAAGTTAGACTATATGGCTGAGAGAAATGCTGCAATTAGACTAATAAAATCATGCAGCGAAGATGGAATGGAGAGGTGGAAAAGGCAAACAAACTACGGAAAAAGATCTTATATAGAAAGTTTTTTCTCGCGACTGAAACAAACATTCGGGTTTAGTTTTAGGAATAAATCTGAGACAAATAGAGAGAAGGAACTACTTGTTAAATGCTATTTGCTCAATAAGTTCACTGATATTGGTATGGCTAAATTTGAGATAGCTTCATAAATTTATTGTGCGTTACCTACTATCCGAAGAGCGATGCAACAAAGCCATTCCAGTGTCAAGCACTGGAATGACACCGTTATAAAGGAACCAGTGTCAGCTACTTGAATGACACAGTCTTTGCTTAAACCCGTAACGTTCGTACATTTTGCTAAAAGTTCAAATATCAACATCATGCACATTAAGTGCATTGCTATTAATAAAATCACGGCGTGGTTCAACTATATCACCCATTAATATTGAAAATATGGAATCAGCTTCTTCACAATCTTTTATTTCAACCTTTAATAAAGTTCTAGCCTCAGGATTTAACGTAGTATCCCATAGCTGATCAGCATTCATTTCACCAAGACCTTTAAATCTCTGCAGAGTTAAACCTTTTTTACCATAGTCCATTATTATTTTTGCAAGCGTACTTGGAGAAGTGATTCTTATTTCAGTTTCTTGTGACTTTAAAAATGAATCACCATTAAATAAATTACTTATACCATCAAGCAAACTTAATATGTTTTGCATATCTTTGCCTTCAAGCATACTAAGTGCAAATATATATTTGTCTGCCAATCCTTGAAACAATTTAGAGATATGAATTTCTTTTTCTTCATCTTTTATTTCCACTTCCCAAGTGTATTCGCTGTACATTAACTTCAAATACTTTAATATCTCATCAGCCGATGATAGAGCATTCTTTTTGCTTAAAATTAGCAATGACTCTAGGAGATTTTGTGGTATTTCTCTATCATAATTTTTGCTAATATTAGAAGTGCTAACGCATTTATTCAAAATAAGGCGCAAGTCGTTAAATTCTGTAGCTGTACCACTTAGTGTTAGTCTTTTAACTGCTGAGTTTATTATATACTCTTCAAAAGTTTCGTCATCTTTAATATAAGTGTCTTTGGCATTCTTTGTAACTTTATAGAGGGGTGGCTGTGCTATGTATAAGTAACCTTTTTCAATAACTTCACGCATATGTCTAAAAAAGAAAGTTAGAATCAAAGTTCTTATATGTGAACCATCAACATCTGCATCTGTCATGATGATAATTTTATGATATCTAGCTTTTTCAATATCGAAGTGTTCACTCCCTATTCCAGCACCAATTGCAGTGATTAAAGAGCCTATTTCTGCAGATGAAAAAATACGATCTAAACTTACACGTTCTACGTTTAGAATTTTTCCTCTTAAGGCAAGCACTGCTTGTGTTTTACGATTACGCCCCTGCTTTGCAGTACCACCTGCTGAATTACCCTCTACTATAAATAATTCCGATAACTCAGGGGCTTTTTCCTGGCAATCAGCAAGCTTTCCTGGCAGAGTTGCAATATCAATATTGTTTTTGCTTTTAACTAACTCTCGTGCTTTTCTTGCGGCTTCTCTTCCTTTTGCTGACCTAATTGCTCTTTCTACTATGCTTGCTGCCAATTTGGGATCAGTTTCAAGGATTGTGCTCAATTTATCAGAAACTATACTTTCTACAACTGCACGTGCTTCAGAACTAACTAGTTTATCTTTTGTTTGTGAAGAAAATTTAGGATCAGGCATCTTGAGAGATAAAACACAAGTTAAACCTTCTCTAACGTCCTCTCCAGTTAAATTTACTTTTGCTTTCTTTAAAAACCCTTCATTAGTTGCATAGGTATTGATACATCTAGTTAGTGCAGATCTAAATCCTGCCAAATGCGTACCACCATCTCGTTGCCGTATATTATTAGTGAAACACAACATATTCTCATAGTAGGAATCATTCCATTCCATCGATATTTCCAAGCTGATGCCAAGATCGTCTGCATCTCCTTTCATACTGGCAATTTTAGTTACATGTGTCTTATTCTTATCTAAATACTGCACAAAATTTGCTGTACCAAAATTGTCTTTAGATTGATTGCTCTGATTGAAATGAGATTCTGTATATGGTTCATTGCGCAGATCACGTAAAGTAATGTCGATATTTGAATTTAAAAATGCTAATTCTCTTATACGACTTTCAAGCGTTGAGTAACTGAAATTAATGCCATTAAAAGTCTCTGTTGATGGCATGAACGTGACTTTAGTTCCTCTTTTGTTTGTATTTTCGTTGACTACCTTTAAAGGTTCAATAGACTCACCATCTTCAAAACGCATAAAGTGTTCTTTCTTATTGCGCCAAATAGTTAATTCCAACCAGCTTGATAATGCATTCACAACTGAGATTCCAACACCATGTAATCCCCCAGAAACTTTATAGGTATTACTGTCAAATTTACCACCAGCATGGAGTTGAGTCATTATTACCTCTGCTGCTGATATTCCTTCTTCTTCATGAATGTCAGTTGGAATGCCACGACCATTGTCGGTTACTGATACTGAACCATCTTTATTTATGCTAACTTCAATTTTATCACAATATCCAGCTAAAGATTCATCTATTGCGTTATCAACAACCTCATATACCATGTGGTGCAAGCCAGATCCATCGTCAGTGTCACCAATGTACATACCTGGACGTTTCCTTACAGCATCAAGACCCCTTAAGATTTTTATTGCATCGGCATTATAACTATTTTCCATGGTATTGCTTCGTTTATGAATGTTAATTAATATTACATTCATATATGCTGATTAGCAACATTTTTAAACTGATAACCCATATTAAAAGCACAACTTTACGAATGTTTATTTTTGAAGACAGCAAATAGTGTCATTCCAATGTGTCTTCCATAACTGTACGAACATTCATTTTTGAAGGTAAATTGCACAACAGATGATGTCATTCCAGTGCTTGACACTGGAATGGCTTTGTTGCATCGCTAGCTATGATGGATTAAAGATAAAAAAGATGGAGAATATCAGTAGCTTATTATTCTGGTATTTATAACAAGAACGGTCAGTGAATACCTAAATTTGAGTAAAAGAAATTTCACTACCACTCACTAATCCGGCTAAAATTCAAGAATTTCAATGCTTTAGCTATTTTCAATAGAATTAAATTTATTAATGTAAATAATAAATTACTATTCTTAAATTTGATCAGATTGATTGCAAAAAAACAAGATTTTCAATAGGTTACTTATAATCCTAACTATAGTTAGCCTTTCATAAGTAGCGATGCAACAAAGCCCACTGGAATCCAGAAATTTTGCTTATAACTGAGCTGATGAGCTAAAGGTAGTTGTCTTACGCTAAAACAAACGTTTTTAATTAAGTTGCATAGAAGCTGGATCCCAGTGTCTGGGCACTGGGATGACACCCCACTGGTGGGAATTGCTCCCAAACTACAACGTTCGTACAGTTGTGTGTGTCTTCCCATGGAGATTGCTCTCAAATCATAATGCTCATGCAGTTGCATGCTCGACTAATTAACAGAAAAATCTATAATTCAGTTTACGTATTTTCTTATCTCAGCCAAAATCTTATCAGATTGACTTTCGTCTGAATTTAAATCAGCTGCAAAGTGTGTAACATATTTTCCTCCAGGGCCAATAAGGTACATTATTGAAGAATGGTTGATTTCTTCTTCTCCACCAACTTTGCTAGCATATACTTTATACTTTGCAATTACTTCGTCTATTTTTTCTCTTTCACCAGTTAACATTTGTATTCTGTGGTCAAATTGCTGCTGAAATTCTTTAAGTCTTTCCGTGCTATCGCGCTCAGGATCGACTGTGATGAAGAATGTTTGTAGCTTGTTGTTAGTTTTCTCATCTAACTTTGCAAGTGTTTCTGAAATTATTCCAAGGTTCATAGGGCAAATTCTTTTGCATGAGGAAAACCCAAAGAAAATCATCATGTATTTATCTTTAAAATCACTACTGCGCAAGATCTGTCCGTCCTGATTAATTAAAGAAAAATCTCCGCCTATCTTAACTTCTGCGTTGTGAATCGCTGCTGGGGCAAATATGCCTTTTTTAGTGAAATAACAATAACCTAAAAAAACAACTGCTAATGCTACTAGCATATTAGATAACAATCTTATAAACCTTACCATTAGGGTGCTCTCAGTAAAATTAAATTGTATCTTTATTGGTTGATCTATTCAATATATTTATTCCAAAGTGTATTGTTAATTTTGTCTAACAGTTTCTTATGTTCATCAATTTCTTCACTATTTGGTGAATGTTCTCTGGGAGTTAGATTACGCACTTTATGCTGAACGAATGTAGAGTTACTGTCCTGATTGCATTCATTATCAAACAGAAAGGTTTGTAACCCTCCTGTAAGTTCAACATATACCTTTGCAAGCAATTGAGCATCAACTAGTGCTCCGTGCAATTCTCTATTCTCTAGCGATATATCAAAACGCTTACATAATGCATTCAAAGAAGCAGGTGATCCTGCGAATTTTTTCCTCGCAAGAGGTAATGTATCTAGCACTCTATCTGAGGAAATTAACCCAGCATTCAGCTTGCTTAGCTCCATGTTAAGGAACTTAACATCGAATTCAGCGTTGTGAATTACCAAAATATCATTAGATATAAAGTCAAGAAATTCAAGTGCAACATCTGAAAATAATGGTTTATCTTCTAAAAATTCTTCACTAATACCGTGAATCTTAAACGAGTGATAAGGTATATCTCTTTCTGGGTTAAGGTACCGATGGAATACTTTACCTGTTGGAATACGATTAATTAATTCCACACACCCTATTTCAATAATTCGATGACCAGATTCAGTGTCAAGACCTGTCGTTTCAGTGTCAAGTACTAGTTCGCGTAGCTTGCTTTCCATGGTTAACTCTAAATAAAACTAATCTTACTTGTCATTTGTCTTATCGTTACTTGTCTTTTTATAGTGAATAGAAACAAGCAACCAGCTTGGGTCTGATGAATTAACATTTTTTTTGAATTGCCATACATCCTCAACTTTATTAATAGTGGATGTACTACCTGATATGATATCTCCTTCATTGTTCTTAACGAAGTTAATTTGCTCTGAAAGGAAATATACTGCAATAAACACTACATTTTTTACTAGCTTTATTTCTAAAATCTTTTGTGAAACGATAGAAACAATGATAGACTCGTGCACCTCTTTACGATGTTTAATCTTCTCTGCAAAATTATCATATAAGTCTTTATCGAGAAGTGGTTTTAACTGAGACAAATTTCCTTGATTGAAATACTTTATTATTAATTCAAAAGCTATGCTTGAACCTTCTATAAAGTGGGAAATAGAAAAATCTTTATTTTTTTTTAATATTTGTTCATAAGTAACTTTTATTGAATTTTCATCATTGCTATCAATGTAACCCTCAATGTTTTCTACTACGTCTTCTCTACTTCGGCTTACATCCAATACACTAGTTAGCTTTTTTAGGTTGAGGTTGGCTGACCTTCCTAAAGAATTATACAAACGTGAAAAAATGAACGCCGCTAATAAAGCATATATTACAAGCTCTATCATAGTAACTCAACTCCTTGGCATATAAAGTATCCGAACATTATTAATTATTAATGAAAATATGTTTTTCATATCAACTTATAATCAGGTTTGCTATTCGTTTGTAAATGAATATATTATATAAGAAAGTATTAAATATCTCAACTTAATTAAAGGAGACGTAAGAAATGCCACAACAAAAAATGAGAATTCACGGTCAATATGTTAAAGATCTATCATTTGAGAATCCGAATTCGCCATTCCTTTCTTCTAGTAAAGCTCCAGATATTAACGTAATGGTTAATATCAATTCAGCAAAATTAGAAGGGACGAAAAACAAAGAAGAAGTGAATGAAGAAAAATCTTTCCATGAAATTACTTTGCATATAGAAGTCAAAGCAACGGTAAAAGATGAAGGCATAAAAGATGGCGTAGCTTTCATTTGTGAAACGAAATATTGTGGCATTTTTTCAATAGAAAATTTAAAAGAGTTGAGTAAGGAAGAAGTAAGACAAGCTTTGTTTATTGGCGGACCTACTTTTCTTTTCCCTTTTGCAAGAGAAATAATTGCAAGAGTTACAAGTAGTGGTGGATTTCCCCCACTGATGCTAGATCCTATAGATTTTGAAACTATGTATGAGCAGCAAGGTCAACAACAAAAAAGTAACGGTAGTAATTCCAATTTTAACTAATATAGTGTGATAGGATGAACAATTCTTTAAATGCAAAAACGACTTTAAACATTGACGGGAAGTCATACAACTATTTTAGCCTAAGTAGTGCTAGTGAATTTTTAGGAATAGATGTGACTAAATTGCCTTGCTCACTTAAGGTTCTGCTTGAAAATTTATTGCGCAATGAAGATGGAGTAAACGTAAAGCTAGATGACATAAGAGTACTAGCAGACTGCGTTAATAAACACACTAATCACGAAATTAGCTATAAACCAGCAAGGGTGTTGATGCAAGATTTTACAGGGGTTCCTGCTGTTGTTGATCTAGCTTCAATGCGGGACTATGTTAAGAAAAATGGAGGAAACCCAAGCAATATAAATCCGTCTGTACCGGTTGATCTTGTGATTGACCATTCTGTTCAAGTAGATAGTTATGGAAGTGTTTCTGCATTCAGTAAGAATGTTGAGCTAGAAGTAAAAAGAAATTTGGAGAGATATCAATTTTTAAAGTGGGGAGAATCGTCCTTCACAAATTTTAGAGTAGTGCCGCCTGGCACAGGGATTTGCCACCAAGTGAATCTTGAATATTTAGCGCAAGTTGTGTGTAATAATGATGGAGTCATATATCCTGATACTTTAGTTGGTACTGACAGCCATACTACAATGGTTAACGGATTATCAGTTCTTGGTTGGGGTGTTGGAGGCATAGAAGCTGAGTCTGTGATGCTTGGTCAACCAATTAGTATGGTGATTCCAGAAGTAGTTGGATTTAAATTAATTGGCAGATTGTCGGAAGGAGTAACTGCGACCGATTTAGTGCTGACGGTTACCAATATCCTAAGAACAAAAGGCGTTGTTGGTAAGTTTGTAGAATTTTATGGTGATGGTTTAGATTATTTATCTTTGGCAGATAGAGCCACTATAGCAAACATGGCCCCGGAGTATGGCGCAACTTGTGGATTTTTTCCAATTGATCAAAAAACGCTAGATTATTTAAGCTTAACCGGAAGGCCAGAAAAGCTGATTAAGCTAGTTGAGGCTTATGCGAAAGAGCAAGGACTGTGGCGTAGTAGTGACGAGTTAGCATTTTTTGACACACTAGAGCTTGATTTATCAAGCGTGGAGCCAGTAATGGCTGGTCCCAAAAGACCACAAGATAAGGTTTTTCTTTCACAAGTGGCAGAGTCTTTTTCTAAATCATTTTTAGTTAATGAGTCAAAGGAAAGCGATAAACTCCAAGATGGAAGTGTAGTTATTGCAGCAATAACAAGCTGCACTAATACTTCTAATCCAAGTGTGATGATTGCTGCAGGTCTTGTAGCTCGTAATGCAATTAAACTTGGATTAAAATCAAAGCCTTGGGTTAAAACTTCTCTTGCTCCAGGGTCACAAGTTGTAACAGAATATTTAGAAAAGTCTGGATTGCAGGTAGATCTAAATGCTTTGGGTTTTAATCTAGTTGGATATGGTTGCACAACTTGCATTGGGAATTCTGGTCCACTTAATAAAGATATAGAAGATGGCATTAAAAACAAAAACTTAACCGTTGCTGCAGTTTTATCTGGCAATCGTAACTTTGAAGGAAGAATTCATCCGTTAGTCAAAGCTAATTACTTGGCATCTCCGCCACTTGTTGTTGCATATGCACTTGCTGGTACTGTGCAAATTGATCTGACAAAAGATTCAATATGCAAAGATAAGAATGGAAATGATGTCTATCTCAAAGATATATGGCCAACAAACAATGAAATCGAAGATTGTGTTAAAAGTGTGGTAACACGTGAGATGTTCATACAAAAGTATAAGGATGTTTTTTCTGGTGATGAACATTGGCGAAAGATAAAGTGTGAAAAAAGTGAAATCTATAATTGGGATGCAAACAGCACTTACATACAAAATCTGCCTTATTTTGATAACTTATCACCTAAAAATAATAAAATCGATATAAAGGGTGCACAAATATTGGCAATGTTTGGCGATAGCATAACTACTGATCATATTTCCCCTGCGGGAAATATTGCCTCGAGTAGTCCTGCCGGTCTATATTTAAAAGGGCTTGGAATTGAACCACAGGATTTCAATTCATATGGGTCTCGCCGTGGTAATCACAATGTAATGATGCGTGGCACTTTTGCTAACATTAGAATAAAAAATGAAATGGTTAGCACCGAAGGTGGATATACAAAATATATTCCTTCTCAAGAAATTATGTCAATTTTTGATGCAGCAATGCGTTACAAGGAAAATAATGTACCTCTAATCATTGTTGCAGGAAAAGAATATGGCACAGGTTCAAGTAGGGATTGGGCAGCAAAGGGTACTTTATTGTTGGGGGTTAAAGTTGTCATTGCAGAAAGCTTTGAGCGTATACATAGGTCCAACTTAGTTGGTATGGGTGTTCTTCCACTTGTATTTCAAAATGGAATAACCAGAAAGATATTTGATGGTAGTAAGGTAATAAGCATAAAAGGTGAAATAGTGCCAGGTGGAAATCTAGAATGTATCATCAAAAGAAAGGATAATTCAAGGCAATCAATTCAACTCAAATGCTGTGTACAAACCGCAACTGAGACTAAATACTTGATGTGTGGTGGAGTGTTGAGCTACATACTTGCACAATCTTTTTGATTTAGTGAAGTTATTGCATGGACTTCTTTTAGCCAGCCCTGATCCCTTTGTAAATAGCAATTTGCTCTGCGCAAAGTTATGATATAATTTCACCATACATATGGTGTCGGAGTATTTTTTGGAGATAATTATATATGATAAGCTCTATACAAGAACCTAATGAACTCAGAAAACGTTTACAAGGATTTTATCGTACTGATGAAAAGAGTTATATACGTTATCTTGTAGAAAAAGCAGAGCTTTCGGCTGATTCAAAAAATAGAATTTATAATATTGCAAAACAAGTTATTGAAAAAATCAAACACAATAAATTAAGTATTGTAGATTCCTTTATGCAGCAATACTCGCTTTCCAATGATGAAGGAATAGCGCTTATGTGTCTTGCTGAGTCACTACTTAGAATACCAGATGATTATACAATAGACGAGCTAATCAAAGATAAAATTGCCAATCAAGAATGGAGTAAGCACTTAGGACATTCCTCTTCATTGTTTGTTAATGCTTCTACATGGAGTTTAATGATAGGGAGCAGTATATTGAGAGATAATGAAGGCGATTCGAAGTTCTATTACGCAATTTCTAAGTTACTTAAGAATTTAGGAGAACCGATCATTCGCAAAGCAGTAAAACAAGCAATGTCTATGCTTGGTAATCATTTTGTTGTTGGAGAAACCATAGAAGAAGCTTTAAGGTACGCAAAACTAGATGACAATAGTAAGTTTTTATACTCTTTTGATATGCTTGGCGAAGCTGCTCACACAACTGAGGATGCAGAAGAGTATTTTAATTCATACATGCACTCAATAAAAGCTATAGGTGAATCCACTGAAATAAATGATTGTTTTAAATCCCATGGAATTTCAATCAAACTTTCTGCTTTACACCCACGTTATGAATTTAGTCAATTTGGCCGAATTGCTGGTGAGATATTCACTAAGGTTTTAGAGCTCTGCCGCGAGGCAAAAAAATACAACATTTCACTATGCATAGACGCAGAAGAAACAGAAAGGCTTGAAATTTCCTTAATCTTGTTTGAACAATTACGGCTTGATGAATCACTTTCTGAGTGGGAAGGGCTCGGCTTGGCTGTACAAGCATATCAAAAACGTGCTTTATCTGTTCTTGACTTTGTAGAGGATGTTGCTATTCGATCAAAGCACAAAATTATGGTGAGGCTTGTAAAAGGTGCATATTGGGATTCAGAAATCAAGTGTACGCAAGAATTGGGATTAAATGATTACTCAGTATTTACAAGAAAAAGCTATACTGACGTATCTTACCTCGTGTGCGCACAGAAACTTTTGAGTAAACCAAACAGCTTTTACCCATGCTTTGGAACTCATAACGTCTATACTTTTGCTTCTATCATGGAACTTGCTGATAAAAACCACCCTGGATTTGAATTTCAACGCTTACATGGAATGGCAAAAGACTTATATGATTATGCAATGTCAGAGCTTGTAACAAATGTTAGCTGTCGTGTCTACGCACCCGTTGGGGAACATAGTGACTTGTTGCCTTATCTTATAAGACGCCTTCTTGAAAATGGAGCTAATAGTTCGTTTGTTAATCAAATAAGTGATCCTAACGTTAAAATCGATGAGTTAATTTCAGATCCACTGGAAAAAGCTATAAATTTTAATTATGAACCTCATCCAGGCATTCCATTACCACAAGATATTTTGGGACCAGAAAGAAAAAATTCCTTGGGGATGGATATTAGTGATTCTGTGATAGTCTCACAATTTGCAGATGATATAAAGGGTTTTAGTGAAAAAAAGTGGCAAGTTGGACCAATAATTGATGGAAAAGCACTATTTGATAATGCTGAATTTATCGAAGTAGTGAATCCTGCACATTTGGAAAATGTAATTGGAGAAGTGTCAAGTGCAACAAGCGATCAAGCTTTAAACGCTCTTGAAATAGCACATAGTGCTTTTGCTAAGTGGCAGAATGTTTCAGCAGAAGAGCGCGCTAAATGCCTTGAAAAAGCTGCAGATTTGCTTGAGGAAAGGATGAAAGAGTTAATTTACATTCTGATTGTGGAAGCAGGAAAAATTTTATCCGATGCAATAGCAGAAGTAAGAGAGGCAATCGACTTTCTGCGTTATTATGCAATGATAGCAAAAAATGAACTGAGCGACTGGAAAAAATTGCCGGGCCCAACAGGTGAAGATAACTTCATCTTTTTTGAAGGCAGAGGAGTTTTCTTATGCATATCACCGTGGAATTTTCCGCTCGCTATCTTCATTGGGCAGGTCTCAGCTGCACTTGCAGCAGGTAATGCAGTGCTGGCAAAACCGGCAGAGCAAACGCCGATTATTGCCTACGAAGCTGTTAAGATACTACATGAAGCTGGGATACCAAAGAATGTGTTACACCTCATTCCTGGGGATGGTGGATATTTAGGCAAAATATTAGTTCCAGACAATAGAATTGCCGGAGTAGCTTTTACTGGCTCAACACAAACTGCTCAAATAATCAATAAAATGCTTGCAAATAGGGATGGTCCTATCGTACCACTTATTGCTGAAACAGGAGGGCTCAATGCTATGATAGTTGATAGCTCTGCTCTCTTAGAGCAAGTGACTACGGATGTTTTGCTTTCTGCGTTTCGCAGCGCTGGCCAACGCTGTTCTGCGCTTAGAGTGCTGTTTATTCAAGAGGACATAGCAGAGAAGCAGATAAAAATGATATGCGGTGCAGCGCAAGAACTCAAGATTGGTGACCCAATACAACTTAGTACTGATATTGGTCCAATAATTGATAAAGCATCTATCGATATGCTCACTCAACATACGCAAAAAATGTCAGAGGATAAAGATTCAAATCTGTTATTTAAAGTACCCATGGATACAAATTCTCATAATGGTTATTTCTTTCCTCCATATATTTATGAGATACAAAAAATTTCGCAATTAAAGCAAGAAGTATTTGGTCCTATTTTACATATCATACGTTTTAACAAGTCACAATTAAATGAAGTTATAAGTGATATAAATAGT
The DNA here is from genome assembly GCF_947251775.1 of Wolbachia endosymbiont (group A) of Epagoge grotiana. Taxonomy (NCBI): domain Bacteria; kingdom Pseudomonadati; phylum Pseudomonadota; class Alphaproteobacteria; order Rickettsiales; family Anaplasmataceae; genus Wolbachia; species Wolbachia endosymbiont (group A) of Epagoge grotiana. Next base: position 666,726 of record NZ_OX366387.1, read on the forward strand.
ACTGGATATGGGCTTACGTTTTCTTTGCAGAGTCGTATACAAAGTCAAATTGACACTATAAGTAAAAAAATATCAGTTGGAAATGTCTACATCAACCGTAACCAGATAGGTGCAGCAGTTGGGATACAACCATTTGGTGGTAGAGGACTATCTGGCACTGGGCCAAAAGCTGGTGGTCCTCATTATTTACAGCGTTTTTCTACAGAAAAAGTTGTAAGTGTTAACACTACAGCATTTGGTGGTAACACTACACTTATGTGTTTGGATTAATTTGCGGGCCCTAATTTTTCTTACCCCTAAACTAGACGTTCGTGCAGTTATGTACACAGCGCTAAAATCCGAAAAGGACCAGCTCATGCACTGAAATAAATCGTATCCGTTCAGCCAATGGCGTCAACTTAAGAACTTTCATTAGCAAACTCTCCTAAAGACATGATGGCGTTTAGGCTTATCTACTTTATTGCGGCTGTCCCGGTCGGATTTTAACTTTAGCGCGTATACTTAAAAAGGGCTTGAAAGTTTTTTGGCGCAATAAGTACCTGATAGAGTTTCTGCCTCATTACACCAAATAAAACTGAAAAATTTAAACGATACTCAGTAATTTGATCTGGGTTCCAAGGCCCTTGTGCATCACATATATGAAGCGATAATATATTGCACATGACCAAGTTTGCCCAAAATTCTTGTAATACAGCCTCTCCAGAAAAATTCTCTAACTCTGCTCCTACTTTGAGTCGTTTATAGCACTCCTCTATGTGCCACCTTAACACATAAGCTTTGCTCCAAAGTCTCGGTCAAAAACTCTGTTTCTCAGTTGGCTAATGTCAGCACTATAACTCTTACTTTCTGTCCTTTCATTTTATTTTTTAGCTTTTCATTTTCTAATATAAAATCAAAATCTAATTCGCCAGCGTTCCCATAGCTTACTATAATTTCTTTTTTGCAAGCGAAAAATAAAATCTACTTCCAAATCATAATGCTGCTGAATGAATTTTACTGAAGACGATCATAGATAAATAATAATTTCTCTTGATTTAATAAACGCATTTGAGTGATAACTTCGGGTAATTGCTCTGCCGCCAACGTTTGTTCACCTATATTCCAAGCTGCAAGACGAGCACTACAAATCAGCGAAGTACACAAATCAACAAACAAATTGCCAATGGTGCCTGTTGTTCCATTTGGTTCAAACTCGGATACAATTTCCCCAGAGCTGGGTAATCTCATACCAGAACCATCTGCTGCAATAAGTCTATAGCCTCTCCAACTCAGGTTCATCCTGATAGGCTGTTTGGATGCTTAAATTCTTGAAAGCCTGTATGGCAAATCTTATACCTTGCTTTAGAAAAAGCTTGCTTTGAGGGTACATGTCAATGGCTCCATAAGTTCACATTCTATTCCCAAACTTTTTTTAACTAACTTTAAAATCATAGAAAATACTGTCGAAAAAGCTTGTTCGTGTAAAACTCAACACAATGGATTTTCTGAAAAGTTTTCGAGTATATTATATTTTTAATTTGTAGAATAAGGTTTTTTCCTTTTTGCATATTTCACCTAAAAAGGACACATTTTAGACTTCTTTGTTGAAATAAAACAGAAACAAAAGTGCTGTCCCTTGCACTCTTTGGATAATTTAATGATAAAAAATTTGGAGAGAAATTTTATACACAATCTCTGACATTTTTCCTTAAGTTGACGCCATTGTGTGAACGGTTACGGTTTCCCGTCTTCACCATGCTATATAGAAAAAAGTCTGGATTCCAATTTGCATGACAATATGGAGTATCTGCTTCTTTCATCCCAGTGGGATCTTTTATTCCATTTTATCAACAGTTTGTTTTGCAGTATCAAACAATTTTAATCCTATAATCCCGAATGTAACTAGAATAAAGCATATTACTTCGAATAAATTAACTGGTTCATCAAATAGGTAAACTCCAAGTATCGAAGCTCCTATAGCGCCCACTCCAGTCCAAATTGCATAGCATACTCCGATAGGTATAGAACGTGTAGCGAGCGAAAGTAAATATGTACTAAGAGCCATGGAGAGTATGCTAATTATTGATGGTACGAGATGAGTAAATCCATAACTATGCTTAAGTGTTATGACCCAGAACACTTCAATTAGTGACGATAAGAGTAAATATATCCAATTCATGCATAAACTTTAGGTTTAAATAGAGAGCTTTAGCCCTATGGTTCCTATTACAATTAAAACGATACATAAAACTTGAGATAAATTAATATTCTCTGTGAAAGTGGTTGCACCAATTATAGTTATTCCAATTGTGCATATTCCAGAGGAAACTGCATAGCATACTCTAATAGGTAGAAAGCATGCTGCAAGAGATAAAAAATAAATGCTAATGATCATAATTACCAATGTTGCAATCGAAGGCACAACTTTAGTAAAACTGTTACTAAACTTTAGTGTTACAGCCCACAGTATCTCTAGGATACTAGACAGCAACAAATATACCCAGCACATTTTCGTAACATTTCAATCTTGTATTGTAACAGAAATTGTTAGTTAAAACTACACTAAAGTGCAATAGATCTCTCTTTCGGAATTGCTTTAATATCAAACTTAAAACAACATCCTAAAAAACTTTTCTACGAAATTCAATTCCTGCACGTCATTTGCTGCATAAAGTGGTGTAGTTTGTTGCTCAATACCTGGTATTTCTACAAAAACTTTGCCCACTTCTTGACCTTTTTTAATGGGTGCAGGTATCATATCTTTATATTCAATACGCACCTTAATTTGGTCATGCAATTTGCGGTTGTAAGTTATGGTAACATCGTTTGCAACTGTAATAGGCACTTTTCTATCTTTTCCATAGAGAACATTTACTTCCTCAACTACGCTGTCTTTAACGAATATTTTCTTAGTGTTAAAATGATTTAAGGAATATTGTATCAATCTTTTTGCTTCTTCTATTCGCTCTTTCTCAGTGTTTAAACCATTTACGACAGCAAAAATTCTCCTATCATTTCGTTTTGCAGATGCTACAATGCCGTAACCACCAGCATTTGTATAACCGGTTTTTAAGCCATCAACCCCAATATCGTGAAAAAGTAGAAGATTTTTATTCTTTTGTACAATTTCATTATATGTCAAATATTGTTCGGAAAATAAATCATAATATTCAGGAAAATCGGTGAAAATCCTTTTTGCCAGCATTACCAAGTCTTTTGCGTTCATAAAATGATCTTCATCTGGCCACCCGCTTGAGTTGACAAAATGACTGTCATTCAGATTCAAATTTTGTGCAACTTCATTCATTTCAGCCACAAAATTCTCTTCTGATCCTGCAATGCCCTCGGCTAGTGTTATGCAGGCATCATTGCCTGAGACTATTGTAATTCCTTCAAGTAATTCCCTCACCGTAACGGATTGACCTTCTTTCAAAAACATAGAAGAGCCTCTCCTTTCCCACGCTTTTCTACTTACTCGAAATTTATCCTCCATGTGTATTATTCCAGCTTTTAGATAATCGAAGGCTATATATAAAGTCATTAGCTTGCTCATTGAAGATGGGGCCATTTTTTCATCAGAATTATGGTCAAAAATGAATGAGTCTGAAGCTAAATCTAAGACTACTGCTTGCTTTGCTTTGGTTCTAAACTGGTATGAGTATGAAGAAAAAGGAAGTATAAAAACTAATAGCAAAATTACCAATCTGCTTAACATATCTATAATTTTAAATTTATAGTGTACTAATTAATAGTATAATTTTACAGGGGCATTTCAATAGATCTCTTGCATAAAAATTCCTTGACAAACCTCGCCAGCCCCCTTATCATGAAACTGAAGCTATTTATTTATCTTCTCTGTACAGATTAAATGACAAAAAAACTCACGTATCTGGCGTCTCATGTTTAATTTTTTGCACTATGTGCACCTTATGTCTTTATAAAATTTCTAGGTTTTTACCTAATATAAGCTAAAATGCGCTTATAAAGCATTTAAAACATAAAAAAACGCCAACTTAAAAAATGGATAGTGAATAACTAGCTACCCTAGGGTTTCTTTTGCCTTTTTTTCTGTTTAGTAAATTTCTTAAACATTTATGACTAAAGGTTAGTTGCATTAAAAAGTAGCTAAATCGCGGTTATTAAGTGTTTAGAATAAAAAAACGCCATACTTGAAAGTATAATGTAAGTAATTAGCCAACCACGGGGCTTCTTTTGCCTTTTTTTTCGTTTGGTAAATTTCTTAAATATTTGTGGCTAAACGACAATCGTCATCCCGCTACGTGTTAGCGGGATCTATGTTAAGGTATGGCGGTTAAATAAGGGATCTATGTTAAGAGATACCGCGAATGAATCGCGGTATGACGGTTCGCGGCGGGATTCCAGTGTCTGGGCACTGGGATGACAGGAAAAGTGGCTACTTGGATTACAGCAGATCACCTCTTCACAAAAATTTTATCAGTAATACGCATATCAATGATACTCCAATCGCTGAAAGTAAAATCAGTTGTATTTTGCAAGTGGTTTAAATAGTCCCATGCACTATAAGGATTATCTTCAGGCAGTTTCACTGTGGAACCGTTATCAAATATGATATTCCATCTTCTATTCCCTATATAAGCAAAAGAGGAAATGTGGTCACTTAATTGAGTTTTACTCTCTAACACATCTTTAACAAATTCTAGGTTTGATAACGAGTTTTGTCCTGTAATTACAACAAGATCATCTACTGGATAGTCATCTACGATCACTTTGCCTTCGAAATCAATTACCGAGGTCTTGTTATTGTCTTTCCAGAGAGCAAACGGTTTATGTTCATCTATATTAATGTGTAGGGTATTAGGTAAAATTCTGTGAACTCTTACGTATTTTATCCATCTGCTTACGGATTGTATGTTACCGGCAAGTTTTGAAAGTGATATATACAGGATAGGTTGCGTTCTATCTGTCAAACTTAGAATATCCTTTTTGTTTGTAAATTTATTGCCGCTCACAACTACTTCGTCGATTGAAAATCCACTACTGAGTAATAAACTGGATAGGCAGTCATTATACCAAGTAAAGTAGTAATTAAATCGATTTATTATTTTATCAAGTGAGCTGTAGAGTATTAGTGTAAGAAAAAGTGCTGTGATAATAACCAAGGCACACTTGCGCAAAAAACTCCTTTGGCTTCTAGTAACATTGCTCAACATGACTTAAATCCCTAATATTTTTGTGCTGCTTCAATAATAATTTTAACTAATTCATTAAAATTGATTCCTTTTGCCAATTTTGCAATTTCTGGCACTAATGATAACTCAGTAAAGCCAGGATGTGTATTAATCTCAAGCATTTTTAAAGTGTTATTTTTGGGATTATAACGGAAATCTGAGCGGGAAATGGTTTTGCATCCTAAAAATTGATGAATTTTCAGTGCATGTTCCAAGGTCATTTTATATATATTGTCAGGAATTTCAGCAGGAAATATATGTTCTGCAAATCCATCTGTATACTTTGCTTCATAATCATAGAATTTATTTTTTGGTCGTATTTCTATAGTGCCAATTGCTTCATTTAGCAATACAGCAGTATGTAACTCTACACCTGGAATGTATTCTTCTATAATCATCTTTTCCATTATAGTAGAACTGTTATCTTTCAGTTCTAAGTAATCCTCGTGCGAGAAAATTATGTGCACTCCAATACTTGAACCTTCGTTAATTGGTTTTAAGACGTACGGATAATCGATTTTAATATTATTTTTTAGTACATCTTCTCGGCTAATTACATAACCTTTTGGAGTGTCGATACTAAGGGATCGAAATATATGCTTTGACATCACTTTATTCATAGCAACAGCAGAAGCCATAACTCCTGAGTGTGTATATTTTATACCTAAAATCTCCAGTAAACCTTGAATGCAGCCATCTTCACCATAAGGTCCATGCAGAGCGATAAAAGCAAGGTGGGGATTAATTTTTTTAAGCTTTTCAGCAATGTTGCTGTCAACATCTATTTCTATTGCATTATATGAAAGGCTATCAAGCGCCTTTTTTACTGCTTTTCCACTCATAAGCGATACTTCTCTCTCACAAGAAAACCCACCACTTAAAATTGCTATAGTTGGAATCATGGGCATTCTATGTTTTACTATATAGCATATATAAAAGATGCTCTTATCTTCAATAGAAAAAACGCTTTGAAAAATTCTATAGCTCTATCCTATGCACAACTGTACAGACATTGCAATTTGCAGGTGGTGTCATTCCAGTCTGAAATCCAGCTTTTTCATAATCATCAAAACGTTGTATTTTAACATAAAACGGCTACTTTTATGCTTACCAACTTAATAAAATTCCTGGATCCCAGTGGGCTTTGTTGCATCGCTCTTCGGATAGTAGGTAACGCACAATAAATTTATGAAGCTATCTCAAATTTAGCCATACCAATATCAGTGAACTTATTGAGCAAATAGCATTTAACAAGTAGTTCCTTCTCTCTATTTGTCTCAGATTTATTCCTAAAACTAAACCCGAATGTTTGTTTCAGTCGCGAGAAAAAACTTTCTATATAAGATCTTTTTCCGTAGTTTGTTTGCCTTTTCCACCTCTTCATTCCATCTTCGCTGCATGATTTTATTAGTCTAATTGCAGCATTTCTCTCAGCCATATAGTCTAACTTTGGATGCTCTGCTGCGTTGTTTTTCGGAGGAATTTTCGTTTTTATACCATATTGATTACACAGCTTATAGAGCTTTTCTCTGTCATATGCCCTATCTGCATATAGTACTTTTATGACATACTGAAAATCGACTTCTTTTAGCAAATCACAAGCTCCATAGTGATCAGCCGTTACTGTATTTTACAGCTATGGCTTTTTTGCTGTTTGTATTCAACATTACATGCAATTTTCTTGTCTGTTCATAGCTGCGATACTTTCTATCTTCGCTATTTTCTTTGCTATGACCAGGAGTGTTGTTGTATATACTAATTCCTGTACTGTCTATAGCAATTTCGATATCTTCCATATTATTTTCTGCAATCATTGATCTTAATATTGAGTTTCTTAAACCTTCTTGATGATTGTGAATAGCTGATAACTTGCAAATTTTTCCCAATTTGCTCAAGGTATCCTGCTATAAACCCAACTGTTTGCCTCAGGCCTATTCTAAATAAACAAGTTATTATGTGCACCAAAATTACAACTTTATCGCTATAAATATTGTTGCCAACTGGTATTTTTGGACCATTCTCGTACCACTTTTCTATGGCTTCGTTGATATAATGAAAAATATTTCCTCTTTTTTCTAGAAATTTGTTATATTCGCTATGGTTACTGACCCTCATTTTTTGTGGCATATTTTTTCTTTCAAGGTTAAATGGCTATTTTATAATGAATTTTGTCAGTAGCCACCAGATTTTTTCAGTTGCTATGCAACAAAGCCATCCCAGTGTCTGGGCACTGGGATGACATCATAGGGACACTGGGATTACACCCTGACAATCGTCATCCAGCTACTTGTTAGCGGCTAAGAGATACCGCGAATGAATCGCGGTATGACGGTTCGTGGCGGCATGACGATAACCTCGTCTCACTGCCATTAAGTTAAGGAAAAAAGATAGATTTTATGGGATAATGATGTATACCAATAAGTTTAAAGGTAGTATGAGTAAAAAAGGCAGTAATAAAATTTATTCAAAATGAATTGGCAAGTCTAGAATTTATAGAATCCCATAAATCATCTTCAAAAGATTTTATGAGAAAGAGGAAGTTATCTTTTATTGACATATTTATCTTAATTTTAAGAAAAAGTGTAAAGTCGCTGCAAGTAATACTAAACGAATTTATTTTATATAGGAAAAAAGACTATACCGTTACTGCTAGTGCTTTTAGTCAAGCAAGAAAAAAAATGAAACACAGTGCATTTTCAGAAATTAACGAAGGTGTGGTTTCCTTGTACTACCAAGACCAAAAATTTAAAACTTGTTTTGGCTTTAGAGTGTTAGCTCTTGATGCCTCCAAAATCATTTTACCAACAAGCGTTGAAATAAAAAATGAATTTGGCTCAAGAAAAATACGTAACCAAAAACCAAAAGATTTAGGTGATTATGCAAGTGCAACCTTTGCGGTTTGTTAAGATGTGCTAAATAATGTTGCCATAAGGTCAGTGTTAGATAGAGGTAACACTCATGAAATTAACTTAGCAGATGAAATGCTTAAAGTTGTAAATACTAATGACTTACTGATTTGTATATTTATCTTATAAATTTCTTTCTAGCCTTACAAAAAGAAAAATTGCTTATGTCATTCGATGTCCCAGATCATCTTTTAATGAAGTGAATGCTATGTTTGAAGAAAAAAGCCCATCTAGTGTTGAGGTTACCATATGTGCTCAGCGTAAGATAAAACAAGAAAATAGTGGAATAACGCTTCAAAGTGGTACTGCCATCTGGTGAAATTGAAGTGTTAGCTACATCATTAATGGATGAACAAAAGTTTCAAACTGGAGGATTTAAGGAGTTATATTTTTTACGCTGGGGAGTTGAGACATTTTTTGCAAAACTCAAAGGAAGACTAAGTCTAGAAAATTTTACAGGAAAAAGTGTTGAGTCTGTTAAACAGGATTTTTGGTCAGCTATCATTATTAGCAACCTAGAAAGTGTTATGACAGAAGATGTAGAAGAAGCGTTGAATATGGACTTAACCGATGATAAGCTTAAGAGGAGCATTAACAAATCTGTCTCATTTAACGCGATCAAAAACTTGGCTTTCGACATTTTTGCTACGGAATCAGATACTGACTGCATTATGGATCAATTATCAAAGCTATTTTTGATGAACACTTTGGCGGTAAGAAAGGGAAGGAAAGTTGATCGTCATAAGGTACCTTATCTTCGTTCGTTCAATTACCAAAAAAGGGTTAGAAAACACATATTTTGACTAGAGGTAGTATTCATATCTTCTGATAATAACTGGGTAGCTTATTGCCATAGCTCCTGTAAAATGACTTCTAAACAAACTGTTTCTTAAGTAATTTACACTTCAGAGTTTATCTGCTTTAAAGTTTACTCTATTCTGTTTCAGCATTTGTCATAAATCCTTAATTATTTCTGACTTTTTAGTTCAGTTTTTAACCATTCTTTCCTTAACTTAATGGCAGTGAACCTCGTCATCCCGCTACTTGTTAGCGGGATCTCTTGTTAGCGGCTGAGATACCGCGAATGAATCGCGGTATGACGGTTCGCGGCGGTATGGACGTAGGAAAACCTTTCTTGGGTCAGCTATAGAGACTCTCATCTTTAGCGAGCTTCAAGGTAATTGGTTGCTATTTGCGAAAATATTCGCATAATTTAAGTAACATTACTTAATAAAAATTAACTATGGAGCTTAATAAGATTGCAGCATCGATTTTACTTTCTGGGCTAATCATTATGATAGTTAGTAATGTAGTTGATATGCTTTACAGTCCAGAAGAATATAAGATTGAACACCAAACGATAGTAGCTGCTGGCAGCAATGAGTTCCAGCAAAAAATCGAGCAAGTGGCGCTTGATATTGGAGCGCTCATGCAGAATGCTAGCTTTGAGAAAGGTAAATCAGCAGCAAAAAAATGTATAGCCTGCCATAGTTTTGAGAAAGGTGGAATGAATAAAGTAGGACCAAACTTATGGAACATAGTTGGAAATAAAAAGGCCCATCTTGGTAACTCATTCAATTACTCAAAAGCAGTGCTTGAAAGAGGTGGAAAATGGGCGTATGAGGAGCTATTTGCCTTTTTAAAGAACCCAAAAGCCTATATAAAAGGTACACGTATGGCATTTGCAGGTATTTCCAATCCACAAGAAATTGCAGATCTAGTTAGTTATTTGCATCAATTGAGTGATAGCCCGGTTGCTTTGCCAAAGTAGTATGGATTATTGTAAATTGTTTGATGGAAATAATGGTCACATAGCATATCGAAAGCTACAAGGAAAGAAAGCTTCTGTAGTTTTTTTCGGTGGATTTGCATCCAATATGGATGGAACTAAAGCAACTGCTATTTACAAATTTTGCCAAGAAAATGACGTAGCACTTGTGCTATTTGATTATTTTGGTCACGGTCATTCAAGTGGTAATTTTATTGATTACACGATAAGTGATTGGCAAAAAAATTGTGCTAAAGTAATGAGTGAATTAACTAGCGATAAACAAATAATTATAGGTTCAAGTATGGGAGGATGGCTGATGTTGCTCACTGCCCTTCAATTTCCAGAAAAAATTGCAGCACTAATTGGTATATCGTCTGCTCCCGATTTTACTGAAGATTTGATATTCAAGCAATTGTCAGGCAAGCAAAAAGAAGAACTAGATTCTAAAGGTGTAATAGATTTTACTTCAGAGCATTGTACATACAAAATAACTAAAAATTTGATCGAAGATGGCAGAAAGAACCTTCTTTTAAACAAAAAGACAATAGATATAAACTGTCCTGTGCGCTTGCTGCATAGCATTAATGATAAAGATGTTCCTTATCAAACTTCATTGAATTTAGCTGAAAAAATTAAGTCAACCGATGTTGAAGTACACTTAATAAAATCAGCAGAGCACAATATGTCTGACAATCATTCACTGGAAGTTTTATTTAAGACCATTAGAGAATTTTGTAACCAGAATGCATTCTGTGATTTTTAGCAAAACACGATTTTTCATTTGAGCTTTCTTCAACTTAAAATAAATACAGAAAATTGCTGCCTATAGCTAAACTGACTTAGATTTACCGACAATTTGAAAAACCGTCATCCCGCTACGTGTTAGCGGCTGAGATACCGCGGCGGTATGACGGTTCGCACCATCACACTTTGGAACCTTACAGATATTGAGCAAATCCAATAATATCCTTGATTTCTTTTATATTATGGGTTGCAATTTCTGCTGCTTTCTTTGTGCCTTTTTTTAATATTTCATGTAAATGGAATTGGTCTTTTAAAAGATCATTCATTTTCTCACGTATGGGTGATATAACACTGATAATTAAATCAGCTAACTCTTTTTTGAAGTGCTTCATGTCATGTTTGTTCACTTCTTCACATACTTTTTCTGCATTTACATTACTAAGCACTGAATAAATGTTTATCAAATTGCTTATTTCTGGTCGGCACTTTAAAGTAGCAAAGCCTAGAATTGAATCTGTTTTTGCTTTTTCTATTTTTTTGACAATTAAGTCATCCGTATCATCAAGGTTAATGCACGAATGTTCTGAAGGATCAGATTTACTCATCTTGCTTGTGCCATCCCTTAAGCTCATTATCCTTGATGTGCAATCCAAAGTTAAGATTTCAGGTACGATGAAATAATCCAGCTTATAATGATTGTTAAAAGCTGATGCAATATCACGTGCAAGCTCCAAATGCTGTTTTTGATCATCACCAACAGGAACGTATTTAGTTTGATACAACAATATATCTGCAGCCATAAGTACTGGATAACTATATAATCCAAGAGAGGCTTTTTGTTTATCGCTGCCAGCTTTATCTTTAAATTGAGTCATGCGATTAAGCCAACCAATTGGTGTATAGCATCCAAGCAGCCAGCCCAGTTCTGCATGACCACTAACTGTGGACTGACTAAAAATAATGGACTTTTCTGTATCTATTCCGCATGCAATATAAGCTGCTGCTGTTTTGAAAATATTACTTTTTAATTCACTTGCGGGAAGCTTATTTGCTGTGATTGCGTGTAGGTCGACAATACAAAAAAGAGATTTGTATTTATCCTGTAAGTCTATCCACTGTTTGATTGCACCAAGATAATTACCTAAATGTAGTACGCCACTTGGCTGGATACCTGAAAAGACAATACTTGTCATTATACATTTACCTCATGCTAATCGCTTCCACAATCAGCAGATTTCTTAGAAAGAATAACCATTGCAGGACGGAGCAACCTATTTTTGATAGTATAACCAGTTTGTAGTACTTCTACAATGGTGCCAGGCTTTTTTTCATTGTCTTCTCTTTCCACAACAGCTTGGTGTAAATTACTATCAAAAAGCTCACCAAGTGGATCTACTTCCTCTATTCCATGTTTTTTTAGATCATTTATAATTTTTTGATAAGCTACTTTAATCCCCTCATGAACAGGATCACCGTCTTTCAAAATTTCCATTACTCTTTTTAAATTGTCGCACGAGTCGATCATATCACGTGCAAGTTTTGTGACTGCGTAGTCACTTGCATCGCTAATTTGCTTTTGCATTATACGTTTGACGTTTTCATTATCTGCAACAGCACGGCGTAAATGATCTTCAAGCTGAGCTGCACGTTCTCTTAATGTATTGAGATCTTCATTTAAATCATCAGTTTGCTTATGGTTATCACTTTGTTGGTCGTCACCTTTCTGGCTACTTACCATATCAGCAAACTTCTTCTTTTTCTCCTTACTGCTATCTGACATATCATTACCCTTAAGAATCTAATAAATATATAACAATTAATCTGAAAATATCAAGCGCCAGCTACATTCGTCTTTCTATGCTCGCATTTAAAAAGTTAATTAAAGTAGTTTTATAAAAAGAATCAGAAAAAGTACTAATATCATTTTGTGCCATATTAATGTAGTGTCTAGCTTTTTCCATAGAAAGCTGAATGGCATTATGGTGATTAATATAGTGTAATGCTTGGTCAAAATTGTGTCTAGCTGAAGAAAAGCATTTTTCCCAGAATTTTTGCTCTGCTGGACTGCCCTTTTCGTATGCTATAATAGCAGGTAAGGTGACTTTACCTTCGAAAAAGTCTTTTCCGATTTGCTTTCCAGAAGTGCCTTGACTAGCAGTATAATCGAGCATATCATCAACTATTTGAAATGCCATACCAAAATTAAAACCAAAATTCTTTAGCCTCTCTGTTTCGTCATCTGTTGCACCAGATACTGTAGATGCAGCTTCACAGCATGCAGAAAATAAAGACGCTGTCTTTTCTCCAATGATATCAAAATAATTTTCCCTGATTGTGTGGGGGTCAAAACGTGTTGTCATCTGCTTTATTTCACCCTTCACAAGTAAATACGATGCTTTAGATAAAATAGAGAGAATATTTAAATTTCCACACTCTATAAGCCATCTAAATGCTAGTGTCAACAATAGATCACCAACTAAAATGCTTGATTTATTTCCCCAAATCTTATTCGCTGTTTTAACTCCATGGCGTGCCTCACTTTCATCGAGCACATCATCATGAAGTAAAGTAGCATTGTGTATAAACTCTACCGATGCAGCAACATTGATCCTATTCTCCCCAGAATAGTTTAGCATTTTACATATAATAAAAACTAGTTTAGGCCTTATTTTTTTTCCACCTGACCTAACAAGATGAGATATAATATCAGTAGCAAGCTTAGCATCTTCATCATTGACATTTTTGAAGACAAAGTCATTCATAGCTGACAAATCAGAAGATACAATATCGTCTAATTTATCGCTGTTTGTTATTAGCATTTTAAGAGACTTATGCCTCTTGCCCTTGTGCTTTCTCGTTCTCTACTTTCTTCTTTTCTGTTTTCTTTGGTTCTGTTTCTAAAGTTACTATGCCTTTTTTGATAAACCACAGTACTCTTTCAGTTGCTTGCGCGCCTACGCTTAGCCAATGTTTTAATCTATCAGCCTTCACCACAACACGATTTTTATTGTCTTTTGGTAACATTGGATCATATTGTCCTATTTTCTCAATAAAACGCCCATCTCTTGGTGCTCGTGAATCAGCTACAACTATCCTATAAAAAGGGCGTTTCTTTGCGCCAAACCTCGCCAACCTTATTTTAACTGCCATGTTAACCTTTATTCATATATTAGCCACAATTTTATACAATGAGCCGTTTTAAGTCAAATGAATTATACAACTTTTGCACCTTATAATATAATTACCAATAATGTAGGGCAGTGCCGGGCGCACAGCTATACGAACATTCATTTTTGAAGGTAAATTGCACAGCAAATGGTGTCATTCCAGTGCTTGACACTGGAATGGCTTTGTTGCATCGCTCTTCGGATAGTAGGTAACGCACAATAAATTTATGAAGCTATCTCAAATTTAGCCATACCAATATCAGTGAACTTATTGAGCAAATAGCATTTAACAAGTAGTTCCTTCTCTCTATTTGTCTCAGATTTATTCCTAAAACTAAACCCGAATGTTTGTTTCAGTCGCGAGAAAAAACTTTCTATATAAGATCTTTTTCCGTAGTTTGTTTGCCTTTTCCACCTCTTCATTCCATCTTTGCTGCATGATTTTATTAGTCTAATTGCAGCATTTCTCTCAGCCATATAGTCTAACTTTGGATGCTCTGCTGCGTTGTTTTTCGGAGGAATTTTCGTTTTTATACCATATTGATTACACAGCTTATAGAGCTTTTCTCTGTCATATGCCCTATCTGCATATAGTACTTTTATGACATACTGAAAATCGACTTCTTTTAGCAAATCACAAGCTCCATAGTGATCAGCCGTTACTGTATTTTACAGCTATGGCTTTTTTGCTGTTTGTATTCAACATTACATGCAATTTTCTTGTCTGTTCATAGCTGCGATACTTTCTATCTTCGCTATTTTCTTTGCTATGACCAGGAGTGTTGTTGTATATACTAATTCCTGTACTGTCTATAGCAATTTCGATATCTTCCATATTATTTTCTGCAATCATTGATCTTAATATTGAGTTTCTTAAACCTTCTTGATGATTGTGAATAGCTGATAACTTGCAAATTTTTCCCAATTTGCTCAAGGTATCCTGCTATAAACCCAACTGTTTGCCTCAGGCCTATTCTAAATAAACAAGTTATTATGTGCACCAAAATTACAACTTTATCGCTATAAATATTGTTGCCAACTGGTATTTTTGGACCATTCTCGTACCACTTTTCTATGGCTTCGTTGATATAATGAAAAATATTTCCTCTTTTTTCTAGAAATTTGTTATATTCGCTATGGTTACTGACCCTCATTTTTTGTGGCATATTTTTTCTTTCAAGGTTAAATGGCTATTTTATAATGAATTTTGTCAGTAGCCACCAGATTTTTTCAGTTGCTATGCAACAAAGCCCACTGGAATCCAGCCTTTTTTTAATCATTAAAACGTTGTATTTTAACATAAAACGGCTACTTTTATGCTTACCAACTTAATAAAATTCCTGGATCCCAGTGTCTGGGCACTGGGATGACATCCTTTCTAGTGAAGATTGCTCTCAAATCGCAATGTTCGTACAGTTGTGTGTCTGGGCACTGGATGCGTTTGAAGCAACTTATAAGATTTTTGACTATATATCATCAAGTATAGCGTGATTAACTTCGACTTTATACTTTGATTCCAGATAGCTAATTAATTGCTCTTTTAGCGATATCATCACACGTTTTCCAGTGTCAAGCATGTTTAATTTGCCATTTGATGAATGCATTTCTTTTAGAACACCTATTATAATTTCATTATTGTATTGAATAGGATCTGTCACTGAACCAGTTGTTTTCATATTGAAAATCTCTTCTACAAAAGAAAAGGGGTAGTTTTGTTGATCCACTTTATTGCGGTGCATCTGCTGACCTTTAACTAATTCCACACCTTGAATTTCTTCCAAATCTGTTTTTTCTCTTAGTTGAACTGCAACCTCTTGCCCGAATTTAAACATTCTTTCTTTTATAAACTCACTACGCCAAAGCTCTACCGCTAATGCCCTGCCTTCTTCAAAACTTTGTGATTTAGGTGGAACGATATCGATGATTTTTACACTAACAACAGCGTCCCCAACGCCCTTAAAATAACCTTTCTGATCCTTTTCTCGCGAAAAAATGAAAGAAATCAAATCACCAGAATCTCCTACGTTATTACCGCTTTGATCTTTTCCACTCGCATCTACTGGACCAATAGTTTGTATAGGTAAATTATATTCACTCAATATTTCTTCAATTTCTGAACCATTGTATATCTTATAGTTCACTTGGTTTATGAAATCATTGACTCTTTCAAAAGACTTTTGGTTAGTTAGAACTGACTTTATGTCTTTTTTTAAATCAACTAAGTCTTCATCAGAGATTTGATGCGCACTTTCCACTTTTACTATGTGCCAACCAAAACTGCTTGCTAAAACTTCACTTACTTCACCTACTTTAAGAGCAAACACCTTCTCTCTCACGTCTTCTGGTAAAAAATCCTTAGTTATATTATTTACTCTAGTTTCCTCAAGTTTTGCTTTGCCAAACTCTTCTACTATCTGTTCAAAGCTTGTTTTACCCTCCTCAAATGCTCTTCTTGCTGTCTCAGCTTCTTCTTTGGTAGAAAATATTGCATTGAATATATCTCTTTGATTTTTAAGTTCTTGTTGTTCTATTATACCATCAACTTCTTCATCTGAGATCTTGATTTGATCTTCAAAATACTTTTGGCCTAGGGAAATATATTGCGCAGTTCGATACTCAGGATAATAAAAATGGGATTTATTTCTTTCGTACAAATCAAGTAAGGCTTGATCATCTGGTTCAGGAATGTTTGTAACTGCATCTTCAGTTATTTTAACAATATCAACTACTCTAGTTTGGTAGCGACTTTTGTATATCTGCTCATCAATTTTCTCGCCAAAAGTTACTGGATAATTATCTTTAAATAATGAAGTCATGAACATCATTGCAGGCAGGACTTTCTCTAGCTTTGCTATATACTCTTTCTCTGTCATATGCAGGTCATTTAGCGTTTCATAGAATTTATTTTTGTCAAATTCACCTTTATCATTTTGAAAGTATTTGGTGTTTTTAATATGGTTTTTTATAGATTCTTCTCCAACTGTCAACCCCAGCTCACTAGTTAGGTTAAACAATAGTTTTTGCTCTATAAGTGCGTTAAGCAAATCATATTTCAGCTTTTTTACTTGTTCTCTACTCGCATCAGATCCAGAAATTTGTTTTCCATAATTTTGATATAGCGACTTATACTCATCTGACGTTATAACTTCTTTTCCAACCCTAGCTACCTCTTCTTTTTCATCATCACCTGATAAAAGGTTGCCAACTCCCACAAAGATTAACAAGCAAGCTAAAAGGACAACGGTTATTTTAGTGAAAAAATTTTTAACATTCATTTTAAACTCAGTTAATTAATGGTTAATTATAGAATAGTGATAATTTAATACTTGTAAACCTGTTGCTTTATTAGATAATATATATAATATATTAACTTAAAATTTAACTCTCTAATCTTAAATAGGAACATATGTTTAACTGAGTTATACTATACCTTAGAAAGGGGAAATATTTTGTTTGAAATATGCTTAAAGGTAAGCGCATTTAATTAACTTAAGAGGTGGGAAGTGACAAACAAAAAGTTATTGAATGACAGAATTAATGCTTTTTTAGTTTTAATAGTTTATATTTTAGCTCTGTATAACAGTAAGGGATACTTTAAATGGGAGATGCTTTTTTGATGTCAATGGAATCTTCTAAGGGCAATAACGATAGAAATAAACAGTTTCTAGTGCAAATAGCTGCTTGGTTAGTAGACAACACTGGTTTAACTTTTAATCAAATAGCACAATGTTGCAGATTGGCCCTTGAAGAAGTACAAGACATAGCTGATGAGGAAATAGAAGTAGAAAAATATAACCCTATTATTTCTGGAATAATTACTGAAAAAGAAATCGATGATTGCAAAAAAAATCCAAATCGTGTACCAAATTTGATTATAAAAAATATAAAAAAAAGGAGTAAAGCGATTGGTAGCATTCTTGGCTTTGCCTCTACGGCAAGACGTAGAGATAAACCTGATGCGATTTATTATTTAGTAAAAAAATTTCCTATCTTGGACAATAACGTTATAGCTAAATTAATTAGTACAACAAATTACACAGTTGAGCAGGTAAGAGATGGATCTCATCATAACATGCAAAATATAAAACCCCAAGATCCTGTACTACTCGGCTTATGTAGTCAAGAAAATTTAGAAGCAGAAGTGGAAAAAGCAAAAGTAGAAGAGGAGAAGCAAGAAAGGTTAAAAAAATATAAAGAATAGCTATTGAAAATCCTCAAATTTTTGTGTTTTGTTAACATTAAATTAACTTGACTTGCTAGTGTTTATTAGTATAATGTAAGTAAAGTACGGGGTTTAATGATAATTAAGCTTAATACGCACTGAAACTAACTCAGCCTAATTTATTATCTTATAGTCACATTTTAGGTTAGTAAGCATCAATTAAAATTTTTGGAGGATTATGACAACAATCAATGAAGATGTTTTGGCAAAAGGAAAGGTTACAGCTCAACCTGAAAAAAGTGAGCAAATTTACAATAACGATACAGTAAAACAGATGGTCAATGAAGGTACTGAGAAAAACAGAAAAACATTAGATCTGAGCGAATTAAAAGAGAAAACAGCAGAAGAATTGTTAGAGTTAGCTGAAGAAAGAAAAATTTCAACTAACGGTAAAAGCAATGGTAGAATGCTAAAGCAGGAAATAATATTCAGCTTAATGAAAAAAATGAGTGAAGAAGGAGGCATAACCACAGGGAGTGGAATAGTGGAAATATTGCCTGATGGTTTTGGTTTCTTACGTTCAGCAAGTGCAAATTATGCCCCAAGTACCGATGATGTTTATATTTCTAACGGGCAAATAAAGAAGTTTAATTTACGTACAGGAGATATGGCATATGGAGAAATAAGGCCACCTGGTGATAAAGAGAGATATTTTACTTTAACTAAGGTTCAAAGTATAAACTCTACTGAAGTAAGTGAATTAAGAAAGTACGTCCATTTTGATAATTTGCTTCCTCTTTATCCTGAGGAAAGCATAGTACTTGAGTGTAATAATGGTGATGATAAAAAAGGCTTAAGCATGCGTGCTATAGATATAGTAGCTCCTCTTGGAAAAGGGCAAAGAGCGTTAGTAGTTGCTCCACCTCGCACAGGAAAAACAGTATTGCTTCAGCAAATGGCTAACTCTATAGCTATAAATCACCCTGAAGTAGAATTAATAGTGTTACTTATAGATGAAAGACCTGAAGAAGTAACAGATATGATACGTTCTGTAAAAGGTGAGGTAGTAAGTTCTACATTCGATGAGCCTGCTTACCGTCACGTACAGCTTGCTGAAATAGTAATAGAAAAAGCTAAAAGAATGGTTGAGCATAAAAAAGATGTGGTAATTCTACTTGACAATATTACTAGACTTGCACGTGCTTATAATGCGGTTATTCCTTCGTCTGGGAAAGTTCTAACTGGTGGTGTAGATTCAAACGCACTGCAGAGACCAAAACGCTTTTTTGGAGCAGCTCGTAATATTGAGAATGGGGGTTCTTTAACTATAATCGCCACAGCTCTTATAGAGACTGGTTCAAAAATGGATGAAGTTATTTTTGAAGAGTTTAAAGGTACAGGAAATGCTGAGATCATACTTGATAGAAAACTTTCTGATAAACGTATATTTCCAGCTATTGATATTACAAAATCCGGAACAAGGAAGGAAGAGCTATTAGTTGATAAGGCTATACTAAATAAAATATGGGTGGTGCGTAGGATACTCAATCCTATGGGACCCGTTGAAGCAATGGAATTTTTACGTGACAAACTACTTTTAACAAAGAGCAATGCTGACTTTTTTAACTCCATGAATCACTAAAAGTAAGCCAGTTATGATGGATATGCTGAGCAAAAAGTAAAACGCTCTTATAGCTAAAATAATTTGGATTTACCAAAATATATTTATAGTTAAGTTGGCAATTTACCTTAAGTTAGCGCGTGACACTGGAATGACACCCTTGGTGGCAGACAGCTAAAGGAAAATATCAACTAGGTTTATAATCTATCACTACCGTGTTTGCAATTTTGTCGTGAAAAGCTTGTTTATGTTCATCACCTACTGCACATACTAAAACTAAGATTAGTATAGCTAAGAATAAAATGGGATTACAAAGTGATATGCAATAAATTATAAAAAGAGCTATAGTCCTTTTCATTGCTTGCATTGTAGTGATTGACTCAAATGTATCTTTGTCTTTTACACGCATGCTAAATAACAAGTGTCCTGGAGTGCCGCCAAATTTTACTAGCATGAATATATGAAATATACATGGTATCATTAAAAATAAAGAAAATACAATCGTGGTGATTACAATTATTGCACCCATGATCCCTTGTATTGCGTGTGTAAGTGAGAAACCCACCGCCATTAAACCAAATGGTATTGCGATAAATAAAATACAATCAACTATAAATGCTAGAGTACGTCTTGTCATCGTTGAGTAGTTTACTTTTTTATCCATGTACTACCTATAAAGAAAAATATCAACTAGATTTATAGTCTATCACTACTGTTTTTGCAATTTTATCGTAAAAAGTCTGTTTGCGTTGATCAAATACTGCAAACAAAAATAAAATTAGCACAATTAAAAGATATAGAAAAGTATAACCATGATAATGCAGATGAAGCAAAAAGCGAAAAATAATCCAGATGCTTCCCTTAGAAATACATCTTATTGTTGCTTGCATAAGGGTAACATTTGTAAATGTATTAGCATCTTTAATATGCATACCACACAATAGTTTTCCTGGGGTACCACCAAGTTTTGTTACCATTAATATTTTGGATATTGTTAGTACTAATGTTGCGACCACTGTAGAAACTATAAATGGTATTTCTGTTGCTAGTTGTGCAAGTTCCTGAAAAGAGTCTTTATCTTTATCTTGATCTTGATCTTGTAATGATACGATGAATACACCATAGATAAAACCGAAGATAAAATGAGGGGAAAATATGATGAGGTCAAGTATTTCTGCTACAATACGCCTTGTAAATCCTACATAATTTACTTTAACATTTATTTCAGTATTCATAACCCCACCTATATTTCATAATATCATCATATGATATAAAAATACGTTATTAAATAACCGTAAATATACTAACTTGGGTAATATTAGCTACTTGTGCCACTCTATTATTTAAATTAATATTAAATCATTTATAACTAGGGAAGTTATGTCAACACTAATCACAGTTGCATATGGCGACGGTATCGGACCAGAAATCATGGAAGCGGTGCTGTCGATATTGCGCGAAGCAGAAGCGGAAATCTCAATAGATATTATTGAAATAGGGGAGCGTGTTTACAGTAAAGAATGGTCTCACGGAATTTCTCCAAGTGGTTGGGAATCAATTGAAAGGACAAAAATATTATTAAAATCTCCGACAACAACTCCTCAAGGTAAAGGGCACAAAAGCTTAAACGTTGCACTCAGAAAAAATCTAGGGTTGTATGCAAATATCAGACCATGCATTTCATATCATCCTGTTATAGAAAATAAATTCGATAAGTTTGATATCGTAGTGATACGTGAAAATGAAGAGGACGTTTACACCGGAATAGAGCATAGGCTCACTGGTGACTCTTACCAATGCACTAAAATTATTACTAGATCTGGCTCAGAGAAGATATGCAGGTACGCTTTTGAATATGCAAAAAAACACAACAGAAAAAAAGTAACTTGCCTGACTAAAGATAACATCATGAAAATGACTGACGGAACTTTCCATGCCGCGTTTGATCGCATTGCAAAGGAATACCCAGATATAAAGGCAGAACATTATATAGTTGATATTGGAATGGCGCGTGTTGCAACAGAACCGGAGAATTTTGATGTTATAGTAACCGAGAACTTATATGGCGACATATTATCAGATATAGTCGCACAAACCTCTGGATCTGTGGGGCTTGCCGGAAGTAGCAACATCGGGAATGAATACGCAATGTTTGAAGCAGTGCACGGTTCTGCCCCTGATATTGCAGGAAAAAACATAGCCAATCCTTCTGGTCTTTTAAATGCTGCAGTGCATATGCTAATTTACATAGGTCAAGTGGGTACTGCAAAACTAATCTACGATGCATGGCTCAAGACTTTGGAGGATGGAATACACACTGCCGATTTATATAAGGAGAAAAGAAGTAAACAGAAAGTTGGTACCAAAGAATTTGCAGAAGCTGTTATAGATAATTTAGGAAAGAAACCTGCTGAGCTTATAATTGGCAGTGGTTCGGATAGTAAAATAAATTTGGATAGTAAAATAAATAAAGTACAAGACAATTACGAACAAGATTACAAAGTTAAAAAGCTAGTGGGTAGTGATATAACTCTCGCTTGGGACAAATCCAGTAATGTTGATCAAATAGTAGGATTATTTGAATCAAGTAATCTGCAAATGATAGCAATATACTCAAAAGGACTTGCGATTTGGCCAGGAAACTCAAAACCTTCAAGTGACCAAATAACCTATAGGTTTATCGCAAATAATGAAAAGCAAGCTATTACAAATAGTGATGTAAATAACTTGCTAATCAAACTCGAAGAACACAATTTTGACGTGGTGAGAATGGACAAATTGTATTTGTATGATGGGAAAGAGGGGTTTTTCTCTTAATGATCGTTTGACATTCTTATGATTGCATAAAACATTTAAATAGATTATACTAGAGATATAATTTATTTATGTGAGATGTAGTAATGGGTCAACATTTTAAGTTAACTGGTCAGAAGTTTTGTGATAATGCTGATCTGTTCAACGTATTGGAAATAGAAGCTAAGCAAGTTATAGGTAAGGATCATCAAGAGCTTAGTAGCGTTTTAAAAAAACAATATAGAAAATTGATTCTTGTACACCACCCTGATAAAGGTGGAAATGAAGAAAGATTTAAAAATCTTGACAAAGCTTATAAAGAATTAAATGCATATATTGAACCTTTAAAGTCAGGGGACCCTTGTGTTAAAATTAGCGTTGATGCTGAAAGTGATGGGCATTTAACAGCGCGTGAATTCCATTATAGGAAGAAATTATTTGAAAAATTGAATATCACTGAAGAGGAAGTTAGAGGAAGGAATTTTGCTGAGCTTGCTTCTATACTTGAAAAAAAAAGCAGCTCGCTAATACAGGATCTGCAACACCAAAATAAATTAATCCATTATATAAATTCTTGGACAAGATATAGCTCACTTTTCGATGATAAACTCAACCACTATCGGCTGAGAGCCGAAAGGTTGGATATAGCGCTGGAAGCGCGGTGAGAAGCTAAAGCTACTCCAATCTTATACTAGATATAGAATGAGGCTGATGTGCATCTGTATGTTTATTGATGTACTCATTAATGACTTCATCTGTGATATGTCCGCTGGTAGCACTAAAGTATCCTCTTCCCCAAAAACGCTTTCCCCAGTACATTTTATTTAGCTCTGGAAATTCTTGTTGAACTTTGCGTGAAGACCTGCCTTTGGCTCTTTGAACAAAATCACTCACAGCTATATGAGGAGGTATTACTACGAATAAATGTAAATGATCTGATGATATTACTCCGTTTTCTATCTTAATCCCCATTTCTTCAGATACTTCTGCTATGATTGTTCGTATTCTCTCCTTCATAGCCTTAGTTAATACTCTGTACCGATATTTTGTAATCCAGACTATATGGTACCTATGATAAAATACAGTGTGTTTTCCTTTGTCATATTCCGTCATAACTATACTTTATAAAGTACAGTTATGACATTGACAAACTAAAGTTTCTCCACCTAGAAGGTGGAGGCTTGTACCATCTTATGGAAAGTCAAAGAGCTGAGAAATGAGCTTGACGAACACTTGCTTAAACCTAACATACAATTATTTAGTTATATCGCCCCTTTAACAAAGAATGGAAGTTTAATAAGGGAAGACAAACAAGCGCTAATGCAAAAGTTTATAAAGCGTAGAGACGATTTGCTATCTAGTACTTTAAAGAAAAAAGTAAATACTTTACTTTTTTTAGCTTTTGCTGAAGCAATTTATTGCTATTGTTTCTTGCCTACTTGGTTAATTGCCAGTGATACCTTGATGTGTTTATGCTTGCCACTAGTAGCATTAAATCTTATTATGACAGAGATTTTATCTGCTTTAACACAACATTACGAAAAAAAATACAAAAACTCTGAAATTTCTACTGATCAATATGTAAATAGAATAAATTGTATTTACTTATGCTATAAGCTTTTTGTTTTTTACCCTTTGCCTGTCTTTTTTACTTCTTTAATGATAGAGGGTTTTATCTCTGGCAGTTTTTATGTTGATGTGACAATATTTGGTACTTTGTCATTGTTAGCACTGCTAGCTACTGAGATATTTAGTCCTACATTTTCAAAGGCTTGTGAAATATACACTGAAAAACACATGAAAGATTTACTTGAGGAAGATCTAAGAGATAGAGTGCAAAAGGAAACTGATCTGTTAGGACGGTATGATCCACGAAGGCTATTAATGCCAATAATTATGCCTCTTGTTAGAAAGTGTTTTACAGAGGTGGCAAGCGAATTTGCTGAGAGGAATTTCGATGAAGTGAACACTAATATGTCTGATGTTAACACTGAACAGCCACCTAGACCTCAAGCGGTTGAATTTGCATAGTAGAATATTACGGTATAGTATAAACTTTTAGCTCTATGCATGGACTCAAAAAAAGTAGAACTAATATTTGAAAAGTTTCAACAATCAAATCCTGCGCCAAAAATAGAGCTAAATTATACCAATCATTTTACGTTACTGGTTGCGATAGTTTTATCAGCGCGGACAACTGATGTAAGCGTTAATAAAATTACAAGAGAACTATTTAATATCGCTGATACGCCAGAAAAAATGCTGAGCTTTGGGCAGAGTGAGCTGAAAAAATGCATAAGCAGTATTGGTTTATATAATTCCAAAGCAAAAAATATAATCGGGCTTAGTAAAATATTGGTAGAACGATACAACAGCAAAGTACCTACTAATTTTGATGATTTGGTGTCTTTGCCTGGAGTGGGGAGAAAGAGCGCTAATGTGTTCTTAAATTCAGGGCTTGGCATTCCAACATTGGCAGTTGATACTCACGTTTTGAGAGTGAGCAATAGAATTGGGCTTGTGAAAGAAAAAGATGTGTTTAAAACAGAGCAATCTCTTTTAAATGTGGTTCCCAAAAAATACCTGCTTTATGCTCATCATTGGCTAGTTTTGCATGGTAGATATGTTTGCAAAGCACAGAAACCTTCGTGTGAAACGTGCATAATTCATGATTTATGTGAATTTGAGTGCAAAAGGTATAAAGTCTAGTATTTCTTCTTTTGTCATCCAAGTAGCTATAGAAACGAAAAAACTTACTTGACACATTTTGCTGGAATGATACAAGTTATTATTCAAACAACAGTTATGCAAGAGATCTGATTACATCTAAGCTAACAATGGACCACTAGATATATTACTAACCACGTTGACCTGATTCAATATTTTATTAGTGGGATTGAAATAATTTTCTATAAATTCCTTATATATAGCTGTTAACTTGTGTATATCGTTTACTGATACGCATTCGTTTATCTGATGTGCAGTTTTGTTGATTATACCAAATTCAATCACTGGACAAACATCTTTGATAAACGCAGCGTCAGATGTGCCACCACTTGTGCTAAGTATAGCATCAATGTTGGTAACCTTACTTATTGCATCAAGCATAATATCAGTATTCCTATCGGGAGTAGAGAGGAAAACGTCCCTGCTGCTATGCATAGAAAGCTTATAATCGTTAGTTACACTAGAGCATATTTCATCAATCAGCTTATATAGGCCACCCGGTGTTTGTTCATTGTTATATCGAATGTTAAAACATGTAGTTGCTGAACCAGGTATTAGATTGCTAGTATTATTTCCAACATCGATAGTAGTAACTTCGCAATGTGAAGGCTGAAAATATTTATTACCATGATCAAAAGTAGTATTTTTTACCTTACTCAATATCGATATTACCTTATATATTGGATTATCTGCTAGGTCTGGATAGGCAACGTGCCCTTGTTTTCCATGGCAAATTAATTCAAATGTTACAGAACCTCTTCTGCCTATTTTTATGGTATCACCTAATTTCTCACTACTGGTTGGTTCAGCAACCACACAGAAATCCACCTTTTTCTGCTTACTTTTCATCCATTCCAAAACTGCCTTTGTTCCATATTCTTCCGTGCTTTCTTCAGCACTGGTAATCAATGCACTTATCGAACCATTAAATTGAAACTTCTCTGCAATCAAATTTACCATAGCAGCAATAAACGCAGCTACTCCGCTTTTCATATCAGCCGCCCCTCTTCCATATAATATGCCATCCCTCACTTCTGGATTAAATGGACCAAATGCCCAATCTTTTAACTGACCCGGTGGTACAACATCAACATGCCCAGCAAAGCACAAATTTGGTACTCCATTTATATATTTCGCATAGAGGTTTTTAACTTTAGTTCCATTATCACCAAATTCTAAAATCTCACAGTCAAAGCCACTCTTCTTGAAGATTGTTGCTATATACTCTATTGCCCCGCCGTCCCTTGGTGTTATACTCTCAAAAGAGATCAATTTCTTAGTTAGCTCTACAGGGTCAATTTTCATGTCAATCTTAAAATACTTATATTGCTATATTGTAAACACTCTATGCACTATTTAAAACAAATATTACATCAAGCCGAACAAACTTTTCTAAGGGAAGTAATAACAGATTACCACCTTGCTGATGATATCTATGAAATATGCACACGACACGGAAATGACATCTTTCTAGTTGCAGATGAAAATACAGCAAAACTTTTAAACAAAAACGTATTTAATAAAATTTCTCATTTAATTATTCCAACCCCACCTGCCATTCCAGTGTCACGCGCTGGGATGACATCAGGTAGAGAAATGACACCAAGCAGAGCTGCCTCTCTTGAAACCGTAAATCTAGTGAGAAACAAAGTAAAAGACAGTGACTTAATAGTTGCATTTGGTAGCGGCACCGTTAACGATATCTGCAAATATGTAAGCTACCTCGAGAAAAAAGATTATATATCCTTTCCAACAGCCGCTTCTATGAATGGATATACATCCGCAAATGCTTCAATATTAGTAAATGGATATAAAAAATCGTTCAAAGCACATCTTCCAAGAGCAATATATATAGATATAGACATACTTGCCAATGCACCACTGCGCCTCATATTAAGCGGATTTGCAGATTTCATTTGTCGTTCAACAGTTCAGGCTGACTGGCTACTATCTCATTTGTTGCTTAGCACAGAATACAATGAATTACCTTTTACACTTGTTCACGATTTGGAGCAAATTTTGCTAAGAGAATATATGGCGCTTACTAAAAGAAGTAGAAAAGAGGTCCTATTACTTATGGAAGTTCTACTAATTTCAGGACTTGGAATGGTGATGTCAAAAGGCAGCTATTCTGCAAGCCAAGGAGAGCATATGATAGCTCACGCAATGGAAATGGTAACAAAAGATTATTCCTCACTACATGGTGAAAAAATTGCTGTCACAACGATTACTATGGCTAATTTACAGGAAAAGATATTATCAATACAAAACCCAATAATTAAACCGACCACTTTAGATGTAAAACATATAACTCAGTGCTTTGATAATATTGAATTTGTAAGAACTTTTGAACAGAAGCAAATTCTGCAGCAAAAAATCCAAGAGATTATTCGCAAAGAATGGCATAATATTTCCAGTTTAATTAAGCAAAATTTACTACCTGCAAAACACCTGCAAAAAATATTTGAAGATCTGTCAATTCCACACTTACCAGAGCACCTCAATTGGAATAAAGAACAATATTGTAAAGTGGTCGATCTTGCGTTTGCAACAAGAGATAGATTCACCTTTCTTGACTTAGCTAACTGCATAGAAGAAAGTTAAGTTTTGTAGTGAAATTCTGTCATTTAAAGAGATCATAGGCCAAAAGCTAAACCCTTTTCACAATCTCTTATCCATTGTCTCCTCACCTGAGTGGATATACAACTCATTCCAAGTAACTGACACTGGGTTTCACCAATAGCACTGCTTTGCTAAACATAGTTTAGTTCGAGTGGCTGAGGAGGGACTTGAACCCCCGACCAAGAGATTATGATCCTCCTGCTCTACCAACTGAGCTACTCAGCCTAATTGAAAACCTTGCTATACATGTGACCTACATGTTTTGTATAATATTTCAAATCAAACAAAGATTCAAGTTTTTCCGAGTTAATAACCTTAAGTAAGAGTTTATCTTGTTTCAATTCGGCCAGAAAATCACTGTTGTTTTGTTTCACTTTCATTGCATTGCTCTGAACAATTTTATACGCCTCTTCCCTCGCCAAACCACTATTTACTAACTCAAGCAATACACGCTGTGAGAAAACTAAACCTTTTGAAGAATTTAAGTTCTTTTCAATGTTTTCCTTATTGATCACCAATTTATCTATCAAATCTGTTAATCGCACTAAAGCAAAATCCATTGTTATACAAGCATCAGGAGCAATGCATCTTTCCACAGATGAGTGTGATATATCACGTTCGTGCCACAATGCAACATTTTCTAACGCAGGAAAAACATAACTGCGTATTAAACGTGAGAGTCCAGTCAGATTTTCACTTAAAATAGGATTACATTTGTGTGGCATAGCAGAGCTTCCCTTCTGCCCAGTGGAAAAATGCTCAGAAATTTCGCCGATTTCAGTTCTTTGCAAATGACGAATTTCAACAGCAACATTTTCTATTGAGCTTGCAATCACTCCCAAAACTGAAAAGAACATAGCATGTCTATCACGAGGAATGACTTGAGACGATATGATTTCAGGTATGAGTCCTATTTCTTTCGCTACATATTCTTCAACAAACGGATCAACATTTGCAAAATTGCCTACTGCACCTGATATTTTACAAATTGAGATCTCTTTTTGCGCGCTAATTAATCTCTGATAATTGCGTTTAAATTCAGCATAAAATCTGGCAAATTTTATTCCAAGAGTTGTTGGTTCTGCATGCATTCCGTGACTGCGTCCAACACAAACAATATCTTTATAGTCCTCAGCTTTTTTTTTCAATGCTGCAAGTAAATTTTTTAGATTCTCGAGCAAAATATCACAGGACTCTTTCAGTTGCACCGCAAGGCATGTATCCAAAACATCAGAACTTGTCATTCCATAATGAAGATAACGAACATCAACTCCCGCTTTTTT
Source organism: Wolbachia endosymbiont (group A) of Epagoge grotiana (assembly GCF_947251775.1). Taxonomy (NCBI): domain Bacteria; kingdom Pseudomonadati; phylum Pseudomonadota; class Alphaproteobacteria; order Rickettsiales; family Anaplasmataceae; genus Wolbachia; species Wolbachia endosymbiont (group A) of Epagoge grotiana. The sequence goes on from NZ_OX366387.1 coordinate 695,711, forward strand.
AGCAATATATGTCAGAAAAGCTATAACATCATGTTTTACAATGGATTCAATTTCGTTGATACATTCAACATCAAATTCAATAGCACCAGAGAGGTTCTCAGCAATATTATTCGGAATCACTCCTAACTTTGCTTGAGCTTCACACGCTAATTTTTCTATTTTAAGCCATATATTAAATTTATTATTTTCCTCCCAAATGGAAGACATTTCTTTTCTGCTATAGCGGGGAATCATTTTTGATTTATTCCAATAATGGTGTCATTCCAGTGCGTGACACTGGAATCCAGGTATAAAAGTATTTGCAAATTATTCAATGGACAACGGATTCTAGAAGCATAAAATAATGTCCATGATGAAATAAACTGGATCCCAGTGTCACGCACTGGGATGACATGAGGGAAGCACTGGGATGACACCAGCTTAGCCATGGCAGACATTTCTTTACGACTATAACAAGGGATCATCTTTGATCAGCTATCATCACCATCAGTAGCTTCTTTATTCGCATCTTGCTCTGCTTCTTGTTGCTCAGACTTCTGATTTTGCAATTTTACTTGCCTTAGCTCATTTGCATCTGTTTCGGATTTCACGACGTATATAGTAATTGGTACTACTACTTCACTATGTAATTCTACGTTTACTTGGTATTCACCCAAGTTTTTGATGCTTACTCCACCAAAAGATAAACTACGGTGATCTATCACATGTCCTTCTTGTAGTAAAATTTTCGCAATTTCACGTGTTGTTACAGAACCAAAAATTTTACCATCCTCTGAAGCTTGCTTTATCAATACCACAAACTTATCATGTAGTGACAATGCAAGCTCTTTTGCTACATTTAATCTTTTTATATTCTCTTCTTCCAGTAATAAACGTTGCTCCTCTAGCTTTGTTAAATTTTCCTTGGTAGCTTTCACCGCTTTTCTTTGTGGAAAAAGAAAATTACGTGCATAACCTGGTTTAACTTTGACAACTTCACCAAGCTTACCTAAAGTCCTTATATTTTCCTTTAAAATTATCAACATAAATTACCTAAACTTTTTTAGTACAGTAAGGAATAAGAGCTAAAAAACGTGCCCTTATGATCGCTAAGCGTAACTTCCTTTGTTTTTTTGCACATACGCCTGTTAATCTTCTAGGTAATATCCTACCATAGTCAGAGGTAAACTTGGATAATAAATCTATATTCTTATAATCTATGTCTTCATCTTTAGACGCAGCAAGAGGGCAAACTTTAGAACGCCTAAAGCCAGTCCTATTATTTACAGATACGTAAGAATTATTAAAACTATTTCGTCTTTTCATCATTATGCGCTTTGCTCCTCAATTTGTTTATTCATCATATGAGATTTACCTTCAAAAATTTTATCAACCTGCACAGGAAAGTGGCGAATAACGTTCTCATTAAGTTTCATTCTACGCATAAATTCATCCAGAATGCTTGCAGTAGAACTTATGCACATTATACAATAATGACCGCTCTTCATTTTATTTTTGTGATATGCAAAATCCAAAAGACCCCAATGTTCATACTTGATTAATCCTGATGCTTCAATGTTTTTCAAAAGCATTTCCAACGCTTTGCTCGATTGAGTTGGACCGTTTATTCTAAAATCTTTTAAAATATCTTGAAAAATCTTTATTAGATGTTCTGAAATATTTCTCTTCAAAGCATTTACTGCGTTATGGATAAACGCACTTTTAGTACTGCCTCCTAGAAATTTTGTAAAATCTTGCGTTATTCCTAAATCTTTTAGGTCATCTTTCAACTCTTTATCGATTTTTGACTTCACTTCTTTCAAATTTGAAAGATCTTCTTCTAATTCAACCCATAAAATTTTTGTAAGATCTTCCAAGAAATCAGAGTAAGCAACTAGACTTTCTTTAATGTCCTCAGCACGCACTTCTAACTCTTGTTTTGTAAGCTTGTCATTTCCTTTTTTCAGAATATCCCTGATTTGCTGGAACATAATATCTGCTTTAATATTTTTCAATGAAACAGCTAGCTCTTGGACCATCTCCTCTACTTCTTGCTGTAACAATCCTTGTTGTGCTATAAAAGTAAATTCATAAAGATTCACTATATCTTCCTTTAATACCGATTAAATATTTCATTATATAAAGCTTTTTTATATAAGCAAGTTATTTGTATTAATTTCTACGCCTTTAATCCAGCTTAAGTTAGATATTTCATAAATAACTTGAGGAGCAATTGAGTATGCACCTGGTAATAAGATGCTCACTTTGTGTTTTTCGAGAAGAAGTTTTAGCATTATTTTGGTTCTGCCTTCATCTTTCAATATTGCGTTTAATTCCATAGCGGCTTTTTGCGAATCCGTGCACTCAGTGGTGAGAACTAATTCTTTTATTGTAGAAGTGACTCTTTTTGTAAACTCAGATATATCTTTGCCTGCCAATCTTGTTGTATTTTCCGAAGCTTCAAGATCAATTATCACAAACGTTCCTGGTGAAAATAAATCTCTTTTTTCTTCTATTATTTCATTATTATAGAATGCTATTTCAGAAACGTTATGGGGATCAGAAAGTGTGAGTATAACAAACCTTCCACGCTCTGAGGTTCTCATACGTGCATTTAATATTACCCCAGCAGTTTTTGCTGTTCTATTTTCTCCGATAAACCCAATATTTAACTTTTCCAGAAGAATTCTAAATTTTTCAAGTGGATGATTAGTTAAATAAAATCCTAGTGAAAATAACTCATGCTCTAATTTTTTCTCTTCATCAAAATCTTCCACATTCTCAAGTTTCGGTTTGAGGACATCAAGACTACCAAACAAAGCAGCTTGACTTGATTCTCTATCCTGTTTGTTTTTATTTGCAAAGTAAATCAGCATGTCCATTGACTCATATAGCTGCTTTCTGTTCTTATGCACGCTATCGAATGCTCCGGATTTAATCAGGCTTTCTAGCGCTCTCTTATTTATTATATGACCTGAATTTTGAATGAATTCCCATATGTCCTTACAAGCGCTTGAACGTACGTTCACTATTCCTTCCGCTATAGAAAAACCAACATTCCTCAAGGCAGCAATACCATAACGTATGCGTTCATCCTCTATTGAGAATTCAGCTTGAGACTTGTTTATATCAGGTGAAAGAACGGTAACGCCACTAAACTTTGCTGCATGATAAAATAAATTCAGTTTATCTCTATCATCAATATTCAGATTCATTAGTGCTGTAAAAAATTCTAATGGATAATTAGCTTTAAGGTAAGCCGTTTGATAAGATATAACCGCATATGCTGCAGCATGAGATTTATTGAACCCATAACCAGCAAATTTTGCAACAAGGTCAAAGATATAACTTGCCCTGTCATAATCAACGCCATTCTTCGTTGCCCCTTGGACGAAAAGTGTACGTTGTTTATCCATCTCTTCCTTGATTTTCTTACCCATGGCACGTCTTAGCAAATCTGCTTCTGCGAGACTATATCCAGAGAGAATACGCGCTATTTCCATCACCTGTTCTTGGTAGATTATTACCCCAAACGTTTCTTTTAATATTCCCTCAAGTAATGGATGAATATAATCTGGCTTCTCAAGTCCATGCTTTCTTGCAACATAAGTTGGAATGTTATCCATAGGTCCTGGACGATAAAGGGAGATTAAAGCGATGATGTCCTCAATGCAGTCCGGTTTTAGTTTAATTAAAGCTTCTCTCATTCCCGAACTTTCAAGCTGGAACACTCCAATTGAATCACCGCTTGAGAGCATCTCATAGGTTTTTTGGTCATCTAAAGGAACTGAAGAAATATCGATCTTTTGTCTATCACGATTAATTAAACGACACACATGATCTATTAGCGTTAGCGTACCAAGTCCAAGAAAATCAAATTTTATTAGCCCAGCTTTCTCCACATATTTCATGCTGTATTGAGTGATTGGCAAAGCTGAATTTGGATCATAATACACAGGAACAAAATTTTCCAACTTTTGATCACATATTACAATTCCAGCAGCATGGGTTGAAACGTGACGATATATTCCTTCAAGCTTAAGAGATATATCAAGAAGCTTTGCAATTACCTCATCACTATCCCGTTCTTTCTGCAGATTTTGATCAAACTCTATCGCTTGCGATAAAGTTACAGGATTTACTGGATTAAATGGAACCATTTTAGATATTTTATCCACTTGAGAGTAAGGCATTTGTAATACCCTCCCAACATCACGCAATACTGCCCTTGCCTGCAATTTTCCAAAAGTGATTATTTGAGCAACATAACCGTACTTTTTCTGAACATAATCAATAACCAGGTCCCTTTTCTCTTGGCAGAAATCGATATCAAAGTCAGGCATCGATATACGATCAGGATTCAAAAATCTTTCAAATATTAGGCCAAACTTTATTGGATCAAGGTCTGTAATCTGTAAGCCCCAAGCAACAATTGAGCCTGCACCAGAGCCTCTTCCTGGACCAACTGGAATGCCATTTGCTTTGCTCCAACGAATGAAATCAGAAACTATCAAAAAGTAGCCAGCGTAGTTCATCGAAGTTATCACACTCAGTTCGTAATTCAGCCGATCGTAGTATTGTTTAAGGTCTATGTCTGTCTCATTCGCAATACGGAATTCTAATCCTGCAACTGCCTGCTCCCTCAGTTCTTCATTCTCAGTTTTATTTTCTCGACAAGGAAATTTAGGCAAAATAGGCTGCCTGCTTCTTGGCATGTAAGAGCACCGCTTAGCTATCACTAAAGTGTTATGAATTGCTTCGGGAATGTCGCTGAACAGCTCCTCCATTTCTGCCACAGATTTGAAATAATGCTCAGTGGTTAGCTTTTTCCTGTTATTTTCGAGAGCATAACTACCCTCTGATATACACGTTAATATATCATAAGCTTCATAGTCAGATCTATTTGTAAAGAATACATCATTTGTTGCAACCAGTGGTATATTGCGCTGATAAGCAAAATCTATTAAAGTTTCTTCAAGCTCTAGCTCCTTGCTCAGCCCATGACGCTGCAATTCAACATATAAATGACCATTGAATGCTGAAAGCAGTTTTTCAACCGTTTCTTTATCTTGCCCCAACAATAGTTGAGCCAAACATCCACCGGTTAAAGCGATCAGACCCGTACTTAAATTCAATAGCTCATCAAAATCAACGTAAGGAATATCGCTGTTATTCTTGCGCTTTCTAAAAGACTCACTCACCAAAGTGACTAAATTAGTGTACCCTTGCTCATTTTTTGCAAGCAATAATATAGGTAAATTTTGTTCTGAATGTTTAACTATAATATTGCATCCTATTATTAGCTGTATTCCCCTACTTGCCGCATATTCTGCAAACTCAAGTGAACCAAATAAATTACCTGAATCAGTAATTGCAACCGCTGGCATTTTATTTCGCAAACAAAGGCCGATCAGCTCCTCAATTTTAACCGAGCTTTCAAGCAGCGAATAAACACTATGAACACGTAAGTGTATGAACATAAGAAACTTTAGATCAACAAAAAAGGATAACATTAATTTACTCATGAGAACATAATTTTCATGAGAACAAAAGCCTATAAAATTCTAAAATTAAAATACAAAAACTTACTTGACAAACTCCGCCAGCTCCCTTACCATAATAGTGAAGCTATTGTATTTGCTTTCGCCAATCTGCAGATTAAAAGGTAAGGATTACTTAATGTATCGGCGTCTTATGTTCAATTTTTTGCAGTATATAGATACTGTATGTCTTTACAAAACTTCATCTACATCTAGATTTTTATCTAAATAAGCTGAACGCGCTTATAAAGCGTTACAAGACATCAAAAAATGCCAATACTCGACAGAGATAGTAAAAGACTAGCTAACTTGGGGATTCTTTGTCTTTTTTTCTGCTTAGTAAATTTCTTAAACATTTGCAGCGTAAGTTAGTTGCAGTTAAAAGCGGCTGAATCTCGCTTGTCAAGCGTTTAAAACATAAAAAACGCCAATATTTTAAAGCGGATAATAACCACGGGGCTTCTTTTGCCTTTTTTTTCATTTGGTAAATTTCTTAATGTTTATGGCTAAACGACAACCGTCATCCCGCTGCTTGTTAGCGGGATTTCTTGTTAGCGGCTGAGATACCGCGAATGAATCGCGGTATGACGTAGGGATTGCATTAGCTATAATTCTTTAGTTTTCACTTTTCTTTTAACCTTGCAATGATATTTTCTTTGCCGATAAAAATTAATAGTTTAGCGAGCTCTGGTCCTGTTTCTGTTCCTGTTAAAGCTGAACGCAACTGCGTAAATAGGTTTTTTGCCTTTATATCCACTGTTTGTCGAATAGTTTTGACCCATTCTGACAACGTGTTTTCATTACAATCACCTTGGGGCAATGCATTGAACGCAATTTTTATAAGCTCCTTATCAAGAATCACAGGCTCTATATCGGATTTGCATATTTTCCACCACTTGGCCACCTCAGAAAACCTTTCTATATTGTTCTTTATAAAATACCAAAACTCTGAGGAGTCCACTCCAATTTGATTTAAACGTTCTTGTATAATTTCAAATGGCATTTGTTGCAGCACTTTGCTATTTAGCTTGTATACTTCACTCAAGCTGAATTGTACAGATGCTGAGCTAAATTTTTTAATATCAAATGAGTCAATCAAAGATTGCATACAGGCGCAAGCTTCAATTGGATTGGATGTTCCGAGCTTTACTAAATAACTAACTAGCGCCATCGGTTCAATTTCATCTTCTTTTATAGATTTGATATCTAGCACGCCGGCTCGCTTGGATATCTTGCTATCATCAAAATGTAGCAGAGAAAGGTGAGCAAATGTAGGGATTTTCGCTTTTAATGCTTTAATCATTTGGAGCTGAACTGCGGTATTAGTTACATGATCTTCCCCGCGTACAACATGGGTTACATTAAAGTCAACATCATCAATAACAGAAGGTAACATGTATGTGTAAATTCCATCTTCTCTTTTTACCACAGGGTCACTTATGCTACTGGTTGCAATATTTATTTCACCTTTAACTTCATCATTCCATTTAACAACTTCATTTCTATCCAACTTAAATCTAAAATGTGGTCTTCTTCCTTCTTGCTCATAACTAATTTTCTCTTGCTCAGTTAGAAGTAACGCGCTTCTGTCATATACAGGGGGAAGTCCTTGTTTTAACTGCAATTTTCGTTTAATGTCTAACTCTTCTCTTGTTTCATAGCATGCATAAATATGCCCTTCTTTTATTAACTGCAAAAACACCTCATTGTAACGCTCAAAGCGCTCTGATTGCTTGAAATTTGCATCCCAATTGATACCAATCCATTTCAAATCTTGTATGATATCATTTATATATTTGACATCTGAACGCTGAAGGTCAGTATCATCAAAACGGAGTAAAAATTTTCCATTTTGATTGCGTGTGTACATCCAACAAACCAAGGCAGTTCGTACGTTTCCTACGTGGAGGTAGCCAGTTGGGCTTGGAGCGAATCTTGTTAGCATTTAAATAGCAATATTGTTTACTCTAATTTATTTTAATTTTATATAAATATATGGCTAGAGCAAGCGAGATCTGCTAATACAATTGAGCAAGAGAAGAATAAGTATGGCTATAGCATTGTGGCACCTTTGATATTTGATGGATTAAGACCATATGATAAATTCAAGAAAATTCACAGCTTGACGACAAAGGCTAATGTAGCATTATATTGGTATCATGACTAACTTAGAAAAGATGAGAGAAAAACTGCAAGATCAAATAAATTATCATAATGTTTTGTATCACCAAAAAAATAAGCCAGAAATAAGTGATGCTGAATATGATGAACTGAAGAAAAAGTTAGCTGAAATAGAGCCAGAAATTTATGCAACACAAGATAGTGTTGGTGCTCCACCTGATGAGAGGTTTTCTAAGGTGGAACATCAAGAACCTATGCTTTCCCTTGAGAATGCTTATGATGAACAAGGTGTAGAGAAATTTTTGTCTAAAATAAAGAGGTTTTTAATTGAGGACAAAATAGAGATATTATGTGAACCAAAAATTGATGGGTTGTCGTTTTCTGCAATTTATGAGGATGGAAGATTTATTAAAGCTGCAACTCGAGGTGACGGTTTTGTAGGGGAAGATGTCACTCACAATGTTGCAACAATAAAAGGCTTTCCTAAGTTTTTGCAAGGTGTGCAAGGAAGACTAGAAGTAAGAGGTGAAATATACATCGGTAACAGCGACTTTTTAAAGTTAAATGAAAACGATGAATTTGCCAATCCTCGAAATGCAGCCGCTGGTTCTCTAAAGCAATTGGATGCAAACATTACAGCAAGCAGACCTCTTAGATATTTTGCTTATTCTTTGATTGGTGGAGCAGAGAAAAGTCAAAGTGAGGTACTAAATAAGCTTGAGGCACTTGGTTTTTGCGTAAATGAGCATCAGTCCTTAACGAGTAGTTTAGATGGAATGCTGAAGTTCTATAACGAGGTCTATAACTGTCGCTATAACTTGGATTATGATATTGATGGAATAGTCTATAAAGTAAATGATTTGGTACTACAAAATCGTCTAGGGAATACTCACAAAGCACCGCGCTCAGCACTTGCATACAAGTTTTCTGCGGTTTATGCAAAAACAAAGTTAAATAAAATATTTATACAGGTGGGCAGAACAGGGGTTTTAACTCCAGTTGCAGATTTAGTGCCAGTCAATGTTGGTGGGGTGCTAGTTAGTAGAGCAAGTCTGCATAACCAAGATGAGATAAAACGTAAAGACATAAGAGAGGGAGATATTGTAACAATCAAAAGGGCAGGGGATGTAATTCCCCAGATCGTTGAAGTAAGCAGAGATTCTCGTCTTCCAAATACACCTGAATTTGTGTTTCCTGAAGTATGCCCTGAATGTGGTAGTAAAGTACGTCAGGTTGAGGGAGAGGCTGCAGTAAGATGTCCTGAGGAATTTGCCTGTAAAGCTCAAATAATAGAAAAACTAAAGCATTTTGTATCGAAAGATGCATTTGACATTGTTGGCCTTGGTGATAAGCAGATAGAGTTTTTTTACGACCTTGGTCTGATAAAACAAATTCCCGATATTTTTACTTTAGAAGAAAGATTGGATGAATTTAATCTGGAAGAACAGTCTGGTTGGGGCAAGAAATCAATAGCTCATTTATTAAATGCTATACAAAGCAGAAGGGTAATAACTCTAGATAGGTTTATATTTTCTTTAGGTATTAGATTTATTGGCCAAGTTGCAGCAGAATTGCTTGCAGATTATTATGTTTCTTATGATAATTGGTATAATTCGATGATTGAACTGTCATCAGATAATACTGAGCTAGTAGGTATAGACGGCATAGGAAAAAAAGTAGCTGAATCTTTGGAATCATTTTTTTCTAAGGAACATAACATCAAAATGTTAAATGATCTTACTGCTTGTCTTCAAATTCTTTCTGTGAGCTCCAACTCTAGTGACTCTGTTTTAAATAATAAAATTATAGTGTTTACTGGTAAGCTACTTGCTATGAGTAGAGGAGAGGCAAAAGTAAGAGCCAAAACTCTAGGAGCAAAGGTCAGCTCACATCTTTCTGCTAAAACTGACTACCTAATTGCAGGAGAAAAACCAGGATCCAAATATAAAAAGGCAGTGGAATTAGGTGTAGAAATTTTAGATGAAGACCAGTGGCATAAAGTGATAAGTTTGGGAGTGTTCAAATGAAACTTGGATTGTATATTAAATCAAAGTTGCAAGACTATTTAGAGAGTAGCCAATTCTTTCCATCCAAGAATCATTTTATTGACTTGCCTCAATTTTTCAACAGAAGGCAAGTCTTCTGTGCTGAGTGGTAGGCGGACAGTTTGATGTTCTATGAGCCCAATATCATGCAAAAGTGCTTTAGTGGGTATTGGGTTGCTGGCAATAAATAACGCTTCGCAAGCCTGTTGCCAGATATCTGCCTGAGGGTTCCTGCCATTGAGGCACTTCTTAACGTATTCATGCGCTATGCGTGGCCAAACATTGGCAGCAACGGAAACCAGGCCAGCCGCACCATAAGCGGCCATATCAGATATCATATTATCATCTCCGCAAAAGACCTCAATATTTGGTGCAACTTTCTTATACTGAGTTAAAGTATCAACAGTGCCACTTGAATCTTTGATAGCCCAAAATTTTTCGTGACTAGATAAGTTGCGTACAGTTTCAGCGTGAAGACTCACTCCTGCTCTCGATGGAATATTGTAAAACATAGCCGGCATATGTGCTTTCTCAAGCAGCTTTTCAAACCATAAAGTCTGCCCCATAATTCCGGGCTTTGCATAAATGGGAGTTGTCATTAGATAGCCATGAATAGGCATACCCTTGCAAAAATCAAGCCATTCAAGAGTCTGATATAGATTCACTCCTGGTACGCCAATTATAATTTTTGTATTTAATTTTAGCTCACATACAAATTCAACTAACTCGCGTTTTTCAGAATCAGTAAGCGATAGGCTTTCACCGGTGCTACCCAGCAACACTACACCATTTTCAGCTTTAACTTGCATTGTCAGTAAACGCTGCAAACTGCTATAATCTATGCTATCTCCATTGCAATTAAAAGGAGTAATACAAGCAGTCCATAAAAATGTAGATTTCAATTTAAATTGTTAAAATGGTATTTCATCATCGAGTAGTTCATCTTTTATATCGTTGTCAAAACTTTCGTGTTTATCTTTTTGTCCTGTTTCACCTTGTTTGTATTCACTTGGCTTGTAATCAGGATTTGGCGCACTATTTCGTGAATCCAAGAGAGTAAGAGCGCTATTAAAATTATATAGAACCACCTCTGTTGTGTATCTTTCACCACCGTTTTGGTCAGTCCATTTTCTAGTTCTCAAAGAACCTTCAACATAAACTTTACTGCCTTTGCGTGCAAAATCTTTGACGATTTTTACTAATCCTTCACTAAAAATTACGATATTATGCCACTCTGTCTTTTCAGAGCGCATACCGGAAAGTTTGTCAGTCCAACTTTCAGACGTGGCTATTGAAAAACTTGCCATTTCTTTTCCATTTTGTGTAGTCCTAATTTCAGGATCTTTTCCTAAATTACCAACTAGTATGACTTTGTTTATGGTACCACCAGACATAATTATGCTCTAAATAAATCCTTTTATTATCTTATGTGAAAATACTATTGTCAAATTTAATTAAAAGTGCGCTTGGAGGGATTCGAACCCACGGCCTTTGCCTCCGGAGGGCAACGCTCTATCCAACTGAGCTACAAGCGCATATATATTTAAGTTATTTAATAGATAAGCCATCCAAGTCAAATTTTTGTTTTGGATAAAGCGTAAACATAATACTCCCATATCCAAAATATACATTTTGAGAATCATTCGCATGCTTTTTTATTGCTTTTTGATCTACGGTCCATACAAAAGTTACATAATTTTCAGTGACTGAGTGCACTTTTAAATCCTTGGTATTTATAAACAGTTTTCCATTTACCCATATTTTCCATGTATCGGGAGAAAGATATAAAATTGAGTCTAAACTCACTACCTTACAGTTGAAATTATCTGATACCTCCTCTTTTGCAGCTCTTGAAGATCGTAAATTGAACTTTTCCATTTCATTGACCATTCTATTAACTGGCTCTTCATCAAAAAAAATGCTTTTTACGTTACTATATTGTGACAAAACGTCAAAGTCACTTTCCACTGCTTCTCTTATTATATCGTCCCGATCTGTATAGCTTAGTTTTTGATTGTTGATAAAGAAACACTCTTTTGCACGCAAATTTGCTATATCAATAAAATCGTCGATTTCTTGATTGCCAACTTTAAGAATACTTTCAAAATATCTTTTTTCTATCATCATTCCATACTGAGAATGATGACAAACCATTTCATCATTACCTTGTTTTTCTATATATACGCATAAATTTCCACTATTTAATCCTAATATTTTATGCTCAATAAAATCTTCATTGCCAATATATTGTCGGCAAGAATACTCCTTACAAATTTCTATGCTTTCTATGATATCTTCACAACTGCAATATGCATTAACATTGGAAATGAGTAGCGTAAAAATAAAAAACAGCTTTATGTTCATCACCTTATCTACTTAATATAGTATACCAATCAAAGACTATATTAGCTCTCACTATCTCTATCATATTACCATTCAAAATCTGATTCATAGTTGCAGCATCAATATTTCTCTGCTTATTTAAAATAAGAGATTTGATCATAACATAACCGGGCAGATTTGGAATAGACTGTAGAAATAAAAAAATATGCTTATCGCTGATTGAGCTTAAATTTAGGACCACTTCACTTTTTATTACTTTTGTGCGTTCACTTTTGTTGTGGAGCTCAACTTCTTCGGGTATAGAAATTGATATTTCAGGTTCTAATATATAGTGCTTTTTATATAACTTGCTAAGCTCGAAATTTAAATTTGCAATGTATCTGCTACTATGTAAATTTGAAGAAGAAATTTTTTTCCATAAATCTAGGTTTTTATTTAGAACAACTTCCTTTTTTTGAATTCCAGTAATCTGTAAATTAATAGAACGTATTTTATCAATCGCAATTTGGTTTTTATTATAAATCTTTTCGTTATAGATAACAACATATGTTAATAACCCTATTAATCCAACAGATAATAACAAATACGATATAAACTGAATTGTAGCTTTTCTTTTTAATTGAGAGGTAGTCATTAATCTACATTGCCTCTCCTATTTCAACATCAATAGATAGATTTTGCTCTTTAGCAGCAGGTAAGCTAGAAATATTAATGTCATAGGTACGAAAATTATCGTTTAAATTTTTTCGTAGTTTCTCGTATTGATGAGAAATATTTTTACCGGATTGAAAATTAAACTTTAAAGTTGTGGTAATATAACTTTTTGCCTCATTATAATTCCATTCAAATGATCGAAGCTCTATACCTGGTATTTTTAACTTTTCTACATACTTAACTTGTGTAAGAGGAGAGTATTCTATTTTTGATAAAATATTATTGATATTAATAAAATCATAAATTTCATCTATTTTTTTTACATTATAGCTTTGGCTAAGTTTTGTTAATTGGTTATTTAAGGTGTTCTGCTTTGCTGATAAATTATCAGCGACATTGAAATTTGAATACAAATTTAGCAAACAAAGGGTGTTTGTTATAACTAAAACCAGGGCGAAGTATAGAAAAATTCGAGGAGAGTTTAAATAAAGGTAATTGAATAGATAAAATTCTTTAGTTTCCTTTGTATTAAAAATAGCTGCTAATTTATTCTTAAAGCTATGAAACAAAATTATGGTATCGCAAAAGTTATCTTTTTCACTTATAGCTAGTTCTGCTCCTAATAGTTTGCCTAACTCATATGGAGTTAATATGTTCACACTGTTCTCTGAAAAATTTATGACTGATAAACTAGCTTTGATATCTTCTGACACTATGATACAAAGGTCGATAGGGTTATTTTTTTCAAACCCAAACTTAGTTAAGGATCGAATAGTATCTTGCACTTCCTGATATATTCCACCAGCGATAATTCCTGGTAAATTATCATTAGTAAATGATGTTAAGCGCGTAAATACCATTTTATTCTCTTTAAGAACCACTTGTCTATAGCCTCCCGTTTTAGTTGCAGCAACTATAATTTTCCAATTATTAGGATCTTTATGTAGAATCTTTTTTGTTATATTACTTATTTCTATAGGAAACATTAATATTCCCTTAAAGTTGGAGCCTATCTCAATAAACACATTCAACCAATATTCTACTAAATGCTTTGCTTTTGATGAAACAAGAAGATAGCACCAGTTTTGATTGAATTTGTTTGGCTTCTCAACCAAAAAAACTGAACTTATGTCATTATTACGAGAAAAATGCTCCATCTTTGTTTTTGCTGATAGATAGGCACTAATCTTGTTTGCCCTTGTAATAAACTGTAGCGAGTAATTTTGATCTGCATGATTAAGCACCAGGTATAAAGGTGCTTTTTTATCTGACGAAAGACATGAAATTAAATCGGAAACTGCTTTATCGTTTTTGCCCTTAACAAAATACCTTTTATTTAAAGTATTATTTTTAAAATATAGTAACATTATGCCTTCTTCTCCAATAGAAAGCATAAACTTACTTTTGGATTTTGAACTAAACATATTAACAAAGCATATACTTATCTAGAATTAAAAAGGCAATTTATTGAAATTCATTAAACGTTAGAGGGAAATATTGTTATAAATTTTCGCAGCAACATTATTTATATTATAATTTTTTTATAAAATTACCACTAATATTAAGTTATTTAGATAACAAATTAAGAAAATTCATTAAGACGAATTTGTTGTTTTTCAAATTGTAGGTAAACCTAAGCCACTTTAGCTATATCTGCCGATTGACTTTAATTAATAAGAGTTATTAATCTATTTACTATTCTTGTAATATTATTTCTAATGGTAAAGAAATATATATTTTTCTGGAACAGTTGTTATTTCAGATACAGAATTTATTGTAAGTAAACTAACCATTTGCTGAAGAGCGCTCATCTTCTGTGGTACTTGATGATGGAGCAACTAATTTGCTCAAAATCTCATCTTTTGGTCCCATAGCGTAAATGACACCATCTGACATGAGGATCACCTTATCAACTACGGACAATAACGGTAGCTTGTGAGTGATGATAACAGTAGTAGTATTTTGTTTTCTTGCAATGCCAATTGCATTAATTAAGCATGCCTCTCCATTGCTATCTAAGTTAGCGTTTGGTTCATCAAGTACTAAAAGTTTTGTGTGACAATAAAAAGCTCTGGCAAGTCCAAGAAGCTGTTTTTGGCCGCCAGAGAGCGTTACTCCTCCAGGACCTCCTATTGTTGTATCATATCCATTTGGTAAGCTTAGTATTAGTTCATGTATTCCTGCAATTTTTGCTGCTTTGATTATTTCTTCAGGATTTGGATCTGGCCTCATGCGAGCAATATTAGCTTTGACACTAGTGTTAAATAACTCAATATCCTGAGGTAAGTAGCCAACATAATTACCAAAATTTTCTCGATTCCAAGTATATACATCAGCGCCATCTAGTCTGACTACACCAGATATTGGCTTCCATACACCAACAGTTAATTTTGCGATAGTGGATTTACCAGAAGCACTTGCACCAATAACACCAACTACATCTCCAGGATCTATAATGAATGATATTCCTTTTACTGTCGGCTTATTGCTTCCATAAGGAGTAAAAAATACTCTATCAAATTCCAATTTTCCTTCAGGTTCTGGTAGAGCCATCGTTTGCTCTCTTTTTGGCGATGTTAATATAAGTCTTTGTAGCCTTCCATATGACATTCTAGCCTGATTTAAAAACTTCCAAGTATGAACCGCAGCATCAAATGGTGCTAATACTCTACCCATTAAAATTGAAGCAGCGATGATGCTACCGGCAGTCTTATGAGCTGTGATTGCAAGTAATGCACCTGTTCCAATCACTGATATTTGCAGAGTTGAGCGCAAAAATTTAGTGATTCCAGTAATTACATTAGAGCGATTTTGTGCTTTAATTTGCATTGCTCGGTTCTGATCATTTCGTTTACACCAATCAGAGACTATGAATTCTGACATGCCCATAGCTTCAACCACTTCTGCATTTCTTGTTGCAACATCTATAGCATTGATATTCCGTATAGTTTCTTCGTTGGTTTCTTGTAATATTCGTTTAGTGGCAAGTTCATTCCATATTGCCATAGAGACTAATATAATAATTCCAGTAATAGCTATAAACCCCGTGGAGGTATGTATCATGAAAATCACAACAAGGTAAATTAACGACCATGGAGTATCAAACAGTGAGAATATACCATTTCCTGTAATGAAATTTTTTATCACTCCGAGATCTCGTATTGCTTCACCACTTGAAGTTGAGCTCTGCACTGACGTTAGCCTGATTGACCTTACTATCAGATCTGGTGTTGCAGTTTTATCGATCCAATCACCTATTTTTGCCATGGCTAAATATCGACAAGTTTCAAGCATTGCAGAACATGCAAATGCAGATAAAGTGATAATTGTCAGCATAGTTAGTGTTGATACACTTTCGCTCGATATCACCCGATCAAGCACTTGAGAGGTATAAAGTGGTAGGAATAACATTAATAAATTGATTCCCGCACTAAACCAAAAGATAAACCAAAATGCACTTTTGCATTTTTCTAGGCAAATATATAGAGTACTTTGCTTCAATTCTTTTTTTATTGATGGCGTAATTTCCACAATCTTCCTCTTAATTTGATTACATGCACCATATACAATTTTTATTACAAAAATATTAATAACGGTAGTTAGCTTACTTTAAGTGAGTAAAATATTAATATATGTGAATAGGAAATATAAACAATGGTAAAAAGAAGTATAGTTAATATTTCCTTCATTGCCTATAGCGAAGCTACGTCATACCGCGATTCATTCCATAGCTGTACGAACATTCATTTTTGAAGGTAAACTGCACAGCAAATGGTGTCATGAAAGTAGCTGACACTGGGATGGCTTTGTTGCATCGCTACTTATGAAAGGCTAACTATAATTAGGATTATAAGCAACTTATTGAAAATCTTGTTTTTTTGCAATCAATCTGATCAAATTTAAGAATAGTAATTTGTTATTTATATTAATAAATTTAATTCTATTGAAAATAGCTAAAGCATTGAAATTCTTGAATTTTAGCCAGATTAGTGAGTGGTAGTGAAATTTCTTTTACTCAAATTTAGGTATTCACTGACCGTTCTTATTATAAATACCAGAATAATAAGCTACTGATATTCTGCACCTTTTTTATCTTTAATCCATCATAGCTAGCGATGCAACAAAGCCCACCGATTCATTCTACTGCAACGCAGAAAATTCGTACAATTGTGCATAATGTGGGGCTTCTGGCTACATTTTTCTATTGAACTCACCTTTTCTCTATGTGACAGATTTCGTATTAAATTTTAAATTTAATGCGCCTAGATATACAAGCATTCCTAGCAAAACCATAGGTATAGAAAGCAACTGCCCCATAGTTAAATCAAGCCACAAATAGCCAATTTGATAGTCTGGTTCGCGAAAAAACTCAACGAAAAAACGTGCTATTCCATACCACATAACTGCAATACCAGTTAACGCACCGTGATACAGTCTTATTCTAGTTAAGAAAAACAGTGAATTTGCAACTGCAAAAAGTAGCAGTCCTTCAAAAAGTGCCTCATAAAGCTGGCTTGGATGATGCAGCAAATTATCACCACTCTCTGGAAATACCATACCCCATGGCATAGTTGTAACTCTGCCAAATAACTCTCCGTTTATAAAATTGCCTATGCGACCTAAAAATAAACCTATGGGAACTCCGCAAGAAACTAGGTCCAGTGCATAAAATATAGGAATGTTATGTCTTCTGCAGGAGATTATTACTGCAAGCAAAACTCCTATAGCACCGCCATGAAATGACATCCCTCCTTCCCAGGTCTTCAATATCTCGATAGGGTTGCTTATATAAAGAACTGGATCATATATCAATACGTAGCCAAGTCTACCTCCAAGGATAATACCTACAATAGTGGCTGTTAATAACGAATCGTAAAAATTCTTAGTAAATATTTTTTGGTCATCTAGCCTATGTAAATACCAATATGCAAACACTATACCCAAAACGTAGGCTAAGGAATACCAATATATAGAAACAGGACCGATGCTGAAAATTACTGGATTTAAAGACATATTTTGCTATAAATTATTTTTAGACAATCTACTTTTTTCACGATCCCACTCTCTCTGTTTTATGGTTGCTCTCTTATCGTAGAGTTTTTTTCCTTTTACAATGGCAATTTTAGTTTTTGCAAATCCTTTATCGTTAAAATAGACCGAAAGCGGCACAACAGTTATCCCAGCAGTCTTGATTTGACCAATTAGTTTATTTATCTCCTTTTTATGCAAGAGTAATTTACGTTCCCTTTTTGGTTTATGATTTTTTCGGTTCGCAGCTTTATATTCTGCAATATGCATATTGTGCAGCCATACTTCGCTATTCTTTTCAACAACGTAGGCGTCGGAAATATTTACTTTTCTTTCTCTTAGCGATTTAACTTCACTGCTTAATAAGACCATACCCGCTTCAAATTCTTCTAAGATGAAATATTCAAACCTTGCTTTCCTATTTTCTGCAATAACTTCCATATCTAAAGATATCTTTAAGCTTCAATATATTACAGAGTTTTTGACTTAATTCATAATAAAACAGTTATCCCAATAAATATAAGGTGCCAGGCTAGTCTGATAGCAACAGGATAACAAAAATCAAGTAAGTGCTTTTTCTGTCTCTCTAGGCACAAGTTCCTTTACTTCTTTCATTTCAGTTTTAGGCTTTGACATTATATATTGACCAGCACCAACTATGAGCGCAGATCCTGCAGCTAGTCCAATTATTGCTGGTACAGATAGGGCAGTAGCAAATGCAAGTGCAACACCAACTATCACTGCAGTTACAAAACACACAATAACACCTTTTACAATTGCATTTTTTGCAGATTGTTCTTTTTCTTTCACAATTGCATTTTTTCCAATTTGTTTTTCTTCCTTTTTCTCTGGAAGCTGCATTACATCTTTATTTTCAGTAAGATCCTTTGGCGTTTTTTTATTCTCATTTTTTAACGTTTGCTTTTTTTCCGCTTCCTCTAAAAGCTGAATTATACCTTGATATTTAGTAAGGTCTCTTGGCGTTTTTCCATCAACATCTTTTAATGAAGGGTCTGCTTCAGTGTGTAGCAGAACTTCCACCACTTTTATTTTGCCATTTTCAGCAGCAAGATGTAAAGGAGTACGTCTATCACCATTGTTTGCATTAACCTCTGCTCCTTTTGCGATTAGAGTTTTTACTACATCTTCGTGGCCATTTTTAGCAGCAAGATGTAAAGAAGTACGTCTATCACCATTTTTTGCATTAACCTTTGCTCCTTTTGCGATTAGAGTTTTTACTATATCTTCGTGGCCATTTTCAGCAGCAACATGCAAAGGAGTCCATCTATCAGCATCCTTTATATTAACATCTGCTTTCTCAACTAGAATTTTTACTACCTCTATGTGGTTATTTTCAGCAGCAAGATGTAAAGCAGTACATCTATTATCATTTTCTGCATTAACCTTTGCTCCTTTTTTGATTAGAATGTCTACTACATCTTTATGGCCCTCTCTGGCTGCAAGATGTAAAGGAGTACATCCATCATCATCTTTTGCATTAACGTTTACTCCTTTATTTAATAGGTTTTTCACCTCCTCCTCATTATTATGTTTAACAGCTGAATGCAAAGCTTTGATGTTCTCTTGTGCCTTTAATAGAGCTTCTTTTACCGCTTTATGGCCTTTTTGAGAAGCAAATGTTAAAGGAGTCCATTTATAATGGTCTTTCGCATTAACATCTGCTCCTTTTTCAATTAGAGTTTCTACTATATCTTTGCGGCCATTTGCAGCAGCAAGATGTAAAGAAGTCCACCCATCACTATTTTTTGCATCAACGTTGATTCCTTCTGCTTTTGATAGAACTTGTACTATCTCTTTGTGGCCATTTGTAATAGCAAGATGTAAAGGAGCCCATCCTTTATCATTTTCTGCATTAACATTTGCTCCTTTTTCAATTAGAGTTTCTACTATATCTTTGCGGCCATTTGCAGCAGCAAGATGTAAAGAAGTCCATCCATCACCATTTTTTGCATCAACAATTGCTCCTTTTCCAGTTAGAATGGTTACTACATCTTCGTGGCCATAGTGAGCAGCAATATGTAAAGGAGTAATTTTATTATCATGTTCTGCATTAATATCTGCTCCGTTTTCAATCAGAGCTTTTGCTACATTTGCACAGTTCCAATAAGAAGCAAGATGTAACAATTTGACTTCCTTAGAATTTTGACCACGAGATATAGTAAATATGTAATTTATGCCAGATCCACTATCATTGTCAGGTTTACTCTTTTCCCACTCTTGACATAAATCTGGATCTTCTTCTTGTAACTTAGCTTTTATTTTTTCAACTATATTGTCCTTGCTCAAATCTGAAAGGTCATTTATTTTTTTTAATATTTCCATAAATTTATCATATTCCATAACTTCCTCACTTAAAATACATAACTTAGTTGTTATATCTTTTAACATAGAAGTCAAGAACCTAAATATTCGTTATTATCTTTCCTTAAAGAGTCATTTTAGTTATATTACAGACTATGAAAAACCTCAACTTTAGGAAGGAAATCAAGTTTTTTTCTCTGTCATTTATAATTTTATTTGTTCTATGGACTGTATTGTCTGGTTATTTTGAGCCGTTTTTTATTTTTTGTGGAGTGTTTTCCTGTATATTCACATCGTTTATCTTTAGAAGGTTGATAAACGCTGAAAGAGCTCTTAGCCAGATTTTAAATAGTACGAGTAGACTGTCGTTTTATAAGTTAGTAAGTTATATACCATGGTTAATGTACCAAATCATTTTATCAAGTGTTTATGTAACAAAAAAGGTGCTACAACTCAAATCTAAGCTTGAGCCAATCATTATCCTAAGAAAATGCAAAGGGCATAATGATGAAAGCATTGCGTTATTTGCCAATTCAGTCACAATCACTCCCGGAACTTTAACTATCAATGTTGAAAGTAAGCAGAAAACATATTTCTCTACCATGTATTTGATAGATAAAGATCTTGAAAGCGGCATTTCTGAAATAGAAAATAAAATCTTAAAAATACTACGTTCAGTTAAGTAATTGCTTTAAATAAGTTAACAGCATCCTTATATTCCCTTACAAGACTTTCAAGCATTTCTTTTGGAAGGCTATTGTTAACAATAGAACATAAATAATTATACAAATCTTCTAACCTTAATACGTTATTTCTCTTCTTGCTGTTGAATTTATACGGAAAAATACCTTCCATAACTTCAATAGTAGTAGCCTTGTTTAAAAATACATTTTCACTTGTCACGCTTATTCTTGCTAAAACAGTGTTAATTTCAGGTTCGTCACTCGTATAAAAATCTGATAGCTGAGTTATTCTAATAACGTACAAAGTTACTATTTTTGACAAGCAATTATCAGCATATTCACAATTTTTTATTACCTCCCACTGAGTAACCTGAGATTTACCTATTTTTGCATTGTTCGGTAATTTACTCATTGAACTTTCTCCATTTAATCCAGTGTAATAAATTATACTAATACTTTGTTAAATAAATAATAACGCGATTACAAAAATATATACTTATAGTAGTATATTATACAAAAATAGCACAATATCTAAGCATTAAAGCTAGTTTTAGCTGGGTACATGGGGCTATTCGTTATTTTGTGTTGTCCAGTGAGGTCCAAAATTAGAGGTCCACTTATATAAAGAGTTTAGTCTGCCTTCTTTGCTATAAAATAAGTTTTCCTTTTGAGCTGTTTTGTTAGTATTAACTAAATTCTAAACTAACTGTGCTATAATGAAAAAGATAAAACTCGGAATACTAATTTCAGGTAGGGGGTCGAATATGCAGGCCTTAATAGAAGCATGTCAAGATCAGAATTTTTCCGCAGAAGTTGCATGTGTTATCACAAATAATAGCGAAGCTGCTGGTCTGAAAATAGCAGAGCAAGCAGGAATCTCAGCGTTTATTGTTAAAGATAAACCGCTTGATGCTGGTAAAATTCACGAAATACTTGTTCAACATAAGGTTGATTTAATTTGCCTTGCAGGGTTTATGAGAATTCTCAAAGCTGATTTTCTGAGTAAATGGCATAACAAGGTGATAAATATTCATCCCTCTTTACTTCCGTCTTTTAAAGGCCTAAACGCTCAAGAGCAAGCTCTAAAAGCAGGTGTAAAAATTACAGGTTGTACTGTACATTATGTCACTCCTGAAGTTGATGCTGGAGCCATAATTGCTCAAGTTGTTGTACCAGTGTTACCAGCTGATGATATTCAAAGCCTCTCAGAACGCATTCTAGCTGAGGAGCATAAGTGTTATGTAGAAGCAGTAAGGTCAATAGCAGAAGATATATGACTGTAATAATTATTGACCTTGAGCGTTTTTTCCAACTTCAACAAAAAATAAATTTTCAGGTTCCAGTAAAGAACTTGCCAGTTCGTTTACTTCCTCTAATTTAACATCATTAATGATATTCGCATAATTATTTATACGGTTAACATCACGATCATTTATCTGCATATTATCTAGCAGCGTTGCTGTATTTGTGTTATTGGACAGGAAAAGGACAAGATTATTTACCAAGCCAATTTTTGCATCCTTGAACAATTGTTCGTCAATTCCTTGCTTTTTTATTCTGCTAAATGTATCTTTTACTGCTGATATAGCTTTGCCAGCAGTAGAACTATCAGTACTTATAAATCCAGATATAATATTTCCATGTTTATTGGAAATAATACTTGCATAAACACCATAAGTAATACCCAAGTTTTGCCTCAGTTCTGTCATTAATATTGAATTCAGCCTCATGCCACCAAGTGCATCAATTAAGACACCAGCGTTATAATAATTAGGATCTTCATAAGCTATACCTTTTTGAGCAAAAAGTATCACACTCTGTGGTATATCCATAAAAATATTCTTACTTTCTGCAGAACCAAAATTATTTTTTACAGGTATTTTTCTAACTTTTGATCTTTTTGACGGCAATTTAGATAAATATTTATCTAATAGCGTAATAATTTCTTCTTTTTTTGTACAACCAGCAACACTGATAACTATGTTATCTTTAGCAAAATTACGCTTTATGTATGTTAAAACATCGTCTCTAGTAATGCTCATTATAGTATCAAGAGTACCGTACACACTTTTTGAGTAAGGATGTTTTTTAAACAATAACGTATCTAATTCTTTTCCAGCAACAAAATAAGGATTTTTTTCAAGATTATTAAAATCAACTTTGGCTTTCTCGAAAACTCTATTCAACCCTTCAGGGTCAACTTTAGGACGCATTATAGTATCGCTCAGTAATGAAATTGCTTCCTCTAGATTGTCAGACAAAGTATTTAATGAAACCCTAAATGCTTCTAAATCAGCAATAAAATTTAAACTAATCCCTTTATCTTCAAGCTTTTTCGCAAAATCTTTGGCATCATTTTTTCCTGCCCCTTCTTGGATTACAAGAGAAGTAAACCAAGCAAGCCCCTGTTTTTCCTTATTCTCATACACATAACCTGCATCCTTGAACGATATATTTAGTGAAACTTTTGGCAAATCATGATTTTCTACAAATAAAAACTTAAATCCTTTACGGGTAGTGACCTCCTCTATATTTAGGTTACCACTTGCTTGTAAATTAAAGCCTAGACAGAAAAAAAATAGAAATATAATTTTACTTATTCTCATTATTATCTCCTTTTGGTAATAAACGACCAATTAACTTATTAGCAGAAAAAATAGCACGGATTTTATTATTTACATCCTCTAGATTGACATCATTAATCTTGCTATATGAAATATCTATTTCATCAAGTGGAATACCAAGTGCAAGGTGTGGCACATAGAACATCGCTATATGAGTTAAGTTAGATAGATTATCAAACCATACGCGTCAAGTTAAGGAAATAAAGGTATGAAAGAGATAGAATAATAAGGTATAAGTTCTCCCAGATATACTTTTAGTGAGAGAACCAATGAATAAAATAACTTGCTTATCAAAAAAGCTCAAAGAAATTTTTAATGAAAAAGCAGAGAAAATCTCAATTACAACAAGGTTTATAAAAAGAAAGAGAAAGCTAAAAGGTTCATCATTCGTAAAAGCCATGGTCTTGGGTAATATAGGAGTTGATAATTGTAGCGTAGAAACAATGTGTCAATTACTAAACGAGGACTCGATAGATATAACAAAACAAGGTTTGGATTTTAGATTTACTGAAGAAGCAGTGGAATTTATGAAAAGGATGTATAATGAATCTGTGATTCTCTTTAAAAATATCTTGCAAGTTGATTGCAAAATCTTACAGCAATTTAATAGTGTTAAATTATTGGACAGTAGCTATATTACTCTACCTAACAGTATGGAAGAGATGTATAAAGGTTATGGTACTAGCTACAGTGGCTATGAAAGCAATACTAAGTCTGGAATAAAGTTACAATTAGTTTTCGACTACATGAATCAGATAATAGACCAACTTAATTTAACGGAGGGGGTAAGATCAGACCAGGGATATAGGAAACATTTAAGTAATATATTAAGCAATGATTTGCTAATATCTGATCTCGGTTATTTTGTGCCAAGTTCTTTTAAACAAATCAATGAAATAGGAGCTTATTTCATAAGTCGTTATAAATCCGATACCAACATATATGATGTAGAAACAAATCAAAAAATGGAGTTATTAGAATGTTTAGAGGATAAGTTATTTTTAGAAAACGAGGTATTGTTAGGAAAAGAAGCAAAAATTAGAGTAAGAATTATATGTCAGAAACTAACTGAAGAACAGTCTATGGCCAGAAGAAGGAAAGCTAATAGATTAGCAAGATCGCAGGGATATACATCCTCTAAAAGAAATCAAAAATTGTTGAACTGGTCAATATTTATAACTAATGTTCCAGAAAATAAAATTAGTGCTGAGCAAGTATTAACGATTTACAGAGTAAGGTGGCAAATTGAGTTATTATTTAAATTGTATAAAAGCCATATCAGGCTTGATAAGCTAAAAGGAAAGCCATGCAGAGTATTATGTGAACTATATGCTAAATTGTGCGCAATTCTTATATTTCACGGCATAGTTGGTTGCACAGAAGTGAAAAAGAATACAGAACTTAGCTTAACAAAGGCATTTATTGAGCTAAAAAGGCGGGTTAGAGAGTTATTTTTAGTATTAACCAAAATTAATAGTTTAAAAGCATTTCTTAAAAAACTCACTATAACTTGGTCGCGATTTTCATTAAAAGACAAACGTAGAAGGGCTAGAGTATCCACTTTAACCTCTCTAAATTTGCTCACAATCTCTTAACTTGACGCGTATGGTTGAAGATACATGGTCGATAAAGGATCAAAATTTGAAACTTTCGCTTTAAGAATACAAGAGGCAATAAATAATTTGGATGAAATCAGTAGGAGTTCAATTGAAGCGTTAGTTTGTAGTTTGGAAGCAATAGAAAAGTCATTAAGAAAGCTTGACAAAATGCTTTCAGAACAAGGTGAAAAAGACGATGATTGTAAATTGTTAACTACTGTTCCAGGAGTGGGGATTATAGTAGCAATGACGTATAAAGCTGCAATTGATAACCCACATAGGTTTGAGAAATCTGATACAGTTGGAGCATATATAGGGTTGACACCAAGGCAATATTCTTCTGGAGAAGTTGATCGGCATGGCAGCATATCAAAGATGGGACCAGCGGAATGTAGAAGTATGTTATATGAAGCTGCACAAACAATGCTTACAGTTACCAAGAGGACATTTAAATTAAAAAACTGGGGTTGCGAAGAAAAAAGGAATGAAAAAAGCAATTGTAGCAGTAGCAAGAAAATTAGCTGTAATTATGCATAGGATGTTGGTTGATAAAACAGAATTTTATTATCAATAAACATCAAAAGAGCATAGGACAATAATTTTATTGAAAATAAAGATAGCAATGCCGATGGAAGGGACAAGCAAGAACTTAGTTAGACTTCGTGGTAAATATGTTGCCGTCCACTTCCGCCTAACAAGTATAATGCGGCTTGACAAATTTATTGTCATCTCAGACCGCGGAGAGAACCATATGCTACTTTTAACTTATGTAAAATTACCAAGGATTATGGAGAAGATATGCTGTTTTGATTTGTGTGAAAATTATTGTTGACTTATGTGCAATTAGAGAACCTAAGTCACTTTAGCTATAATTCAGAATTGAGAGCTTTTAATAACTCTCTAACTCCCACTTAGGTCTTGGTGCAAAATTAAGTGGATCTATATAATTTTTCTGTAACCTTTCAATTCCTGTCCATCCAACCATAATTGCATTGTCTGTACATAGGTCGTTAGGGGGAAAAAATATGTTTAAGTTTATGTGTTGTTTTAATTTTTCTCTCAAGAAATTATTTGCTGCAACTCCGCCGGTAATCACAAAGTCATTGATTTTGATATTTAAAGATTCGGCCATAATAATCGCATTACTAACCCTGTCCAGCAGTATGTCACTAATACACTCTTGAAACGAAGCACATACATCACACACATCTTGCTCGCTCATTTTAAGTTCTTGTACTAAGTTTTTTACTGCTGTTTTAATCCCAGAAAACGAAAAGTTACATCCAGAACGTTTTATCATTGCCCTTGGCAGTTTGAATCTTGTGCCATTGCCTTTTTTAGCCAACTTTTCAATTAATGGGCCTCCTGGGTAGCTTAAACCCAGCATCTTAGCAACTTTATCAAATGCTTCTCCTAGTGAATCATCGAGCGTTTCTCCAAGTTTAATGTATTTACCTACATCCTGTGCAATTAAAAATTGACAGTGACCACCTGATATTAGTAGGACTAAAAATGGAAATTTTACCTCATGCAGTAACCTAATAACCAATGCATGCGCTTCTAAGTGATTCACTGCAATGAACGGTTTTTGTGCTACATGCGCAATTGCTTTAGCCATCATTGTACCAACTATTAATCCACCTATGAGTCCTGGTCCTGATGTTGCTGCAATTGCATTGAGGTCACAAAAGTTAAGGTTAGATTTTTTTACAGCGCTTTTTATCAGGCCACTTAAATGTTCCATATGAGCACGTGAAGCTATCTCAGGAATCACCCCACCGCGTTTTTTGTGTTCTACTTGAGAAAGAATCTTGTGAGCAAGGACTTGCTTGTCACTATTTACAATCGCTACTGCAGTTTCGTCGCAGCTTGTTTCAACAGCTAAAATGGTTTTCATGTATATTTAGTTACTGTATTACCAAAACTATACTTTGAAACGCTGTAGAAGTTAACTGCAAAGTTAACTTCTATAGCTAAAAGATTTACCGACAACCGTCATTCCGCTACGTGTTAGCTGATGAGATACCGCGCACAACTGTACGAACATTCATTCTTAAAGGTAAACTGCACAGCAAATGGTGTCATTCCAGTGCTTGACACTGGAATCCAGCCTTGCCGTAATCTCATCAAGAACGTTGTGTTTTAACATAAGATCAGCCACTTTTATGCTCACCAACTTAGTGCCCAATCCAAATTCCTGGATTCCAGTGTCAAGCACTGGAATGACACCATCTACTACTCAAATTACCTGCAAATTGCAATGTTCGTACACCAAAAGAATGAATCGCGGTATGACGGTTCGCGGCGGCATGACCTAGGAAAACCTGCACTATAAGCTAATCATCATCTCCAAATATAGAGCTAATTTTTTTGCCCCCAGGAGAAAATTTATTAGTCCAACTGCTTTGCACTTTGGTTACGTCTTTAGTGGCAGTTTTATTGCTGTATTCCTTGATTTCCTTATCTATTCTCTCCATCATTTGTGAATCAAGGTAGCTCTTTTTCCATTGGCCAGTAGCAAGGAACACTTTGTTTAAGTCTTGAGTGCGGATTAAGTATTCTTTATCTTTAGGGTAAACCTCCTGCGCCCAAGCAAATAGCTCAAAATAGCGTGCAAATAATTCAGATGCACGTGATTTTGCAGTTTGATAAGCCTGTATCTCCTTAAATATAACTTGGCCGATAATTTTCTGCACAAGAATATTTGCTTGCTTTAGGTTCTGCTCAATATCCTGGTAAACTTTATGGAGGAATTCCTGCTCCAAATTTAAGTTCAGTTCATTTTCAACCATGTGTGAAAGTTCATGCACTATAATGTATGGGTTTGACTTCCTCAGTACAATAACATATCTATTTACACTGGAAGACCTGATTGTCTTACACACTCCCTCTTCCATATCCACTAATCCCTCTTGGTATATTTCAAATGAGAGCCTATTTTGCTTTATTAGTGATAAAGTGAGGTTTAATGTGTTTCTAAACTTCTCAAATTGATAGAGATATTCGACATACCGTATTGCATTTTCACTGCTTCCTACTTGAGTTGCTTGTTTTATTAAATTCCTGATTAGCATACCTTATTATTAAAGGAATTCTTTTTATACTCAAGAATTGATTGGCTACAAAGTGTTTTTAGGAAGCCTGATTGCATAGCTAAAGTAATTCATGTTTACTGATAACCGTCATACCGCGATTCATTCCATAGCTGTACGAACATTGTGATTTGAGAGCAATTTCCATAAGGGAGGATGTCATTCCAGTGCTTGGCACTGGAATCCAGCCTTTCCATAAT
Organism: Wolbachia endosymbiont (group A) of Epagoge grotiana; assembly: GCF_947251775.1. Taxonomy (NCBI): domain Bacteria; kingdom Pseudomonadati; phylum Pseudomonadota; class Alphaproteobacteria; order Rickettsiales; family Anaplasmataceae; genus Wolbachia; species Wolbachia endosymbiont (group A) of Epagoge grotiana. Next base: position 723,940 of record NZ_OX366387.1, read on the forward strand.
CATCAAAACATTGTATTTTAACGTAAAACAGCTATTTTTATGCTCACCAACTTAATAAAATTCCTGGATCCAAGTAGTCAGGGCACTGGGATGACATTACAGGGGCACTGAAATGACACCATTTTCGGTCTCTTAAATTGCTTTAGCCATAAATATTTAAGAAATTTACTAAATAAAAAAAAGGTAAAAGAAGCCCCGTGGTGGTTGGCTATTTACTATGTACTAAAATATCGGCGTTTTTTTTATTCTAAAACGCTTGATTAAGAGCGATTTAGCTGCTTTTAACTTGCAACTAACCTACACCGCAAGTGTTTAAGAAATTTACTAAGCAGGAAAAAAGGCAAAGAAACCCCGTAGTAGCTAGCATTCAAATTCTCCCTTGTCAATTTGACGTTTTTTGCTGTCTTAAACGCTTTGTAAGCGCGTTTCGGCTTATATAGGTAAAAACCTAAAAATTTTTAAAGACATGCGATGCACGTAGTGCGAAAAATTAAACATGAGACGCCAAATACCCTAAGTTTTTTGTCATTAACCTGCACAGATTGCGAAGATAAATAAATAGCTTCACTGTTATGATAAGCATACGCGTCAAGTTAAGGAAATAAAGGTATGAAAGAGATAGAATAATAAGGTATAAGTTCTCCCAGATATACTTTTAGTGAGAGAACCAATGAATAAAATAACTTGCTTATCAAAAAAGCTCAAAGAAATTTTTAATGAAAAAGCAGAGAAAATCTCAATTACAACAAGGTTTATAAAAAGAAAGAGAAAGCTAAAAGGTTCATCATTCGTAAAAGCCATGGTCTTGGGTAATATAGGAGTTGATAATTGTAGCGTAGAAACAATGTGTCAATTACTAAACGAGGACTCGATAGATATAACAAAACAAGGTTTGGATTTTAGATTTACTGAAGAAGCAGTGGAATTTATGAAAAGGATGTATAATGAATCTGTGATTCTCTTTAAAAATATCTTGCAAGTTGATTGCAAAATCTTACAGCAATTTAATAGTGTTAAATTATTGGACAGTAGCTATATTACTCTACCTAACAGTATGGAAGAGATGTATAAAGGTTATGGTACTAGCTACAGTGGCTATGAAAGCAATACTAAGTCTGGAATAAAGTTACAATTAGTTTTCGACTACATGAATCAGATAATAGACCAACTTAATTTAACGGAGGGGGTAAGATCAGACCAGGGATATAGGAAACATTTAAGTAATATATTAAGCAATGATTTGCTAATATCTGATCTCGGTTATTTTGTGCCAAGTTCTTTTAAACAAATCAATGAAATAGGAGCTTATTTCATAAGTCGTTATAAATCCGATACCAACATATATGATGTAGAAACAAATCAAAAAATGGAGTTATTAGAATGTTTAGAGGATAAGTTATTTTTAGAAAACGAGGTATTGTTAGGAAAAGAAGCAAAAATTAGAGTAAGAATTATATGTCAGAAACTAACTGAAGAACAGTCTATGGCCAGAAGAAGGAAAGCTAATAGATTAGCAAGATCGCAGGGATATACATCCTCTAAAAGAAATCAAAAATTGTTGAACTGGTCAATATTTATAACTAATGTTCCAGAAAATAAAATTAGTGCTGAGCAAGTATTAACGATTTACAGAGTAAGGTGGCAAATTGAGTTATTATTTAAATTGTATAAAAGCCATATCAGGCTTGATAAGCTAAAAGGAAAGCCATGCAGAGTATTATGTGAACTATATGCTAAATTGTGCGCAATTCTTATATTTCACGGCATAGTTGGTTGCACAGAAGTGAAAAAGAATACAGAACTTAGCTTAACAAAGGCATTTATTGAGCTAAAAAGGCGGGTTAGAGAGTTATTTTTAGTATTAACCAAAATTAATAGTTTAAAAGCATTTCTTAAAAAACTCACTATAACTTGGTCGCGATTTTCATTAAAAGACAAACGTAGAAGGGCTAGAGTATCCACTTTAACCTCTCTAAATTTGCTCACAATCTCTTAACTTGACGCGTATGCTTTTTTGAACATTCCCTGATTTTCTCTGCTTTTTTAACTTTTTCCTTGCCACTTTTCATATCTTCAGATAGAGATTTGACTAATGATTCTTGTTCTCCGTACTCATCCATTAAACTCAATAGCTTTTTGCTTTCTCTTGTTTTAGGTAGCAGAACTTTAATATTCACTGATAATGCATCTGATATTTCATATAATTTATCAAATGTTATAGCAGTATACCCTCTTTCATAGTCGTGTATTTCCTTGAGTGTTAAACCAACTTTATCCGCCAAATCTTTTTGAGTGTATCTCCTTATCAATCTCCATTCTCTTATTCTTTGCCCTACTCTGTAGTATATAGAATCAGTGCAGACTTCTTTCTCTGTATTATCATACTCGTAAATAGATAAGCCGGTTGCTTGGGAAATTATGTCAACTGAAACTCCTTCTTTAACTAGATTTTTTGCTACTTCTAATCTTGCCTCCTCTTGATTGATTTTCTCGCTAATATGAACAAACCTGATTAATGAAGGTACTATTTTGCCTAACTTTTGATTCTCATATATTTTTGTTAGATAGAGTATTTCTTCGTCTTCATCTTCATACTCTCTTACTGTTATTGGTTTAGGTAATAGATCTACAACATTAACTGACAGTACTCTTGCTATTACATATAGTACTTCAATCGTAATAGGAATATACCCATTTTCATAATTGGTTACTTCTTTATATGCTAATCCGATTTTACTTGCTAACTCTGCTTGAGTACACCTTTGCATTAATCTACAATCTTCTATTTTTTGCCCTATTTTATAACTTATAGAACTAATATCTCTTACAGAAACAAACATATATACCTTACTTAGAAATAAATTTTCATGCAATTTGATCAGTGGATAAACCAACTATTTGCAAAATAATATCAATAGAAATTCCCCCTTTTACTAAATCCTTTGCAACTTTAATCCTTTCTATCTCTCTCACTTTCTCCTCACAAATACGTATTCCCTCAAACAGAGATTTTATTAGTGCATTACGTAGTTCTTGGCTCTCAATTTCTTTGTATTCTTTAATCAAATCAGGTAGCTCATTTTTCACTTTACTCCCTTCCTCTATTAGTAGATCCATAATATTAATCGATAATGCTTCTGCCATTTCATATAATTTATCAAGTGGAACAGCAGTCCTTCCTTGCTCATAGTTACTTATTTCATCACGTGTTGTAGTCATTTTCTCTGCTAAATCCTTTTGAGTGCACTCTCTTACCAGTCTCCATTCCTTTATCTTTTTGCCTATTTGGTAGTAGATAGAACCAACTTTTTCTTCAACACATTCATCAGCAGACAGACCAATTGTTTTTGCAACAATATCAACAGAAACTCCTGCTTTAACCAGACTCTTTGCAATTTTTATTTTTTCCGATTTTCTACTACTTTTCTCACTAATTTGGACAAATTTGGTTAGCAAACAAAACATCTTACGTAACTCCTGATCGTTAATCTTTTTATATTCTCTTACTAGATTTAATATTTCTTCTTCATCTTCAAGACAGCTTTTTGATACAGGAATAAGATCCGTAATACTGATTGATAGTGCCTCAGTTATAGCATACAACCTTTCAATTGGAACTCTACGATTCCCTTTCTCATATTGCAATATCACCCAGTATTTTACACCAATTTTCTCTGCTAAATCTTTCTGAGTGTACCCTCGCTCTAACCTCCAGCTTTTTAATTTTTGCCCTACTTTATAATCTAGACTTTTTTCCACAAAAAGAACCTTGCATATAATATTTTCTATTATAGCTCAAAGGCTCCAGATATAATAGCCAGACTCTGGAACCTTTAAATTAAAGTGCCCTACAAGTTTCTTTACTATTTTCACGTACTTTGTCTGCCCATGAAAACAATTTTTCACTTGGGCTATCAACCTCCTTCATAAGCTGCTTGCTATTCCATATGCCACACCTCATAAAACTTCCCTTTTCTACTGCTTCTTGAAGTTTCACTCCTCCAAAAAGGCAGTTTTTTCCTATTTCTTCGCCTCTTTTTTGTAATTCAGCCCACATTTCCTTGTTTTCTACTCTGACTTGTACTTGATCATATTTTTTTACATCGTGGTACAATATAATATTTAGCTTACCAATGCTTGTAGGAAATTCTAACATGATAGAGCTTTCATCTGACATATCGATATAGTTTCTTATACCTCCCTTCTCACTTTTAACCTCAACTGCATCATTGCCAATTTTTAAAATATTAATTCCTAACTCTCTCAGTATTTTGGCTACCTCTACCTTGCTATCCCCAGAAAATTCTATATACGATGTTGTATTATCTATCTCAACATCTATTAATTCTCCTTCTTGCATAGCATTTTCGCCAGCTTTCTCTAGTTCTTCTAGTCTCTCATCTATCTGTGGCTGAACTTCTGGCTGTAGCTCATTATAGATTTCACCTATTAGTTTATTCTGCAATAAAGTATCATGAAAATCTGCACCACTTAGCATTAATTTACGCATTATCTTTTTTCGATCAGTCTTATCAAATTTATGAAAATGTGTACCCAATACTACATACTCTGCAATGCTCCATTCCCCATCGTTATATGCATTTATTCTTGCTCCAGAGGCTAGTACTTGGTCTATAGTTTTGTGCAATTCATTTACGTTTTTTGCCTCTACCACTTCACTTTTAAACCAGCTCAACTTTTCGCTTTCGCTTATACTTGGCTTTATTTTTTGCAAAGCTGAAGCAAATGGATTTAACCCTTCTGGATAATCTGCTTGATTACTCAAAGGTTTTGTGCCATAAATATAGTCAAATCCTTTCCCATAGTTGATTTGGTTTTCGCGAACTTCTCTACAAGGGAAAGGTACTACTTCCTTATCTCCAAGCTTTTTAGCATTATTAATTTTGCTTACAAAGGTGGATTGCTCCTTAGTACGACCAATTCCTACAATAGCATTTAACATCTCACCTTTTGATAATCTATCAAGATCAACGTTTAACTCGTAAACACCCCCCTCTTTATCACTAAAAGGTACAATTATTTTATTATTCATATTAGCCTCCGCTATTAAATATACTTTCTAAGTGTATAGTTATTATACACTGTATTACTTATTATAAATTATAGTGAGTAGATTTGCAAATACTTTCTGCTATAACAATCCGTTTTCTCTAAAGCTAAAATAGCCACCACTTGTGATGATAATGTGATCAAATAACCTAACGCTTACAGTACTACATGCTGCTGCTAAGCTCTTCGTTACTTCTTGATCTTCTTCTGATGGTTCTAAGCGTCCCCCAGGATGGTTGTGTGACATTATTACTAATGTTGCATTCTTTATTAATGCTTTTCTTATAATTTCCTTTATGTATACTGGTGCTTTTTCCATTTCACCAATATAGGATTCTTCTCCAATTAGTTGACGCCTTTTATTCAAGTACAGTATTTTTACACATTCCCTCTCTGCATGACCTATACTTACGTTTAAGTACTCTACTAGCCCTTGTAAGTCCATTATTGGCTCACTCTTAAGCTTTTCTTTCAGTACCCTTTCTAGTGTTTCCTTAACACACATAATCATTGCTACTGCAGAATCAGTTACTCCTTCTATAACTTTCAGGTCATCCATTTCTCGGCCTAAAATCCTTCCTACTCCCGTATAAGTGTTCACCAGATTTTTAGCAATTTCTTGAGCTTGTGGTCTTTCATGTACTGCACTTAAAAACGTTTCCATTATTTCACGATCAAGTAGTGCTTTGCCTTTGCTTTCTAATATTCTGAATTCGATTTCTTCTTTACTTTTATTCATATAATTTACCCTTCACTAACAACAAACTTTTTTTAAATATTTACTGCTGTTTTTTTATCAGCATTGGCATAGAGCCATAGCTTTCGAGTGAAGTCAAATCAATTTTTCAATCTTTTTTACTTATTTTTTCATTAAGAAGTAAAAATATTAATATATAATGATTTTTTATTTTAAATTTGTTGAATTTCGTTCAAAGAGATGCCTACCGCTTGCAAAATAATATCAACAGAAATTCCTTCTTTTACTAAATCTTTTGCAATTTTGATTCTTTCTTCTTCTCTAATTTTCTCCTCACAAATTTGTATGCTTTCAAACAGAGATTTTATTAGCGCATAGCGTAATTCTTGACTCTCAATTTTTTTGTATTCTTTTATTAAATCAGGTAGCTCACTTTCTACTATCTCATCTTCCTCTATGAGCAGATCTGTAATGCTAATTGATAATGTTTCTGCTATTGCATATAATTTTTCCAGTGGAATGGCCACACGTCCTTGCTCATAGTTGCTTATTTCATCACGTGTTGTATCCATTTTCTCAGCCAAATCCTTTTGAGTATACTCCCGTACTGCCCTCCACTCCTTTATCTTTTTGCCTATTTGGTAGTAGATAGAACCAACTTTTTCTTCAACACATTCATCAGCAGACAGACCAATTGTTTTTGCAACAATATCAACAGAAACTCCTGCTTTAACCAGACTCTTTGCAATTTTTATTTTTTCCGATTTTCTACTACTTTTCTCACTAATTTGGACAAATTTGGTTAGCAAACAAAACATTCTACGTAACTCCTGATTATTAATCGTTTTATATTTTCTTATTAGATTTAGTTCCTCATTTTTAAAGCAGGCTTTCTCATTTGATACAGGAATTAGGTCTACAATACCAATCGACAATATCTCTGCTATAGCATACAATTTTTCAATCGAAATTTTACGTGTTCCTTTTTCATATTGTAGTACTACTTGATACGTTACACTGACTTTCTTCGCTAAATCTTTTTGAGTATATCCTCGCTTTAACCTCCAGTTCCTTACTTTTTGTGCTATCTGATACCTTATTGAGATGTTTGCCATAAATATTATACATGTTAATACTACCAAACAAAGATATACAAAAACTTCTATGTTTGCATTTTAGTTGAATATTTCTTCAGAATTGTGTATAATTATTAATGCTTTTTAGGTACTCTTGCTATGGCTCTCTCGAAGTTTCTCGATCCAAAATTAGACTTAACATTTAAAAAAATATTCGGTACTGAAAAAAATAAGAATATCCTTATCCACTTTTTGAATGATATTTTAGGGTTTACTGAAATAAATACTATACAAGAAGTCGAATTCCTTAGCACCATTATGGACCCTGAAATTGCTTCTGATAAGCAGAGTATTGTTGATGTCCTGTGCAGGGATTCTACTGGGGCAAGGTACGTGATTGAGATGCAACTCGCTCGTGATAAAGGATTTGAAAAACGCGCTCAACTTTACGCTGCTAAGGCTTATTCAAGACAGGCTGATAAAGGCGGTAAGTATATTGATTTAAAGAAGGTTTTCTTTATTGCTATTTCCAATTGTAATTTATTTCCTGATAAGCTTGATTATATATCTAGCCATACCATAAGAGATGAAAAAACTAACGAGCATGATTTAAAAGATTTTCAATTTATCTTCATTGAGTTGCCAAAGTTTCCTAAGAGCAGAGAAGAGCAGCTAGAAAATGTAGTAGATCGTTGGCTATTTTTCTTCAAATACGCAGAAGAGACAACTGATGAAGATTTAAGAAAAATAGCAGAAAAGTCACCGATAATAAAGTTAGCATATGATGAGTTAGATAAGTTTCATTGGAATGAGAAAGATCTTGTAGCTTATGAAGAAAGGGTAATGGATTTACAAAAAGAAGCTGCTATCTTAGAACAAAAACTTGACGATGCTAAACATGAAGGAATCCAAATTGGAGAAGAGAAGGGCAGGAAAGAAGGCATCCAAATCGGCCATGAAAAAGGTAGACAGGAAGGCAAGGCAGAGGGCGAAAAACAAGCTAAAATAGCTGTGGCAAAAAAACTACTTAAAGCTGGTGTCTCTACTGATATCATATCACAAACTACAGGTTTTTCTCATTCTGAAATTTCACAACTCAAAGAAAAAACATAATATCCCTACTTATTCACTTCAACATTGATGAAAATCTTTCCTAAATTAGACATATCCCCTAATTAAGAATCTAGTGAACTGTCTAAAATGGCTATAAAGATTGCACATAGAATTATATAAATTACTATCATAACATTACCCAAACTTCTATATCAAAGCTACGTGCTGTAAGTTCAATATGGAAAACACATTAACCACTTATTTACCAATTCTAGTCTTGTATTTCTTATTCCTATTTCATCCATTTTAGTATTGGGATCATCAAACTTAGTCTGGTATCCCTAATTATTTTGGCTACCCTCACTTTAAATTTTCCACTACTTGGCATATTATAGCTCCACCTCTTATATTATAACCTACCTATTGAGATTACCTCCAAGTTTGGTTACTCCTATCTCAGAAAGACAATTTGATACTTCTGAATAGCTGTGAACTGAAGCATTACTTAAATAACTTTGAGGCTCTAAATTCATTTGCTTTGCACCATCAACTTCTAATCTACCATCTCCGTTGTGTAATATCTGCTCTATTGATTGACTTAGCAGCCCATTATTAAATTGAGCTATAAACTTGTCAAACTTTTTAGAACTTAATTTACCAGGACATCCTGCTTCTCTACTAGGACATGCTTTCTCTAAATACGAGCTTAAAACTCCTGAGATCTCATTAAATTGACCTCTTACGACTTTTCTAACAATATCTTTCTGCATTCCCATATAATCAATATTTAATCGATGCATTGATACACCACTTTTTAATCCAGCTTGCTCTACTACTTTCTCAAATCCCTTTGTAATATCGAGTGCATAGCCCTGTGCTTCTAGTGAAGATATAGATTGATCTGCTGTAGAAATATACTTTTGACCCGTAACCTTTCTAACAAGCACATCAAGTAACATTATCGTACTATTTACATCTATTGGCGCATCAACTTGTGGTATTGAACTTGCAGTATTTGATGTTTCCTCAGGTAAAGCAGCTCTAGAATAAAATAACCCACCTACAGAACTTTTCACCCAACTAAACAAATCATTTATCCATGAAGATGGTCTTGTACCATTACTTGTAATATTCTCACTGCGACGATGACGAGTTTGCTGTCTGCGTCTGCTATGTCTATGCTTGTGAGCCACAGGTTGATCAGATAACATCATTACTTCTGGTTCTGTACAATTGAAAACGTCATGATAAACTTGTTCCTTATGTTCTTTTTTCACAACATTCACGTTTCTTGCAGTACTTATTTCTTCCTGATGATCTTCTAGAATTATTTCCTTATCAGCAAACTTTATTGATAATGTTGCCATTTTAGGTTTTTCATAAAACTTACTGAGTGTAATAGTACAGAGATCGTCTTTAGTAATACTAGCATCAAAAGCATTAGTTATCATTAAATCATTACCATTACTACGAACAAACGTATAATTTCCTCCTTTTCTAGGCGTGATAAGCTCAGTACCTTTTTCCACGTCTTGATTCGTTACCACAATAACTTCTTTATCCTTTTCAAACATTAAAGGCTGTGGTTTTAAACTCCATTCATCATTATCAAGGCTGATTCTCATAGGAACGTTGTCCATAATTACATGAGTCTTGTTATACCAATTAACCCCATCTTTTAATCTAACGGTAAAATACTCATGTTTTTCACTTATCGATGAATCTCCTATTGGCTTTTCTACTATTGCTTTTAGTAACAAATCACTTGCAGATTTAAGAACTTGTAATTTAAAATTATTTGAGAACTCACCTCTTGCTTGTTGTACTAAGCTTCTTAAATCAATCGTATCTACTGAACTTTCTACATCAAGGTCATAAATAACCACTTCAGGTAGAGGAATTTCAAACCTTTTGCTTTCAGAATCAATCACATATACATTTTCACCACCATTGCCTACTAAGTGACTCTTTTGTAGTGGATTATTATGTATTACCTCGTAATTTCCACTTCCTATTGCAACAGTTTCATTGCTTAATAGTGATTGTATAAAGAATGACATTCTATTTAGTCGATTTGCTACAACTAAGTAATCCTTTATAATTTCATTAACAGATTTATTAGTGTTCTCAAGCATGTACAGGTTACCCTTATTTCCTACTTTTATTTCAGTATTATTACCTAGTCTATAAGAAGGATTAGATGCACCAGAGATTGTTATATTAAATTCCTTGTCTGACATTGGTGAAAAATTGAACGTGATTATATGTGAAGTCTTATTTAGTACATTTATATTTCTCACGTCGACATTTTTTATCTGAGCAGGCTCATACTCAAATGCAAAAGTATTATTTAAGTTCAATGCTTCAGCAGTATAAATGAAATCAACTTTAGCGCTACCAAGTGCATATGGTACTGTATAATGGAAATTACCTTCCAATGCACGATTAAATATTATAGTATTAGGTCTTACTGTCATTTGCATCTTATAAGTACAATTATTATTATCTATTACTATAACATCCAAATTATTTTCAGCACCGCCTTTTCCATCTAAAAGCTGTGTATCACATGTACTAAATATACGGTCTACCTTACCTTTCCTACCAAGAACCCTGTTCATTCCAAACGCTTTTAATATATGATGATTGTCATATATTATATCTCCTCTATCTAAAACGACATCTACATTTTTAGCTTTCAAAGCAAATCCTGTAAGATCTAAAGTATTAATCCCATCTTCTCCATACAAGTATCCCCTTATAGAATTTCCCTGTAAAATGAATATATCGTCTTTACTACCACCTTGATATTGTTTATATCCACTATTTACTACAAAGATATTTGCACTATCTATAAATCCTTTTGCATAATCTTCACCTTCTCCTAAGTTAATTAGAGTATAACTTCCTGTTTTATTAGTAGATAAGTCAGTTATGCCAATTGCATTTTTACACAAATAAGATCCATAACTTGGAACACGTTCATGATTTCCTTTAGGTAAACAAAACAATTCTCCACCACTTGGATTATCTGGCTTTGCTCTGCTCCATTTTATATCAGTTCTTTTTCTATCAAGCTGTACTGTACTGTCTAAATCTACCTCAAACTTAGTTGTACATTTCTCAGAATAACGTGTAACTGTGCTTGCTCTAAGGCATCCACCCCCAAATCCTCCACTAGCACATATACTTGTTTTATATGGTACTCTACGACAAGAATCTACAACTGACTTACCAGTAGGAAATACATAGCTTTGAATATCGCTATGTTGCTTTAAATACTCAAGTCCTTGCCTTACTAATTCATTACTTACTTCTTTTTCTTGCAATAACTCTTGTATATGATTTTCAGGTTGCATACCTATAAACGCACGTAAACCTTCAATAAACTTCTCTTTTCCAGTTAAATGAATAAGCTCATCAATTTTATCAACTCTCTTTACTGCCATGTAAACATCAGTACCAACAAATACTACAGCGCCAATTGCAGCTCCAATAGGACCAGTAACACTTGATACTCCTTCTAGTACTTCAAAAGCTTCAGCAACTTCTATACCAATCTCTGCAGCGTCAACTCCCAAGTAAATACTATCTCCTACTACGCCAACCAGTGCTTCTTCCGTACCATTTTTAAATGCTTTCACTTGATTTACTAGATCATAGACAACAAAAGCAGAAGTACCACGAGCAAGGAAAGGAGATGCTGCTCTTAAAGATGTACCAAGTAATAACTTTCCTTCTGAAGCTAATTTTAATCCTTTAAGAGAAGCAGCTTCAGCAACTTTAGCAAATCCTTGACCACCGGCAATAAAGCCAACATTAACTGCTACACCTTGATAATCTCCATTTAGAAAGTCAGCTAGAACATTTTTAGCCATCATTCCATGCATAGTTATACCAGAAACTCTTCCTACTCTATTTAGATGACTTATGACTTTTTGATTACCAATCAGCTTATTAACCAAACTCTGAGATTCACCGGTAACCTTTACCCCACTTGCTAGCTGAATTAACTGATCACGTTTTTCTTCTGCCAGATCTTTAATATAATTAACGAATTTTTCGCTATCTATCTTAATTTTGCTTAAATCTCTTTTCTCATCTTTTTCTGCATTAAATTTATCCACATCTTCCCAGGTGAATAAACATTCTCCTTCAGCGTTTCTTTTCTTTCTACCTTTTAAGCACTTCTGTAATGAGGGTAGAGTTGGATTTTGTTTATCAAGTGTTAACTTGTCAAGAAAAGGTTTTGCCTTCTTATATTCTTCACTATTAACTTCTAAAAGTATGAGATTTGCTCGACAATGTGATATTGCTTCATCTATATTACCAACCTTATCATACAAATGAGCAAGTTGATTGTGTGTATATGAAACACTTTTTTTAGTCTTTAAAGTATACTTATGTTCTTCACCTAAGCTACCTTTTTGAAACTCATAGACTTGTTGATAGATTTCTAATGCTTTTTTGTGATGTTCTAATGCTTCCTCTGGATTATTTGATGATTTTGACGAGCCAAGTCTATTATTTACATAAGCAACATTATGCATAGCTTGTATAATATCTTGTATAGTTTTTGAATTTGCTGGATGAGTTTCCCACTGCTCTTTTTCTTGAATTCTCAGTACCCGACTGTACATTTCAAGAACCTTGTCATAATGGCTTAATGCTTCATTTAGTTTTACCTCATCTGTGAGGCCAGATAATTTTAATTTAGCAAGATTGTTATTAACATATGCAATGTCACGAATATTCTTCACAATATCTTGGCCAAGTACTGAATCAGTTGCTTTTATTTCATAAACCTCTTCATAAATTTTAAGTGCATCTTCATAACTTTTTAAAGCTTCATCTTGTGATTCTTTTTCTTTACTCAAAGCAAAAGATCTCAGCTCATACGCCATATCACTTCTGATTTTTAAAATGTCAAGATACTTTGGGGAATATTCCAAAATACTCACATATTTTTGAGACTTCATAACTTTATTGTAAGTACCAACTAGATAGAATTTACTCCAATCATCAATAGAGCGATTAAGTGATAATTCAATCATTTTTTTATACAAAGCTTCGTATTCTTTATAAGCTTCCTTGTATTCTTCTTTTAAATGTTTTGTATATGCTATGTCACTTGAAACTAAAAGGAAAAAACTCTGTGTATCTTCTTGCGCATTAAGTTGTATTCTATCCTTAATATCTTCCAAAGTCCTTTTTGCAGTGTCATATTCTTCATCTTTCTCATTTTCTATAACTGCTATCCTGCGACGAATCTTTAATGCGTATAAATCTGAATTATCAATCTGAAGTAGCGTACTAACTAAATTCTCAACTCCTGCACTATTTAAAATCTTATGTAGGCTTTCGTAATCCTTTTTATAGATTAATTCCTCAGACACTCTATCCAATAAATCTAGAGTACTTTTTATTAGATCGATTCTTTGCTGATCTAAATTATTAGCATTTCCCGGTATTATTATTTCGCTTAACTTGTTTAAAATTTTATTAGCATGAACTTCATCTTCAAGTAGCTGATAAAGATTACTTACATTATCTATTCTTATTCTTTCACAAACTTGCTTATAGAGCTCTGATTTGATATTTTCTCTATTAAGACTTACATTATTTTGACCAAGTATTGTTAGAAGTTTATCATCGCTTATCTCTAACAGCTTTTTAAGATGTACAACACGTAAATTACTTTCTAATAATTTTTCTATTATTCCATTGAACGCATCAAAATTAACTAAGCCTCTACTTATTAGTCCACTTTGATCATTAAGTTGATCTCTTACAATCAATTCTACAATGTAAGGAGAGAGATAATTTATTCTTAGTAACTTGTCCCAAACTTGACTGGAGAAATTTATGTTATTATGCGTCAAGAAGCTAAGAAAAGTTTCGTCATTAAAAGCTTCCTCTACATTATTAAAGACGTTTTTATATTGGCTAGCTATACTGTCAAATAGCTTAAGTATGTTTACAACAAACCTATCAGTACTGACATCCACTCCATTGATATTTACTATCTCACCTTTAGGAATACTTTTGAATTTTTCTTCAGTAGATCCCTTTTTAGCTTGCAAGCTTTCCCTCTTGCCATAAGATTCGATTATATCACTAATCTTAAGATCCTTGCCTTTCCCTTTTATTTTAGATACAGTACCAATATCATCATAAATTCTTTTAATGAACTGATCCCCATTTATGTTGTTCCCACCTTTCACATATAGATCAACGATTGATTCAAAGCTGGGTTTTAGTATTCCACATTTTTTTTTCAATTCCTTTGCAAGTTGCACTTCGATTAGCTTATATTCAGATTCATATGATGAACCCTTTGAGTACAGTTGCTTAAGGAGATTAAAATGCTCATATACATACAACCTCATATCACTTAGCCGATCATAATTATCAGTAAGCTGATCATACCGTTGTGGTAATGAAGGACCTTTTTTCTTTCTTTTTTGTATTTCATCCTCATTATCAATAAAATGCATTAACTTAACATAGTTGCTTATGAAATTTCTAAGAGAATCTTCTGATGATGTTGATGGTTCCAGCATTGAGGCTATAGACTGAAAGGTAACAGCTTTGTTTTGATCTCCAAACTCATCAGCAACATAATTAAAATCTTTTAAAAGTTCCCTTAATGAATTTTTGAGCTTTAGTTCTATTGTATTTTTTGAAAATTGAAGAGTAGATCCTTTCAATAATTCATAAATTCTTTGACTATAAATATACTTAAAGAAAGTGGGTTTTATTTTGTCTATAAACTTTTTTAATTCAAACTTTCTGGCTATTTCACTCTCATATTTGTGAAAGTTATGCATAAGTTCATTTTTTTCTTTTTGTATATTTCGTAATTCCTCTATTTCTAACTTTTTATCTTTATTTTTCTTTTTATCACTGTACAAACCTTCTAACAAAGGTATAACATTTACAACTAATTTAAACATTATCATCTGTGTATCTTTAGATGAGTAGGAATTTGTGTTAACTAACTTCCTAAAACTATTAGATAAATACTCTTTTATTTCCTCTTCTGTTTTAACTTTATAAGAGATCTTTTCTATTTCACCCTCTGTTTTAAAGAAGGAGTCAACCTTGATTTCATGAGTACTATCAATTGTCTTTCTATTTAGCTTATCTATTATTTGATTCAAGTAAGTTTGCAACTTCCCAAAGAACTCAACTCTACTAACTCCATCCCTGATAAATTTATTTATATCGCCACATTCGATTATAGTATTTATATTACTATCACTGCGATGCACTAAATTCTTTGAACGTATTATATCGATAACTTTAAAATCTTCATCTTTATGGTTATCCTGCCCCATAATTCGTGTTCTAATCCTTCGAAGCTTTTCACCTAAAGAACGCGAAAGCTCCACATCCTCTAGTGCAATTGACTCCAGAAAAAGGATTAAAATATTAGATTGTGCTTCAGTGAAATCTTTACTAATTAGCTTAGTCCTATACTGTTTAATATACTTGTCAATCACAGATTTACATCTTACAATTTTATCTTCTATCTTGTTTCTTGCCTTTAGTCTATTAATGACTCCTTCTATCTCTTTTCCTGAAACCGCTTTCTTTAGTTCATCCTTGGCAAGAGTAATGTAATCATGGTTCTTAAAATAGTTTGTTACTACCTTTGCACTTTGTAGAATAAACAGCTCAATATCATTATCAAATTTAGATAACAGTGTACTTATATTATCTCTGGCAAATATTGGAATAATACCTTTTTGAGAAAGTAAATTTTTGATATTATCCTTGTAAGTATTATCGTTTGCAACACAGTAGGCAACAACTTGCTCATCGCGAAATCCAACAGTTAATATTGCCCCATGAGTATCATCAGAAAAAATTATAAACGTAGCTTCACCATTTTTGTCTCTTTTTAGTTGTGAACATAGCAAATCCAGTTGATTTTCTAAATCATCATAACCTACTCTTTTGTACTTATTATTCTTACCAATTTCATCTTTTAAACCTTGACCATTCTTTGGTGGCTTCATTTTTTCCAATTCTGCATTGATTCCTATTGAAAAGCTTGGCCTCTGTTCTAATATTACTTTTTGAGTGCTTCGTTTCCCTTTAAATATTACTTCTAAGTTTTTTAGTGCAAATATTCCAGTGTTAAAATCTGTTTGCTTGACCTCAATATTTGGACAGTGAATATTTTCCTTTTTTAAATGTTCCTTTAGATTATCGTCTACTTTTTTTCCAAGAGGATCAATATAGTAAGCAAAAAACTGTTCGTCACGATAAACAATAACTAATGTAACCCAGTAAGAGCTACCTAGATCTACTATATAAACTAAAGGTTTATTATTTTGCTTTACTTTGTCTAATAGTTGACTAGTGCATTTCCTTAAAAGTTCATTTGTATCAACTACATCAAATATTACTGCACTGCTATCTCCTACACCCCAATCATATTCAATGTCTGCAATATTAATAATGTCCTTTTTGGTAAGCGGAACTTCATTTCCTTCATCTGAGTCACCACTAAAAGGAACTGGATCGTTTTTCGAACTGGTTTTCAAAACTCGAGAACTGTCCTTAAGCAGCTTATCATAATAACCACAAGCAATATCTTGATCGAGATGGTAATTATAGTGGTTATTATTTACATAAGATAAGCTGATGCTGACACGTTCAACGTTGTTGTTATTACCCCGTCCAACTATTGACCTATCTAAGTAACGGCTAGTAATATCAAGATCGATATTAAACCTTTCCATCACAGCACCTATTTCTGGGTTATCTGCCCATGATGAAACATCAATACTGTCAATTCTCATATTTTCTATATATTGCTCTCTTTTACTTTCTACTATATGACCAAGAAGACGTTCTTGTTCAGAGGAAACATAATCCACTACACGATTACGAAATACTCTTCTCATTAACTCTTTAAGTGAATCATTTTCAGGATAACCATAAAGAGGATTATAATTTTGAAGGAAATTTCTAACTTCAGCTTCTTTTTCAAGTACGTCAGGAGGATGACCAAACCTCTGATTATAATTGTGATTAAACTGCTGATCACTATCATCTCCAAACAAATTCCTATATCTTCTACTAAAACTTTGCTCATCGTCTTTTACAGGAATCAAGTAAGCCAAAGCAACGGACCAGAAAAAACAACTACCGTCTTCCGGTGCTTTAAATGCTTTGGTGTTACTATGATTACCGTTAGCACGTCTAATACGCTTTAAGAAAGGTTGCTGTTCTGACTGTCCCTTGCTTAATAGCTCATTGATTTTCGAATTAACCCCTTCCCCTTTTAGATAGTCTGTTGAATGTTCAATCTTCATAATAAAGCCCCCTAGCCATATTCAAATGAAAACTTAATGTTGTACTAGATATAGCTATATGCTAATAAATACAATTGGCAATGCAAGTAATTTTTATATATATTTTGACATTTCATCTATTTTGTTTAAGTTTTTGTGCTGAGCTTATAGAAAAGCTTTTTTCTATCTTTAAACTTTGCTTTTGCTGTAAATCAGCTCAATTCCTCTTTATTACTATCAAATAAATTATTATTAATTCAGCAATATACTTGACTAAGAATTTAATTCAACCACTATGGATTGAAATCCAAAGATTGAGAGAGAGCATAGAATGCTAACTTTCGACTTGAAAGTCACCAAATTTATCTTCTTTTTTAGAGTGATTTTCAATATAATTTTTTATCATTTCGTCAGTTACATTTCCGCTAGTTCTGACAAAGTTTTCCTTTTATTAACTGCACTAACTTACTAATACTTAAGTATGGGGGTACAGAAACGTATACATGTACATGACTTGACGCAACTCTACCTCTGATAATTTCTACTTGATTATCTCCACATACTTCTTGTACAACTTCTTTTGTTTTCTGACCAATATCTCCAACTAATACTGGATATCGATATTTTGTTATCCACACTATGTGATATGTACACTCATATACAGAGTGACTGCTTTTTCTATAATATTCCACATTCTTTCAAATTTTTCAGCTTAAAATTATATTCTTGAAAGGATGGTCCAGGGTTTTTCTCCCAAATTTGGGACAATAAAATAGCTATTTTCAGCACTCAAATCAAGAGACGTGAGAAGTTTTTTCTTTGAGATGTGTTGGTCTACCGCTAGATCTGTGCGAACTTTACTATATAACAATTTTACCATACCATAAAATCAGTTATATTAGCCTACTTTTGCCACATTTAGATATGAACTAATTTGCTTAGCTTTGTTGTAACAATTTTACGTTTTTATTTTTACAACCACGTTTTTACGCAACGCGTTCTCGCAAATATACGTACTATTTTTACGTTTTTGAAGAAAGTAAATATTTAATTTTTTTGCGACGCTAATAAACTTGTGTTTTTATAAAAAATAATTTTTTGATATTCTCTATGATAGAAAGGATATATAAAACAATATTTACAAATTCAAACCTTTCACACTATAGAAACTCCAAAACTCTTATTTCCTCCAAGAAGGTCCTGCAACTAAAGATTCAATATCCATGTCCTGTAACGCACTAAGAGGTAGATCTCCATTTTTTAGCTGCAATAGTAAGCGTTCATAAGCTTCATTTTTTGCTTCTGCATCTTGAACTTTTGCTTCTGCATCTTGAGCTTTTATTTCTGCTTTCTTTCTTTCCTTTATTACTACCAATAATTCCTTTTTATCTACCTTTTTTTTGTTTTTTTGTGACTCTTCATATTTTTCTTCTTCAGTTTTGAACCTATTCTTTAAATCTTCATATTGTACATTTAAATTCTCAATATCTTCTCGTTGCTTAGTTGACTTATATTCGCTTTTTAAGTGTTCATATTCATGACATACACTTATATATTCACCTGCCAAACCTTTTTGATTACCAGTGTTATAGTCCAAGACAAGGCACAATTTAGTTCCTAACTTAACCACTCCTGACACTAACTTGTCTTCTCCTTTAATACAGTAGTGTTCTGCTAACTCTTTATAGCTCACGGGCTTTGCCGTTTCTTTAGACAGGTAAATTAGCAAAGTTTCCATTACTTCTTTCTCTTCTTTTAATTCTACCAACCTTTTTTGATATAACCTCAGCCTTCTCTCATCTACAAAAGTGTTGAGTTTTTCTTGCTTTATTTTCCTTTTGCACCTATCTATCTCTTCTTCATCCCACTCATGGAGAACTTTCCATTTTTTTGCAAAATCCACCTTACCAGCACATACATCCTTTAAATAACTAATTTCTTCCTCATACCTTTCTATCATCGGGTCATACAATGGTACAAAATACTCTACTAATGATTTCATTCTTTCCTTTTTTTCTTTCAGACACTTTTCTCTTTCTTTAATTCCCCTCTCATCATTTTCTATCTCATTATCCAGATCCTCTATTTCCTCTTCTTTTATTCTCCTGTGGTTTTCTTCTATGTCTTCCAACTGCTTCTTTTTCTCTCTATGCAAAAGTTTCTTTTGTCCCAATACAATGTATTCTCTTGCTAATTCCCTATATTCAACTAATATTTCATCTTTCCCATTCAAAATACCTGCTTTTTCGCTTCTATAATTTTCCATCTTAAATGTACCCGGTGACCTTTCGCACTTGAAAAACCTTTCATCCCAAATGCTATATCCAAAATTAGCACCCTCTGGCCCAACCTTAGAGAAAAGATGCTTATAAACTGCCAGTGCCTTTTTTCCTCTGTCTTCCAAGATGTGGTGTAAATTCCTCTCTTCCTCCTCTCTTATCTCTTTTATTTTTCCTATTCGCCAAGTTAGAAACTCATCTAGCTGACACGAAGTGTAGGAACAATTTGTATATTTTTCAAAATCATCAAGTATTATGAATATCGGATTGTGTATATTTTCATTAATTAATGTAAAAATCTCTTTGGCTTTTTCGTGCTTATTTCTGTCTGGGTGATATTGAAATAGCATTTTTTTTAGCACATACACTAATTCAATATTATAATCACCTACCAGCTCTAATAAACCAAGTGATTTTAAAACTTCTCCTAAAGTGGCCTTTTCGTAATCTATTCCACTTAATATTCTGTACAAATTTTCAATGCTTTCATTTTCAGATATTGCTCTATTTTCACAATAAGAAGGAACAACTTTCCAAAAAAACTTCCTTGTTTCATCAAATAGAGTACTATACCTGTATCGTTCCTCTTTATTGATCTTTATGCTACTATATTCTCTAAGGCGAGATACATGTACTTCAAATTCATCATTAGTTATCTCCCCGCTACGTAATGCCTCCACATATTTCAAAAATCTTTTTCTTGTCTCTTTATGGTTCACAAGTGTTGTTGCAAGAAGGTGCTCTTTATACTCTTTAAAGGCTTCGCTACTAATACCATGTAAATATGTTACATGCATCTCAAACTCTGAAACATCTACTAATCCTCTTATTGACTCAACATAACCTGAATACCCTTCATTCCTTGGATGACTCAACATAACTTTCTCACTATACACTTCAACATATTCTTTAATTCTATTTGCAAAACATAAGTCAAGTAAACCTGGCCACCAAGAATACCCAGCATACCAAGAAATGGCAGACAATACTGCCCAACCCGATAGAGCTAATAATTTCTTTTGCCCATTGGGCTGAATACATAAAACCAGTGACCCTAACCAAAAAGAAAAAATTAATGCTCCTGCTTGCCAAGTAATAGTCCTCCTTCTGCTTGCATAATAGGACACATCACCGCTCAGGTAGAATGCTATCTTCTGCTTGCCAAACTCATCAAACAACTTCCCTACTTCTACGTAATTACTTGGAATATGATCACTTTGCCACTCAAGTTTTTTGTATAGAACATCTTTTAGCTTTTTACGTTCTAAAAACTTGATAAATTCTTCTATTGTCATTTTTTCTGAGAAGGTCCTGCAACTGGAAATTCAATCTCTATATCCTTCAACGCACTGAGAGGTAATTCTCCATTTTTTAGCTGCAATAGTAAGCGTTCATAAGCTTCATTTTTTGCTTCTGCATCTTGAACTTTTGCTTCTGCCTTCTTCCTTTTTTCCCTCTCCTCTTCTTTTACATTATCTCTATCCTCAGCTACTATAGTTTGACCAGTGCTTTTACATGGTTGATCTGGCTGACTAAGTTCATCCATATATCTCATTCTATTACATATGATATCTCCAGCAAGTTCACTAAATTTAATAGATTTTGTATTGAAACAAGATGCACTCTCACTACTAACCTTCTGTGCGTTTTCAAATGCTGACAAAACACTTGATAAATTAACCCACTTTTCCTCACTCTTTTTTATATTTGCTATTTCTGTCTCTATCTCCTTACATCTTTCGTTAAATATATCACTTCCTGCTACTACAGAGCATTGTAAATATTCTAAAAAAACTTCAAACATCTCTGTTGCTCTGCCTAAGTCTTCTTGTGCTATCTCTAACTCATTCTGAGCATTTCGTCTTGCATTCCATGGTCTACCTACGTCAACTGCAGTACAAGCTAAACAAGCACTAACATACAAAGCAGCATATGCTAAACTATACCACGGTATAACAACCATAGGAGCTAGTGCAGCCTATTTCCATGAAGGTCTTGTGTATTCTTTTTTCTTAGAATTGAACTTCTTTTGTAACTCACATAGAACTTTTTGTTTTTGCATGATCTGCTCTTTGATAATTAACTTATGTTTATCACATTCTACTAAGGAATCTGCGGCTTCTTTGACTACAGTATTATCAGGTAAAGTGTCCCTGATTTCTGTAAGAGTAAATATATCCTCTACTTTAAATTCTTCAAAATTTCCTACTGACTGTGAAGACCCTTCTACAACAAACTCATAAAATGTTTGAACATCTAGGTTTAAGCGTAAGCTTGCTTTAATTGACGGCATATCGCTATACAACTTTCTAATCACTAAAAAGCCTGGTTTCTTTAAGATCTCCCCATCTAGTTTTTCCTTTACTTTCACTTTCGTTTTATCTTCCCTTTCTCTTTCTAAATTAATATTAGCACCATTACATATTAATAATAATGCACTATTTTGCTTTCCTTGCGTAACTGCCTCCAGAAGCATATCATCCAGAACACTTTGTTCTGCTTTCATAACTTTATCTGGTCTCACCTCATTAATTATTAGCTCAAGTATTTCCTTAAACTTATTGTTACACTTGTTGATTTCTTCCCTTAATCTTGTGTTTATTCCCTCTACAAAAGACTGATAGTCTAACTTACTATTGTCCACTAATTGATCCATCATTATATCTTGTAGATGATAAAATTGCTCTTCACTGCACCTATCACTAACAGTTTCTTTTAAAAGACGTGATATAACTTCTAGAGTGAATTGATTTCCTAGCTTTTCGATAAATACGTCTTCTCTTCTTATATCCTTAGGAAAGCATTTATGTAATATGTGCCCCTCTCTTTCTTTTACGTCTTTCTTTACTGTATTCACTAATTCATTGTACCACTCTCTCAAAAAAGAACGATCTTTTATTTTTCTTAGAGAGTTCTTATATTTAGTAATTTCCCCTTCTTGTACTATAATTTTTCCTCTAAGAACACTTAACTCTTCACTAATTTCCTTTTTTTGCCCCAAACTTCCAAAATAATTTCTCTCCATAACCCCTTTCACAAAGTTCTTTGATTTATGAACAAATGTATCATACATTTTAACTATTTGCTTCGTATCCATAGAACATAGACTACTTATTTCAGTATTACGTACATAACTAATAAGATCCTGATCTGAAATTGATGAGTACATATAATCAGTATTACAAATAGAATCATAATTTTTATCCCTTTTATTAGTTATAGGAAGTAACATATTCGTTAATAATTCCTCTCTTATATCTCTACTGATATCTGAAACTAACCTAGAATATGAATTTGTATTGTCGCTAATACATAATGCTCTACTTTGCTCTTCATCCTCTCTTGTCATATTATCTTTATACTGCTTTAAACACCTCTCCTGTACTTTGTACCATACGCGTCAAGTTAAGAGATTGTGAGCAAATTTAGAGAGGTTAAAGTGGATACTCTAGCCCTTCTACGTTTGTCTTTTAATGAAAATCGCGACCAAGTTATAGTGAGTTTTTTAAGAAATGCTTTTAAACTATTAATTTTGGTTAATACTAAAAATAACTCTCTAACCCGCCTTTTTAGCTCAATAAATGCCTTTGTTAAGCTAAGTTCTGTATTCTTTTTCACTTCTGTGCAACCAACTATGCCGTGAAATATAAGAATTGCGCACAATTTAGCATATAGTTCACATAATACTCTGCATGGCTTTCCTTTTAGCTTATCAAGCCTGATATGGCTTTTATACAATTTAAATAATAACTCAATTTGCCACCTTACTCTGTAAATCGTTAATACTTGCTCAGCACTAATTTTATTTTCTGGAACATTAGTTATAAATATTGACCAGTTCAACAATTTTTGATTTCTTTTAGAGGATGTATATCCCTGCGATCTTGCTAATCTATTAGCTTTCCTTCTTCTGGCCATAGACTGTTCTTCAGTTAGTTTCTGACATATAATTCTTACTCTAATTTTTGCTTCTTTTCCTAACAATACCTCGTTTTCTAAAAATAACTTATCCTCTAAACATTCTAATAACTCCATTTTTTGATTTGTTTCTACATCATATATGTTGGTATCGGATTTATAACGACTTATGAAATAAGCTCCTATTTCATTGATTTGTTTAAAAGAACTTGGCACAAAATAACCGAGATCAGATATTAGCAAATCATTGCTTAATATATTACTTAAATGTTTCCTATATCCCTGGTCTGATCTTACCCCCTCCGTTAAATTAAGTTGGTCTATTATCTGATTCATGTAGTCGAAAACTAATTGTAACTTTATTCCAGACTTAGTATTGCTTTCATAGCCACTGTAGCTAGTACCATAACCTTTATACATCTCTTCCATACTGTTAGGTAGAGTAATATAGCTACTGTCCAATAATTTAACACTATTAAATTGCTGTAAGATTTTGCAATCAACTTGCAAGATATTTTTAAAGAGAATCACAGATTCATTATACATCCTTTTCATAAATTCCACTGCTTCTTCAGTAAATCTAAAATCCAAACCTTGTTTTGTTATATCTATCGAGTCCTCGTTTAGTAATTGACACATTGTTTCTACGCTACAATTATCAACTCCTATATTACCCAAGACCATGGCTTTTACGAATGATGAACCTTTTAGCTTTCTCTTTCTTTTTATAAACCTTGTTGTAATTGAGATTTTCTCTGCTTTTTCATTAAAAAATTCTTTGAGCTTTTTTGATAAGCAAGTTATTTTATTCATTGGTTCTCTCACTAAAAGTATATCTGGGAGAACTTATACCTTATTATTCTATCTCTTTCATACCTTTATTTCCTTAACTTGACGCGTATGGTTATCGATTACAGGCAGGTTTTTTATTTCTTCTCTTGCAGAACGAACAAAGGCTTGTTTTACACAAAAGATGGCAGATATCGCTGCATTGCTGACATCATCAACGTTTTGCAGCGCTTCCAGGTCAGCATTAAAAACTTTATTTAAGCTGCCAAAACTTTCTATCAAACTCTTTGCCACCGGTTTTACATCAATTCTACTATATGCTGAATATAAAATGTGCTCTAAAACTTCATAATCAAGTAATGATTGTCCATTATCTAAAATAATTTTCTCTCTTAGGCGCTTTCTATGCCCCTTTTTGTAATTTTTCATCATCAATGAATTGCTTATCTCTTGTATAATAAGAAATTAGATTTTTAAGTAAAATATTTAATAAAGCGCATGACGCACAATTGTAAGAACATTCATTTTTAAAGACAGCAAATGGTGTCATGAAAGTAGCTGAGACACTGTCCTCCTTTGTCATCCGAGTAGCTGACACTGGTTCCTTTACGACGGCAGTGCCCAGAGGTGTCATCCCAGTGCATGCACATAGTGCAAAAAATTAAAAATAAGACGCCAATACGTAATACTGTTGTCGTTTAATCTGCACAGATTGAAGATAAATGAATACCTTCAGTATCATGATAAAGGGGCTGGCGAAGGGTGTCAAGTAGTTTTTAGCTCTGCCTTCTAAGGCTTTTACTCGTGACAACCACTGTGCCTGCGATCTTATCGTGCCAAGTTTGACAGCGTTTGTTGAAATTTGACCATAAAAAGCCCAAGAACAATGGTGCAACTGACAATATAAAGGAAAAAAATCTCTTTGTTGCTTGTTTTAGGGTCATCTTTTCGAAAGTTTGTGCATCCACAACTCTAAGCCCAAATAATAGTTTTCCAGGTGTAGTAGCAAACTTTACCCACATATATATTACATAGCAAAAGAGCATAATAAACTGGACTATTTGATTTAGGATTAGTAATTTTATAAGTCTACTCTGCGTTGTCTTTTCTTCCGCAGACAGTGGTGCTTGCATTGGGGATTTTGCAGCAATTTGACTTAATATTTTGCTATCCTCTGAGTTCATAAAGAGCTGATTTAAGGCTTGGCTGCAAAACTGCAAGAACAAAACGATAATAATCAAATCAAGCAATACTGATATATAGCGCCTGAGGCCCGTTACATAACATATCCCATTTTCATCTTTCTTTACCTTTTGAATAACATTTATAGAAGAAAAAATAGAAAATAAACGATTAAAAAATTTATGTAACATATATATACTTTCCAATATTTAACCTGCCCCTGGCCGGACTTGAACCAGCATGCTTTTGCAAGCAACAGATTTTGAGTCTGCCGTGTCTACCATTCCACCACAGGGGCATTAAGTTTTAATGCTATAGGCAACACGGAATTAGTCAAATTTTATATGTCTTTCAAATCAAAACTAAATATTCTACAATAATCAACAATTACTCTCAAAACTTAAAATGAATGAATTAGCCAATCTCCTCAGTTCAAGAAGTGTAGATAAGGAAATATGTAAATTACCGCATAATTTAGAAGCTGAACAGATGCTTATTGGTGCAATGATTCGTGATAATAGAATCTGTGATGCAGTTGAAGACACAATTACAGCAGAAAATTTCTATGATCCACTGCATCAAAGTATTTTTACGCAAATATCTAAAACCAGAAAACATGGCATAGTTGCCAATGAACTGAGCCTTAAAATGTTTTTTGAAAACGACCAAGCATTTACCGAGTGTGGTGGGGTAGAGTACTTAGCAAAGCTTGCAGCGAAGGCAAGTATTGCACTTGATATTTATAGTTTGACTAGAATAATCCGTGATACTTACTTAAGGAGATGTTTAATCAAGCTCGGGCAAGAAATAGTTGGTGATAGCTACAACTACGATATTGAAAATCCTGCACAGGCGCAAATTGAACAAGCAATGACAAAATTGTTCAATTTGGCAGTAAAAAAACAAGGTGAGAAAACATATATAAAACTTGCAAGTTCAATTAAAGATGTAGTTGAGAAGATCAGCACACTGAAAAATAATCCAGAAGCGCTAGGCGTTACAACCGGACTTCAAGATCTAAATCAGCTTCTTGGTGGTCTACAAAAATCTGATTTATTAATTTTAGCTGCAAGGCCTTCTATGGGTAAAACAGCATTGGCGCTAAACATCGCACTTAATGCTTGTAAGATGTTGCAAAAAAGAGCAGATAAGCAACACTATGTAGCGTTTTTCTCGCTTGAAATGTCAGCAGAGCAATTAACTGCAAGGCTGATCACTATAGATTCAGGAATTAGTTATTATAAGGCATTAACCGGGAGAATTAGTGATTTTGAATTGCATGAATTTATCAATACTAGTACAGAATTATCTGAACTGCCTTTCATCATAGATGACACCCCTGCGCTATCAATTAGTGCCCTTCGCACCAGAATACGCTTGCTGTATCAATTATATAATGTAGAAGTGGTATTCATTGATTATTTGCAGCTAATCAGAGGAACAACAAAAAGGAGTAATGAAAATAGAGTGCAAGAAATCTCGGAAGTGACGCAGGGTTTGAAAGCAATTGCAAAGGAGCTAAATATTCCCATTGTTGCACTATCTCAGCTCTCTCGTTCTGTTGAGCAGAGGGATGATAAAAAACCACAACTTTCTGATTTACGTGATTCAGGGAGCATAGAGCAAGACGCAGATATAGTAATGTTTCTCTATAGAGAAGAGTATTATGAACTAAGAAAACAGCCAAATGAAGGAAACAATAAACATCGGGAATGGCAAGAGAAAATGGAAAAAATTAGAAACATTGCAGAGCTCATTATTGCAAAGCAGAGAAATGGACCAATTGGCAGTGTGAAGCTATATTTTGACTCTAACAGAGGTGCATTTAAAGATTACACGGAAAGGCATAGTTCATAGCTTGACAGCAATCTTCTTGTTCCCAAGTTTATCAATTATTTTTTTATGTAAAGATAGCTTGACAACTTCTTAAAAATCCTTTTATAATGGTATTATATTTTATAATACGTGAGATGATGAATAAAAACAATGTACCCTATTATATAGCTGGAACTCTGGCTGCTTTAACTTTATTAGCATCTGGAGTGTTTGCTGCAGCTCCTTATATTGGTTTCTTAGCTCCAGTTGCAGCATTAAGTGTTGGCCTTCCATTTATTATTGGTGGTGCTGTATTTTCTGCTGTAGCTATTGCACTTTCGTATGCAGCAGTTAGTAAGAACAAAACTATTTCTGAGAAGGAAGCTCAGCTTTCTGATGAAAAAAGTAAAGTAGAAGCTAAAGGTAAAATAATTTCTGAGAAAGTAAAAGAAATATCCGAAAAAAATACTCAACTGGCTAATCAAGCAAAAGAGATAGAAGATAAAGATAAAACTATTTCTGAGAAAGATCGGGAGATTTTTAGAATGAAAAATGAGTTGGCTGCAACCAGAAGGATTAATGCTTCTCAGCCAGGTAATGCGGTAGAATTTGATAGCATAAACCAGCAGCTTACTAAGAGAGATTTCGAAGTACAAACTCAAGAGCAAGCCATTATTTCACAAGCAAAAGGGAAATTTAATAGTGTTGGAAATAAATTAAAAAATATTTATGATACTATGCCATCAGCTGAGTTTGCAAAGGATATCAAAACAGCATCTGAAAAAGCATTTACTTCTACAAAAGAAGCATTTATTAGTGGTCGTGTAACTCGTATTGTTAAAGATGGCTTAAAAGATGTTTATGGTACGTCATTTGAACCAGTAAAAAGTGCACTTAATAGCTTTGGAAGCAGCTTGAAAAACACTTGTGATACATCAATTGAGTCAGCAAAAGGGACAATTAGTAGTGTTGGAAATAAATTAAAAAATGTTTATGATACTATGCCATCAACTAAAATAGAATTTTCATGGGTCTCAGAAAAATTTTCACCATACTGGAATAGTGTTAAAAACTTGATGTTTGGTAATAAGGCAGATCAAGCAAGTGGTGCTAGTCAACTTTCAAGTGAATCTCAAGGTAATGGTATTGTTATTCCAGAGGGGGCAAAGCTAGAGCTTTCTCCAATATTATTTGATTTTTTGTTTAGAGAAAAACAGAAGATGGTAAGGCAATTTTTAAGAGAGCAAACTGATGAAAAAAAGAATGTGGCTACACAAGAAAATTTAAAAACTGAGACTCCTAGCCAGGAAAATCAGATGAATATTGATAACGTTCCTAAGCAACCTGATCATTTAAATGTTGATGCTGCTAAAAGGTATTTAATGAGTCTTTCTGAGGATCAGGATGTATTTTATGATGCAGAATCTGGTGATGAAAAAGGTACTGAGATTTCTAGCCCAGAAAGTCAGCCAACTAAAGAAGAAAATGGTCAAGGCTGGTTTGCATGGAGCCTAGGAAAGGTTAAGTCGGCAATGACTGAAGTAGTAGTGATAGATGCTGATGTTACTAAATCACATTTTGCTAAAGTAACTAAGGCACTTGCCACCTAACTTGAATATGTAGACAGCGGTGTGCACCGTCGTTAACTAAAGATAATCCCATCCAGGAGAAATAGTTTTTACACTATTTCTCCTCTTTAGCATCAACCCTCAAAAAAACCGGCGTAGATTTAGGCAATGTTATGCCTGAACTTACGCACGCGTCGCACAAAGATTTTAAATCTCGTTGTTCTTTCGGAATTTGCAGTTGATTTAGTATCATCTCTGCTGACTTGGGAACGATTGGCTGCAATAAAATGCCTATTATCCTGATATATTCCAGTAACTTGTAAATTACTAAATTCATGCGCTCTCTGTCAGTTTTGCTTAGTGTCCAGGGTGCACTTTTGTCTATGTAGGCATTTGCTTCAGAAGAGATGTTGATAATTAGAAGTATAATCTGGTTAAATTCATACTTTGATAGGTGATTCATCACTTGATCGAGTATAGCTTTGCAACCTGGAAGACTTTCTTCACCTTTAAGTAGGCTTTGATCGATTGTTGGTACAATTCCAGAACATTGCTTGTGTAAAAATGAAATTGTTCTTTGTACTAAATTGCCTATGTTGTTTGCCAGTTCTGAATTTATCCGGCTGATCATATTTTTCTTACTAAAGTTGCCATCTTGGCCGAATCTTGCTTCCCGAAGGAGAAAATAGCGTAGCTGATCAACACCAAACTCTTGAGCGAGGCCAATTGGATCTATGACATTACCAAGGGACTTGGATATTTTCTCTCCCTCGTTCAACCACCAACCATGAACTGCAATTTGTTTTGGCAGTGGCAGGTCTGCTGCAAGGAGAATCGCTGGCCAATATACAGCATGAAAGCGCAATATGTCTTTACCGATTACATGAACGTTGAAAGAGTTGTCAGCTAGGTTTGCAGCGCTTGACACTGGAATCTGCGTTTTCCCTTGGTTTGGTGTCATTCCAGTGCTTGACACTGGAATCTGTGTTTCTGGTTCTGCCCAAAACCTCTTATATTCCTCACCTTCAGTACTAGGGAAACCTATTGATGTAAGATAATTGGTTAATGCATCTATCCAAACATAGATTACGTGTTTGTCATTACCTGGTACTTTTATTCCCCAGTTAAAACTAGTGCGAGAGATTGAGAGGTCAATGAGCCCTGATCTTACAAACGATATCACTTCATTTCTTCTGCTCTCAGGAAAGATAAAACTTGGCTGATTTTTATAGAGTTCCAGTAATTTTTCTTGCCAGTTTGATAAGCGAAAAAAGTAACTCTCTTCTTTTATCCACTGGACCTCAGCACCTGTTGGTGCTTTGCCATCTATCAGCTCTGACTCCTGATAAAATGCTTCATCACGAACTGAATACCAACCCGAATAGGAATCCAAATATATTTGCCCTCTCTCTTCAAGTCTATTCCATAAAGCTATAACTGCTTTTTTGTGACGTTCCTCCGTAGTGCGAATAAAATCGTCATACTCAAAATTCATGAACTTAGCCAATTCTTTAAATGAAACGCTCACTTCATCTGTAAATTCTTTTGGCTGCATTTCCTTTGCTTTAGCTGCTTTTTCTATTTTTTGTCCATGTTCATCTGTACCGGTGGTAAATTTGACATTTTTCCCAGCTAGTTTCATGAACCTTGCCACCACGTCACACAAGAGAGAAGTGTATGCATGACCAATATGCGGCTTATCGTTTACGTAATATACTGGCGTGGTGATGTAAAAGTTCTCGAATTGTTCCATGGTTTAGCATTTTGATAAAAATCAACTGAGTTAATTATAGTATTAAAAAGGCAGTAATAAATAAATATTGATTGGGTTAAGCATAATTTTTGAAAAAAGCTATTTACTGAAATTTTATTAAAATAAGAAACAATCAGGCATGATTATTGAAAGAACAATGAGAAATTTTCTTGTAATTCTATTTATAGTTTTCTATGCATTTGATGCACACGCTGATGGAGCAACAGATGTAATGTGTAATGTAATAGGTTACGTTCATGGAATAGGTAGACCAATGATTACAGTGGTAATAATTGGTTCAAGCTTACTTGCAATATTTGGCAGAATGCCTTGGCCTGCACTTTTCGCACTGGGTATGTTTGTTGCTGTGTTTTTTGGTGCTCCTCAAATTGTAACAAAGGTAACAGAAAAAGAAGTTTGTTGTCTTTTTAAAGGTCAAACCTTGGAGAATGGAAAGTGTGTTGCTGCTCCTGGATATGAACGTGTAGGTACAGATTATGCTTGTCGTTCCGGTTGGGCGCTAACTAATAAAGGCTACTGTATAAAAGCTGGCCAAGATCCTTCAAAGTATTGGAAGTGAAAATGGTGCTTTTATAGAGTTAAATCTAACAAAC
Source organism: Wolbachia endosymbiont (group A) of Epagoge grotiana (assembly GCF_947251775.1). Taxonomy (NCBI): domain Bacteria; kingdom Pseudomonadati; phylum Pseudomonadota; class Alphaproteobacteria; order Rickettsiales; family Anaplasmataceae; genus Wolbachia; species Wolbachia endosymbiont (group A) of Epagoge grotiana. The sequence goes on from NZ_OX366387.1 coordinate 755,062, forward strand.
CGCAGAGTATATAATTAACATCCACGCCTTTAGTTAGATTCCACTCACGCTTTATTACGTTGTACTCCATGCCAGCCATGTTTTGCAGCGTTACATTATTTTCTCTTAAGTGATTTGCAATTTCTGACGGCTTGAGAAATTTATTCCAGTTATGTGTACCTTTTGGCAGCCAATTTAATATGTACTCTGCACCAATTATTGCAAGGCAGAAGGATTTGATAGTTCTATTTATTGTGGATATAAATATCAGCCCATTCGGTTTTAGCAGTTCTATCGCTTTTTTCATGAAAAGCTCTAAATTATCCACATGTTCAACTACTTCCATCAACAGAACCACGTCGTACTTCTTGTCATTGCTTAGCTCTTCAATGCTGGTGTGTATATATTCTATATTTAACCCTACTTTTTTTGCATGTGAATGCGCTACTTTTATGTTTTCTTCACATACATCTATTCCCACAACGTTAATGCCAACGCGTGCCATTGACTCTGACAAAATGCCACCACCGCATCCAACATCAAGCAATGATAATTCTTTCAAATTGCATTTTTTTAACTCTTTTATTTTCTCAATAATGTAAGATACTCTAACAGGATTCATTATGTGCAATGGTTTGAATTTGCCGTTCTCATCCCACCACTGGCCTGCCATTTTAGCGAATTTTGATATTTCATCTTCGTTATAAGTTTTTGTTTTTTTTTTCTTAGAGGTTATATTGCTGAGTTTATCAAGGCGTTTTTTATGTCTGCTTTCTTTTGAAAATTCTGTTTCGAGGAATTGTTTGACTATGTCTTTTGCTAATCCACTCGCAGTAAATCCTGCACCAAGACACAGTACATTTGCGTTGCCATGCTCGCGAGCTAATTTTGCGATCTCAACACTGTTACATAAAGCAGCGTAGATTCCTTCAAAACGATTTGCCACAGTACTCATGCCCAAACCTGTACCACAAATTAATATCCCATAATTTGCTTTTTTGCTTGTTATATCTTCTACAACTTTAACAGCATAGTTTGGGTAATCTACACACTTTTGCTTAGCAGTGCAGCCTTGATCTACTACTCTGTAACCTAGGGCTTCCAGGTAAGGTTTTATTTCTGATTTTAATTCATAACCAGCATGATCTGAGGCAATTGATACTATACCTAACATATAAGAAATAAGGACATTTTATATGGGTTTGAACTTTCTGTCAAGTCATTCAATGCTTCTGACCTTTTGGGAGTTCTAAAGCTATAGCTAAGGTTTTCCTACGTCATACCGCAATTCATTCCACAACTGTACGAACATTGTGATTTGAGAATAATCTCCGCCAGGAAGGGTGTCATCCCAGTGCTTTGGCACTGAGATCCAGAAAACTTAATTTTAAATAAGTACACCAGATAGCTGTATAATAAGAACTGGATTCCAGTGGGCTTTGTTGCATAGCAACTGAAAAAATCTGGTGGCTACTGACAAAATTCATTATAAAATAGCCATTTAACCTTGAAAGAAAAAATATGCCACAAAAAATGAGGGTCAGTAACCATAGCGAATATAACAAATTTCTAGAAAAAAGAGGAAATATTTTTCATTATATCAACGAAGCCATAGAAAAGTGGTACGAGAATGGTCCAAAAATACCAGTTGGCAACAATATTTATAGCGATAAAGTTGTAATTTTGGTGCACATAATAACTTGTTTATTTAGAATAGGCCTGAGGCAAACAGTTGGGTTTATAGCAGGATACCTTGAGCAAATTGGGAAAAATTTGCAAGTTATCAGCTATTCACAATCATCAAGAAGGTTTAAGAAACTCAATATTAAGATCAATGATTGCAGAAAATAATATGGAAGATATCGAAATTGCTATAGACAGTACAGGAATTAGTATATACAACAACACTCCTGGTCATAGCAAAGAAAATAGCGAAGATAGAAAGTATCGCAGCTATGAACAGACAAGAAAATTGCATGTAATGTTGAATACAAACAGCAAAAAAGCCATAGCTGTAAAATACAGTAACGGCTGATCACTATGGAGCTTGTGATTTGCTAAAAGAAGTCGATTTTCAGTATGTCATAAAAGTACTATATGCAGATAGGGCATATGACAGAGAAAAGCTCTATAAGCTGTGTAATCAATATGGTATAAAAACGAAAATTCCTCCGAAAAACAACGCAGCAGAGCATCCAAAGTTAGACTATATGGCTGAGAGAAATGCTGCAATTAGACTAATAAAATCATGCAGCGAAGATGGAATGAAGAGGTGGAAAAGGCAAACAAACTACGGAAAAAGATCTTATATAGAAAGTTTTTTCTCGCGACTGAAACAAACATTCGGGTTTAGTTTTAGGAATAAATCTGAGACAAATAGAGAGAAGGAACTACTTGTTAAATGCTATTTGCTCAATAAGTTCACTGATATTGGTATGGCTAAATTTGAGATAGCTTCATAAATTTATTGTGCGTTACCTACTATCCGAAGAGCGATGCAACAAAGCCCACTGGGATCCAGTTTTCTTTACAAATTCACCAAAAGTGCTTCATTCTATAACGCAAAACCCATACTTACCAAACCCAATGCATTACTTGCAATTAAGTTTCCTGGATCCAAGTAGTCTGGGCACTGCCGTCATAAAGGAACTAGTGTCAGCTACTTTCATGACACCCTTCTGGTAGGCCCAAATCGCAATGTTCGTACAGTTATGGAATGAACCGCGGTATGACGTAGGAAGATCTGAGCAAACTTTCAATCAGAAACAGCCAAAGATCTCTCTAAGATGTCAGTTTCTTTTGTATCTTCAACTTTACCGTCCTGGTCGAATGAAATTTGCAGAGACTTACTACTATACTTCCTTTTTCCTAAAAAATTGGCTTGTTTAATTTTATATGAGACATAGTACCAAACATTGTCATCGAACTTTGATACTAATGTTGGTGATCCTAAAGTGTGAACCACTTTTTCTTTATCGTCACCTACTTTTATCTTGCTCCACAATTCAACACTAATGCCAGGAGCTCCGTGATTGTGAATAGTGTGAGTGCAGCTCACTGTAAATAATAAAATAAAAGATATTAATACTCGCATTTCTGTTGATAAATTACTTGAAGCTATAATACACTAATAAATTATCTGCCGTCAAATTTCAAAAAAGTTAAATTGACTGATTCTCAATATCACTTAATATAATATTTACTTTAGAAAATAATAGGTGTCTTATGTCATTGTTAGAAGCAGATCCAATATACAAACCTTTTAATTACCCTTGGGCGTATGATGCGTGGCTGCAGCAACAAAGAATCCATTGGATACCTGAGGAAGTTCCGCTTGCTGATGACGTAAAGGATTGGAAAACTAAACTTTCAAGTGTAGAAAAAAATCTACTAACCCAGATCTTTAGATTTTTTACTCAGGCAGACATTGAAGTAAATAACTGCTACATGAGGCATTATTCAAATATATTTAAGCCAACGGAAATATGCATGATGCTTGCAAGCTTTTCCAATATGGAAACTATACACATTGCAGCTTATTCTTATCTTTTAGACACAATTGGCATGCCAGAAAGCGAGTATCAAGCATTCTTAAAGTATGATGCTATGAGAAAGAAGTATGAATACATGTTAGAATTCGAGGAAAGCAAAAAACACGATAAAAAACATGTAGCTAAAACTCTAGCGGTGTTTGGTGCATTTACCGAGGGGTTGCAGTTATTCGCATCATTTGCAATTTTGCTCAATTTTCAACGCTTTGGAAAAATGAAAGGCATGGGACAAATAATTGCCTGGTCAGCCCGTGATGAAACTTTGCACACCAATTCAATTATCATGTTGTTTAATACATTTATTAAAGAGAATAATGAAATTTGGGACGACGAGTTTAAAGAGGAATTATATTCTGCATGCCGCACTATTGTTGAGCTTGAGGATGAGTTTATAAAGCTTGCTTTTAATTTCGGAGACGTTGAAGGACTATCTGCAGAAGAAGTGCGCAATTACATACGCTACGTAGCAAACAGACGGTTAATGCAATTAGGTCTTGAGTCCATATATGATGTTAATGATAATCCTATTCCGTGGCTTGATGAAATACTAAATGGCGTGGAACATACGAATTTCTTTGAAAATAGAGTAACAGAGTATAGCCGTGCAGCAACTCAAGGCACATGGGAGGAGGCTTTTACTGAAAACGACACGAATAATAAGTGAGTGCTAATTTCACTCTTCTTTGTCATTCCAGTGTCAGCTACTTTCATTACGTCATTTGCTGTGCAATTTAGACAGTTTTGCTTTACTTAACAACTAACTTACCATATATATGTCCATAGGACATTGGTATATAAGAACGTGCTACAACTATTAATCTTACTCACGGTCATCACTTCAGTTGCATTCTTTGGTCATTTAGTTCCAATGGAAGCAAAAACCTTCTTGTACTCAACGAGCCTGAGTATAAAAGAGGTTTTGCTATTTATAATGCCTTTTATTATTTTTGCGTTAATCTTTAGCAGTGTTAACAATCTTAAGCAGTCAGCTATAAAGTTCATATTGTTACTTATTATAATGATCTTCTTGTCAAATCTGGCTTCAAGTTTAATAGCTTATTCTGTTGGGCATTTTATCATACAAAACACTCATTCAATACAAGATATAACGTATGAAGAAACAATTGTTCCCTTATGGTCGTTTAGGCTGCCTGCATTGCTTTCTAATTTTTATGCCCTTGCCTGTGGATTTGTGTCCAGCATAGTAGTGTCCACACTGCTACCCAAGAAAAGCAAAGAGCTTTCGAACAAAATGTTAGATTTAACTCTCTTTCTTTTGAAGACGTTTTTGACGCCGATTATTCCAATATTTGTACTTGGGCTTGCTTTAAAAATGCAGCATGATCAAGTTTTATCTATAATATTTAAGGATTACTCAATAATTTTCATTATTATAGCATCTGCAACCTACCTTTATGTTTTCCTCTTATATGGAGCAGCAAATTCATTCAAGATCACAAGCTGGATAGCTAGTATAGGCAATATGATACCGGCATTTATTACTGCAATGAGCACAATGTCTAGTAATGCAACTATGCCACTTACTCTTGAAGGAAGCAAAAAAAATGTAAAGCAACCTGACATAGCATCGTCTGTTGTACCAATAACTGCTAGCTTTCATTTAGTAGGTGATTGCTTTTTTATCATAATATTATCAATGATAATTGCCTCCGGTTATTCATTGTTCACAATAGATTATGTAACTTTTCTTCTCTATTTTTTGTTATTTAAGTTTGCTATCGTGGCAGTGCCGGCAGGAGGAATTATGGTAATGCTACCTATTCTTGAGAAATATCTCAAATTCTCTCCAGAAATGCTTTCGTTAATTACAGCATTGTATATAGTGTTTGATCCAATAATCACTTCAGCAAATGTTATGGGTAATGGTGCCTTTACTATAATATTTTCAAAACTCTATGATAAGCTTAAGTAATGTCTATTTTAGCGATTGATACTGTAGGTATTGGTAGTTCAATAGCAATAGTTGATTATGATGGTAACTGTTTTGTAGAGCACAATTCCACCAGCAATAGTCATGCAGAATCATTTTTTCAAATACTAAGTACTTTATTTGATAAGCACAACTATAATTATGATAAAATAGATCATTTGGCGGTAGTAGTTGGACCAGGAAGTTTCACTGGAATTAGAGTTGGTATATCAGCTGCACAAGGTATAAATCTTGCTACAAATAAGCCGTTATACGGGGTTAGTGCGCTGGAAGTTCAAGCCTACGCAATATCTTTGCTTTGTGCAAATAGCAAAAAAAATATCAGAGCTATAATCAAAAATGCTCAAGGGTTTTATACACAGTTATTTGATTTCAATTTATTGCCGCTGTCTGGTCCAACTGCAGCATGTGACCCTGGTTACGCTACAAGCAGTACACATATGGATTGCAATTTAAATGCTAGCCATGCAGGGCTATTAGTTCATTATAGACTGAAGAACAAGCAAAAATTAAATGAAGTTGAAGCTCTATATTTAAATGAGCCTCAGTATATGAAATTGCTATAGACTATTTTTTTGCATACACGCAATTTGGCTAAGCTTGTGCATCTGGTTTACTATCTCTTGAGCTACTTCTTTTATACTCATATTTGAATTTTCTATCTCTATAGCACTCGGTGGTGTAAATAAATTGTTAATCCTACATTGCTCCATCATGCTATTTAGATTAATCACCTTCCTATTTTTTCTTTGCCTTTTTAATGCAATACGCTTTTGTAATGTCGGTAGATCACACCTAAGTACCACAGGAAGGATTTCTGTGTTCATTTTTTTACTAAGCCTTACTATTGAATCATACATCCTCATGTTCTGGTCATTATTTTTCATCAACTCATCAATAAATATGTAATTTTTTGAGTGAATCGGATAATTTTCTATTACCTGAAGCATAATTTGCATAATGCCATATATTCTATCTTGAACTTCTTTAGGTATTTGATCACGTTCAAAGACACCATCGTATATAGAGCAAGCTTGAACATTGTTATAGAACTTGCTATTTACAATTAATGCGTCTATCATATTAGATAATTCTATTGCTGTGGAAAGTTTACCACTTCCCGAAAGACCAGAGAGATATATGAAAAATCCTGCTGGCTGTTTTTTTGTGTTAATATTTACCATATTATTTTCAATCTTGAAACTTACATTTATAATAACATAAAAATGAAGCTTTAAAACATATGAAATATTATATAGAAAATTATTTTTTTAGTTAAGATATTATGTAATTTAAAAACATAAATTCTGTATATAAACTCTATAATAACGATAACTATTTTTAAGCAAGCTACAACACAAAAGTGTTTGGTATTCAGAAAGCAAGACAGAGTGGCATAGACTTATTAGTTTACTACAAGTCTCTTTTCGCGTATAAACCTTCAGAAGATTCTAACAGAGGATTGTGTTGTTAACAAAGAGCAGAGTAAAAAGGGATCTAGTCTATGCCTATCAGATTTTGTCCTACCTTAAGTTCGATGATCATACATATACTCACCTTTCAGTGCGTTCTGAAGATCAAAAGTCGTTTTATATTTATCCGTTTGGTATGCGTTTTGATGAAGTAGATGAACGTTCGTTAATGAAAGTATCATTTGATGGAGATGTAATTGAAGGCAAAGAATATCAATATAATAGAACTGGCTATATAATTCATGGTTTTGTTTATCAAGCAAGGAAAGATATTCAAGCAATTTTTCACTTGCATACACCTTCTATTGTAGCGGTTTCTTCTCTCAAAGATGGGCTGCTTCCTATAAGTCAATGGGCACTGCACTTTTACAATAAAATCTCTTACCATAATTATAATTCCCTAGCACTTAGCGATACAGAAGGAAAGAGGTTAATAGCTGATCTGAAAGAAAATTTTGTCATGTTAATGCGTAATCATGGATCTATAACGTGTGGTCGGACTATACAAGAAGCAATGTTCTACACATATCATTTAGAACGAGCGTGCAAAACTCAATGTTTAACGTTAGCAATGAATAAGGAGTTATCAATTCCAAGTGAAGAAATTTGCTCAAAAGCTGTAAAGGATCTCCTATCTTTTGAAAGCAATCTTGGTGAGAGGGATTGGCACGCATGGGTTAGACTAATTAAAAGTAAGTTGTAAGAGACTTTCGCACTACTATCTGTCATCCAAGTAGTGACCTTACCCAGAAAAAGTAGAGAGAAAGTTAAGACGTTTTTGGAGTAAAATAAAACGTTTTTTCAAAATATGACAAATAGAAGAGAATATACAGCAGAATTCAAATTAGAAGCTGTTAAGCTGGTTAAAGAAACAGGTCAAGCAAGTACAAAAATAGCAAAAGATCTAGGTATAGATGGTAGTATGTTAAGTAAGAAAATATGATGGAAAAATGTCTGGAGCATACGCATTTCCAGGCAAAGGCTCCTTATGACAAAGAAAGATTTGATCTAAAAAAAGAGCTAATAAGAGAAAGAGACATCTTAAAAAAAGCCCTGGGCAAAGAAAAAGAGTAAAGTATTCTTTTATATAGAAATTGCTATAAAACACAGGAACTATGTAGGGTTTTGTACTGGTGGTATGGGTTGCTAAGGAAAAAAGCAGTAAAGAATTAGTAAAAGAAGGGCTTCTAGCAGATATTCAAAAAATACATCAAGCTTCTAAATGCAGATATGGAGCCCCTAAAATTCACGCTGAATTAAAAGCTTTAGGCAAAAATTAAAACAGTACAAAGTGTTATGCAAGAAAATGGCATTAAAGCCAAGTTTAGACGAAGGTTCAAAAATAAAAAACAGCAAATAAGCAACCGAGTTGTGGCTCCGAACACATTGGATCAAAATTTTACTACTGATCAGCCAAATAAAGTTTGGGATTACCTACATAAAAACTAAAGAAGGTTGTTGGCGGCAATAATTGACCTATATTCACGCATGGTGGTTAATGAGTAACATGATAATTAGTTATAGATTCTTTATTGATGGCCGTTGATAAACGCAAACCCGATAAAAATCTGCTGTTACATAGCGATCAAGGGTCACAGTATACCTCTCAAAATTACCAATTTCTATTGAATACAAAAAACATCATTTCCAGCATGAGCCATAAGGGCTGTTGTTACGATAACTCTGTTGCAGAAAAGTTCACTTAAAAGGGAGCTGCTTATTGATACTTCTCGCTCAACAAACCAGAACTGCCATATTTGAATACATAGAAATCTTTTATAACAAATAACGTAGACATTCTACTATTAACTATTGCATTCCTGCACAATTTATTCTCATGATAAAAACGTCTTAACTTTCTCTCTACTTTTTCTGGGTAAGGTCAAATAGAGAATTTTACAAAAATCTATTTTTAACTTACAATCAATTATTACAATTTTAAACCTACAACTTATGTATAACAGACTTATAGTCAAATCTTTTTCAGTATTATGCATCTGTTTATTTGCTTTATACATAACACTGCCAAATTTCTTTGATAATAAGCTTTTTATTTCGAAAAAAAGAATAAACTTAGGCCTTGACCTGAAAGGAGGGGCATCTTTGCTTTTAAACATAGACTTAGACTTCTATTTTAAGGAAAAGCTAAGCATGCTAGCTAACGAAATAAAAGAGACATTGCTAACAAAAAATATTGAATCTAACGTACAAAATAGCGTTATAACTTTAAATAATATTGATGATTATAAAAAAGCATCTGTGTTGATTAATGCGATAAATCCAAATTTAGAGCTAAATAGAAAAGATTCTTCAATTCTCATTTCGTATAAACCCCATTATAAAAATTCTTTGATCAGTGAAGTAGCTGCAGAATCAATAAACAATGTCCAGCGCCGTTTGGACAAACTTGGCACAAAGGAAGTTAGCGTTCAAAAACAAGGGCAGAATAAAATATTAGTGCAGGTGCCTGGAGTAGAAGATACCAAGCAGATAAAATCTCTGCTTGGCAAAACTGCTAAGCTAGCTTTTCATTTGGCAAACACTAACATAGCCAAGGTGCAGGATATAGACCATGAAACCACTGTCATGCTCAAGGATTCTTTAGGTAATTCTTATCCAATATTCCGCAAAACTGAAATAGGTGGTGATTCGCTGGTTAACGCATCAGTTAGATTTGGTCACTTAGGTAAACCAACAGTGCATTTTAAATTTGACAGCATAGCGAGTAAAAGATTCGCAAAAATCACTAAAGAAAATGTGGGAAAACCTTTTGCAATTGTTCTGGATAACACAGTCTTAACAGTACCTACAATACGTGAGCCAATTTTAAATGGAGAGGGAGAAATTAGCGGTAATTTCACTGAAAAACAAGCAAGCGAACTTGCAATACTTTTAAAATCTGGAGCACTGCCAGCACCACTTAAAATAATTGAAGAAAAAAACATTGGCCCAAGTCTTGGAGAAGAATCAATAAAGGCAGGGGAAATGGCAGCAACAATCTCTATTATAGCCGTGGCTTTATTTATAATCATCACTTACGGCAAATTAGGTGTATTGGCCTCTGTTGCACTTTTTTCTAATGTAGTTCTTATATTATCAATTCTCACTCTGCTTGAAGCAACTCTAACTTTACCTGGAATTGCCGGTATTGCACTCACTGTCGGTATGGCGGTGGATGCAAATGTTTTAATATTTGAGCGAATTCGTGAGGAAATAAAATCTGGCAAGAGAGTGGAACGTGCTATTGAAGAAGGGTTTAAAAACGCTATAAAGACAATACTGGATTCAAATATCACTACATTAATTGCTGCAGGAATAATGTTCATTATTGGCAGCGGAGCAATTAGAGGCTTTTCTGTCACTTTATCAATAGGAATTTTATGTTCGATGTTTTCTGCAATCACAGTCACAAAACTCCTGATAGAGTTGTGTATGAACCCGAAGGAACTAGCGCTTTGAATTAAGGATTTAGATCTCAGTCAACCACCTTCATTCCCACAACGTTATATCCTGAATCGACGTGCAAAATTTCTCCAGTAGTGCCACTACTTAAATCGCTTAATAAGTATAGCGCTGCCTTGCCAACATCCTCTATTGTAACATTGCGTCTGAGCGGAGAATTATTTCTATTCCATTCTGATATGAAGTGAAAATCGCTTATTCCAGAAGATGCTAAAGTTCTGATTGGACCAGCGGAAATTGCATTTACTCTGATATTTTGTGGCCCGAGATCACATGCTATATATTTTACACTTGCTTCAAGTGCTGCTTTACATAAACCCATAACGTTATAATTTGGCATAACTTTTTCAGCGCCATAATAAGATAAAGTAAGCAAACTACCACCACCTGACATCATTTTTTCAGCTCTTTGTGCTAAAGCAGTGAAAGAATAGCACGATATATGCATTGCATTGAGGAAGTTATCCAGTGAAGTATTGACATATTTACCATCTAACTCATTTTTATCGGAGAATGCTATTGCATGCACCAAAAAGTCAAGAGTACCCCATTTTTTCTCTATTATTTCGAAAGCGTTATCTATGATTTTTTCATTTGAAACGTCGCAGTGTAATATTAGCTCCACATTTAGTTCATCTGCTATTGGTGATAGTTTTTCTTTTATTATTTCATTCTGGTAGGTGATTGCAAGTTCTGCTCCGTGCTCTGAGAGAGTTTTTGCTATACCGTATGCTATTGATCTCTTATTTATTATTCCGGTTATTAATCCCTTTTTGCCTTGTAATAGACTTGTCGTCATAGAACTATCTGTTTTTTTATAATTTGGAATATTAACTAGGTAAAGTCAAGATATCACTATGTTTTAAAATATTTTTTGCAGTAACTTGAAGTCTATAAACAGTAATCTTGATTCTTCTACAACAAAGCCATCCCGTATGACATTTTGTCTATAGCTAATTAAGCATATCAATAAGTAAGTAAATCTTAATATAATCTTATTATACTTATAAATACGCTGTATAGAATGAAAGTATGGATGATTTCATAACTGCAAGAAGAAAAGATGATGCTGTGGTATCTGTTTGTCAGGATAATAAGAAAAAAAACGTGTTAATTTTAGGGCTCAATCAAGCCGCAAGGAATTTGTTAAAATACGAGGAAGGGAATTTACTTAATAAGCCGTTAATCAATATTTTAAGTGCAAGAGCAGCTGACGACATGAAGAATTATTTAGAGTATACCGAAAATGGGCACGATTTACTTGATATATTACCTAAAGTGATAGATTTTTCCTTAACTGATGCTAAAGGAGAAGATATCAGGACAAAAGTAAAAGTTTTCCGCACTGCACAATTTGCCAGTAATAAAATAAATTATGAGCTGTTAATACGTGATATCAGTTTGTCCCATAAATTAGGAATCTTTAGAGATGAATATCTAATGGGTAAGAAATATAAAAACCATGACTTATTCGATATAACGGGCAATGAGTCCACTATTCTAGAGTTATACGTTATATTGAATTTCGCCTTTCAACATCAAATTAATGCAGCTATAGGAATAATTGGCTTAAATAGTAGCTGTAGCGAGACAAATGATGCACTGAAAGTTATCATAGAACATTTTTATAAAAATTGCCGTAGTGATGATTTTCTAGGGTATATTGATGAGAATAAAGTGCTTTTTGTTTTGATTAACTGCGATGTAAAAAGTACATCTATAGCCTTTCTTATAATAGTCCGAATGCGATAAGATATGTGTTTATGGCTATAGCAGGCCAGTAGCATATTACGGTCTGTTCGGATTATTGTAAAAAGAGCTATAAAATAATTAATCGTATACATTCTGCCATTAATAAGCAGTTATTAATGCAAAAATTACCAAGTGTATCAATAATTTATGGGAATATAGCTCAAAAACAGGCAGCAAAATCTACCAGCGGTGCCTTCTGAAAAGTTGTTTTTTATTTATATTGAGTTTAAACTTAAATTTTTATAAAGATTTAAGTTTATTTATGAAGTTAAAGTACTACCTGGTAGCACTGCTTTCATCATTGTTTTTGCAGAATAGTGCTAGCTCTAAAACAATTTTGGATAAGGAAATATTTTATGCAGAACTAGACGGAAAAATAGATTTGAGATTCAGCTACGCCTTCAACAGAGATTCTTTCAATGCTAAGCCTAAGGATAAAACTTCAAGTTATTCATACTTGCGCTTTCTTTATTTACAGCAAGTTTATCCAAATACTCAAATGGGGGTTAATGTTAAGGCAGGGGTTTCTGGTATTGCAAACCTAAAAGCGTTAGACATAGAAAAGTTAGACATGGAGGAATGGTATTTTATCATAAAAAACCAGGAACTTGGATCAATTGAATATGGTAAAAGAAGTTTAGTTGGTCAGAGCATGTTAATTAACACTTCAAAAATTTATGCAGCTGCTGGAGGAGTAAATGGTCATTGGACAAACTATGCAAATTTGCGCGGTGATCATAAAAAGGATGGTGACCCTGGATATGATCAAGACAAGGTGTTCTGGGTCAAGCCCAATATTTATAGCGATTATAATGAACTCGAACTAGGGTTAAAACAATCATCAATTAACTACATCTCCCCTGAAATCTATAACTTTCAACTCGGATTCAGTTATGTTCCAGGAAAAAATAACTTACAGTACAGCAATTTAATTGCTGCTGGCCTTTCCTATAAAAACAGCTTGTCAGATGATATAGGTTTTACTACTGCCTTAACTGGTGAATTTGCAAGAGAAAATTTAACTGATTGCTCAGATGGGACTTCTAAAAATTATGAATGCCGCAATCAATTACTACACTGGAATTTTGGTTTGAAGCTAAAATTGTTCGATCTTGATTGCATTTTTTCGTATGGTAATGGTGGTAAATCTGGTGAGAAGCGTAATCCTGAAACAAATAATACGTATTATATGAATGCAGGTATCGCTTACCGTTCTGATTCTTACAAATCGAGCTTAACATATTTTAGTAGTGGTAGGGATATTGCAGGCGAAGGTACAAACGAGTTAACATCATATGCTTTAAGTCTTGAAAATTCTCTTTTTTTAGGTACTTCATACTATTTCGATATTGTAAAGTTTAGTACAAAAGAGCCTAAAATAGAAAATAACAACTCTGGTTATGTGTTCTTGGCTGGACTGAAATTAAGTTTTTAATATTGCCTCCTTCCAACACTCTTTTCTGTCATCCAAGGTAACCGTTCACAGATTTCCACTTAATTTTTCAATCTCACTCATGGAGAGGCCAGTAAACTGACCTTACCCAGAAAAAGTGGAGAGAAAGAAAAGAGTTTTTTTGGGTAAAATAAAATTTTGGAGGATTAGAAATGGTAAGAGAATATACGGCAGAATTCAAATTGGAAGCTGTTAAGCTGGCAAATGAACAAAGAAAGGTAGGTCAACCAGTTGCAAAAGTAGCAAGAGATCTAGGAATAAGGGATAGTGTATTAGGAAAATGGATGAAGAAATATAACGAAAAAAAGTCAGCGGCAAATGCATTTCCAGATGTAGCACCTTATGACAAAGAGAGGTTTGATTTACAAAGCAAGAGTAACAAGGGAAAGAGACATTTAAAAAAAAGCCCTGGCCAGTCAAAAAGAGTAAAATATTTTTTTATATAGTAACTGCTATAAAGTACAGGAATTATGTAGGATTTTCTGCTAGTGGCTACTATAAGTGGACCACAAGAAAAATAAGCAGTAGAGAATCAGCAAATAAAGAGCTACTCGAAGCTATTCAAAAAATATATCAAGTTTCTAAATGTAGATATGGAGCTCCTAAAATTCATGCTGAATTGAAGGCTTTGGGTAAAAGTTGCAATTTGAAAACGGTGCAAAGTATTATGCAGAAAAATGACATCAGGGCTATACTGAGAAGAAAGTTTAAAATTAAAAAACAACAAACAGATAATAGAGCTGTAGCTCCCAATATATTAGATCAAAACTTTATTGTTGATCAACCAAATAAAGTATGGGATTACTTACATCAAAACCAAGGAGGGATGGCTATATTTGGCAGCAATAATTCTCACGTATGGTAGTTAATCTTACTATTACCCATAAGTATATAAATAGTAAAAAAGCTGATATTTTACTAATTCAACTTTCTATTATAAATGGATCTATGGTCTAAAAATGGAATATATGATGAAAAGAACTATAAATACTTCAACTGGCGAATGGGCAGAAAGTGAATTTGGAATTGTTAATTTTGGTGATATAAGATTAAGTAAAAGGCTTCTAAAAATAGTTAATAGTTTTGCTGAATCGCCTGAGCGTTCAATAAATCAAGCTTGTGAAGATTGGCATCAAAGTAAAGCAGCTTATAGATTTTTCCAAAACGATGCCATTTCTGAGAGAAAGATATTAGAAAGTCATATAATTAAAACTGTTGAAAGAGCTAAAGAATACTCAACTATCTTAGCTATCCAAGACACGAGTTATATCTCATATAAAAATCATAAAAAGACCGAAGGATTAGGGATTATAGCAGCAAGATTAACATCTAAAACAACTAATTTTAAAACACATGGATTAGTGATGCATACAACGTTTGCAGTTACAACAGAAGGACTGCCTATAGGATTATTGGATCAAAAAATTAGTACTAGACCCTCCTTAGCTGAAGACCTAAAAGAGTTGAAAAGAAGAAGCCATAATACTGCTGTTCCCATAGAAGAGAAAGAAAGCATACGGTGGATAGAATCACTTAAATATTCTACTAATCATCCTGGATTAAAGGATATCAAGGTAGTTACCGTCTGTGACAGAGAAGCAGATATGTATGATTTATTTGAAGTTGCTTCCACTAATCAATCTCTTTTTGTAGTAAGAGGAAATCAAAACAGAACAATAAATAAGAAGTCGACTTATTCTGAAAAAGGTGGTGAAAGGTTGTGGGATCTGATGAATCGCATGTCTTGTCAAGGAGAAATACAAGTGAATATTCCTGCTCGCAATGATAAACCTCAAAGAACAACAGTTTTAGAAGTAAAGTTTAGCAACTTTGTGATGAATGCATCAAAAAATAACGCTAGACGTAAAACCCAAAAACTTCCTAATTTAAGTTTAAATGCTGTCTATGCTATAGAAAAATACTCCCCATTTGGCGAAGAGCCTGTGAACTGGATTTTGTTGACAAATATAAATATTAATAATTTTGAAGAAGCAGTAGAAAAAATACAATGGTATTGCTTAAGATGGAGAATAGAGGTTTTTCATAAAATTTTGAAATCTGGTCTTAAAGTTGAAGAATGTAGGCTCCAAGCAGCAGATAGATTAATCCGCTTTCTTACAATAATGAGTATAATTGCATGGAGAATATTTTTTATCACACTAGTAGCTAGAACAAATCCAAATCTTTCTTGCACTTTCATACTGACTGACGACGAATGGAAGGTTTTATATACCAAAATGCTTAAGACAAAAAACTATCCTGAGACACCACCACCTATAAGAGAAATTGTGAGGTGGGTGGCCAAGTTAGGAGGGTTTTTAGCTCGCAAAAATGACTTAGAACCAGGCCCTATAGCTTTGTGGAAGGGATGGAAACGTCTCTTTGATTTAGCAGAAGGATGGAAACTTGCTCATGAATTTTATACTTGTGGGTAATAGTAAGGTAGTTAATGAGTAGTGCAATAAATAAACAATTGGTTATGAACTCTTTATTAATGGCCATTAATAGGCGTAAACCTGTTAAAAATCTACTGCTGCACAGTGACCAAGGTTCACAATATACTGCGCAAGGGTATCAATATCTCTTAGCTGTAAAGAATATAGATGAGTAATAAAGGCTGTTGTTACGACAATTCTGTTGCAGAAAGCTTCTTTAGCTCATTGAAAAGAGAAATACTTATTGATACTTCACAACACTCTGCTCAACAAACTAGAACTGCAATATTTGAATACAACGTCACTATTAACTATTGCATTCCAGAACAATTTGATGCATCATTCTTTTTGTAAAAAACATTCCAAACTTTCTCTCCACTTTTTCTGGGTAAGGTCAATACCTTTAAGCCCAACACCAAGCTCGAGAAAGTAGAAAGTGTGGAGCAGCCTATTCAGTCTTCTTTGAATCTAACATGAAAGGCTATGCTCAAAAAACTATAAGCGTCCAAGTAATTTTTTAAATAAGATAACTCCTTTAGAATATCTCTTAAGCTATTAACTTAACATCACCATAGGATTTAAAACATTCCCCAAAAAATGTTAAAGCTATTTTAGTAAAATACTCAAAACTTGACCCTAAGCAACTTTGAGTTCATGCTCCTGGTACTCTTGCTTTACCTTCCTGCATAATCGCTTTTGGAGGAAATATATTACTGGATGAAGAACTCACTATATCACCACACTTTAAACCTTTTACCGCTGCTTTGACTCCTTCTGAGACTTTTTTAGATAGACTAATTGTTTCAAAAGATTGACAAAGTTTTCCAGACCTTTCAAAATATCCCTGTTTAATAGCATCGTAGACCCAATATCCACCAAGCGAGCAATTCTCACCTAATTCTTCTTTACAATTTTTGAACTTTTCCAGTATTTCCTTTTTGTTACTAACTTCTACTATTATTTTATCTTGCTTGTCAGGGTACAAATTAACTTCTAATTCTCCTAAACTAGTAGAGAAAGTTAACACTATATTACTATTGTCTGCAAGATTAGTGTAATGCCTTATGCCATTTTCCGTTATAATTTCTACCTCACTTTTACCGATCTTTACTATATCTCTTCCGTATTCTATTTTTCCTTGAGTTAACCCTAAGCTCCTTGCCCCATCTGTTATCTTTGCGACATCTATTATGCTCTTAAATAAGTTCACTACTTATCGTTCTACAGCCAGAATGTCACACAAACGAAAGTTTAATTTGTGCTTACTGTAGACATGGGGTTTTAAATGTGATACCCATGGATGTGAAATCCCACCCCTGAAGATTAGAATTCAAGCAGTTTAGCTTTAACCATATTGATCAGGTGTTGCAAGCCGTTACCTTACACATCTTCAGATAACTCTCGCTTTACATACATGCTCTTGTCCTCCTTCCCTTTCGGGTTAAAGTTAGTTGTTCACCTCGAGGCCATTTATTCTGAACCCCGCTTAGCTCCGCTAAGTATTTCTTAATGCGTACCACGGCGCACCCTCTCGACTCACACAGCTCCCATTATTCAGCCTTTTGTCCCAAACCTAATGTCCAGTGGGGGAGTGTTAAATAAACCATACGCGTCAAGTTAAGGAATGTAGAGAGCTTAAAGTAGATACCCTGGTCTTCCTATATCTGTCTTTCAAAGAAAACTTTGACCAGATTATAGTAAGCTTTTTTAGAAAAATTTTTAAATTATTGACAATATTGTTTAATATCAAAAAGAGCTCTCTAACCCGCCTTTTCAATTCAATAAATGCCTTTGTTAAACTGAGCTCCGTGTTCTTTTTTAGTTTTACACAGCCAACCATTTCGTGAAATACGAGAATAGCACATAATTTTGCGTATAGCTCGCACAATACTCTAAATGGATTTGTCTTTCCTTTTAGTTTATCAAGATTGATATGACTTTTATATAGTTTAAATAGTAATTCGATTTGCCATCTTACTCTATAAACCGTCAATATTTGTTCAGCATTAATTTTACTCTCTGGAACATTAGTTATAAATATTGACCAATCTAATAACTTTTGATTCTTTTGAGAAGATGTATATCCATGTGACTTTGCTAATTTATTAGCCTTTCTTCTTCTAGCCATAGACTGTTCTTCAGTTAGCTTTTGACATATAATTCTTACCTTAATTTTTACTTCCTTTCCTAATAATACTTCTTTTTCTGAAGATAATTGACCTTCTAAATACTCCAATAGCTCTATTTTTTGATTTGTTTCTATATCATATATATTGGTATCAGACTTATAACGACTAACAAAATATGCACCTGCTTCATCAATCTGTTTAAAAGAACTAGGCACAAAGTAGCCCAAGTCAAATATTAGCAAATCATTGGCTGATAAACCGTTCAGATAATCCCTATAACCTTGATCCGACCTTATTCCTTCCATAAAATTTAACTTATCTAGCGCTTGATTCAGGTAATCAAAGACTAACTGTAGCTTTATTCCTGATTTAGTATTATTCTCACAATCTCTATAGCTACTGCCATATCCTTTGTACATATCTTCCATGCTACTGGGCAGGCTAATGTAGCTGCTATCCAATAATTTAACGCTTCCAAATTGCTGTAAAATTTTGCAATCAATCTGTAGACTTTTTTTAAATAAACACAAAGCTTCGTTATACATTTTTTTCATGAACTCAACTGCTTCTTCACTAAACCTAAAATCTAAACCCTGTTTTGTAATTTCTATCGAGTCTTCATTTAGCAATTGGCACATTGTTTCTATGCTGCAATCATCAACTCCTATGTTACCAAAAACCATAGCTTTTATGAATGATGAGCCATTAAGTTTTCTCTTTCTTTTTATAAAACCTACTGCAATTGATATTTCGTCTGCTTTTTCATTAAAGAATTCATTGAGGTCTTTTGATAAGCAAGCTATTCTGTCCATTGTAAGTTCTCTCATTCATATATCCAAGAGAATTTATACCTTATTATTTTCCTTCACTCTATCAACTTTACTTACACTTTTCCTTAACTTGACGCGTATGGTTTATTTAACACTCCCTCACTTCATTATAGAAAACGGCCTACTGTTTCTTCAAGACTTGAAGCTTTTCTCATTTTTTCGCGCTTTGTCCAAGAGTCCACTTTTGTTGCATCAGATTGATTAATTGTTTCAGAACGAATCAACTCTCCAGATCTAGTAAAAAAACCTCGTTCAATAGCATCACGTACTGAACACCCACCAAGCAAACATTTTTCCCCTATCCGTTCCTCACAATTCTGTAATTTTTTCCACTTTTCTTGATCTTCTACTTCTACCTTTATTAGATTTTGCTTATCAGGGTATAATCTCACTTCCAACTCTCCCAAGCCAGTATCGAAAGTCAATACTATATTACTACCATCTGCTAGGCCTACATAATTCCTTATAGCGTTTTCCGTTATAATTTCTACCTCACTCTTACCTATCTTTATTATATTTCTTCCGTATTGTACACCTTCCTGAGTGATACCTAAACCCCTTGCTCCATTTGTAATCTTTGCAACATCTACTTTACTATCCTGTGAATATTCAAGACAGAGAGTAGAGTTGTCGATTTTTACGTCTCTTACCTTACCACTTGTTGCGCTTTGAACGATTGTTATGAAATCTAAAGCACGATTCTCATAATCTGCATAAGCGTTTTTCATATTAGCTTTGTGGCTTTCAAACTCTTCCAGTTCGTCAATTACATATATACTGCTTATGTTGTACAAAATTGCCCCTTTTGATATCAATTGACATACTATACCACTAGCAACCTCTATATTCCTTGAACCTTCGGAACTCTTTCTTAATTCACTAATCTTTCTTATCACAAAATCTGTAAAACTATATTCCTTTTCATATACCTTTCCGTATATACTACCCTGGTTAGGAAAGTTCAGCCTTACCCCAAGTTCTATAGCTTCGTTTACAACGCGTTTTAACTCATCTATATCTTTGGATTTATTTACCCTACCCAAAAATATTTTCAACTTTTCCGACTGATCTAATATTAAATCATCCCATAGAGTTCTAAGCTTAGGCAAACGTTTTTTGTCCTTCCACTCTTCGTAATCAATCGCTCCTGCTTCTAGCAGCAACTTTTTTGCTTCTTTGAAATGAGTTTCATTACCATAACAAGCCTCCCTAATCTTTTGAAAAACTCGAGACTTTCCTTCGCAATCACGAAGATTGAGAATCTCTTTAAGACCTTCATTTCCTTTGTGCTGATTGAAAAACTTTCTTAGTCGATTAGTGTTAAAGCTATGACCGCAAATACCTTCTAAATCATTTTTTGCTTCCAATTGCTCCTGAGTTAAAAAGATCTGTTCTAAAAGATTCACTTCAAAAGGTTTTTTGTTAATAATTACAATGTCTAGAGGAGTTTTTCCTTGTCTGTCAGTTTGACCACGTGCTCCTTTTTTCAGAAGCAAAGGTATATTTAAAGTATTATAATAAGCAGCATAGTGCAAAGGTGTTTGCCCTTCACTGTTAACTATGTTAGGATCAGCACCAGATTTTAAAAGTAAAGTCATAAATGCACTAACTGCACAACCTATGTCTTTTTCCACTGCTAAATACTCCATACCTTGTATTACATGTAGTATTGTCAATTTGGATTCTCCCCTTTGAAGATTGAGAACAGCTTTTAGATCATCACCTTTGTTATCGTGTAAAAAGTCCTCAAACCTTGTAATGTCACAAAATGGAAAGTCTGTAAGAAGGTTTAACAGTGCCTTATTCAAATTTTTTTGGTTATCTTTTAAATCAGGTACGTTGAAAGACCAATCAGATATTAAATTTTTGAATTTTTCCCTTTTAATAATAGAGGTCAAAGAGCTGTTATCACTAAGCAGCAACGAGTATTTAATTGACTCATACTTATCATCTACCCGCCCCTCCTTCTGTTCTACCTTTACCTCCTTTAAATACTCTGTATCATCATCTTTAATGCGTTTAGCTAGATCCTTTAAAAATTCAATATCTCTGTTTTCCAGTAAAGGTAATGCCCCCTTCTTCATGAGAATCGAGACCATTTTTGTACTTCGTCCAGCTAAGTATAATGGAGTGCGCCGTTTTTCATCTAACGCATTAACATCAGCTCCATTGTTTATAAGATACTCTACTATTTTTATTTTTTGGCTCAAGACAGCATGATGTAGAGGAGTGCTTCCGTCATTATACTTCTTATTAACACTTGCTCCATTTTTTATTAGGATCTCTACCATTCTTGTGTTCCCTTGTGAGATAGCATAATATAATGGATCACGATTGTACGCATCAATTGTGTTAACATCAGCTCCTCCTTTTATAAGGGTTTCTACCATTTGTTTGTTGTTTTTTAAAACAGCAAAACTTAATTGGCACAATGTACCTGGATCTACTTGCTTTAATCTCTCTTCTATTTTACTAACTACATTACTCTTACTGAAACCAACATCAGCGTTAGCAGAATTTAATACTTCCTGCAATTTATTCAATTCCATAACTCCACCTCGGTTAAAAATACTACACACCATTTTCACACGCATGACATAAAATGCAAGAACTAATATGACATGCAACATTCGTCCTTAGGCATTTGAGGTAAGCTTTGCCTATTCACTTCACATTCATTTAGCCTACTATTAGGCTTTAATACTGCATATGTAATGCCACCAGCAATGGCCCCAACAATCAATGCAGCAGTAGCTGATATTGATAAACTAAGATGAATAGCAGTACATCCAATAGCCACACTTGTCAACATGGTCATTATCCCTACACAGAAACTGGTCTTTATTGCTCTATTAGTTATAGTTAGGTGTTTATTTTCTGTCACTTTTTGATACTGTATCACATTTTTATCATCAGCCAGACTTCCCGAGGTTTTGGGACACTCCCTTACTCGAAGACTAAGATACTTAACTATATCTTTGTAACCATTAGAATCTGCCAAATCGGAAGGAGTCTCACCTCTAAAGTTTTTTACATCAATAGTAGCCTTTTCTTCCTCTACAAGATATTCAACTATATCGTAGCAATTCATTCTAGCAGATTCATGTAATGGAGTATCGCCATTTTTTTCGCTTACTACATTAACATCAGATCCCTTTTCTAACAGAGCTTTAACTATGCCTAAACAGCCCACCTCACAAGCAATATGCAAAGCAGTGCATCCTTCTTCGTTTCGTGCTTCAAAACTAGCTCCTTTTTCTAACAGAAATTGAACTACTTCCAAATGACTACATCCAGCAGCTTCATTTAAAGCAGTATCGCCTTCATAGTTTGTTGCATTAATATCAGTACCTTTGTCTAATAGAGCTTTAACGATTTTTAAGTAACCCTCTCGAGCAGCAATATGCAATACACATTTGAAACTATTCTTTCGTATGTCAGCATTATTCATTTGGCCCAATAGAGCTTTAACTATTTCTAAGTGGTCCTCGCTAGCAGCAATATGCAAAGCAGTACAGTCTTTGTTGTTTCGTGCCTCAACACTGGCTCCTTTTTCTAACAGAAATTGAACTACATCTAAGTGACACATTTCAGCGGCAATATGCAAAGGAGTGTCATTATCATAGGTTGCTTGGTTAATATTGATTTTTTCTTCACTTATAAAGTACTCAACCACTTTTAATTTACCCATTTCAGTAGCAGAATGAAGAGCAGTGCATCCTTCTTTGTTTCGTGCCTCAACACTAGCCCCTTTTCCTAATAGAACTTGAACTACTTCTAAGTGGCCTGCTTTAGCAGCAATATGTAAGGCAGTGTCACCATTATCTTTTTGCGCATCAACATCAGCACCATTATCTAGTAGAACTTGAATTACGTTTAAGTGACCCATCTGAACAGCGATATGCAGCGGAGTAGCTTCTTCATTGTTTATTACCTCAACAGTAGCTCCTTTTTTTAACAGGGTTCCAACGATTACGAAGTGGCCCCTGCCAGCAGCAAGATGCAAAGGCGTGTTACCATTGTTGTCTTTTATCTCAACACTAGCTCCTTTGTTTAATAGATCTTGAACTTTCTCTAAGGAACCATGAAAAGCAAAATTAAGTAAGTCAGTATGTATATTACTTTCGTGTACACAATGCTCATCTGTTTTTAAGTGACTATCGAGCGTAGCTAAATATGAATACGTAATATTTTGATTAACTTGATAAATTGGTATGGTCTGTGTTGCATAAAAACCTTGTTCTTTTGACCGCTTTTCTATTCCATCAACCATACTGTTCTCTTCTAAATCTGCTTGAATATTTATTGGACTAGATACTTCTTTCAATTGATTACCCACGACACTACCTTAACTTAAAAACTTATGTTTTAATTATTACACAATTATTATAATTAGCAATAGTTTTATATTTTTTTCAGAATTACAAATTTATTGTATTCAGATATAGGAAAATACCTTTTGTCTCTAAAAAACATTGCAACCAAGTATTACAAAGATTTCAATTATTTACTTCTTCAAAGATCCCAAAAAGATCGTATCTTTGTGAGAACAAGCTACGTAAAAGTAGGGTTATGAAAATAGGAACTTGCAATCTTTGCAACAAAGTTAGGTAAGTTAGTTCGTATGTAAATGTAGTAAAAGTAGGCTAATATAGCTGGTTTTAGGATATAGTAGAATCACTATAAAGAAAAGTTCGAACGGTACACTTGGTAGACCAATCCATTCCAAAACGAACTCTTCTCTCACTAGCTGGTTTTGAGTGCTGGAAATGGTTATATTATTTAAGTTATTAATGACATATATTGTTAAATTAATACCAGTTTATTTTAGAATAATAATTAAGGTAGACTTATAAAAAACAGAATTTAAAAGTGAACAAAAGATCGTATATTAAGCCTATTAAGAGCCTTTTACTGAAAACCACTTTAGGTTAGAAAATTTTTCTAAAATAGTAATTGACAGAGTTTTAAAGGTAGAGCAATATTCCTAAAATATATTAAATCTTGTTAGGGGGTAAGTATGGATTACAAAGATGTACAAAAGATATTACTAACGTCTATTAAAGAAGATGATCCTCATAAAGGGCTTAAAGAGTTAGAGATTAAAAGATGGTGTATTGCATATCAGACATTGCTGAATAAATGGGGTAGAACAATAATACCACCCCTTTTTAAGAAAGTTTTAGAAGATGAAACTTGTTGGAAGATAGAAGATGCTTCAGGACAAATTAGACTCAATAGGTATACTTTCGGGGAAAAATTGTTAGCCTTGAAAACTTTGGATGGGCAAAGAAGTCTTATTAGACCCTTTGATCGCTACAGAATAGCCTGCTGGTGTTGTTTTGAGGACGAGATAAGAGCCATTTTTGAGGAATTTAAATCAACATTAGGCAATAAACCAGTAGAGAGTTTGGTTAAGGGATGTGATAAAGGGGCTTTAATGATTTACTGGTCACATGCTATGAATAACCAAGAACATCAGTTGAAGTTAAATAATGAGCATCCATACGTTTACGCTTTTAAGTGTGCAATGCTAGAAAAGCATGTTGAAGCTTTAGAATTCTTTTGGAGTAAATTGCAATCTATTGGTTCTGTATCCCCAAAAAGGAAAGAAGATTTATTAATGGAGGTAGCATATAATAAAGGGCGTTTTTCCACTGACGATGTTGGTATGGTTGATTTCTGTCTACGTTACCTTCATGAAGATAAGTATCATGAGTTATTGAAAAGGGATTTTAAACAAAATAGGTATTACCATACCTTAAATACATTAAAAGGAAATTATTTTTTTGAAAGCGCTAAAAAGCTGTTTGAGCATTTAAATGCAGAATATTTATCTCCTGATAAGTACTCTACGTTAATGTTTGCAGCGTTAGACTCAATTGTTTCTGCACCAAATGATAATTTTGTTAAATCTGGCAGTGATATGCTCGCCTCTATGTGGAATAGTCCTGGCTTTGAAGCTCATAGACAACACTATTTACATAATCTAAGCATAAGATTGTCATCCAGAGATTTAATTGTCCAGCTTATCAAGGAAAACAAAGCTACTAAAGTAGTATCAGAAATTATCAATTCTCTTAGTCAGGAGCAAATGCAGTCTATTATGAAACTCAATAAGTCAGAGTATGAGGTGTTTATTAGAGTTAGAAACAAACAATCAGATGGTAGAGGTGATAGTCAGTTGCCAAGTTCATCATTAGATGTAGAAACTATACAGCAGAAGGTGGTTGATGTTACGAGCAAAGTGTAGTGCTCCTCTTTTGAGAAATTCAGTTACTTAGACTTAAACGAAAGCATGCAAAGAGCTTAGTGAGGATAAAATTTGTAAAGGGTTAAAATCGGGGGCTAGTTATGGTTAATAACGATCAACAGCAAGAAAAACCACAAGATTTCGAGCTAATGGAGTTACTTTTTGGGAAAGTAGATTCTTCAACTTCTGATTCACTGGATAAATCTTTTGAAGCAAGATATCAGTCGTTGGTTGATCAAATACAATCTTATTTACATTCTAGTGAAAAGCCTGGCTTTTTTCCTCATCGATTTTTAGGTTCTTTTTCCAGTGTATTAGATACTAAACTTAATGACAAGTTAGGCATAAAGAAATTGCACTTTCGTTTTGAGGGGGCGAGAACTTTAAAAGTTGTAGCAGAAACAGAATCCAAAATACATGTTTTTATTTTCACTGAAGATATAGAAGCTCAACATTCTAAACAAACAAATACTAAGAATTTCGAATTCACCACAGGTGAGTGGAAGAATGTGATGGGTAGAGATTATACTAAATCAGATGCGCATAAGCTTCAAATTGATGTAATAAAAATTTTAAAAGATAAGTATGAGTTAGTAAAAAGCAGATCGAAGTCAGATAAAGATGTTAAATCGAAGAAGTTATATTTATACTTGAGGAATAACGTATTGAAGTGTAAAGCTAAGGATGTATATGGAAATACTCAAACGATACAAATTGGTCCTGATGAATTAAAAGGTAATAATGCATTTAAAAATAAATTTTTTGATGAAATCAAGCAGTTTTTAGATAAGTCAGGTAAAGATCTTAGTGATGATGTTAGAAAGGAGTTATCAAGAATCACGTCAGCAAAGGGATATACCTTAAAGAGTGATGGAGAAGATGAAAAAATAAACATTAAGGTAGAAAGTAAAAAGAAGATTGTAGATCAACCCATCGAGCCTACAGTAAAGTTTCAAGAAGTGACAAAAAAGTTAGATAAATCTGTCTATCTGGAAAGTTATATTGAAAAGCTTGCTAACCCAGATGCAGAAATAGATCAAGTTCAGGATAATCTTGAAAAAATTCTAACTTACATAAAAGAAGTTCATACCAATTTAGATTTACAGGGTAATGTTTATGGTATTAAAGCTCGCGAAGCTGCTCAACATGGCTTTGTAGCAGGAATATTCGATAATTTTCGATATCGTGATAATACCAAACTCTATTTGGAACAATTTGCTGGTGGAGGTTACGCTGATATTGTTTTGCTTGTTCGTGGGCCTAATCGTGCTATTGATTCAGTTCCAATTCTTATTGAACTCAAGGCTGGAACTGAAGGACAAGTTGATCCAAGTGATGCACTTGAGCAAGCTAAAGATTATATAAAAGGTTTTAGACCAAATAAGATGAGGATTTTAACCAATGCAGATAATGCCATTGCTGTTGGGTTAAATTTAGATGACGCGGAACCGTTTAAAACCGAAGTACAACCTATTAAACAACCACCAGCTCCTTTGATGGAGGAATTTATCGAACTAGTTGGCGAGTGGGATAATCAACAAATTTCTGAGGAAGATTTTAAGCAAGAAATAACGGATTTGTTATCAAGTGAATACCATACTTTTCCAGCAAATAAAGAAACAAAAGATCATTACTATTTCAGTCGAGACATATTAGGTCAATCAATTTTAATCAACAAGATTGGTCAAGATCAAAGTAACATTAAAAAATATATATACTCATATGGTGAGTACCCTCTGGATTGGTCTGGAGGAACGGAGTACACTTTGTCCAAAAGCCCGGTTATGACATTAATATTTGTTCAAGGTAATGAAGGGCAAGAAAACACAGCATTCATTTTTCATATACGGGAGTCCAATACAAAGGAATTCTATGCTGATAAAAAAATTCCAGTGCTGAACATACCTGAAATAGGAGGAGTAGGAAATGTCATAGAAATTAAAATGAGTCTCAAAAAATATGAAACAGGGTTATCTTTTGAAGACCTTTTTGAAATAGAACAGATAAGTAAATATGAATCAAGTGGTAATGATCAACAATTTACAGATGGCAAGTTTATTGAGATACCTAATTCTGATGAATTAAAGGCAAAATTTGATCAAGCAATCACTTCTCAACATGCTTCCGACGGTGAGGTTTCATTGCAAGCCTATAAAGTGTTGCTTACTAAAGTAGCAGATACGATTTACCCTATCAAAGATTTGATTACTAATGAAGCAAGATTACAAGCCATTCTTAATGGTTTATTTAGTAGTTACAGTGATTTAAAGCTACAGGAGACTTCTGCGAAGACTGTAATTATACCTGAATTTCAAGTAGGAGCAGGTGGTCGTGTCGATATGGTAATTCAAGGTATTGGTCCTTCACCTCAGGGTGCTAAAGAATACACTCCTATAGCACTGGAATTTAAGCTTATAGGTAAAAACTTAAATCAAGATCAGCTAAAACAGGAAGTTGATAAATTAACAAAAGAACAAAACATTAGATATGCTAAAGGTGCGGCACTGAAAGCAATTACAGATAGTGATAAAATGTTTTTCATGGGTGTAGTTGTTAATGTGAAGGCTAAGGATAAAAATTCTTTAATATTAACGAGTGATAAGCTTGTCCATGCTCTAGTAGTTCATAGTTCTATTGACATAGCTAAGAGAAAACATTTAGAAGGAATACAAGAGATAACTCAGAGACTTAAAAATACTGGTATACAAGAGGAGAATCTACGTACGTTAGAATCTGCAACAGCAGAACGAGATTATCATTATTGGCTGCAGCAACATGATATAGCTGATATTGCAAGAATAAAATATGGTTATGGAATTGACACATTGTTTGAAATAGTGGGATCACCAGAACATATAGTTAATCAATTGCAACAGTTTCAAGATAGCGTAACAACAAGAGGTGAAAGAAGGCCATTAACTTTAATTGTTAATTTAGATAATAATCACTGGGTTACGTTGGTCATCTCCCATCAAAATGGGCAGTATAATGGATACTATGTAGACTCGTTGGGTAATAATGTTCCAGATAATATTCGTCAAGTTTTACAACAGGCTCAAATTACCGTTAATGATGTTTCTGTTATTCAACAAAGAGATGGTTATAATTGCGGCTTATGGGCGTTAGAAAACGTTAGAGATATTAATACTGTGTTGCAAGGAAATAGATTAAGTAATATTCCTGATGAAATACGTAACCATTTGCGAATTCAAAGAAGAGAAAATCATTTTATACGTATGAGAGAAGGTATTTCAAACACATTAAGTATAGATCCACAACGTATAGCTAACTTAGAGGCTGTACTTGCTGGGACACAACAACCAAAATTCGACCTAAATAGTTGCGTAGGAGGAGGTAGAAGTAGAAGAAGTATCAATCCTTGTTTATTTTCAAAGGGTGATGTGGAAGAGTTTAGTAAAGGGAAAGTAGATGGAAATAATGTGGACAAAATTATAGTTGATAGCGAAAAATTTCTAACTTATGTTAAAAACAGTCAAGATGAAGCAAAAAATGCTCAACTAGTGGAGTTTGTTAGGAACAAAAATATTGAAGGTGACTATAAATATTTAGTTGATAAGGTAATTGAAGATCAAGGATATGAGCGCTATGTCCAGAATGAACGTATCAAGGATTTGCACGGTGATATTGTACATCAAGAGAGTAGTTTAACAAAAAATCTAAAGCTAAAAAGCAGGTTAATGAATGCTGCTGGTGGGATACAATTAATAAGAGGGATCCATGGTGCCATTGTGTCTTGTAAGGATGGAACAGCAACGGATTGTGGATTAAATCTAGGCGGAGTAGGATGGTCTTTTGCATCTCAACCAATTGAGAATGTAATGGTTAAAATTACTCCAAGAGTTGTAACATCAGCTGAAAAGGTTGTAGGAAAAGTTATACCAGGTGCTTTAGGTGAACAGACAAAATTTGCTATTCGAGTTGCAGGAGTAAAATTTGGAAGTACAATAGCGAAAGGTACAGCAGGAGCTTTAACTGGTGTCTTTGATATTGTTGATATAGGCATGTCAGCAAGTAATCTTGTAGATTGTAAAAAAAGAGAGAATAGTGATAATCCATGTGGAGAGAAAGAAATAAGAGATAATATAGCATCTATATCTTTTTCTGGTGTGTCATTTGTTTCTGGTGTTGCTCTTGCAGCAGCAAGTATGCCGGTAGTTGGTATTGCAGTTGGATTTGGGCTCATGGTAGGTTACGGAATTTATAGTGGTGTTAGCAATATCGTAGAGTACAAGAAAAAGTATGATACAACCCATGGAGAGAACTGGAGTATTTTTTGGCGTACACTTCTTTTTCAACCTATGGCAGCTGATGTGCAGCATCTTGCAGCTAGGAAAGACATAGTTAATAGTTTAGCTAAACAAGTTTGGAAGGCTCTAAATAATGCTCCTAATAGTGTTATTGCTTATGGTGTTGGTCTTGGAAAAGTAAGTGGTAATACTCTTCGTCCAGATTATGCAACGATTATGATGAATAGGAAAAATGCCAATACAAGAAATCTTTCGCGTGTTATACCTGATTATATTAAAGGTGCTAGCAAGATTTGTTTACCACAGATTACTAATCAAGATTATGAAAAAGGTATTAAAAGCTCAGTTAATTCGGCTGTATACTACTGTGAAAATGCAATGGTTATTAGCCATGATAAGAGAGTAAATATGATGCAAAAGGACAAAACAATTATTTATGATTTAAGCAATGTGGACAAAGGTACCGTCGTTGGAAGTAACGAGTGGAACAATAATTTTCTAATTGGCTCAGGTACAGCAAACATAACTGGTGGTAGTAATAAGGTAGTAAATAGGTTTGTTGTAAATAACGTTGACTTCTCAGGTAAAATTATTGGTGGAAGTAACTCTGTTAATATACTTGATTTGAGCCAATTGAAAGATGCAGTTATAGGAGTGAATGTTAACTATCGTTTTAAGCCTAGTGCCTCTGGGTCATTAAAGGCAAGAGTAAATGGTCGTTGGCTAATCAATGATCAAATTCATAATAATGGCATCTTTAATTATTACTATGTTGGAAGAAAGAACAAGGTGGATGAGATTTCGTGCATGGGTTACTCTAAACACTTTACAGGAATCGATGATCGTGACGTTATCATAGATAGTGGTGGTGGTTCTAATAAAAATGAGAAAGATGTAGTTGAAAGTTGCAAAAAAGTAATTATTTCGCCGTATACTAGAGTCAAAGGTAGAAAAAGCAATTATACTTTTTACGTAAAAACTGCAGACTATAAGGGTAGGGGATTATATTCAGAAATTGACGTAGATGGAACAGGAACTGTAAGTTTTCCTGAATTTGATTTATTAAGTGATTGTGATCAAATAACTTACTCTAAAAATAGTAATACTTTATCTTTGAAAATAAATTTTGGTCAAAATAATCAATTTACCCTCGATATAAAAAATTATGTTGAACAAAGCAGTAATAAACCTCACTTTGCACTAATAGACAAAAATGGTAGTAATATTGTTCCTAAAATTGAAAAATCGGACTCACCAACTATAGAAATTAAATCATTTGAGCTATATTCAGAACATTCTCTAAAGGGTTTTAGAGCTGTAGAAAATCATTACAAGAAAATTCTAAATAATCATAAGGGTTATAAAGTCTTGAGCGTTGTTAGAGGTAAAACACAAAGTCAAAATAATAGTGTAGTTTCACACATAGTTTTTGGTTCTCTGGAAGATGATGTAATAAACTTCGATCAAGGAACTATGTTTGCTAGGGGAGGAGGAGGAAGTGATGTGTATTTTATTAGCAATGATATAAATAGTAGAGAAGTTAAAATTGATAATAACTCAAGTGATAAAAAACTAGATACACTATTTATGTCGGCAGTTGAGAAAGATTTTTCAATCCAGCAATGTGATCTGTATTTAAAATACAATAATAGTAACATTCGAGTGAAAAATTACTTTCAAGATCCTAATTATAGGCATCTTATAGTTATGAACAAAAAAGGAGAAACTTTTATCCCCAATATACAATCAATGTTTTGTTCTCCCTCTTCTTCGGGAAAGGGTAAATTAGTTCCTTTTTTCCACTCTACACAAGCTCAAAACATGTTTGTGTTACCTAAAGATTTTCAAGATGATCATGTAGTGATAGATTCCCGTCTTGAAGATATTGAAAAATATAAAGATAAAGATGACCTCTTATTAATAAGAGAAAGTGAAATTCCTTTTATTATTAGAATAGAAGGGTTTTATACTAACCGAAATAAATGGAAAAATATTTCTTATTCTTTATGGAATAATAATGACCTTTTCCTATCTTCTGGCTTATTAGAAAATGTTGATAATGTAGTGGAGTATAAGGATAAACTTAGAGGTGATTATGAAAGAATTGTAAAAGAATACACTGAAGATTTCAGTGACTCTACTAGTATTATTCATCACAACCAAAAGTTGGAAGAAAATATCTCTACTTCTATAGAACAAGATGAGGAACGTATAGGAGTAATGATATTAAAGAATATTACTCCTGGTCAAGTTGAAATTTTCAGCAATGGTGCAGATCTGATATTTCGCGATAAGATGTCTAATCACACGATCAATATAAAAGATTGGGATAATAATGAATTTCATAGAATTTCTACGTTGGAATTTGATCTAGGTTTAGAACCAATAGTAATCCGTAGATTAGATAGGTTTAGTTTATCTGAGGTAAGAAAAATACAAGCTTTAATTGATAAAGCTTCAGAAAATTACCACAATAGAAGTAAATATACTCCTAAAGTAGAAACTGACTTTAAATGTTTAATATCAATTGATGGTTTTGCAAATAAAAATTCAACGTATCAATGTTTAGGTTTTTCGTCAGTCCAAAATCAAATTAGCTTTACTGAAAATTTCTGTAGTTTAGAACAACTCACTGAATTTAGAGATAAATCGAAGAGCACTCAGGTTTCAGCGTTATCAAAGAATTTACAAAACAATCTTTTATTAAATGGATATGATCAAAATATAGTAGGTAAGTGCTCTAAATTAATATTGACTGAGGAAAATAATCAGCAGAGTAAAATATCTTCCATGGTTAAAAGTGTTGAAGAATCTACTTTCCTCAGCCAATCAGAAAATAAGTTAGATTTAGGTAGATGTTTAAGTAAAAGGAGGAAAAGAAGCTCTGATTTTTGTCCAGCGTTTTTGGAAAATATACACAATGAACTTAATAGAGAAGAAAGTGAAAGGAGAAATATTGTTGTAGAAGAAAGCAGTATACGTGTAATTACTTCATACCATGAAACACTCGATATAGAAAACTTACCTATTCGAGAAGTAGTAATTAATGACAATATCAACAGAAAAAGGAGTTTGAGGAGTACGTTAGATTTGTATAAGTTGGTACAACAAATAGATAAGGATTTGGGTATTGAACCAATATCAATGGTTATTAAAGATGCAAGTGATTTGTTAATTAAGTTGTCTATATCAGCTACTGGCTTAAGGCAAGATATAATAACAGTTAGGTTAAAAGATGCGCTTATAAATAAGTGGTATAAAAAATTACAAATTATTTTCGATAATGCACCTATGGAAATAGGTGATAGTTTAGATTTGAAGCCTTCACTCTTTATTTCTGATGAAAAAATTACTTTAGTAAGAACTCAAGATGTAGAAGAAAGTAATAAACTAATTATATCTAAAAGAGCAGGACAATATACTTATCTTTATGATAAATATGACTTGATGATTACCAATGCCTTTGATGCTGACATAGAAGCAAATGAGTTGTATATTATATATTTTAGAGATTTCTATAAAGAACCTAAAATGAAAACTTTATCCATAAGGTTTGCTGATAAAGAGGTGTTATTAATTGATGAAATAGATAAAATATACAAATCAGAAAGTGCTGATAAATTAAATTATGTTAGCTCTATTCTCAATTTACAGGAAAATTCTGCGTCTTTTGAAGTTACAAACAGTGGAGAAATAAATGCTCGAGGTAAACTTGATAGGACATCTTTGCATCTTGCTTCCGAAGCGGGTGAATGGGATAAGGTGAAGCTTCTTCTTGATGAGAGCGCTAATATCGAAGTTCAAGATGAGTTTGGTTACACACCAATATTTCTTGCTACTCAATCAGGTAAATGGAGTGTGGTAGAACTTCTTCTTAATTATGGTGCTGATATTGATGCTCAAGATAAGGAAGGTCAAACACTTTTATGCTTTGCTGTATCAGGGAATAATTTAGATATGATTCAATTTCTTGTTGATAGAGGTGCAAGCATTGAGGCTCAAGACAAGTCTGATTACACACCTATACTCTATGCTGCTCAGTCAGGTAAATGGGATGTGGTAAAACTTCTTATTAGTAACGGTGCTAAATTTAATAATGAAATAACATATCAAGGAACACCTTTACATTTTGCTGTTCAGGAAGGAAATTTGGATATGGTTCAATTTCTTCTTGATAAAGGTGCTGATATTGAGGTTGAAAATACATATAATGAAAAACCCTTGCATATTGCTGTTAAAGCAGGCAGGCTGGACATATTAGAACTTCTCCTTGATCGAGGAGCCAATATAAATGCTACAGATATGGATGGACAAACACCTTTGCATTTAGCTGCTAAGCATCACAGACTAGATGTGGTAAAGTACCTTATAGAAAAAGGGGCCAATACCAATGCTAAAGATAAAGATGAAAAAACACCTTTGGAATTAGCTATTCAAGAAAATTATGCGGATATAGTAGAGTTTTTCAAACAAACACAATTAGATAAAGAACTATTAATGGCTGCAGAAAAAGGAGATCTTGAAAAAGTTAGAGACAGTATCATACGAGGTGCTAATGTTAATGCTCAAGATAGTCAGGGTTGGACTCCTTTATTCTGGGCCATTCAAAACAATAATTTTAATATAGTTGAACTTCTTTTAGATAACAGTGCTGATATTAAGGTCAAAGATAATGAAGCTTGGACACCTCTTCATTGGGCTGTGCAGTTGGGTTCATTAGACGTCGTTGAGCGTCTTGTTGAAAGAGGTGCTGATTTTAATGCCTCAACTGCTGACGGTAGAACACCACTAGATATTGCTAGAGATAAAGGATATGATAATGTTGTAAATTATTTAGAGGAAGAGCTCAGTAAAGAAAGAGAAAAACCTGTACGACGTAAACGCCTTCATCATCATGGAGATTACAATTCTTATCACTTATCACGCAAGCTTCGTAGTATAGATTCGAGTAATCAACCCGAAATAGTAGCAAGTAGTGGTGCAAGACCATCTTCATGGATAAATGATTTATTTGGTTGGGTAAAGAGCTCTATAGGTGGGTTATTAGGTTCTAGAGCTGCTTTACCTGAGAAAACATTCACTCAAAGTTCAATCTCACAAATTAGTGCACCAATCGATGTAAATGGTACAATAATGTTACTTGACGTGCTCATTAGAAAAGTTACAGGTCAGAAGTACATTGCTACAGTAGATCAGCCTATATCTCCACTAGAAGCACAGGGATATGCATTAAGTATTATAGAGAAATTTGAAAAAGTAGTAGAACAAGCTGCATTAAAAAGTGGCATATCAATGCACCGGTTAAATATTGATTTTGTAGAAATACAGAAAGAAGTTACAGGAAAAATCATGAGTGGTAAATTTAATGAGACTTCAGGGATTTTAAAGTCGTATGTAGAGAAAGCATGTCCTGGTAGGGAAGCAGGGTGCCCTGGTAAATTAAGTCCGAAGAAATTTGAAAAGTTTATAGCTCAATTTAATAAGGGTCTGCTAAATCAATCAATAGAGCAGATATTACACAACGGAGATGGTAGGTTAGAAGTTGATGGTGCAAAGCAAATGAGTTTAGAGCCTCAAAGTTATTTAAGTAATGCTTCAGTTCACAGCCATTCAGAAGTATCAACTTGTCTTTCTGAGATAGGAGTAACCAAGCTTGGAGGTAATATCAATAGGTAGGTTATAATATAAGAGGTGCAGCTATAAAATGCCAAGTAGTGAAATTTTTAAAGTGAAGGTAGCCAAAATAATTAGGGAAACCAGTAGCAAGTTTGATGGTCTTAATACTAAAATGAATGAAGTAGACGTTACAGGTAATAATGCTAAGTGGTTAATGTGTTTTCCATATTGAACTTACAGTATGTAGCTTTGATATAGAAGTTTGAGTAACGTTATGATAGTAATTTATATAATTCTGTGTGCTATTTTTATAGCTGTTTTAGACAGTTCATTAGACTCTTAATTATGGGGTATGTCTAACTTAGGAAAGATTTTCATCAATGTTGAAGTGGATAAGTAGGAATATTATGTTTTTTCTTTGAGTTGTGAAATTTCAGAATGAGAGAGACCGGTAATTTGAGCTATAACATCAATAGAGACACCGGCCTTGAGTGAGTTTTTTGCAACTTCGATTTTTTCTTCTTGTCTACCTTCTAGTTTAGCATCATCGAGTTTTTGAGCGAGGATAGCCTGTTCATCACGAATACGTCTGATCTCTTGTTCATAGGCAATAAATTCTTTTTCTGACCAGTTGAACCTATTTAGTTCTTCATATGCTCTTTTAATTATTAGGTCACTTCCTATGATTCTCTCTAGCTCTTGTTCACTAGTTTCATCTGCATATCTAAAGAAGTAGACCCATTTTTCAACTATACTTAAAAGCTGATCTTCTTTGGTTTTTGGAAATTTAGGCAACTCAATAAATATAAAGTAAAAATCTTTCAGATCATGTTCATTAGTATCTTCATCGCGAATAGTATGCTTTGATTTGTACTCAGACTTATCAGGGAATAAAATACAATCTGCTATAGCAATAAAGATAATTTCCTTAAGATCATGATATTGATCACCTTTATCAGCCTGTCTTGAGTAAGCTTTAGCAGCATAGTATTGAGCACGTTTTTCAAAGCCTTTAGTTTTAGCGACCTGCATTTCGACTATCACTTGCAGCCCATTTTCATCTCTACAAAGAACATCAACAATGCTTTGTTTTTTAGAAGCAATATCAGGATCTTGAATAGTACTTAAAAACTCTATATCCTTTATTTCATTTTTGCCAGTAAAACCCAGAATATCATTGAGAAAGTGAATGAGGATGTCTTTATTCTTTTCAGTGCCAAAGATACGGCGAAATGCGACATCATTCTTGGGATCGAGAAACTTCGAGAGAGCCATAGCAAGAGTACCTAAAAAGCATTAATAATTATACACAATTCTGAAGAAATATTCAACTAAAATGCAAACATAGAAGTTTTTGTATATCTTTGTTTGGTAGTATTAACATGTATAATATTTATGGCAAACATCTCAATAAGGTATCAGATAGCACAAAAAGTAAGGAACTGGAGGTTAAAGCGAGGATATACTCAAAAAGATTTAGCGAAGAAAGTCAGTGTAACGTATCAAGTAGTACTACAATATGAAAAAGGAACACGTAAATTTCGATTGAAAAGTTGTATGCTATAGCAGAGATATTGTCGATTGGTATTATAGACCTAATTCCTGTATCAAATGAAAAAATCTGTTTTGAAGATGAGGGAGAGGAAATATTAAATCTAGTAAGAAAATATAAAAAGATTAATGATCAGGAATTACGTAGAATGTTTTGTTTACTAACCAAATTTGTTCAAGTTAGTGAGAAAAATAGTAAAAAAACGGAGAGAATAAAAATTGCAAAAGGTCTTATTAAAGCAGGAGTTTCTGTTGATACTGTTTCAAAAACAATTGGTCTGTCTGCTGATGAATGTGTTGAAGAAAAAACGGGTTCTATCTACTACCAAATAGGAAAAAAGATAAAGGAGTGGAGGGCAGTACGGGAGTATACTCAAAAGGATTTGGCTGAGAAAATGGATACAACACGTGATGAAATAAGCAACTATGAGCAAGGACGTGTGGCCATTCCACTGGAAAAATTATATGCAATAGCAGAAACATTATCAATTAGCATTACAGATCTGCTCATAGAAGAAGATGAGATAGTAGAAAATGAACTACCTGATTTAATAAAAGAATACAAAAAAATTGAGAGTCAAGAATTACGCTATGCGCTAATAAAATCTCTGTTTGAAAGCATACAAGTTTGCAAAGAGAAAGTGGAGAGAGTAGAAAAGATGAAAATTGCAAAGAATTTAGTTAAGGAAGGAATTTCTATCAATATTATTTTAAAAACAGTAGGCATCTCTTTAGGCGAAATTCAACAGATTTAAAATAAAAAAATCATTATCTATTAAGATCTTAATTTATTCATGAAAAAATAAGTAGAAAAGATTGAGAAATTGATTTGACTTCACTCGAAAGCTATGGCTTTATGCCAATGCTGATAAAAAACAGCAGTAAATATTAAAAAAAAGTTTGTTGTTAGTGAAGGGTAAATTATATGAATAAAAGTAAAGAAGAAATCGAATTCAGAATATTAGAAAGCAAAGGCAAAGCACTACTTGATCGTGAAATAATGGAAACGTTTTTAAGTGCAGTACATGAAAGACCACAAGCTCAAGAAATTGCTAAAAATCTGGTGAACACTTATACGGGAGTAGGAAGGATTTTAGGCCGAGAAATGGATGACCTGAAAGTTATAGAAGGAGTAACTGATTCTGCAGTAGCAATGATTATGTGTGTTAAGGAAACACTAGAAAGGGTACTGAAAGAAAAGCTTAAGAGTGAGCCAATAATGGACTTACAAGGGCTAGTAGAGTACTTAAACGTAAGTATAGGTCATGCAGAGAGGGAATGTGTAAAAATACTGTACTTGAATAAAAGGCGTCAACTAATTGGAGAAGAATCCTATATTGGTGAAATGGAAAAAGCACCAGTATACATAAAGGAAATTATAAGAAAAGCATTAATAAAGAATGCAACATTAGTAATAATGTCACACAACCATCCTGGGGGACGCTTAGAACCATCAGAAGAAGATCAAGAAGTAACGAAGAGCTTAGCAGCAGCATGTAGTACTGTAAGCGTTAGGTTATTTGATCACATTATCATCACAAGTGGTGGCTATTTTAGCTTTAGAGAAAACGGATTGTTATAGCAGAAAGTATTTGCAAATCTACTCACTATAATTTATAATAAGTAATAGAGTGTATAATAACTATACACTTAGAAAGTATTTTTAATAATGGAGGTAATTGTATGGGTAATAAAATAATTGTACCTTTTGGTGACAAAAAAGGAGGTACTTACGAATTAAACGTTGACCTTGATAAGTTATCAAAAGGTGAGATGTTAAATGCTATTATAGGAATTGGTCGTACTAAAGAGCAGTCTACCTTTGTAAGCAAAATTAATAAGGCTAAAAATCCTGGAGATGTACCTTTCCCTGGTAGAGAAGTTCAAATCAACTATGGGAAAGGACTTGACTACATATATGGTACAAAACCTATAAGTGATCAAGAAGATAAAAATCCATTTACCTCTGCCTTGCAAAAAATAAAGCCAAGTAGAGGTGAAAGTGAAAAGTTGAGCTGGTTTAAGAGTACTGTGGTAAGAGCAAAAAGTCCAAATGAACTGCACAAGGCTGTAGACGAAGCACTAGCTGCTGGAGCAAGGCTAAATGCATGTAATGATGGGGAATGGAGTTTTGCAGAATATGTAGTATTAGGTACACATTTTCACAGATTAGAAAAAAGTGATCGAAAAAAGCTAATACGTAAATTAATGCTAAGCGGTGCAGAGTTTCATGATACTTTACTGCAGAATAAACTGATAGGTGAAATCTATAATGAGCTACAGCCAGAAGTTCAGCCACAGATAGATAAGCAACTAGAAGAGCTAGAGGAAGCTGGCGAAAGTGCTGTTCAAGAAGGATCCTTAATAGATTTCGAGATAGACAATACAACATCATATATAGAATTTTCTGATGATAGCAAGGTAGAGGTAGCCAAAATACTGGAAGCAAACAGAGGTTTAATTTTAAGAATGGGCAATAATGCAGTAGAGGTTAAAAGCGAGAAAGGAGCAGTTGTGTTAAAAGTCAATAGAAAAATACTAAAAATAAATTTTTACTTAGTGGACTATAAAGCCAAAGATGGGGAACGTTCAAAAAAGTGTGTCAAGCCGCATTTTTAGTTCAACTCAATTTTCAATCTATCTGGAAAGAAAATATCAAGTTGAGACATAGTTAAAGCCCAATTAGGGAGAGCCATAATCCACTTTTGCTCTACCTTTTTTATAGCACAATATACCTGTTTGTACAAGGCATTTGTACTAGTAAATGAACCCTTAGTTTTAGTAAATTTCCTGATTTGTCTATGCAACCCCTCAATTGGATTGGTGGTGTAAATCAGCTTCCTAACTTGCCCAGAATACTTAAAATAACTGGATAAGTTTTCCCAATTGTTCTGCCAGGATTTTATAACTAAAGGATACTTCTCTCCCCATTTTTCTTCCAGCTCAAGCAGATAATTCTCAGCGATCTCTTTACTTGAAGCACGATATATTTTTTTCAAATCATTCATGAAAACTTTTACATCTTTGCTAGATACATATTTCAGTGAATTCCTTATCTGATGCACTATACATAGCTGTACTTCTGCCTTAGGAAACACACTATTTATAGCCGCAGGAAAGCTTTTTAGCCCATCAATGCAGGCAATTAGAATATCTTCTACTCCTCGCTCTTTTAGGTCATTTAGAACTCCCAACCAGAAGTTAGCTCCTTCACTTTCAGCCAAATAAAAACCTAATACTTCTTTTCTGCCATTTTGATTTATGCCCAATATATTATACATGCATTTACTTATACAATGTCCGTCCTCCTTGACCTTAAAGAACATGCCATCCATAAACACTATTGGATACACTGATTGCAGTGGGCGGCTGCGCCATTCATTGATTACTGGTAGCAGTTTATCAGTAATACTGGATATCTCTGCTGCTGATATTTTGTGGTCATATATTTCCTCAACATGTGAAGCTATATCTCTGTATCCCATGCCACTGGCATATGTGCTTAAGACCTTTGCTTCAAGTTCTGGATGTAGGCTTGTTTGCCTTTTTTTGACTATTTGCGGTTCAAAGCTTCCTTCTCTGTCTCTTGGTGTTAATAGTTCAAATGAGCCTGAACTTGTACGTAAAGTTTTTGCATTCCTTCCATTTCTTCGGTTATTTTCTTCACTTTTAGCTGACATGTGGCTTTCTATTTCACCTTCCAGACTTGCCTCTAGCAACCTTTTTATAAACGGTGTTAATGCTCCATCTCTTCCTGTCAATGGTCTTCCTTCTCGTATAGATGACAGGATATTTGTTTCTAATTCTTTATAATCTACCAAACCAGTAGTTCTATTTGCTTGACCCATATCAAACCTCCATTTTTTATATCAATTTATTACTTTTTTTTCGGTTTGACACACTTTTTTGAACGTTCCCCAAAGATGCTTTTAACACATTT
Source organism: Wolbachia endosymbiont (group A) of Epagoge grotiana (assembly GCF_947251775.1). Taxonomy (NCBI): domain Bacteria; kingdom Pseudomonadati; phylum Pseudomonadota; class Alphaproteobacteria; order Rickettsiales; family Anaplasmataceae; genus Wolbachia; species Wolbachia endosymbiont (group A) of Epagoge grotiana. Next base: position 795,704 of record NZ_OX366387.1, read on the forward strand.
TACGTAATTTAAGTTGTAGTATTTGATTTGAATTCTTTTAAGAAGTGTGGATGTGGATAAGTGCTTTCAGTCTGTGTAAGCGCACTTATCCACAACTACACTAATTTTCAATCTAAGCAGCTTTAGGGCTATATTCCTCAGTAAAAACCCTGCCATCTCTGATTAAAGAGTTAGCAAGGATAAGTAATTTTCTCATGGCAGCAGTAGAAGCAACTTTATATGGTTTTTTGTATTGATCGTATAGCCTATCAAAGAAGATTCTTATATAAGAATTGTACTTTTGTGCACTAAGAACACACATATGTAAAACTGTTCTAATCTGTGATCTACCACCTTGAATACATCTTTTTCCTTTACTAAAACCACTATCTCGATTAAAAGGTGCAACTCCAGAAAGGCTAGATATTTCTTTATGTCGGAGAGTTCCTAATTCTGGTAGATAACAGATCATAGTAATAGCTAAGATTCTACCTGCTCCTGGCATACTAGTTATTGATATGTATTTTTCTTTAAGCTCTTGACTTTGCTCAATCAATGTTATCATCTCGTCTTCTAAAACTTGAATTTGACTTTGCAAAATGGCAAGTAGTTCTTCCATTTGTTTGATTATGGATATATCAGTTACTTGATGAGCTTGAGTTTTTTGTATTTTTGCCATTTCCACTAATTGATTTCTGCGAGATAACTTTTGCTTCAAACTGTCAATATTACTAACCTTTAAAGGAGTAACACGCATATCTGTATTATTGATATAACGTGAGATGATGCTGCAGTCTATTTTATCAGTTTTAGTAGCGATACCAAGGCTTTTTGCATAATCTCTAACCCATCTAGGTTGAATAACATATACTTCGAAACCATGGCTTAGTAAAGTATAAGCACATAATTTTTCGTACCCACCAGTTGCTTCAAGTCCAACTTTGGTTACATTATGCAAACGTAAAAAGTCGAGTATTTGATCAATAGCTTGAACGTCATTTTCAAATACTTTATAATGTCCAAGTGGATGAATGTGGATATCTAGCTTATTTTTGCTAACATCAATGCCAGCAATGATATTTGATGAATTCATAATTCCTCCGTAAGAATAATATAATACTGCATTTTCCACCCTTATATACGAGCCTAAAAACTCAATCAGTTGTTCGGAACTATTCAGTATATAAACAGAGAAGAGAACCTTGCTCCAATACGGTCCCTTATGACCAAGATCTATGACGGTTCCTCTTCTCTATACATCTTTATATTACTACTTCTTAATACTTATAAAGACTTGTTTTTAACATATAAGACTTGTTTTTAACATATAAGATCATTGTACAGGTATGCCGATTCATGTCTGTGTGAGCGGGAGTGAAGATGTATTTGTTAATGGTAGACCTGCTTGTCGTAAGGGTGATATCTTGAGTATTGGGGAAACACTAACGCAAGGATCAAACAACGTATTTGTAAATGGTATTGGTGTAGCGAGAACAGGTGATGTGGCATCCTGTAGTTTTCAAATAGTAAGTAAAAATCAAAGTGTGTTTTCAAAATAAAAAAATTAAAATAGTCGAAAAATGAAAGGAATGGACGCTAAAACAGGTAAAGAATTAGAGGGAATAGAACATCTGAAACAATCGATAATTGATATATTGACCACTCCTATTAACAGTAGAATAATGAGAAGAGATTATGGATCAAGATTATTTGAGTTAGTAGATAAGCCAATAAATAGGGATTTAACTTTGGAAATTTACGCATCAACTGCAGAAGCACTGGGGAAATTTGAGAAGAGATTTAAGTTAGAAAAAGTAAAAGTTGAAGGAGTAAAAGAAGGAAAAGTGACGCTTGATCTAGAAGGATTGTATCTGCCAATGGGAAGAAAGATTCGCTTCGATGGGGTTGTAGTATAAAGATGCAGCAGCCAAATATTATTGAATCACTGAGCTTTGAAGAGATTTTTTCTCGGATGAAGGAAGAGTTAGTGAAAAGTTTTACAGCATTAGTAGAAAGTGATCCAGCAATGAAGGTATTAGAAGTAGCAGCATGGCGAGAACTTTTGCTTAGAGAAAGAATAAATGAAGCAGTAAAGAGTAACTTACTTAAATTTGCGACAGGAGAAGATCTTGATAATTTGGCTGAGTTTTATGGAGCAGAGAGGCAAGATGGAGAAGAAGATGAACGCTTCAGAAAAAGAATCAAGGCAAGAATAGTTGGCTCAAGCACAGGAGGGAGTAAAGAGCATTATCGGTTTCAAGCACTCTCAGCAGATAGTAGAGTAAAGGATGCGCTGGTTGAATCAAAAGTGCCAGGAAAAGTACAAATTTCAATCTTATCAACACAATTATCCACAACTGGCATAGCGTTAGAAGAGCTACTAGAAATTGTAAAAAAGCAGGTTACTAGAGATGATATAAGGGTTTTAACAGATACAGTAACAGTAATTGGTTGCAATATTACGGAAATAGATATTCACAGCAGAATGAGCATAAGTCCTGTAATATCGAAGGAGGAAATCAAGAAACAGTTCATTAAGAAGTTTGAAGCAAATAGAAGGCTGGGATGGAACGTTACAAGATCATGGATAATAGCGAATTTGTTTGTGGAAGGAGTGGAAAACGTAGAATTAATCGAGCCAAAAGAGGATATTGTGATACTAGGGAACGAGTGTGCAAATTTGCGAAAATTAAAGATTGAGTAATGCTATTACCACCAAATGCAACAAAACAGGAAAAAGCGCTAGTAGATGCAACAGATTATAAGGTTGATCCAAGCTGTATTAGAGGATTTAAATTTAGATTGGAAGAAGAAACATTGTCGTGGATAATAGAAGAATATGGTTTAGAAGAGATATTACGCTGGGTAAAAGATAAAAGAAAAGCCATAGTAGAAGGAGTAAAATTTCAAAGACTGCGAGGAACACCTAAATCACTTAAAATAGCACTCAAGTGGGCAAATATAGAAGACATTACAATCATCGAAGAACCACCCGGTAAACACTTTTTTGAGTTGCAAGTAGGGATAAAAGAGGTACCAAATGACTTCTTCGTAGATGCAGTAGTAGAGCTGGCAAAACTATCACTGCCTGTAAGATCCAGATTGATGAGGATTTTTAACGATTATTATAATGTGCAGAGATTTATATTGGATGAGAGTTTATTTGGAGATCTTCTTTCTGATTATTCAGGGGTAAAAATAGAAAAAGATGGACCAGTGTTATCATTTGGAAGAGTAAATTTTTTCAGGTCTAGTGGTCCAGTTATTAGGATTATAGAAAATTATCTACGCGATCATTATGAACGAGCTTTAAGCAATGATATATATCGCCTAGATGTAGCAATCCTTGGAGAAACCGAGCCTCACACAAAGAATTATAACGGTATTTATGAAAGAAATCATTTGTGGTACAACTTAAAAGCACTATATCCATTACCACAGAGTTTATTACCATCGATTAAATTTGCAAAAGCGCAGATTGTACTGTCAGATAGCTGGAAATTAGGAGAAATAAATAGCTGTTTTCCGGTTGGTAGAATAGAAGAAGAAGGAAATAAATTTGTATTGGGAAACGATAAACTTTCAGGGCAACGTTGGAATTTAAAACACAAGCCAATTTTAGAAAGGTTTAGCGTTACTCACCACTACAAAATAGAAAATTATACAGATCAGAAGGTCAGAAAATATGTTTTAGCAGAACACAACATTTACTATAAAAACGACTTATATTCAGAGCAAAAAGACTCAATACACGAATTAGAAAAGCACATTTTAGTGTTTTACCCGGGAGTACTGAAATGGCACGAACATCGACATTTGCACAGAAGTTGGAAAAATAGTCAAGCAATATGTGTAATAAGTTAAATACTTATATTTAGATCCTCATATATTATATTAATAATAGTTTAAAGTGTATGAAATAAAAAGAAAAGGACTTGCTTTCTCATGCTAAAAAGGACATGACTTGAATAGCAGCAGGTAAATATAAGAAATTTGTCTGGCGCTAGAAAAGCTAATTTTGTGAGGTAAGTATGAAGTTTAGCAAAGAATCTTTTAGTAAGTTTTTTAAAGAAGTATCAAGTAACGGGTTTAAAAACATTAATAAAAGAAATGAAGAAGGAGAGACAATATTACACCAAGCAGTGGAAATCTCTGATTACAAAACAGTGAGATTATTAATAAAAAAAGGGGCAGAGGTAAATGCAAGAGATAAAAATGGTTATACACCACTACACTGTGCAGTATTTGCGAAAAGTTTAGAAAATGTAAAAGTGCTGCTAAGGGAAGGAGCAGAAGTCAATGCCACTCAATATATCACCGGATGTACACCTCTGCACTCTGCGTGCAAAATAGGAGGAGCAGGAGTTGAAATAATAAAAGAGCTAGTAAAGGCCGGAGCTGAGGTTAATCAACTGAATAAATATGGTGCAACGCCAATGTATTACATATGGGAAAGTGAAAAGTATTCTCTATGTGATAGTAAAGAAAGTGAAAAGGCGAGTAAATTTTTGAGAGAAAAAGGTGGAGTAACAAAAAGTAGAGAACTGACGTGCTATGGAATAGAGGGGCTAGTGGGAGAAATAGCAGACATGTTGAATGGGAGTTATTTACCAGAGTTAAAAATAATAGAGATAGGAGAAATAAGGAAGAGAGACAAATCGCTAATAAAGAAAGAATGTCAAAATTTAGCAAGCAAGATAATGAGCCAAGTAAATGAAATGATAGATGAGGTAGAAAATGTAGTGAGAGGGAAGGCTTAAAAGAGGGATTTAAATTTAAAGAAAAAGTGGGGTAAGTTATGGTAAAGCTGGGTAAAAAAGAGGAGTCACTATTAGAGAACTCATATAAAAATATTTATGCAAGAGACGAAAAGGGAAGAACGGTTTTACATTATGCGATAGATGCAAAAACAGTGAGGTTACTAGTCGAAAAAGGAGCAAATGTGAATGCAACAGATGCAAGAGGATATACAGCACTGCATCTAGCGGTAACAGAGAAACGCCTAGAAACCGTGAGAGAATTGATAAAATCAGGAGCAGATATAAATGCTGAAGAGTATGGCAATAAATGCACTCCATTGCACCTTGCATGTATGGTGGGGAAAATGGAAATAGTAAAAGAGTTAGTGGAAGCAGGAGCAGAAATAGAGCAAGAAGATAAGTTCGGAATGACAGCAATGGATTATGCGAAAAATAGCAAAGAAATAGCCGAGGTATTAAAGAAAGAAACAGACAGAATTGAAAAGCTATTTATGAAGGGCTAAAAATATGGAGAAAGAAATAGAAAAGAAAATAATGAATTTAGAGAGAAAACCTTTGGGTGAGCTGAGAAAAACGTGGAAGAAGGTATATGGGGAAGAGGCGCCTAGATACTCAAAGAAATATCTGATACCTAGATTAGCTTATAGAATGCAGGAAAAAGCGTATGGAGAAATGTCAAGAAAAGGGTCAAAAAGACTAGATTATTTAGCAGATCGGCTGGAGAAGGGAAAAAGAATAAGTAGTGACAAATTACCAGTAGCAGGAACAGAGCTAATATTAGAGAGAGGGGAAGAAACGCATGCGGTAATGGTAACAGACAAGGGTTTAATCTACAAAGAAGAGTTTTATACATCATTGTCAGCAGTAGCAGGGGAAATAATGGGAATGAGTTACAATGGGCCGCTCCTATTTGGTTTGCGTGATCAAAAGGGAAGGGAAAATGTGTAAAGGGATAAGATGTGGAATATATACGAGAAAGTCAAATGAAGACGGTCTAGAGCAGAAGTTTAACAGTTTAGATGCGCAACGAGTAGCATGTGAGAAGTACATAAAGAGCAAAGAAGGCTGGGTAGCATTGGCCAAAAGGTATGATGATGGCGGATATTCAGGAAAGAATTTAGAAAGACCAGCGATAAAGGAATTATTTGCAGATGTGAAAGGAGGAGAGATAGATTGTGTAGTAGTATATACTCTGGATAGGCTATCAAGGGAAACAAAAGACAGCATCGAAGTAACATCATTTTTTAGAAGGCACCGAGTAAATTTTGTAGCAGTAACGCAGATATTTGACAATAATACGCCAATGGGAAAATTTGTACAAACGGTGTTATCAGGAGCAGCACAGTTAGAAAGAGAGATGATAGTAGAGAGAGTAAAAAATAAAATAGCAACATCAAAAGAGCAAGGAATATGGATGGGTGGAACTTTGCCTCTGGGATATGATGTAAAAGAGAAGGAATTAATAATAAATGAAAAAGAAGCAAAGTTGGTAAAACATATATTTGAGAGGTATATAGAGCTGAAGTCAATGGCAGAATTGGCAAGGGAGTTAAACAGCGAAGGGCACAGAACAAAGAGATTTGAAGCAAAATCGGGGAAAGTATATGGAGGAGAGATCTTAAAAAAAGCGACGGTGAGAAGAATAATAACAAACCCAATATATATGGGAAAAACAAGACATTACGAGAAACAATATGAAGGAAAACATGAAGCAATAATAGAAGAAGAAAAATGGCAAAAAGCGCAGGAATTGATAAGGAATCAACCATATAGAAAAGCAAGATATGAAGAGGCGCTACTTAGGGGAATAATTAAGTGCAAGAGCTGTAATGTAAATATGACGCTAACATATGCAAAAAAGGAAAATAAAAGGTACCGATATTATGTGTGCAACAATCATTTAAGGGGAAAGGGTTGTGAATCAGGAAGCCGAAATGTAATAGCCGGAGAAGTGGAAAAAGAAGTAATGAGGAGAGCGGAGCAGATATATGAAAAATGGGGAGAAAAAGCAGAAGAGTGTAGTTTTGGAAAGCAAAAAGAAGTAGTGAAAAAGTTAATAAAGGGAGTATTGGTGAGAGAGGATGGAATAGAGGTGCATTCTGAATCAGAGGAAAAATTTATACCAATAAAAAAGAAAGGAAACAAATGTGTAGTAATAGAACCAGAAGGCAAAACAAATAATGCGTTACTCAAAGCAGTGATAAGATCCCATCTGTGGAAACGTCAGCTAGAGGAAGGAAAATATAGAAGTGTTAAGGAACTCAGTGCCAAAATTAACATAGGTACAAGACGTATACAACAAATTTTAAGATTAAATTATTTAGCTCCGAAGATTAAAGAAGACATAGTAAATGGGAGGCAACCAAGTAATTTGAGGCTAGCTGATTTAAGGGAAATACCGATGCTGTGGAGTGAGCAATTTGAAAGATTTTACAAATTAGCGCCTTAAAAATTGCACAATTAATACTTTCCTAACATAACTCATTTATAAAGACAACAGTAGGAGTATAATAGTATGAGAATAATAAAAAACGCTAATAGAGCAGATATAACTTATGAGTTGACAAGTAATGATGGCAAGTTAACAAATCAAGATAAAGAAAAGCTTTTTAAGCTATTAAAAAAGATAGAAGAGGGTAAAAGTATTAGTGAAAAATTGAAGAAATCTGATTACAACACAAGAAAGATTCTGCTGACAAGAGTAGTTTACAAACATGAAGGTAGAAAAGACGTATTTACACTACTACATTATGCTAAATTTTGTAAGAACAACCAAGCTGTAAAGAATCTTTTAGAAGAAGCCAAAAAACATGGTCTTTTTGAGGAAGTTAATGATAAGAAAATAATCTCAGAATATTTAGGGAGTAATGGAGAACCAATACGTACCCATAGTGCTGTTGAAGATGGTGTAGTAAGAGTAAAAGATCTTTATGATAAAAATAATAAGAAAGTGCTGAATCAAAATATAACAATTCAAGTTGGTGCTAATGCAGAGATATCAACCGACACCAGATCATGTGGAAGTAACGAAGAAGGCAAAAATGCTTCAACAGACAATACTATGGAAGAATCGATGGCTTGTAGTGTATCAAGGAAGGTTAAAGAAGTGATGGATAAGTGTTTTGATATAGAAGGGCAAGAGGAGATAATAAATTTTTATAAAGCTAAAGAAACTGACACTGAGTCATATAAGGATATTAATAAAGATAAAGAAGATTTTCAACTGACATTTGAAAATAATGAGAGAGCTGAAACCGAGGTTCCTCTTCCTAAAGAAAAAATGGTGTCAACACAAAGACTAATACCATTAGATCTGGTATTATTAGACGACGAACGTATAGGTAATTTTAATCCAACAACGATAGAGCGTGCTAAAGAAAAAGCGATGTCAGCAAAAAGGTTGATACCATTAGATCCAGTATTATTAGACAATGAAGATAACGAAAATTTTCACCTGACATTTGAAAACAGCAAAAAAGTCCAAAACTTCTCAATAGAAAATGCTGTGCAAGAGCGCAATATTTCTGATAGCTTTCCTTTTCGAAAATGTTTTAATAGTGATGCTGCAGGCAAAGAAGAAAATCCATCAACAAAAACAATACAGCAAAAACGAGTAATCCTGTCTAGTAGTGCTGGGATAGTGTTATTGGTGGGTAGTGTTGTATCCTATATTATGAAAATACATGTAATAGCCGTAATTGGAGGGATTGTTGGATTAGCGTGTATAGGTTTCGCACTGTATAATTCGTTCAAGCCAAATACCAAACTGGAGAAAGTGGAAGATCCAGCACAGCCTGTCATTGTTCATTCTTATTTGAATACAACATAAAAATGTTATGCTTAAAAACAAATAAGCATCAGGTAAACCTTTAAATAAGATAATTTATTGAGAAAATTACTCAAAATGTTAACTTAATATTACCATGGCTTTCCATTGTAAAATTATGTAACTGACCATCTTACCTTTTGTATACTTTCTTGTATAGGAGAAGATAAAGATACATCACCTAATGAGGAGTTGACGCTAAGTGTTTCAGAAGGTTGACTAAGCTTTCCAGATCTGAAAAAATATCTTTGTTCTATTGCCTTATTGACTGATAACCCTCCTAGCAAGCAATTCCTTCCTAGTTCTTCTTCACAGTTCTTTAAACTTTCCAGCAGACCTTGATCTTTTATTTCTACCCTTATTTGTTCTTTATTTTGCTCGTCAGGGTATAACCTAACTTCTAACTCCCCTTGGCTAGTGTAGAAAGTTAATACTATATCACTATTATCTGCAAAGTCTGTGTAATTCCTTGTGCCATTTCTTGTTATAATTTCTACCTCACTTTTACCGATTTTTATCAAGTCTCTTCCATATTCTATGCTTCCCTGAGTTAGCCCTAAACTCCTTGCTCCATCTGTGATCTTTGCAACATCTATCGTGCTATCCTCTGAATATTCTAAATAAAAAGTAGAGTTATCCATTCTTGCATTTTTTACCCTACCACTAGCTGCACTTTTAACAATTTCCATAAACTCTAGAGTACGATTGACATATTCTGCATAGGCTTCTTTCATATTGGTTTTATGGTCTTGAAATTCTGATTCCAGTGCCTCAATTACTTTTATGCTACCATTGTTACACAATACTGCTCCTCTTGATACCAATTTACATACTATCTTACTGGCAACTTTAGGATTCTTTTCTAATTCACTAATTCTTTCCATTACACGATCTGTAAAATTATACGTACTTTCATACATATCTTCACCTTGAGAAAATCGTTTAGGAAAATTAAACCTTACTCCAGAGTATATAGCTTTGCTTACAACTTTTTCTAGTAGATCCATATTTTGAGCTTTAGATACTTCACTAAAAAATTCGTTCAGCATTATCTTCTGCCTTGGTATTAAATTACTCCATAAGGTCCTAAACAAACACTCTTTCCTGTCATAATCTAACTCTTTTTGGTCAGCTACTCCTGCTTTCAAAAGTAAGTTTTCTACTTCGGTACCAATTCCAGAATCAAAAAGAATACTTCTTGCACGTCGAAGCACTTTTGACTTTCCTTCTTTACCCCGAATATTTAAAACCACTTTTAGATCTTGATTATTCTTGTGTTTCTCCAAAAAGTCTTTTAGATTTTTAGTAAAGTTACCAATGTAATCCAAATAATTTACAGACGATCTTTCACGTTGATATAATACTTCGTGAATTATATCATGTAATTCTTTGTATAATATCTTCTGACTGTCAGTGAAAAAGCACTTTTCAATATGGTAGTGATGATTATCAATTGCAACTTCTAGTGGGGTCTTCCCTTGTCCATCACGTAAATCGGGTTTAGCGTTGTTCTCTAGAAGCAAATCTACACTTTTACTATCACCAATGTCAGCAGCATAATGCAAAGGTGTTTTCCCTTCATTGTCCCTTATATTAGTATCAACTCCTGCTCTTAGGAGATGAGTTATACTACAAGATCCTGTAGCATAATGTAAAGGTGTCTTACCTCCATCACTCTTTCTATTAGGATCAGCTCCTGCTTTTAAGAGTAAACCCATGGCACAACCATATATGCTACTTACCCAATCCACACTCGATAGTAAATGTAATATTGTCAATCCAGATTCTCCTATTTTTAGGTTAAGAACATATTTTAGATCTGGATGTTTCTCATTTTTTTTTAAAAACTCCGTAAGTCTTGGAATATAACCATTTTTTTCATCAAAAGAAGGTGGATAGACGGTAAGAATGCTTAATAATCCCTTATTTAACTCCTCTTGACTTTCTGTTAAATCAGATGTTTCAACAAACCGTTCATACATTAAATTATCAAGTGAATACTTAAATTCAACAGCACCCACTAAAGAGCGATCATGAAAGAATAAAGGACGATTATAAGCTGAATTTAAATATTCTTTAACCAACTCATACTCATGATCGAATTGCTCTTTCTCTAGCATTTTTGGTAGCCCCTCCAATGTTTCGTTTATCTCTGGATTTGTTTTTCTGTTAAGATTTTGCTCATTGTCTTTAGCTACCATATCCACTCCAATCTATAAACACACGCTATAGTATATAGTACAAACAAATCTAATCAAGCATAATTTTTTTACTAAGATACTTATATGTTAAAAACAAGTCTTTATAAGTATTAAGAAGTAGTAATATAAAGATGTATAGAGAAGAGGAACCGTCATAGATCTTGGTCATAAGGGACCGTATTGGAGCAAGGTTCTCTTCTCTGTTTATATACTGAATAGTTCCGAACAACTGATTGAGTTTTTAGGCTCGTATATAAGGGTGGAAAATGCAGTATTATATTATTCTTACGGAGGAATTATGAATTCATCAAATATCATTGCTGGCATTGATGTTAGCAAAAATAAGCTAGATATCCACATTCATCCACTTGGACATTATAAAGTATTTGAAAATGACGTTCAAGCTATTGATCAAATACTCGACTTTTTACGTTTGCATAATGTAACCAAAGTTGGACTTGAAGCAACTGGTGGGTACGAAAAATTATGTGCTTATACTTTACTAAGCCATGGTTTCGAAGTATATGTTATTCAACCTAGATGGGTTAGAGATTATGCAAAAAGCCTTGGTATCGCTACTAAAACTGATAAAATAGACTGCAGCATCATCTCACGTTATATCAATAATACAGATATGCGTGTTACTCCTTTAAAGGTTAGTAATATTGACAGTTTGAAGCAAAAGTTATCTCGCAGAAATCAATTAGTGGAAATGGCAAAAATACAAAAAACTCAAGCTCATCAAGTAACTGATATATCCATAATCAAACAAATGGAAGAACTACTTGCCATTTTGCAAAGTCAAATTCAAGTTTTAGAAGACGAGATGATAACATTGATTGAGCAAAGTCAAGAGCTTAAAGAAAAATACATATCAATAACTAGTATGCCAGGAGCAGGTAGAATCTTAGCTATTACTATGATCTGTTATCTACCAGAATTAGGAACTCTCCGACATAAAGAAATATCTAGCCTTTCTGGAGTTGCACCTTTTAATCGAGATAGTGGTTTTAGTAAAGGAAAAAGATGTATTCAAGGTGGTAGATCACAGATTAGAACAGTTTTACATATGTGTGTTCTTAGTGCACAAAAGTACAATTCTTATATAAGAATCTTCTTTGATAGGCTATACGATCAATACAAAAAACCATATAAAGTTGCTTCTACTGCTGCCATGAGAAAATTACTTATCCTTGCTAACTCTTTAATCAGAGATGGCAGGGTTTTTACTGAGGAATATAGCCCTAAAGCTGCTTAGATTGAAAATTAGTGTAGTTGTGGATAAGTGCGCTTACACAGACTGAAAGCACTTATCCACATCCACACTTCTTAAAAGAATTCAAATCAAATACTACAACTTAAATTACGTAAAATGTGTTAAAAGCATCTTTGGCTTTATAGTCCACTAAGTAAAAATTTATTTTTAGTATTTTTCTATTGACTTTTAACACAACTGCTCTAAACACTATTTTGAGAAACTACACGTTCAGGATCCTTTAAGACTTGATCGGTTTCAACATTACTAAGTGCCGTATTTGCCTTATATGAACAGTAACACCCTACTGCAAGAAAAGTTAATGCGGCTACAGAAAGTATAATACACACTGCTGAATGAAACATTGTTAAACTTGCACCAACAGCAAATGCTCCAGATAATACAAAAGAAATAGAAGCATAGGTTATTTGCTTTCTACCCTGAGCGCTTGCTGCTGAGAGTTTTTTGCTTCCATTATCTGGATTTGGACCTTTCAAGCTTTGTTGCATTCCATTTAAATTCTCTTCTAATTGCTTTGCATCATCGAGCTTTTTCTGCAAGTCTACAAGCTGAGCTTTTGTTGCGTTAAGTTCATCTCTAAGTTGACTTTTTTCATTAATAAATTGAGTTACCTGATCATTTAATTTACTAACTTCTCCTTCCTTCTCTTTAAGCTGAGCCTTTGTTCTATTGGATTCTTCTCTAAGTTCATTTACTTCACTATTTAGCTTCTCCTTTAATTGACTATTTTCTTCCACCTGGCTAGCTTTTTCTTTTAGTTCAGCGTTTGCTTGCTTAAGCTTTTCTACTTGACTAGTTAGACCATTTTTTTCCTTAAGAAGCACAGCTACTTCCTTAGTTTTACCTTCTAGCTCTTTCTCTTTATTTGCAAACTCTTGCTTCTTTACTTTGAGTTCAATCTGTATCTGCTCCAGCGCTTCATTATTCCTTGCAAGTTTAGCTTCTGTTTCCTTAAGTTTCTCTACTTGTACTTGGCTAATTAGATCACCATTTCCTTGTTTAAGTTGAGCTTTTGTTTCATCAAATTCCTTTTTAAGTTTCTCTGCCAAAAGATTAAATATGTCCTTTGCTCTGTTGTTTGATACTTTCAACTTTTTGATTGCCAAGCTCAAGTATGAAAAATCAAAATAATCTTCATGATTAAGTAAAAGATTAATGGCTTCCAATTTGCTCTTTTCAATAGCAAGGGCTAAAGGCGTACAATTTTCAGAATCTTGAGCGTTAATAAAGCGTTCTTGTTCGAGAAGAAGCTTAAGTGTTTTAGAATTATCACTTAAAATAGCGTAATGTAAAGGTGTACGCCTCTTTCCTATTTCTACCTCTTCCTCAAAGAATTTTATCACTTCTTCTTTGTTTTCTGATTCTGATGATCTTGCCAAATCTAAAACAGTTTTACCCTTACATTCAAGATCAAAGTCAGCGCCTTCCTTCACAAGAAACTTTATCATCTCCAAATTGCCATTACAAACTGCAAAGTGTAAAGGTGTCATACCACCACTATCTTTGGCATCAATGTTAGCACCTTTACCAAGAAGAAACTCTATACCTTCTCGAAAGGGTGCCGTATCATCGTTGCCTGCGCTACTACTAGAAAAATTCAACCAGTTAGGCAACACAGAAAACCACCCATTATTAGTATCTTTTTGAGCTACTTGACCTACATTGCGAGCTATAAAGTGTAAAGGTGTCATATCATTAATATCTTTAACATTAACACTAATTCCATTATTCAAAAAGTCTTGAGCTGTTTCTCTACTATAGCAAGCAGCAAGATACAAAAGACTAGCACCACTAAGTCCAGCTTTTCTGGATGAAACTAGTATTGCTTTGATACACTCTTTATTTTGAACAGACGTCGCTGCATCAAGTATATTACGTATCGTATCAACAATATTGTTATCTTTTAATGTTTTCAAGTATTGAGTAATATGGCTAGTAAAAAGCTGGTTAAATTCCTTTCTTAATGCTATAGTTGAAAAGAATTTATGGCTTACAACTTTTATTCGGTTATCTTTCTCTTTCAATTTATCGGATAAAATGTCAATGTATTTTTGCCCGCCTACAAGCAGTAATAGAGATTTTAGTTCTAAATCTTCTTGATTAAGCAATACATCCTGATACTTTTCTGCGAGCTTGTTATTGGCTGCAATTGCTAGAAGTATTAATTCTCTTTCTAAAAAATTGCAATCACCACCTTCTGTGCCAAGATTATACTTTGACAATATGTTGTCATATATATACTTACGATCAGTCCTTTCGTGCAAATCCAAATTAAGGTATTCTGAACAAAAGGCTTTAAAATTATCACTATTCAGACTAGTTATAAACACATAATATCGATTATCCCTTATAACTTCATTTAATTTTTGATAATCATCACCATTGACTGCTTTGCTTAAAGTGTTTCTCAACTCATTAAGGGTTGTCGTGTAAGAAATATCGAATTCTTCATCAAATTCTTCTGAAGCTTCATCATTATTTTCATCTCTCGCCCTTGGTGTTTGACTATACCCATCACGGGTACAAGATTCTCTCTTTCTGTCATAGCGCTCTCTTTTTTTTGAGTCGGATAATGTACCATATGCAAAAGAAATTTTCTTAAAGGGCAAGAGTTTTTTTTCAAGCTGAACTAGCTGCTCTTCTTCTAACGATGAGAGTGATTCCCCATCTTTTTTTCTTTCCGATAGTTTTCTGTGTTTATCCCGTTCACCAGGTGAAAGAAATCTATCCGGATGATACTCCTTAGACAACCTGTGGTATTCCTGTCTTATCTTATGTTGAGTGGCATCGGGTTTCACTCCTAATACCTCATAGTGGTCACTATCCATCATTCCCCCTAACAACACTGGCCTTCTACTTTTTAAAGTATAGCCTTTCTTATAATAGTCCGAATGCGATAAGATATGTGTTTATGGCTATAGCAGGCCAGTAGCATATTACGGTCTGTTCGGATTATTGTAAAAAGAGCTATATCTATAATATTACCGTATTAATGGTACGAATTAACCTAGCTTTTGTCAACATGCATAATAAACCTCTAAATTAGAAACATTAATTTATTTTAGAATTATTCAACAAGGAAACATATCAAAAGCTCTGTCAACTTACATTAAAAGTCCGTTCTAATGCAACAAAATATTACACTCTCTAGCATCAACGAAAATTTATTTGTTTACTTTATTCCAAAAATAGAAAAATAGTACGTACCTTCGCGAGAACAATTTAAATAAAAGCTGCGTTGTGAAAATAGAAGCTTAAAATTCTTGCACCGAAGCTAGGTAAGTTAGTTCATATGTGAATTTAGCTGAAGTAGTCTAATATAGCGGATTTTGTGGTATAGTAAAATTATTATAAAGAAAAGTTCGCACGGATCTAGCGGTAGACCACGCGATTCCAAGAAAAAATCTTCTCACGCTAGCTGATTTTTGTTGCTGGAAATGGTTGCATCATTTAAATTTATTAATGTTATACACTACCAAATTAATAACTGCTCATTTCAGAACCTCCTTCAACTTTACCCAACTCGACACATATACTTTTTGAAACATTGCTGCAAGTAGAAAAAAACAGGTTACCCACCTTAACTTCTTTAAAATTGCTCACATCTCTACTTGATGCATAAGGTTTTTATTACACTCCTTTCATCTACCGATTAGCTCTACCTACCGCCTTTACCTTTGCTAAGGTCAGAAACACGACTAGCTTCAGGACCTTCTAAACTAGACTGTGGCAGGTCACCAAAATTACTGGGATCACTAACACCAAGCGATATAGGTGCTTCTACTAATCCATACCCTCCTCCTACTCTGTGATATCCTAATTCTAGATAAGTACGTAGTAATGGATCAATTTGTTCTCTATTTTGAATGTATGCTTGCAATTGCACATCTTGAAATCCCGGATCATTCCTGAATAATTGTGAAATGCCCACTCTTATGTTCTGAAAGTAATTTCTATCTCTTTTTGGGTGACCTCTTTCAAGAAAATCGCGTATTATATTTATGATATTCTGCACTTTCCCAACAGGATTTTCGTTTAGAACTCGATTAATACTATTAGCATTTTCTAATGCCCATAAACCACAATTCCAGCCATCTGTTTGCTGACTAACAGAAACATTATTAATCCTGATATTATTTCCTAAGTTATTTTGAATGATATCAGTAATATCACCTGGAACAGCAGTAGCAGTTGAATCAGCATAGTATCCAACATAGTTCCCATTTTGACGTTCAATCACTAGTGTAACCCAATGAGCATTATTTAAAGTAATGATTAAGGTTAAACGCTGTTGTTCTTCATTTTCCCTAAATTGATTTAATACTCCAACAATGGGCTCGTTACCGTCATTCCCCTCCAAATTAGCTACTTCAAAAGTGTGATTACCTTCAGTACGAAACTGATATAGCAATCTTGCAGCACGGGCTATATCAATTTGTTGAAGCCAGTAATCATAATAGCCAGCACTTGTTGCAAATTCCAGTGTAAGCAGATCATTTACTTCTATCTGTTGGTTATCAAGAATCCCTCTTATTTGTGTTAATATGTCTTGCACAGTTTGAGTAGTAGGTATAGTTTTATGCTCTAATGAAGACCTTCTCTCTATCACTTTCTCATTAGGTAGCCCTTTCACCTCTACCAACTTAATTAAGGATTTTCTATCGAAACTACTTGGTAGATATTTTACTATCATTTCACCTATTTCTAGAGGTAAATTTTTCACTACAAAAAGATTGAAGATTGCTTCCAAAGCTCGATTGAATAGGTGTAAATTCTCCTTTCCTATTTCATATTGACTTTCCATTATCTTGGAATACGTAGGAAATTTACTTTTATATTCACCTTTCTCCAATACTGTTACTATATCTTTATTAAGCATCAAAGATGCTAATTTATCACCTTTGCTTGTCAAAAGATCGTAAAATGTAACATTACCATTAATTATTTCTTTTTTTATCCCTTCTATTTCATTCACACATCTATCAATATATTCTGACGCTTCTATTTCAAGATCGGGATTATGTTGCACGATATCTCGTGGCTTTCTTACATTGCAACCCTTTAACTTAACTTCATGTTCCATTAAAAGCTTTGCTATATCTTGAAACTCATAACCTACAGCCCAATCTAAAGGATAGTCAACATCCTTAATTTCAGCTCCTTGTTCTATTAGGGTATTTACTGCCTGTATATTATTACTTTTAACAGCCCAATGTAAGACAGTATATCCACTTCTACTCACCCTATTAACATCAGCCCCTCGTTTTATTAGAGTATCTACCATCTGTATATTGTTGCTTCTAACAGCAAAATGTAAAGGAGTAAATCCATACTTATTTGCTTTATTAACATCAACCCCTCGTTCTATTAGACTATTTACTAACTCCATATCGTTTCTTAGAACAGCTAAATGTAAAGGTGTACATATATCATCACCCACTTCATGTGCTATTAGAGCATTTATTATCTCAGCATTACCTAATTGAACAGCTAAGTTTAAAGGAGTACGTTCATATTTATCTGCTTTATTAATATCAGCACCTCTTCCTACTAAAGCATTTACCATCTCAAGATTACCTAGTTGAACAGCTAAGTATAAAGGAGTACGTTCATATCTATCTGCTTTATTAACATCAGCACCTCTTCCTACTAAAGCATTCACTGCCTCGAAATTGCCTTCCTCAATAGCTAAATGTAAAGGAGTACGTCCATATCCATCCGTTTGATTAATATCAGCACCTTCTTCTAATAAACAATTCACTGCCTCGAAATTGCCTTTCTCAATAGCTAAATGTAAAGGAGTGCTTCCGTAAGCATATCTGTCACTACTTCCGAAAACAGATTCGTCACTATTCATTTGATTAACGCCAGCCCCTCTTTCTATCAGAGCTCTTATCACCTCTGCATTGCTTACTTGAGCAGCAAAATGCAAAGGAGTAAATCCGTACTTACCTACTTCATTAACATTAGCACTTCTTGCTAATAAAGCATTTACTACATCAACATCACCTACTTGTACAGTAAAATGTAAAGGAGTAAATCTATCATTATTCATTTGATTAATCTTGGCACCTTGTTCTATTAGAGCATTTATCATCTCAACATTACCTGCTCGAGCAGCTAAATGTAAAGGTATATATCTGCCCCTACTCTCTTGACAAACATTAGCCCCTTGTTTTATTAGACTATTTACTAACTCCATATCGTTCCTTAGAACAGCTAAATGTAAAGGTGTACATATATCATCACCCACTTCATGTGCTACTAGAGCATTTATTATCTCAGCATTACCTATTTGAGCAGCAAAATTTAAAGGAGTAGATCCATACTTATCTGCTTTATTAACATCAGCACCTCTTCCTACTAAAGCATTTATTATCTCAAGATTACCTGATTGAACAGCTAAGTGTAAAGGAGTATGTCCATATCTATCTACTTTATTAACATTAGCACTTCTTGCTAATAAAGCATTTACTACATTAACATCACCTACTTGTACAGCTAAGTGTAAAGGAGCACGTTCATATTTATCTGCTTTATTAATATCAGCACCTCTTCCTACTAAAGCATTTATTATCTCAAGATTACCTGATTGAACAGCTAAGTGTAAAGGAGTATATCCATATTTATCTGCTTTATTAACATCAGCCCCCCGTTCTATTACTTACTATTACCCACAAATATAAATGTTTGTTGCATAGCTCTTAATGGCATAACTTTTGCTTGAAATAACTGTTTATATGGTGCAATTTACAGCTTTTAGTTGCTAAAATTATAACTCTTAGTTTAATAATTTTAATCTAATAAGCTTTCAGGTTAATAAAATTAAATTATTTGAGTAAATACAATACTATGTTTTTATTTGTGGGTAATAGTAAGGTTCTATTAGGGTATTTACTATCTCAAGATTACCTGATTGAACAGCTAAGTGTAAAGGAGTATGTCCATCCGTTTGATTAACGTCAGCACCTCTTCCTACTAAAGCATTTATTATCTCAAGATTACCTGATTGAACAGCTAAGTGCAAAGGAGTATGTCCATATCTATCTACTTTATTAACATTAGCACTTCTTGCTAATAAAGCATTTACTACATTAACATCACCTACTTGTACAGCTAAGTGTAAAGGAGCACGTTCATATTTATCTGCTTTATTAATATCAGCACCTCTTCCTACTAAAGCATTTATTATCTCAAGATTACCTGATTGAACAGCTAAGTGTAAAGGAGTAGATCCATATCTATCTGCTTTATTAATACCATACCATAGCAAAATAGCTAAGGATGAAAGAAAAGGAATGTGTCTATCTTCCATTTTGCCTCGTTAAATACCTTACTATAACACTTAAAGTAAAATTTGCAACCAATATAAGTTGTTTAAAAATGTCTTACTTGGAAATATCTGTTACACTTGTTTTGGCTGCGTTAACTTTCCTTAGAACCTGTTAAGAATCTTGGAAATATGAGTTAAAATAGGCATAGATTTAAGAAAGAGGTATATATCTATGCAAAAAAGTTATCCAAGTGATATAAGTTGTGTGATTCATAGAGGTTATTACAGCAAAAATGTAAGATAAAATAAAAACTTTGACTTGTGATAGTTTAAATACCTTATTACAATAATATGAATAAATTCATCAACAAGAGGCAATCAGTAAATGGATACCAAAGTTAAGTTGCGTTTGAATTGGATAGAATTATACAAAAAATTAGTTCATGCAGGCAAAGTGTGTCAACACTATAACATTTCACGCTTTACCTTACGAAAATGGTACAAACGTTATGAAAAGCTAGGTGCACAGGGATTGTCAAACCTTAGTAGCAGGCCTAAAACTTTACCCTTACAAAAAATCAACGAGTCAAATGAGCAGCTCATTCTTCATCTGAGAAAAGCTAGAAAATTAGGAGCAAGACGTATTCAAGCTGAATTGAAGCGTTTACATGATATCTCTTTTGCATTGGCTACTATACACAAAGTTTTGAAGAAACACGATGTAAGTCTTTTACGTATTAAACGCCACTATCGCAAGCAGATTAAGCGTTATAACTGCAAAGTGCCAGGAGAGCGTGTACAAATGGATGTTTGCAAAATATCCTCGGGGCTTTATCAATATACTGCTATAGATGATTGTACGCGTTATAAAGTTATCGCATTATACTCAAGGCGTACTTCAAAAAATACTCTGGATTTCTTAAAACAATTAAGGGAAAGGGCTCCATTTCATTGTCAAAGGATTCAAACCGATAGAGGACAAGAATTTTTTGCTTACGAAGTGCAAGAGTGTCTAAAAGAATGGAAAATAAAATTCCGTCCAATTAAGCCGTTTTCACCACATTTAAATGGTAAAGTAGAAAGAGCGCAGCGTACAGATTTAGATGAATTTTATAGTAGCGTTAACATTAAGGATCATGAACTGCAAGTCAAGCTTAGGGATTGGGAAGAATATTATAATAAACAACGTCCTCATAGCTCTCTTCAGGGAAAGACTCCTTGGGAAAAATATAAAGAACTGGAAAAAACAATTCCTTGTCTAAGTGAAATACAAAAAAATTATATTTCATCAAAAGAAACGTTTGTCATGCAAAATTACAAACATGACCAAGAGTTAAAGTCACTTCAAAAATACAAAACCTCTTAACAGGTATTTCAAGTTCAGACTTGATCTGACAAATTAGTTGCAATAACCTCTATGAATCACACATATAAGTCGAGAAAAGTTTGAGATTATTGTAGCAGATCTGGAGTCTTGCAGGAAGAGGACAAAGCCAAGAACACTTGATTTATATGATGTATTTTGTGGAGTGTTATACGTCTTAAAAAGTGGCTGCCAGTGGAGAATGTTACCAAAAGCATACGCGTCAAGTTAAGAGATTGTGAGCAAATTTAGAGAGGTTAAAGTGGATACTCTAGCCCTTCTACGTTTGTCTTTTAATGAAAATCGCGACCAAGTTATAGTGAGTTTTTTAAGAAATGCTTTTAAACTATTAATTTTGGTTAATACTAAAAATAACTCTCTAACCCGCCTTTTTAGCTCAATAAATGCCTTTGTTAAGCTAAGTTCTGTATTCTTTTTCACTTCTGTGCAACCAACTATGCCGTGAAATATAAGAATTGCGCACAATTTAGCATATAGTTCACATAATACTCTGCATGGCTTTCCTTTTAGCTTATCAAGCCTGATATGGCTTTTATACAATTTAAATAATAACTCAATTTGCCACCTTACTCTGTAAATCGTTAATACTTGCTCAGCACTAATTTTATTTTCTGGAACATTAGTTATAAATATTGACCAGTTCAACAATTTTTGATTTCTTTTAGAGGATGTATATCCCTGCGATCTTGCTAATCTATTAGCTTTCCTTCTTCTGGCCATAGACTGTTCTTCAGTTAGTTTCTGACATATAATTCTTACTCTAATTTTTGCTTCTTTTCCTAACAATACCTCGTTTTCTAAAAATAACTTATCCTCTAAACATTCTAATAACTCCATTTTTTGATTTGTTTCTACATCATATATGTTGGTATCGGATTTATAACGACTTATGAAATAAGCTCCTATTTCATTGATTTGTTTAAAAGAACTTGGCACAAAATAACCGAGATCAGATATTAGCAAATCATTGCTTAATATATTACTTAAATGTTTCCTATATCCCTGGTCTGATCTTACCCCCTCCGTTAAATTAAGTTGGTCTATTATCTGATTCATGTAGTCGAAAACTAATTGTAACTTTATTCCAGACTTAGTATTGCTTTCATAGCCACTGTAGCTAGTACCATAACCTTTATACATCTCTTCCATACTGTTAGGTAGAGTAATATAGCTACTGTCCAATAATTTAACACTATTAAATTGCTGTAAGATTTTGCAATCAACTTGCAAGATATTTTTAAAGAGAATCACAGATTCATTATACATCCTTTTCATAAATTCCACTGCTTCTTCAGTAAATCTAAAATCCAAACCTTGTTTTGTTATATCTATCGAGTCCTCGTTTAGTAATTGACACATTGTTTCTACGCTACAATTATCAACTCCTATATTACCCAAGACCATGGCTTTTACGAATGATGAACCTTTTAGCTTTCTCTTTCTTTTTATAAACCTTGTTGTAATTGAGATTTTCTCTGCTTTTTCATTAAAAATTTCTTTGAGCTTTTTTGATAAGCAAGTTATTTTATTCATTGGTTCTCTCACTAAAAGTATATCTGGGAGAACTTATACCTTATTATTCTATCTCTTTCATACCTTTATTTCCTTAACTTGACGCGTATGGTTACCAAAAGAGTTTCCAAAATGGCGGAATTGTTACGACTATTTTAAGAAATGGAGTGAAAAAGCAGATGCAAATAAAGAAAGTGTTCTGGAGCTGGTATTAAAAAAAAATAGTTGGCATGGTCCGACAAAACAATGGTCGGAAAGAAAAAAACAGCTTCTGCATAATTGATGCACAAAGCGTAAAAAATGCAGATACTGCTGAAGAAAAAGGCTATGATGCAGGCAAAAAGGTTTCAGGAATAAAACGCCATATTGCGGTAGATACGCAAGGTTTACCCCACACAATTTATATAACAACGGCAGAAATAACTGATCGTAGTAGCGCTGTGAGAATGGTTAAAAATGCTAAAGAAAACCTATCTGAAGTTAAAAATATACTAGTTGATGCTGGCTACACAGGAGAAAATTTTGCAACACAAATAAAAGCAACTATTGGCGCTACCGTTGAAGTAATAAAGCGAAACGAATTACACACCTTTGTCGTATTGCCGAAAAGATGGGTTGTTGAGAGATCTTTTGCTTGGTTGCAAAAATGTAGGCGATTGTGGAAAAATTGCGAGCGGAAACTCAACACTAGCCTACAAATGGTCGTTCTTGCTTTCGCTGCTTTGCTTCTGAAAAGATTATGAACAGGCTCTAAGAAAGAAATTGAGCAATTAAAGAATGAAAGTGAAATATCAGAAAGAAGAGCAGAAGAAGCAGAAGTGAGAGCAGAAGAAGAAAGAAGAGCTAAAGAGGAAGAAAGAAGAGCTAGAGAAAAAGCAGAAGCAAAAGTTGAAATGGAAATAGCAGAGAAGAAAGCTCTTGATTTACTATACGATGAAGCAGGCGATCAAGATATATCAAGAAAAAGAATAAAACAAAATAAGGAAGTGCAGAAGTTTTTAGAGTGCCAATATACTTTTCTGGTTTTAAATGAAGGTTATACAACAAAATTTAAGAACCTATGTAAAGAGTATAGGGAGTTGAAGAGGGAAGTGAAAGAGCCTGACTTTGAAAGATTATCAAAGCTTGCGAATGAGTTTGAGAAGCTAAGCAGAAGTTTTATTGAAGGAGAGAAAAGAGAGAATGTACCAGAATGTAGTGATCTTAATATTGATAGATTAAAGCTAAGTATAGTAACGAGAGTAGTACAAGC
Organism: Wolbachia endosymbiont (group A) of Epagoge grotiana; assembly: GCF_947251775.1. Lineage (NCBI taxonomy): Bacteria > Pseudomonadati > Pseudomonadota > Alphaproteobacteria > Rickettsiales > Anaplasmataceae > Wolbachia > Wolbachia endosymbiont (group A) of Epagoge grotiana. The sequence goes on from NZ_OX366387.1 coordinate 819,167, forward strand.
AAGGGATGTAGCAGAGAAAGAAAAGAGGAAAGTAGAAAAAGAAAAAGTAGAGGTAGAAGAGATAGTAAAACAACTGCAAATACCAAATTCTGCATTTAGTAGTGTAAGTCATGAATCAGTTGCAGGACCTTCTTGGTGGATATGAAAGACTGAAAATTTTTGAAAGGTTTGAACTAATATAGAAAAGATTTTATAAAAATATCAGTCTATTAGTGTCACGGCAAATTGAATTATTTACTCCTTCAAAAAAGGTCGTATATTTTTGAGAACAAGTTGCGTAAAAATAGGATTGTAAAAATAGAAGCTTGCAACCTTTGCAACGAAGTTAGGCAAACCAGTTCATATGTAAATGTGGCTCAATCAGGCTAATATAGCTGGTTTTAGCGTATAGTAAAATTATTATAAATAAAAGTTCGTATGGTACACGTGGCAGTCCAATCCATACCAAAAAAACTTGTTCTCACCGCACTTGGTTTTGAGCGCTGAAAATGGTTGATTTACTTGAGATATTAATAATATAGTTTACTGAATTAATAGTAATTCATTTGAGAATAAAAAGAAAAATTTATGATAATTTTACATTTCAAATCGATATTGTTCTTTTTATAAAAAATATTCCTATACTGCGCAAGGTCAAGTTTTAACCACATCAATTTTTCTTTCAAATTAAATCTTATCTTTTACAATGGGTCTTACGTTTAAATTATTTGATACCCAAAATTAAGGAAGCCATTTTAAACGGCACACAACCTCAGCATCTAAAACTAGCTGATTTGAAGGAAATATCACTCTCATGAGAGGAGCAAATGAAGGTGCTTTACGGACAAGAGTCTTAATAATAGTCTTCTATATTATTGTTAATAAACACCACCATAAAATATCTTACTATTACCCACAAATAAAAACATAGTATTGTATTTACTCAAATAATTTAATTTTATTAACCTGAAAGCTTATTGGATTAAAATTATTAAACTAAGAGTTATAATTTTAGCAACTAAAAGCTGTAAATTGCACCATATAAACAGTTATTTCAAGCAAAAGTTATGCCATTAAGAGCTACGCAACAAACATTTATATTTGTGGGTAATAGTAAGATAAAATATGCAGAAACAACCTAGAAGACCGATTACAACCAATGCGTAAATATAGAGTAAAGAAAACTTCATCCACCTATTAACTTCTACCTACTACCTCTACTATTGCTATGGTTATAAACTCTACTCACTCCATCAATTTTATCTAATGCAGACTGCGGGTTACCAAAATCAATTGATATCACTCTTTCTCCGCCTAATTGTAATGCTCCTCCACCTCCACGCTGTGGGTATTGGAGTCCTAAAAATTGTAATAGTAATGGATCAATTTCATGTTGAATTCCTGGATGATCTTGAATCAGTCTACCCCTAGGAGAAGATAGAGGATCATTTTGGAATAATTGTGAAATATTTCTTCTCCGATTTTTAAAGTATTGTTCATTTCTTTGAGATTGTCTAGTGTCATTTCCAATGCCTACACTAAGAAGACCACGTATATAACCTATAATACCCTCACCTTTCTCTCCAAAGTTATTATTTCCCTGTAAAGCTTGATCAATAGCTTGGTTAATATCCCTAGCATTTTCGTATACCCATATGCCACAATTATGGCCATCTGTTTGCTGATGAACGGAAACATTATGGACATTATCATCGTTAATATCACATTCTCTTAAAGCTCCTCGAATATTATTGTCAATACCACTATCTGGACCAAGTGAATCAGCATAATACCCATAATAATTTCCATTTTGGTGTACAATAACTAATGTAACCCAATGACGATTACCTACATTAATAATAGCAATTAATCTATCTTTTTCACCCGAATCTACTTTTTGTTTAAAGTTAGCTATGTGACTACTTAATAAGCCCCTACCTGTTGGATCATTTTGATTTCCATCGACTCCTACTGAAGTTATTGTAAAATCATGACGATTATTAGTTGGATTAGATCGATCATCATAAAAAGTATATTGTTGTGCAGCGAAAAACATGTCATGAGTTTGTAGCCAATAACGATAATTTTGATTATCTGTTGCAAAGTCTAGTGCAAGTAGATCATGCACATCTTCTATCTCACGAGCGTTGTTTCTACGAAGGATAGCATTTATTTGTTGTAATATTCCTTGTGCTGTAGGAGTACCACCTCCCCTTATTCTTGACTTTAATGTTTCTATTACCTGTGCTCTAGTACCTTGCAAGTAACTAAACGGAACATGTAGATTGTCGCCTATATCAAGCAAAAAAATCGAATTTTGTCCTGGTGCTTTTTCTTCGTAAAAACGCCTAAAGTTTTCACGAGTCTGATCTGATAATAGACCTTCTGGTGGATTCTCATCAATAACACTTTCAGGTCCCACTAATCCTCCTGGTCTTGAACCGCGAACATGACGATCAAGCTTGTGTACATACTCTTCTCTTCCTATCCCTTCTGGGAAAAGTATAAGATTACCTGCTTCGCGTGCATCTCTATTAAACACAATAGGAAACAAAACCACCTCATTTCCAGAAGTAATAGGTATAAATCCTCTGTGTTGTTTCTTAAGTCTTCCGATTTCTTGTCTCGCATCATTTTGCTGTTGTCCTACTTCTTCTGCATTATTAGCAAGTCTTAACACATATCCAATTGGGTGAGTATCTAGGTCATTCTCTCTAGGTTGTCTTAATAATAAAAGATCTAATCTCTGTTCTGTAATTCTTGTGAGTATTACCCTTTCTCCTTCTTCTTCCTGCCCCCTTTTTAAACTATATGTTTGACCAACTTTATACATAGCAAGCACTTTATAAGGATTATCACTAGCATAAAATGTACCATGTAGTATAGAACGGAACTTATCCTCACTATTAACATTTATTGTATCCACAAGCGGCATCAATGCTCCAGAGATCTCTTGAAATAATCCTCTATGCTGAGCTATATTTTTCCAGCCATCATTCACAACTTGATTTAAAGTATTATGTACATTTTCAGTATTGGGCACTTGTACAAGATCACCAGCAAGAAAATTATTTGCATTATTATTTTGGTAATCGTGATATAAACCAAGGTCATTTGGTAGATCAATATCTAGTTCAAGTTGATTATTAAGTGTGCATGAAACTTCCCACACATGAACATCATTTCCATTAACATTAAGAGTCTGTAAATTGATGGCTCCTTGTTGTTGCGCATCGTGAGCTCTAATATGAAGTATAACTATATCAGAACCTTCAGCATGAAAGACCATAGTTAAACATCTTAAACCCTCATCACCATGTCTAAATATGTACTTTGTTATAGGTGCTTCGTCTTCCTCTTCTAGTTCTAAAGGGTGCCTATCAAAAGCACTACTTCCAAAAGCAAAGCCAGTTATGCAATCAAATATTCTATTATAATTCTCTGCATTTCTTGGTATTTCAGCAGGAAGATGGTGAAGCAAGAAATCTCTAACATTTTCTCTAATGCCTTCATTCTCTAAACACTCAAATAATCTTTGTACTAAAGGAAATCTATCCTGTTGAAGTTCTACTGTATCAACACTAAAAGGATCTAGATCTAAATTAAAATTTAATCCAACACAGACAGTATTTCTTGATTCAGTATGGATAGGTATAAATGAAGAAGTGTGTAACCTTCCAGCGTAGCCTATGGCACAGTTTAATGTAACATCTGACGGTGTGTCAAATATAGCAAGATTAATAACAATAGGAATATTTTCTCTTTCTGCTTGATGACGTACAAGAAATGCAACATGTGTGTTTCTAGGAGATAAATCAAGATCGATGCCTATTGTGTAGCGATGACTAAAATTTGCTAAGAAACCTAATAAAAACCCGTGACCCTCAAATCTTTGATTGCGATTTTCAATATTATTTTCCAGTACTTGTCTGTAATTATTATAGATGTCAGTTATGTATGGCAAAATTTCTCTGCGTATTCTATCTCTTACATCTTGTCTTCTATCACTCGCTAGCATTTCCATAAAATTATCAATTCCTTGTTGACCCTGTGCTACTTGCGCAAAATTGACCAACCTACCAAGTTGTCTACGCTGATTTTGATTGAGTTGTCTTCCTTCTATTTCCTTAATTGTTAGTCTGTGATCTCCTAAGAGCCGTCTAATAAGATTGATTTCAGATGCTGAATATTTGGCAAATTTATCCCTACCTTGACGATCTTTTTCACGAATTACCTCGAATACCGTTGCAATTGCCTCTCCCTGACTCTTGCCCTTTCCGTGCATGCATACTTTGTATTGCTCAAAATTTAGGTCTTCTTCCCTTAAATTTGGATTTTGCCGTCTAATCTCTTGTACTAGAGCATTTCTCTCCCTTGTACTGAACCTCAACCCATCACTATTAGGACGATCAGAAATACTGTAGCATCTGACAACTTGCTGTCCGTCACGATAAACAGCAACTTTTAGGTTTGCCGTATTTCGATTTTCACCATTACGTGGATTAACACCATGGTTATCAAAACGAAAATAGACTCTCTCATTTGCATTTAAGATATTAGCATCATGTGCAGTAGAAAACATACTAAAAAAGAATACAGGAAGGAAACGACCTGCACTTACATGATACAAGAAAGATGGACATTGATCTAAAAAAGATTCAAATCCTTGTCTGAATCCTTCAAGATCTCCATCCACCAAACTCCTAATAAGTCCATCACCATTACTCATACAAAATACCCCTTATTTACTACGACCAAAAACACCAAGAGTTCATAAGTGGATTACTTATTACCACTAAGCGTAAAGACGCTTTTTTTCTTATAAGAAGAAACACCACTTACACTAGGAGTTCCAAGCTCAGACTGCGGACTATCATCAACTGGCAAAGTTGTTTTCTTACTACCATGAGCTTTAGATCGTGATCGCAAATTACTGCAAGGACCATCACCTACAGGACCAGGTGGCAAAATTGTTTTCTCTAACTCAGAGAATAATTCTTCTGCAAACAGACCGTAATCTACATTTACTCTTTTACCTTCCCTACCGCATAATCTAAGGTCTCTTATTATTAGTTTTTTAAAGAGCTCAAACTTTTCAGGAAAGCAATCTTTGGCAAATGACATCATATCTAATATTTCTTTTTTCTCTATTTCTTTTTCTTCATCAGTCTTATAAATGTCTTCTCGTCTCCAATTGACTATTAACTCTGCAAATACACCACTTGTAGGAACTGTATAATTAGAAGTATTAACAGCAGCTTTTCTGTATTGATACAAGCTACCACATTCCCAAAATTCCATAATAAGAGATCTAGCTTGAACATTTGATTCAGGATTTTTCAACATCACATCTGAAAGAGAGGAAAGAAAAAGCTCATAGTCTCGCTGTGAGAATATTTTGTCCGAACAGTCTCCTCTTGCTGAAACTTCTTTATAACACCAGCACTGTAGCAAATCATGAACCGTATCAAAAAAACATGACTCTATTAATTCAGCAAAAAGGGAATATACTCCTTTATCTTTCTGTGATAATTTCTGTAAAAGAGTATCTTTATCGACTATCTTATTTACACAAAAATCTAAAATAGGGGCGTCTTTCTCAACAGATTGAACGCGAGAAAGAGCAAGAATAGCTTCTGTGAGCTTCTTTTCCTTATCTTCTTCTTTTAAATGATTATAAAAATACTCTACCCCTTCACTCCACTTAAGTTTTACAGCACTGTCAAAACCTTCTACTGCATCATACTTCTTTAATTCCCCAGATTCTCTATCGATCCAGAAATCAAATACAGGACCTTTCCTCTTTATGCTATCTAGTAACGAGTTTCGTACGTATTTGCCAAATTCAGTTTCAGTTTTACCATCAAATGCACCAGGAGGAAACTTGTTCCTATAAGATTCAAATCTTTTTTGAAAGAGAGGATGAATTTTATCCACTACACAGTAACTACAAGCCATCTCATATTTGCGAAGTGGATTATCTATTCCACCTATTTTTTCTTCAGTAAACCTTTGACCTAAAGCAGCATTATCCAACCTTACACCTGACCAGCAACCTTCATCTTGAAATACATTGTGCAAAAACTTCAACTTATCACCCTTAAAGTATTTTATGTGCTCCATAAAGTTATCTTGAAGGACTCCCACCCATCTCTTGATAGCTGACTTCCTCCCGGCAACAACTGCTGGATCTGGATGTTTAATAGCTTCCTGTAATTTTTTGGACATCGTAGCCCGAAGCTCTTTCTGTGTTGGCATTATCCCCCCTATTAAGTATTAACAGTGTCATGTAAAAAAGGCATTATACAGAAATTAGAATGGATTGCAATATTAAAATTACCAGAATAGAGGGTTTAATAAAAAAACGTTATGGCTAAAACTTCTTTTCTTGAATTTTCTCAATATAATCAACAGAAAGACCAGTAGTTTGAGTTATAATGTCAATAGAAACTCCTGCTTTAAGTAGATTCTTTGCAACCTCAATTTTCTCTGCTTTTCTGCCTTTTTCATGGCCGATTTGGATGCCTTCTTGTCTACCTTCTTGTCTACCTTTTTGAGTGGCATCATCGAGTTTTTGAGCGAGGACAGCCTGTTCATCACGAATACGCTTTATCTCTTGTTCATAGGCTATAAATTCTTTTTCTGACCAGTTGAACCTATTTAATTCTTCATACGCTCTTTTAATTATTAGATCACTTCCTATTATTCTCTCTAGCTCTTCTTCACTAGTTTCGTCTGCATATCTAAAGAAGTAGATCCATTTCTCGACTATACTTGAAAGCTGATCTTCCTTGGTTTTTGTAAATTTAGGTAACTCAATAAATATAAAGTAAAAATCTTTTAGATCATGTTCATTAGTATCTTCATCACGAATAGTATGCTTTGATTTGTACTCAGACTTATCAGGAAATAAAATACAATCTGCTATAGCAATAAAGATAATTTCCTTAAGGTCCTGGTATTGATCACCTTTATCGGCTTGTCTTGAATAGGCTTTAGCAGCATAGTATTGGGCACGTTTCTCGAAGCCTTTGGTTTTAGCGACCTGCATTTCAATAATCCATTGCACCCCCGTGGAATCTCTACATAATACATCAACAATGCTTTGCTTTTTAGAGGCAATATCAGGGTCTTGAATAGTACTTAAAAACTCTATATCCTTTATTTCATTTTTGCCAGTAAAACCCAGAATATCATTGAGAAAGTGAATGAGGATGTCTTTATTCTTTTCAGTGCCAAAGATACGGCGAAATGCGACATCATTCTTGGGATCGAGAAACTTCGAGAGAGCCATAGCAAGAGTACCTAAAAAGCATTAATAATTATACACAATTCTGAAGAAATATTCAACTAAAATGCAAACATAGAAGTTTTTGTATATCTTTGTTTGGTAGTATTAACATGTATAATATTTATGGCAAACATCTCAATAAGGTATCAGATAGCGCAAAAAGTAAGGAACTGGAGGTTAAAGCGAGGATATACTCAAAAAGATTTAGCGAAGAAAGTCAGTGTAACGTATCAAGTAGTACTACAATATGAAAAAGGAACACGTAAAATTTCGATTGAAAAGTTGTATGCTATAGCAGAGATATTGTCGATTGGTATTATAGACCTAATTCCTGTATCAAATGAAAAAATCTGTTTTGAAGATGAGGGAGAGGAAATATTAAATCTAGTAAGAAAATATAAAAAGATTAATGATCAGGAATTACGTAGAATGTTTTGTTTACTAACCAAATTTGTTCAAGTTAGTGAGAAAAATAGTAAAAAAACGGAGAGAATAAAAATTGCAAAAGGTCTTATTAAAGCAGGAGTTTCTGTTGATACTGTTTCAAAAACAATTGGTCTGTCTGCTGATGAATGTGTTGAAGAAAAAGTTGGTTCTATCTACTACCAAATAGGAAAAAAGATAAAGGAGTGGAGGGCAGTACGGGAGTATACTCAAAAGGATTTGGCTGAGAAAATGGATACAACACGTGATGAAATAAGCAACTATGAGCAAGGACGTGTGGCCATTCCACTGGAAAAATTATATGCAATAGCAGAAACATTATCAATTAGCATTACAGATCTGCTCATAGAGGAAGATGAGATAGTAGAAAGTGAGCTACCTGATTTAATAAAAGAATACAAAAAAATTGAGAGTCAAGAATTACGCTATGCGCTAATAAAATCTCTGTTTGAAAGCATACAAATTTGTGAGGAGAAAATTAGAGAAGAAGAAAGAATCAAAATTGCAAAAGATTTAGTAAAAGAAGGAATTTCTGTTGATATTATTTTGCAAGCGGTAGGCATCTCTTTGAACGAAATTCAACAAATTTAAAATAAAAAATCATTATATATTAATATTTTTACTTCTTAATGAAAAAATAAGTAAAAAAGATTGAAAAATTGATTTGACTTCACTCGAAAGCTATGGCTCTATGCCAATGCTGATAAAAAAACAGCAGTAAATATTTAAAAAAAGTTTGTTGTTAGTGAAGGGTAAATTATATGAATAAAAGTAAAGAAGAAATCGAATTCAGAATATTAGAAAGCAAAGGCAAAGCACTACTTGATCGTGAAATAATGGAAACGTTTTTAAGTGCAGTACATGAAAGACCACAAGCTCAAGAAATTGCTAAAAATCTGGTGAACACTTATACGGGAGTAGGAAGGATTTTAGGCCGAGAAATGGATGACCTGAAAGTTATAGAAGGAGTAACTGATTCTGCAGTAGCAATGATTATGTGTGTTAAGGAAACACTAGAAAGGGTACTGAAAGAAAAGCTTAAGAGTGAGCCAATAATGGACTTACAAGGGCTAGTAGAGTACTTAAACGTAAGTATAGGTCATGCAGAGAGGGAATGTGTAAAAATACTGTACTTGAATAAAAGGCGTCAACTAATTGGAGAAGAATCCTATATTGGTGAAATGGAAAAAGCACCAGTATACATAAAGGAAATTATAAGAAAAGCATTAATAAAGAATGCAACATTAGTAATAATGTCACACAACCATCCTGGGGGACGCTTAGAACCATCAGAAGAAGATCAAGAAGTAACGAAGAGCTTAGCAGCAGCATGTAGTACTGTAAGCGTTAGGTTATTTGATCACATTATCATCACAAGTGGTGGCTATTTTAGCTTTAGAGAAAACGGATTGTTATAGCAGAAAGTATTTGCAAATCTACTCACTATAATTTATAATAAGTAATACAGTGTATAATAACTATACACTTAGAAAGTATATTTAATAGCGGAGGCTAATATGAATAATAAAATAATTGTACCTTTTAGTGATAAAGAGGGGGGTGTTTACGAGTTAAACGTTGATCTTGATAGATTATCAAAAGGTGAGATGTTAAATGCTATTGTAGGAATTGGTCGTACTAAGGAGCAATCCACCTTTGTAAGCAAAATTAATAATGCTAAAAAGCTTGGAGATAAGGAAGTAGTACCTTTCCCTTGTAGAGAAGTTCGCGAAAACCAAATCAACTATGGGAAAGGATTTGACTATATTTATGGCACAAAACCTTTGAGTAATCAAGCAGATTATCCAGAAGGGTTAAATCCATTTGCTTCAGCTTTGCAAAAAATAAAGCCAAGTATAAGCGAAAGCGAAAAGTTGAGCTGGTTTAAAAGTGAAGTGGTAGAGGCAAAAAACGTAAATGAATTGCACAAAACTATAGACCAAGTACTAGCCTCTGGAGCAAGAATAAATGCATATAACGATGGGGAATGGAGCATTGCAGAGTATGTAGTATTGGGTACACATTTTCATAAATTTGATAAGACTGATCGAAAAAAGATAATGCGTAAATTAATGCTAAGTGGTGCAGATTTTCATGATACTTTATTGCAGAATAAACTAATAGGTGAAATCTATAATGAGCTACAGCCAGAAGTTCAGCCACAGATAGATGAGAGACTAGAAGAACTAGAGAAAGCTGGCGAAAATGCTATGCAAGAAGGAGAATTAATAGATGTTGAGATAGATAATACAACATCGTATATAGAATTTTCTGGGGATAGCAAGGTAGAGGTAGCCAAAATACTGAGAGAGTTAGGAATTAATATTTTAAAAATTGGCAATGATGCAGTTGAGGTTAAAAGTGAGAAGGGAGGTATAAGAAACTATATCGATATGTCAGATGAAAGCTCTATCATGTTAGAATTTCCTACAAGCATTGGTAAGCTAAATATTATATTGTACCACGATGTAAAAAAATATGATCAAGTACAAGTCAGAGTAGAAAACAAGGAAATGTGGGCTGAATTACAAAAAAGAGGCGAAGAAATAGGAAAAAACTGCCTTTTTGGAGGAGTGAAACTTCAAGAAGCAGTAGAAAAGGGAAGTTTTATGAGGTGTGGCATATGGAATAGCAAGCAGCTTATGAAGGAGGTTGATAGCCCAAGTGAAAAATTGTTTTCATGGGCAGACAAAGTACGTGAAAATAGTAAAGAAACTTGTAGGGCACTTTAATTTAAAGGTTCCAGAGTCTGGCTATTATATCTGGAGCCTTTGAGCTATAATAGAAAATATTATATGCAAGGTTCTTTTTGTGGAAAAAAGTCTAGATTATAAAGTAGGGCAAAAATTAAAAAGCTGGAGGTTAGAGCGAGGGTACACTCAGAAAGATTTAGCAGAGAAAATTGGTGTAAAATACTGGGTGATATTGCAATATGAGAAAGGGAATCGTAGAGTTCCAATTGAAAGGTTGTATGCTATAACTGAGGCACTATCAATCAGTATTACGGATCTTATTCCTGTATCAAAAAGCTGTCTTGAAGATGAAGAAGAAATATTAAATCTAGTAAGAGAATATAAAAAGATTAACGATCAGGAGTTACGTAAGATGTTTTGTTTGCTAACCAAATTTGTCCAAATTAGTGAGAAAAGTAGTAGAAAATCGGAAAAAATAAAAATTGCAAAGAGTCTGGTTAAAGCAGGAGTTTCTGTTGATATTGTTGCAAAAACAATTGGTCTGTCTGCTGATGAATGTGTTGAAGAAAAAGTTGGTTCTATCTACTACCAAATAGGCAAAAAGATAAAGGAATGGAGACTGGTAAGAGAGTGCACTCAAAAGGATTTAGCAGAGAAAATGACTACAACACGTGATGAAATAAGTAACTATGAGCAAGGAAGGACTGCTGTTCCACTTGATAAATTATATGAAATGGCAGAAGCATTATCGATTAATATTATGGATCTACTAATAGAGGAAGGGAGTAAAGTGAAAAATGAGCTACCTGATTTGATTAAAGAATACAAAGAAATTGAGAGCCAAGAACTACGTAATGCACTAATAAAATCTCTGTTTGAGGGAATACGTATTTGTGAGGAGAAAGTGAGAGAGATAGAAAGGATTAAAGTTGCAAAGGATTTAGTAAAAGGGGGAATTTCTATTGATATTATTTTGCAAATAGTTGGTTTATCCACTGATCAAATTGCATGAAAATTTATTTCTAAGTAAGGTATATATGTTTGTTTCTGTAAGAGATATTAGTTCTATAAGTTATAAAATAGGGCAAAAAATAGAAGATTGTAGATTAATGCAAAGGTGTACTCAAGCAGAGTTAGCAAGTAAAATCGGATTAGCATATAAAGAAGTAACCAATTATGAAAATGGGTATATTCCTATTACGATTGAAGTACTATATGTAATAGCAAGAGTACTGTCAGTTAATGTTGTAGATCTATTACCTAAACCAATAACAGTAAGAGAGTATGAAGATGAAGACGAAGAAATACTCTATCTAACAAAAATATATGAGAATCAAAAGTTAGGCAAAATAGTACCTTCATTAATCAGGTTTGTTCATATTAGCGAGAAAATCAATCAAGAGGAGGCAAGATTAGAAGTAGCAAAAAATCTAGTTAAAGAAGGAGTTTCAGTTGACATAATTTCCCAAGCAACCGGCTTATCTATTTACGAGTATGATAATACAGAGAAAGAAGTCTGCACTGATTCTATATACTACAGAGTAGGGCAAAGAATAAGAGAATGGAGATTGATAAGGAGATACACTCAAAAAGATTTGGCGGATAAAGTTGGTTTAACACTCAAGGAAATACACGACTATGAAAGAGGGTATACTGCTATAACATTTGATAAATTATATGAAATATCAGATGCATTATCAGTGAATATTAAAGTTCTGCTACCTAAAACAAGAGAAAGCAAAAAGCTATTGAGTTTAATGGATGAGTACGGAGAACAAGAATCACTAGTCAAATCTCTATCTGAAAGTATGAAAAATGGCAAGAAAAAAGTTAAAAAAATAGAAAAGATCAAAGTTGCGAAAAATCTAGCAAAGGCAGGTGTTGCTATTGATATTATTGTGCGAGCAAGTGGCCTAACTACTGATGAGTGTGAAAATTGAATTGTGTTAAAGATATAAGTAAAAGTAGTTATATACTTAATATAGATAAAGGTTGCAAATAATCTACTTATGCTGGACATTTCTATTGAGGAGATTGAAAATCATGCTTTCAAAACTTAACCTGGATTAAAGATTTCAGTAGTTTACTTACTCATAAATAATACATTAAAATATCAATAAAAATAATTGTATATTTAATATATCTAAATTACTGAATGAAATTCTTGTGCTTCTGTGTTTAATATATAATGTTCAAATAGATTGAAGTGAATTAACTAAATTAGAATTTGCTTAATGTAATTCATTGGTATCACAAATGATTATCTTGAGTATGCCAATTTTTCTAAAAATATTGACGGTACTAAAAAAATAAGTTATCCTTTTAACAGATTTATTAAGAAGGTGTGTATGGTTAGTCATGAAAAGAAACATACAGTAGCATTTTGCATTTCAGCTATTGCGTTTTGTGTTGGCATCTCATTAATTGCAGCAGTACTTACAACAATAGCACCTTTAATTGCCATAATTGTTTCAACTATAATAGGGGCAATAACTATTTTGTCTGCTTGCCAAGCTATTGAAAGCTACTCAGTCATAAAAAATAGCAATAAGGTAACAAGTAGTTTGCATGAAATAAAAGAAGCTTTTACAGGAGAGGAAAGCGAGCTTTTTATTGAAAAGGTTTTTAACCATTTACGTGGATTTTTTAGTAGTGAAAAAGAAAGTAGTACACAAAGATAATAAGATTTCTCAACAAGGCAAATTTGCTTATTTTACTTTTCTGGCTCAATGAAAGCTTTATATTTTACTTGATGTAAATTAAGACACAATGTTACAAAATTTATCGACTACTTTTTGATTATTCTCTATCATTGCCTTTGCCTCTTGCTGAAGAGATTTGATATTTTTTGATGTAATATTATCCATGTCAGGTGATGCTATTTTCAATTGCAATTGTATGCGTATATATTTATCAGCTATAACTTGATCAAGTTGGTAATTTACTGCATCTAAACTTGAGGCAAACATCACATGTAGTAGTGGTTTTACCCAGCCTATTTTTCCAAATCTCTTTGAATTGGCTATGCTTCTATCTGTTCTTCCAGTACCTATCGATAACAGTACAATATCATCATTTGGAAATAACCTTTTACTACTTGCATATGCACAAGCCGCTGGATTATTGGCAAAAACCCCTCCATCCACTAATACCATTTCCTTTTGGTTAATTTTAAGATATTTAGGTGCAAAGTAAGTAGGTGCTGCAGTTGCTGCTCTTAATACATCCCTTAATTTAATAAAATTCCTATCCTCTTTCCAGCTTTTGAAGAAAAATGGGCAGTTATTGTGAATATCGTAACTCGTAATCAACACATTACTTAAAGTGTTTTTAAAGACATCATCGCCAAAATATTTATGAAGTACATACTCAATATTTTTATGTGGGTATTGTGTACAGTTAAACCAAGATAATATTGATCTTCTCAAAAATGAAGACTTAAAAATATATGGTCCATATTCCCGATAGAACTCGACTAAATCATTAGCAGAATATTGAGGTTTATCTTTTTTACATAATCCTGCCACAACAATCCCACCGGTTGAAGTACCAGCCATTAGATCAAAGATTTCAGCTATAGTTCTTCTTGTTCTTTTTTCTATTTCTGCTAGAATAATGGCTGGTATGATGCCTCTTATGCCTCCGCCGTCAATTGAAAGGATGTATTTTGCCATGGTTAGGTATTTATTGATTTTATTAACTTGTTCGCTTTTATCGGGATGTGTTTCCTGCCCAAAAGCCACAGTCTGCTTCACGCCTGGAGAAAATTGCACCAACCTAATAATTGATTCCGTGGGTCATGCTAAAAAATCCTTGTTGGTTCAGGCATACCAATTTACCTCAAAGCCTATTGCTGAATCCTTGGTTCAAGCTAAAAAGCGTGGAGTTGATATTAAGGTTATTCTAGATGAATCACAAACTAGTTCAAAACATAGTGTAATTAACGAATTATTTGAGCACAAAATCCCGATATGGATTGACTTTAAACCCGCTATTGCTCATAGCAAGGTAATTATTATTGATGAGCAAAAAATCATAACCGGATCATTTAACTTTTCAGATGCCGCTCAGCAAAGAAATGCTGAAAACCTACTGATCATAACAGGAGATTCTCCACTAGTTGAACAATACGTCAAAAATTGGAAAAATCGCCAATCGCAGTCTAAGCATTATACACCAGACTTTAAGTTATCTTTGAATTCATCTAATTCCTCAGAAAGATTTTTCACCCTTTCCTCAAGTACTAACACTTTTTCCATTAAACCATATTCAATAAGTTTATCGTGAAATTGTACCCTTGAGTCTAACTTGGATAACCACCATATCAATGCTACGGTTTGGATTAATAACGTGATAATTAATGTAATTGGGATTTTTTGATTTTGCATAATGATTTAAAGTATGAATTTATTATGGATAGCTACTTTAGTAACTACTATTTTGATTTATGCTGTTCCTCTGCATTTGCAAGTAGCTTAATAATTTCTCTGTAAGGTTTATCTTTGTTGTGCCTTGATTCTATTACAGCTACATCCCGAGGGTTTTTTCCATCTGTATCTCTAGTATTAGGATTAGCACCTCTTTCTAATAAGAACTTAACTATCTCTAAATTGCCTCCGTATGCGGCAGAATGTAATACTGTCCATCCTTTATATCTACCTGTATCATTTATATCAACTCCTTCATTCACTAGAAATTTTACTAATTCTAGACATTTTCCTTCTGCTGCACAATGTAGCGCCGTTAATCTAGGAATTTGTGTGTTAATGCTCAATAGGTTCTTTACTGAAAACTTTACTACATCTAGATTACAATTTTCAGAAGCAATGCGTAAGATTGTTTTGTAATTATCTGTAGCTTTAGATTTTTGATAGCAATATGTAATAACAAGACATACTATTAATAGTGCGAACCATGCGAAATGTAACTTATATTTTTCATTAGACTTTATTTTTTTCATATTTCGCACACAGTTTCTTCATATTAAATAGATCATTACTCATTTTTTTCTTAACATTACTTACTCAAAGATGCTGACAACATAGTAAGGTAACCCGAGCTATTTAAAGTATGCTCCGCTCTGTTAACTATCCATTCACCATCTACCGCTTGATTAAAACCTATAAGATTAAGTTTAGCTTCTGCAAATAACTCTGGATTACCAGGCATAGTTATATCTAAAGTTTCATTGTTACGCTTCAATTGTTTCAACTTGGCATTTGCTGCACTCAGCGCTGACTCTGCATTAGAGTAAAGTTCCAGCATAATATAACTTGGCTCGCTACTACCAACTGTTTCTTTAATAGTTTCGCCCTTTTCATAGCTGTGCCATTTTGCTACTACTGAATTGTATTTATCGCGTACGGTAAAATGCACTTTCCAATTAATTGTGTCTTGAGGTCTAATAGTCGTTGTTCCTAAAGCTTTTCCTGTGGCTGATTTTGCCATGTTTTTTGAAATAAATAATATATACCCACCAGCTAATTTTGCCATTGCTTCACGCTCTGTTGCGATCTTTGTTAACAGACTTATATCACTTTCATCTGCCTGATTAATATGGGGTATCAATACATTCTTAAATTCCTCAGCAACTTTATGTCCATATCCATGTTTTTGGGCTATTTCTTTCACTAAGTTTTCTATGGTAATTTGATGCCATTCTTTTGATACCTTTGCTTTTAAAGATATTCTTAAATTTGTTGCATGAGCTTTGATTAGTAGAGTCTTAGGTGGACCCTGTATAGTCACTTCGTTGACTGTATATATACCCATTGGAAAGATTCCAAATTCCTTATAACCTAGTGCTATGTTCAATTCATTTGGAACTTCCACATTTTCATTGCCATAATCAACGCATACCTCTGCAACATCATCTATAGTACCAGATTCATCAGTAAGATGCACCGATATTACATGATCTTTTATTCCTTCAATGCTAAATTCAGGTTTCATTTATTCCCACACTTTTAACTTCGATTTTTTTAATTGCTCTTGTATTCTAGGTAACCTGATCTTTAATCCTGTAGGCAAAAAACTTCCATACTCTGCAAGACCAGGATTAGCCTCCAATACTATTTCTACTGCTCCAGAGCTATATCCATAGTGCTTAAAACATATGTAATCTAACATTTCATTTTCTCGGGTTATATAATGTACTGTCATACATAACTCCTTAAACTTAAGCTAAATTCAACCTTTTTTGGTAATCCACAGGGAAAATACGACGTTTGCTTTTCTTCTAACCGCACAATAACAAATCTTCCCAAAACATTCCCTAAATTGTCTACTAAGATACTTGGTTCATGATTTTTCTCAGTTTCTTTCATACTTTTTAATTGATTTAAATCATTCAGATTATGGAAATAAATTACTCCTTCTAAGTCTATATTTTCTGCACCTTGACCAATATTTTGTAATGAAGGTATTTTACCAATGCACTCAATTGTACTCCAACGATTTTCTTTACTATACCTTACACTTGTTGGAGAAAGCTTATGTTGACCAAGTGATAGCATTAGTAAATTGGTTCTATTGAATCAAATAAAACATCACGAGATTTTTCCCTTATTCTTTTTATTACTGCATCAGCAAGACTACGTACATCTTGGTTAGGTTCTGCTTTTATACTTATATTAAATGTAAAAGTTTGATTGAAAATTTTTTGTTCACACTTTTCACAGTCTTTTAAAACTTTCTCTGAATTATCTGCTACAGAACTTTTTTCTGTAATCACACTTTCAATATTCGTTCTACTATTCGAAATTCTACTAAAAGCATTATTATTCAATAAAGGATTTCCTTTACTAAAAACATTATTTTCACTAGTTGCACTGCCTATTTTTGCTTCTACTGGTTTCTCTAATGCTTTTATTGGACTATCATTAAAAAATTTTCCTATACCAGTCCAATTTTCTATAGATTTTGTAATTGATTTCCAGAGACTTGAAAAAAAGTCCTTTACCTTTTGCCAATTAGCAATTACAAGCGCTGTACCAACTGATAGTCCAGCAATAGCAGCTCCTATAGGATTGGTTAGCGTTAAAGCTTTCAGTCCCATGATTACTGCTGGAATTACTCGCGCTGATAACGAAGTTAATACTGGCAAAAGTGTTCCCTGCAAAATAGCCTTAAAAGTTAGTATTCCACCTCCAGCCAATGCAAATGCATAACCAAAACCTACCACTGCAATCTTGCCAATAATAAGAGCTGAAATTATGCTCATAACTCCTGTAGTTAAAATTGGACACTTCTCTGCGAACCAAGCTATACCTGTAGATATTGACCTCAAAATCTTACTTATCCAATTTAAAGGAGGTAGCATAACTGACCCTAAGTTCATTCCTAGCTCTGCTATTGTATTTTTGAGTAGCTGCAAGTTATTTGCTGTAGTACTTGCACGGTTATTAAATTCCTTTTGCATAGATTTATTATACTTTTCTTTATCGGTCACAAAACCTATTGCTTTTTTATATTCTTCCAAACTCCCAACTATCAATGCAATATCATCTTGATATTCTTGACCGAAGAGGTTGAGAAGAATTTGAGAACGTTCCTGTCTATCTACTTTTTCTAAAATTTCAAAAAAATGAAGTAGAGCGTTTTGCCCGTTTTCAGCAACCTTTTGTGACATTTCCTCTGCAGTGATACCTATGGATTCCAATGCTGCTCTGAACTCTTTTCCCTGTCCTTCAGCAGTCTGAAGTTTACTAAGTAGAGCGTTTATTGCAGTTGCTGCTTTTTCAGGTTGTTTACCTAAACTAACGAAGGCATTTACTAAACTACTTGTCTGATTAATATCTAAACCAAATTGTTTTGCATTACCACCCCCTCTAGCGAGTGCTTCAATCATATCGTTCGCCTTAGCTGCAGTATTATCTGATAGGTAATTTATAACATCACCAACTTCTTCCATCTTCTCTACTGCGATTCCATAAATGTTAGCGAGTTTGGCAATAGAATCACCAGCTTGTTCAGCAGACATGTCAAATGCTGTGGCCATTTTAGCTACTGTTGTGGTAAATTCAAGTAGCTTATCTTTGTCGATACCAAGCTGACCACCACTTGCAGCTATTTGTGCTAACTCTGCAGCTGATAATGGTATTTCACGGGATAATTTCTTCAATTTTTGAGCAAATTCTTCGGCTTCATTTGTTCCATCCTTGAAATTTACTACCTTTTTAACATCAGCCATAGCACTTTCAAAGTCAATCGCAACTTTAATTGGTGCTGCAAGTGAAAGACCTAGTCCTATAGTCTCCATTACTTGTGACCTATAATGCGCTTTTTTTGCCAAAGCATTTTGCTGTTTTTGTATTACAGATCCTAATTTACTGTATTTCCCTTTGAGTACTTCAACAGATGAACCAAGTTTAGTTTGATCCCTCACTAAAGATTTAATATCCTTTCCACTTTTCCTTATTTCTTCATTTAATGTGTGAAGTGCATCTCTCTTTTTGATATAAGCCTCTTTTGCCTTTGATGCCGATGCTTTCAATTTTTCGAATTCATTTCTCAGTGCTTTGCTTGGTTCTTTTTTTTCCTTCTTCTCTTTAGCAATTGCTGCGGCTGATTTTTTTGCTTTTTTCTCTGCTTTCTTCCAATTCTTCATGGCTTCAAGGGCATCATGATTTAATTGCTTAAATTTAGAAACAGATTTCATTGACGAATCAAGCTGCTTTATACTATCACCCAACTTAGAAAGCTTTGCTGCACTACCTGTCATTGCACTATTAAAACTGCCATCTAACGTTGCACCGATCTTTATTGAAAGCATTGACATTTTTTTGTCACTCCTTCACTTACTTCTAACCACTTTAGAAACTCTTTTATACTCATATTAATAATTTGCTCAATTCCACTTCCTGTTGTTGAGCTAAGTTTTAAAATATTGAATCTTAACTCCTCTGTTCCAGCGGCGACAAAAAATCTTTTAGTACCTTCTGTATTTCTACATAATCTTTAATACATAAATCTTCAACTACTTCTTTTGGCACAGACGCTAGATTAGCAATTAAAGCTACTTCTTTCAAAGCTTCGCCTTCTATGCGTTCTATAGCAAGTAAATCTCTTACTTTAGGTTCACGCATCGATAACTCTGAAACAGAAATTCCATCAACTGTAATGGGGTTATTAAGTGTTATAGTGTGCATTATTGCCTCCTTAAAAATAAAATTTCAAATAAGTTTTTATATGCCTAAAACCGTTTGCAGCAAGGCCATCTGATCAACACCATTTATCTTTCTAATCATATTTTCAGCATCGATCTCTATCAGTTCATTGCCACCTATCGTAAGTTTATAATAATGAGCAGCTACAGTGCATTTTAGAGTGGCTTTTTCAGCAGGTTTCCAGCTACCAAAATCAAATTCTTTGAATATACCCCTAAGGTTGATAATTACTCCTTCAATATCATTACTTCCACTTCCTTGCATTCCACCTCTGAGCGTCAAAGATACCGAATTTCCATTTATCAACCCAAATAGCCGAAAGAGCTCTGTATCGTATTCAGAAAAAGTGAAATCTGCTTCAATCTTTTCCATGCCCATATCAATATTTACTGGAATATCCATACCACCAGCACGATACTCTTCTGTTTTTATGGTAAGTTTTGGTAGGGTAATTTCATCTATTTTTCCTGCATAACCACGACCATCAACAAATACATTAAAATTCTTTAAAATCTTTGGTAACATTTTTTCCTCTTTCTCCCCTTTTTATAATATTGTACCACTCACAAGATGTGACCTGAAAGTAATCTGTTCTGCCGGATATGGTGGTGTAAACTCAAAGTCAAAATATACTTTTCCACTTGCAATATTTGTTGGTGTATTGAGCTCTGGTGTTGCATAACATTTTCCACTGATAATAGCTCCTTGCGCTTTTAAATTGGCCAAATAAGAATTCACCCCCTCAATTACATCATCTATGTAAGTTTTGGTAATATTGCGATCAACTGCCCATAGATGAGCTCGCAGCAGACTATCGTTGATTAAATCTGCAGTCCTTCTCACTGACAGAAAAGCCCATTTCGAATCGTTTGAACATGTTCTATTTCCCCAAAGCCTATAGCCATTTTGATGAATTATCGTTGTTACTTCATTTTCATTTAAATTGTTTGCTCTACAATTTGTATTACCGAGCGTAAAATCAATAGGCCTGCTTGTTCCAACAATACCGTTTATTTCTTTATTTGAAGGTGAGTGCCAGAATCCTTGTTCGCTATCTACTTTCGCTATTAAACCAGCTACAAATGGGCTTGCTGGCAAAATTTCTTCTTTTCCTTCAATAAGTACCTTAACCCACGGATCAACAACATAAACTCTTGAGCTGCCTACACTTTTTCTCCACTTGATTGCTTCTTCATCATTGGTATTTGGTCCATCTGCTACTATTATGCTTCTCAGCTTTTCTGCTATAGGAATTAATGCTGCAACCACTGCATCTTCTGGGAGTTGGTGAGTAAACTGAGGTGCAATTAATATTCTTGGCGCAACATGAACTATGCTTTCACTGCTGAGAAATGCCTCAATTCCCTGATATTCTCCGGTTTCTTTATCAACTCCACCAATTATATTTTGAATAGTTTCACTTTCTTTGAGCTTTGGATCACTGTTATCACTTTCTTTAACTCGAATAACCACTACTGTTGCACCAATTTGGGAAAATATTCCATTTACTGCAGAAGGTAAACTGCCACTCTTTCCGAGCTTTGCTGCTTCCTTTAAGCTTCCTGCAACTAACACTGGTTTATTTAGCGGAAATTTTTGCTCATCTGCTTCAGGTGCAGTACCAATTACACCTATCACTGATGATTTAGCTGTACGTACTGATCTTGCCCCTGAGGTTACCTCAATAACATTTACACCATGTAAAAATTGTTCTGTCATATAGTTGCGTTATAAGTTTGCTAAAACTTGCTCTTTAAAATTGTTAAAAAACTCTGTAACTCTTTGATTTCCCTAATTTTCTTCTTGTTCCAAATCTTCTGATTACTACTTTTTAAGATTTAGTATATTTATTAAAATAAAGACAAAAACTAGAAAGTATAGAAAATTTCTCATTTTGCAATAACTCCAACTCAATATCTTCTTTACTCCTCTTGGCAATTTCTCCCCCTTCTGTTAAACGATTATCAATAAAAATCCTCTCTAGCTTGTTTTCAAGTATTGTTATTTCAACTTATTTGTAAGCGTATTTTCTTCCTCTTTTACTGCCAAAGCTTATATGTTGCATCTAACCCAGGACATTGCCACGCTCTTAATGTCCTTTCTACATCTATCTCAAGCCCTTTGGTTAAAAAATTGCTGCGAAAATTATATATTCCCCACTGGATAAATTGACCATAGATTGTGCTATACGTGTGCTCACTTGCAAAGAACTCAGGTGTCTCACCAACTCTTTCACCTTCTGAGTGAAGATTGGATGACGTATAAAGTAACACTGTAACAGTTTTTCCTGCTGGAATGATTATGTTACCTGATGCAATAAATTCAGGACTGCTAATTTCATGCTGGTAAATACGTGTCCAAGTAATTCTCGAAATATCTGACTTCCTTGTGTTAGTTTTATCAGGTGTACCTATAAATAATCCTGCTCCTCCATAATTAACTTCATCTTTGTACCACATTGCAGATCCAACAAAGTTTAGAGTTTTACTTATATCTACATTGCTTGTGTTTTTTACGAATATTACTCCCAATGCAGCATAAGGGTATTTCAGCATATTGAATTGCTCAGAAAATCCATCATACATAAATCTTGGGTATGATTCTCCATAGATAAATGTACCTTTGCTTCCCTCTAAAAAACTGAGTTGTCTTGGCCGATAAAAACTAACATAGCTTGTATCATATGTGTGAGTACCTGCTAGTAGTTGTAGCATATAGTCTGTTTTTGTTACATCACTACTCCACTGACCAAGCTCAGTTGTAAAAGTTCCGTGGCCAAAGTAATTATTTTTTCTACTTAGTACACCAAATAAAAAAGGTAATGCTCCAGGTTCAATCATATGACGATTTCTTACTTCTTTCATGATTGATGAGCCACTTGGTACATCATTTATGGAGTTAAGCTTGGTTGGTTCTCTGCTCCTTATCTCCCTCATAATCGATGAACCACTTGGCACATCATTAACAGTACGGAAGTTATTCACTAAACCTTTTAGACCATCTTTATGATCATTGCCAACACTATTTATTGCTGCAATGTTGGCATTCTTTCTCGTATCAAGTAGCGATATATGTGAATCTGATGATGCTTTTAAAGTATCCAAGGTATTAGTTTTTAGCGTATTGATCTCATTTACAGACTTTGTCTTTGCTACAGTTATTGCCGATATTGAATTTTCCTTATTGGTATTTATGTCATTCAAATGTGATCTTGCAGCGTTTAGAAGTTCTTTTAACTTACCATCTGTCATCTGTACAATTTCAGAAACTGCACTTTTGTCGATTATTGATTCCAATGCTTTAGCAAGATATGCTAATTGATCTGGTGTACTGTTTTCTGCTAAATCCTTAAGCCTCTTTTGTAGTGCATCAATTATTTCTTTTACTTTAGTCATTTGCGCAATATCAGAAATAGCTTTTTTATCTGCTATCAATTCCAGCGATTTTGCAAGATATGCCAGTTGATCAGGTGTGCTGTTTGCTGCTAAATCCTTTATCCTTTGGTATATTGCTTCTTTCATTTCCAAAAATTTAAAAAAGTCTCAAAATTAAACCGCTCAAAATTACTCTTAAGTTGATTATGCTCATCTTCTCTTTCGGTAATATCTTCATCTATTTTCTTAATTGTGGTACGGATACGAACAACATCTTCCACTGCAATATTCTCTGGGTGTGGCAAAGGATATCCGCGCCTCGTTTCATCATTTGGCATTTTCTTACGTTATAACAACCCGCAAGTTTTTTACCTTTGGCCGATAAATAACCGTTCCACTTAAAACCAATTTTACCCTTGTTTCATTGCTATTAAAGTTTGTTAGTACATGAGTTCTCTCCACCCAATTTTCCCCAATAGGTTTTCCTGATGTTAAATTTACTAATTGCCATCCTTTGACGCTTTGTTCCACATATGCTTTAACATCTGCAGTGCCAGGTATTAGCGCATCATAGGTAATTGTTATCTTAGTGTTAGCTCCTGCTGTAATGCTCCTTGTAACATAATCTCCGGACTCTGAAAGATTACCTAGAACTAGCTGTAACCCAGGATAGAGAACAGGACTTTTTTCTTTTGCACCTTTTAAATTTGCCTTTACTGTTAACTCTCCAGATAGTCTTTCACGCAGCGCGAGCGGCAAATTATCAGACAAAAAGTTTTCTTTCCCTTCTTCATCTGTTAAGATAAATTCTACATTGGTATCAAATGCTACTTTTTCAACATTTGTTAAAACTATTAAATCTGATACGTTGTTTGCAGTGACTTTACCAAGATCAATAACATGAGAATTTTCACTAAATTTTGCAGCTAGTAGTCGAAACGTTAAATCTAAATTTTGATGCGGAGTCCAGGTACTTGCATTACTTGATGATAGTAATACTCCTACTTGATATGGCTGACTCGTTACCCAGCGGCTATTTACTACATCATATTTGCCAAGCTCTGCTATTTTTACTGCTGTATCTGCATCATCGGTTAGCAAAACTATTGCATATTCTCTGCTAGATTCACACCAGACAGGAGACCAAGTTATACGTGTTGCTGTGCCATCTATCTTTATATCTTTTGGCTCAATATAGCTTTCAGCAATGACAGTCTGCGAGGGCATTCCCACTGCTGTTTCTCTAATCTGCACAACAACACGTTTTTTGCCTTTATTTACAAACCATAGCTCCACGCCTCCTATGTGTCTGCTCTCATTTAGCGTAAATGTTTGGGCTAAAGGATCAACTCGTCTTGCTGCGATCACTCTTCTTCTTTCTTCTATGGTAATAGTTTTTTTACCAGTATAAGTTGCCTCTCCATAGCTTCCTTTATCCCCATAAAACTGTACTAATTTAGTACCTGCTGGAATGTTTGCTGGGATTTTTATCTTTCCACTTATTCGTCCTTGATTTTCCACTTTTTTCCTCTATGGTATGGGTTGAATGCTTAGGCCATCAAATTTTACTTCCTTAAGCTTTTCACCAGTTGCAAAACCTTCAATCTCAAAATTTTGAGTTGCTTCTCGCATAAATTCAGTTTCGTATGAGGTACTTGACAGCAGCTCTGTTGTTTCTTTAACATTAAACACTCTGGTTACTGGACTTTTCCAATTCGTAGTAACCTCCGTCCAGTGATC
This sequence comes from Wolbachia endosymbiont (group A) of Epagoge grotiana, assembly GCF_947251775.1. Taxonomy (NCBI): domain Bacteria; kingdom Pseudomonadati; phylum Pseudomonadota; class Alphaproteobacteria; order Rickettsiales; family Anaplasmataceae; genus Wolbachia; species Wolbachia endosymbiont (group A) of Epagoge grotiana. Next base: position 843,855 of record NZ_OX366387.1, read on the forward strand.
TATATTTTTGTTCATGGTAACTTTTGCCGGGACTGGGTCAAAAGCTTGATATGGATTGATCTTTTCTCCTTTGGTCTGTAAAAGCTGCTCCAGTACCGGTTCAAGTTCATATGGCAACAAATAAGTTTTTTCTCCTCCATCAATATCAGCAATCGTTACATCTATTGGTAAAATTAGTTCCTTATTTACTATTGCTGCAGACTGCAAAATTCCTTGATCACGCATATCATCATCAAAGAACGAATCAACAAATACTCCTTTTTTGGTGGTAGGTTCTCTTGAATTTGCATCATTGCGTAAACGCTCCTGTGCAACAAGTGCATAAAGATCATTTATTCCTTTTTTCATTGCTTCAAGCTCATTCATCGGTACAGCATGAATAGCATTATTCACTATTTTTACCCCTTCGCCTTTTTTCCACGTCTGATGAATGTAGCAGAGCAAAAGTTGTCCACTAGGCGCTCTAGGCATTGATGGTCGCCAAGGGTGAGAAATTCCTTTTATTCTTCTTACCACTCCTTTGCTATCGATAGTAATTAAATCATAGCGGGGCATTTTCCAGGTGTAATCAATCAGAACCAAGCTGTTATCAACTGCTCTTTTTACTTTGCATCCCTGTTCACTTATATCTTCAGGGCTTACATGAGTGCGACAGCGATAGGTTATTAGGTAACTACTTCCAGGAGCTGGTTCTTTACCTGGTAATGACCAATCAACATTTCCTGCATTTAACTTATAGTCTATACTATTTTCATAAATAACATTGCCTTGTTTAACTTGAATAATCTCAAGTACTGCAGAGTCAGGTATCGGATCAATAGCTCCAGAATATGAACCATGAGTAATGGTAATGGTTTTTTGAACAGTGATATCTACTTTTTTAATTTCACTTATTGGAAAATCATTAACTTTAAGTTCCATTACTCTTTGGCTATTTGGCTGAAAAGTATGTGGTTCTGATTCAACTGATTTTATATCCGGATCTTCATCAAAAGAAACACGAATACTGTGAGGAAGTTCAATCTCATAGCCATCAACATGAGCTTTGCCCTCATTAATTACAAATATTTTTTTTCCTCCTTCCCCCTCTTCCTTTTGCAGGAACATTACTTCAAGACCATTTACGACGTAGGAACCATTTGCTTCTTTGTCATAACGAGCAAGAGCAGTAGTTACTATGTTTGCTTGTGGAGGTGGTGAATGTTCTATTAATACTCCATTTTCAATGTTATAGATTGGATAAAACTCTCCTTCAGAAAAACGTGGAGAAAGACCTTCTGCTTGATAACCCCAAATGGTGGAAACTTTAAGCCTTGCAGCTCCTACTTCCTGATAGTTTCTTGTACCAACTGCAGGATCACGAAGATTTTCATCCTCAAGTTCTGTAATCGTAGATTCTACGTAATAAACACCGATACGAACTATAGTATTAAGAGGAACAACAAACTCTTCTTTTTCGACTTTTCTAACTGCACCACGCAGATAGATTTTTCCTCCTTCAAGTGTAACTTTACCAGTTTCTCTATCTATAATACAATTGCTTCCCGTTATAACATCACCATCACGAAATATTGCATCACCTATGCCTTTAAGCTTAGAAAGAGCATACTCCTGAGTCTCATTTAATTCTGCAGACTGTAGACCTCTTCCTGCAAGGAACAAACTTTTTTCGTACTCTTTGTCAGGATTAAAGCGGTTATAATAACTATTTAAGGTCATTTTGTTTCAAAAAGTTACAACAAATGAAAAAGTTTCCCGAGTTGCAGATGTTCTGATAAGTGGTACGGTATGTTCTAAAACTAATAAAATTCCAGGATTTTCCACGTCTTTTGGCTCGAAATATCTCTGTCCTTCAGGTAATCCTTCTTTTATTTTAGTACCAACCATAACCCCTAATTCCCGTATAACTTGATTTGCTGCGTCCGTGAAATCGAAAGTAAATTTAAGGTACAAGTTATTAGTTGGTACATTTAAGGGCCTAAACCTTCCAGAAGGAGTTATAAGTTCGCCATTTTCATCACCTGTGCAGAATAGCACTTCATCTGCAGTACGTCTGCCAAGTTCATTCAAGAGCTTTATAGAATTTATAGGTTCAGGTGGTGTGCTTTCAGTATGCTGTACAGTAACTTTATCACTTACTGGAATAGAGCTATTTTCCGTACGTTTTATTAGACCAGTACTACTATCAACTGTATAGTCAACACTTGGCTGATAAGTTGTTTGTCCGATAAAAACTTTTACGTCTTTAATGGGATGGTGATCTAGGGCTATTTCACCCTCAACAAAAACTTTTTCGACCTGATGGCTACTTTCCCAATTTGCATCACCACTGCTCCAGGCAAGATGTAGAGGTTGCTCTTTTATGCTGGCTGCTATTGCTGCTCTTCCTGATTGTGTGAGTATTGACATTTTTCTCCCTATATTATATATATGTACGATGACTTCAAAATTCGTCCGCAAAAATCAAAATATTTTTTTTATATCAGAAAAAATTTTTAGGAGAATAGCTCAGCTCCACAGCTAAATTTTCCAACACCACGAGCAAATGGTCCGCTAGGAATGTCAAGCCATTTATCTTCTTTTGAACCAGTAGCCATTTCCTTAACCAGCTTCCGTGCTTGTAACAGCTCTTGAACTATACGCTCCATTCTATCTCTCCCTATACTGTGAAACTCCTCAGGTAGTCTATGCCGCTGTTTATACACTCCTGTACTTCCTGTATGGGTAAATGGATGTCCAGAAATTGCTGCTCGTGTAATTGCAGTTATAAGATGCTGCTTTGAATCTTTTTCGTTCATATTTTTTATTTTTAATCTTTCAGTTATGTCTTCTAACAATCCTGTTTCTTCATTTCTTAAATAAGTGCGTAAAGTGCGATCAGCCAAACCGTTTGCTTTAACAATTGCTCCATAAAATAATGCGTTCTGTCTTACAGATTCTCCTATTGATTTAAAAATTGTCGGTTTAGCTGCATCTTCCACAGACCAAAAAGCGTATGAACACCTAACACCATTAACAAGAGCAGATGTACCTCTAATGGCATCTCGTGCTTGCTCAACAGTCGATATAGGTTTTTCACTTTTTGGCTTTCTCATATGGTGGGCAGTAATTATTGATGCTCCAGTGCTACCTGCTAAATCAGATAATAAAGACATCAAATAATCGCCTACGGCTGGGTCAGTATTTAAGTCAGCGTGCACAAATGAAGCAAGTGGATCAAATACGATTAATTTTAAGTCTTTTATCTTATGAAGTTGTTTTGTTATAGATTCAAATTCAGGAGAAATCTCTATAATTTTACTCGAAATACTCTTTATTATCGTAAGTGATCCACTAACATTGGGTAATGGTACAATAAAGAGCCTATCTTTATATTTTAATCTTTCGCATTGCGAATCAAGACGCTCTAAACGACGATGTATTTCACTCATATCATCTTCTGCTGAGAAAATTACAACAGATCCATGTTCAGTAACTAAAGGACCAAAACCACATGGCTGATCTTTTCTACTCGCAACTTTCAGTGCTAAATCAAGCAGAAGCATACCTTTACCAGTATCTCCCATTGCAGCTAGAATAGATGTCACTCCTAAAGGAAATAACCCTTCAACAAGAAACTTTTGCTCTGGTACTGGACCTATAAAACGTTCTACGCTCCATTCTTGAATATTAAGCAATTGCTTAACAATTACTTTTCTCGAGTTACTTTCAATGAATTCAGAAATATCTATATTTGTTTGTACGCTATCTGCTGCATCCCATCCCTTTGGTTTATTCTCCGGTATTTCAAGAAGAGTAAGTGATAAAACACCAAGAAAAGTAAGCTTTTTCACAACTTTCTCAGCATATTGTTTACCTGGTTCATCATTGTCTGGCCAAATAATAACATGCTTGCCCTTAAGTGGTGACCAGTCTGTTTTTTCTATTGGTGCATTTGCTCCTAACATTGCAGTTGTGGCAGTCATACCTTGCTCTATCAGAGCATCTGCAAACTTTTCACCTTCAACTAAAATCACCTTATCAGATTTCACGATACCTGGAATATTATATAAAGGCCTGGTCTCTGGTAGAGTAAAACTAGACCTTTTTACATCAAAAGGAAGATATCTTTTTCCTGAATCAGTGTTATAACGATAAACTGTAACAATCACTTGATCACTTTCATCGTAATAGTTCCATGATGCCGTTGGTTGCCCCAGAGTGTTATTTTTTTCCGAATAACCAATCCACTTAGCAATATCTTCTATCGTATCAGTAAATTGATTTTTTCCAGTAACAGCAGCCCAAAGATCAAAAATATCTCCTCCTTCTTCGGTAGAAAAATCATGCCATAATCCGGCTTTACTGCCAGTTAACTCCACTATCATACTTTGTCCTTTATTGCCTTGTAGATCACCTACATAGAACTTATCACCACGAAAAGTTCCTCTTGGCAGTAAATAAGAAAGACATGACCTTATATTTGATAGGAGTTGAGTTCTTAATTGTTCTTTCTTCCCTAATAATTTATAATGTCCATTTCTTTGTGAACAATAAATATCCATACCTACCTGAAGAATTTTTATGCTCTAGCTATAACATTAGCAGTTTTCCAACATCCATTAATCTTGTTGATGAATTTTGTTGGTATAGATCTACCGTTTCTAAGTTCATATACTACTTGCAAGATATTTGTACGTTTATTGGGTTGAAATATTACTATTCCAGATGTATAAAAACTTCTTAAAGCGTTAGCACCAACGAGAGCTTGAAATGGATTCTTTTCCAATATAGAGGTAGATACTTTTTTGGTGTGATTTGTGATGATTATTCCAGCCATAGGATTAATCTTGGAACGTAGTTTTTCTATTGCATGCTGCAGACCATAGTTAACGTAATTATAAGGAGAATCAATCACAACTAAATCAAACTTTTCCTCTACCATATTTTTTATTTTTTCTATACCTTCTTCATTTAAGGTCAAATTCATCTTGTTCGTCACAATTAAGTTTTCTGTTGCTAAATGAGGAAGTTTGTTGAGTTGTTGTATACGTTCTCTAATATAGTCATATTCCATTTCATTTTGTAGATAGAATATTTTTAGCGGTCTTGTAGGTTTCATGCCAAGAAATGATCTTCCTGCTGCCAGATGTACCAATAGAGAAAGAAGAAAATGACTTTTGCCAATCTTTGGAGTACCACCTATGACCAAAAGACCACCTGGTGTCAAAATTCTTGGGCCTATTATATCTTGTGGCATTGGTGATTTGTCGTTTAAGTAATGGTTTACAGAAAATGCTTTTTCCGAGTTTTGTTTTTCTTGCAGTACGGAACTTCTTTCATCTTTACCGTTCAACCATGTCTCAGCAGAATCTATATTACCTTTAACTAAAGTCCAAAGGTATATTATATTTCCTTTCTTTTCTTCGATCAGGTTGTACCAATTTCCTGCATTTTCTCCTTCCATTTCAACTATTATCTTACTTCCATTTCTACTGCCAATATAGAATTTATCTTGGTAAGATTTGCCATCAGGCAACAAATAAGATAAACAATCTTTGATGTTATTAATTAATAATGATTTTATTTTCAAAGCATTTTTAGATGAAAAATCCATAAAATTCTCCTTGTTTATTCCAAATTTGTTCAACATATTTTTTAGACGTTTACAGTCAAGATTAGCCAGCTCACAAACAGTTTCAAAAGATCGTGAGCGAATCCATTGACAAGCCTCTTTTTTAAGTTTAGGGTTTTTTCCTGCTGCATCCTGAATAGCTCTAGTAATAACAGCAGCCCACAACTTTCCTTCGTCGTACTTCAAAATGGCAACCAATCATCTTGAAAACTTTTTTGTAATTCTGGAGTAATAACTGTAGTAATCCTATTCCTATCTCCGTACGTATTATTAGTTTCAACGCCTACTTTTGCTGTAAACTCTAAATCGTTGAAATCAGCTATAGAGTTGATTCTTCTAGCAGTAACTGCTTTCTCTGAAGTGTCATTTGCATGAATATTTCTGGATGATTCCAAAATACTACGCAGCATAGAACGTCCAGATTCTCCCCAGATGTCTTCTTCACCTTCTGCTTTGCCATTTTTGATACCTATAATCTGAAAAATCTTGCGTTTTGCATATGGGCCTTCAGTGACGGTAAATTCTGCATTTAAATAGATACTGCCAGTAGTGTAGTTTTTAGTGAACCAATTTTCATAACCTCCAGGCTTTATTGCCATTTTTACCTTGACTATTGTACCTTTCGGTATTAAACTGCTTTGCAGTTTTGCGTTATTAAAATCAGTTAAAAAATCTTGTAGCATACGCTCTCCTATAAGTTGATTTTAAAGTGAAAAATTAGCTATTCCATTAGCTGCCAATGACCATTTATCTTATCGACAAGTTTGTTTGGCACGCGTTCACCATTACGAAGCTCAAATACTATCTGGCGTACACTGCTTTCTTCATCATGAGCAAACATCACCATACCAGTACTGTAAAATCCACGTAAAGATCCAGCACCACTTAGGCCTTGAAATGGATCTTCTTCGAGCATCTTTTTTGATAATTTTTTTGTATGATGAGTAAGTACAATACAAGCATCTGGATTGACAGCACTGCGTAACTTCTCAAGAGTCTTTTGCAGAAAGAACAGCATAGCACTATTATCATTTTCATTGCCATACTCGCTGCTAAAGATGTTACGCAATGGATCTATGGCCAAAACATCAGGTTTAAAGCGTTCATTCACAATTTCCTTAATTTCACTTATTTCATCATGATTAAATGATAGTGCACTTTTGGCGTAATGATTAAGTTGTTAGCAGCTACATTCAAAAGTTCATTATCAAGTTGTTGCAACCGTTCTTTCATATATTCATATTCAATTTCAGTTTGCATGTAGAAAATTTTCAAAGGTCTATTTGAATCCATACCAAGAAAAGAAACACCTGCAGCCATATGGACGAGCCATGAAATCAAAAAGTCGCTTTTGCCGATTTTAGGTGGGCCACCCAGTATCAATAAGCCTCTTTTTGTTAAAATTCTTGGTGAGATTATATCCTCTGGTATTGGCGATCGATCGTCCAAGTATTCTTTCACACTGAAAAAAGGAATTTTTTGACCAATAGTTAAAAAGTTTTGTAGCATATAATAACCTCCTATATGTTGGGCGTGACAGGTTGAATTGCAAAAGCTTTAGTTTTAATTTTTGTAAGAAGTTTTCCTAGATGCGGTTCTTCAACCATATTAAGGCAACCACTTCGATCTTTAGCAGGATATCCCCAAGAATTAATCGTCTGACAGACAAATGAACGAATTTCTGTACCATCATCTTTCTTGATTCCAACCATACTGATTACTTCGTCAACTATCCCAGGAATTTCACTTGCGGTTTTAGCACCTTCACACTGAGGTAGCCAAGTCGAGCGATTGAAATCATCAAGGTATTGCCCAAGAGTTCCAACTGTAATGATGTCTTTATTTGGAATATGTTGAAACTGATTGAGCCAAGCCATCATTTCTTGAGCAAGTAACCCGTAAGCAGCTCTCATATCTTGTTTTCCTGATCTTTCAGAAAAGGCTTCAGGTTGCATTTTTGCCCATAATAGACATAAACGCGAGGCTACTGTAATACTATCGATAAAAATACAGCGATACTTGAGAAACTCCGAAGCAAGCTCTCTGTATTTACTGGATACATGCTCATAGTGTCTTTGGCTATATGCTGAGTCAGATTTTAACGCAGGATTAGGACCACCTATGAGACATGCAATATCTCTTGCCTCATTCCAAGTACGAATACTTACAGAATCCCCTTGCCAATCTTGAACAGCAAGTAAACCTGCCTCAAAATCAAGACAAAGTGTTGGTTCATTTATGGTCTTTAAGAGACTAGTTTTACCTATACCATAAGGACCAAAGATGACCATTTTTATACCTGTTTGAACTTTTAGCCGTTCATTGCTGTTCATTATTTTCATTTTTCTCCCAGTACCTAAATATATATGTACGATGACCTAGGCAATTCGTCCGCAATTTGCAAAAAAAAAATTTGAGCAAATATAATCAAGAGCTTATAACTTCTCTAAAACTGAGAATTTATCGCGTATTCGTTCTAGTGTGCGATAGATAGTTGTCTTTGGTATTTTGGTTATTACAGAAACTTCAGTAATAGTAAATACCTTAAGTAATTGACATAAATTACTATCTTTTTCAGATAAAGTTGAAATTATATTATTTATATCAGTGCGAATTATCGCTTCGATTTCCGAGTTCCTATGATCTGGAATATTGTCGTTTATATCATCAAAAATTATATTACGTTTTAGACACAACTGATTGCGTAACATATTGCGAGCACAATAATTAGCTAATCTAGCAACGAAAGTACTAAAACTACTTCTTTTCTCATCGTGCTGGTTAAGATATTGCCAAACCTGACAAAAAAGCTCCTGCTCTATATCTTCGAGACTTTCGTTAATAAAACAGCTTTTAGATTTAAGACGTGAAGCTTGAAATCTTACATGTTTAACAATTGTAGAATCGATTCCTTGATAAGAATTCTTCATAAAAACTCCAAAAGTTTCATGAATAGAGATTTTTACCAAGACCTTATATGACTAATTTATTATAAAAAAGTAGTAATAATTTTTTTATCTAAAAGAATAAAATCTTTAAAAATTAAAATAAGATTTAAACGTTTTGATACACTACTGAAGCTACTTTTTCATAGGTAAAAAACTACCAATTTCGTACCTAATTTCTGAATTACTAATTAGTATTTCAGAAAGCAGTAATCGTTAAGTTATTGATAATATTGTCTTTTTTATGTTCTATTCCTAAAAGCCGTTTCTAAAGTTAAGTGGCTAAAATCGGCCAGTGAAGAGGATTTACGGATTACTGAAGTCTTATATATATTATATATATATTTAAATACAGGTAAAATATAATATATAATAATATAAATATTGGCGTAATATAAGTTATGTAAAATAGTTATTAAGATAAGTAAAAACTCAAATGGCAGGATATGAAATTTTTTTTAATTTTTTTTCAAAATTGCGGACGAATTTGCGAGTCATCGTACATATATATTATACAGGGCATTGAACTTTAATTACACAAAGGAGTTTTTGTACGTCAATCTTAACGCTAGATCTCGGCAAGCAAACCGGCTGGGCAATTCTTACAGATGGAGTAATTGAAAGTGGAAGCAAAAGCTTTCATGGTAGCCGTTTCAGTGGAGGTGGAATGTGTTTCTTAAACTTTTGCAATTGGCTCAATTCTTTGAAAGACATTTCTGCAGTGTACTTTGAGGAGGTGAGAAGACATTTAGGAACTGATGCAGCCCATTGCTACGGTGGGTTTCTTGCAGTGCTGTCTGCTTGGTGTGAAGAGAACAATATTCCCTACCAAGGTGTTAATGTTAAAACTATAAAACGCTTTATAGCAGGCAAAGGCAATGCAAGTAAGAGTGAAGTTATTGAAGCGATACGTGAAAAAAGTTTTTCACCTAGAGATGATAATGAGGCCGATGCTTTGGCATTAATGTTCTATATTAGTAAAGATATTAATAAGACGAAAAATCCATAAAAAGTGGGTCCTTTCAGCCAGAATGGCGGATTTGGTGGGTTCAACCCCAGGCCTTCTTTAGCGTCAGAGATATTTTGAATATTAACTTTTTAATTATTAAGGATTTAAATTATATGAATTTAGCAATCCACTACTATCCTGTTGAAAACCTCGTCGAATATAAGCGTAATCCTCGTAAAAATGATGATGTAGTAAATAGAATGTGTGCTTCAATCAGGGAATTTGGCTTTCGTATACCAATAGTTGCAAAAAGCGATGGAACTGTGGTTGATGGTCATTTAAGACTTAAAGCAGCAAGAAAACTTGGTATGGAGAGTATTCCAGTGGTCTTAAGTGATAATTTAAATGAACCACAAACTAAATTTTCGGTTACTGGCAAATCAATCAGCTAACTGGGCGAAGTGGGACGATGATCTTTTGAAGGTGGAAATTCAAGAATTAGAAGATTTGCAGTTTGACCTTAAAATGACAGGATTTGAATTAGAAAAAGTTCAACATTTCCTTGATGATTTAGATAGTGAAAAAGAAGATTTTTCTGACTTGGTTGGTGATGAAAAAAGGGTAGAAATAACAAAACCAGGTGATCTTTGGATTTTAGGTGATCATCGAATCTATTGTGGTGATAGCTCTGTAGTTGAATCATATAAAGCGCTGTTAGATGATAAAATGGCAGACATTACTGTTTGTGATCCTCCATATAACGTTGATTATGGTGGTAGCCAAGATAAAAAAATATTAAACGATAATCAAGGTGAAAAGTACGAACTTTTTCTCTACGATATCTGTTCCCACATTTTAGCATATACGAAAGGTGCAATTTACATCTGCATATCATCATCAGAGTTTTCAACGTTGCAAAAAGTATTTGAGGAGGCAGGAGGAAAATGGTCAACATTTATCATTTGGGCAAAGAATCATTTTACGCTAGGCAGGTCTGATTATCAAAGACAATACGAAGCAATGCTCTATGGATGGAAAAGCGGCAATAAACGTGAGTGGCATGGAGGTAGAAATCAAAGTGATCTGTGGTTTTATGATAAGCCAACACATAACTCATTACATCCAACGATGAAGCCAGTAGAGCTAATGGAGAGAGCAATAGTAAACAGCAGCAGATCAGGAGACATAGTACTTGATCCATTTAGCGGTTCTGGCAGCACACTGATTGCATGTGAGAGAACAGGAAGAATTTGCAGAACAATAGAGCTAGATTCAAAATTTGTAGATGTAACGATAAAACGTTGGCAAGTATACACAGGTAGGGAGGCAATTTTAGCCGGTACTGGTAAAACCTTTTCACAAATTCAAGAAGAAAAACAGTAAGAAAAAAGTGGAAAAGATAACGCAAACAGAATGGGCAAAAGAACAAGGATTTTCAAAGCAATATGTCTGTTATTTAGTAAAAAAAGGAATAGTTAAGTTGGAGGATGGTTTGATCGACCGAGAACAAGCAAATGAAGCAGTAGCGGCAATAAGAGATCCAAGTCAGCCACTGAGGAGGAAAAATCCAGAAAATACAAGTAATCTTTCCACGATGTTGCTAAAAACTAGAATAAAAAATGAAATGGAACGAGGTAAACTGCTTGAGGCAAAGGCAAAAGCTGAGATTGGTGAACTTGTAGCAGTAGAGGAAGTAAAGCGCGAAGCATTTAATGTAGCAAGAGTTGTCCGTAATAATTTGCTTAATATTCCAAATAGAGTTTCAGCGCTGCTTGCATCACTGAGTGACACTGAAAAGATTCATGGAACATTGACTGAGGAAATTACAAACTCACTTGAAGAATTATCTAACACTAAATTTCAAATGTAAAAAGATTTTGAATATAAAATGGCTGATAACCTAAGTTTGGAGTTAATAAAGTGCCTCATTAATCAACCAGGGGTAGATATAAACATTAGAGGATCAAACGGAAAAACCCCACTACATTGCGCTATAGAGTTTGATGAATTAAGTATGGTAGATCTGTTACTCACGAAAAAGAACATTAATCCTTTTGTAGAAGATAATGATGGTAAAACATCTCTTGATTACGCCAAAGAAGGGAAAAAAGCAGAAATATTACAAGCGCTAATTAATAACAAGTACGGGTCAGAACAAGATAGCTTACTTCATTTAGCTGCAATGATAGGTGAAGTTAATGCAGTTAGATATTTGATAGGAAAAGGTATTGACGTTAATGTACGAAATGCTTTGCATCATACGCCATTACATCTAGCAGCAGGAATAGGACATGCAGAAGTTGTAAAGATTTTGATAAGAGAAGGAAAAGCTGAAATCGAGGTTTTTGATGCACGAAATCAGACACCGATGCACTATGCAGTTAATAACAAAAAGTTGGAGATAGTAAAGTTACTGCTAAAGCTAGGAGCAGATGTAAATAGCGCACGTGTAGGACAAAACTCGATGAAATTATCACCTGTTCATATAGCTGTAAGTAATACTAATTACGATGAAAGAGACTTATGTCTTGATATCCTCAAATCCTTAATAAAGGAGCCTAATGCTCAAGTAAATTTGCAAGACTACGAAAATAAAACACCACTACATTATGCTGAAAGACTAAAAACAATAGAAGTTTTACTAACGCGAGAAGATATAGACCCTCTGGTAAAAGACGATAGCGGTAAAACACCATTTGATTACGCTAAACCTGAGATAAAGAAGACTTTGATGAGCAATAAGTATGGTTCTGAAAAGAATAGTCTACTCCATTTAGCTGCACAAAGAGGAGAAATTGAGATTGTAGATGCAATCTTAAAGGAAGAAATTGATATTGATATTGTAAATAATAAAGGTTTATCACCTATTTACCTTGCTGCAGAAAAAGGACATTTACATGTAGTAAAATTACTACTGAAAAAAGGAGCAAACTATACACCTGTTTTGCACTTAGCAATCAAGTCAAATAATTTAGAGTTACTTAAAGTTTTATTTACTGAAAAAAATGGAGCGTTACTCTGCAGAGATACCGTTGTTAATTTTCCAACCCTTCATAATAAATATATAGCACAGAGAGAAATAGCAGATAAAAGGATGAAAAAACATAATAATATTATCTGCATCTGTATTACAGTTAGCGCAGTAGCAATGGCAGCATATATAGGTTTAACAGCAACAACAATAAGCAGTACAATCATTTTTGCAACAACAACAGGAATACTTGCGCTTATTATAGCAATAATGATAAGTGAGATGAGCAAAAGATACATAGAAAAGGAATTTCAGAAAAAGATGTTTATGGAACTGGAAGAGTGTAGTTCTACTGTTAATGATGTTGAGATAGAGTCAATTATGAGTAGATGCAGACAATGATATACGCTAGAGCTTTTTCTGAAGGTTTAAGACCAGATCCAGAGCTTAAAGTATCAGAGTGGGCAAATGAGTATCGAGTTCTAGCACCAACTGCAGCATCAGAGCCAGGGAAATGGAGAACAGAAAGAACTCCTTATTTAAAAGAAATAATGGATTCACTTTCTCCTTCTTCACCGGCTGAAAAAATAGTATTCATGAAAGGAGCGCAGATTGGAGGAACAGAAGCAGGAAATAATTGGATTGGCTATATCATAGATCAAACACCAGGTCCAATGCTAGTAGTACAGCCAACAGTTGAAATGGGAAAACGTTGGTCAAAAGGAAGATTTGCGCCACTGATTGAAAGTACACCATGTTTAAAAAGTAAAGTAAAAGACCCAAGATCAAGAGATTCAGGGAATACTGTACAAAGTAAGGAATTTCCAGGTGGAATAGTAGTAATAACCGGAGCAAATAGCAGTGTAGGACTAAGATCTATGCCAGTAAAATACCTCTTTCTTGATGAAATAGATGCCTATCCAGGAGATTCGGGAGGTGAAGGAGATCCAGTTTTACTCAGCATAGCCCGTACTAATACATTTGCACGGCGAAAGATTTTTTTAGTATCAACGCCAACGATTCATGGAATAAGCAGAATTGAGAAGGAATTTGAAGCTACAGACAAGAGATATTTTTTTGTACCATGTCCGCATTGTAATTATTACCAAATTTTAAAGTGGTCACAAATAAAATGGGAAGATAAAAATCCAAATACAGCACACTATATGTGTATAGAATGTGGTGAAAAGATAGAAAATCATCAAAAGACAGAGATGCTAGACCGTGGAGAATGGAGAGCTACAGGGGCAAAAGAAGGGGAGAAAAAAGGATTTCATCTTTCAAGTCTTTATAGCCCAGTTGGGTGGTATAGTTGGCAACAAGCAGTAGAGGATTTTCTGCATGCAAAGGAAAGTGAACAATTACTGAAAGTTTGGATAAATACTACGCTTGGAGAAACTTGGGTAGATAAAGGAGAAGTACCTGATTGGAAGCAATTATTTAACAGGAGAGAATTTTTTCAGATTGGCACAGTACCAAAAGGCGAAGTAGTTCTCACAGCAGGTGTTGATGTCCAAAAAGATCGTTTAGAAGTAGAAGTTGTAGCATGGGGAAAAAGCCGTGAAAGTTGGTCAATAGACTACCGAGTATTTGAAGGAGATACTGGAAGTAGAGAAGTATGGGGAAAGCTTTCGGAGCTTCTGAGTCATCATTTTATCGGTGAAAATGGGCTTGAATATATGATAAGCATGATGGCGGTAGATGCTGGATATGCAACGCAAGAAGTATACAACTGGGTAAGAGGTCATCAAGGATCTGGAAGAGTAATGGCAGTCAAAGGTGTAAATAAAGCCCTAGTGCCACTGAGCAGCCCAAGTAGAGTAGATATAACAGTTGGTGGTCAAAAGCTAAAGAGAGGAATAAAGCTCTGGCCAGTGGGAGTATCGATATTAAAGTCAGAGCTTTTTCAATTACTTAATATTTTGAAAGAAGAAGAGGGAAAAGCTCTACATGGATATTGTCATTTTCCGGAGTATGCACCTGAATATTTTAAGCAGCTAACGGCAGAGCAATTAGTCAGCAAGGTAGTAAAAGGATACACCAAACAAGAGTGGCAAAAGGTAAGAGAAAGAAATGAAGTATTAGACTGTAGGATTTATGCAAGAGCAGCATCGATAGCACTGGGAATAGACAGATGGCCAGAGAGTAAGTGGAATAGTTTGAGTGGAAAAATGGAAAGTAAAAAGCCTAAAAAAGTGAGACAAAGTAAATGGTTGAATGAGAAGTAAAATGTACAATCAGGAATATTTAAGTCAAGTCGAAGAAGCGATAAAAAAACTGCAAAGCGGAGAGCGAGTAGTATCAATTGCATATGGTGACCATGTGGTGAGATATGCTGAAGTTCAGATAAATGACCTGCTGAATCTACGGCAACGTATTAAGGCTGAACTGAAAGTTGCAGGTGTGAGACCGAAGAGAAGAATTGTGATTGCGACAAGTAAGGGAATTGACAAAATTGTGTAAAAATGTTATAGTTTAAAATTGGTATTTTCTAGTTAAAATATGGATCAAAGTCAAGAAAGGCTTAATGTTAATGTAAATTTTGAGGGGGAATTTGCTCACTACCTTATAGAAATGGCAAAAGTTCAAAATAGAACTATAGAAGAGGTTGTAAAGGACCTAGTGGAAGAAGAAATTGAAGCAAGTAAATTATCTGAAGAAGATGATGAAATAGATGAAGTAGATATAAAGTTGGCTAAGCTTTCTCTTGAGCGTGATGCTAGAGGTGATGAAGAAATTAGAAGTGAGGATGTAGATTGGAATAGAATATTATCTGCAAAAACAGTCTAAAGGTGGAGATACAAGCTGAGATACGATATTATCTATTCAAAAAAAGTTCTTGAGGAAGACTTTCTTGCATTACCACCAACGATAAGATCTAGAGTGAGAAGAGCTGTAGATAGTCGTCTTGCAACCAACCCTAAAGCAATAGGTAAAGCATTATCGCATGAATTCAAAGGGTATTTTAGGATACGAGTAAGTGATTATCGTGTAATTTATAGGATAAATTACTCAAAACACACAGTAACTATTACTGCAATGGGACATCGGAAGGACATTTATGAACGCAGCCCAGAATAAGCGTTGGTATTTGTGCAAGAGCCTCATGCATAATTTATAAAGTGTTAACAGCCAGACTCTCCAGCAGCTTGCTGTAATTTTTTAATGTCAAATTGCGCAACAAACTGCTGCATAATCAAAGAGGCAAAATGCTATTAAAATCGTTCAAACAACTATTTAGTAAGCCAAAAATCAAAAGCTCAGCGTGGGATGCAGCAGGCTCAGGAAGAAGATTTTTTCACTTTCAACCAGAGTTAGGAAGTATAAACAATTTGCTGTCTCAAAGCCTTGAAACTTTACGTAGTAGATCACGTGATATGGTGAGAAAAAATCCTTACGCTGCAAATATAATTGATACAATAGTAAGTAACTCTATTGGAACAGGAATAAAACCACAATCAAAAGCAAAAGATGGAGAATTTCGAAAGAAAGTACAAGAATTATGGCTAAAATGGACAGACGAAGCAGATAGCTGTGGAATAAGTGATTTTTATGGATTACAAGCTCTAGTATGCAGAAGTATGATAGAGGGTGGAGAATGTTTTGTACGTTTAAGAACGAGAAAGCTGGAAGATAGATTTTCTGTACCATTACAACTGCAAGTACTTGAGTCTGAACATTTAGACAATAAGAGCAATCAAACTTTAGCAAATGGTAATGTAATAAGAAACGGGATTGAGTTTAACAAGCTTGGGCAAAGAGAAGCTTATTACTTATTTAAAGAACACCCTGGTGAAAATACCTTTGGAGAGTCAGTAAGAGTGCCAGCAAACGATGTTTTACATATCTATAAACCACTGAGACCTGGACAAATTAGAGGGGAACCTTGGCTTTCTAACGTGCTTTTAAAACTTTACGAACTTGACCAGTATGATGATGCAGAATTAGTACGAAAAAAGACTGCTGCAATGTTTGCGGGATTCATTACGAGACTCGATCCTGAAGCAAATATTTTAGGTGAAAGTGAGTCAAATGAGCAAGGAGTAGCACTATCTGGCCTAGAACCTGGTACTATGCAACTACTTGATCCAGGTGAGGATATAAAGTTTTCAGAGCCATCTGATGTAGGAGGAAGCTATGAAGCATTTATGAGACAGCAACTCAGGGCAATAGCAATAGGCACAGGGATAACATACGAACAACTAACAGGAGATTTAACCGGTGTTAATTATTCATCAATCAGAGCAGGACTGATAGAGTTTCGTCGTCGATGCGCTATGCTGCAACATAACATTATGGTATTCCAATTTTGTAGACCAGTATGGAGTAGATGGCTAGAGTTAGCAGTACTTTGTGGAGAACTCCGTATAGATGAAAAAGTGGCAAAAGCAGCGAAAGAAGAAGTAAAATGGATACCACAGGGATTTGATTGGGTGGATCCACTGAAAGATCAACAAGCACAACAGATGGCAGTAAGAAATGGCTTCAAGAGTCGCTCAGAAGTTGTTTCAGAATTGGGTTACGATGTTGAAGAAATTGATCAAGAGATTGCCGAAGATCAAAAGCGAGCTGATTCTTTTGGACTTTGTTTCGATTCTGACATTAATCATAAAAGGGAAGGAAGGTGATGTGGATAAATAAACCAGTAATGGTAGAGAGAAGAAGCTTTGAACTATTATCATTATATAATAGCAAACAACCTATCTTTAAGAACTTAAAGCATTTTCATATAAACCCAAAAGGAATAGTAATAATACGTATTTATGGAGTTTTGACAAAAAAAACAGAAGCTTTTGATCATATTTTAGATATGACTTCGTATGAAAATATTCATGAAGAGATAGAGAGTGCTTTAGAAGATAAAAGCATAGAGACGATTCTACTTGACATAGATAGTCCAGGTGGAGAAGTAAATGGAGTGTTTGATCTAGCTGATTTTATCTACGGTGTAAGAGGAAAAAAGAGGATAATAGCGATAGCAAATGATGATGCGTACTCTGCTGCATATGCTATAGCTTCAAGCGCTGAAAAGGTTTTTGTGAGTAGAACCTCTGGTGTTGGAAGTATAGGTGTTATTGCAAGTCACATTGACCAAAGCGGTTTTGATGAAAAGCAAGGAATAAAATACACAACTATTTTTGCAGGCAAGAGAAAGAATGATTTAAATCCACATGAGCCAATGACGTCTGAAAGTCTGGAAAGCTTACAAAAAGAAGTAGACCGACTATATGAAATGTTTGTGCAGCTAATAGCAAGAAACAGAGGTCTTTCAATTGAAAAGATTCGATCAACAGAAGCAGGTCTATATTTTGGCGAGAAAGCAGTAGAAATAGGCCTTGCAGACGGAATGACAATTCTTTCATCTATTAATAAAAACAGGAGTATTACTATGAATGAACAAACTACAAATGACCTAGAAACTGATAATTTAACCAAGTATCGTACTGAAGTTCTTGAATTAATACGTTTATGTAATTTATCGAAGATGCCAGAAAAGATAGGAGAATTTATTGAGCAGGGCGTAAGTATTGAGCAAGCAAGGGAGGTTTTAATGGAATTACTTGCAGAGAGAACGAAGAAGACAGAGATACTGAGTGCAATACCACAGAATTCGCAGGAAGATTTGATGACACAGGTAGCGAAAAGTCGGTGCATTTAAATTTTATAACCGCCATATATAGTGCTCTGCGGTAAATAAGTGTCCAAAATGCGCCATAATGGCTAATTATAAGGTAATAACCGCAGTGTATAGCAGTTATAAACACGGCGGTAAAAAAAATAAAAAAAGGAGAGAAAAAGACATGATAAGTATAACTGAAGGAAATAATTTAGGCGATCTTCTGAAATATGAAGTGTCCAACCTATATTCAAGAGACCAAATAACAGTAGCTAAAGGTCAAAATCTTAAGCTTGGTGCAGTAGTTGCCAAAAAGACGGAAGATGGTTTTATTAGAGTACTTAATCCTGCTGGAACAGATGGCACACAAACAGCAATAGGTGCAATAATAAGTGATGTAAATGCGACAGAAAATGCCAAAGCAGTAATTATTACTCGTGGTGCAATACTAGCAGATCATGCAGTTGTGTGGCCAGCAAATATCACTGAAGAACAGAAAGCTGAAGCAATAAAGCAACTTGAAGCACGAGGGATCATTGTCCGCAAGGGAGTGTAACTTAAATTAATAAGGGGGAAAAAGAATGCAAAATCCATTTACAAATACAGCATTTAGTATGACGGCACTAACAAATGCGATAAATATATTGCCGATAAATTATGGACGAGTTGAAAATTTAAACTTGTTTCCAAGTAGGTCAGTAAGATTTAGACATATTACCATAGAAGAACACAACGGAGTTTTAAGTCTATTGCCAACACAAGTTCCAGGAGCACCAGCAACAGTAGGAAAAAGAGGAAAAAGAAAGGTAAGAACATTTACGATTCCACATATTCCACATGATGATGTAGTGTTACCAGAGGAAGTACAGGGAATAAGGGCATTTGGATCAGAAAGTGAACTTAAAGCGCTAGCAGACGTAATAACTGACCATTTACAGCTAATGAGAAACAAACATGCAATAACATTAGAGCATTTGCGAATGGGAGCGCTGAAGGGAATAATTTTAGATGCTGATGGGTCAGAATTATTAAATCTGTACAACGAATTTGAAATAACACCAAAAGTAGTAAATTTTGCCCTTGGAACAGCAACAACTGATGTAAAACGTAAGTGTCTGGAAGTATTGCGGCATATAGAAGATAACCTAAGTGGTGAATATATGACTGGAATTCATGCCTTGGTAAGCCCTGAGTTTTTTGATGCACTAACTTCTCATGCAAAAGTAAAAGAAGCATATGAAAGATGGCAAGAAGGAGCAGCACTTCGAAATGATATGAGGTCAGGGTTTACATTTTGTGGCATAACGTTTGAGGAATATAGAGGGCAAGCAACTGACCCTGAAGGAACGGTTAGAAGATTTATTGAGAAAGATACAGGGCACTGTTTTCCACTAGGAACAGCAAGCACGTTTACAACATATTTTGCACCAGCAGACTTTAATGAGACGGTGAATACTCTCGGACAGCCACTCTATGCAAAACAAGAGCCAAGAAGATTTGATAGAGGGACCGATTTACATACGCAGTCAAATCCTCTGCCAATGTGCCATCGTCCAGGGACATTAATCAAAGTCGTTGCAACATAACAATACTAACTACAAAAGTGGTGAGGCATTCTACCAATATGCCCCTCCTTAGCGTGCGTGTAGAGATTAGTGCATAAAGGTAAAATATGCAAGGAGAAATAGAAAGATTATTTGCAGATTGTTTTGCACATCTTGGGGAGCAAGCGTTGTATGAATCAAAGGATAAGGCATACATGGTACAAATATTGAAGCAACAGCCAGATAAATTATATGGAATTGGTGAAGGACAATTTGTGGGGGAGATGCTTTTTCTTGAGGTAAGCGTTTTTGATGTATTAAAGCCAATGGTGGGAGATATTTTTGTTATTGATGATCGTAAATATAAAGTACATTCTCCACCGCTGCAAGACAATTCAGGAATGGTATGGAAAATTCAAGCGTCGGGGGTGTGAATGCGTATCAACGTTGAGGTTAGCGGTAGCATTGAGAAGGTTATGCAAAGTATAGATGCTGAAAGGAAAAAAGTGGAAAAAGCGACGGAGAGGGCATTAAACAAAACAGCACTATGGTTAAAAGCAAAAGCAGCTAAGGAAATTAGTGAGGAAAAGAAGATAAAATTAAGTTTGATAAGAAAGAGATTAAGAATTTTTAAGGCAAAAACTAGCAGATTAGAAGTGTTAATTAGAGCAAATCTCTATGACATTAGAGCATCAACAATTGGTAAAATACAAAAAACAAGAAGAGGATCGAAAGTAGGAAAGCATGAGTTTATAGGAGGATTTGCAGCAGTTATGCCAAAAGGAAATAGCGGTATTTTTAAGCGTGAAGGAAGAACAGCATTACCAATAAAGGAAGTTAAATTGTCACTGAAACCAGAGGCTTCAAGGATAATAGGTAATCTTGTTAATTATGAAGTTGAAGAAGTCTTTACAAAGTTTTTTGAACGTCAATTGAGCTATAAAGGATGAATTTGAAAGATTTACATGATAAAATTTGTACCACGCTGAAGAGAGAAATACCAGCAATACAGACGTGCGAAATTTATCCAACAATAAGGAAAGAATTGATAGCACCGGCAGTATTTGTGGAACTTAGTGGCTTTGAAAAAGGACATGATCCAGGAACAGAAGAATTAGCGTTGAGAGCAAAATTTGAAGCACGAATTGTAGTTGATGGAACAGTCGAGGATTCCTCGGTAGTTGTAAGGTCATTAGCAGCAGAAGTAGCAAGAGTAGTAAATAAAAATACTTGGAACGTAAAGAATATTTCTCCTGCTGAATTTCTCTCTGCAGAGCCTGATGGATTTAGACCCGAATTAGATGCATATTTGGTGTGGATGGTTGATTGGAGTCATCAGCTTCATTTAGGTAAATCAGTATGGGAAGAGGGGAAAATTAAGCCACATAAAATAGCAGTAGGAGAAATGCATGTTGGAAAATAATTTTGCCATTGCAGAGTTACAGAGAAAAGTAGCGAATATCATTCGTATAGGAGTTGTAAAAGAAGTAGATTATGAAAAAGCAAAAGTAAGAGTGAAAATAGGAGAATTTTTAACAGATTATTTACCGTGGATAACAAGTAAAGCAGGAAAAGATAGAAATTGGTCTTCACCAGGTATCGATGAACAAGTTGTGGTATTTTCTCCTTTTGGTGAACTATCATTAGGAGTGGTATTAGGAGGAATATATCAGAAAAAATACCCTGCACCAGAGAATAAAAAAGAAATAAATAGTATAAAATTTCAAGATGGGACGAAGTTTACATATGATAAAGGTAAGCATCATTTAGAGATTGAAGTAGTAGACAAAATAACACTGAAAGCTGGGGGATCGAGAATAGAAATGACAAAAAGTGGAATAAAATTGAAGGCAGATAAAATAAACCTTAATTAAATGAATAAATCGGTTGTGCGAGTAGGAGATCATTGTGCAGAAGCAACACTACATTTTTGCGTTAGTGGCAGTAACAATGTTTTTGTAAATGGTAAGCCAGTTTGCCGAAAAGGAGATAATTTTACAGAAGGTAGAGTATTAACTGAAGGATCAAAAACAGTGTTTGCAAATGGGTTTGGAGTGGGAAGAGTTGGTGATATGGTTTCTTGTGGTTCCAAGGTGATCAGTGGTAGCAGTAACATTTTTTCAGGATAAAATATGCTATACTTATCAAAAATAAAGTTATGAATATGGATATAACTACTAGCCTATTAGGAGACATTAGTAATTTAATAGATAGAGCAAAAAATCATCTTTCTGTTCAATTCAATTCTACTCTAGTATTGTTAAACTGGGAAATTGGCTCTAGAATTGATCAAGATATTCTAAAGCACAAACGTGCAGATTATGGGAAGCAAATCATCTCCCAACTTGCAAAAGAACTTCAGATTAAATATGGACGTGGTTTTGATAGAGCGTCATTATTTCGTATGGTGCAATTTTCTAAATTCTTTTCTGATCAAGAAATTGTCGCGACACTGTCACAACAATTGAGTTGGTCACATTTTGTAGAAATTATTGCAATTTCTGATGAGCTGAAGCGTAATTATTATATAGAAATGTGTCGTATTGAAAGGTGGAGTGTTAGGGCACTACGTAGTAAAATCGATACTATGTTGTATGAACGTACAGCGCTAGCAAAAAAACCTGAAGAGTTTATAAGAAGGAGTATAAAAAATTTACGTGAAGAAAATATGTTAGCACCAGAATTCATTTTTCATGACCCATACTTCCTTAGCTTCATGGAATTGCCATCAAGTTATAGTGAGACTGATCTAGAAAATACAATCTTGGATGAATTGACAAAATTTTTACAAGAGTTTGGAAATGATTTTTGTTTTGTAACACGTCAAAAAAGGATGAGTACTAAAACAACTGACAGGTATTTGGACCTGCTATTTTTTCACAGAGGATTAAAACGCCTTATAGCAATAGAACTAAAAATAGGTCGCTTTGAACCAGCTTATAAAGGACAGATGGAATGGTATTTAAATTGGTTAGATAAAAATGAACGAAAAGCAGGTGAAGAAAAACCGTTAGGGATTATTTTATGTGCTGATAAGGATCAAGAGGATATAGAATATCTTGAACTCGAAGGCTCTAATATTCATGTTGCACAGTATTTAACACAGCTTCCTTCTAAAGAAATTCTTGAAAAGAAGTTGAGAAAGGCTATTTCTATAGCACGTGAAAAACATGCAAGTATTCAGTCAGAGCCATGAAAAATATATGCGAGGAATGGATGCTAAAACGGGAAAAGCTCTTGAAGGAATAGAGCACTTAAAGCAATCGATAATTGATATACTGACCACTCCTATTAACAGTAGAATAATGAGGAGAGATTATGGGTCAAAACTATTTGAATTAGTGGACAAGCCAGTTAATCGTGATTTAACACTAGAAATTTACGCAGCAACTGCAGAAGCTTTGGAAAAATGGGAAAAGAGATTTAAGTTAGAAAAAGTAAAAGTTGAAGGAGTAAAAGAAGGAAAAATAACTATTTCACTTGAAGGAGTTTATCTGGCAAACGGGAAAAACA
Organism: Wolbachia endosymbiont (group A) of Epagoge grotiana; assembly: GCF_947251775.1. Classification (NCBI taxonomy): domain Bacteria; kingdom Pseudomonadati; phylum Pseudomonadota; class Alphaproteobacteria; order Rickettsiales; family Anaplasmataceae; genus Wolbachia; species Wolbachia endosymbiont (group A) of Epagoge grotiana. Next base: position 867,008 of record NZ_OX366387.1, read on the forward strand.
TTCATTTTGATGGAATTGTAGTGTAAATATGCAGCAGCCAAATATTATCGAACCACTGAACTTTGAGGAGATCTTTTCCAGAATGAAGGAAGAGTTAGTAAATCGAGACACAAGTTTTACAGCATTAGTGGAAAGTGATCCAGCAATGAAGGTATTAGAAGTAGCAGCATGGCGAGAACTTTTACTCAGACAAAGGATAAACGAAGCAGTAAAGAGTAATTTACTGAAATTTGCAACGGGAGAAGATCTTGATAATTTGGCTGAGTTTTATGGAGTAGAGAGGCAGAAAGAAGAAGAGGACGAACGATTTAGAAAAAGAATTAAAGCAAAAATAAAGGGGTGGTCAACAGGAGGAAGCAAAGAACACTATCGATATCATACACTGTCAGCAGATAGTAGAGTAAAAGATGCATTAGTAGAATCACCCATACCAGGGAAAGTACAAATTTCAATCTTATCAACAAAATTATCCACAACTAGCATAGTGTCAGAAGAGCTACTAGAAATCGTAAAAAAGCAGGTTACTAGAGATGATATAAGGGTTTTAACAGATACAATAACAGTAGCTGGTTGCAATATTATGGAAATAGATATCCACAGCAGAATCAGCACGAATTATATAATATCAGAGGAAGAAATCAAGAAGCAGTTTATTGAGAAATTTGAATTAGCAAAAAGATTAGGGTGGAGTGTAACAAGATCTTGGATAATAGCGAATCTATTTGTAGATGGTGTAGAAAATGTGGAATTAATAGAGCCAAAAGAGGATGTTGTGGTGCTAGGTAACGAGTGTGCAAATTTGCGAAATTTAAAGATTGAGTAATGCTATTACCCCCAAACGCAACAAAGCAAGAGCAAGCACTGGTTGATGCAACAGATTATAAGGTTGATCCGAGCTGTATCAGAGGATTTAAGTTTAGTCTTAAAGAAGAAACATTGCCTTGGATAATAGAAGAATATGGTTTAGAAGAAATACTGCGCTGGGTAAAAGATAGAAGAAAAGCCATAGTAGAAGGAGTAAAATTTCAAAGACTGAGAGGAACACCTGCATCACTTAAAATAGCGCTCAAATGGGCAAATATAGAAGATATTACAATTATTGAGGAGCCACCTGGTAAACATTTTTTCGAGTTGCAAATAGGAATAAGAGATGTTCCAAATAACTTTTTTGTAGATGCAGTAGTAGAACTTGCAAAACTATCACTACCAGCAAGATCAAGGCTAATGAGGATTTTTAATGACCACTACAACGTTGACAGGTTTATATTAGATGAAAGTTTATTTGGCAGCTTATTATCAGACTATTCAGGTAGAAAAGTTGAAAAGGATGGACCAGTACTGTCATTTGGTAGAAAGAATACATTTGAGCTAAAAATCTTAAATCCAAGTTTTAAGTTTAGTACTTTTCGTGTTCATTATGAGCAGGCATTTAGTAATGACATATATCGGTTAGATGTGGCAGTACTTGGAGAAACAGAGCCTCACACAAAGGATTACAAAGGCATCTATGAAAGAAATCATCAGTGGTACAATTTAAAAGCACTATATCCATTACCACAGAGTTTATTACCAGAAATTAAGTTTGCTAAGGCACAAATAGTATTATCGGACAGTTGGAGGTTAGGAGAAATAAATTCGTGCTTTTCAGTTAGTAGTGTAGAGGAAAGAGGGGATAAATTTTTACTAGGGAGTAGCAAGCTATCTGAGCAACATTGGAATTTAAAACACAAGCCAATTTTAGAAAGATTCAGCATTATACATGATTACAAAGTAGAAAATTACACCGATCAGAAAATCATAAGATACGGTTTAGCAGAACACAACGTTTACTATAAAAATGATTTAGAGCAAAAAGACTCAATACACGAGTTAGAAAAGCACATTTTAGTATTTTACCCGGGAGTACTGAAGTGGCACGAACATCGACATTTGCACAGAAGTTGGAAAAATAGTCAAGCAATATGTATAATAAGTTAAATACTTATATTTAGATCCTTATATATTATATTAATATTAGGTTAAAATGTATGAAATAAAAAGAAAAAGACTTGCTTTCTTATGCTAAAAAGGACATGACTTGAATAGCAGCAGGTAAACATAAGAAATTTATCTAGCGCTAGAAAAGCTAATTTTGTGAGGTATGAAATGAGTTTTAGCAAGAGTAAGTTTTTTAAAGAAGTATCAAGTAACGGGTTTAAAAACATTAATAAAAGAAATGAAGAAGGAGAGACGATCTTGCATCAAGCAGTAGAAATCTCTGATTACAAAACAGTGAGATTATTAATAAAAAAAGGGGCAGAGGTAAATGCAAGAGATAAAAATGGTTATACGCCACTACACTGTGCAGTATTCGCAAAAAGTTTAGAAAATGTAAAAGTGCTGCTAAGGGAAGGAGCAGAAGTAAACGCCACTCAATATGTCACTGGATGTACGCCACTGCACTCTGCGTGCAAAATAGGAGGAGCAGGAGTTGAAATAATAAAAGAGCTAGTAAAGGCTGGAGCTGAAGTTAATCAACTGAATAAGTACGGCGCAACGCCAATGTATTACATCTGGGAAAGTGAAAAGTATCGTCTATGTGATAGCAAAGAGAGTGAAAAGGCGAGTAAATTTTTGAGAGAAAAAGGAGGAATAACAAAAAGTAGAGAACTGACGTGCTATGGAATAGAGGGGCTAGTGGGAGAAATAGCAGACATGTTGAATGGAAGCTACATGCCGGAGCTAAAAATAATAGAGATAGGAGAAATAAGGAAAAGAGACAAATCACTAATAAAGGAGGAATGTCAAAATTTAGCAAGCAAGATAATGAGCCAAGTAAATGAGATGATAGATGAGGTGGTGAAAAGGAAGGCTTAGGTTTAAAGAAAGGTAGGGGTAGATTATGATAAAGCTTGGTAAGAAAGAGAAATCTCTATTAGAGAACTCATTTAAAAATATTTATGCAAGAGACGAAAAAGGAAGAACAGCTCTACATTATGCAGTAGAGGTAAAAACAGTGGAGTTATTAGTCGAAAAAGGAGCGAATGTGAATGCTAAAGATGTAGAAGGATATACAGCACTGCACCTAGCGGTAACGGAAAAACGCCTAGAAACCGTGAGAGAGTTGATAAAGTCAGGAGCAAATGTAAATGCTGAAGAGTATGGCAATAAATGCACTCCATTGCACCTTGCATGTATGGTGGGGAAAGTGGAGATAGTAAAAGAGTTAGTGGAAGCAGGAGCAGAAATAGAGCAAGCAGATAAATTTGGAATGACAGCAATGGATTATGCGAAAAATAGTAAAGAGATAACCGAGGTATTAAAGAAAGAAACAGACAGAATTGAAAAGTTATTTGAACAGCAAAGTGGGAAATCTTCTATGAGAGGCTAAAAGCATGGAGAAAGAAATAGAAAAGAAGGTAATGAATTTAGAGAAAAAAGCGTTGGTAGAGTTGAGAAGAATATGGAAGAAGGTATATGGGGAAGAAGCGCCAAGGTACTCAAAGAAATATCTGATACCGAGACTAGCTTATAGAATACAGGAGGAATCGTATGGAGAAATGTCAAGAAAGGGGACAAAAAGACTAGAGTATCTGGCAGATCGGCTAGAGAAGGGAAAAAGAATAAGTAGCGATAAATTACCAGTAGAGGGGACAGAATTAATATTAGAGAGAGGTGAAGAGACGCATGCGGTAATGGTAACAGATAAGGGTTTAATCTACAGAGAAGAATTTTTCACATCATTATCAGCAGTAGCCGGGAAAATAATGGGAATGAGCTACAACGGACCTTTATTATTCGGTATGCGTGATAAAAATGAAAATTGAAGAGAATAAAATGCTAAAAGAAGTAAGGTGTGCGATATATACAAGAAAATCAAATGAAGACGGTCTAGAGCAGAAGTTTAACAGTCTTGATGCGCAGCGAGTAGCATGTGAAAAATACATAAAGAGCAGAGAAGGCTGGGTAATATTGGCCAAAAGGTACGATGATGGAGGATTTTCAGGGAAAAATTTAGAAAGACCAGCGATAAAGGAATTGTTTGAAGATGTAAAAAAAGGAGAGGTAGATTGTGTAGTAGTGTACACACTAGACAGACTATCAAGAGAAACAAAAGACAGCATCGAAGTAACATCATTTTTTAGAAGACATAGAGTAAATTTTGTAGCAGTAACGCAGATATTTGACAATAATACGCCAATGGGAAAATTTGTACAAACGGTATTGTCAGGAGCAGCACAACTAGAAAGAGAAATGATCGTAGAAAGGGTAAAAAATAAAATAGCAACATCAAAGGAGCAGGGATTGTGGATGGGGGGAACTTTGCCGCTTGGATATGATGTAAAAGATAAAGAATTAATAATAAATGAAAAAGAAGCGAAAATAGTAGGGCACATATTTGAAAGATATTTGGAGCTAAAATCAATGGCAGAATTGGCAAGGGAGTTAAATAGTCAAGGTTACCGTACGAAATCAGATATCTTTAAGAAAGCGACGGTGAGAAGAATAATAACAAATCCAATATATATGGGAAAAATAAGGCATTATGAGAAAGAGTATGAGGGAAAGCATGAAGCAATAATAAAAGAGGAAAAATGGCAAAAAGCGCAGGAATTGATAAAGAATCAACCATATAGAAAAGTAAAATATGAGGAAGCGCTGCTTAGGGGAATAATTAAGTGCAAGAGCTGTAGTGTAAACATGACGCTGACCTATGCAAAAAAGGAGAATAAAAGGTACCGATATTATGTATGCAACAATCACCTAAGGGGAAAAGATTGTGAATCAGAAAACCGAAATGTAATAGCAGGAGAAGTGGAAAAAGAAGTAATAAAGAGAGCGGAATGCTTATATGAGAATTGGGAAAAAGGGGCAAAAAAAGAAAAATGGGAAAATTTAAGTTTCAGAGAACAGAAAGAAGTAGTGAAAAAATTAATAAAGGGAGTAATGGTGAAAGAAGATGGAATAGAGGTGCATTCTGAGTCAGAGAAGACATTTATAGCAATGAATTTAAAGAAGAAAGGAAACAAATGCACAGCAGTAGAACCAGAAGGAAAAACAAACAATGCGCTACTGAAAGCAGTGGTGAGAGCCCATCTGTGGAAACGGCAACTAGACGAAGGAAAATATAGAAGTGTGAAAGAGCTGAGCGTTAAAATTAATATAGGTACAAGACGTATACAACAGATTTTAAGGTTAAATTATTTAGCACCAAAGATTAAGGAAGATATAATAAATGGGAGACAACCGAGAAGTTTAAAGCTAGCTGATTTAAGAGAAATACCGATGCTGTGGAGTGAGCAGGTGAAGAAATTTTATGGTCTTAATTATACCATTTAGTAACTAGATGAAGTTCCGGTAGTGTGTACGTTCGACAAGTAGTTCAAGAGATTATGTAAAAGATATTGACTTATAAAGTCATGACAATTAAGATATGCTTAGTCTATAGCTAGAGAGGTCATATGCCGAGTTTTTTTGATAAACCGTTTGCAGAACAAGTAGAAGAAATAATGAGAACGGGGGATCTAAAATTACTGCAGGCACTGATTGGTACAAGGGCACCAATTGGGTTATCATTATATTGTTCTAGCTTTTTTCTTACTAGAACAGTTATTGCACAAGCAAAGTATCAAGCATATAGTGCTCTACTTAACGTGCTAACTGAATATCAAAAAGCAGAAAAAGAGATTTTTGTAGACAACATAAAAAGGGATATAGAAAGACAAATAAGCGGTAATGAGGATAGATTACGCCAAAAAGCACTTTTGCCATCGTCAAGTAATAATTTAAAATCTCTAACTAATAATAGTTGCTCTGATTTAGAGAGTTATGTTCAGGAAACAGATGTATCAAGTTTGTGTACTTTTAACTTACAAAAAGTAATTGAAATTTATCATAACTATATTTCTCGTGAAGAGATAAAAAACTTAGAGAAAGTAATATTAAAAGGTAAAGAAATGGAAGATAGGTACTCGTATATAGAAAGTCAAAAAACAAACTTACAGTATAATAGCAAAAGAGAAAAAGCACGTAATACAGTAAAAGATAATGAACCTCTATTACTCAAAATAAAGGACAAGACCTTTTTTGATAGCTGGTATAAAAAATTATTGTACGAAGTTCTTTGTGAAGCAGAAATGAATAAGAAACATATACTACATGAAGAAATAGTAAAGAGCAGTTCTCCCTATATGAAAGATAAAATTAATAGTGCAAAAAGCAAGCTAGGTACTTCCTTTAATAAAGAAGCAGTTAGAAGAGTAATAAATAAATTAGTGAATGATTACATTAAGATTTTACCAACTAGTTTTGGAGTAAAAGAATCGTTATTGTCCTACATGAAATGTGTTGATATTGATGATTATAGAGGAAGAATGAATTATGAGGCAGTAAATCATAGGATTATTAGTAGAGCCAATGAGGTGATCTTAAGTGAGTCAATTGTACAAAATAGTTTGAGTGATGATGTAGAAAGGGGTTTACAGTACATAGTGGACAGAATGGATGTATCTCTTCTTACTGCAGTAGAGCAAGAGATGCTAAATGAAATAGCAGAAAGAGCAGCAAGTTATAGGGAAAGAGACAATAAGAAGAAAGATTTAGAGTTGCTATCTATATGCAATGGAGGAGAATTTGAAGATAAACTTTCTTTACCAACGGACTTGAGTTTTTCAGAGATTGAGCGTTTATATAAAGATATGCTCTCAATAGAGTTTAAAGAGCAAGGGGAATTTGAGTTACACAAGCTATGCGAGAGGTTACCATTGTTAGAATTGGAAGAAATAAAAGAAGCCTTTCCTGCTTCTATCACTGAAGATATTTTAAAGAGTATGGTAGAAAGCCTGAACAAGTATGTAGAGATAGTAAAGAAGGTAAAAAAGGACATAGTTGATAAAGTTTTTGGAAAGCAAGAAAATTTAGAGAAGTTATATAAATTGGAGCAAGAACTGGAGTTTAGTTTTATGCAAAGGCTTTTCCACCCTATTTATTATGGACAGTATAAAGAGATAAAAAGTTTTGTTGAATGTAAAAGCTTTATTCACGATAACATCAAAAGCGAGAAAGATGTAACATTCCGTGAAAGACTTGAAGAGCAACTAAGAAAACTAGATAAACCAAAGCGTGAAGAATTGGAAAGATTGTTATTATCCTCAATAGATAATGAATTTCAAGGATTGGTAAATCAGTTAATTTTTTGTAAAGATGAATTAGAAAAGAAAGCTAGAAAAGAATTTCGCTTGCCAAAATTGTTCCATCCTTCTTATTGGGAATCTTATATAGAAAGAGAGAATCATAGTCTTAAAATATGTGAGGAGGCTTTGAAGAAAAGTGTTGCTACAGGAGATGATGAGTTGTTCTATCAAGCAGTAGAAGATATCAAGAAAAACTCTAATTATATGTGGGTATTTCAGGTAAATAAAGCATTGTTTGACGGTGTATACAAAACTCAACATGATTCAAGAAAAAAGACGTTATCATTTAGAGAGCTAGCAGAAAAATTTATTGGGAATCGTAAAAAGCACATAGCTGATCAACAAGATGAGTATAAGATAAGAAAAGCAACTGCAGAACAGCGTCAAGTCAATGTGGAACTTGCTGGAAAAGACATAATTAATCAAGAAGAACTTCATGCTATGGCAGCAAGTAATGAAATACTAGGAAAAAAAGCAGAGGAAGCAGAAGCAAGAGCTGAAGAAGAAAGAAGAGCTAAAGAGGAAGAAAGAAGAGCTAGAGAAAAAGCAGAAGCAAAAACAAAAGCGATTGACCTACTATATGATGAGGCAGATGATCATGGCATATCAACGAAACGAATAAAACAAAACGAGGATGTACAAAAGTTTTTAAAATGCCAATATACTTTTCTGGTTTTAAACGAAGATTGCATAACAAAATTTAAGGGTCTCTGTAGAGAGTATAGGAACTTAAGGAGAGAAATAAAAGAACCTAACTTTGAAAGGTTATCAGAACTTGCAAATGAGTTTGATAGACTAAGCAGCAGTTTTGCTGAAAGAGAAAGAGAAGAGGAAGAATCAAGAGAGAATGTACCAGGATGTAATGACCAGAGTATTGATAGGTTAAAGCTCAGTATAGTAACGAGAGTAGTACAAGGAAGAGATGTAGCGGAGAGAGAGAAAAGAACAGTGGAAAAAGAAAAAACTGAGGTGGAGGAGATAGTAAAACGACTGCAAATGCAAGCACCAAATTCTGCATTCAGTAGTGTAAGTCATGAGCTAGTTGCAGGAACATCTCAGCAAATATGAGAGCAGAGGAATTTATTGACTTTTTAGAAAAGGAAAAGCTGAAGAGCATTATATATAAAAGGTTAAAGTGGAGGGAGAGTTACATACCGAAAAGCTCTGAAGAATTGAATGCTCTAATTTACGAGTTTGGCAGGCTGAAGATAATTTGGTGGATGCCAAGCGTAGCTGATTGTAGTAAAGGTAAAAGATTTGCTAAAGGGCAAGTAGTATTAGCTCTTTTTTTTATAGGACTATCATCGTGTTGTTTGTCTAAAGAATATAGATTAATGTCAGCTTTGTGTCTAGTGGCGTTATCTTGTTATGTAATATGCTCTTTTCTACTGTATGCAAGGTATATTACAGATTATGTTGATATTTATAAAGGAGAGATTATGCCTTTTTTTTCTTATACGGGAGTAGAAGAGTGTGTTGAAGGGGATTACATTGAATCAATAAAGGGAATAGTAAGCAGTGCAGAGTTTAGTATGCATGTGTGCTATTTATTAAACATGGAAGATGAAGGGTATGAAGACGACGATGGAATATATCATACAGGGTTTAACGACTATGTATCACAATTAAGAAGTAGTAATAGATTTAAGACTGAACTTGAAAAAAGTGTAATAGAGAAGTTTTTAAGTTATGTAGAGGTTAAAAGGAAAGATAGAAAAGGTTTTGAACAGGATATAAGAAGCCTGCGTTTTTGTGATGAAAGAAATGATGAGCAAGGTATTAAGAAAGCATACGAAAAGTTGTTTAGATGTACAAAAAAGTTGCTTTGGCATATAGAGCCTTATAAGTTGCAAGATGATAAGCCAATAGATGTGTTCTATAAAAGAGTAAAACACCTTAATGAGAACTTATCACTGGAGAAGTCTTTAGAGAGGGTGTGCATTTTATATGATAACCCTGATCAAATACTAAGGGAATTGAAGGGCTTATTAGTTATGTATCATCCAGATAAAAATATACATGAGGATGCAAGAAAAATATATGAAAAAGTTGAGTTGGTATATAAGGCAGTAAGCACGATATTAAAAGGCTATGAAAGGCATTTTGGTGACACTATATTCTGTAACTTTAAAATGTTTTTAGGGAAGAAATTGCAGGATATTGATGAGAATAGTGTATACGAAGAAATTGTTTCAACGTACAAAATTTTAAGAATGAAAGAGTACTCAAAAAAGAAAGATAATATTGCAAATATAAGAGATGAGATGCTAGAAAAATATAGGGTATTAATATACTGGGAAGATATAATTTTAGAGAAAAGGATAACTTATCCTAATCCAAAAAGATACAAAGGAACTCAAGAAAAAAAAACGGAATTGAAAGAAGAATACAAAGACCAGGAAAAGACGATAAGAGAACTTTCTAAACGAAAAAAGGAAATAATTGAAGAGTTAGAAAATTTGAGTAAGAAATTAGGGCTGGAAATTGAGGAGATGTCAGAGATATGTTCTACAATAAAAGAGAGGTGTAATAACGAAATAGAAAGACAAAGCCTTGTTTTTGCTGATAATGCTTTTAGTAAGTACTACCATACGCGTCAAGTTAAGGAAATAAAGGTATGAAAGAGATAGAATAATAAGGTATAAGTTCTCCCAGATATACTTTTAGTGAGAGAACCAATGAATAAAATAACTTGCTTATCAAAAAAGCTCAAAGAAATTTTTAATGAAAAAGCAGAGAAAATCTCAATTACAACAAGGTTTATAAAAAGAAAGAGAAAGCTAAAAGGTTCATCATTCGTAAAAGCCATGGTCTTGGGTAATATAGGAGTTGATAATTGTAGCGTAGAAACAATGTGTCAATTACTAAACGAGGACTCGATAGATATAACAAAACAAGGTTTGGATTTTAGATTTACTGAAGAAGCAGTGGAATTTATGAAAAGGATGTATAATGAATCTGTGATTCTCTTTAAAAATATCTTGCAAGTTGATTGCAAAATCTTACAGCAATTTAATAGTGTTAAATTATTGGACAGTAGCTATATTACTCTACCTAACAGTATGGAAGAGATGTATAAAGGTTATGGTACTAGCTACAGTGGCTATGAAAGCAATACTAAGTCTGGAATAAAGTTACAATTAGTTTTCGACTACATGAATCAGATAATAGACCAACTTAATTTAACGGAGGGGGTAAGATCAGACCAGGGATATAGGAAACATTTAAGTAATATATTAAGCAATGATTTGCTAATATCTGATCTCGGTTATTTTGTGCCAAGTTCTTTTAAACAAATCAATGAAATAGGAGCTTATTTCATAAGTCGTTATAAATCCGATACCAACATATATGATGTAGAAACAAATCAAAAAATGGAGTTATTAGAATGTTTAGAGGATAAGTTATTTTTAGAAAACGAGGTATTGTTAGGAAAAGAAGCAAAAATTAGAGTAAGAATTATATGTCAGAAACTAACTGAAGAACAGTCTATGGCCAGAAGAAGGAAAGCTAATAGATTAGCAAGATCGCAGGGATATACATCCTCTAAAAGAAATCAAAAATTGTTGAACTGGTCAATATTTATAACTAATGTTCCAGAAAATAAAATTAGTGCTGAGCAAGTATTAACGATTTACAGAGTAAGGTGGCAAATTGAGTTATTATTTAAATTGTATAAAAGCCATATCAGGCTTGATAAGCTAAAAGGAAAGCCATGCAGAGTATTATGTGAACTATATGCTAAATTGTGCGCAATTCTTATATTTCACGGCATAGTTGGTTGCACAGAAGTGAAAAAGAATACAGAACTTAGCTTAACAAAGGCATTTATTGAGCTAAAAAGGCGGGTTAGAGAGTTATTTTTAGTATTAACCAAAATTAATAGTTTAAAAGCATTTCTTAAAAAACTCACTATAACTTGGTCGCGATTTTCATTAAAAGACAAACGTAGAAGGGCTAGAGTATCCACTTTAACCTCTCTAAATTTGCTCACAATCTCTTAACTTGACGCGTATGGTAAGTACTACAGTCAGAAGAAAATAGATGGTTTTAAAGCAATGTTAGAAAAGCTAGATAAAGAACAAAAAGAAATGAAGGCTTTTTTAATAAGGTTGAAAGGCAAGAGCGTTTTAAATATGGTAAAAAATGTGGATGTTAAGGAGCTACTTAGCTCTAGTAAGAGTGGAATACAAAGTGCGTTAAACAACAGTTATAAAACAGTGAAGAAGAGGGGAATGATAGGTACATTAGAAAGTGGTTACGAAACAGTAAGGAACATATTCTCTTTAGAGACAGAGTACGACTATATAGGGTATTATTCTGATCTTCATGCAAAGTACTTGTTGGTGGAAGAAGAGGTAAAGGATTGTGAGGTGAAATCCGACGAGAACGGCAAGTTTATTTTTTATAGAAAAGTGTACGAAAGGCAAGAAGGCTTATGCTCTGATTGGCCAAGTGATGTAGTTAAAGTAGAAACGGTAGATTTTGATGCCAAGTTAAAGAATCTAAGATGGGAGAATGATCGGCTGAGTAAGGCATTTAAAACGCAGCAAGAACTGGAAAAGGAATACAAAGATAACTTATTAGTAACTAAGAATATGAAGAAGAAATCAGTAGAAACGAGAAAAAAAATTGAGCAGTTAAAGAATGAAAATGAAATATCAGAAAAAAGAGTAGAAGAAGCAGAAGCAAGAGCTGAAGAAGAAAGAAGAGCTAAAGAGGAAGAAAGAAGAGCTAGAGAAAAAGCAGAAGCAAAAACAAAAGCGATTGACCTACTATATGATGAGGCAGATGATCATGGCATATCAACGAAACGAATAAAACAAAACGAGGATGTACAAAAGTTTTTAAAATGCCAATATACTTTTCTGGTTTTAAACGAAGATTGCATAACAAAATTTAAGGGTCTCTGTAGAGAGTATAGGAACTTAAGGAGAGAAATAAAAGAACCTAACTTTGAAAGGTTATCAGAACTTGCAAATGAGTTTGATAGACTAAGCAGCAGTTTTGTTGAAAGGGAGAAGGAAGAGGAAGAGTCAAGGGAGAATGTACCAGAATGTAATGAACAGAATATTGATAGGTTAAAGCTCAGTATAGTAACGAGGGTAGTACAAGCAAGGGATGTAGCAGAGAGAGAAAAAAAGATGGTAGAAAAAGAAAAAACTGAGGTGGAGGAGATAGTAAAACGACTGCAAATGCAAGCACCAAATTCTACATTTAGTGGTGTAAGTCATGAGCTAGTTGCAGGACCTTCTTGGCGAATATAAGAGTTTTGGAGTTTCTATAGTGTGAAAGGTTTGAATTTGTAAATATTATTTTATATAGCCTTTCTACCATAGAGGGTGTCAAAAAATTACTTTTTATAAAAACACAAGTTTATTAGCGTCGCAAAAAAATTAGATATTTACTTTCCCCAAAACCGCAAAAAAGTACCTACCTTCGTGAGAACACGTTGCATAAAAATAGGGTTGTGAAAATAAAAGTTTAAAATTATTGCAATAAAGTTAGACAAGTTGGTTCGTATGTAGATTTAGCAAAAGTGAGCCAATATAGCTGATTTTAGCGTATGTTAAAATTATTATATTAAAAAGTTCGTATGTATCATTTGGTAGTCCAATCCATCCCAAAACAAACTCTTCTCACGACCCTTGGTTTTGAATGCTGGAAATGGTTGTGTTATTTGAGTTAGTGGTAATTAATGTTAAAGAGTGAAAATTAGTTTATTTGGAAATAAAAGGAAAATTCATTGCAATTCTATATTTAAAATAGAATAAAGCTCTTTTTGCATCATGTATTAATAAAAAAATATATTTTTTTTGCGTATCCTTTCGTTTTAATTAATATGAAGTGATATGACACCTAATGTAGAGTTTAAAGATAATCACGGCACATCAATATCAAATTTGGAAAATGTTAAAATTATAACCTTGAGTGATGAGAAAGGTAATAAGTATACTTTAGATGCAAGCAATGGTAGTCTGGAATTAAAATATAAACAAAATGGTCAAAATGAAATAAGCCATAAAGTAGAAGGTTTAGCGGCAGCTTTTAAAAGTCTACTTGATATGAAAAGTACTAACAATGATGAACATACAGTACTTGAAGAGAAGTTAGCAGAAAAGTCCATAGTGGAGGCGATATTTTATGCAAAAGATTTTGATAAGGGTGATAGAATCTCTAACTTGATACTAGATAGTACATTTCCTAGGCGAGATGTTCTGCCTGCTTACCTAAATAAAAAGGCTGATGTTGAAAATGTATATACTAAGGAAGAAGTAGATGAAGGATTAAATAAAAAGGTTGATGTTGAAAATGTATATACTAAGGAAGATACAGATAGAGGATTTATTTCTCGTGACAGTGACGGAATCAATAGATTAGCAAGTGAATTATTTTATAAACATGATCCCAATGCAACTTCAATTTTAGTTAATACATTAGGGAAGCTTCTTGATGAAAAATATGAAATATATGGTGATAATAAAACAGCAAAAGATTTTTTGGCAGAAAAGGGTAATTTTGCTAAAGCTGATGGCTCTAATATAAAAATTTTAGAATTCACGAAAAAAATACTTGATGCAACAGAGGATATAGGAGATGGGAAAAAGAAATCAATTTTAGTGGAGAAATTAGGCAGATTTCTTGATCAAACTGCTGATAACGAAAATGCTTATGATGGTAAGATAGCAAAAGCTTTTTTAGGAGACAAGGGGGTGCAGGGATCAAAAGGTGCAGATGGTCCTCAAGGTCCGGCAGGTAGAGATGGAAAAAGCCCATCAATTGAGGAAGTCGCTGTACAGCTACTTACTGATGAAAATAAAGATATATTGGGAAAAACAGTACTTGATATAACTGATAGCACTGGTCAAAATCTTGCTACTCATGTTGCTAATAAAATAAATCTTAATTCGCAGGATTTTATAAATAAAGCTGATCCAATAAAACTCGCTGAGTTGCTTTTTAATAAAAGTAACTTAGATCAACTTGCAGCCAAAAAGATTGCCGAAGATAAAGTTAGCTCGTATAAGATTTCTGAACTAGTATTTAACGATGCTAAGAATGCACTAGCAGAGAATTATCAGTGGGATCAAAAGAGCTTTATTGAAGATATAATAAAAAATGTCGGCACTTCTAGGTTAGCTGAGTTGTTATTTAATGCTGGCAGTATAGAGAAAGGTGAAGCAAAAAGAATTACTGAAGGGAAGGTTAGCCCTGAAAAATTAGCTGAATATTTGTTTAATGCAAGTGGCTTAGGCGATAATATAGATGAGTCGAAGACGTTAGTCAATAACGTAACTCAGCACCTTTTGAATACCAAGGTAGATGAAATAGGGAAAGCGGTTGTGAAGGATAATGAAAATAGAGAGATCTTAGCAGGTAGTCGTATTTTGCAGGAAGGAGTGGCAGAAAAATTAATTAGTAGCAACACAAATAAATTGGGACAAGCTATTCTGAATGTGAAAAACAAATTTGGTAATGACGCAAAACCTGTGCTGGAAACTCATCTTGCCAATAACAGCAGCTTTCAGGAAGCTGTGGCAGGAAATCAAGATTTAAGGACTGCAGTAACAGCTAATTTTGGGAGCAATAGAGATTTTTGCAATATTGTAACAAGAGATCTTAGTAGAGATGAAGAAAGTCTGTTAATTGATAGGCTGCCTTTTTATGAAATTCCAGATGATCCAAATGCTCCGCTTTCTTGGAATTAGTAATGTAATTTTTGCTAGACCAACCGATTCCAAGAAAAATTGTTCTCACGCTTGCTGGTTTTGGGTGCTGGAAATGGTTATATTGTTTAGGTTTTTAACAGTATATATTGCTAAATTAGTAGCAATATATTAAAGACTTTCATCAAAAATTATTCCATAAAAAATTTCTAAATAGGGGTTGATAAGTTTTAAAAATGGAGTATTGTACTGAGTAGGAAAATAGTTTTTTTTATATAGTTTATGAAAGATCAAACGAGCCTTACAACGGATTTTACGCATGCTATAGAAAATGACGACTTTAAACGGTTGGAGGAATATATTGATCAACATATTGATAAATATAATGTTAATCGTGAACTTTTAGATAAGTTGCCTTTGCTGTCCTGGGCTGCCTGTAAAAATAGTGTAAATGTAGCTCAACTTCTTCTTAGTATTGGTGCTGATATTGACATTAGATGTGACCAAAATTGGACACCTCTACACTATGCTGTTAGTGCAGGTCAATACGATATGGTTAGATTTCTTGTTGATCAAGGTGCCAGCATTTTAGCTAAGGATAATAATGTTAAGACACCTTTACGCATAGTAAATGAGCTTGGTAACACAGAAGTAGCAAACTTTTTGAGAGCAAAGCTAGATAAATATTTATTTTCTGCTATAGAAAGAAAAGATATTAGAAAGGTTAGTGATTTTCTTGATGGAGGTGCTAATATTGAGGCTAAAGGTATAAACAATCAAACGCCTTTGTGTGTAGCTTCTTGTAAGGGTAATTTGTATGTCCTTAAACTTCTTCTCAGTAGAAATGCTAAGGTTAACGTTCAAGATGATAGTAGAAAAACACCTTTACATTATGCTGCTAGGGAAGGTCATTCAGATGTAGCTGAACTTCTTCTTGGCCGTGGTACTATGATTAATGCTGAAGACTGTTTTGGTATGGCTCCTCTACACTATGCTGCTTACCACAATAGAAAAAATATGGTTAGCTTTCTTATAAAACAAGATGCCAAAATTGAGGCCGTGGATAAAGAAGCTAAAACACCTTTACATTATGCTGCTGGGAAAGGTCATTTAGATGTAGCTGAACTTCTTCTTGACCGTGGTGCTATAATTGATGCTGAAGACCGTTTTGGTATGACTCCTCTACACTATGCTGCTTGCTACAATAGAGAGGATGTGGTTAGCTTTCTTATAAGCCGAGATGCTAAAGTTGAGGCCATGGATGAAGAAGATAAAACACCTTTACATTATGCTGCTGGGGAAGGTCATTTAGATGCAGCTAAACTTCTTCTTGACCATGATTCTATAATTAATGCTAAAGACCGTTTGGGTATAGCTCCTCTACACTATGCTGCTTACTACAATAGAGAGGGTATGGTTAGCTTTCTTATAAGCCAAGGTGCTAAAGTTGAGGCCATGGATGAAAAAGCTAGAACACCTTTACATTATGCTGCTAGGGAAGGTCATTTAGATGTAGCTAAACTTCTTCTTGAATGTGATGCTATAATTGATGCTAAGGACTGTTATGATCGGGATCCTTTATATTATGCTGATTCGTATAAAAAATTAGATGTAGTTAGACTGCTTGAAGGTAGGAATGGTGTGAACACTTGTAACCCTCTTACTAATTTTTTAAGTGCATGTATCCATTCCCCTATTGCTCGTTACTTCGGAAGTGTTTGCGTAGAAGGAGCGCCAATTTTATACAGAAGGCAACGTGCCTCTGCAATTGATCACAATGCTTTGGAAGGTAGTTTACGACTCTTCAGTATCTGTAAAGGAGGAAGAGAAGGTATAGATAAAACACGTTTCAATAAAGAGATTAGTTATCTACATGAAAATGCTTATTTGTATGATGTTTTACTGTTACAAGATGAGGAAAATCAAAACACACTTTTGCATGTGGTTATTAAAGAAAATCAGGTTGATCTTGTAAAAGAACTTTTGTGTATTCTTAAGGAGCCATATCGTTCGAATAAGGTGTATGAGTGCAAGTATTTTGAAGGTAAGCAAGAAAATGAAAAGCCGCTTTCTAAAGTTATTAATTCTAAGGATAAAGACGGAAAAGATGCAATTACTCTGGCTATTGAAGGTAATGACCCAGAATGTATTTCGGCTCTTTTCAAGTATTTAACTTATGAAAATATTAACAGAAGGAAAGATGTTAAAAGCGATTACACACCTCTACATGAAGCTGTGCGTTCTAGAAGTAGTAACGCAATTAGTGCGCTTCTAAAATCAGAGCATGTAAACGTTGAGCTCATAGATGGAAGATCTTATAGAGCATGGAAATATGTTAATAATGAAGAAACAAAACAATTGTTTATTAGGTACTATAGTGATAAAATTGATGATTTGCGTAAAGAATTAGCACATTGCAATGAAAAATTAGCGCAAGTCGAGTATTTCCTGTGCAGAACAAAACTTGCTTTTGTATGCTCTGCAGCTTTTGGCTCTTGTCTTAATATGTATAAAAATTTTCATGATGCAAGAAGTGGAGGTATGCCAGGTGTTACCATTCATCCTCTCTTGTTGTTATTTTCTAGTGCTACAGGTCTAATAGTGTTGTGTAATCATTTTATCGATTTAACACTTTCAAAGTATAAAGAAGAAAGTGTTAGCTTGCAAAAAAAATTGGACAGTTTTAGAGAAGCAAGAGATAAGTTGGAAAATAAATTACTTCATTTTCAAGAAGGTACATCTCAGGGTATTAGGACGAATTCAATTTCTACGCAACTATCTGATTATGATGACGTACCTGGAACATTAGAATCACCTACCTCTATAAAGAGCTTTGAAAGCTCAGCAAAGGTATCCGTTTATAACCTGCCTAAGGAATTTAAGTAGCCTAATTTAGTAAGTACATAGAAGTAATCATATTAAAGAAGATATTGGTTTTTGAAGTAAGAGGAGAAAGCTCACAATCTTTGCTCATGTGTCTAAATTGGAGAACCAAGAGAAAGTTTGTTCCACAATAGAGATGTTCAAAAAAGTGTGTCAAATCAAAAAGAAAGTAATAAATTGATATAAAAAGGTGAAATAGAAAACCACTTATTGGCTGAAAGTGAAGAAAATAATAGAAAAAATGGGAGAAATGCAAAGGCTTTACGTACAAGTGCAGATTCATTTGAACTTTTAACACCAAGAGATAGAGAAGGAACCCCAAATAGTCAAAAAAAGGCAAATAAATTTACATCCAGGGCTTGAAACGAAGATTTTAAGCACATTTGCAAGACCAATCGATTTCCAAAAAAATCTTCTCATGCTAGCTGGTTTTTATTGCTGAAAGTGGTTGTATTATTTAGGTTCTTAGTAATATTTAATATTAAATTAATAGTAATTCATTAAAAATTTTCATCAAAAATTATTTCAAAAAAATTTTAAATTAGGGGTTGACAAGTTTTAAAAGTGGAGTACTATTCCTGAAATACATTAGATTACTAATTTTTTATGGTATGTAAGTGTGTGATGGCTAAGGTAATTTTACTTTTGTGAGCGGGCTATGTTATGTGAGGGCATTCCAGAATTCTTGTTTGAGGGAAGATGGTCCTTTCTGTGTTGCTTGAGGAAAGAAAAAAGCTCAGGGTAAGAGTGGCTTGTTATAGTGTGATTGCTTAGTTAAGTTAGGTAAGTTTTTATAAATTTGGAGGGACAAATGACTTTAAACAATGATGATTTATTAGTTAGTGCTGCAGGAGCAGGACGCCTTAGTGACGTTAGAGAACTTCTTGAGAAAGGGGCTAATATTGAAGCTAGAGATAATGATGGTTACACATCTTTGCATAGGGCTGCTGAAGGAGGTCATTTAGAGATAATTAGATTTCTTATAGATAAGGGGGCTAACATTGGAGCTAAAAATAAGGATGGTGGAAAACCTTTAGATGTAGCAAATACCTCTCGTCAGTCAGAAGTAGTAAACTTTTTAGGACCAAAGCAAAGTGAGTATGATAGACTTTTATTTGCTGCTGTAGAAAGTGGGAATGTTAGTGAAGTTACAAATCTTCTCAATATTGGAGCTAGTATTGAAGTTAAAGGTGTAGAAAATGCGGAGTTTAGGTTAGCCCGTTATGTAAAAAGAATTATGGAGATGAGTAATTACCATAATGTTCATTCGGAAAAAAAATCTGAGCTTGAAAGGATAAAAGGAGAATTACCAGAGTCAGTAAAGAATGCAGTATTTTCATCGGAGGTATGTATTAAAAGTGTTTACTATAGTAATGAGTATTTATATCCTGCTAGTGATTATCTTAGCCATGATAGTGATAGAAGGAGAGTATTTACTTGGAGGCCAGGGGCAAAGATAGTCCATGTCAATGGAAAATTGAGGATTGTGGATCTACTCGCAAGAAGCGTGATGTACAATATAGTATTACAAAAGAAGCTAAGTGTGATCTATCTTATGATAATGCATCAGACAATTCATCGCAAAGTGACGAAATAGGCTATAACAAAATAGGAGCTACAAGCGGAGCAAGTAAGCCGTCTTCATGGATAGATGCTGTTAAAGGTGTTTTTCAGTTTATCTCTTCCCCTTTAAGGGCTGCGTTGCCTTCATTTTCAGAAAATAGCTCTAGCCGTTCTGGTACAGCAGGAAGTAGCTCCAATCATTCTGATACAGTAAGAAACCCAAATATCCAATATACTAGCCAATTTAGTCGTGAAGTTTGTGCGAGTAATAATGCTAGCTTGATGTTTTTCTTGTTACAAGCTTTTCTAGATAAAAAGTGTCCTCTTCCTAAGTTTTCTGATGTTAATCCTGTAAAGGCTCTTTTTTACACATCGGATATTATAAAGTCGTTCAAGGAAGTATTAGAGAAGCAAGCTGAATCGAAAGGTGGTATAAAAATGCACCGCTTAGATATTAATTTTGAGAAATTATTTGAGAAGATTAATGAAAAAATTAGGAGTGGTGAATTTAATGAAATTTCAGGGATTTTAAAATCATACGCAGAGGAAGCATTGCCTGGTAGAGAACCCGGAGATCCCGGTAGATTAAGTCCGAAAAAGTTTGATAAGTTTATGGCTGAATTTAATAGAAGAATAGACCCAGTAATAAATCAATTAATGCAACAAATGTTAAGCAGATTAGAAGTGAGTGACGTAAAAGAACAACAAATAAGCTTGGAGCCTAAAAGTTATCTAAATAATACTTCTGTTCAATGTCATTTAACTCAAGCTAGAGGTCAAGGTAAAGTATTAATTCCTTAATTTTTGAATTTCATCTATCGAAAGGCCGGTAATTTGAGCGATAACATCAATAGAGACACCGGCCTTAAGTGAGTTCTTTGCCACTTCGATTTTCTCTGCTTTTCTGCCTTTTTCATGTCCGATTTGGATGCCTTCTTCTTTACCTTCTTCTCTACCTTTTTCAGTAGCATCATCAAGTTTTTGAGCGAGGACAGCCTGTTCATCAAGAATACGTTTTATTTCCTGTTCATAGGCAATAAATTCTTTTTCTGACCAGTTGAATCTATTTAGCTCTTCATAGGCCTTTTTAATTATTACATCACTACCTATTATTTTTTCCAGCTCTTCTTCACTAGTCTCATCTGCATATCGAAAAAAATAAACCCATTTTTCAACTATATTTTCCAACTGATCTTCCTTATTCTTTGGAAATTTTGGCAACTCAATAAATATAAAATAGAAATCTTTTAGATCATGCTCATTAGTGTCTTCATCTCGAATAGTATGCTTTGATTTGTACTCAGATTTATTAGGAAACAGTACACAATCTGCTATAGCAATGAAGATAATTTCCTTAAGGTTATGATACTGGTCACCTTTATCAGCTTGCCTTGAGTAAGCTTTAGCAGCATAGTATTGGGCACGTTTTTCAAAGCCTTTAGTTTTAGCGACCTGCATTTCGCAAATGTATTGAGCACCTGTAGAATCTCTACAGAGAACATCAACAATACTTTGCTTTTTAGCGGCGATATCGGGGTCTTGAATAGTACTTAAAAACTCTATATCCTTTATTTCATTTTTACCAGTAAAGCCAAGAATATCATTGAGGAAGTGAATAAGAATATCTCTATTTTTTTCAGTACCGAAGATACGCTTAAACGATACATCATTTTTGGGATCAAGAAACTTAGAAAAAGTCATAAGAAAGAACCTTAAAAAGCATTAATAATTATACACAATTCTGAAGAAATGTTCAAGTTTTTTATTTTTTTAAGTTTTGAATGCGTTGATGAAAAAAATGTCTCCCATAGATGGCTTTAGAATGCTACTACGCACCTTAGACGTCCTTTTGTACATCTTTTATTAACCCTTCTATAAAGAGCCTTAAAAGGCTGGCAAATGGATGCTATGAGTTTGGAGCTGTAGGAGACATCAAAGATACCCTTTTTGGTGTATAAAAATACGAATCTACGACAACATCGTTTAAAGAAATTAGCAGCTATTAATATCTTCTACCTTTTCATAAAAAAATAAACAAAAAAAAATTGAAAATTTGATTTGACTTCACCCAAAAGCTATGGCTTTATGCCAATACTGCTAAGAAAATAACAGTAAACATTTAAAAATAATTTATTATTAGTGAAGGGTATATTATATGAACAATAAGAATAAAAGTAAAGATCGTAAAAAAGAAATAGAGTTCCGAATTGACCTTACCCAGAAAAAGTGGAGAGAAAGAAAGGAGTTTTTTCGGGTAAAATAAAATTTTGGAGGATTAGAAATGGTAAGAGAATATACGGCAGAATTCAAATTGGAAGCTGTTAAGCTGGCAAATGAACAAAGAAAGGTAGGTCAACCAGTTGCAAAAGTAGCAAGAGATCTAGGAATAAGGGATAGTGTATTAGGAAAATGGATGAAGAAATATAACGAAAAAAAGTCAGCGGCAAATGCATTTCCAGATGTAGCACCTTATGACAAAGAGAGATTTGATTTACAGAAAGAGTTAGCAAAAGTAACAAGAGAAAGAGACATTTTAAAAAAAGCCCTGGCCAGTCAAAAAGAGTAAAATATTTTTTCATAAAAGAGCATAGTAAACACTATAAAGTGCAGGAATTATGTAGGGTTTTCTGCTAGTGGCTACTATAAGTGGACTACAAGGAAAATAAGCAGTAGAGAATCAGCAAATAAAGAGTTATTAGCAGATTTCAAAAAATATATCAAGCTTCTAAATGTAGATATGGAGCTCCTAAAATTCATGCTGAATTAAAGGCTTTGGGTAAAAGTTGCAACTTAAAAACAGTGCAAAGTATTATGCAGAAAAATGGTATTCAGGCTATATTGAGAAGAAAATTTAAAATTAAGAAACAACAAACGGACAGTAGCTCCCAATATATTAGACCAAAACTTTATTGTCGATCAACCAAATAAAGTATGGGATTACTTATATAAAAACCAAAGAAGGATGGCTATATTTGGCAACAATAATCGATCTATATTCACGCATGGTAGTTAATGAGCAGTTCAATAAATAAACAATTGGTTATGGACTCTTTATTAATGGCCGTTAACAAGCGTAAACCTGCCAAAAATCTACTATTACATAGTGATCAAGGTTCACAATATACTTCGCAAGGTTATCAATATCTCTTATCCATAAAAAACATAGATGAGTTATAAAGGTTGTTGTTACGACAATTCTGTTGTGGAAAGCTTCTTCAGTTCTCTAAAAAGGGAGTTACCAATAGACACCTCTCGGCACTCTAAACAGCATATCAAAACTGCTATATTTGAATATATAGAAATTTTTTATAACAAACAACGTCACTATTAACTATTGCATTCCAGAACAATTTGATGCATCATTCTTTTTGTAAAAAACATTCCAAACTTTCTCTCCACTTTTTCTGGGTAAGGTCATCATAGCATTAGTTAGATGCATTAGAATTGATCATGATGATGTACATATAATGTTTAGGTTTCAAGAACTTGCTCTGGAAATGCAAAAAAAAATGTTCAACATTATGTCGCGAGTCAAACTTAGGGTATTTGGCGTCTCATGTTTAATTTTTCGCACTACGTGCATCGCATGTCTTTAAAAATTTCTGGGTTTTTACCTATATAAGCTGAAACGCGCTTATAAAGCGTTACAAGACATCAAAAAATGCCAATACTCGACAGAGATAGTAAAAGACTAGCTAACTCGGGGATTCTTTGTCTTTTTTTCTGCTTAGTAAATTTCTTAAACATTTGCAGCGTAGGTTAGTTGCAATTAAAAGCAGCTGAATTTCGCTTGTCAAGCGTTTAAAACATAAAAAACGCCAATATTTTAAAGCGGATAATAACCCCAGGGCTTCTTTTGCCTTTTTTTTTATTTGGTAAATTTCTTAATGTTTATGGCTAAACGACAATCGTCATCCCGCTACTTGTTAGCGGGATCTAGAGATACCGCGAATGAATCGCGGTATGACGGTTTGTGGCGGCATGACGATAAGGTTTATACCTTGTCATCCCAGTGCTTGACACTGGGATGACAGCTAGCCTGACAATCGTCATCCCGCTACGTGTTAGCGGGATCTATGCTTTGAGATACTGCGAATGAATCGCGGTATGATGGTTAAGTAAGGGATCTATGCTAAGAGATGCCAAAGACCTTCATGAAACTTTGCCCATTTGGCTTCTCTAAAGATTTCGTTTACAGAATCTAGTAACTCAGCTATGCAGAATAAAAAAAGTTTGTATGGTATACAAATAGTGTGTTTTTTTTATAATTATTTTCTATAATACATAAACCTTTGGTCCAAGCTGTAAATGCCACCATAGGCATTAAAAGTTAATTAACAAACTGCAATGTATAATGAAATAAAGAAACTTGTAAGACTTTGATCTTACAGATTATAAACTTGTCATAAAGTTTAATAGTGTCTGTTACTGCTTTTAGGTGTGAGGCTAGAGGGTTATTAGCAGTAACAGACACTATTAAAATTATTATAGAATTTACTTAAAGTAAATACTTAATTTAAAATATTATAATATTTTTACTTACAATAGATTTATGTAAATGCTTTTTTCCTCAATTAGTATTGTACTATTATACTTGTTGAATGCTAAAAAATTATTAACCATCACTAATCTCTATTTGCATAGTAAGTTTATATATACTATTATACAGTATATCACTTAGTTTTATAGCAAACAAACAAAAGATATGGTGAAGTTATTTGCACTATTGATAATATTTTACTCAAATATATCTGTTGCCTCTGCTCCTACTTCCTGGCAATTTGGATTTCCTGCTCCTGCAACTGAAGTAATGGAGGCTGTAGTTAGGTCACATTCGTTTGTGATGCTTGTGATGGTTACAATAATGCTTTTTGTGTGGGCGCTGCTTGCTTATATAGCGTTTCGCTTTCGTAAAAGCAAAGTAACAAACATAAGTAAAACTACCCATAGTGTTCCTTTAGAAATTATTTGGTTTGTTATACCAACTATCATTGTTGGAATATTAGCCTTTGAAAACGCTAAATTACTGAAGCTACAGGAAGAAATACCGAAAGCTGATATAACACTGAAAGTTATTGGCCATCAATGGTATTGGAGTTACCAATATCCAGAATATCAAGGTGTGTCATTTGATAGTTATATTAAGGGAAAAGAAGACTTTATCGAAGGAGATTTAAAGCTATTCTCTGTTGATAACAACATCGTTTTACCCATTAATACTAATGTTCGTTTACAAGTTACAGCAGGAGATGTGATACACAGCTGGGGAGTACCGGCTTTTGGTGTAAAAATTGATGCGATACCAGGTAGGCTGAATGAGGCGTGGTTTAATATCAAAAAGTCTGGTGTTTATTACGGGCAGTGCTATGAATTGTGTGGTCAAGGCCATGGATTTATGCCAATTGTTGTTGAAGCAGTAAGCAAAGAAGATTTTAATAAGTGGATTGAAAATAGAAAATTAGTGAGTTAAATTTGGAGTATAGATATGAGTGACGTACCAAGGGGCATAAAGCGTTGGTTGTTTTCCACTAATCATAAAGACATAGGGACACTGTACATTATTTTTTCCATATCAGCTGGAATTATTGGTGGATTATTATCGGTGATTATTCGCACTCAGCTAATGCACATTAATATACTTAACAATAACTATCAATTATATAACGTAATGGTTACAGGGCATGCATTGATAATGGTGTTTTTTATGATAATGCCAGCCCTCATGGGAGGATTTGGTAACTGGTTTGTACCTCTCATGATTGGCGCACCAGATATGGCATTTCCTCGTATGAATAATTTAAGTTTTTGGTTATTAGTGTCATCTTTTATTTTGCTCATTCTCTCAGTGTTTATTGGTGAAGGTCCAGGTACAGGTTGGACTTTATATCCACCTTTATCACAGGTAATGTCCCATCCAAGTGCAGGAGTTGACATTGCTATACTTGCACTTCATGTTGCTGGTATGTCGTCAATTGTTGGGGCGATCAACTTTATAGTTACTATATTTAACATGCGTGCGAAAGGCATGTCGTTGACTAAGATGCCACTATTTGTTTGGTCTGTCTTGCTAACAGCATTTATGTTGATTGTTGCCTTACCGGTGCTTGCCGGTGCTATAACTATGCTTCTTACTGATCGCAATGTTGGTACTTCCTTTTTTGATCCTGCCGGTGGTGGTGACCCTGTGTTATTTCAACATTTATTTTGGTTTTTTGGTCATCCAGAAGTTTACGTAATTATTTTTCCTGCATTTGGCATCATAAGTCAGGTTGTATCAACTTTTTCTCACAGACCTGTATTTGGTTACATAGGGATGGTTTATGCAATGATAGGTATAGCAGTATTTGGCTTTATGGTTTGGGCTCATCATATGTTCACTGTTGGGCTTAGTGCTGACGCTGCTGCATTTTTTAGCACTACCACAATTTTTATCGGTGTTATAACTGGTGTAAAAGTCTTTAGCTGGATTGCAACTATGTGGGGCGGAGCAATTGAGTTTAAAACCCCTATGCTATTTGCACTAGGTTTTATTTTTATGTTTGTTGGCGGTGGCATAACGGGAATAATTCTTTCTCATGGTGGAATAGATAAGCTCCTGCACGACACCTATTATGTTGTTGCTCACTTCCATTATGTCATGTCACTTGCTGCATTATTTGGAGCTTTTGCTGGCTTTTATTATTGGATTGGTAAAATGTCGGGTAAACAATATAATGAGCGCTTAGGTCAAATCCACTTTTGGCTTACTTTTATTAGCACCAATATCACTTTTTTACCTCAACATTTCTTAGGATTAGCTGGTATGCCAAGGCGTATACCTGATTATCCTGATGCGTTTATCCCTTGGAATTATATATCCTCAATTGGTTCGTATATGTCCTTTGTTTCAGTTATGTTTTTTGTGTTTATAGTTATACATCTTTTTAAATGGGGCAAGAAAGCTGGAGATAATCCTTGGGGAGGTGACACCTTGGAATGGACGGTATCTTCACCACCGCCTTTTCATACTTTCGAAAAACCACCAGTGGTAAAATAGAATGTACACAAGTGTTTTGCTAAATGTTGAATCAACAATACTGGATTTTTGGCGTTTGCTGAAGCCAAGGATAATGTATCTTGTGGTATTTACTGCAGTTGCTGGTATGGTTACTGCACCAGGTAGTATGCACCCTTTTCTAGCACTAATATCTCTTATATGTGTTGCTCTTGGCTCAGGATCTGCAGGTGCTATAAATATGTGGTATGACAGAGACATAGATCTGCTCATGGAAAGGACAAAAAACCGCCCTATACCCTCAGGTAGAGTTTCTGCAGAAAGTGCGCTTGAATTTGGTATAACTCTTGGAATATTGTCAGTATTTATCATGGCAATAGCAGTAAACTATATTTCTGCTGCTTTGCTTGCTGTTAGCATATTATTTTACGTTTTCATATATACAATTTGGCTAAAAAGGCGTACTCCGCAGAATATCGTTATCGGTGGTGCAGCAGGTGCTTTCCCTCCAATGATTGGCTGGGCAGTTGTGACTAATTCTGTAAGTTGGGAAAGTTTCATTTTATTTTTAGTAATTTTTATGTGGACTCCACCACACTTTTGGGCCCTATCTTTAAATAAGTCTGAAGACTATGCAAAGGCATCAATTCCAATGTTCAATATTGTTTATGGTCCGGAAAAAACAAGAAAATATATATTAATTTATAGTGTTTTGCTGGTGCTAACTAGCTTGCTTCCGGCTCTATTTTTGAAAAAGGCTTTACTTTATCTAAGCATGGCAACCTTTGAAGGTTGCGTTTTTATTTGGTACGCTGTATCTGTTATGAAGTTCAAGAATCACAGCTCACAGAAAAAAATGTTTTCTTATTCAATTTCTTATCTATTTTCCCTATTCGCCAGTATTATTTTTTGTTCTATTGATTTATTTTAGTTATGAAAGAACGGCAGAAGCATAAAAACTATTTTTTACTTTTCCTTTTGGTAATGCTCGTTGTCACACTTTTTTTTGTTTCTATAATAAAATTTAAAGGTGCAGCTTAAACTACCTTTAGAAATTGTGCTTTCATAAAAGCAACTATATACTTTGTTAACCGATATAAACAAAGATGAGTAAAAAAGAAGTGACAATATATACGGATGGGGCGTGTTCTGGTAATCCTGGAGCGGGAGGATGGGCAGCTATCATATTATTTCAAGATTACAGAAAAGACATTTATGGTAGAGAAGAAAATACCACAAACAATAAAATGGAGTTAACAGCGGTGATCAATGGGCTGAAAGTATTGAAATTTTCTTGTAATATTAATTTATATACGGATAGTCTTTATGTTAAGCATGGCATAACAGAATGGATAAATAAGTGGAAAATGAATGGCTGGAAAACAAGTAATAAAAAATCAGTAAAAAATATGGAATTGTGGAAAGAGCTAGACAACGTTGCTTCACAACACGAAATTGATTGGAAGTGGGTTAAAGCACACAGTGGCGATAAGTATAATGAGGAGGCTGATAGTTTAGCAAGAAAAGCAATAATCGATGCTTAAAAAAATTACTATATTATTTTCCGTAGCTTTATTATTCATATTGTGCTTCTTTATTTTTTTTAAGCCTTTAGAAATCAATATTAATTATATTGATTTTTATGTTAAACATAAAATATCAAAAATATTTGTTGGCTCAAGCGTTAATATGGAGAATACCTCAGTTGTTTGGCAGAAAGATGGCAAAGATCCGTATTTAGTCATTACGGATTTGGCAATAGCAAACCCTAATTTTACTATAAAAGTTCCTGAGCTTTTTGTACATTTTAAGTTAAGTTCCTTATTTAAAGCTAGCACAAATCTCTCTCAGGTTTCAGCTGATAATGTGCATGTATGTATCAAGAGAGAAGAAACTAATGTTAATCCGCAAAACTCATTAGACCTTTTGGATAATCATTATTTAAGTAGTAACCGCCTTCCTTCGGTGTCATTCCAGCGCGTGACGCTGGAATCTAGAAAAAAAGAAACAAGTAGTCAAGCTACTTGGATGACAAGGACGAGTGCTGGGATGACAGGAAAAAAAGATACTGGGATGACAGGGAAGAATTTCAAGATGACAGAAAGTAGTGCAAAAAATCTATTAAAAACAATAAGGGAATTTTTTTTTGACTTAAATGCGGATTCAAAAATTGAATTTACTAACATCGCTATTGATAAAAGCACAGAAGATGAATTTTTTATTGATAAATTATATATAGGGAAGGGGGAAGATTTTAATGTTTTAGATATTCATGTGAATACAAAAGATGGAAAGGGATTTTTGGATGATTTATCAATTACGATAAAAAATCGCAACAATTTGCTAAATGTGTACGGGATATTTTATGATCTAAAATTGGGACTATTGAGCAAGTTTTCTACATTAGTTAAAAGCTACAATTTGGACAAAAATATAGGATTCAAAGGAAGCTTCTCAGTGAAAATTAATAAAAAGGATGAAATTGTAGATGGAAATATATACGTATTAAATACAGAAAATTATTTGAACAAAAATTTGGCCTTAACTAATGTAAATATAAATTTAACATATAGTAGTGGAATTATTAGTGTAAAAAACTTCCATTTTAAGTTAAATGACACGTATCTCTCTTTAATAGGCAAAATGAACTTTGGTACAAGTCATGCTTTGCTTAGAATTAATATTAGTAAGTTTGCTGCAAAGGATTTATGTACTTATATACCAGATAGTGTAGTAAATAGTAAATTTAAAAGCTGGTATTGTGATAATATTGATGGGGATGTTTTAAATACCATTGTAAGTTTCAATGGCAAAATTAACAATTTGGTTGATGACGATCTGTCAGACATTGTAATTGTTGCTGATATAGAAAACGGTAGCGTAAAATTTGATGAAGATTTTGAGCAAGTAAAGGAATTAAAGGGTGATTTGATCATCAAGAATAACGATCTTGAAATTACTGTAAATAGCGCTAAGTTTCAGAATTTCACTGTTAATGGTGGTGATATTGAAATGAAATCTCTAAATAAGGAAGATTCAGTTCTAACCATTAATGGCAAAGCTGTAAGTGATGCGTATGGTTTATATGAGCCTATAAGATTTAAGCTGGATGATGTGGTGAAGGTTGAAAGGGATAAAGTAAGTGGAATGGCAAAATCCGTATTTAATTTTCGCATTTTTAATCTAAATGCTGATGACAAAAAAGTAGACTTCTCAGCAAATTTTCATTCTGAAATTGACAATTTGGCCGTCTATAATGCAAGTCTTGGTAAATATGATATTAAGCTTAGTTTTGGCAGTGACTTTATAGATTTAAATGGTAGTGGTATGGTGAATAACACACAGCTATTATTTGACCTGAAAAGTAGCAATAGGAATGAAAGTTTCGCCTGGAATTTGACCGGAGATTTACCCGCTCAAATATTTAATTTTGATAGTGGCTATGTCAGTGCAAATTTAGAGTCAGTGATAAATCAAGATAAGACGGGGTATGTTAATGGTGATATAGATTTATCAGAATTTGAATCACATTCAAGCTACTTAGGGTGGAAAAATCGCTTTGAAGATCACAATAAAATTTTGTTTTCTACAAGGTTAAAAGGAGCAGGTGAATTGTTAGTAGATAAATTAGACATTGTAGGAAATGACCTAGATATAAAATTCAGCGGAAGAGTAGAAAATGGAAATTTATATTTAAATTCTAGTAGCTTTAAATTGCCTGATAATGATTTTAGTATAGAAATTGAATCAGGTAAGGAGAAAAATGCCATAACTATTTATGGTGAGGAAATTAACTTAAGTGATATTTTAGGCTTGCTTGGCAAAAACAGTAATGGATTAAATAAAGATATAGAGATTAGTATGAATGTTGACAATGTAATTATGAAAGAAGGCATCGTTATCAAAAATGCTAAGCTGAATGTAACCTGTACTAAAGGTAATTGCAATGGAAGTCAATTTACAGGGCAGTTTCTGGAAGATAGCAGCAACATACTAGCAGAATACAGTGGAATAGGGCTCGAAATATATGCGGATAATTCAGGTATGCTTTTGCGTTCCTTAGGCATTAGTAAATCAATTAAAAACGGCAAATTGTCTTTTTATCTCTCTCCTCAGAGAGAAAGTGGAGAACATTATGGTACGTTATCCATTAGCAATTTCTACATCAAAGATGCTCCACTACTTACTACTTTATTGTCGATGTCTTCATTGCCTGGCATTGTAAATGCCATAAAAAATGAAGGTGTATACTTTTACAAATGTAATGCACCTTTTTCATACAAAGATGGCACTATTGAAATTGAAGAATCTTGGCTTGAAGGGGCGGAGTTAGGTATTAGCACTGGTGGTAAGCTCGATATTAGAAATTATAAATTCCAGGTTGCAGGACAAGTAATACCAGCATATTCAATTAATAAATCTTTGTTAAAAATTCCTATAATTGGAAAACTTCTTACTGGTGGGAAAAGTAGGGGAATCGTTTCAATAGACTATAAAGCAAGTGGTGATGACAAAAACAATAACGTATCTGTTGATCTTATCTCTTCGCTAACTCCAAACCTATTAAAGAGGTTATTGGGAGTGTTTGACCGCATTATGACAAAAACTAACGAAAGTGGCTTAAAAGGTGGTGTGAAAAAGAAATTTGGTTCGATATGACCAAAAGGGAAGTTATTTAACAAAATTATGGACAAAAATGCAAGAATTTCAGAATGATCTACCTGATTTTTTATTTAGTTGTTTAAGTAATACCACTCCCTTTAACCTCTCTATATTTGCTGAACAACTAAAAAGGGTAGGGGGGTGGTTGTAAATTGTATCTGTTCAGCAGAGTGGCAAAATAAGGTAGACGAGAAAAGACAACTATAGGAACAAATGGGTGTCATGCCAGTACGTGACACTGGTTTCCATCCAAAAGGGTGTCATTCCAGTGTCAGCTACTTTCATGACATCGTTTACTATGTGCCATATTGTAATGTTCGTACAGTTGTGGAATGAATCGCGGTATGACGTGTTGCTTGGGTCAGCTATAGTATAAATATACTAGGGGTTATAGTTTTCTTATGCTGCCTTTTTGTTATTAGACAACCACAATATAAAGGAGTGAAACGGATGCAAACAGTAGTGCATTTCTGCACCAAACGTATTACCTTTAACGAATAGTAAAATGTGAGATTTTTTGGAACTACCGTGGAGCAATTGCTCCACGGTTTCATTCTACTTAGAATCCACCCATGCCACTCATTTCTCCTGCACCCATAGGAGATGAAGCATTTTCTTTGCTTGGTACATCAACTATCATAGATTCAGTAGTTATCAGCACACTCGCAACAGATACCGCTGTTTCAAAAGCAATACGCACCACTTTTGCTGGATCAATCACACCAGCTGTAAATGCATTAGCGTAATTCATAGCCTCAACGTTGTATATAAGCTCTTTATCATTCTGCTTAATCAAATAGTCAATTATAACAGCAGATTCAAGACCAGCATTTTTAACTAACCTTCTAATTGGAGCACTGAGAACTTTCTTGATAATGTTTATGCCTATTTGCTCTTCGTCACTTGCACCTTTTAATTTGTCGAGAACAGATGAAGCATAAAGAAGCGCAACTCCACCACCTGGAACTATGCCTTCTTCAATTGCAGCTCTTGTTGCATGCAGCGCATCTTCGACTCTATCTCTACGTTCTTTAACTTCCACTTCAGTTGCTCCACCAACTTTGAGCACAGCAACGCCACCTGATAATTTCGCTAAACGTTCTCTTAGCTTTTCTTTATCATAATCAGAAGTTGAAGTTTCAATTTGAGATTTAATCTGCTCGATTCTAGCTTTCACACTGTCAGAATCGCTGTTTTCGCTGACAACTGTGGTATTATCTTTAGTAATTTTAACATTTTTAGCCGTACCAAGATCATCAAGCGTGAGATCTTCCATCTTGATTCCAAGTTCATCTTTTATGACGTACTTAGCACCAGTTAAAGTTGCTATGTCTTCGAGCATCTCCTTTCTTCTGTCACCAAAACCTGGAGCTTTTACTGCAGCAACTTTTAAACCACCACGCAATTTATTGATAACTAAAGTGCTTAATACTTCACCTTCGATATCCTCTGCAATAATAACCAAAGGTTTACCAGATTTAACAATAGCTTCAAGAATAGGAAGTAAAGGTTGAATAATATTTAATTTTTTCTCTGTAATTAATAGATAAGGATTATCAAGCTCCACGATCATTTTTTCATTATTTGTAATAAAATACGGAGAAAGATAACCGCGATCAAATTGCATGCCAGTAGTCAGCTCAACTTCTAACTCTTTTGAACCTTTACTCTCTTCAACAGTTATTACACCCTCTTTTCCAACTTTTTTCACGGAATCAGCGATACTGTTACCTATATCCTTATCACCATTTGCAGAGATTATTGCAACTTGTGCCACTTCGTCTATTTTCTCTAGAGAAATTGTACGAGACATTGACGCAATTTCCTTTAATATTACATCTTTTGCCTTCTGTATTCCGTTTTTAATACCAACACGATCGTTTCCAGCAGCAATTGATTTTGAAGCTTCCATTATCATGTTGCTAGTTAGTATTGAGCACGTTGTTGTACCATCACCAACTTTATCGTTACATTGAGAACAACTTTGTGCAAAGATGCTTGCTATCGCAGCGTTTAATGGTTTTTCAGGCTTGATACCCTTCATCACCTTATAACCATCTTTTGTAATTTCTGGTGCTCCATAGGGCTTATTAATCCCTACTGTTTTTCCTCTAGGTCCTGCAGTTATTGCTACCGTTGAATCCACTATTGCTGCAACTTCACGAAAGGCTTCTTGCAACTGCTCACCTGATACTACTACATTAGTCATTTTTATCACCTCTTGTTAATAAAAAATTTAGAAAACTATAATAAAATCATTTACAATGCGCTATGTTGCGCTTTGTTTCAGTTTAGTAAAATAAAGACTGCTACTTAATGACAGCAAGTATATCGGACTCTTTCATCACGATAAGCTTCTCATTATTATGTTCTATTTCTGTACCAGCCCATTGGCGATAGAACACTTTATCACCAGCTTTCACAGTTAAAGTTACGCGTTCGCCACTTGAATTGCGTGAACCTTCACCAATTGCTATAACTTCACCTTTAGTAGGTTTCTTTTCAGCACTTGATGGAAGCACAATTCCACCTTGCTTTTCTTCGCTAATAGGCTTGATCAGCACGCTATCATCTAATACATTTAAACTTATACTTGACATTTGTTTTTCCTCATCAACAAATTAACTTATAAGTTTATATATATATACTCGTAAGTTAGATTTCAAGGGCTGGAGCTTGTAAAATATGCACGCCATTATAAAATATGCACGCCAAAAGCAGTTTCTAAAAGAGCCTAATGTTATATAATAAAATTTAGATTTATTTATAGAGATTTCATGAGTTATATACCATTTTTAAGTCGTGGTGTGATAGTGCTATATGGGCCTGACACTAGAGATTTTCTGCAGGGTATTATAACCAATGATATTAATAAGTTGGATAGCCAAAAAGCCATTTACTCTTTATTGCTTAGCCCTCAGGGAAAATATCTATATGATTTTTTTCTTATTGAATATGGTAAATACACCCTCTTGGAGTGCGAAAACATGCACTTGCAGCAAATAATCGAGAAACTGGATTTGCTTAAAACTTATTTGAAAGTGAAAATTAAAGACGTTAGCGCACTATATAAGGTTGGAGTTTTGTTTAATACTAAGTTGGCGGAGTGTAGTGGTAAGTCACAAGTTATTTTTCAAGATCCAAGGCACAAGCTGCTAGGAATGAGGATCATACATAAAGATGAAATAAAAGAGCCGGTTGGGGATTTTACTCAGTATGAAAAAGTTAGAATTCAAAATCTCGTTCCAGATGGAGCGAAAGATATGGTGCAGAATTCATCATTTCCACTGCAATTTTTAATCGATAAAGTAAACGGTATAAGCTTTAATAAGGGGTGTTATATAGGTCAGGAAGTCGTAAATCGAATGAGCAGACAAGAAATATTCAGAAGAAAACTTTACCTTGTTGAGGGAGATAACGCACTTCCAGATATTGGCACTAAAGTGACAAATGAAAATAATGAGGAAATAGGGGAACTGCGCTCTAGTGTAGACAACATTGGATTTGCATTGCTTAATACTGGAAAGAGCCATGCAAATTTATATGCAGATGGAGTTAGGTGCGTTAAGACGTTGAAGTCTTAAGGTAGCGCATATAGAAACGAAAAACTTGCTTGACACCCTTCGCCAGCACCCTTATCATAACAGTGAAGCTATTTCATTTAACTTCGCAATCTGTGCAGATTAAAACGACAAGGACTCCTGATATAATGTTGAACATTTTTTTTCTGCATTTCCGGGAATGTTCAAAAAAGCATACGCGTCAAGTTAAGGAAATAAAGGTATGAAAGAGATAGAATAATAAGGTATAAGTTCTCCCAGATATACTTTTAGTGAGAGAACCAATGAATAAAATAACTTGCTTATCAAAAAAGCTCAAAGAATTTTTTAATGAAAAAGCAGAGAAAATCTCAATTACAACAAGGTTTATAAAAAGAAAGAGAAAGCTAAAAGGTTCATCATTCGTAAAAGCCATGGTCTTGGGTAATATAGGAGTTGATAATTGTAGCGTAGAAACAATGTGTCAATTACTAAACGAGGACTCGATAGATATAACAAAACAAGGTTTGGATTTTAGATTTACTGAAGAAGCAGTGGAATTTATGAAAAGGATGTATAATGAATCTGTGATTCTCTTTAAAAATATCTTGCAAGTTGATTGCAAAATCTTACAGCAATTTAATAGTGTTAAATTATTGGACAGTAGCTATATTACTCTACCTAACAGTATGGAAGAGATGTATAAAGGTTATGGTACTAGCTACAGTGGCTATGAAAGCAATACTAAGTCTGGAATAAAGTTACAATTAGTTTTCGACTACATGAATCAGATAATAGACCAACTTAATTTAACGGAGGGGGTAAGATCAGACCAGGGATATAGGAAACATTTAAGTAATATATTAAGCAATGATTTGCTAATATCTGATCTCGGTTATTTTGTGCCAAGTTCTTTTAAACAAATCAATGAAATAGGAGCTTATTTCATAAGTCGTTATAAATCCGATACCAACATATATGATGTAGAAACAAATCAAAAAATGGAGTTATTAGAATGTTTAGAGGATAAGTTATTTTTAGAAAACGAGGTATTGTTAGGAAAAGAAGCAAAAATTAGAGTAAGAATTATATGTCAGAAACTAACTGAAGAACAGTCTATGGCCAGAAGAAGGAAAGCTAATAGATTAGCAAGATCGCAGGGATATACATCCTCTAAAAGAAATCAAAAATTGTTGAACTGGTCAATATTTATAACTAATGTTCCAGAAAATAAAATTAGTGCTGAGCAAGTATTAACGATTTACAGAGTAAGGTGGCAAATTGAGTTATTATTTAAATTGTATAAAAGCCATATCAGGCTTGATAAGCTAAAAGGAAAGCCATGCAGAGTATTATGTGAACTATATGCTAAATTGTGCGCAATTCTTATATTTCACGGCATAGTTGGTTGCACAGAAGTGAAAAAGAATACAGAACTTAGCTTAACAAAGGCATTTATTGAGCTAAAAAGGCGGGTTAGAGAGTTATTTTTAGTATTAACCAAAATTAATAGTTTAAAAGCATTTCTTAAAAAACTCACTATAACTTGGTCGCGATTTTCATTAAAAGACAAACGTAGAAGGGCTAGAGTATCCACTTTAACCTCTCTAAATTTGCTCACAATCTCTTAACTTGACGCGTATGATCATCACCACAGTCCGAACTGTCTTCTGAGTTCCCATCACTATCTGACCAATTGTTAACTTTCGGAAATTCTGAGCTTTTCTGTTCACCTTCAAAAGTCTGATTACTACCACCAGCGCCCTTTGTCAAATTTTCTTTACTTTCACAAGAACCATCTGAACCATAGCCCTCATTCCCTTTTGGATCTGAATCATCTGGATTACAATCAGAAGTTATTTCTGTATCTTCAGAAATCTGTTGATTATCACTTTCACCTAACAAACCACCATTTGTTGGATTACATACATTTTCTGTATATTTTTGATTATTTTGTGCTTCTATTTTCCTCTTCTTGTACAACGGTTCAAACTGATCAATTTCAATCGATCGTACTCGTTTCCTTGAAGGAAAGTCCTCTGGAATCTGATCCTCATCGTCAGAATTGTGACCTGAATCACAAATTACATGATCATTGCAGGTAGAATTATGCTCTACTGAATCAGTACTTTCAAAAATTTGTGGATTATTACTCACGTCTGGCAAATCACCTGATAAACCAGTCTGATGATTATTTTCACCTGCCCAACCATCAGTTGGTGTTGGAATGCATATTCCTGTATATCTTTGGCTATCAAGAGAATCATTAGTTAATTGTACTGCTGTATAAGTTGCCCGGTCATCCTCATCATCGGAACTAATACCTGAATCATGGCCATCACCTTCTTCAATCTTTTGAGTTTCTATATCGTGTTCATTTATTTCGCTCGACGAATCATAGTTGGAAGGGTTATACTGTTGATTAGGACGTTTAAAAATTTGATGCCAATCGCTGTAAGGCTCCTTAAAATCGAAAGCAGTGCGTATAGCTTTTTCCTTGTCTGATACCCCACCATTCATATTGTATAACCATTACTCACTAATCCCTTAGTGAATATCGTAATATATAGGTCTGTCAATAAAAAAATATAACTTTCTTTGGTTCTAACCTTTGCAAATCAGTATCTATAGCCCGGTAATTTCTCATATATTGCACTCTGGACCTAGGAGCGTTGTTAATAAATCCACGACAGCTAGACAACCTTCGCCCGTTTACTAAAAGGAAAAGCAGCAAAGAGCGAACCAAAAGCGATAAGAAAGGATCCAAGCCAGATTATAGACATTCCAGGTTTATAGTGCACTTTGGCTGCGATTTTGCTCTTACTCTTATCAATCTCTCCAATTACAACATAAATATCAGAAAATAAATTGTGGTAGATACTGCTTTCAACATTTTTCTGACCTTCCACAAGGTAAAATCTATATTCAGGGGTCATCTCACCTAATATCTTATTATTCAGCAAATTCCTGATATCCATTGTACCCCTCACTGCATGGAAATTTTTTTCTTTTATTAGCTCAATATTTCGTAAAGTAACTTTAAATTTATTGACTGTTATGCTATCCCCTATTTTTAAGTAATTTTCTTTTTTCTCCTGCCAACCAACCGAATATGCTATACCAAGCACTAGAATTGCCACTCCAGCATGAGCTGCCATCATTGCATAGTAGGATTTAGAAACTTTTCTTGCTAATAAAATTGATTCACCAAATGCTACCTTAAATAAACAAATTCTTTTACTGTATGCTTCTAAAACAAAGATTAATAATGCTATGGAGATAGTAATTGATAGCACAATTATTAGCTCCATGTGAAAAATAAACGGCAAAATAGCTGCAGCACTACAAAATGAAAATCTATATTCACGGAATATTGGCAATAGACTATTTCCCTGCCAACTGCAGTATTGCCCAATTATCGTGAGGGCTAGAATAGCCAGTGCAATAGGGTTAAATAAGGAATTATAGTATGGTGCTCCAACTGAAATTAATTTACCGGTTAAATATTCGAGCACTGTAGGGTATAAAGTGCCAACGAACACAATGAAAAAGGCAGTGATGAATAATAAATTGTTCATCAGCATCATCGTAAGGCGTGAAAAGAATCTTCTACCCTCTGTCACTTGAGTAGCAGGTTTCTTTTCAGATTCCAGTGTCAAGCATTGGAATGACATCGCAGACGTGTGATTTTTTCTCGTAAATACTACAAATATTACTAAGCTACTGACTGTAATTACACCAAGTAGAGCTAATATATATAGTCCATATCTTGGATCATCTGCAAACGTGTGCACTGAGGTAAGTATTCCTGAGCGGACTAGAAATGTTCCAGTCACACTCAATATAAAAGTTGTAAGCGTAAGTAAAATAGCAAAGTTCCTTAAAACATTGAAATTTCGCACCACGAGCAACAAATGTGTCAGCGCTACTGCAATTAGCCACGGCATCAAAGAAACGTTTTCCACTGGATCCCAAAACCAAAATCCACCCCACCCAAGTTCGCGATATGCCCACCAGCTACCTAAGCTGATGCCCAAAGTGAGCAGCGACCAAGAAATAAGTACCCAAGACCTGACAATTTTAGCCCAAACATTTCCTTCAGTATTTAAAATTAATCCAGCTATAGAGAGCGAAAAAGGAACGCTAAATCCAAGGTACCCCAAATATAATATCGGTGGATGAATAGCAAGGCCTATATCCTGCAATATCGGATTAAAACCCAATCCATCTGTTTCAATGCCTGGCATTTTAGTGAAGGGGCTGGATTCAATTAAAGTGAACAGCAAAAAACAAAAGCAAATCAGCCCATGAGTGATAAGAGATATTTTTTTTAATTTACTACCATTAGTTCGTTCTGGTGTCATTCCAGTGCTTGACACTGGAATCCAGTTTTTATTACACTGCCATTTGATGTACTCATTTGCAATTAAATTGTCTGGATCCCAGTGTCTGGGCACTGGGATGACAGAAGAAGAGACTGGGATGACAGAGGGGGAAACTGGGATGACAGAAGGTATATAAATATCCATTAGTAATAAATACATGACAAGCACTAAGGTCCAAAGCAACATGGACCCTTCTTTGTTTCCCCAAACACCACAAATCTTGTAGATCAAAGGTTTTGTTGTGTGTGAGTGGTAGTATACGTTTTCAAGTGAAAAATCATTTGTAATGTGGCAGTAGATCAAAATAGCCATTGACACTGATACACAAAAAAATATGGCAGTGGTAATAAACCGACAAGAACTAAGCGGTAAAAACAAATATGTCAAAGACAATAAGCAGGCTAGCAATAGCAATATATTCCCAAGTTCAGGCATAAAAAATTATAGTTTTTATATAAACAATATTACTGATGACAAGTTAGAAGTTAAAGTGTTAATTGATGCTAGCATAATGCTCCCGTAGTTAGCTGTGCTAGTATTAATTAAAAATTAAATATTAAATCTTTATACTTTTATAGATAGCGTTAATATTGAGGTAACATTGTGGGTACAACTAAGATTAGTAAATTTCCATTCAATATAAAAGGTAAAGTGGCAAAACAACATGCCGAACCAATAATCGAAAAAAATCTCTATACTATTTTAGGATTCAAAGATATAGAAGATTTTGAAAATAAGACAAGTAAGCTTGTTAATAAAAAAGTTTGGCAATCATTTGTTGACTGCTTTGCAAAAGAAATAGATTATGCAGCAACCGAAAAAGTTGTAAAAAGCATCGTTTGTAACATTGCAAAGAGTGATCGCGGTGATGCTTTTACCAAAACTGAACATCTCATATTAAATGAAAAACAAGATAATAAAAAGAGAGAAAAAGCGATTAGAAAAGCTATTAGTATTTTGAGAAAAATCAATCCAGAAAAAGCCTTTAATGAACTTTCAGTAATAAAAAAACAAGCTGAAGATTTTTTACAAACCGATTTTTGTAAAGCACAGAGTAAATCACTTCAAGGATTTGCTCCCTCTGGTGGACAGCTCTTTGCGGAAACTCTGAAATATATAGAAACACTAGAAAGATTATCCGAAGTAAAAAAAGAAGGGCTAGTTAAAGATTTCTTGTTAAATCATGTTAGTTCATTGAATAAAAAGTATCCTAAATCACAAGGTAAAAGGGAAGATGCTATAACAATACTATCAAGTGATGAGTTGAAGAATTTTTACAATAAAGGTGTAGAAGAAGGAATATTACAACCAATGGCATCTTACAAAGAATGTAGAAACCTGTATGACAAAATGAACCAGATAAAAAATGAATCCAAAAGTATAATTAAAAGAGAAGAACGGGAAGAAAATTCGAAGAAAATAGATAAGTCGATAGTCAGCGCGATTAATGACATAAAAAAACATAGAGAAGCAATCCTTAACTGTAAAGACTTTCAAAGTTCTTACATAAAAGAGAAAAAAGAACATCCATTTAGAGGCAACGCATGTCAAAAAATGATTGATATATATCAAGAGAGAATTGTTGGATATCAGGAGAAAATTCGTCAAAACTTAAACCAAATAAAAGCGATATTAAAAAGTGCGCCGCAAGAAATGGATGAAGAATTAGAGGAAATAATCGATGGTATACATGAAGCAAAACAGTTC
Organism: Wolbachia endosymbiont (group A) of Epagoge grotiana; assembly: GCF_947251775.1. Classification (NCBI taxonomy): domain Bacteria; kingdom Pseudomonadati; phylum Pseudomonadota; class Alphaproteobacteria; order Rickettsiales; family Anaplasmataceae; genus Wolbachia; species Wolbachia endosymbiont (group A) of Epagoge grotiana. The sequence continues at coordinate 907,580 of NZ_OX366387.1, forward strand.
GATGAAGATTTTGATTCAGCTTTAATTTGTTTATCGAACATGCAGAATGAGCCAGATATTCAACTGGAAAATCCTCCAACAGAGCTAAGAGTTTCACACATTAACGTTAAAACTAAGCTAATTAGGTTATAAGGGCGGGATTTTTGGGATAATTTTAATTCAAGACAGCTCTTAGTCTGTGTTTTAATTTGGTTGTGTTTTATTAAAAAAACTTTAGATTTATTGCATAATTGATACTCAAATATAATGACTCAAACTTGGAATTTGTTGCAAACAGGGCAAAAGGAAGGCTATAAAATTGCGTATACTAATGCTCGTATTATCGACCCAGAAACTAAACTTGATATAAAAGGTTCGCTATTGACTGAAGGGGATAAAATTGTTGATTTTGGCGAATCATTATTTTCAACAAGTGGAGTTGATGAAACAATAGACTGTAAAGGGCTTGTTCTAATGCCAGGCCTTATTGACATTCACGTACATTTTCGTGAACCAGGCCAGGAACATAAAGAAACTATATATACAGGCAGCAAATCTGCAGCTGCGGGGGGAGTTACAACTGTAGTTTGTCAGCCAAACACTGTTCCAGCAATTGATAGCGTTATTTTGGCTAAATATTTGAAATATAGAGCACTTGAAACTTCACATGTAAACGTTGAATTTTACGCTAAAATCACCACTTCGGAAGAACACCTGACTGAAATGGCACTTTTAAAGGAAGCAGGTGCGGTTGGGTTCACCGATGATGGCATGCCAGTTATGAACCCAATGATTATGAGACAGGCGCTGCTTTATTCAAGTATGCTGAATGTTCCTATTGCTCAACATGCAGAAGATTTAAATTTATCAGCAGGTGGTGCAATCAACGAAGGTAAAATTTCTGAAGAATTGGGAGTAAAGGGGATCTTAAGTGCGTCAGAATCGGTTATGGTAAGTCGCGATATACTGCTCATGAAAGATATGGAGAATGTGCACTACCATATTCTACATGTCTCTTCAAAAGATTCACTTGATGCTATTAAACGTGCAAAAGATTTGGGATTAAATGTTACGTGCGAAGTAACCCCTCATCACTTCACTTTGACTGAAGATATAGTAAAACAACATGGGGCAATTGCAAAAATGAACCCGCCACTTCGCACTGAAGAAGATCGTTTAGCTATGGTTGAAGGTTTAAAGACAGGTGTGATTGATTGCATTGCAACCGATCATGCTCCGCATGATCGTAGTTCTAAAGATCTGCCACTTGAAAATGCTGCATTTGGTATTGTTGGTCTTGAAACAATGCTGCCCCTTTCACTTGAACTCTATCACAGTGGGCAAATGGGTCTACTTGATGTGCTCGCAAAATTGACATATAAGCCTGCAGATATAATACACATACCACGTGGTCGTATACAAAAAAACCTTGCTGCAGACTTAATTTTAGTTGACCTCAATCATGAATGGGAAATTAAAACTGACAACTTTGCTAGTAAATCAAAGAATTCTCCTTTCGATGGTCGCAAAGTAAAAGGACACGTAGTACGTACTGTTGTGTCCGGCAAAACTATATACTCGCAGAAGAGTTAGTTATCATATCTTATCTATTCCAATTTGTTATCACCAGAATGGGCTAAGTGCACCTAAATTTAAATTAAGAAATCTTACACTGTCTCCGAATAAACACATCCTCTTATCTTTCCCTAATCTGTAAAGTTATTTTGTCTATCAATCTGATTCCAAAACAGCAAAATTATTGTATAATGTTACTTTGAAGTTTTATTTTCAATGCACAAGTTTGCAATACTTTTTTCTATACTGCTTGCAATAGTTGCTTACTACCTAAACAATGAAATCATATTTGAAATAGCAAAGCTATTTAGTGATATCTTTATCAGCTTGCTCAAATTAATAAGCTTACCTTTGGTTTTTTTATCCATAGTTTCCACAATTTCCGGGCTCAAAGACTCAATTGAAATCAAAGTCTTAGTTAAGAAAACACTATTTTATACTCTGCTTACAACTATTATAGCTGCGTTTGTTGCATTATCGTTTTATTTGTTAATAGATCCAGCAAGAAAAAATTTCATAAGTAATACAATAGGGAGTATTAACAGCAATAACCACAGTTATTTTTCATATTTAAAATCACTCATTCCTTCTAATTTTGTGCAAGTTTTTCTTGAAAATAATATGATTGGTAGCATATTAATCGCTTTTTTGATGGGTGGAGCTATTGTTTCACTTTCAAAAGAAAAGCAGGATATATTACATCAAATATTCTCTGCACTTTTTGATACGCTACTTAAAATTGCTCAGGGGTTACTAAAATTCATTCCGCTTGCTGTGTGGTCCTTTATCACATGTTTTTTGCATGAATTAAAAGGCGGTAGTGAGTTCTACAATCTTTTATGGTATTTTGTTTGCATAATGTCTGCAAATTTTGTGCAGGCATTTCTGATTTTACCGCTATTTATGTGGTATAAAGGCATATCACCAATTCAAACGCTGAAAGGGGTTATGCCAGCACTCACACTTGCGTTTTTTTCTAAATCATCCAGTGCAACATTGCCAACAACTATAGAATGTGTGCAGAACAAGCTAAAGGTGCCAAAGAAATTATCGTCTTTTATTTTACCAATATGCACAACAATTAACATGAATGCATGTGCTGCATTTATACTAATCACTGTAATGTTTGTTGCAGAAATGAACGGATACGTATTTTCCTTAAGCGAAATGTTGATATGGATTTTTTTAGCTACAGGGGCTGCAATTGGTAACGCTGGAGTGCCGATGGGGTGCTATTTTATGGCAACCAGTTATCTCATGTCGATGAATGTTCCTCTGCATATTATGGGACTGATTTTGCCTATTTATACAATCATCGATATGTTTGAAACTGCAATAAATGTGTGGTCTGATGTTTGTATCACTCAGATAATTAATAAAGAATGTAATAGTGAAACTTAAAAAATGATATTAGACGAAAATAACCTAATAATAAAAGAATTTAAAGAAGCAGAAGCAATTTTGCATGGGCATTTTGTTTTATCATCCGGGCTGCATAGTGACACATACATACAGTGTGCGAAGATTTTTGAAAATCCAAGCAGAGCCATGAAAGTTTGCGCATTATTAGCAGATAAAATAAAAAAAGAATTAAATAGCTCCATAGATTTAATATTATCTCCTGCAATTGGTGGAATAATTGTGGGTTATGAGATTGGCAGGCAGCTTGGAATAAAGACAATGTTTTGCGAGCGCGTTAATGGTAAGTTTGAATTACGCCGTGGATTTAAGATCAAAAAGGGTAAGAAAATATTGCTCATTGAAGATGTAATAACCACAGGTAAATCTTCACTTGAAGCAGTGGAATGTGCAGAAGGGGAAGGAGGTAAAGTTGTTGCTGAAGCTTCTTTGATAAAGAGAAATAGTGAAACGAAACTGCCTTTTCCTGTCATATCTTTGATTGAACTGAACATCAAAAACTACAGCGAGGAAGAACTTCCAAGTGAATTAAAACAACTACCCATAACAAAACCTGGGAGTAGGGAATATTTAACAAAGTAATCCTATAATATCTTGGAAACACAGCATTTATACACAGCTTTAGTTATTTACTCCAAGTGTATTTTATGTATACTTATTACTAAATTAATTTTGAAATGATAGAAAATGAACGAATTTAAATCGATCCGAAATATAGCAATAATCGCACACGTTGACCACGGTAAAACTACTTTACTTGATAACATGTTAAAACAAAGTGGCACATTCCGCGAGAATCAAGAAGTTCAAGAACGAGTGATGGATAGTGGTGATCAAGAGCGTGAACGCGGAATTACAATACTTGCAAAATGTACATCAATAATGTGGGGCGATGAAAAGATCAATATTATTGACACGCCAGGGCACGCGGACTTTGGTGGGGAAGTGGAAAGGGTATTGTGCATGGCAGATGGTGTGTTGCTGCTGGTTGACGCTGCAGAAGGTCCCATGCCACAAACAAAATTTGTGCTCTCAAAAGCACTAAAAGCAAATTTGAAGCCAATTGTGATAATCAATAAGGTCGACCGACCAGACAGCAGAATTGATGAAGTATTAAATGAAATATATGAGTTATTTTTTAACCTTGATGCAACCAACGAGCAGCTAGATTTTCCAGTGTTGTATGCTTCAGGTAGAAATGGCTGGTGTGCTAAGGAGCTTTCTGATGAAAGAAAAGATTTAAGCCCATTATTTTCAACGGTTATAGATTATATAAAACCTCCTGTTTATAATCAAAATGCACCTTTTGCTATGTTGGTCACTCTACTTGAGTCTGATAAGTTTCTTGGCAGAATATTGACAGGAAAGGTTTATCAGGGCATTGCAAAAGTCAATTCAGATCTTAAGGTGCTTGACCTCGATGGCAAAGTAATTGAACGAGGAAGATTAACTAAGTTGCTCTCATTTTCTGGCTTGAAACGCATTCCAGTAGAACAAGCTGTGGCGGGAGACATAATTGCAATTGCAGGACTTGAGGAAGCTTCGGTTTCAGATACTATAGCAGCACCAGAAGTTACAACTGCAGTAAGCTCAACTCCAGTTGATCCGCCAACAATGGCGATTACTCTGAGCGTTAATGATTCACCTTTTGCTGGGCAAGAAGGTACAAAGCTTACTTCAACTGCTATAAAGGATCGTTTATATGCGGAAGCAGAAACAAATGTTGCAATTACTGTGACTTTGGCACCAAGCGGTGAAGCATTTGAAGTAGGTGGGCGTGGTGAGTTACAGCTTGGAGTGTTAATTGAAAATATGAGGAGAGAAGGTTTTGAGCTTTCGGTATCACGCCCTCGCGTGTTATTTAAAGAAGAAGGCGGTAAAAAACTTGAACCTATAGAGGAAGTAGTAATTGATGTAGATGATGAATATAGTGGAATCATCATGGAAAAACTCAGCTTCCGTAAAGGTGAAGTAACTGACATGAGACCTTCTGGTAATGGCAGGACAAGATTAACGTTTTTAGTGCCATCAAGAGGATTAATCGGTTATCAAGGAGAGTTTTTAACTGATTCTCGTGGCACAGGCATAATTAACCGTTTATTTCACAGTTATGCTCCACATAGAGGTCCAATTTCTGGAAGGCGCAATGGAGTTTTAATTTCTACAGATAAGGGTGAGGCTGTGGCATATGCAATTTTCAATTTGCAAGACAGGGGAATTATGTTTATTAAGCCACAGGATAAGGTATATTGTGGCATGGTTGTCGGCCAGCATAGCCGTGACAATGATTTGGAGATAAATGTGTTAAAGGGTAAGCAATTAACAAACGTAAGAGCTTCAGGTAGTGATGAAGCTATAAAGCTCACTCCACCAAAGATAATGACACTGGAGGATATGATAGCGTATATAGATGATGATGAATTGGTGGAAGTAACTCCAAAATCTATACGTTTACGCAAGAAATTCCTTGATCCAAATGAACGTAAGCGTGCAGGAAGGGCAAAGAATAAGGAGTAATCAGAGGTTGAACATTTGCGAAAAATAGTGTATAATTATTCGTCTCCTAATTGTATTTAATTATGGCCTTTTCGAAATTTCTCGATCCAAAAAACAATTTCGCGTTCAAGAGAATATTTGGCACTGAGAAAAATAAAGATATTCTCATTCACTTTCTCAATGATATATTGGGCTTCGCTGGCAAAGATGAAATAGAAGAAATAGAATTTCTCAGCACTATCATGGATGCTGAGATTGCCTCTAAAAAACAAAGTATTGTTGATGTTTTCTGTACTGATTCTGCTGGAACCCAGCTAATTATTGAAATGGTGCGACCTGAAAGTCTTCGGTCATATTGTTTAAAAGGAGAGGAATTCCTTCAGAAAGAAACTAAAAGAGTTCTAAAACTTATTAAACCAGATGTTTTGCCATCTGAGTCTACGCATCAGTGCGAATCGGGTAACCGGTTGGTGCCAAGCGATGCGGACAATGAACCTCCTCTTGAAAAAGAAGATGCTCAATCGTGAAAGGAGCATAAACTACAAGCATCATGTGGTTGGAGAGCTAGGCTTAGTGGTATGGTGAACGTAAGTGAAGCTTCATAAGTATCGTAACGATTAAAGAGCTAAAGATGCTGATAAGCTCCGACCAAAAGGTAATGTGACATTTTTCATTTCTGGATGTACGCAAATCACCGGTATAGAGAAGTCACCTAACCCACTGTTGTATGACAGAAGGAACAGGGTAAGCCTGTATTTCCGCCTATATGGCAAGCAAACCGCAAGGAACGCTGATGAAAATGCAGGTAAAGGATAATGGAGAAAGCGAATGCCATTTTGTAACGAAATGTATAGAATTTGTAACATTAATTCGCGTGAAAACGAGCAGATTTCCATTTGGTCCCTCGTGACAAGAAACTTTGTTAACCACTTGAGGTAGAGAAGCAGATGACCTTACCCACAGAAATGATGAAGAAATTAGGAATATTTTTTACAAAAAGGACAATACTAACAAAAGAACTTTATTCTATTTAAAATATAAAGTTACAATAAATTTTCCTGTCATCTCCAAATAAATTACATTAACTTAGTATTGTATATTGTTAATAACTTAAATAATACAACCATTTTCAGCAACAAAAACCAAAGGTCTTGAGATACAAGATATTTGTATGGTTACTATGATAGTTCCTTTTTTAAGAAAGTTTTAAATTTCATACTTAACAATAAGCAACTTTAGGTTTAAATTTATGAAATCAGTTGTTATATACATCAGCAAATACGAATTTAACTGGTGTTATGGACTTAAATAAATTTACCGAAAAAGCAAAAAGTCTAATTCAAAGTGCTCAGATGAAAGCGTTGGGAGCTGGGCATCAGATTTTTATGCCTGAGCATTTACTAAAAGTGATGCTTGAAGATGAATCAGGTTTAGTTCAGGATTTGATAAACGCTTGTGGTGGAAATGTGCAGAGTATTTCCGATGCTGTGGATAGTGCAATAAAAAAGTTGCCAGTAATTGAAGGTCCAGGAAGTGGTGGCCTTCAACTTTCAAGAGAAATAGCAAAAGTTTTTGAAGATTCAATTGGTATTGCAAAGAGAAATAAAGATTCATTTGTTGCTGTCGAGCGTTTACTGCAGGGCCTCACTGCACAAAAAGATGATACTGTAGGCAAAATTCTGGCAGAGAATGGTGTGACTCCACAAAAACTGAACTCAGTTGTTGCAGAAATGAGAAAGGGCAGCAGTGCGGACTCGCCAAACAGTGAGGAAAAATTAAATGCGGCAAAGAAATATACAAAAGATGTTACAGAGCTTGCTATGCAAGGAAAGCTTGATCCTGTAATTGGTCGTGATGAAGAGATCAGAAGAACTATGCAGGTATCACTGAGGCGGACAAAAAATAATCCAGTGCTGATCGGTGAACCTGGTGTTGGAAAAACTGCAATAGTTGAGGGGCTTGCAAATAGAATTGTTGCAAACGATGTACCACTTGGTTTGCATGATGCAAAGGTCTTAGCTTTGGATCTTGGAGCACTAATTGCTGGCACTAAGTTTAGAGGAGAATTTGAAGAAAGGTTAAAAGCAGTTATTAATGAGCTTTCGAGAGCGGAGGGAAAAGTTATCTTGTTTATAGATGAGCTTCATACTTTAGTTGAAGCAGGAGCAACAAGTGGTGCAATGGATGCCTCGAATCTGCTAAAGCCTGCTCTTGCGCGTGGAGAAATTCGCTGTATAGGAGCCACAACTTTAGATGAATATCGTCAGCATATAGAAAAAGATCCTGCACTTGCAAGGCGTTTCCAGCCCGTGTTTATTTCTCAACCAACTGAAACTGATACCATTTCAATACTCAGGGGTTTGAAGGAAAGATATGAGGTGCATCATGGTATAAGAATTACAGACGGTGCAATAATTGCTGCTGCAACGTTGTCCAATAGATATATAACAGATAGGTTTTTACCTGATAAAGCAATTGATTTGATTGATGAAGCAGCAAGTAGGGTGAGAATTGAAATGGATAGCAAGCCTGAAGTTATTGATGAACTTGAGAGAAAGGTTATACAGCTAAAGATTGAAGCAGAGGCTTTAAAAAAAGAAAGTGATGAAAATTCTAAACAGCGTTTAAAAAAGATAAATGAAGAGATCGAAAATCTAAACAGTAAATTTGCTGACTTGAACAGCAAATGGCAGATGGAAAAGAATAAAATAGCTAGAATACAAGAAACAGCCGAAAAATTAGATAACGCTAGAAAAGAGCTGGAATTGGCTCAGCGGAGTGGAAATTTAGGAAAAGCAGGAGAGCTGATGTATGGTGTGATCCCTCAGCTTGAGAATGAATTAAAAAATCAGGAAAAGGTTACTGATAGTTTCTTAAAGAAAGAAGTGACTGGAGATGATATTGCAAACATTGTTTCAAAGTGGACAGGAATTCCAGTTGATAATATGATGCATAGTGAAAAGGAAAAACTCCTTAACATGGAGAATGAAATAGGAAGAAGAGTAATAGGGCAGAAAGATGCAATAGAAGCGATAAGTAATGCAGTTAGGCGCTCCCGCTCTGGGGTGCAAGATACTAATCGACCTTTTGGTTCATTCTTATTCTTAGGCTCAACCGGGGTTGGTAAAACCGAACTTGCGAAAGCCTTAGCTGAATTTCTGTTTGACGATCAATCAGCGCTTCTGCGTTTTGATATGTCAGAATATATGGAAAAACATTCTGTTTCAAAGCTAATTGGCGCGCCTCCAGGGTATGTTGGCTATGAACAAGGTGGCAGATTAACTGAAGCGGTAAGAAGAAGGCCATATCAGGTTATTCTGTTTGATGAAATCGAGAAAGCAAATCCAGATATATTTAATCTATTGCTACAGATCTTGGATGAGGGGAGACTCACTGATAGTCATGGTAAATTAATTGATTTTCGCAACACCATACTGATTTTAACTTCTAACCTTGGCGCTGAGATAATGCTAAAAGGGAATGTTGATTCTGTAAGAAATGAAGTGATGCAAATAGTTAAATCAACATTTCGTCCAGAATTTTTAAACAGGCTGGATGAAATTATTATATTTCACAGTTTAACCAGAGATGACATCTATAAAATTATAGATGTTCAATTTTCTTATTTACAAAAAACACTTGCTAAGCGTAAACTGAGTATAAGTTTGTCGCAGGAAGCTAAAGAACTAATAGCACAAACTGGCTATGACCCTGAATATGGAGCAAGGCCCTTAAAAAGGGTTATACAAGAGTGTATTCAAAATAATTTAGCTAAATTAGTTTTATCAGGGGAAGTAGTAGAAAATGATGAGCTAATAGTGTACGCTCTTGATAATGAAATCTTAGTTAAAAAGGTTTAAGTTCACTGTGTATTTTTGTTAAAAAAAATGTGTATAGATCATAATGTTGACACTGAGTCTTTATTTAAGCTAGCTGATCAAGAAAATCAGCAAGATAAAGAAAAAATTAAAAAATTCATTAAGTATTTTTATAGTTTTGTTTATAAAAGCGACCTAAAAGCCAATGATAAGTTTTTGCTATATATTGTAAACGATGCTTACAATTTTGTTTCTCAAAAAGAGAAAGATGAAAGTAAGTTAGTAGTAAGCAATATAGATGATATACCAGGAATAGAAGGCGATTTTACCACGATTAAGATAACAAACGATGATATGCCATTTTTGGTTGATTCTGTTATTGCAACTATTAAATCGCACGATTTAACCATATGCTATTACAGCAACAGCATAATTAACATTAAAAGAAAAGATGGCCTAATAGACGAGATTTACTCTTTGGAAGAAAGCAATGGAGTCAAAGAGTCAGTCATATATGTAATTATCAAAGGTATAAGTGACAGCTTTGTTGATACATTAAAAGAATCTCTACAGAAAACGCTGAAAGCGGTTAATTGCGTTGTGAAAGATTGGCACTTAATGCTCAAGAAACTTGATGAGGCAAGTCTTTCTGTCATCCCAGCTGGGATCCAGGAAAAGGACACGTGGATTCCAGTGTCACGCACTGGAATGACACCAGACCGAAATCAAGAGCAAAAAGATTTTCTAGTTTGGTTAAAGAATAATAATTTTGTATTTCTAGGTTATCAAGAATATATTGCTGGTAAAGATGAAAAACTCGTCTGTGATGGCAAAAAGGACCTTGGCCTGATGAGAGTAGGTCAAAGTACGTTGATTCCTTCTGCAAACCTTGATTCCCTATACATATTGAGATCAGATCTAATCTCAATAGTCCATCGGCGTACATACATGAATTGTATAGGAGTAAAAGAATTTGATGACCAGGGTAATGTAGTAAAGGAACGGCGTTTTTTCGGGCTATTTACTTCTGTAGCGGAGGTCCAAGATATTCGAACTATTCCAATAATAAAAGATAAAGTTAAAGTTATAGAAAAAAATGCAGGATTTGTAACCGGGGGCCACAACAATAAAGCTTTGATTTCTATTTTGCAAGTGTTCTCTTGTGATGAATTATTCCAATCAAATGAAGACGAATTATTTAAAATTTGCATTTCGATCATGTCTCTTGCGATTAGGCCAAGGGTCAGATTATTTTTAAGAAGAGTCGGGGATTTTATTAGTTGCATAGTGCTGATACCGATGCGTTATGCTAGCGCTAGGCTAATGTTCAAGATACGTGACATATTGAAGGATGAGACAAGTGCAGGAAGTTCAGATATTTATAACAATCACATTATCAATGAATATGATTTGATGAAATTGCATGTAGTGCTAAAGACCAAAAATGCTAGCGTTCTTGATGATGAAGTTTTGCGTATCGAAAACAAATTAAGAAACATTACAGAAAAGTGGGAAGATCGTTTTATAGACAATTTATACAATACTTTTAGCACTGTTGAGGATATATTCATCCGTTATTGCAAGGCATTTCCAATAAGCTATCAAGAGAGTTTCGAACCTCATGACGCATATTACGATATGAAAAAATTGGAGATAGTGAGGAAGAAAGGAGTTAGCGAGGTCGATTTAAGACTTACTCGTGATAATCTTAATTATCAATTAAAGGTTTATACTCCAAACAATGGAGGCCTTGAATTATCGAAGATATTAAGGATCACTAAGAATTTGGGAGCTAAAATTCTATCTCATAATGGCTATTACATAGAAATTAACGGTGGAATATGGATACACCATTTTGTGTTGTCAAGAGTCGATGAATTAATAGACAACATTACCCTAAAAGAGCAATTTGAAATAACACTTGCGAAAGTGTTTAGCAAGGAAATTAAAAATGACTATTTCAATAGTTTGATCATTATTGCTGGGCTCAAGTGGAAGGAAGTGCTTCTGATTAGAGCGCTAAGTGCCTATCTAAAGCAGACGTCATTTAACTACAACCCAGAATATATCCAAAAGGTAGTCTCAGAGTATCCAAAAGTAGTAAAGTATTTGATACAACTATTTCATGCAAGATTTGATCCTAACATAGACATTGATAGAGCAGAAACTACAGACATTGTCAGAGAAAAAATTGAGGAACTTCTAAAAGAGATCAGCAATGTTTCACATGATTACGTTTTGCGCTCGATATTTAACTTGATAATGGCTATTTTAAGGACCAGTTATTATCAAGATAATAAACCCTACTTATCCATAAAATTTGACTCAAGTAAAGTGAATGGTTTGCCTGATCCTCGTCCGTATCGTGAATTATATATTTATTCAAACCTTTTTGAGGGAATACATCTAAGAGGAGGGAAATTAGCCCGTGGTGGCTTAAGGTGGTCGGATAGGACGGAAGATTTTCGCACTGAAGTTTTGGGGCTCATGAAAGCTCAGATGACAAAAAATGCGGTTATTGTCCCTGTTGGCGCAAAGGGTGGGTTTGTAATTAAGCAAGTTTATAAAGACAAAGATACTTTAAGAGAGAAAAGTGTTGAGTGCTATAAGAGTTTTATTAGAGGAATGCTTGATATTACTGATAACGTGGTTGATGGTGAAATAATTCCACCAGAGAATGTGATTAGGTATGATGAAGACGATCCATACTTGGTAGTTGCAGCAGATAAAGGCACTGCTTCATTTTCTGATTATGCCAACCAGATAGCCTCTGAATACAATTTTTGGCTTGGCGATGCATTTGCATCTGGTGGATCAGCAGGTTATGATCACAAAAAAATGGGTATTACAGCCAAAGGTGCATGGATTGCAGCACAGAGGCATTTTTGGAAAATGAATAAGGATATTTACCAGGATGCAACTGTTATTGGAATTGGGGATATGGCTGGCGACTTATTTGGAAATGGTATGCTGCTTTCAAAAAATATACATTTAATCGGCGCATTTAACCATATGCATATTTTTGTTGACCCAAACCCTGATGCAAAAAAGAGTTTCACAGAGCGTAAACGTCTCTTTGAGTTACCATTTTCAACTTGGATGGATTATAATAAAGATTTGATTTCTAAGGGTGGAGGAGTATTTGAGCGTAGCAGTAAGCAAGTAAACATTTCTCAAGAAATAAAAAAGTGCTTTGATATAACAGAAGATATGCTACCTCCAAGTGATTTGATTAGATATCTATTGAAAGCAAAAGTGGACTTCATATGGAATGGAGGAATCGGCACGTTTGTTAAGGCAAAGAGTGAAAATCATAGCATGGTCGGTGACAAAGCAAACGATGAGTTAAGAGTGAATGGTAAAGATATTAGAGCTTCTATGTTTATAGAGGGTGGAAATCTTGGTTGTACACAGTTTGGAAGAATAGAATATGCTGAAAAAGGTGGATATATCAATGCAGACTTTGTTGATAATTCAGCCGGAGTGATATGTTCGGACCTTGAAGTTAACATTAAGATTGCATTTGTTTCAGCTATGAAAGCAGGGGGTATTTCTTTAGAAAAAAGGAATGAAATACTGGCAAGTATGGTGGATGAAGTTGCATCCAAAGTGCTTGAGAACCACAACAAAATTGAAACAAAAGCATTACTTCTTGAGTGTTTGCAAGCTAAAGAGAGATTGGAGCAGCACCACAGGTTACTGCTCAGTTTAGAAAAATCTGGGCTGTTAAACCGAAGCGTAGAATTTCTTCCAACTGAAGAAGAGATAGCAAGGATGTTAACTGGTGCAGAAGGTTTCAGTTCTCCTCAGCTCTCTGTTCTAATGTCTTATGCTAGAACAGCAATAAAAAATGAAATTATACATTCCGATCTGTCTGAAAAAGATCTTATATCTCATGACTACTTGCTAGGTTATTTTCCTAAAAAGATGGTAACAAAGTTTAAGGATTTCATATTAAAACACCAACTTCGTAGAGAAATTATCTCTACTTGCATTGCAAATGATGTAGTGAATAGAATGGGCTGTATATTCATCAATAATTTGGCTGAGAACACTGGAATTAAGATACAAGAAGCGGTTAACATATATATTGTTGTCAACCACCTGTATGATTTAAACAGCCTGTGGCAGAAAATTGATGAATTGGATGGAAAAATTGATGTTAACTCATACTTACAAATAGTGAGGAACGTGCAGAAATTTATTGGCAGAGTATCATTTTGGCTAGTGAAAAATCTTGGCAAGCTTAGCTTTGTAGAATTGGATGATGTTACAAAATTTAAAGATGCAATTGAAACTTTAGGCCAGAACTTAACTGATGTTTTAGATGAACACCTATTAAAGATCTATAGCCATGGATCAACTTCTTTAGTAGAACTTAATATAAATAAAGATCTAGCAAAAAAAGTTGCTGATCTATGCGTTCTTGCTTATGCACTGGACATTATATCTGTTGCTGAACAGACATCTTTGTCCATTCTTGATGCTGGTAAAATATACTTTGAGTTAAAGTCGCTGTTAAGATTCGATCTGATTAGAACAATTGCCATCAAGATGAAAAGCCGCTCTTCTTATTGGGATCGCAGCTTAGTTAATGATTTATTGGACGATTTAAGCAATTACCATCACAAGCTAGCTGTTAAAGTCATAAAAGCTACTGATAACCCCGAAGATAAGGTTCAAACCTGGGCTTGTGATGATAAGGACTACATAGAACGTTATAATAGTTTTTTAGATGAGATGGTTGCTTCTAAACTTGATTTAAGCAAATTAATATTTATAATCAGAAGGATTAAAGTACTTGCTTCATAGGAAAATGTTCAATATAGGTCTTTCAGAAATTTTAGTTGTAGCTTTAGTGAGCATAATTGTTCTTGATAAAAATAAGGTACCTGTATTTATTGATTTTATTAAGACTATATATAGGTATTTTACAATTGTAAGGTTAAAAGCCAGAAGGTTATTGAAGGATGCCGGAATTGAAGACTTATATAAAGAGTGTAATACTGAGAAAGTAAATTACATAGTTGGTAAAAATGGTAAGCTTTATCCTACTTACGATATAGATAATACATCTAAAGATAATGACAGCGAAGATTCTGGTAGTAGATGATGTACTATCTAATGTCAAGCTTTTAGAAGCTCGACTAAAAGCAGAGTACTATACGGTTATCGTAGCTCATGATGGTGAAGAAGCTATAGATTTAGTAGCAAAGCAGCAGCCTGATATTATATTACTTGATATCATGATGCCAAAGATGAATGGCTTTGAAGTTTGTAAGGAGCTAAAGAGTGATCCCTTGACAACCCATATTCCAATAATTATGGTAACTGCGCTGCATGATACTCATGATAGAGTGCAAGGTATTAATGCTGGCGCGGATGATTTTCTGACTAAACCAATAAACGAAACTGCTTTATCTGCACGAATTAAGTCTCTCACACGCTTAAAGATGATTATTGATGAATTGCGTTTGAGAGGAGAAACTAACGCTGAGATTGGTGGAGTCGCAGGAAACAGTATTATGGATTATTCCAATCAGATTTTTGATGCTAACATACTTGTTATAGATGAGGATGTTCATCAAGCAGAGCAGATATATAATATATTAAAGCAACGCTTTAGGTCAATTAAAATACTGAGTGATCCAATGGAAGCATTGAAGGTTGGTATTGAGAATGGTTACGACCTGATCATTTCTGATATGCAATTTTCAAAAACTGACGGCTTGCGTTTGTGTTCTGAGTTTCGTAGTAAGGTGGAAACACGTTATACACCAATTCTGATTCTTTCTGAGGATTATGATAAAAACAATTTAGTAAAAGCACTTGATGTAGGTGCTAATGATTATTTAACAGTACCTTTGGATGAGGGTGAGCTAATAGCAAGGGTTAATTCGCAAGTAAAACGCAAAAGATATCAAGATGCCTTGAGAATGAATTTATTTAATAATGCGGAAATGTCTATAAAGGACCCATTAACTAACTGTTATAATAGAAGATATTTTGATGCACACTTAAGAAACATTGTTAAGGACTCTGTGGAAAAGGATAGAAGGTTGTCTCTTATGATACTTGATATAGACTATTTTAAGATAGTGAATGACAGTTTTGGGCATAGTGCTGGAGATGAACTTTTAAAGCAAATACAGAAAAGAATTTCTGAAAATATCAGAGTGACAGATTTACTAGCTAGGTTTGGTGGTGAGGAGTTTGTTGTTGTAATGCCAGATACCAATGTATCAGATGCGTATACTATTGCGGAGAGAATACGAAAAATTATTGCTAAAGAACCTTTTGTACTTGCGGATAAAAATACAACCCATAATGTAACTGTGAGCATTGGAATTGCAGAAATGCAAGGATCTGACTTTGATGATATTAAAAAATTTATAGTACGTGCCGACAAATATTTATATAAAGCAAAAAACAGTGGTAGAAATAGAGTGGTTACTGGCTATAGCTAAAGTGGCTTAAGTTTACCGACAACCGTCATTCCGCTACTCGTTAGCGGAATCTATGCTGAGATACCGCGCACAACTGTACGAACGTTGTAGTTTGGGAGCAATTCCCACCAGTGGGATGTCATCCCAGTGCCCAGACACTGGGATCCAGCTTCTATGCAACTTAATTAAAAACGTTTGTTTTAGCGTAAGACAACTACCTTTAGCTCATCAGCTCAGTTATAAGCAAAATTTCTGGATTCCAGTGTCAAGCACTGGAATGACACCATTTGCTGTGCAATTTACCTTCAAAAATGAATGTTTGTACAGCTATGGAATGAATCGCGGTATGACGTGTTGCTTGGGTTAGCTATAGATTTCTGAAATGATTTCAAAAAAATGATAACTAAGATTAAAGCGACAACATGAGGTTTCTCAGCTCTGGAAATTTCACGTTTAACTGCAAAAATAGATACTTATTTAAAAAATATCCTGTGACTTTCAGTCCTAACTGAAATTCTTGGAATGAGTAGCTGTTTTGTAGGGTATTATTGTATACATCATGCAACATTTGTGGAAAAGGTAGGAGTTTATCTGCATAATAATCTCCTACTTTTTTTGACACTGCTCTACCAGTTTTTGGAGAAATAAATTGCAGATTTTCCTTAACACCTGTTACAGCGCATTTGGATAAGTCTAACTTGAATCCCAATTGCGTAAGAAGCAGAAGCTCTAAGTTAAGATAATGGCTTTGCCAAGACTGATTGTTGTGTTTAATTACATCGATGAAATATCGAAAATTGTCATACAGCATGGCACAGGGTTCACTTTCTGGAAGCACTTTTTCTAAAATAGAGGAGAAAGAAACAATAGTAATGCTTTTTAACCTATCTTGAAAGAAATGATGGAATGGAGATTCGATTAATTCGCACTTAAAAAAACCTAGATTTTCAGGTAACTTAGCACTCCATTCTGCATGTAATAGATTACTTATCTGAAACTTATAATTGCTATTGTTTGTTAGCTTAGTTAATCCCCTGCGCTTTCCATGATTTTTTGTAAACAGAGAAAGAATTAAGTTTTTATCGCCGTATTTTTTAGCAGCTATAATGATGCCTTCATCTTTCCATCTCATTTAGAGTGTATTGACCGTATGATATATAGGATAGTGCACCTAGAGCGTGTAATCCATAAAAATCACTTACTCCGTTACTGTTTGCTTCCAAAGTTTCAAGGCTATGAGAGAGTAAGTTATTGGCTGCCACTCTTCTTCCTGAGCCTGATGCATTTCATACTGAGCTTTTGGTTTGCTAAATAATTGTTTGAATGATTTTAGTAACATTACTTTTCCTCGTCTGAAATTTTGGATAATTCAGCTTCTAATTCTTCTATCGTCGGTAAAGCTGTTTTTATGTTCTCTGGTAGATTTTCAGTTATTCGATATTCTGCTAGCCCTATTGGCTTATTCATGTCTCGGAGTGTATATTTAGCAAGTACATCGTCTTTAGATTTACATAAGATTAACCCTATAGAAGGTTGATCTGTCGAGTGCTTCAGTAAATCATCAACTGCAGAAAGATAAAAATTCATTTTACCAGCATATTCCGGCTTAAAATCCTTATCTTTTAGTTCAATCACTACGAAGCAACGTAACTTTAAATGATAGAATAATAAATCAATATAAAAGTCTTTATTACCAACATCTAAATGAAATTGTCTACCAACAAATGCAAATCCTTCACCGAGTTCTAACAGAAATTTTTCCATATGCCCTACGAGTCCTTTTTCTACTTCTCTTTCATGAGCATCCTTACCTATACTTAAAAAATCAAAAATATACGGATCTTTTAATGTGTAATGTGCTAGATCGGATTGTGGAGATGGTAATTTTTCTTTAAAATTAGTTATTGCTTTTCCTTGACGTTTATGTAGTCCAAGTTCTATCTGCATCACCATAATGTTACGTGACCAGCCATGTTCAATAGCTTTTTTTACATAAAATAATCTTACTTCATGACTTTCTATTTTTTCCAAAAGAGTGATATTGTGATACCAAGTTAATTGTGCAAGAGGCTCCTGCACAAATTCAACATCAGGATATTCTTCGGCAAACTTACGCATATACTTCAGATTTCTCATGCTAAAGCCTTTCATTTCTGGAAATGTACTTCTCAAATCCTTACTTAATTGATCAATTACCTTAGCTCCCCAGCCGTGTTCTCTTTGCCGTTTTAAGATTTCTGTTCCAATATAATGGTAGAGCAAGATAAGCTTACTATTTACTGCAAGCGCTGCCTTATAACGGCTTGTTGCAATACGATCTTTCAACTGCTCTAAAAATTCTGTATATTCTTTTGCTATAATTCTTGTCATAGGATTCCTTTTAATCCATTATACAATTCCTTTGTCTGTCGAGAAGACAATCTTTCGCTTGCCTGCAACTTTGAAGGGATTCCTTATTTACTTCAAACTTGTCCATCAACTAAAATATATTGACTTTACGTGCAATATTAGCTTTAAACCAGTAAAACAAGCTGCTTAACATATGCGTTTTTTCTATTCTAATTATATTCTTTTTTTGTCTTTATGTTGTTTTTTGCTTTTTTCGTTATCTTCAACAAAAGCCCAAACGAATGATACGTTAGCTGTTCCTATACCACAAAGGAAAAAAGAAATAGTTGAGCACACTGTTGTAGCACAACCGAGGCAAATTATCGAAATGCAAGAAGAAGTCATTATTAACGAGGGTAAAGAATTCATTCCTGTTCCAAAAAGAAAAAAAAGTGTAGAGAAGAAACTAAGAAGGGATGTCAGAGAGGCAAAGAATGAAATAGGAAACGAAAAAAGCGTTGAGAGCAAAAAGGATGAATTAGTTGTAACAGAAATTATTAACTCTATAAGAGAAAAGCTCACAAAATGCTGGAGCATTCCTGAAAGCATAGCTTACAAAGAAAATTTTAATATAAAAATTAACTTATTGTTATCCAGTCAAGGCGAGATAATTATGGCAGATGTAGCAGACAGTGATTCCTATCGAAATAATCCACTTTTCAGGTCGATAGCAGATAATGCAATGCGTGCAGTATATAAATGTAGCCCATTGACCGGCTTGCCTACTCAGCACCACCACATTTGGCGTGAAGTAACACTAGATTTTATTCTATAGCTAAAGTAATTCTATAATTTAATAAGCCCACTGTATCCGTTCAGGATAGCAGCAAGACCATAGAGTAAAAGTGAGTTTACAACAAATGGTGTCATCCCAGTGCTTGACACTGGGATGGCTTTGTTGCATAGCAACTGAAAAAATCTGGTGGCTACTGACAAAATTCATTATAAAATAGCCATTTAACCTTGAAAGAAAAAATATGCCACAAAAAATGAGGGTCAGTAACCATAGCGAATATAACAAATTTCTAGAAAAAAGAGGAAATATTTTTCATTATATCAACGAAGCCATAGAAAAGTGGTACGAGAATGGTCCAAAAATACCAGTTGGCAACAATATTTATAGCGATAAAGTTGTAATTTTGGTGCACATAATAACTTGTTTATTTAGAATAGGCCTGAGGCAAACAGTTGGGTTTATAGCAGGATACCTTGAGCAAATTGGGAAAAATTTGCAAGTTATCAGCTATTCACAATCATCAAGAAGGTTTAAGAAACTCAATATTAAGATCAATGATTGCAGAAAATAATATGGAAGATATCGAAATTGCTATAGACAGTACAGGAATTAGTATATACAACAACACTCCTGGTCATAGCAAAGAAAATAGCGAAGATAGAAAGTATCGCAGCTATGAACAGACAAGAAAATTGCATGTAATGTTGAATACAAACAGCAAAAAAGCCATAGCTGTAAAATACAGTAACGGCTGATCACTATGGAGCTTGTGATTTGCTAAAAGAAGTCGATTTTCAGTATGTCATAAAAGTACTATATGCAGATAGGGCATATGACAGAGAAAAGCTCTATAAGCTGTGTAATCAATATGGTATAAAAACGAAAATTCCTCCGAAAAACAACGCAGCAGAGCATCCAAAGTTAGACTATATGGCTGAGAGAAATGCTGCAATTAGACTAATAAAATCATGCAGCGAAGATGGAATGAAGAGGTGGAAAAGGCAAACAAACTACGGAAAAAGATCTTATATAGAAAGTTTTTTCTCGCGACTGAAACAAACATTCGGGTTTAGTTTTAGGAATAAATCTGAGACAAATAGAGAGAAGGAACTACTTGTTAAATGCTATTTGCTCAATAAGTTCACTGATATTGGTATGGCTAAATTTGAGATAGCTTCATAAATTTATTGTGCGTTACCTACTATCCGAAGAGCGATGCAACAAAGCCATTCCAGTGTCAAGCACTGGAATGACACCTTCTGTATAAATATTAAGAAATTTACCAAACGAAAAAAAAGGCAAAAGAAGCCCCGTGGTTGGCTAATTACTTACATTATACTTTCAAGTATGGCGTTTTTTTATTCTAAACACTTAATAACCGCGATTTAGCTGCTTTTAAGCCGCAACTAATCTAAATTATAAACGTTAAGAAATTTACTAAACAGAAAAAAAGGCAAAAGAAACCCTAGGGTAGCTAGTTATTTACTATCCATTTTTTAAGTTGGCGTTTTTTAATGTTTTAAATGCTTTATAAGCGTATTTCAGCTTGTGTAGGTCAAAACCCGGAAATTTGATAAAGACATAAGGTGCACATAGTGCAAAAAATTAAACATGAGACGCCAGATACGTTGAGTTTTTTTGTCATTTAATCTGTACAGAGAAGATAAATAAATAGCTTCAGTTTCATGATAAGGGCGCTGGCGAGGTTTGTCAAGGAAGTTTTTTGTTTCTGTGGGCTACCTGGATGACAGGATTGCTCTTGAATTTGTATAGCTACATTGTCGGTAAATCTAAATTGCTTTAGTTATAGAAATAAATTTCGAGTCAGATGTGTATAAATTCTATATAATTTTTATCCTACTACTAATTTAACAAGATGGATCATATAGATATTATAAAATCAAAATTATTATTATCCGACCTAGTAGGTAAAAAAGTCAGATTAATAAAAAGAGGAGATAGTTTTGTTGGGCTCTGTCCATTTCATAACGAAAAAACCCCATCTTTTTCGGTAAGTAATACTAAAGGATTGTATTACTGTTTTGGTTGCTTAGCTAGTGGTGACGTATTTGAATTTATTTCACAAACTGAAGGATTAAGCTTTAAAGAAGCATTGGAAAGATTAGCATCGGTTACAGGTGTTGAACTGCCCAAAAGTCTTAGTATTACAAAAGAGGACAATAAACTATTTTTAGCGCTTGATTTAGCTGCAAATTGGTTTGCACAAAAAAATCAAAGTGTTGTAGATTATTTAAAGCAGCGTAAGATTTCACCTAAAATCATAGATAAATTTAAGATAGGTTATGCACCAAGCTCTGGTTTGAAAGAGTATTTAAACTCTTCAGGTATTGAAGACAAAATTTTAATTGATATTGGATTAGTAAACAAAAATTTTCATGATTATTTTTATGACCGGCTGATATTTCCTATACAGAGCATTGCAGGGAGAGTTATTGGTTTTGGCGGACGTGCGCTAAGTTCTGAGCAACAGCCGAAATATTTAAACAGTCCAGAGAGTCAGCTCTTCAAGAAGAGGGAGAATTTATACGGATTAAACTTTGCTTTAAGCGAAATACGTAAAAAACAGCACATACTCGTTGTTGAAGGATATATGGACGCTATAGCGCTACATCAAGCAGGAATTAGTAATGCAGTTGCTCCGCTTGGTACCGCAATTTCTGCAGAGCAGATAAAAAATCTATGGAGATTTGCTAAAGAAATCTCCATCTGTATGGATGGCGATAGTGCTGGACGTCATGCTGCTACTCGAGTTGCAGAACTTGCTCTGCCAATATTAGAGCCTGGATACACGTTAAAATTTGTGACTTTGCCGAGTAATAAAGATCCATACGATATATGTAACGAACTGGAATACAAGAAAGAAGACGTATTGATTGCGCTTGATCACTCAACAAAACTTCATTCTGAATATTTATGGCATCACATAATCGATAGCAATTTGCAAAATTATGAAAAACTTGCTCCGGAAAAATATTCAATTCTTGAGCACAAGTTCATGGAATATGTAAATACTATTAGCAACAGCAGTATTAGAAGGTATTACAGAGATTATTTTTACAATAAGGCTAGTGAACTAAGAAGTAGCTTCAAAAAACAGATTTTTAATAGTAAAACTAGAGCAACAAAAGGTGAGTATCTTCATAACAAATCTCCAGAGCTAATTGAAGCAGAGCAAAATCAGGCCGTAATTTTGCGTATAGCCGTAGAATTTCCTGAAATCTTGAACCGTCCTATATTTTTTGAGCAATTTTCTCATTTTGAATTTACTAATGAGATGAAAAGATTACAACAGCGTATAATTGATGTAATAAGTAACAAAAGCAAACTCGATAAAGAGGCTTTGTTACAAGAATTGAAACAGTTTAACGTTATAAAGTATGTATTTGAAAAAACTAGTGTACTAAATAGCCAACTGAACGAGAGAAAATCTGCAGAAATTGTGTGGAATAATATAGTGTTACTAAAAGAGTTAAATGCATTACGAAAAGAAAGAACCGAAGCGAGGCTGAGCGGTAATCTTGACTTAGAGGAAAGGTTGATAGAACAAATAAAGCAAATAGAAAGCAGTATACAAGAAATGCAAATGGAGTTTATTGAAAAGTAGATATCGTCTCGTTAGTCAACAAGAAAATTACAAAATAAGACAATATTTTACATAAGATTGAAATTTTTAACTAATTAAGCCTTCCTCTAACAGCTTTGCCCTGTAGTTTTTGATATGGTTAGGATCACTTGAAAATGTATAATTTTTGTAGTTAGCTCTGCTGTGCATATAAAGTTTACTATTGACTTTTATCACATTATCTCACATTATCTCACATAATATGCATGTGAGAAGAATATGAACTGGAAGAATTTTCGTCTTAGTACGCGTCTCAACCTAGAAGGGCCTGTAATTGAGCAAGTGTACGAGTTAATTACTGCAGTTGATAGTGTTAAAAATAGCTGGCAGATAACGAAAAAACTACTACCACAAACAATTGAAAGATTAACTCATTCAGTTATTGTTACATCTTCTGGCGCTTCTAACCGTATTGAAGGAAATCGTCTAACCGATAAAGAAGTTGAGGATCTATATAAAAACCTACGTGTCAAAAAATTTAAAAATAGAGATGAGCAAGAAATTGCTGGCTACTTAGAAATGCTTAAACTAATATTTCATGATTATACGGATATTCCAATTAGTGAGTCATCAATATTGCACATTAACAACCAGATGCTACTTTATAGTGAAAAAGATTTGTATCATAGAGGAAAATACAAAGCAAGTTCTAATAGAGTTGAGGCAAAAGATCAGAATGGAAAAGTTGTTGGTATAATTTTTGATCCCACACCACCTTACCTTGTTAGAAAGGAAGTACAAGAGCTTATTGATTGGTATCACTGGTCCTTAAATAATAAATTTAAGCATCCTCTTATTATTGTTGCTAACTTTGTTTTTGAGTATTTGGCAATACACCCTTTTCAAGATGGAAATGGCAGAACTAGTAGATTGATAACTAATTTAATGCTGTTGCAGCAGGGTTATGATTTTGTATCTATTGTATCACATGAAAAGATAATTGAAACTAACAAACTTGATTACTATTTAGCGCTTAATAAAACACAAAGTAGCTGGAAAAGTGGCAAAGAAGATATTTCCCCATGGTTAATATTTTTTCTTAATGTGCTCAAAACGCAAGCAAATGAGGCGCATTATATTCTTGAGAGGGAGAATACTGAATATTTATTATCAAGAAAACAATTATTCTTCTGGGAGTGGGCACTTAGCCTTGCAGATAAAGAATTTAGTAGAAAAGATGCTATAGAAGCTCTAGGATTTCCTCCAAGAACAGTAGAGGCAATTACAAAGAAACTGCTAGGGATGAAATACTTACAGCGTCTTGGAGAAGGCAAAGCCACTAGATATAAAGTTATTATTTAAAAGTTTTAGTATGTTTTTCGAGATTTTTTTAAATCCAGTCTTATGCACAACTTTGTTTGCAATTTTATTCGATTAAAAATTGCATTTTAGCAATAAAAAACTTACTTATTATAGGAAAATCTTGTGTTTGTTCTCATATAAAACTATTTATGGAGTGACAATGGTACATGTATTATACTTACATTTCTGATTCGAAAATTTATGCAGTTGTTTCTAACAAGATTGGTCAACAAATTCTATTGTTTAAAGATGAGAAATAAAGTAATCATCATTTCCAGTATTGCTTTTATTCTACTGTTTTTTATCAGCAGTGCATTTTTAAAAAAAGATCAGGCGGTTCATAGCGATAATGCAACTAGTAGCTTTTCAGTAAAAACTCAAGAACGTGCGCCGCAAAACCGCACTATATATTTAAATTTTTCTGGTACAGTAAATCCCTTACATAGAGCTAGCCTTGTCTCAAAAATAAGTGGTAAGATTATTGCTATTTATTTACCTGATGGTGAAAAGGTAAAAAGAGATGATGTAGTGTTAAAGATAGAAGATTATGACAGGATTGAGCAAGCTCAGAAAGCCAAAGCTTTATTAAAGCAGCGTGAAATTGAGTATGATTCCTCTCACAAACTGAATAAAAAAGGCTATGGGGCACAAATACAAGTAGAAGCAGCTTTTACTGCGTTACAAAGTGCAAAAGCTGACCTAAAAAGGCTAGAATTGGATTTAGAAAATACTGCAGTCACATCTCCTATAGATGGTTATATTGATAAAATCAATGCAAACGAAGGGGATTTTGTTAATGCTGGGCAAAAAATAGCTGACGTGGTTAATTTCGATCAAATTCTTGTAGTGTTATACGTTTCGGAAAATGAAGTAAATAAAATAGAGCTAGGCAGCACAGCTCAAATTAATTTGCTGGACGGAAAAGAATTGGCAGGTGAAGTAAGTTTTATTAGTAAAATTGCTGAGCCTAAAACTGGGTCTTATAGGGTAGAAGTAAAGGTAACTAATAATAAAATGATATCCTTGCAGGGACTAACTGCCAACGTAAGGCTACCTTCAGGCGAAAGATTTGCATATAAAGTTCCTTCTTCAGCCCTGAGCTTAAGTGACGAAGGTGCTCTTGGAATAAAGATTGTTGATGATAATAATTATGTAGTATTTGCACCAATAGAAATTGTTGATCATGAGAGCGATGGGGTTTGGATAGTAGCAAATAACGAAGGTAAACCCATAAAGTTAATAGTATTGGGCCACCTATTTGTTAAGCCTGGTGATAAGGTTTAAGACATAAGATCCTTTGACCTTACCCAGAAAAAGTGGAGAGAAAGTTTGGAATGTTTTTCACAAAGAGAATGATGAATCAAAATGCTCAGGAATGCAATAGTTAATAGTAACGTTGTTTGTTATAAAAAATTTCTATATATTCAAATATAGCAGTTTTGATATGCTGTTTAGAGTGCCGAGAGGTGTCTATTGGTAACTCCCTTTTTAGAGAACTGAAGAAGCTTTCCACAACAGAATTGTCGTAACAACAGCCTTTATTACTCATCTATATTCTTTACAGCTAAGAGATATTGATACCCTTGCGCAGTATATTGTGAACCTTGGTCACTGTGCAGCAGTAGATTTTTAACAGGTTTACGCCTATTAATGGCCATTAATAAAGAGTTCATAACCAATTGTTTATTTATTGCACTACTCATTAACTACCTTACTATTACCCACAAATATAAATGGACTAAAAAGTAAAATATTACAATATTAAAGTTTGCAAATATTGAGGGTGTAAAATGGCAAGTAAAAGTAGTGAATGGGCTAAAAATGAATTTGGAGATAAAAGATTAACTGACCGATTAGTAAAGATTGCTGATAGTTTGATAAGTTTACCTGAAAGCTCAATTAATGAGGCATGCGGAAGTTGGTCAGAAGCAAAAGCAGCATACCGTTTTTTTCAAAATGAGAATGTAAAAGAAAGTGATATTTTAGCTACACATATTAATAAGACGGTTGAGAGAACAAAAGCTCACAAGAGGGTTCTTGTCATTCAAGATACCAGTTACATTGTATATAATAACCATAAAAAAACAAGCGGATTAGCAAATTTGTCCAGTTATGATACTGCAAAAGGTATTATAATGCATACAGCTCTTGCCGTTAGTATAGAAGGTTTGGTACTAGGGATACTAGATCAAAAAGTTTATTCAAGACCTGAAGAAACTGAGAACCTTAAAAAAAAGAGCGATCGCATTGAAGATAAAGAAAGCGTAAAGTGGTTGGAAACTTTAAGAAAAACAAATAATATTATTGATCCAACTCAAACTGAGACTATAACTGTATGCGATAGAGAAGCAGATATATATGACTTTTTTGAGCTTGCACATAATCTTAATTCGGCAGTGCTAGTTAGAGCATGCAGAGATAGAGCAGTAAATAGAAAATCTCGATATCCTGAAAA
Organism: Wolbachia endosymbiont (group A) of Epagoge grotiana; assembly: GCF_947251775.1. Taxonomy (NCBI): domain Bacteria; kingdom Pseudomonadati; phylum Pseudomonadota; class Alphaproteobacteria; order Rickettsiales; family Anaplasmataceae; genus Wolbachia; species Wolbachia endosymbiont (group A) of Epagoge grotiana. The sequence goes on from NZ_OX366387.1 coordinate 933,837, forward strand.
AGGTGAGCAGAAGTTATGGGCATTTATTAAATCCTCTCATTGTACAGGTACGGTAGAAGTTGAAGTTCCTGTAAAAGATAATAAGCCAAAAAGAACAGCACGTTTGGAAGTTAGATTTGGAAAGTTTATGATGAATCCATCTAAGAATAATATTAGGCATAAGACGGAAGAACTACCTAAATTACCACTTTATGCAGTTTATGTTGTTGAGAAAACTCCCCTTCCCTTAAAAAAAAACCGCTAGAATGGATGCTATTAACGAATCTTTCAGTTAATACTTTCGATGAAGCTGTTGAAAAAATTAGTTGGTATCAACTATGTTTTTTAAAAATTTTTTTATTTGTGTAATTTTGCAAATTATATGGGCAATAAAAACCCGTTTGTCATAGAAATAGAATTTTATATCAAACAGCTACCACAGCAATTTCTGCTTAAGCTAATGAATATGTGCTTTAAGTCTGTGTGGACGCACATATTCATTAGCCAATTTCAGTTACCGTTGTGAAGATTTTTAAGTATGCAAATTAATTGCTTCTTTAAGTCTTGTATTAGCAATTACTATAATTTTACGCATTAGGGCTGTTATAGCCACCATACGCGTCAAGTTAAGAGATTGTGAGCAAATTTAGAGAGGTTAAAGTGGATACTCTAGCCCTTCTACGTTTGTCTTTTAATGAAAATCGCGACCAAGTTATAGTGAGTTTTTTAAGAAATGCTTTTAAACTATTAATTTTGGTTAATACTAAAAATAACTCTCTAACCCGCCTTTTTAGCTCAATAAATGCCTTTGTTAAGCTAAGTTCTGTATTCTTTTTCACTTCTGTGCAACCAACTATGCCGTGAAATATAAGAATTGCGCACAATTTAGCATATAGTTCACATAATACTCTGCATGGCTTTCCTTTTAGCTTATCAAGCCTGATATGGCTTTTATACAATTTAAATAATAACTCAATTTGCCACCTTACTCTGTAAATCGTTAATACTTGCTCAGCACTAATTTTATTTTCTGGAACATTAGTTATAAATATTGACCAGTTCAACAATTTTTGATTTCTTTTAGAGGATGTATATCCCTGCGATCTTGCTAATCTATTAGCTTTCCTTCTTCTGGCCATAGACTGTTCTTCAGTTAGTTTCTGACATATAATTCTTACTCTAATTTTTGCTTCTTTTCCTAACAATACCTCGTTTTCTAAAAATAACTTATCCTCTAAACATTCTAATAACTCCATTTTTTGATTTGTTTCTACATCATATATGTTGGTATCGGATTTATAACGACTTATGAAATAAGCTCCTATTTCATTGATTTGTTTAAAAGAACTTGGCACAAAATAACCGAGATCAGATATTAGCAAATCATTGCTTAATATATTACTTAAATGTTTCCTATATCCCTGGTCTGATCTTACCCCCTCCGTTAAATTAAGTTGGTCTATTATCTGATTCATGTAGTCGAAAACTAATTGTAACTTTATTCCAGACTTAGTATTGCTTTCATAGCCACTGTAGCTAGTACCATAACCTTTATACATCTCTTCCATACTGTTAGGTAGAGTAATATAGCTACTGTCCAATAATTTAACACTATTAAATTGCTGTAAGATTTTGCAATCAACTTGCAAGATATTTTTAAAGAGAATCACAGATTCATTATACATCCTTTTCATAAATTCCACTGCTTCTTCAGTAAATCTAAAATCCAAACCTTGTTTTGTTATATCTATCGAGTCCTCGTTTAGTAATTGACACATTGTTTCTACGCTACAATTATCAACTCCTATATTACCCAAGACCATGGCTTTTACGAATGATGAACCTTTTAGCTTTCTCTTTCTTTTTATAAACCTTGTTGTAATTGAGATTTTCTCTGCTTTTTCATTAAAAAATTCTTTGAGCTTTTTTGATAAGCAAGTTATTTTATTCATTGGTTCTCTCACTAAAAGTATATCTGGGAGAACTTATACCTTATTATTCTATCTCTTTCATACCTTTATTTCCTTAACTTGACGCGTATGGTAGGATTCATATGGTGGTTGGCAAAACTTGACTTACGTGTACACATCCATGATAAATTTATAGAAAAAAACCAAGAACTAATCGAAATAGTCTATCGACTTGAAGAGAGAGTGAAAAACCTCACTGAAGAAGTCAACGAACTTGAAGCTATTCACAAACACAAATAAATTTTACAGTGACAAAGTACATTTTATCTGTAGATGGAGGTGGCATTAGAGGGATAATACCTGCCATTATTCTTGCAGAAATTGAATCTAGGACAAAAAAGCCAATTTCCCAGATTTTTGATTTAATGGCAGGCACCTCAACCGGTGGGATTATTGTTGCTGGACTTTGTAAAAGCAATAAACTTCAATACTCTGCCAATGATTTGGTTGAACTTTACCAAGAGTATGGAGCATATATCTTTCAATCATCATTTTGGAGAAAATCAATTGCTTCTTGGCTGAGTGGTTCTCAGTACTCGTATAGAAATATGGAATTTATTCTCAACAAATACTTTGGTGAAAGTACTATGGCCGATGTTGCGAGTAATCTACTGCTCACCAGTTATGACATTCACAATAGTTGTGAGTTTTTCTTCAAAAGTTGGAAAGAAGAAAACATTAAGTTGAAAGATGCACTCAGAGCTACAACAGCTGCCCCAACGTACTTTACACCAAAACGTCTAAAAATTAGCCAAACAGAGAGAGTGTTGATAGATGGCGGAGTGTTTGCTAATAATCCAGCGGCTTGTGCATATGCAAGTGGTAAGAGGTTATTTCCAAATGATGATACTCTACTGTTATCGATAGGTACTGGAAGAACAGATAGAAGTATAGCTAATTCAAGGAGATTTGGAAAAATAAGCTGGATAAAACCTTTGTTAAATGTGATGTTTGCCTCTGGATTGGACTGCGTAAATTATCAGATGAATCAAGTAATAGGCAATAGATACGTAAGAATACAATCGCAATTAAAAATAGCATCACCTGACATGGATAATATTACATCAAAAAATATCAAATCTCTTCAGCAAGAGGCAAAGGCAATGATAGAGGACAACCAGGAAGTAATAGATAGATTCTGCAATATTGAACGATGCCAAGCAAACTAAAGAAATTATACCACAAAGCAAAGAAAGGTTTAAAAAACATAATTTCGCCCAAAAAACATGCTAAGGGGCAAGAAGCTAAAACTTCAAACGATAAGCCAAAACCGCTCTCTGAAATTGTGATGAAACCTAGCCTATGCTCGAAAGTAACCTCTAAAGCAAAAAAAGATAAAAAAGGAATAAAAGAAAAAATAAAAAGCTTTAAAATAAAGAAAGCAAAACCCGTAGAAAAAGAGCTGAAAAAGGGTGACATATTCAAAAAAGGCTTCAAAAAGCTAAAAGGGAAAATAAAAAGCCTAAACCCCATAAAGTCCAAGAAAAACAAGATAATCGGGAGCAAAAGACTAGCATTTTTACTAACATCTGCTACAATCGTGGCAATTTTACCAACATTCAGTTTAGCTCCCTTGCCAGCATTAGCGGTAACTTCTGCATGTGTTTTCAGTATAAACTTTATCGCAGTCAAAACATTGAAGAAGTTTATCAAACAACGCAAATTAGCAGCAGAATCTAAAGAAGTAGCCGAACCAAACAAGCCGGAAGAGGAAATTCAAGATGTATCGGTTGAACCGGTAAAAGAAAAAGCCGCAAGCAAAACTTCAGAGAAATCTTAAATAGATTAACTATTTTCATCTATATCATAATATATTATATAAATTATCATAGTTTTAATTCCGTTGGGAGCGTAAGTTGCGCAATTTCCTCAACAGTCAAGCTAGTTATTGAAGAAATAGCATCAGCAGAAACACCTAGTATAAGTAGATTATTTGCTACTTTGATTCCCTCTATTTTATCAATCTTTTCTTTATAAATTCGCTTTCTTTGCAATAAAAATTCTACCCATATATCCAGTTCATCTTGTGATTCTTGATTGTTAATTTTTTTTAACTCTCTCGCCCAGCTTAATAGCTCTTTTTCTCCTTCACTATCTGTATCTTCGTCTTCACAACAGTTTTCTTCCGCTACCAGATCTTCAGCATTCACTGATAATTTTCTTGCTATTTCCCATAACCTCTCACCGAACATGGTGCTTCCTTGTTCATAGTAATGTATCTGTGGACCTCCTATACCAAGCTCCTTCGCTAATTCCTCTTGAGTATATCCCCGTATTATCCTCCACTTTTTCATTCCATCCCTCTTGTTGGAACGCTTAGAACTTTTTTCTTCTTTATTTTCATATTCATCAACTGATAAGCCTGTTGCTCGGTAGATAATATCAGCATCAAATTCTAACTTGAGCATATTTTTTGCCATTCTTATTCTTGCTGCTTTTATAGCACTTTCTTCCTCAGCTCGGATAGATTTGGTTAATGCGTAGATTGCCTTGCGTCCCCTTGTTTTTTCTATGAAATTGGACATCCATTGAGTCTTATCACAACAACGATTTTCTTTGAGTACTTTTTGTCTAGGAAGTAGATCACTAAAACTAACTGATAATGCGTCTGCTATTGTTTGTAACTCTTCATCTGGAATGCCACATACCCCTAGTTCATATCTTCGCAGCGTATGATAGTTTATACCTGTTTTGCCTGCTAAGTCTTTTACGGTATATTTTCTTTTTAACCTCCAGCTTCTTACTTTTTGCGCTATTTTGTATCTTATAGAGATATTTGCCATGCCGCAACGGTTTTACGGAAATAAACATGTATACCCTGTTAATAGGCTTTTTGCTATAACCTACTTTGTCAAAAGATTAAATTTAGCTTATGTTTATTGGAAGAGCTCGGCTTGGACTGCGATTTATATAAAGCTTTTACGCAGTCCAATTTGAGAAGGAAGTCCTTTGTTTAACGTTTCCTAAATGCTTCTTGGCTACCTCCACATGCCCTATTTACCCACGACAGTGTTTCACTTGAGTGATCCGCCCTTATCTCCTCTTTGGCCTGCTCTTTACTCCACATGCCACTTCTTGTGAAACTTCCTCTTTCTACAGCTTCTTTGACTGTCGTTCCCCCAAAGAGGCAACCTTTTCCTATTATTTCACCTCTTTTTTGTAGTTCAGACCACATTTCTGTATCTGCTACTCTTACCTGTACTTGGTGGTCGTTTTCTGCTTTGTGGTACAGTATAACTCTTAGTCCACCAATGCTTGTTGGAAATGTTACCTCAAAAACGCTATTGTCCGATATATCAGTGTAATTTCTCTCACCTCCTTTCTCGTTTTTGACTTTCCATAAGATGGTACAAGCCTCCACCTTCTAGGTGGAGAAACTTTAGTTTGTCAATGTCATAACTGTACTTTATAAAGTATAGTTATGACGGAATATGACAAAGGAAAACACACTGTATTTTATCATAGGTACCATATAGTCTGGATTACAAAATATCGGTACAGAGTATTAACTAAGGCTATGAAGGAGAGAATACGAACAATCATAGCAGAAGTATCTGAAGAAATGGGGATTAAGATAGAAAACGGAGTAATATCATCAGATCATTTACATTTATTCGTAGTAATACCTCCTCATATAGCTGTGAGTGATTTTGTTCAAAGAGCCAAAGGCAGGTCTTCACGCAAAGTTCAACAAGAATTTTCAGAGCTAAATAAAATGTACTGGGGAAAGCGTTTTTGGGGAAGAGGATACTTTAGTGCTACCAGCGGACATATCACAGATGAAGTCATTAATGAGTACATCAATAAACATACAGATGCACATCAGCCTCATTCTATATCTAGTATAAGATTGGAGTAGCTTTAGCTTCTCACCGCGCTTCCAGCGCTATATCCAACCTTTCGGCTCTCAGCCGATAGTGGTTGAGTTCAAATTCTCTATTGCCTATTTTTATGATGTTACATCTGTTTAGACCTAAGCCTTCTATTACTTTTGCAGGCTCTACTGTGCTACCCTCAGAAAATTCCGTATACGATGTTGTATTGTCTATTTCCACATCTATTACAGCTCCTTTTTGAACAGCACTTTCACCGACTTTCCTCAGTTCTTCAAGTTGCTTGTCTAGCTGTGGCTGCACCTCTTTTTGCAGTTAGTTATAAGTTTCACCTACCAGCTCATTCTGCAATAGCCTGTCATGAAACTCTGCACCCTTCAGCATTAATTCACGCATTATTTTTTTTAGTTCACCTTTTTTGACTTTGTGAAAATGTGTGCCTAATATCACATACTCGGAAAAACTCCATTCTCCTTCATGACATGCATTTATCCTTATTCCAGCAGATAGAGCTTGATCCACAACCTTATGCATCTCTTTTGGGCTGCCTGCTTTTACCACTGCACTTTTAAACCAGCTCAACTTTTTATTTTCCCTTGCACTTAGCTTTATTTTTTGCAGGCCTGAGGCAAATGGATTTAACCCCTCTGGATAATCTTCTTGATTACTTGCTGGTTTTGTGCCATAAATACGGTCAAGTCCTTCTTCGAAGTTTATTTGGTTTTCGCGACCATCTCTACTAGGGGAAGGCATTGTACCTCCAGGATTCTGGTTATTAATTTTGCTCACAAAGTTAGACGGTTGTATATCAATGCCCTCAAGAGCACTAAATATTTTGCCCAATAACTTGCGGTTAATATTGAACTTACGATTCTTTTTATTTGGGTCTTTTCGAACCATTGTAATTTTTTTACTAGCCATATAAGCCTCCTATATTAAGCATATTATCTAAGTCTATAGCGCAATTTATTGCTTTACTATTAACTTAATATACAAATATTAGAAAGATCTTGTATGGTTTGCAACTATTTATAACAAAAGAATAGAGCTTTTTGGGCTTTTATTCGTTTATTATAACTTAATATGCAAGTTATACAAAGATCTTGTATGTTTTACAACTTTTGTTATGTCTTTTTCCAAATCTCAGCTATAGAAATACGCTTTTCTTAAAGCACTTATATTCATATTTCGTATTGTTTCCACTAGCAGTGGTAGCCAAACTTCCCAAACCTGAAAAATTTGGCATCCATCTTTATAACAGCTCTCTTTCCTTAAAGCTGCAATATCCTTTGTCCGTCACAATAATGTGATCCTCTAGCTCAATTCCCACCCCTTGACATGCTGACACTAATTCTCTAGTCATAACTTTATCATCTTCTGATGGTTCTAAACTCCCTCCTGGATGGTTGTGAGCTAATATTATCGATGCTGCCTCCATTGATAATGCCTTTTTTACCACTTTCCTTTCAGATAGGTGCACCTCATCTATTGTACCAAAATACACTTCGTCTCTTATCAAACGGTAATGTGTATCCAAATATATTATCTGGACAGCTTCTTTTGCTGAAAAGCCTATGTTTACCCTTACATACTCTATCAGCTTTTCTTGGCTATCCATTACAGGGCCTCTTTTTAACCCTTCTCTGAGTGCTCTTTTATAAGCTTCTTTAACACATTCAATTGCTGCAGCTGCATGTTCGGTCATTCCTTCTATCATTTTCAGATCATCGATTTCTCGTCCCAAAATTTCTCCTATTCCTGGGCAGTTATCCATTAGAGTTTTAGTAACATCTTGTGCTTGCTTTCTGTCATGAACTGCTCCTAGAAGCACTGCCATTATTTCACGATCAAACAGAGCACTTCCTCCTCCACTCTGTAATACTCTCTCAATTTCTTCTGTAAGTTTTTTACCATTATTCATAAAATATACTCCTCGTTAATAACAAATTGTTTTTAATTATTTACTGCTGTTTTTTATCAGCATTGGCATAAGGCCATAGCTTCCGAGTGAAGTCAAATCAATTTCTCAATCTTTTTTACTTATTTTTTCATGAATAGGTGAAGATATTAATATATAGTGATTTTTTTATTTTAAACTTGTTGAATTTCGCCTAAAGAGAGGCCTGTTATTTGCAAAATAATATCGGTAGAAATTCCTTTTTTAACTAAGTTCTTTGCAATTTTGATTCTTTCTTCTTCTCTAATTTTCTCCTCACAAATTTGTATGCTTTTAAACATAGATTTTATTAGTACATTACGTAGTTCTTGGCTTTCAATCTTTTTGTATTCTTCAATTAAATTCGGTAATTCATTTTCTACTTTACTACCTTCCTCTATTAGAAGATCTGTAATACTAATCGATAATGTTTCTGCTATTGCATATAATTTATCAAGTGGAACAGCAACTCTTCCTTGCTCATAATTGCTTATTTCGTCACGTGTTGTACTCATTTTCTCTGCTAAATCCTTCTGAGTATATTCCTGTACTGCCCTCCATTCCTTTATCTTTTTCCCTATTTTGCAGTATATAGAACCCGTTTTTTCTTCAACACATTCATCAGCAGAGAGACCAATTGTTTTTGCAACAATATCAACAGAAACTCCTCCTTTAACCAGACCTTTTGCAATTTTTATTCTCTCCGTTTTTTTACTATTTTTCTCACTAACTTGAACAAATTTGGTTAGTAAACAAAACATTCTACGTAATTCCTGATCATTAATCTTTTTATATTTTCTTACTAGATTTAATATTTCCTCTCCCTCATCTTCAAAACAGATTTTTTCATTTGATACAGGAATTAGGTCTATAATACCAATCGACAATATCTCTGCTATAGCATACAACTTTTCAATCGAAATTTTACGTGTTCCTTTTTCATATTGTAGTACTATTTGATACGTTACGCCGATTTTTCCCGCTAAATCTTTTTGAGTATAACCTCGCTTTAACCTCCAGCTCCTTACTTTTTCTGCTATCTGATACCTTGTAGAGATATTTGCCATAAATATTATATGGGTTAATACTATCAAATAAAGATATACAAAATGTTTGCATTTTAGTTGAATATTTCTTCACAATTGTGTATAATTATTAATGCTTTTTATCTTACTTTCTCATGGCTCTTTCGAAGTTTCTCGATCCAAAATTAGATTTAACATTTAAGAAAATCTTCGGTACTGAAAAAAATAAGAATATCCTTATCCATTTTTTGAATGATATCTTAGGCTTTACTGGAGTCAATGCTATTCAGGATGTTGAGTTTCTCAGCACCATTATGAATCCTGAGATTGCTTCTGATAAACAAAGCATCGTTGATGTCCTCTGTAAGGATTCTCTCGGAAATAGGTATATTGCAGAAATGCAGCTTGCTCGTGATAAAGGCTTTGAGAAACGTGCCCAACTTTATGCTGCTAAGGCTTACTCAAGACAGTCTGGCAATTACATCGATTTTAAGACAGTATTCTTTATTGCTATTTCCAATAGTACTCTCTTTCCTTCAGATGTTTATTATATTTCCACTCATAATATACGCGATATAAAGACTAACGGGCACTATTTAAAAGATTTTCAATTTGTCTTCATTGAACTACCTAAATTTACAAAAAGTAAAGTAGAGCAGTTGGAAACTACTGTTGAGAGATGGTGCTTTTTCTTTAAGTATGCAGAAGAAACTACGGATGAAGATTTAAGAAAAATAGCAGAAAAGTCACCAATAATAAAGCTAGCATATGATGAATTAGATAAGTTTCATTGGAATGAGAAGGACCTAGTAGCTTATGAAGAAAGAGTAATGGATTTACAGAAAGAAGCTGCTATCTTGGAACAAAAAATCGATGATGCTAAACATGAAGGCATCCAAATTGGAGAAGAGAAGGGCAGGAAAGAAGGCATCCAAATCGGCCATCAAAAAGGTAAAATTGAAGGTAAAATTGAAGGTAAAATTGAAGTTGCAAAAAACTCACTTAAGGCCGGTGTTTCTATAGATGTTATAGCTCAAATTACCGGTCTCTCTCATTCTGAAATCTTGCAACTCAAGGAAAAAACATAATATTCCTACTTATTAACTCGAACATTTATGAAAACCTTTCTTAAGTTAGACATATCCCTTAACTAAGAGTCTAATGAACTGTCTAAAACAGCTATGAAGATTGCACAAAGAATTATATAAATTACTATCATAACGTTACCCAAACTTCTATATCAAAGCTACGTGCTGTAAGTTCAATATGGAAAATACATTAATCACTTAGCATTTAATGTCTACTTCATCCATTTTAGCATTAAGACTATCAAACTTGCTACTGGTTGTTTCCCTAATTATTTTGGCTACCTTCACTTTAAATTTTCCACTACTTGGCATATTACCTCTTATATTATAACCTACCTATTGAGATTACCTCCAAGCTTGGTTACTCCTATCTCAGAAAGACAAGTTGATACTTTGTCCTTTGAATGGCTGTGAACTGAAGCATTACTTAAATAACTTTTAGGCTCTAAACTCATCTGCTGTTTTTTTGTACCATCAACTTCTAATGTACTATCTCTGTTGTGTAATATCTGCTCTATTGATTGATTTAGCAGACCCTTATTAAATTGAGCTATAAACTTTTCAAATTTCTTCGGACTTAATTTACCAGGGCACCCTGCTTCCCTACCCTTACTATTACCCACAAGTATAAAATTCATGAGCAAGTTTCCATCCTTCTGCTAAATCAAAGAGACGTTTCCATCCCTTCCACAAAGCTATAGGGCCTGGTTCTAAGTCATTTTTGCGAGCTAAAAACCCTCCTAACTTGGCCACCCACCTCACAATTTCTCTTATAGGTGGTGGTGTCTCAGGATAGTTTTTTGTCTTAAGCATTTTGGTATATAAAACCTTCCATTCGTCGTCAGTCAGTATGAAAGTGCAAGAAAGATTTGGATTTGTTCTAGCTACTAGTGTGATAAAAAATATTCTCCATGCAATTATACTCATTATTGTAAGAAAGCGGATTAATCTATCTGCTGCTTGGAGCCTACATTCTTCAACTTTAAGACCAGATTTCAAAATTTTATGAAAAACCTCTATTCTCCATCTTAAGCAATACCATTGTATTTTTTCTACTGCTTCTTCAAAATTATTAATATTTATATTTGTCAACAAAATCCAGTTCACAGGCTCTTCGCCAAATGGGGGGTATTTTTCTATAGCATAGACAGCATTTAAACTTAAATTAGGAAGTTTTTGGGTTTTACGTCTAGCGTTATTTTTTGATGCATTCATCACAAAGTTGCTAAACTTTACTTCTAAAACTGTTGTTCTTTGAGGTTTATCATTGCGAGCAGGAATATTCACTTGTATTTCTCCTTGACAAGACATGCGATTCATCAGATCCCACAACCTTTCACCACCTTTTTCAGAATAAGTCGACTTCTTATTTATTGTTCTGTTTTGATTTCCTCTTACTACAAAAAGAGATTGATTAGTGGAAGCAACTTCAAATAAATCATACATATCTGCTTCTCTGTCACAGACGGTAACTACCTTGATATCCTTTAATCCAGGATGATTAGTAGAATATTTAAGTGATTCTATCCACCGTATGCTTTCTTTCTCTTCTATGGGAACAGCAGTATTATGGCTTCTTCTTTTCAACTCTTTTAGGTCTTCAGCTAAGGAGGGTCTAGTACTAATTTTTTGATCCAATAATCCTATAGGCAGTCCTTCTGTTGTAACTGCAAACGTTGTATGCATCACTAATCCATGTGTTTTAAAATTAGTTGTTTTAGATGTTAATCTTGCTGCTATAATCCCTAATCCTTCGGTCTTTTTATGATTTTTATATGAGATATAACTCGTGTCTTGGATAGCTAAGATAGTTGAGTATTCTTTAGCTCTTTCAACAGTTTTAATTATATGACTTTCTAATATCTTTCTCTCAGAAATGGCATCGTTTTGGAAAAATCTATAAGCTGCTTTACTTTGATGCCAATCTTCACAAGCTTGATTTATTGAACGCTCAGGCGATTCAGCAAAACTATTAACTATTTTTAGAAGCCTTTTACTTAATCTTATATCACCAAAATTAACAATTCCAAATTCACTTTCTGCCCATTCGCCAGTTGAAGTATTTATAGTTCTTTTCATCATATATTCCATTTTTAGACCATAGATCCATTTATAATAGAAAGTTGAATTAGTAAAATATCAGCTTTTTTACTATTTATATACTTATGGGTAATAGTAAGGTAGTTAATGAGTAGTGCAATAAATAAACAATTGGTTATGAACTCTTTATTAATGGCCATTAATAGGCGTAAACCTGTTAAAAATCTACTGCTGCACAGTGACCAAGGTTCACAATATACTGCGCAAGGGTATCAATATCTCTTAGCTGTAAAGAATATAGATGAGTAATAAAGGCTGTTGTTACGACAATTCTGTTGCAGAAAGCTTCTTTAGCTCATTGAAAAGAGAAATACTTATTGATACTTCACAACACTCTGCTCAACAAACTAGAACTGCAATATTTGAATACATAGAAATTTTTTATAACAAACAACGTCACTATTAACTATTGCATTCCTGAGCATTTTGATTCATCATTCTCTTTGTGAAAAACATTCCACACTTTCTCTCCACTTTTTCTGGGTAAGGTCATATGTGTACATCCCCATCATAAATGCTATTTTCGGTAAAATCTCTTACAACGCTCAAAAGCAGAAAAACAAAAACTTGATTTTCTCAGCTAAATAGTGGACCATCAAAAGCACGCATAAATATCTACAATGAAAGAAAAAACTTTCACAATCATCGATGGCTATGGTTTTCTTTTCAGAGCTTACTATGTACTACCTCACTTAATTACCACAACAGGAATGCCAATAGGTGGTGTATATGGCTTTCTGAATATGGTTCTTAAGTACATTGCCCATTCGGACTACTTAACTATAGCACTTGATGCAGGGAAAAAGAATTTTAGGCACAATTTATATCCTGAGTACAAAGCGAACAGAGTAACGCCTCCTGAGGATCTAACTCCACAGTTCACCATACTGAGGGAAGCGGTAGAAGCTTTTAACCTCAGCTATGAAGAGATTGAAGGTTATGAAGCAGATGATATAATCGCAACACTAGCTGCAAAATACGCCAAACACCAAGACTTTAAAGTGGTAGTCGTTTCATCAGATAAAGATTTGTTCCAGCTTTTGAATTACAACATTCTAATATTTGATCCTATTAAAAATATATACATAGATGAAAAACAAGTAATAGAAAAATTTGGTGTAAACTCACACAAGCTTCTTGATTTATTTTCTCTAACTGGTGATGCATCTGACAACATTCCAGGCGTTCCGGGAATAGGTCCGAAGACTGCAGCTAAATTACTGGATGAATTTGATTCATTGAATAATATTATAGAGAACATTGATAATATCGAGCAAACGAGGATTCGTAATATTCTCACCGAACATAAGGAAAAAGCTCTAATTTCAAGAGAACTTTTATCACTATGCGAAAAAGTAGACCTTCAACATGATATTGCAAAATATGAAGTCCATTCTCCAAATATGGAAAAACTATTATCCTTTTTAAAGAAGTATGAATTCAATTCCTTAATAGGGAAAGTGGAAAAGCTTTTTTCCTATAATGGGTCTAGCACAAAAGAGAAAATAGAATATAGTAGTGAAGAGTTAGAGAAATTTTTGGAGCATTGTAGATATGAAGGCAGAATTGCAATTCATTGCCACTTTGAAGACAACTTATTAAATAAAATTTCCTTATCTTATAGCGAAAGTAATATTTTTTATATAGAGCAAGACAGCATACAAGATGCACTCATTATAATTAACTCAACTTTACTCTCAAATGGGGCGCTTAAAATAATACATAACATTAAAGAAATCAGGAAAATCTTCCCTACAGTAGAGAAGATGCTAGATTCAGTTGATGATTTGATGATAATGTCGTATAGCTTGGATACAGGAAAGCATGATCACAGTATTCCAAACATAGTTGCGCATAATTTGAGTGAAAATGCAGAAATTTTCTCGGCAAAAACTTTAATAGCAATTCATGAAAAGCTAAAGCAAAGGTTATTTCAGGAAAAATTGCTCACAATTTACGAGCGCTTCGATAAGCCACTTATGAAAGTAATATTTGATATGGAGAAAAATGGGATATTACTGAACATACAAAAATTACAGGAGCTGTCCGATAAATTTCAGCAGGTAATTGCCGTGCTTGAAGATGAGATATATAATTTGGCAGGAGAAAGATTTAATATTGCTTCGCCAAAACAATTAAGTGATGTTTTGTTTAACAAAATGGGGCTTAATAAAAAGAAAAAGTCAAAAAAATCTGGATCGTATAGCACCAATTATGAAGTTCTAGAGGCACTCGAAGAAGAAGGGGTAGAAATCGCAAGTAAAATCTTAAATTGGCGACATTTAAGTAAATTAAAAGGCACCTACACTGATGCATTAATAAAGCAAGTTGATCCACTTGATGGTAGAATACACACAAGCTTTTCAACGACTGCAACTGCAACTGGAAGGCTGAGCTCCAGCAATCCTAATTTACAGAATATTCCTATCAGAAGCGAAGAGGGAAATCTTATCAGACAAGCATTTATTGCGCCAAAAGGGCATAAGATAATTTCTGCTGATTATTCACAAATAGAGTTAAGACTCCTGGCACACGTTGCAAACGTTGCAGCATTTAAAGAAGCTTTTGCAAACGGACAAGATATTCATGAGATCACCGCTAGGCAAGTTTTTGGAGTGCAAGAAATAGATGAGCAATTAAGACGCAAAGCAAAATCCATCAATTTTGGAATTATATATGGCATTAGCCCATTTGGTCTTGCAAAGCGGCTTGGAATTACCATTGCGGAAGCTGCTGAATACATTAATTACTATTTTTCCTGTTACCCAGAAATAAAGGCCTATATGGAAAAAGCAGTGTCTATCGCAAGATTGCATGGTTATGTAGAAACTTTGTTTGGCAGGAGATGTTTTGTAAGAGACATAAACAATACAATTCCTTATATAAGACAATTTGCAGAAAGGGCAGCAATAAACGCACCACTGCAAGGAACCGCTGCTGATATAATAAAACGTGCGACAATTCAGCTTTTTGACCAATTGAAAGTAGGTAAAATAATCCTCCAGGTTCACGATGAACTACTGGTTGAAGTAGAGGACGAAAAGGTACAAGAAACAGCAAAACTTATGAAAGATATAATGGAAAATGCAATAGAAATTTCTGTACCACTTGAAGTAGAAATAAAAGTTGGCGACAACTGGGGTCTAAATTCCCTTAATTATGACTTAAACATCGTGAATTCTAGGAGTATAAATCATTTGAACTAATACGAAAAATATGTTAGAATAGGACATAGCAAATGCAAATAGGTCAGCCATGATAGGCCCACAAGTAAAAAGTTCAAAACCTCCAAAGTTACCTACTCAGGTAACTAACAAAGATGAGAAAGTTTTTAAATTTGAAAAAGAGAAACATCAGTTAATCTATCGTACTTTCCTAGATATTTTTAAAAATCCAGAAAAACTAGAAGAGCAAACGAAACAGGAAATAGAAAAGAAGGAACAGGAAATAGAAAAGAAGAAACAGAAATTGAAAGAAAAACAAAAATTACAGAGTGATCTGAAGTCATTAAAGGAACGGTTACCTCGATTACAGGATGAAAATGAAAAGAAAATTTTTACTTTTGTATTTGAGAATAGTGGAAAGATATTCAACAATGTCAATCCAGAAGATATAAAATCACTCAGTGAAGAGAATTTTTCTCAGTTTTTACTTTCCGTATTTGAGAAAATTAGAGAGAAAAAATTAGCTAATGAGGAGAATCTCAAGAATGGTAAAATAAAAGAAGTAGTAGATGACTGTGTAGCTGATATACGCGGTACAGAAGCTAAAGATTCATCCATAAAGTTCGTATTGGAAATGCCGCTGCTGCTAATTGGAGGGATCAAAATAGACCCGAAAAATATTTCTGGCTCCTTTATGGATGGGGTGAAAGAAAAAATACCATTCTTAGGTAAAGACAAAAAAGAGGAAGATGAACCACCACTTAGTGATGAAGAGATGGTAACAACGTTCTTAAGCAAGATCTTTTTTCCTGTCCTTCTTTCCACTATTCCAATGTTAATTTTTGGTCCTACTACACTCGGAGTAGTTGTTGCTGCTATTGGTGCAATATTCGTCATAAAAGGAGGAGTGGAGGTTCTTTTTTCAAATGACAAAAAAGGTACTTTATATAACCCTCATTCGCAAGATGAAAAGAAAAAAGAAGGATGGGATGGGAAAGTTCTTGATGGTATCAATACAATTTTAAAAACTTCAGTCAAAGGAGCTGAGAAATGCACCTCTGTTTCTGAACAAATTTCCCAAGGAAAAGAAAAGAGTGAACAACAGCATGTTCCTGAGAAAGTTTCCCAGAAAAATGAAAAGAGTGAACAACAACCTAACCCTATGCTTGAAAAAATTAGTGTTGGTCAGCAAGCTAAAAACACAGTGCGGCAGACAAGTAAGACTCCTTAGGTTTGCCAAAAAGTGAGTTGTGTAAGAGGTCTACTATTATTCTATAGCACATACAACAGGAGTATGGTCAGACGGATTTTCTAGCTTACGCAATCTATCATCTATGTAGCATGTTTCCAATTTATCTACAGCTTGTGGTGATAACAGCATATAATCTATTCGCATTCCTTGATTATTTCTGAGTGAATTGCCTTGATAATGCCACCAAGTGAATTGTTGCAAATTTGGGTGAGATATTCTAAACGCATCTTTAAACCCAAGATTCAAGATCGCTCTTAACTTCTCACGTTCTCTTATATGAAAGCACACTTGGCCATTCAATAAGTTTGAATCAAAGACATCAATTTCATCCGGTGCAACATTATAATCGCCAGCTATAATAGTTAACTCTTCATTCTTTAACAAAGTGCTCATCCTTTCATATAGATTATCAAAAAACTTGAGTTTATATTCAAATGCTTGAGAGTCCGGGCTTTGACCGTTTGGAACGTATACACTTCCCACCCTTACCTTCTGATTATTGTGCTTTATTATGCACTCTATATAACGCGCTTCTTGATAACCTTCTACGATATCAATCTTAAACTTCTCCAGTATCGGATATTTAGATAAAACACAAACGCCATTTCTTGCAACTTGTCCATAGATAGCATATTCATATCCTAACTTTTCTATCTCCGCATAAGGAAATTGCTCTTCCGTACATTTTATCTCTTGCAGCAAAACTATATCTATCTGACTATCAACTATAAAACTACAAAGTTGGTTAACTCTTTTACGTATGGAGTTTACATTCCAAGTTGCAATCTTTAGCATCAGCAATCCTTATTAATTATATCAATTAAACTCTCCCCAGTAGGCAACCTCGATGTTATAATTTTTTTCCACTTGATTAACTTTAAACTATCAGCAATGTTTTTACTCATGGTATATGCAACTGTATTATTCATCACATGAGATAGCCCACTTTTTAGAACTAATGAACAAAATACCCTTGCTGTCTGTGAGGAAAAAAAAGCAACACTACCAATTTTACCATCCAACAGTAAATTTTTACACCTATTAGTTAGACTCCTTTTAATGATTGTTTTATAGAGTACAACTTCTCTTACGTTAAAATCTTCTTCAGATAATCTCTTTTTTAGGTCACATGATACTTCTTGTCCTCTTATATATAAGAACTTTATTGCACTTGAATAGTGAGCTTTTATGAATGATATCAGACCATCAACGTTGCTGTCTGCTGAGATTATATCAGAAAATCCCAAATTTTTTGCAGCCTGCATGGTTGAATTACCAACTGTAATAATCGGAAAGTCATCCACTTTGCATATTTGACTAAAAGCCTTTACACTGTTTTTACTTGTGGATATTACAACGTCAAATTCGTGTGCAGATATATCAGGATTTAAGTACTTTATTGTGAATACTGGTTCTATATAAACTTTGTATCCATACTTTCTCAATATATTTCTTGTATTGAACGAATCCAATAAAGGCCTCGTTAATAAAATAGACTTCATTCTGATTTATTTTACTACCAGTAAAATAGTACCCTTTATACACAAATTACTGAATAAAAACTTTTATTTTGATAGCTTGAGCAATTATTCAAGTAATTGATGTGGAAGTAGGAGTACTAAGCGCTCCTACCCCAATAAGCCCACAATTTCTGCTTACACTTTTTTGACGCTAATTACATCGAACTCTTTTGAATGGCTTCCTTCAGTGGAATTATATAGCTAATATTCCTGTATAAGTTAAATAAGTTAATACTTAAGCTTGTACTCTTGCAGTATTTGAAGAGAGATTCTCAAGGACGTTTTTTGTCTGTGGTTCACTAATCATAGTTTGAACGATATTAGCTGCCATAATAACACAGCCTAGAATAAAAAAAGGCGTAGAAACAAAATAAATAACAGAAGACTCAAAAAGCGACATAGATGCAATACCTCCTATTAGAAATGAAGCACTGGATGCTATATCAAGATAGATCTTTGTTAACTTTTTTTGTCCTGGAGTGTTTTTTATGCCAGATTTCTTATTAAGATTCTGTTGTCGGGAATGATCATTTAGTGACCATATATTTAAAGCAAACGAAAGTGCACTGAATATAGTGCCGGCAATACTAAAATACAGACTTAAGACAGGAATATTCAAGACCAATGCCGCTATTTATCCAATGAAAGAGATAGTAGATAGTGTAGTAACTAAGCGTTTCGAGTAAGTTCGTACCTTCTTTCTGTAGGCTAACTTATCTTTTTCACCATACATAGCATAAATATTACCTAATATGTTATATTATAACATTAATTAATTCAATAAGCAATATGGAAGCTAAGAGTGCCCGAGAGAAGACTTGAACTTCCACAACTTAAAAAGTTACTAGCACCTGAAGCTAGCGCGTCTACCAATTCCGCCACCCGGGCTTTTTATAGTTTACTATGTTAAAGTTAAATAATATACTTAAACAATTTTTAGTTCAAAGGTAATGCCAAATCTAGATCAAATATTTTTTGCTCAAAACAATGTTAATATTAATAACGTATATAAAATAGTCAATAACGCTTTGAGCAATAGCGATGGTGGTGAGCTGTTTCTAGAATTTTGCCAGTCGGAGTCCCTGGTTTTTGAGGATAACATATTAAAACACATGGACTTGAATACTAGAAGGGGATTTGGTTTAAGGTCTTTTTGTGAAGATAGTACATCTTTCGTTTGTTCTTCTGAGATCAGCGAAAAAGAAATTAGTAATGCTGCTTCTATGGTAAAAAGCTCAGTGTCTTTAAACAAGACAAATTCAATAAATTTAAACGAAGAGACAAAAAGCCTATATTCGAGGATTAACCCTATAAATGAAATGGATCTGAATTCAAAGATTAAGCTACTCAATGAGGTTAATGAGTATGTAAGGTCCAAAAATAACTGCGTGAAGCAAGTAAAAATAACTCTAAGTGAAGAATGGCAAGTTGTACAAATAATAAAGGGTGATCACAGATTAAGCGATATCAGGCCTCTGGTACGTTTTAATGTGCTAGTCATTGTAGAAAAAGATGGCCGTACCGAAAGAGGTTCTGCAGGGCATGGTGGAAGGGACTCTTATAGTAAGTTTATTTCTGAGAAAAAGTGGAAAGAAGTTGCAAACCAAGCGTTAGAACAAGCACTGGTAAATCTTGAAGCAATTCCAACTCCAGCCGGAGAAATGACAGTCGTTTTAGGTCCAGGCTGGCCAGGAATATTGTTACACGAAGCCGTGGGTCATGGACTTGAGGGCGACTTCAATCGCAAAAAAGTCTCAGCATTTTCAAATTCTGTGGGTAAACAAGTAGCAGCTAGTGACATCACAGTAGTTGATGACGGAACTCTGCCCAATTTGCGCGGCTCTATCAGCGTAGACGATGAAGGCACTCCACCCAGTTATAATATATTGATAGAGGATGGGATCCTAAAAGGATACATGCAGGATCATATGAACGCTAAACTCATGGGTGTAAGCCCAACTGGTAATGGTAGAAGAGAAAGTTATAAAGAAGTTATTATGCCGCGCATGACAAACACCTATATGTTGCCCGGAAAGTATACACCGAAGGAAATAATATCTAGCGTAAAGAAAGGTCTATATGCAGTAAATTTCGGTGGTGGGCAGGTTGATATAACGTCAGGAAAATTTGTTTTTTCATCTTCGGAAGCTTACCTAATAGAAAATGGCAAAATTACACAGCCAGTAAAAGGAGCAACACTAATTGGTGACGGTCCAACAGTGTTGAAAAAAGTATCTATGGTTGGTAATGACTTAAAGTTAGATCCTGGTGTTGGCACATGCTCGAAAGATGGACAAAATGTGCCCGTTGGAGTTGGTCAGCCGACACTCAAAGTCGACGCAATAACTGTTGGTGGAACTGAGATATAGATAAGGGCTAAAACGGATTCCAGCGCACGGCGCACAGCTGTACAAACATTATGATTTGGAAGCAATTGCCACCAATAGGGTGTCATCCCAGTGTCTGGGCACTGCCTTTGTGTTTGAGGCAAAACTGGCTATAACATTTAACACACTGCTTTCGCAAATAAATGTTCGTACAGTTATGTGTCAGCTACTTGGATGACACTTTTGTACTTGATGCAAGATTATATCTTGAAAAAATTAAGTTTTAATGCTATAAAATAATTGTAAATTTTGTCTCCGTGGTAGCTTTATGAATGTTGAAAGTAAAAAAATACACGATGCTAAAATAAAATTACCAATATTTCTTGATTATCAATCTACTACTAAAGTAGATCCCCGTGTTTTAGAGGTGATGATACCTTACTTTGGTGAGTTCAGCAATGCACACTCTCGCAGCCATTCATTTGGTTGGACTGCTGAAGAAGCAGTGGAAAAAGCAAGGAAACACATCGCTGATCTGGTGAACGCAGATAGCAAAGAAATTATCTTTACCTCAGGTGCAACTGAGTCAAATAATACAGCAATCAAGGGCGTTGCTCACTTTTATAAAAATAAAGGAAATCATATAATCACTGTCTGCACGGAGCATAAGTGTGTTCTGGATTCTTGTCGGCATCTGGAAAATGAAGGCTTTAAAGTTACATATTTGCCTGTTAAGCAAAACGGAATTATAGATTTATCAAAGCTTGAGGAAGCAATTACTGATCAAACGATCCTGGTTTCAGTGATGATGGTAAATAATGAAATCGGAGTAATTCAGCCTGTAAAGGAGATTGGTAAAATATGCGGAAAGCATAATATATTTTTCCATACAGATGCAGCTCAAAGCTTTGGAAAAGTTCCAATTGATGTTAATGAGATGTGCATTGATCTTATGAGTCTCTCTAGCCACAAAATTTATGGAACTATGGGAATAGGCGCATTATATGTACGTAGAAAGAATCCTCGTGTTAGGCTGATACCACTAATTAGTGGTGGTGGACAGGAAAGAGGCATGCGTTCTGGAACAGTTCCAACACCTCTTGCAGTTGGTTTTGGTGAAGCGGCACGTATTGCTAAAGAAGAAATGAAAAAAGAAACAACTAGAGTGGAAGAATTAAGGGATATTTTGTATAATAAGATAAAAGAAGCGTTTCCTGATATCGTTTTAAATGGTGATTATGAAAATAGAATTCCTGGCAACCTAAACTTGAGCTTTCCCTATGTTGAGGGTGAGTCTCTCATCATGGCAATCAAGGATTTAGCAGTAAGTTCTGGTTCTGCGTGCACGTCTGCGTCTCTTGAGCCTTCCTATGTCGTACGGTCGCTAAATAATGGCCATAACCTTGAGCATTCATCAATTAGATTCGGCCTAGGCCGATTTACAACTAAAGAAGAAGTTTTGTACGCAGCAGATCTTGTTGCTAAAAATATTGGCCGACTGAGAGAAATGAGCCCACTTTGGGAGATGGTACAAGAAGGAGTAGATTTGAACACCGTGAAATGGGACTCTCATTAAATGTATCCATTCCAATTGCAAATGCACTTTGAAATTACTCTGTAACCGTTCACACTTAATTCTTCAATCTCACTAATAGAAAGGCCAGTAAACTTGACAATAGTGTTGACATCAACATTATTAGCCAGCATTGCTTTTGCGACTTCAATTTTCCCTTCCTCTTTACCAATTTTGATGCCTCTTTCTTCGCCAATTTGGATGCCTTTTTCAGTAGCAAGGTCAAGTCTGTATTCAAGAATTGCTTCTTCTTTGCGTAGATCCATTATTCTTTCTTCGTAAGCTGCTAAATCTTTTTCATTCCAGCTAAACCTGTCTAATTCATCGTAGGCTAACTTTATTATTGGTGCTTTTTCTGCTATTTTCCTTAAGTCTTCTTCCGTAGTTTCATCTGCATATTTGAAGAAAAATAACCAACGATCCACTATGCTTTCTAGCTGTTCTTCCTTATTCTTAGGAAATTTAGGTAGTTCAATAAATACAAATTGAAAATCTTTTAAGTCATGCTCATTGGTTTTCTCATCTCTTATAGTGTGGCTGGATATATAATCAAGCTTATCAGGAAATAAATTACAATTAGAGATAGCAATAAAGAAAACCTTCTTTAAATCAATGTACTTACCAGATTTATCAGCTTGCCTTGAGTAAGCCTTAGCAGCATATAATTGAGCTCGTTTTTCGAAGCCTTTATCGCGAGTAAGCTGCATTTCAATCACATACCTGGCCCCACTAGAATCCCTGCAAAGAACATCAACTATACTTTGTTTATCAGATGCAATTTCAGGATCCATTATAGTACTGAGGAATTCCACTTCTTGTATAGTATTTATCTCGGTAAACCCTAAAATATCATTCAAAAAATGTATGAGAATATTCTTATTTTTTTCAGTGCCAAAGATTCTTTTAAAGGTTAAATCCAGCTTAGGGTCGAGAAACTTAGATAAAGCCATAGCCAAAGTGCTTAAAAATATTAATAATTATACACTATTATTAACAATTATTCAACCATATTTTTGAAGATAGCTATGCCGCCGCGAACCGTCATACCGCCGCGGGATCTAGAGATACCGCTAACAAGCAGCGGGATGACGAATTACTTAACCGTCATACCACCGCGGTATCTTAGCATAGATCCCGCTAACAAGTAGCGGAATGACGATTGTGTATCGTGTTTTGCTAAAAATCACAGAATGCAGTCTGGTTACATTACTCTAGCTATACGCAACAACTTTACTTTCAACAATTTTGTGAGCAATAATACGACTTTCACAATCAATATTTATTATATCAGATAGTGAATTAATATCGGTATAACTACCAAAACTTTCCATTGTTGATTCCACTACCTCTACTATTTTTAAAAAGCCGATTCGTGACTCCAAAAATTCATTAACAGCTATTTCATTTGCAGCATTGAGCACAATACTGTTTGTTTGTGGAGCAGAAGAGTTTAACACTGCCATGCTAAGCTTTAGCGCAGGAAAACGCTTATGGTCTGGCTCTTGAAAGGTCAATTTTCCTTGCTTTGTTAAATCTAATTTATAATTTAAAACTAATCTTTCTGGCCAAGATAGAGCATACGAAATGGGGATTGCCATGTCAGTTTCTGCAAGCACAGCAAAGTTGAACCCATCTTTATAAGTTACAATTCCATGTACTATTGACTCAGGATGCACTACTGCTTCAATTTTATCCGGGCTGATGTTAAACAAGTTATGTGCTTCTATTATCTCTAGTGCCTTATTCATCATTGTTGCGCTATCAACCGAGATTTTCTTTCCCATATTCCAAGTGGGGTGACTAAGCGCCTTATCTACCATAACATTTTTTAATTGCTCAAGGCTATAATTTAAGAATGGTCCACCAGAAGCAGTAAGTATGATCTTTTCTACGCATTTGTCGTCATTTTGCAAAATTTGAAAAATTGCATTGTGCTCAGAGTCAATAGGGATTATTTGTACATTTTTTTCTTTAGCTTTTTTGAGTAATAACTTTCCACCGCAAACAATGCTTTCTTTGTTTGCCAATGCAATGACTTTGGTACCGCTTTCTATAACTTCCATAACTGGCCCAAGGCCTGCAATGCCAACTATTGCAACAACTGAGAGATCAACAGGTATAGCAGCAACATTTGTAGCACCAATTGCTATTTTTACATCTGTACCAAGTAGACTTTCTTTCAAATCTTTGTAAAGTCTTTCATCGGAGATAGCAACATATTTTGCATTCAGCAGTTTTGCTTGGTGTGCCAGTAGAGCAAAGTTCGAATGGGCACTTAGTGCTTCCACTTGGTATTCTTCTTTTCTCTTTGAGAGCAAATCTACAGTCTTTTTTCCAACACTTCCTGTTGATCCTAAAACTGAAACCTTTTTCACTAAGACAAACTCATAACAATAGCAACTTTTCTTATTAGGCCTTCTTCCAACTATTCAATAGTTTTTAAGCGTTTAACCAAGTTCATGTCCGTGGTCATCGCCAACAGATGGTGAAGGACCAGGTGAAAAAGATTGACCATGGTGATCACCTGCATCATGCATGTCTTGCAAACCATCAGCATTATGAGCTATTTCGTTATTGGCATGAGGGTAATCATCTGAGTGATGTCCATCATCACCATGAGCCATGTCCATTCCTTCTGATGGCATATCTTCCCCACCTCCACCTGAAAAATATTCTGCAAGGCCTTCAAGAAGTTTTATGCCAAACATATTACCTGACTTTCCAAACAGTGTTACTAAACTACTGCCACTCACCAAACCTTCAAACACATTATTATAAGCAGCAATTGCTCCTTCATGAAAGTTGAACAACCATTTCATTCCATCGACAACTGTTGAAACAGAGTCACTGTGACCAAGACCAAAACCACTTTTCTCACCAGCAGCCTCTTGGTGTTGCTGCTGCGCTTGCCATTCTGCAATATTTGGACCTTGAGCTTCACTCATAAATTTTTACTCTCAACCTTAAGCTATTATTTTATCACAAATATTGCAAAATATCAATAGAGCTTTTGAATATAGCTAATACAAACAATTTCTGTCATCCTATATATAGCTAAACTGACTTACGACAATTTGAAAAACGACAAATTCGTCATTCCGCTACTAGTTAGCGGAATCTATGCCGAGATACCGCGAATGAATCGCGGTATGACGTGTTAGCTATAGGATCCAGTTTGAAAAAAATCTGAATTCCAATGTCCACTACCTTTTACAAAGTTAAAACTTAAAAATATGACTGTTAGCAATAGTGTATATATCTTTAGCTATATATAATGAATGAATTTTTTTATATATTCGTTATTGGTATTTTGTATTTCCTGAACAGTTCCATGGGAAATGATCTCCCCTTCATATAATACTGCTATTTTATCAGCTATTTTAAATGCACTATGAATATCATGTGTAATCGTGATAATTGTAGGGTTAAGATCTCTAGATAATTTTATTATTATCTCGTTTACTATATCTGACATAATTGGGTCCAATCCTGAAGTTGGTTCATCCAAAATAATGATTTCTGGATTGTGTGCAATCGCCCTTGCAAGTGCCACTCTTTTTTTCATTCCACCTGATAGCTCTATTGGAAACATATCTGCTATGCTTTCCTCCAGTCCAACATCATTTAACTTCTCGATTGCTAGCTGTTTTGCCTCTTTTTTGCTGATATTAAAGCGCTTTTTATAATTAAAAGATATATTTTCCCACACTGTAACGTAGTCAAATAAAGCGGAATTTTGAAATAAAACCCCAAATTTATTTTTGCTTTTACTATTTATTTTAACAGACCCTGAGTCTGGAGCAAGCAAGCCGATAATTGTTTTTGTTAATACAGATTTGCCGCTTCCTGAGCCACCAAGTATGACTAATGATTCCCCTTTTAATATATCAAAATTTAGATCTTTTAGTACTGTCCTATCATCAAAAGATAAGCTTAAGTTCAATATTGATATTATGGGGTTACGCATGTATCAAAGTAATCATGTAGTTTGCTAAAATGATCAGTATGGACGATAAAACAACAGTTGATGTTGTAGCAACACCTACTCCTCGTGCACCTTCTTTGCAATGGTAACCGTAATAGCAGCTTGAGACAGAAATTATGGCGCCAAATACAGTTGCTTTTATTAGCCCAGTTATAAAATCATACGTATTAAAGAACTGAGCTGTGTGTTTAATGTATATATTTAAATTGTGGTTAAATTCGAAGACTGCAGTGATACATCCTCCAAATATTCCTATTAAATCTGCACATACTGTAAGTATGGGAAATACTATGATTGACGCTAAAATCCTTGGTGCAATTAAATATTTAAAAGGGTTGATGTTCAAGGTTGTAAGTGCATCTATTTGCTCGGTGATGCGCATTGTACCAATTTCTGCTGCAACTGATGATCCAACCTTTCCTACCATTATTAAGCTGATCAAAACTGGTCCTAACTCTTTAATGATAGTGATCGTAACAAGTTTGGGTATTATCTGTTCTTGGTTAATTAATGGGTCACTCAAGCTACTTTGTAAAACTATTGCCGCTCCTATAAAAACTCCAGTGAGCCCAACAATTGGCAGAGAGAAAAAGCCTATCTCTATAATTTGTCTTGCTATGTTGCTAAAATAATATGGTGGCACAAGGAAGTGGTATAGAGATTGAATAAAAAATATGAATGCACTACCAAGCCTTAACAAAAAATTGATAAAGTACCTACCAATTATTCTAACACTATTTATATCAAAAAAGCTCACTTTGTATTCATTTTAGCTAGAGGTTAGTCTTACTGATTTTATTAAAATTTTTATTAACTTTATCGCAAAGTATAGCTGAGATATGTTTTAAGTTCAACATACTTGATGTTTTAATTTAAAGCTCATATAGCTAACCCAAGAAAGGTTTCCCTACGTCATACCGCCACGGTATCCACAACTGTACGAACGTTGTAGTTTGGGAGCAATTCCCACCAGTGGGCCAGTGCCCAGACACTGGGATGTCTTTGTTGCATCGCTAGCTATGATGGATTAAAGATAAAAAAGATAGGGAATATCAGTAGCTTATTATTCTGGTATTTATAACAAGAACGGTCAGTGAATACCTAAATTTGAGTAAAAGAAATTTCACTACCACTCACCAATCTGGCTAAAATTCAAGAATTTCAATGCTTTAGCTATTTTCAATAGAATTAAATTTATTAATATAAATAACAAATTACTATTCTTAAATTTGATCAGATTGATTGCAAAAAAACAAGATTTTCAATAGGTCGCTTATAATCCTAACTATAGTTAGCCTTTCATAAGTAGCGATGCAACAAAGCCCACTGGGATCCAGCTTCTATGCAACTTAATTAAAAACGTTTGTTTTAGCATAAGACAACTACCTTTAGCTCATCAGCTCAGTTATAAGCAAAATTTCTGGATTCCAGACTGGAATGACATCATCTGTTGTGCAATTTACCTTCAAAAATGAATGTTCGTACAGCTATGGATTCATTCGCGGTATAGATTCCGCTAACGAGTAGCGGAATGACGGTTTTTCAAATTGTAGAGCCACTTTAGCTATAGAACTCAATTACATAAGCAAACCTTACTTATTTTACTATCCCTGTTTACTTCCTGTAAAAAACATGTTACTAATGTATTGTATTTTGTAGTAGAATGGAGGAAATTTTGGCAGTTCCAAAAAGAAAAAAGTCAAAGTCAAGGCGTAATATGCATCGTTCTCATCATGCTATTGAGCCTAAGAATATTGTGGTGTGTTCAACAACTGGGGAATTCATGTTGCCTCATAACGTAGCAGTTGATGGCAGTTACAAAGGAAAACGGGTTTTCATCAAGCAACAGGCGGAGTGACTATTATGATATGTTACCTACGGTCAATAATAATATAGTTATTGCACTTGACGCTATGGGGGGCGATTTTGCGCCTCTTTCCGTAATTCAGGGTGCTGGTTTTTTTTTAGACAACCTTGTTGACCCAGGCATTAAAGTTTTTTTTCATATTTATGGAGATAAGGAAGAAGTATCTCCTTTGCTTTTGAAATATAAAAAAGTAAGTAACAATTCTGAATTTACTCATTGTTCTGACAATGTCCTTGCAAATGATAAGCCATCTTTTGCGCTGAGACATCGTAAAGACTCAAGTATGAAAGCTGCAACTGTTGCAGTGAAAGAAGGTAAAGCTTTCGGAGTGGTATCTTCAGGCAACACCGGAGCGTTGATGGCAATTTCCAGATTTATTTTAGGAACATTACCAAACATTTATCGTCCTGCTATTGCCTCTATCTGTCCAACTAAGACAAAAAGCTTCGCTTTGCTTGACCTTGGTGCAAATGTTGATTGTAATGCCGACTCATTATTTCAATTTGCGTTAATGGGTAGTATATTTGCAAAAATAGCATTAAAAATTGACAATCCTGAAGTTGCTTTGCTAAATATCGGCACAGAAGAAGTTAAAGGTAATGACTCAGTGCGCGGCGCTTTTGAGTTGCTTAAAAACGCTCCAGGCATTAATTTCAAAGGGTATATAGAGGCAAGTGAATTTTTAGAGGGTAATATAGATGTGATTGTTGCTGATGGTTTTGTTGGCAATGTAATGCTCAAAACGGCTGAGGCAACCGCTAGTACCTTTATCAATCTAATAAAGCAGGAAGTATTCAATTCGTGGATAGCGAAAATGCTTGTTGGTATATTGTTAAAATCCAAACTAAATAAAGCTTTAACGCGTTTTAATCCCAAAATTAGAAGTGGAGCTATGTTTTTAGGGCTGAATGGTATCATCATTAAAAGTCATGGAAATTCTGATGCTATTTCTTTTGCCCATGCCATAAAATTTGCAGTAAATGCAATTAGTGAAAATTTAAATCAAAAGATAATTAACGGGGTAAGTCATATTGAATAAAAGTTTCATATTAAGCACTGGATCTTACCTACCAAGAAAAATGTTGAGTAACAACGAAATTGCATCGATAGTTGAGACGAGCGATGAATGGATAAGGCAGAGAACAGGAATAGTTCAAAGGCATATAGCAGATGAAGGAGAACTAACGTCAGATCTAGCTGTAAATGCAGCAAAAAGTGCTATAGAAAAAGCTAAAATTTCAGTAGATGAAATTGACTTGATTATAGTTGCTACAACAACTCCTGATAAAACTTTTCCTAGCTGTGCAACGATTGTACAAAGTAAGTTAAAATGTAAAAACGCATTTGCTTTTGATGTACAAGCAGCATGCTCTGGTTTTATATATGCAGTTACAGTTGCTGATTCGCTCATAAAATCTAACAATAGAATTAAATATGCATTGGTTATAGGTGCTGAAATAATGTCTAGGATTGTTGATTGGGAAAATAGGTCAACTTGTGTACTCTTTGGTGATGGTGCTGGTGCAGTAATAATGAAATCAGCATGTCATTTTAACGTCATTCCAACAAATGATGCTGATACTTGGGTGGCAGAGAAGGGGGTTACAAAAGGTATAATTTCAACTAGCCTATATTCTGATGGCAATGTGGACATACTATGTACGAACGGAGGGATATCCTCAACTGGTGATTCTGGAAAAATATGCATGAATGGAAGAGAAGTGTTTAAACATGCAGTGGATAAGTTAACAGCCTCAGTAGAGGAAACTCTGAAATGCAATAATTTGAAAATCACTGATATTGACTGGTTAATTCCCCATCAAGCAAACATTCGTATTATTGAAGCAGTAGTAAAGAAATTAGATTTTCCTATAGAGAAAGTGATTAATACCGTTGATAAGCATGCAAACACCTCAGCGGCATCAATTCCACTGGCCTTAGACTATGCAATACAAGAATCAAAAATAAAATCAGGAAATCTGGTACTGCTGATTTCAATAGGTGCAGGCCTGACCTGGGGTTCCGTGTTGCTGCACTATTAGACTTCCTGCATTACCTCCTGTCATCCAAGTACCCTCTTTGTCATTCCAGTGCCTCTTTCTCCTGTCATCCCAGTGCCCCCTTTTGTCATCCCAGTAGCCCCTTCCATACGCGTCAAGTTAAGAGATTGTGAGCAAATTTAGAGAGGTTAAAGTGGATACTCTAGCCCTTCTACGTTTGTCTTTTAATGAAAATCGCGACCAAGTTATAGTGAGTTTTTTAAGAAATGCTTTTAAACTATTAATTTTGGTTAATACTAAAAATAACTCTCTAACCCGCCTTTTTAGCTCAATAAATGCCTTTGTTAAGCTAAGTTCTGTATTCTTTTTCACTTCTGTGCAACCAACTATGCCGTGAAATATAAGAATTGCGCACAATTTAGCATATAGTTCACATAATACTCTGCATGGCTTTCCTTTTAGCTTATCAAGCCTGATATGGCTTTTATACAATTTAAATAATAACTCAATTTGCCACCTTACTCTGTAAATCGTTAATACTTGCTCAGCACTAATTTTATTTTCTGGAACATTAGTTATAAATATTGACCAGTTCAACAATTTTTGATTTCTTTTAGAGGATGTATATCCCTGCGATCTTGCTAATCTATTAGCTTTCCTTCTTCTGGCCATAGACTGTTCTTCAGTTAGTTTCTGACATATAATTCTTACTCTAATTTTTGCTTCTTTTCCTAACAATACCTCGTTTTCTAAAAATAACTTATCCTCTAAACATTCTAATAACTCCATTTTTTGATTTGTTTCTACATCATATATGTTGGTATCGGATTTATAACGACTTATGAAATAAGCTCCTATTTCATTGATTTGTTTAAAAGAACTTGGCACAAAATAACCGAGATCAGATATTAGCAAATCATTGCTTAATATATTACTTAAATGTTTCCTATATCCCTGGTCTGATCTTACCCCCTCCGTTAAATTAAGTTGGTCTATTATCTGATTCATGTAGTCGAAAACTAATTGTAACTTTATTCCAGACTTAGTATTGCTTTCATAGCCACTGTAGCTAGTACCATAACCTTTATACATCTCTTCCATACTGTTAGGTAGAGTAATATAGCTACTGTCCAATAATTTAACACTATTAAATTGCTGTAAGATTTTGCAATCAACTTGCAAGATATTTTTAAAGAGAATCACAGATTCATTATACATCCTTTTCATAAATTCCACTGCTTCTTCAGTAAATCTAAAATCCAAACCTTGTTTTGTTATATCTATCGAGTCCTCGTTTAGTAATTGACACATTGTTTCTACGCTACAATTATCAACTCCTATATTACCCAAGACCATGGCTTTTACGAATGATGAACCTTTTAGCTTTCTCTTTCTTTTTATAAACCTTGTTGTAATTGAGATTTTCTCTGCTTTTTCATTAAAAAATTCTTTGAGCTTTTTTGATAAGCAAGTTATTTTATTCATTGGTTCTCTCACTAAAAGTATATCTGGGAGAACTTATACCTTATTATTCTATCTCTTTCATACCTTTATTTCCTTAACTTGACGCGTATGGATACCACTACACTGTGAATTATACACCTAGTTCATATTTTTCTACGCTTATTTTATATTCCCTAAAACAGAAAAAGCCTTCCTCTTCCTACTCTTTCTTCCTTGGCTAATCCATAGTTAGCGTCTTTTGCACATGTGCGTTGCATTTTTTAATCTTCTTTAAAAACTTGACAATACATGACAACACTGGTATGTTAAAAATATAGTTTTTGTGAGGTATTTATGGTTAACAATAAAGAAAAACATCAAATAGCGTTTTGCGTTTCAGCCGTTACATTCTTAGCTGGGTTATCATTAATCGCAACTGCAATTGCAGTGGGTACCGTACCTGCTATAGCTGCTTGTCTAGTGATAGGAGGAATTTTGACTGTCTTGTCTGGTGTGCAAGCTTACTATTACCCATAAGTATATAAATAGTAAAAAAGCTGATATTTTACTAATTCAACTTTCTATTATAAATGGATCTATGGTCTAAAAATGGAATATATGATGAAAAGAACTATAAATACTTCAACTGGCGAATGGGCAGAAAGTGAATTTGGAATTGTTAATTTTGGTGATATAAGATTAAGTAAAAGGCTTCTAAAAATAGTTAATAGTTTTGCTGAATCGCCTGAGCGTTCAATAAATCAAGCTTGTGAAGATTGGCATCAAAGTAAAGCAGCTTATAGATTTTTCCAAAACGATGCCATTTCTGAGAGAAAGATATTAGAAAGTCATATAATTAAAACTGTTGAAAGAGCTAAAGAATACTCAACTATCTTAGCTATCCAAGACACGAGTTATATCTCATATAAAAATCATAAAAAGACCGAAGGATTAGGGATTATAGCAGCAAGATTAACATCTAAAACAACTAATTTTAAAACACATGGATTAGTGATGCATACAACGTTTGCAGTTACAACAGAAGGACTGCCTATAGGATTATTGGATCAAAAAATTAGTACTAGACCCTCCTTAGCTGAAGACCTAAAAGAGTTGAAAAGAAGAAGCCATAATACTGCTGTTCCCATAGAAGAGAAAGAAAGCATACGGTGGATAGAATCACTTAAATATTCTACTAATCATCCTGGATTAAAGGATATCAAGGTAGTTACCGTCTGTGACAGAGAAGCAGATATGTATGATTTATTTGAAGTTGCTTCCACTAATCAATCTCTTTTTGTAGTAAGAGGAAATCAAAACAGAACAATAAATAAGAAGTCGACTTATTCTGAAAAAGGTGGTGAAAGGTTGTGGGATCTGATGAATCGCATGTCTTGTCAAGGAGAAATACAAGTGAATATTCCTGCTCGCAATGATAAACCTCAAAGAACAACAGTTTTAGAAGTAAAGTTTAGCAACTTTGTGATGAATGCATCAAAAAATAACGCTAGACGTAAAACCCAAAAACTTCCTAATTTAAGTTTAAATGCTGTCTATGCTATAGAAAAATACTCCCCATTTGGCGAAGAGCCTGTGAACTGGATTTTGTTGACAAATATAAATATTAATAATTTTGAAGAAGCAGTAGAAAAAATACAATGGTATTGCTTAAGATGGAGAATAGAGGTTTTTCATAAAATTTTGAAATCTGGTCTTAAAGTTGAAGAATGTAGGCTCCAAGCAGCAGATAGATTAATCCGCTTTCTTACAATAATGAGTATAATTGCATGGAGAATATTTTTTATCACACTAGTAGCTAGAACAAATCCAAATCTTTCTTGCACTTTCATACTGACTGACGACGAATGGAAGGTTTTATATACCAAAATGCTTAAGACAAAAAACTATCCTGAGACACCACCACCTATAAGAGAAATTGTGAGGTGGGTGGCCAAGTTAGGAGGGTTTTTAGCTCGCAAAAATGACTTAGAACCAGGCCCTATAGCTTTGTGGAAGGGATGGAAACGTCTCTTTGATTTAGCAGAAGGATGGAAACTTGCTCATGAATTTTATACTTGTGGGTAATAGTAAGGTGTGCAAGCAGTAGAAAGCTATTTATTTTTACGAAACAGCGAGAAAACTTTGAATAAACTGATAAGTAATATACGCGATGAACCAGAAAGTAAACTTTTTATAGAAAGGATTTTGCAACCGTTCATTGAACTTTTTAGTGAGCTTAAGCAACATAATTAAAGTACACTAAGCTTTAAGCATAGAAACCACTTTATCGTAACTTGGCAATGATTCAATTTCTCCAATTGCAGCTAGAGTGGTTTTTTCATGCTGAGATAACAATTCTTCTGCTGCTTTTTTTACGTTAGCAGTGGTAACTGCACTAATTTTTTCTATTAATTCATTTTTACTGATGTACCTATTATAGTTACCGTAGTAGTGTCCCAATGTTTCAGCACGTGAGCTAACACTTTCGCGTGACATTAAAATTTGGGATTTTACTCGCTCTTTCACTCTATTTACTTCTTCTTCCTTCAGATCATCTGTAGACAACTTCTTCAACTCTGTCGTTATAGATTTTAAAAGCTTATCTAAGTTACTACTGTCTGTACCAGCAAAAATGGAAAACATTCCTGTATTAGTATAGCTGGAATTAAATGAATAAACAGAGTAAGCTAATCCCTGCTTTTCCCTTACTTCCTGGAATAAACGTGATGACATTCCGCTCCCTAATATAGAATCAAGCACTTGAAACGTGTGATATTTATCGTCATGGCGAGAAACACTAGGTAGACCAATTAGCAAGTGTACCTGATCTAATTTACGATGTTCTAAATACTCACCACCAGTACAGCTCGCATTTTGGCTTTTTTTCAGCTTTTTAGAATGAATCTTTGAGAGAAAATCTTTGGTTAATGCAACAACTTCTTCATGTTCAACATTTCCTGCAACGGCAAATAGCATATTCTCACCAAAGTAATGCTCATTTATGTAATTATCTAGATCTCCTCGAGTAAAAGATTTTACAGTATTTTGCGTGCCTAAGATTGACCTACCAAATGGTTGGTCTTTATAAGCTGCCTCAAAATATTTGTCGAAAATAATGTCACTTGGTGAATCATTAGTTTGAAAAATCTCTTGTATTACAACACCCTTCTCACGTTCCAATTCACCTTCTGGAAACGTGGAATTCATCAATATATCTATTAATATATCAATACCAGTTTTTATGTCTTTCTTGAGGACTTTTGCATAATAGGTGGTGCTTTCCCTACCGGTGCTAGCGTTGAAAACTCCACCTATGTCATCAAAAGCTTTTGCAATTTCAAAGGCAGTTCTTGTCTTCGTCCCTTTGAAAGCCATGTGTTCTAAAAAATGGGATATTCCATTTTGCTTTGCACTTTCTGCTCTACTGCCAACACCAACTCGTATGCTTAAAGCTACGGAATCAATATCACGCACCTGCTCAGTTATTATGCGCAGACCATTATCTAATTTTGTTACCCGGGGTATATTCATCTCATATATTCTTCTAAGTTCTCTTCTGCAAAATCCCAATTAATCAAATGATCAAGGAAAACTTTTATGTAGTCAATTCTACGGTTTTGACAATCTAAATAATAGGCGTGCTCCCACACATCCATAGTGAGTAGTGGCACTTGGCCATAAATTATTGGCAAATCTGCATTTGGAGTCTTGGTGATTTTGAGCTTTCCTAACCTACCTTTTTCGAGCACTAACCATACCCATCCACTGCCAAACTGGCTTACTCCATGACTCGAAAATTCTTCATAAAATTTATCAAAGCCACCGATATCGTCTTGAATTTTTTTTGCTAGAAGACTACCATCTTTAGGCTTACCACCACCATTTTTTTTCATTGAATTCCAATAAAAAGTATGGTTCCAAACTTGTGCTGCATTATTAAATATAGGCAAGATAGGCAAGTTGCCGCTATTACCATGCACTTTTGTTATTAATTCCTCAATTTTTACATGTTGATAATCTGTATTTTCAACTAGCTCGTTGAGTTTATTTAAATATCCTTTATGGTGCTTATCATAATGAAAATCTAAGGTTTTTGCAGATATATAAGGCTCCAAAGCTGTTTTATCGTATGGTAATTCAGGTAAAGTAAAACTCATAAAAACCTCTTTATTTCTAACCTACTTGGATGGTAGGGCAATATATGCTTTTGTGCAACATATAATTAATAGCTAAAACATTTAGGTATCTATTGCATTATTCTAAATTATACTACAATAACGATTATTATATAAGCCATAGAAATGGATTAAATGCAAAAGTTACTTGACACCCTTCGCCAACCCCCTTATCATGAAACTGAAGCTATTTATTTATCTTCTCTGTACAGATTAAATGACAAAAAAACTCACGTATCTGGCGTCTCATGCTTAATTTTTTGTACTATGTGCACCTTATGTCTTATAAAATTTCTACCTACATAAGCTGAAACGCGCTTATAAAGCGTTTAAAACATAAAAAAACGCCAACTTAAAAAATGGATAGTGAATAACTAGCTACCCTAGGGTTTCTTTTGCCTTTTTTCTGTTTAGTAAATTTCTTAACGTTTATAATTTAGATTAGTTGCGGTTTAAAAGTAGCTGAATCGCGGTTATTAAACGTTTAGAATAAAAAAACGCCATACTTGAAAGTATAATGTAAGTAATTAGCCAACCACGGGGCTTCTTTTGCCTTTTTCTCCGCTTGGTAAATTTCTTAATGTTTATACGGAAGGTGTCATTCCAGCGCGTGACGCTGGAATCCCAAAAAAAGGATGATGTCATCCGAGTAGCTGACACTGGGATGACAAAAAAAGGAGCACTGGGATGACATCATAGGGGCGCTGGCCTGACAATCGTCATTCCGCTACGTGTTAGCGGGATCTAGAGATACCGTGACGGTATGACAAGGGAGAACAGTTGTATTCCTGCACAATTTATTCTCATGACAAAAACGTCTTAACTTTCTCTCTACTTTTTCTGGGTAAGGTCAATTTTGTGAAAAAATGGATTGAATTATAGGCAGATTTGGCTATTATTTGTAATACATGGGTATTAGGTAAAATGTTTAAATTTGATCCTTTATTATTAGCTCGAATTCAGTTTGCCTTCACAATAGGCTTTCACATTATATTTCCTGCTTTCACGATCGGGCTTGCAAGTTTTCTAGCCTTTTTGGAATGGTGTTGGCTTAAGACTGGTGATACACGTTTCCGTGATGTTTATAAATTCTGGATCAAGATTTTTGCCGTTGCTTTTGGCATGGGAGTGGTATCTGGAGTTGTAATGTCATATCAACTTGGTACCAATTGGTCGATTTTTTCTGACCGCATAGCCAATGTTCTCGGCCCTCTATTTTCCTTTGAGGTTTTAACAGCCTTTTTTCTGGAGGCATCTTTTTTGAGTATTATGCTATTTGGATGGAATAGAGTAAGTTCTCGTATGCACTTTGCTTCTACTTGTATTGTTGCAGTGGGAACGCTTATTTCAGCTTTTTGGATTATTGCGGCCAACAGTTGGATGCAAACACCCGCTGGATTCACGATTGGTGAGAATGGTCTCCTATATCCAACCAATTGGTTAGAGATTATTTTTAATCCTTCTTTCCCTTATCGCTTTATTCATATGGTAACAGCAGCCTATCTTACAACAGCTTTTGTGGTTGGTGGTGTAGGAGCATTTTATCTTTTGAGAAAACGACATGCTCCTCAAGCAAGAATTATGCTTGGTATGGCAACCATTATGGTAGCTTTAGCTGCACCATTTCAGCTGTTCATGGGAGATAGGCATGGATTAAATACACTAAAGCATCAACCTGCTAAGATTGCTGCAATGGAAGGTATATGGGAAACCGAAAAAGGGGTTGGCTTACTTTTATTTGCTTATCCGGATCAGCAAAATGAAATTAATCACTACGAGATAAAAATTCCTAATCTTGCCAGCTTGATCTTAACACATGATTTTTTAGGAGAAGTAAAAGGATTAAAGGAATGGAAAAAAGAAGATAGACCACCTGTAGTATGGGTATTCTGGTCCTTCCGTATAATGGTTGGAGTTGGAATTTTAATGATCATAATTGGGTCAGTAAGTGTTATACAGTATCTTCGTGGCAAATTATTCCAAAGTTGTTTCTTACATGGATGGTGGATATCAATGATGCCGTCTGGGTTCATAGCGTTACTTGCAGGTTGGTTTACTACTGAAATTGGCCGTCAACCTTACACTGTATATGGAATTATGCGCACAATTGAATCATTTTCACCTGCGATTACCGGTCCTCAGGTTGCATGGTCTTTGATTGCATTTATCGTTATGTATACCCTTATATTTGGAGCAGGTAGTTACTATATTCTGAAACTTATATACAAAGGAATTCCTGTCATTAAAGAAGAAGAGCAATTTTATAAATACGGTATTGGAGCTTCAGTGATTGATGCTGGTACATCTGGAAAGGACAACAATCATGTTTGATTTTTCTTCCTTAATTAATTTACCCCTAATCTGGGGATTACTAATTGCCATAGCTGTTTTACTGTATATTTTAATGGATGGGTTTGATTTAGGTATTGGTATTTTACTTCCTTTTGCACCGTCAGATAAATGCCGTGATCACATGATAAGCTCAATTGCACCATTTTGGGATGGAAACGAAACATGGTTGGTATTGGGTGGTGGAGGGTTGTTTGCTGCTTTTCCTCTTGCATATTCAATATTAATGCCTGCTTTTTATATTCCAATCATTATTATGCTGCTTGGCCTTATAGTGCGCGGAGTATCCTTTGAGTTTCGTTTTAAGGCAGAAGGAAAATACAGGCAATTATGGGATTATGCCTTTCATTTTGGGTCACTTGGTGCTGCATTTTGCCAAGGCATGATTTTAGGTGCATTTATACATGGTGTAGAAGTAAACGGACGCAACTTTTCTGGTGGCCAATTTGATTGGGCAAGTGCTTTTAGTGTAATGACAGGCATTGCTGTGATATTTGGATATGCACTTTTAGGTTCTACATGGCTCATAATGAAGACAGAAAATATAACACAAGAATGGGCACGCAAGGTTGCTTCTTATACGCTTGGTTTTGTAGGTATTTTCATGGGACTAGTGAGTGTAGTGACACCATTTTTAAATGAACGTATTAAAAACTTTTGGTTTAGCATGCCAAATTTTTATTATTTATTTTCTATTCCATTACTCACATCTTGGCTATTTTTCATGCTGTGGTTTGATCTTCAGAATACTAAACAGGAGTACCGTCCATTCTTTCTCAGTATTGCTATTTTTTTTATGGGATATTTAGGTTTAGGAATTAGTATCTACCCATGGATTATACCTTTTCAATATACCATTCTGGATGCAGCCGCTTCTGGGCCAAGTTTATCTTTAATGCTCATTGTTATAATACCGCTTTTACCAATCATTTTAACTTACACTGGTTATTGCTATTATGTCTTTCGTGGAAAATCAAATTATGAACACACATATTAAGGAGTTAGTGACCTTATGGTTAAAACGTTACCCTTAAATCAAGCAGTCGTTCAGGCAATGGCGTCAACTCAAGAACCTTCATTAGCAAACCCTCCTATGGATTTTCTGAAAAGTTTTTGAGTATATTGTATTTTTAATTTGTAGAATAAGTTTTTTTCCTTTTTGCATGCTAACCAAAAAGGGTTCTGTCATCCTTCTTGTCATATAAGTAGCTTGACGCGGGCATTCAGTTTTCTTTATAATTTTCTTTGTGAAAGAACAAAAATGCTTATTTGTAACCATAGCTGGCTTACCAAATGCTGGGAAGTCTACATTAATTAACAGCATCATAGGCAAGAAAATTGCAATTGTCACCCCTAAAGTGCAAACAACAAGGACGCAAATAAGGGGTATTGCAACATGCAACAACACACAAATTGTCTTTACTGACTCCCCAGGAATTTTCTCAGCAGAAACAAAACTTGAAAAAGCTTTAGTCAAATCTGCATGGTCGGCAGTTAAGGATAGTGACATCACTTTGTTGCTTGTTGATGTAAGCAATTATTTGAAAAATATAGAAAGAATTAAGACTATATTTATGCGGCTGCAGCGCACAAAAGGCAGATGCATTTTGGTTATCAATAAAACTGATTTGGTAAAAAGGCCTGAATTAAAGATGGCGCATGAGCATCTGAATTTGCTTTATAAATTTGAAAAGGTTTTTATGATATCAGCATTAAAGAATGATGGACTTTCTGATTTGATGAATTACTTGTCTGAAGTTGCATCGGTGAGCCCCTGGTTTTATGAAGAAGATCAAATAACCGATTCCTCGACAAATTTTTTATCAGCAGAAATTACGAGAGAAAAATTATTCTTGAACTTGCGTGAAGAATTGCCATACTCTACAGCTGTTATAACTGAACAATTTGAGGAAAAAAAAGATAAGAGTTTAGTCATCAAACAGATCATATTTGTGTTGAAAGATAGTCATAAAAAAATAGTACTAGGAAAAGATGGCAGTAATATTAAAAAAATTAATATCGAAGCGCGTGCTGAACTAGAAAAATTATTTGAGTGCAAGGTACACCTCTTTTTATTTGTGAAAGTGCGACCTTGGATCAACCGTCCGGAGGAGTATATAGGCAATGCTTAATTCTTTATTGGTATTTGATATTGAAACTATACCAGATGTAAATTCCTGCAAAAATTTACTCAATATTAGTGATGATAGTAGTGTAGAAGAGAAGAGGGATGCATTAACAAAATATCATCTTGAAATAACAAACGGGCAAAACTCTTTTCTGCGTCAGCCTTTTCACCTTGTTGTAGTTATTAGTTTTTTACTTTGCAATATAAGCTACCAGAGTGGTTATGAGGTGTTCACACTGCAAGAAATAAGATCTGGAGGCACACTAAATTCCAGTGAAAAGGAGCTAGTGAAAGGATTTTTTAACTACATATCAGAGAAAAAGCCAAGATTAGTTTCGTTCAACGGACGCACTTTTGATATACCAGTGCTGAAGTATCGTGCTATGGTCCATGGCATTCAAGCAGAATATTTTCATAAAGCTGGCGATAAGTGGAATAGTTACAATCAGAGATATAGCAGTGATTGGCATTGTGATTTGCTTGAATCCCTCTCTGATTTTGGAGCTTCTGCGAGAGTAAAAATGAACGAAGTTTGTGCAGCATTTAATCTTCCTGGTAAGATTGGAGTTGATGGGTCACAAGTTATGGACTTATACGATAGCGGCAAGATACAAGAGATTCGAGATTATTGTGAAACAGATGTAATTAACACTTATTTGATTTACTTAAGGTTCATGCATCATCAGGGAAGGATTACTACTGAAAGCTACAACAAAAGTGTGGAAGAGCTGCTTTTAGAGTGCGAAAAAAAAGAATACCTAAAGAAATTTAAAGAAGAATGGCAAATAACTTGTGGTGGAAAAATTTTACTTCCATAGAATAAATAGTCGAGTTATAATGCACTAACAAGCGAACCTCTGTACTAAATTTTGGTTAATATACACGTTGAGCATATTAAGAAAGTTGCTTTTAAGGTATTGCATTTTACTTTTATTTTCGTTATAAGGTTGCTTTAAGTTGAATTTTCAACATTTTTATACTATTTACATTTAAGATATGATTTCGAAATTTTTTGGGGGCACTTCATGAAAAAGTCTATGTATACTAGAACTGTTCTAGTTTCTTTATTAACTTTATGTTCTTTCAGCAGTTTTGCAGCTGACTTTCCTGATGAGAGTATGAAGGAAATAAAAAAGCAAGAGAGCACAAAAACTTCTGGAAAAGTGGAAGTTATGAAAACATCAAATAAAAAACTGAAAGAAAAGATGGACAGAATATGTAATGCTGATCCAAGAAAAAAAGCTGAAGAGCTTAAGAAAAAAGAAGAGCTAAGATTAGCAGCCGAGCAGAAGAAAAAAGAGGAGATCAGGCTAGCAAATGAGAAAAAAGCAAAGCTTATAGAGGATTCAAAAGCGAAAGCTCTAAACGCTAAGAATTCTAATATAGAAAAAGGTAAAGTTTCAAAAACTAAGCGTTCTAAAACTAAGAATGCTAAAGTTGAAGCTAAAGATGTAAAGAAGGATATAAAAGTTGTTAACAAAAATACAGAGGAAAAAGGTAAGGCAAGTCCTGTTGTTTCAGTTGGTGGAGTTGATATTATCGATACCAATCAAGGGCAAAGTAATTTAAGAATAACTTTTGGTGGTGTTGTTGATGCTCAAGGTTATGGCAAAGCTGGACCAAGTGGCGCAGATTATAAACGTTATAACGTTATGCCAAACAGATCTACAGAGTATTATAATGCCACTTCAGGTATAACAAGAGGAGCAAATCCAATATTCTATGAAGGAATAGGAAATATTGGTGATTACAGCAACGATATGGGTATGATTGCTGACGCGATATTGCACCTCAGAGCAGAAAATAAGAATGAAGATTTAGGTCTTCTTTATGGTGCTGACGTGCAGTTTCATGTTCCAGTGACCGAAGGTAAGGGAGCTTCACAGGGTGTTTATGCTGCAAAAGGCAGAAGTGCGCATGTGTTTGTTAACTCAAAATATGGTGACGTGAAGCTTGGTTACCAATTTGGTCCTGAGGCTCTGATGAGGCTTGATGCAACAAGAATTGCGACTGTTGACGGAGCTGCAGATAGTGACTGGTTCAGAAAAGTGAACTTAGAAGGAAGCGCTGCTAGCTTTCCATTTTATGTAACACCACGTCTTTACACTGAAAGTTTTTCGAGTGAAAGTGAAAAATTCTCTTTCCGCATGGCAGGGAAATATAACAAAGGCGTTATGACTACACTGCCATTTAGAGTTGCCTACTACTCACCAAATCATATGGGCGCAAGGTTTGGCATCAGTTATGCACCTCGTTATGATAGTAGCTTGTTTATTGTGAAAGAAAAAGAAGAGAAAAACGGTAAGGTAAAAGATAAGATAAGGCATGTCGGTCCAGACTATGAGCACATAGTAAGTGCTGGTGCATCATATGAATATGACTTTGATAAATATAATGTAAAAGTTAAAACTTCTGCAGTTGGTGAGTATGGCTTTCCAAAGCAACCAAGTAAAGATAAGCATCTTTATAAGGAATTTGTGGAGTATAATGACCTGATGGGTGTTAATTTTGGTGTAAGCGCTGATTATAAGATTAATGAAGATCAAGGCGTAAAGTTTGCTGCCTCTTTTGCATACTTGGGCAAATCTGGTCAACCGAAGGGTATTAAAAAATTAATTGGTGATACCTATACGGAAATTGATAGTAAAGATGCTACTGATGGCAAAAGAGTGGAAGGGCTGAAACCTCAATTTGGTAAAGATAGTATAGATACCATGTATTGGACTGTAGGAGCTGGGTATCAACATGAGAATATCTACACAAGTTTGACGTATTTTGGCAGCAGAATGAATGACAAAGATATGCTTCATGATGGTGCACTTGGCGTTCAATATGATCTGTCTCCTGCATGCAGTAAGAACAAATTTGTTCCTTACGCAGCTCTCCATTATTTTATGACTAACGAAACAGGTAAGCTGAAAGATGAGTCTGATGCTGATGTACCTTCTAACCAAGGAATTCTCCTTCTTACTGGTGTGAAGTTTTCTTTCTAACCAGCCAGTACACACCACAGTTAACTGTGGTGTATTCTTGTCTGTTAGTGTTTATTTGTCGATCAAATAAACATATGGTGTCCTCTCTCCTGTCATCCCAGTGCGTGACACACAACTGTACGAACATTGTGATTTGAGGACACTCCACCAAGAAGGATGTCATCCCAGTGCCCAGACACTGGGATCCAGCTTTCCATGCAACTTCATCAAAAGCGTTTATTCAGCATAAGATCAGCCACTTTTTATGCTCACCAAATCAGTTTGCTTACTTACAAGCAAAATTTCCTGGATTCCAGTGTCAAGCACTGGAATGACACCCTATGGTCACCGGAATGACGCTTTATGGCTACTTAGATGATGAAAAAAGAACACACTGCCCTTATTCTACTGGCCGTATAGCTACTTTCAAATTTAATCAATTAAGCAGGAGGCCCCTATGCAAACCACACTAAAAAATCATTTAGCTGGAGAATTACTTACCACCGCTACGTGCTGGAAATTAAAGCTCGCAGGTGGAGAAGTAATGGGATTCACTGACTATGATGAAGATTTAAATATTGATAATATACTCTATAAATCTTCAAGTGGATTTACAGCCAGTAGTATAATATTAAACAGCGATTTAAAAACTGATAATCTAGAAATTGAAGGGATATTAAATAGTGCTGATATTAAAGAAGAAGATGTTTTATCAGGAAAGTACGACTTTGCAAATATTGAAATATTTCTTGTGAATTATAAAGACTTGACCCAGGGAACAATGAATCTACATTCAGGAATTTTTGGTAAAGTGACATTAAGTAGTGGAAGATTTATTGTTGAAATTAGAGGGCTTTCAGCAAAGCTTGAGAGAAGCATAGCAGAATTATACTCTCCTGCATGCAGAGCACAATTTTGCGATGATAAATGTAAAGCCGATACTAAAAAATTTAGTAAAATAAGTACAATCACTAAAGTAATAGACGAAAGAAGATTTGAAGACACGAATTTAACTGAGAGTGATGAATATTATAAGCACGGAGTAGTAAAATTCTTTGGCTCAATAGCGTTTGAAGGTGTAGTAAAAGAATATAAAAATAAAGTAGTTACGTTGTTTACTTCGCCTCCATACCAAATTTTTGCTGGAGATAAATATTCAATACTCGCAGGTTGCGATAAAACATTTCCAACTTGCAGAAGCAAGTTTAACAATACTGTGAATTTTCGTGGTGAACCCTATATACCAGGTTTTTATATTGTTTAGCAGTACAATTTTCAATATTATGAATAAGCATGGAAAGGTGGCTGAGTGGTCTAAAGCACACGCTTGGAAAGCGTGCACATATGAAAATATGTCGGGGGTTCGAATCCCCCCTTTTCCGTATGTTACTTCTAGAATAGTATAAAACCCCCGGTCGCGCACACAACTGTACGAACATTGTAATATGGTACAATGTTACAACTATGCGGTGGTAATTTACGATAAATTCATGTAGCCATTTCAAATTTAGCCATACCAATGTCAGTAAATTGATTAAGCAAATAACACTTGAGTAGCAGTTCCTTCCCACGATTAATTTCAGATTTGTTCCGAAAATTAAACCCGAATGTTTGTTTCAGTCGCGAGAAAAAACTTTCTACATAAGATCTTTTTCCGTAGTTTGTTTGTCTTTTCCACCTCTTCATTCCATCTTCGCTGTATGACTTTATTAGTCTAATTGCAGCATTTCTCTCTGCCATACTTTGGATGCTCTGCTGCATTGTTTTTTTGGAGGAATTTTTGTCTTTATGCCGCATTCATCACAGAATTTATAGAGTTTATGTCTGTCATATGCTCCATACGCGTCAAGT
This sequence comes from Wolbachia endosymbiont (group A) of Epagoge grotiana, assembly GCF_947251775.1. Taxonomy (NCBI): domain Bacteria; kingdom Pseudomonadati; phylum Pseudomonadota; class Alphaproteobacteria; order Rickettsiales; family Anaplasmataceae; genus Wolbachia; species Wolbachia endosymbiont (group A) of Epagoge grotiana. The sequence goes on from NZ_OX366387.1 coordinate 978,374, forward strand.
TAAGGAAATAAAGGTATGAAAGAGATAGAATAATAAGGTATAAGTTCTCCCAGATATACTTTTAGTGAGAGAACCAATGAATAAAATAACTTGCTTATCAAAAAAGCTCAAAGAATTTTTTAATGAAAAAGCAGAGAAAATCTCAATTACAACAAGGTTTATAAAAAGAAAGAGAAAGCTAAAAGGTTCATCATTCGTAAAAGCCATGGTCTTGGGTAATATAGGAGTTGATAATTGTAGCGTAGAAACAATGTGTCAATTACTAAACGAGGACTCGATAGATATAACAAAACAAGGTTTGGATTTTAGATTTACTGAAGAAGCAGTGGAATTTATGAAAAGGATGTATAATGAATCTGTGATTCTCTTTAAAAATATCTTGCAAGTTGATTGCAAAATCTTACAGCAATTTAATAGTGTTAAATTATTGGACAGTAGCTATATTACTCTACCTAACAGTATGGAAGAGATGTATAAAGGTTATGGTACTAGCTACAGTGGCTATGAAAGCAATACTAAGTCTGGAATAAAGTTACAATTAGTTTTCGACTACATGAATCAGATAATAGACCAACTTAATTTAACGGAGGGGGTAAGATCAGACCAGGGATATAGGAAACATTTAAGTAATATATTAAGCAATGATTTGCTAATATCTGATCTCGGTTATTTTGTGCCAAGTTCTTTTAAACAAATCAATGAAATAGGAGCTTATTTCATAAGTCGTTATAAATCCGATACCAACATATATGATGTAGAAACAAATCAAAAAATGGAGTTATTAGAATGTTTAGAGGATAAGTTATTTTTAGAAAACGAGGTATTGTTAGGAAAAGAAGCAAAAATTAGAGTAAGAATTATATGTCAGAAACTAACTGAAGAACAGTCTATGGCCAGAAGAAGGAAAGCTAATAGATTAGCAAGATCGCAGGGATATACATCCTCTAAAAGAAATCAAAAATTGTTGAACTGGTCAATATTTATAACTAATGTTCCAGAAAATAAAATTAGTGCTGAGCAAGTATTAACGATTTACAGAGTAAGGTGGCAAATTGAGTTATTATTTAAATTGTATAAAAGCCATATCAGGCTTGATAAGCTAAAAGGAAAGCCATGCAGAGTATTATGTGAACTATATGCTAAATTGTGCGCAATTCTTATATTTCACGGCATAGTTGGTTGCACAGAAGTGAAAAAGAATACAGAACTTAGCTTAACAAAGGCATTTATTGAGCTAAAAAGGCGGGTTAGAGAGTTATTTTTAGTATTAACCAAAATTAATAGTTTAAAAGCATTTCTTAAAAAACTCACTATAACTTGGTCGCGATTTTCATTAAAAGACAAACGTAGAAGGGCTAGAGTATCCACTTTAACCTCTCTAAATTTGCTCACAATCTCTTAACTTGACGCGTATGGTCATATGCTCTGTCTGCATATAGTGCTTTTATGGCATGCTGAAAATTAACTCCTTTAAGTAAATCGCAAGCTCCATAGTGATCAGACCGTTACTGTATTTTGCAGCTATGGCTTTTTTGCTGTTTATATTCAACATTACATGCAATTTTCTTGTCTGTTCATAGCCACGATATTTTCTATCAGCGCTATTTTCCTTGCTGTGTGTTGTTATAAATGCTGATGCTTGTGCTATCTATGGCAATTTCGATATCTTCCATATTATTTTTATCAATTCTGCAATCATTGATCTTAATATTAAGTTTTTTTTGAAGCTTGCGAATAGCTGATAACTGCCAAATCTCTTCCTATTTGTTGCAAATATCCTTTTATAAACCCGACTGTTTGTCTTAAGCCAATTCTAAAAAGATTAACGATTATATGCACTAAAATCAAAACTTTATCACTATAAATATAGTTGCCGCCCTGCATTTTTGGACTATTTTCATACCAATTTTCGATAGCTTTATCGATGTAACGAAAAATATTTCCTCTTTTTTCTAGAAATTTGTTATATTCATGGCAGTTACTAACTCTCATTTTTTGTGGCATATTTTTTCTTCAACAGTTAAATAGCTATTTATAATGAATTTTGTCAGTAGCCACCAGATTTTTTCAGTTGCTATGCAACAAAGCTATCCCAGTGTCAAGCACTGGGATGACAGGAAAAGAGGCTATTTGGATGACATCTTTCTTCTTGGTATAAATTATTTTATATCTCAATGTTCATACAGCTATGCACGTTGCTGCATAGTGGATGAGGTGTACTACCTCTAAGAATATACATTATCTCACATAATAATATAATATTTCGTTCATAAATCAACGTTTTTAACATGCAGCAAGAACATTTCCGTTGTAATTAAGGTTCTTAAGATGTATATTAATGAATCTTGTTTTCAATAAATAATGAAAGTAATAATTGTCATGATAATGTTATTGTGTAGCAGTTACACAATGGCAAGCGAGAGAATAAGTCTAGTGGATAAAAAACTATCTCAAGGATATGTAGCTCCAGTGCTTATAGAAAATAGCGTTATTTTATCAGACAAGCACGGCGCTTTATATTCCTTTGATATTGATAACTCAAAGGCTATGAATTGGAAATTACACCTCTCACATAGGAAAAAAATTGGTAACATGAGCCTATCACATTATGAAAAAAATGTTTTCTTTATAGTGGATAACACTTTACACGCAATAGGCGCAAAAACTGGCAAGATTGAGTGGGAAAAAGAATTGAGAGCTCCAGTAAGAGGAAAAGCAGCAGTAATAAATAATAAATTGGTAGTATTGACTATTGATAATTATCTGTACGTGTTTGATATAAAAGATGGCAGCTCCGCTTGGGCTTATCAAAACGGTATCAATGAGGTTCGAGGTTTGTATTCCATATCGCCAACAACTTCTAACGATAAAATAATAGCACCATTTTCAAATGGTGAGTTAATAGCTTTTAATGAAGATGGTAAAAAATTGTGGAGCCAAAAATTGGCTACAAACCTTTTGGATACACAGCTCACAGATGTAACTACTACACCGAGAGTGCTTGGCGATACTTTAATAGCTACAAATAATTCTTATATTTATGGTATTGACGTAAAATCAGGAAATATTTTATGGTCAAAGTCACTGCAAGTAAAAAGTGTATCAGACATTGAGTCATATTATAGTCCTCTTATTCCTGCAGAGAAACAAAAAGAAGGCGGAAGAATTTTTATAGTTACTAAAGATGATAAAATAATTGGCCTGGATATAAAAAATGGAGAAATAGTCTGGGCATCTGATTTAATAGAAAATACGCAACTATTTGCTCCAATTATGCATGCCCATACACTGTGGGTGACAAGCAATAAAAGTTCAATGTTTGCTTTTCCGGGATCTGAAAGTGCAGGAAAGGTAGTAAAAGTACCTGGTAATGTGTTTCACACTCCAGTGTTTACTCGCAATAAGATATATGTAACAACTGAGGGAAAAGGTGTTTATTCTTTAGAAAATAGGTTTGTTTTTTATGACTGATTATGATTTAATTGTTATAGGTGGTGGCCCAGGAGGCTATAAGTGCGCTATCGCTGCTGCAAAACTTGGATTGAAAGTTGCCTGTATAGATAAAAATAGCATTTTTGGTGGCACATGCCTCAGAGTTGGGTGCATACCCTCCAAAGCATTGCTCCATTCTTCCTATCAGTATGCTCACACGAAAAATGATCTGTCGAAGCTTGGCATAAAAATTAAGGACGCAAGTTTCGATTTAAAAGAAATGCTAGGTTATAAGGACGCCAGAGTTCAGGAACTTGGAAAAGGTATAGAATATCTGTTTAACCTTCACAAAATCACTAAAATCAATGGGCTTGCTTCTTTTGACCAAGGTAATCTTGAAGTTTCAGTTGAAGGTAAGGTGCTGAAGACAAAAAATATAGTAATTGCAACCGGTTCTGACGTTATTTCTTTGCCAGGAATTAATATCGATGAGAAAGACATTATTTCTTCCACCGGTGCACTATCTTTAACTGAAGTACCAAAAAAACTTGTCGTAATCGGAGCTGGGGCAATAGGGCTTGAAATGTCTTCTGTATGGAGGAGGCTAGGGTCTGAAGTCACTGTAGTAGAATTTTTTGACAGAATCGCTGCAGCAATGGATGGAGAATTAAGTAAGTCTCTACTTTCTAGTCTACAAAAACAAGGAATAAAATTTTTACTTAGCACTAAAGTTGAGGAGATAAAACAAAGTAGTAATTCTTTGAGTGTGAAAGTTTGCTCTGTAAAAGATAATCAAACAAACACTATAGAGGCGGATAAGGTATTGGTGGCAGCAGGACGCAAACCATGCACTGAGAATCTTGGTATTGATGAAAAAATAGAAAAAGATAATCGCGGTTTCGTTCAAGTTAACAACAGATATGAAACTAATGTGAAAGGAATATTTGCTATTGGTGATGTGATCGGTGGAGCAATGCTTGCTCATAAAGCAGAGGAAGAAGGAGTGGCAGTTGCAGAGATAATAGCAGGACAGTCACCTCACGTTGATTATGGAATCATACCATCTGTCATTTACACTCACCCTGCGGTTTCTTCAATCGGTAAAACTGAAGAGGAGTTGAAAAGTGTTGGCCGTAAGTACAAAGTTGGTAAATGTCAATTTGCTGCAAACGGCAGAGCAAAAATAACTGATGATGCTGAAGGATTCGTGAAAGTGCTGACTTGTAGCAGGGCAGATACAATACTAGGTGTGCATATCATAGGAGCATACGCTGACACGCTAATCAACGAAGCAGCGGTTGCAATGGCATATGGCGCAGCAGTAGAGGATATATACAGAATTTGTCACTCTCATCCTGATATAAATGAAGCCTTTCGAGATGCGTGCATCGATGCTTTCTTTAAAAAATAATTGTGGACCTCGGTTCAATCATTGAAAAATGGTATGAGTGGCTGAGGTGCAACAGATCTTATTCACCAAACACTTTGGAATCATACATGAGGGACTTGAAGGATCTTATAAGTTTCCTAAATACTCACATTGGTGGAGAAGTAAATGTTGGTACTCTGAAAAATTTAAGCATACCTGAGTTAAGAAGTTGGCTTACCTCTCGTTACGCAAGAGGTGTAAACGCAAGATCCAACACTCGAGCACTCTCAGTAATCAGAAATTTCTTCAAGTACATAAAAAATAACCACAATATAGACAATGAAGCTGTATTTTCCTTATCAAGGCCAATTCAGAGAAGAACTCTGCCCAAAGCATTATCAATACCTAATATAAAAACTTTATTGAAAGAAATGAAACTATCCGACCTGGGTGAACCTTGGGTGGTAAAAAGAGAAATTGCGATTATCGTCCTGCTATATGGTACAGGCTTAAGAATCAGTGAAGCGTTGAACCTTAGGGTTAGTGATATTAACAATGAAAGTTTAATAGTAACAGGTAAGGGAGATAAACAAAGGCAGGTATTCATTCTTCCGGTAGTAAAAAAATGTATACAGGAATATGTAAAAGCCTGTCCTTATCTTGGCATTAATGATGAAGCACAATATCTTTTTTTGGGAGTAAGAGGAAAAAAATTGGGAAGAACTTATGTGGCCAATCGTTTGCAAAAAATAAGGAGAATGTTAAATTTACCAGAAATTTTATCTCCACATGCATTTCGCCATAGTTTTGCTACTCATTTGCTTCAGGAAGATATTGACATAAGATCAATACAACAACTGCTTGGTCACTCAAGCCTGGAAACTACTCAAATTTACACTCACCTCAATTATCAAGATGTTTTTAACATGTACAAAAATTTTCAGCAGGGCCTGGAGAAGAAATCAAAACTTTAACTTCGTTCTAAACCACCAAGCTGAGTGCTTTCAACATCACTAAGTATTGTGTTTGCTTTATATAAATTACAACATCCTAATAAAAAAAAAGCCAGTGCAACTGCTGTAAAGAAAGCACTTATTATCCCTGGATAATCTTCTATTACTAAACATGCAACAACAGTATATACTCCAAGCAATATAAAACATGCAGAAGCGTAGTTGCTTAGTTTTCTACCAGAAGAAATTGCTTGCGAGGATTTTTCGTTTTTATTACTACGGAGTAGTCTATTTTCTGATGAAAGCCTATCTCTTTCTTCCCTTACTTGTTTCAAATCTCTTTTTAATTGTAAAATTTCGACAGTGTCGCTTGCTCTTCCATACACAATTCTATTAAGTCGAGTTACTTCACTATTTAGATCATTGATTTTTGTTTTTTGAGCCGATTTTTCCTGTCTTACTTGCCCTAAATCTCTTTCTAATAGTGAAATTTTGCTAGTTTTATTCGTTAGCTCTTGCTCTTTCTCTACAAGTTGAGCTTTTGTTCTTTCAAGCCCTTGTAAAAACTTCTCAAAATCTTCTGGTATATTATTCGTATTTGCAGGAAATTTTTCATTTAAATAATCTTTAATAGAGTTAACTGGATTATCAACACCCCCCAATGCAGCAGTAACAACTGCACGATTTATAAAACAATTATCTTCTACTAATTTTTTCACATCATCTAAATCTTTTCTATTAATAGTATCAGTTAATCGGCTCTGAATAGCTTGTTCAATTGTTTGCTTTAATTGTGCATACTGCTCGTAACTAAAATCTAGGTCTTTATGTTTTAAAAGTTTTGTCAATACTTCTTTTTTATCTTCTGTTATCGTTCGTAAACATAATCGAATAATTAAGCTAAGTGGTGTTTTTATTCTTCCATCTTGGGTTCTTCTCCAGCAATTAGGATGAAGCTCTTGATTCAATAGTGTTTTCGCTTGGCAAATATTTCCGCTAGAAAGAGCAGCTAATAATTCTTTTCCTTTCTGTGCTTTTTGTATTTCTATTATCAAATGCCCAGCACGATTTTGTCTAGCACATTCCTCAGGATTTTGATGGTTTTTATTGGTTAGATAAGTGTTTATGTTTGGATGACTTAGTAAGAGTTGTAAAGTTTTCTTTTATTGAAACCACATTGCTAGATGCAAAACTGTATTGTTATTATTTTGTTCAGAAATATTAACATCTATGCTCCGGTGCAGTAGGAGCAACCTAATCATATTCTGATATTCTTTTTCTGTTTCAGAGCCTGCAGACAAATTAGTAACTATGGACATCAAAGGTGTCATGCCTTCTTTATCAAACGCATTAACATCCGCACCCTCTGCCAGAGCTTCTTTAAAATCTTCTAGGTTTCCATCATCAATAGCCTTAAATAGCTGTTTTGTTGATTCACTTAGCTGTCTTGAAGTTGTCGGATTTCGAGCTTGCGATGCCGTGTTATCACCACCTCCATAAGCTCTATAATATGCTACACCGTTTCTATAAGGCATACTAAACCCTCTTTATTAATGATTTACTAATATAATTATGTAAAAGAAAAGGAAAATTGCAAGCAATTTATCTAAAATCCTAGAATTAACTACGACTCCAAAAACTTTTCTGCATCAAGCGCAGCCATGCATCCTGTTCCTGCTGCAACTACTGCTTGACGATATACCTTATCTTGAACATCACCTGCAGCAAACACTCCTGCCCTACTAGTTAAAGTTGTTCCAGGTTTTGTAATGATGTAACCCTGCTCATCCATTTCAACAAAGCCTTTAAAAATACCCGCATTTGGTGCATGCCCGATTGCAATGAACACTCCATCCACTTTTAATTCTTGGGTTTTATCGATCTCTGCTGATTTAATCGCAATACCAGCAACCCTTTTTGGATTTTCTTCTCCAAGAATCTGCTCTACGGTATGGTTCCACATTACTTTTATTTTATCATTTTTAAAGAGCCTATCTTGCATTACTTTTTCCGCTCTTAATTTATCACGCCTGTGTATTAATATCACTTCTTTGGCAAATCGAGTTAAAAATATTGCTTCTTCAACAGCAGTGTTTCCACCACCAATCACAGCTACAACTTTATTCCTAAAAAATGCACCATCGCAAGTCGCACAAGCTGAAACCCCATAACCCTGAAATTTCTTTTCACTTTCTAAACCAAGCCACTTCGCTTGCGCACCAGATGCAATGATAATTGCATCTGAATAGTAGTCATTGATATTACCAGAAGATCTAAATCTATACTCATTAAAGTCCTCAAGTTGTTCAACGCTTTTTATCTCATCATCTATTATTTTTGCTCCAACCTTTTCTGCATGAAACCTCATTTGCTCCATTAGTTCTGGACCCTGTATTGAAACAAAACCAGGATAGTTTTCAACATCTGTAGTAATTGTAAGCTGACCACCAGGCTGCATTCCCGTTACTACAATTGGCTCTAAGTTTGCACGTGCTGCATATATAGCGGCAGCATAACCCGCTGCCCCAGATCCAATAATAAGAACTTTTGTACTAAATTTATAATTCTTCACTGTATGAGTTTAGATAATCAGCTACTCCTTCATCGCTTGCCTGCATTGCTGGCTTACCTTTCTTCCACCCTGCTGGACATACTTCACCATGCTCCTCATTATGTTTAATTGCATCAACGATTCTAACGAATTCATCGATATTACGCCCTAAAGGCAAATCATTTATCGATTGATGACGTACAATAAATTTATCATCAATAACGAAAGTTGCTCTCAGCGCAATTGAGTCATCATATAAGACCCCATAGTCTCTTGATATAGACTTTTTGATATCAGACACTAAAGTGTAGCTAATCTCTCCAATACCACCATCATTAACTGGAGTGTTTCGCCATTTATAATGTGAAAATTTTGAATCTACACTTATTCCTATCACTTCAACACCACGCTTTGCAAACTCATTTATTCTATTATTGAGCGATATCAATTCAGTTGGGCAAACAAAAGTAAAATCAAGTGGATAGAAAAAAAGGACAGCATACTTATTTTTTATGCGCTTACTCAGACAGAAATCATCAACAATTTCTCCGTCAGAGAGAACAGATGAAGCAGTAAAATCGATAGCAGATTTTGTTACAAGATTCATAATTAACCTATTCTTTTAAAATAACTTTAATTTTACATCTTGATAAACTTATATGCAAGTTTTCTTTGGTTTTAGTCCTATAAAAACTTCCTAAAATAGCTCTTCTTTTTTACCGATAAGATACAATCCAGGTTGGAATACTGAGTTGGTGAGTATAAAATTCTACGTCATGCCACCGCGAACCGTCATACCGCCACGGTATCTCAGCCGCTCACAAGTAGCGGGATGACGGTTGTCGTTTAGCTATAAATGTTAAAAAATTTGCCAAACGAAAAAAAAGGCAAAAGAAGCCCCGTGGTTGGCTAATTACTTACATTATACTTTCAAGTATGGCGTTTTTTTATTCTAAACGTTTAATAACCGCGATTCAGTTGCTTTTAAGCCGCAACTAATCTAAATTATAAACATTAAGAAATTTACTAAACAGAAAAAAAGGCAAAAGAAACCCTAGGGTAGCTAGTTATTCACTATCCATTTTTTAAGTTGGCGTTTTTTTATGTTTTAAATGCTTTATAAGCGCATTTTAGCTTATATTAGGTAAAAACCTAGAAGTTTTATAAAGACATAAGGTGCACATAGTGCAAAAAATTAAACATGAGACGCCAGATACGTGAGTTTTTTTGTCATTTAATCTGTACAGAGAAGATAAATAAATAGCTTCAGTTTCATGATAAGGGAGTTGGCGGAGTTTGTCAAGTAAGTTTTTCGCTTCTGCGGGCTACTTGAATAACGGCTACAATGTTCATACAGCCATACGCGTCAAGTTAAGAAAATAAAGGTATGAAAGAGATAGAATAATAAGGTATAAGTTCTCCCAGATATACTTTTAGTGAGAGAACCAATGAATAAAATAACTTGCTTATCAAAAAAGCTCAAAGAATTTTTTAATGAAAAAGCAGAGAAAATCTCAATTACAACAAGGTTTATAAAAAGAAAGAGAAAGCTAAAAGGTTCATCATTCGTAAAAGCCATGGTCTTGGGTAATATAGGAGTTGATAATTGTAGCGTAGAAACAATGTGTCAATTACTAAACGAGGACTCGATAGATATAACAAAACAAGGTTTGGATTTTAGATTTACTGAAGAAGCAGTGGAATTTATGAAAAGGATGTATAATGAATCTGTGATTCTCTTTAAAAATATCTTGCAAGTTGATTGCAAAATCTTACAGCAATTTAATAGTGTTAAATTATTGGACAGTAGCTATATTACTCTACCTAACAGTATGGAAGAGATGTATAAAGGTTATGGTACTAGCTACAGTGGCTATGAAAGCAATACTAAGTCTGGAATAAAGTTACAATTAGTTTTCGACTACATGAATCAGATAATAGACCAACTTAATTTAACGGAGGGGGTAAGATCAGACCAGGGATATAGGAAACATTTAAGTAATATATTAAGCAATGATTTGCTAATATCTGATCTCGGTTATTTTGTGCCAAGTTCTTTTAAACAAATCAATGAAATAGGAGCTTATTTCATAAGTCGTTATAAATCCGATACCAACATATATGATGTAGAAACAAATCAAAAAATGGAGTTATTAGAATGTTTAGAGGATAAGTTATTTTTAGAAAACGAGGTATTGTTAGGAAAAGAAGCAAAAATTAGAGTAAGAATTATATGTCAGAAACTAACTGAAGAACAGTCTATGGCCAGAAGAAGGAAAGCTAATAGATTAGCAAGATCGCAGGGATATACATCCTCTAAAAGAAATCAAAAATTGTTGAACTGGTCAATATTTATAACTAATGTTCCAGAAAATAAAATTAGTGCTGAGCAAGTATTAACGATTTACAGAGTAAGGTGGCAAATTGAGTTATTATTTAAATTGTATAAAAGCCATATCAGGCTTGATAAGCTAAAAGGAAAGCCATGCAGAGTATTATGTGAACTATATGCTAAATTGTGCGCAATTCTTATATTTCACGGCATAGTTGGTTGCACAGAAGTGAAAAAGAATACAGAACTTAGCTTAACAAAGGCATTTATTGAGCTAAAAAGGCGGGTTAGAGAGTTATTTTTAGTATTAACCAAAATTAATAGTTTAAAAGCATTTCTTAAAAAACTCACTATAACTTGGTCGCGATTTTCATTAAAAGACAAACGTAGAAGGGCTAGAGTATCCACTTTAACCTCTCTAAATTTGCTCACAATCTCTTAACTTGACGCGTATGTGGGCAAATTGGGCTAGTTATTATACTTGTATCGTCATTTCTTTGCTTTGTTTTAGCATATAATAATATGCCTCCAGGTCTATATCACTCAGATAATAATTTATTTTACGAATATCTCTTTTGGGGAGGCGGACATTTATTGCAGTTTGCTTTTACTCAAGGAATGTTTTTAGTCTATTTAATAATGCTAAGTTCCAATGATATTAGTCTAGCTTCAAGCAATAAAATTACTATTTTACCACTATTTATAAACACGATTTTAGCTGTAGGCGCACCGTTTGTATATTTTGTTTATCCAGTTGATAGTGCCAAGTTAATACAGTTTTTTACTTGGCATATGAGGATTGCTGGAGCAGTTTTGCCGTGCTTTTTGATAATATTAGTGTGCTACAACATCAGAACTTTTATTAATGATAAAAGCAACTATTTATTACATTCATTTTTGTTGTTCACTTATGGAGATGTGCTCGGAGTGTTGACTATTGAAGGTAATGTCACGATTCCTGCTCATTATCACGGTTCTGTAGTTGGGATCACTATAGCTTTTATGAATTTCATTTATTGGCTGTTACCCAAATTAAACTTTAAAGAGGTAAAAAACTCCATGGTAAGATTACAGATTTATGCCTACAGTGTAGGGCATTTTCTCCATATTACTGGCCTTGTGTGGCTTGGTGGATATGGTGCTTTAAGGAAGGTTGCAGATCTGCCAAGCATTTCGTCAATGTTAGCACGCACGTGCTTCATTATAGGTGGCGCTATATCAGTTGTTGGTGGAATGTTGTTCGTAATAATTGTGCTTTTACATCTGTTAAAAGGCAAAGCGCGTACCAACTGACCCATAGAAACGAAAAAACTTCCTTGACAAACTCCGCCAGCGCCCTTATCATGATACTGAAGGTATTCAGTTATCTTCATCTGTGCAGATTAAACAGCAAGAAAACAACGTAGTTGGCGTCTTATTTTTAATTTTTTGCACTATGTGCACCTTATGTCTTCACAACATTTTTAGGTTTTTACCTATAAAAGCTGAAACGCGCTTATAAGTCGTTTAAGACAGTATAGTACGCCAATTTGCAGGATTAGAGAGTGAACACTAATTACCACGGGGTTTCTTTTGCCTTTTTTTCTGCTTAGTAAATTTCTTAAATATTTTAGCTAAAGTTAGTTGCACTTAAAAGCAGCTAAATTGCAGCGTTTAAGACTTAAAAAACGCCAAATACTGAAAATAGACAATGACTAGGGTTTCTTTTGCCTTTTTTTTTGTTTAGTAAATTTCTTAATGTTTATAGCTAAACGACAACCGTCATCCCGCTGCTTGTTAGCTGATGAGATACCGCGGCGGTATGATGTAGGACTGCTGTCATTCCAGTGCTCCTTTTTTTGTCATCCGAGTAGCTGACACTGTCCTCCTTTGTCATCCCAGTGCCCAGACACTGGGATCCAGCATTTCACGCAATCCCATCAAGAACGTTGTATTTTACATAACACTTTTATGCTTACCAACTTAATAAAATTCCTGGATCCCAGTGGGCTTTGTTGCATCGCTCAAGTGAAAAGAACTGGCAGTTACTGACAAAATTCATTATAAATAGCCATTTAACTGTTGAAGAAAAAATATGCCACAAAAAATGAGAGTCAGTAACTGCCATGAATATAACAAATTTCTCCAAGAAAGAGGAAGCATTTTTTGTTATATCAATGACGCCATAGAAAATTGGTACGAGAATTGTCCAAAAATGCAGGGCGGCAACTATATTTATAGTGATAAAGTTGTGATTTTGGTGCATATAATCGTCAGTTTCTTTAGAATTGGTTTAAGACAAACAGTCGGGTTTATAAAAGGGTATTTGTAACAAATAGGAAGAGATTTGGCAGTTATCAGCTATTCACAAGCATCAAGAAGGTTTAAGAAACTTAATATTAAGATAAATGATTGCAGAAAATAATATGGAAGATATCGAAATTGCTATAGACAGTACAGGAATTAGTATATACAACAACACACAGCAAGGAAAATAGCACTGACAGAAAATATCGTGGCTATGAGCAAACGAGAAAATTGCACGTAATGTTGAATATAAACAACAAAAAAGCCATAGCTGTAAAATACAGTAACGGCTGATCACTATGGAGCTTGTGATTTGCTAAAAGAAGTTGATTTTCAGCATGCCATAAAAGCACTATATGCAGATAGAGCATGTGATAGGCACAAGTTTTATAAGTTGTGTAACGAATATGATATAAAGACAAAAATTCCACCAATAAACAATGCGGCAGAACATCCAGAAATAGATTATATGTCTGACAGGAATGCTGCTATTAGGTTAATAAAATTATACGGTGAAGATGGCATGAAAGAATGGAAAAAAGAAGTAAATTATGGGAAAAGATCTTATATTGAAGGGTTTTTCTCAAGATTAAAGCAAATATTCGGATTTAGTTTTAGGAATAAATCTGAGATAAATCGAGAAAAAGAACTAAATGCTATTTGCTTAATAAATTCACTGATATTGGTATGGCTAAATTTGAGATAGTTACATGAATTTACCATAAATCACCATCTCATAAAGTGTGATGCAACAAAGCCATCCCAGTGTCAGCTACTCGGATGACAAAAAAAGGAGCACTGGGATGACAGGAGAGGGAGGCTACTTGGATGACATCATAGGGGCACTGGGATGACAGGAGAGGGAGGCTACTTGGATGACATCATAGGGGCACTGGGATGACACCATTCTTTTTCCTGGATCCAAATAGTCAAGGCACTGGAATGACAAAAAAAGGAGGCACTGGAACGACAAAGTGGAGTGTCTGCTTCTGTCATCCTATGATAGCTAAAAAGACCTGGTCACGCGCTGGAATGACACCGAAGGGGCTACTGCCCTCTTGGATGGAGACCAGTGTCAGCTACTTAGATGATACCTTTTTTCTACTTAGTTTAGGTTATGCAGAAGTCTAATACAATTATAGAACAAGCTTAAAAATTCTGGTAAAGTAGTTTTATTTACAAAGAAAGAATATGCTACTTGAAATTGAAAAGCGCAGCATAACAAATGCATTGTGGAAGTTGCAAGAAGCAGATCAAAGGCAAATCTTAACTCTTACACAGAGATTTGAGTTACCAGAAATATTAGCAAGAATATTGGTTACTCGTGGTGTTAACATAGAAAATGCAAGCGACTTCTTATATCCACTAATCAGATCGCTATTACCAGATCCCTTTCACCTTCTTGATATGGATAAAGCTGTTTCTCGTATAATACGGGCAATAAAAAATGATGAAAACCTTGCAATATTTGGTGACTATGATGTTGATGGTGCAACGTCGTCAGCATTGATTAACAGGTACCTGAGAGCAATCGATATACACTCTATAATCTACATTCCAGATCGTGTTGATGAGGGTTATGGATTAAACACAGATGCTTTATTACAACTTAAAAAGAATGGAATTGATTTATGTATTTCCGTTGATTGTGGTACGCTTGCATATCAACCAATAGAAGATGCAAAGGCTTTTGGTCTTGATATTATAGTTGTTGACCATCACCTTGGTACGGAAAAATTACCAAGCGCCGTAGCAGTTGTGAATCCAAACCGCCTTGATGAGAGCTCTCCTTATAATAACCTAGCAGCAGTTGGAGTGTCATTTCTGCTAATTGTTGCTCTTAATAAAAGCCTACGTGAGCAAGGATTTTTTACCAACAAAAAAGAACCAGATTTATTTGATCTGTTGGATTTGGTTACCCTGGGAACTGTCTGTGATGTTATGCAGATCACAGGCCTCAATAGAGCACTTGTCTCACAAGGATTAAAAGTTATGTCAACAAGAAAAAACGTTGGCTTGCGTGTTTTATTTGATGCTTTGGGAATCCTTGAAAAACCAAGTGTTTCTCGATTAGGGTTTAGTATTGGGCCATGCATAAATGCTGGAGGAAGAATTGGAGAAGCATCGCTTGGTGCAAGGTTGCTTTCCACCGATGATGATGAAGAGGCACATTCAATCGCGCTAAAATTAATAGATTTGAATAATGCAAGAAAAGTGTTAGAAAATGAGGCTCTCTTGGAAGCTACAGCACAAGCGGAAAAGTCTGCCCAATCAGGTGCGAATTTTATAATGATAAGTGGCAATTGGCACCAGGGAATAATTGGTATAATTGCATCAAGGCTAAAGGAGCAGTTTCACTTGCCAACAGTAGTGATATCTTTAAATAATGGAATAGGAAAAGCAAGCTGTAGATCAATTTTGGGAGTTGATATCGGTGCTGCAGTCCTTTCCGCAAAGTTTATAAATTTGATTATTGAAGGTGGTGGCCATAGTATGGCGGCAGGATTTTCAATTAAAGAAGACAAAATAAATGATTTGCATGATTTTTTTACTGAAAGATTTTCAAACTCTATAAATGAGAAAACTTTAAAAGCTGATAGTATAGTAACTGCTAAAGCAATAAATTTGTCTTTATGGAATCAATTGCAACGCTTGGGACCATTTGGAGTGGGAAATCCTGAACCAAGGTTTATTATCCAAGGAGCAAAGATAAGAAAGCCTGAAGTTATAGGAGTTGACCATATAAAATGTTTTATTGCTGATGATAATGTTATGGTAAGAGCTATTGCATTTCGTTCTGCAAATACTCATCTTGGCTCTGCTATCATGCAGGGTAATGTTAAAGCTATTTTGGGTAAAATCTCTATGAATTACTGGAATGGCAATGAATTTGTACAATTTTTAATAGAAGATGTATTGACCATTAGTTGAGTGTATCTGTTCAGCAGAGTGGCAAAATAGGTAGACAAGATAAACCAAAAAATCAAGAAGAAGTGAGTGTGCACTTGTCCGTAAAGTCTTTCCATTTCTCCCATTTCTTCGATTATTCTCTTCACTTTCAGCTAATAAGTGATTTTCTATTTCACCTTCCAAACTTGCCTCCAGCAGCTTTTTTATAAGTGGTGTAAATGCTCCATCCCTTCCTGTTAATGGTCTGCCTTCCCTTATTGATGACAGTATATTTGCTTCCAGTTCTTTGTAATCTACCAAACCGGTAGTTCTGTTTACTACTTTCTGACTCATTGTCAAACCTCCATTTTTTTATATCAATTTATTACTTTTTTTTCGGTTTGACACACTTTTTTGAACCATACGCGTCAAGTTAAGAGATTGTGAGCAAATTTAGAGAGGTTAAAGTGGATACTCTAGCCCTTCTACGTTTGTCTTTTAATGAAAATCGCGACCAAGTTATAGTGAGTTTTTTAAGAAATGCTTTTAAACTATTAATTTTGGTTAATACTAAAAATAACTCTCTAACCCGCCTTTTTAGCTCAATAAATGCCTTTGTTAAGCTAAGTTCTGTATTCTTTTTCACTTCTGTGCAACCAACTATGCCGTGAAATATAAGAATTGCGCACAATTTAGCATATAGTTCACATAATACTCTGCATGGCTTTCCTTTTAGCTTATCAAGCCTGATATGGCTTTTATACAATTTAAATAATAACTCAATTTGCCACCTTACTCTGTAAATCGTTAATACTTGCTCAGCACTAATTTTATTTTCTGGAACATTAGTTATAAATATTGACCAGTTCAACAATTTTTGATTTCTTTTAGAGGATGTATATCCCTGCGATCTTGCTAATCTATTAGCTTTCCTTCTTCTGGCCATAGACTGTTCTTCAGTTAGTTTCTGACATATAATTCTTACTCTAATTTTTGCTTCTTTTCCTAACAATACCTCGTTTTCTAAAAATAACTTATCCTCTAAACATTCTAATAACTCCATTTTTTGATTTGTTTCTACATCATATATGTTGGTATCGGATTTATAACGACTTATGAAATAAGCTCCTATTTCATTGATTTGTTTAAAAGAACTTGGCACAAAATAACCGAGATCAGATATTAGCAAATCATTGCTTAATATATTACTTAAATGTTTCCTATATCCCTGGTCTGATCTTACCCCCTCCGTTAAATTAAGTTGGTCTATTATCTGATTCATGTAGTCGAAAACTAATTGTAACTTTATTCCAGACTTAGTATTGCTTTCATAGCCACTGTAGCTAGTACCATAACCTTTATACATCTCTTCCATACTGTTAGGTAGAGTAATATAGCTACTGTCCAATAATTTAACACTATTAAATTGCTGTAAGATTTTGCAATCAACTTGCAAGATATTTTTAAAGAGAATCACAGATTCATTATACATCCTTTTCATAAATTCCACTGCTTCTTCAGTAAATCTAAAATCCAAACCTTGTTTTGTTATATCTATCGAGTCCTCGTTTAGTAATTGACACATTGTTTCTACGCTACAATTATCAACTCCTATATTACCCAAGACCATGGCTTTTACGAATGATGAACCTTTTAGCTTTCTCTTTCTTTTTATAAACCTTGTTGTAATTGAGATTTTCTCTGCTTTTTCATTAAAAAATTCTTTGAGCTTTTTTGATAAGCAAGTTATTTTATTCATTGGTTCTCTCACTAAAAGTATATCTGGGAGAACTTATACCTTATTATTCTATCTCTTTCATACCTTTATTTCCTTAACTTGACGCGTATGGTGGTGATGATAATGTTGGTCATTATGATACAGATTGTGGTGAACGCTACAGTCATCTAAGTTTTCATGATGAAAACACAAACATAATAAGAAAAAAAGATTCTTTTTTTTTAGCCCAAATAGAACTGAATAAAGCAGAAAGGGAGAAGTATGAAAATATTTGGCAAGAAATGGACAAAATCCTTAGTAGTTCACATGAAGTTGGTCTATGTGAAGATGATATTGAGGAGTTGAAAGGCTTACTATTACCCACAAGTATAAAATTCATGAGCAAGTTTCCATCCTTCTGCTAAATCAAAGAGACGTTTCCATCCCTTCCACAAAGCTATAGGGCCTGGTTCTAAGTCATTTTTGCGAGCTAAAAACCCTCCTAACTTGGCCACCCACCTCACAATTTCTCTTATAGGTGGTGGTGTCTCAGGATAGTTTTTTGTCTTAAGCATTTTGGTATATAAAACCTTCCATTCGTCGTCAGTCAGTATGAAAGTGCAAGAAAGATTTGGATTTGTTCTAGCTACTAGTGTGATAAAAAATATTCTCCATGCAATTATACTCATTATTGTAAGAAAGCGGATTAATCTATCTGCTGCTTGGAGCCTACATTCTTCAACTTTAAGACCAGATTTCAAAATTTTATGAAAAACCTCTATTCTCCATCTTAAGCAATACCATTGTATTTTTTCTACTGCTTCTTCAAAATTATTAATATTTATATTTGTCAACAAAATCCAGTTCACAGGCTCTTCGCCAAATGGGGAGTATTTTTCTATAGCATAGACAGCATTTAAACTTAAATTAGGAAGTTTTTGGGTTTTACGTCTAGCGTTATTTTTTGATGCATTCATCACAAAGTTGCTAAACTTTACTTCTAAAACTGTTGTTCTTTGAGGTTTATCATTGCGAGCAGGAATATTCACTTGTATTTCTCCTTGACAAGACATGCGATTCATCAGATCCCACAACCTTTCACCACCTTTTTCAGAATAAGTCGACTTCTTATTTATTGTTCTGTTTTGATTTCCTCTTACTACAAAAAGAGATTGATTAGTGGAAGCAACTTCAAATAAATCATACATATCTGCTTCTCTGTCACAGACGGTAACTACCTTGATATCCTTTAATCCAGGATGATTAGTAGAATATTTAAGTGATTCTATCCACCGTATGCTTTCTTTCTCTTCTATGGGAACAGCAGTATTATGGCTTCTTCTTTTCAACTCTTTTAGGTCTTCAGCTAAGGAGGGTCTAGTACTAATTTTTTGATCCAATAATCCTATAGGCAGTCCTTCTGTTGTAACTGCAAACGTTGTATGCATCACTAATCCATGTGTTTTAAAATTAGTTGTTTTAGATGTTAATCTTGCTGCTATAATCCCTAATCCTTCGGTCTTTTTATGATTTTTATATGAGATATAACTCGTGTCTTGGATAGCTAAGATAGTTGAGTATTCTTTAGCTCTTTCAACAGTTTTAATTATATGACTTTCTAATATCTTTCTCTCAGAAATGGCATCGTTTTGGAAAAATCTATAAGCTGCTTTACTTTGATGCCAATCTTCACAAGCTTGATTTATTGAACGCTCAGGCGATTCAGCAAAACTATTAACTATTTTTAGAAGCCTTTTACTTAATCTTATATCACCAAAATTAACAATTCCAAATTCACTTTCTGCCCATTCGCCAGTTGAAGTATTTATAGTTCTTTTCATCATATATTCCATTTTTAGACCATAGATCCATTTATAATAGAAAGTTGAATTAGTAAAATATCAGCTTTTTTACTATTTATATACTTATGGGTAATAGTAAGGTTGAAAGGGAGACTTGATGAAGTTATAAGCCAAGCACTGGAACAAAGAATTATGTTCACTTTTCCATATAGAGACGGCGAGTCCTTTGTAGACTGTATAATTAATACAACACAAGAACTATATTGGGTCGATTCTACTGAGAATTCTAGACTTCTAGAGGAGAAAAAGATATTACAAGTAATATCGGAGGGTGCAACTTTAAATAAATTTACTAAAGAAAGGTACGATGATTATGTAAATTGTATTTACAGAGAAAAAGAGATTTTAAGTCAAAGGAATAAAAATATTTTAGGACTTAATAATTTAGCATATGAAAGTATTGTAAACAAAAGCAAGCAGACTCAAAATGTATTAGGAGTAGACAAGGATAATGGATATTTTTGTATAGAATATTCGCAAGATAGTATTGTTGAAGTTGCAGAAATCCTAAACAATGAAAAAGCCAAAGACTTAAATTTAAGAGTTGGCATACTCAAAATTGGAGAAAGTATAGTAAGAGTTGAAAATGTAGAAGAAATAGGGGGAAAAAGAAATTACATGGATGTCTCAAAAGGTGGTATTGAAATGTCTTTTACTACTGAGGTAGGAGAGATAAGTATTTATCTAAGTCCTAGTGAGAAAGGCAGCAATAAAATAAAAGTGGAGATTGATGGGGAAAACAGAGCAAGGCTTAATGAGTTAAAAAATAGGGGAAAAAGTTTAGGGGAAAACTGTCTTTTAGGAGGAAAAAGTGTTGAGGAAGCTATAGAGCATGAAAGTTTTGAAAGATATGGCAGTGTACCTAACACTGCTATGAAGGAACCTAGCTTAGGTTGCGTTGCTAACATAGCAAGGGGGGGATAAGCTTGCAGAGATAAAATGATGGGCCAAATTGGCAGTATTTCGCTTTTGTAATGTACTTCAAAATGGTAGTATGCAAGCTAGATAGAACTTAATTGACAGACAAGAATTAACTGATGGAAAAATTGACATAATCAAACAATCACAGAATAAACTAGTGAATTTTTTGAAAAGTATATAAAATTCAAGTTTAAGTAAATAGCATGGCACTTAGACTCATTCCAGATAACCTCAATATCAAGTTTAGTAAATATAGAAATTTGACAGCACTCGTTAGCATTATTCTTATCATCTTTTCAATGCTCATTGTTGTACTGCGTGGAGTGAACTTAGGCATAGACTTTGCAGGCGGAATTTTGATAGAGATAAAATCTTCAGATGAGAATCACTCTATTCTCGATGCATTAAAAGAAAATGGTTTTACAGTGCAGAGTTCAAAAGCGGGTGATAATTTAGTCATGCGTTTTAAAGATGAAGGAGATGAAGATAAAATCAAAAAGATAAAAAGCATACTAGAAGAAAAGCTAGGTAGCTCAATAAGCTATCGTAAAATAGACTATGTTGGCCCACAAATAAGCTCAACACAAATATTTGAAGGAATGTTATCCATGTTGATCGCGATTGTTGGAATATTTTTTTACGTTTGGTTTAGATTTAATTGGCAATGTGGATTCAGTGGAATAACAGCACTGATTCATGACGTGATTTTAACTGTTGGTTTTATTAGCCTAACTGGCATTGAGTTTAATATTTCATCAGTTGCAGCTCTCCTCACTGTCATTGGTTATTCAATCAATAACTCAGTAATTATATATGATCGGATTCGAGAGTATCGCAGGAGTGGTAAAAGTGGGCGGATGAGTGAGGTAGTAGATGCAAGTATCAACGCTACATTATTTCGCACTATATTAACTTCTGGTACAACCCTTCTTGCTGCTCTTCCTTTGGTATTAATCTGCACAGATGCAGTGAGAGACTTCAGCTTGATCATTTTTTTTGGTATTTTGATTGGCACTTGTTCTGCAATATTTATTTCTGCTCCTATATTGACCTACAGAGCTTTGATAAGTAGATTGTAGAAGTGTTTAGTCGCGGTATAATATCAACTTATTATCTCTTATAGTGAAATGAAAATACCTTAAAAAGCTCATTCCAAGTAGTGAATGAGACATAGAATGAGTGTTAACGCTTGCCTGTACATCATTAATCAAAAAATTTCCTATTTTAACTTGAGGTATTTGAACCACTCCAGCTTTTATTTGACCTTTCGCAGTTTCATATATTTTAAAATCCTGAACATTTTGTAAGTTAATACCAACATGTAATGCGTCTTTTTGTGATAGAACAATATCGGTTGCTCCAGTATCAAGCAAAAACGTTATATTGCGATCATTGACTTGAGCCTGAATATAAAAGTGTCCATCATATGACTTCGTAAATTCAATACTTCCACTATTCTGACCGCTATTTTGAATTCTTCCTTTATATGGTAAAAAAGTACTGAGAAATCTGTCGCTTAGTTTGTCCCTTTGTGAATCAATAAGCATTGCAGTAGTGGCTATTATTAGCAACCAAATAACTAGATTTTTCACCGCGTTCATATTGTTAAAATTTGAAGCTATTAAAATAAATTTTAAAGATCAGCGTTAAAAGTTATTATTAAAAATAAGTAAATTTCATTGTTTTAGTACAATATTTAGTATACACTTTAAGAAGATATGTTTGATTTAATTTCATGTCAGAAGCAAAAAGTTTAATTTTGGCAGCTATCCTTTCCATGTTAATCATGGTGTCTTGGCGTATTATTTATGGTAATTTTTTTAGTACAAACCAAAATCAGCCATTGATTGAAAATATTGAACATATCGAATCTTTTAACGACCTTGCTCCTATAATACACCAAAATCGTTCTGAAATTATTAATTCTACTCGAGAACAGAGGGTTAGTTTAACCAATAACATGATTAAAGGATCAATTTCTCTGAAAGGTGCAAGGTTTGATGACTTAATTTTAACTAATTACCACTTAGAACCGAGTTCTTCTTCTCCACAAGTGGTGTTACTGTCACCTGCAGAATCAAAAGATGTATATTTTGCAGAATTTGGGTGGCTCGATCCGAGTAACAAGATTAAAGTTCCAGATTCTAAAGCAGTCTGGCGAGCAGATAAACTTAATCAAAAAGAGGTCAATTTATCTTGGGACAATGAGAATGGCATTTTATTTAGAATGAAAATTAACCTCGACGATAATTACATGTTTAAAGTTGAGCAAGTTGTTGAAAATAATACAAAGGATAATGTAGTTTTGGTTCCTTATGGTAAAATTAACCGTAAACGTGACAATATCAACGAATCTTATTGGATATCCCATGAAGGAGTACTGGGTGCATTTGATAATAAACTAGAGGAGTGGACATATAAGGATATTTCCAAAAAACATTTAATAAAAGCAAGCACGAGTGAAAAAAATTGGTTTGGTTTTGCTGATAAATACTGGCTCACAGCCATCATACCTGAAAAATCTGATAAAATAAATGTAAGCATTAAACACACAAACGTTAATAATACTGATAAATTCCAAGTAGATTTTGTCAAACCTTACAAGAGCATACTTCCTGGTGCAAGCGTTTCTAATGTGAATTATTTTTTTGCTGGAGCAAAAAAGTTGAATTTACTGGATTCTTATAAGGACACTCTCAATATACCCCTGTTTGATAAAGCTGTAGATTTTGGTGTTCTTTACTTTATAACTAAACCAGTGTTTTTACTGCTTGAATATTTTAACTTCGCTTTAAAAAATTTTGGCTTAGCAATATTATTGCTGACTTTAGTAATCAAACTTTTGATGCTTTCCTTATCTAATAGATCATATATTTCGATGTTTAAGGTAAAAAGCCTGCAGCCTGAATTAACTCGTATAAAAGAGTTGTATAAAAATGACAGCTTAAAGCAGCATAAAGAGACAATTGCATTGTTTAAGAGAAACAACGTAAATCCAATGTCGAGCATTTTTCCCATGCTAATACAAATACCGGTATTTTTTGCTCTATATAAAGTATTATTTGTTACTATAGAGATGAGGCATGCTCCTTTTTTTTTATGGATTAAGGATCTTTCAGCTCCTGACCCAACGAACATCTTTACATTATTTGGGTTGTTTAATTATAACTTTCCTATTTCTATAGGCATTTTACCTATAATTTTCGGTGCCACCATGATAATTCAGCAGAAGCTAAGTGAGAAAGATCAAACCAGTAAAGATGATATTCAAGTAAATGTTATGAAGTTTTTACCTTACATTTCTGTCTTTATTTTTTCTTCTTTTCCTGCCGGCCTGGTAATATATTGGATATTTAGTAATATTATAACTCTAATTCAACAGTCATTAATAAAGTTGTTTTTAACAAAAAAAGTGGTAGTAAATGTCGAGAATACTAATAGTTAATTCGATTTATTATACTGAAATAGCGAACCTTTTGCTTGAAGGTGCAATTGATAAATTAAAAGGCAGTAATGCCAGTTACGATGTAGTTGAGGTTCCTGGTACATTTGAGATACCAGCTACAATTCTTTTTGCAGTCAAGAGTGGGCATACTAATTATGATGGTTATTTAGCTCTTGGGTGCGTAATTCGCGGTGAAACCGATCATTATCAATATGTTTGTAAAGGAGTAATTGAAGGCTTAAATGAGGTTGTTATGCATTATGCAATACCCCTTGGTATGGGTGTAATTACCGCTGACAGCAAAGATAAAGCACTAGTTAGAGCTGATAAAAACAAAAAGAACGTTGGTGGCCATGCAGCCTCAACTGTTTTGCGTATGATAGATTTACACAATAAATTAAAATAATGGAGGAAAAACCAGTAGATAAAAAGTGGCGCATAAAAAGAAGCACGGCAAGATTTCTTGCTGTACAAATTGCTTATTCAAATATTTTCGTAGGTTACAACAAAAGCACTTTTAAACTGGAAAATTGTGAGCTTAAGGACTACATAAATAAGTTGAAAGATATATTTGAATGTGAAGAATTTGAACATCAGTTCTTAGAAAACTTGTTATATAAGGTTATAAAAAGCAGTGAAGAATATGATAAAATAATAGAGTCTTATTTACACCCAAGTTGGTCCCTTTCACGGTTAAATCTTATAAGCTTATCTATTTTGCGTGTTGCAATATGTGAGTTAGCTAATTGTGATACGCCAGTTCCAGTTGTCATTAATGAATATACTAACATTGCATCTGATTTACTTGATAAACCAAGCGAAATAGGTTTTATTAATGGGTTATTGGATAAGGCAAAAGATGCAGTTAAATTAAATAAAAATCCTTAGCAATTATAGCCAGCAAGCACAAGGTGTCATCCGAGTAGCTGCTGTATGAACATTGTCTACCAGATCCCAGTGCGTGACACTGGAATGGCTTTGTTGCATAGCAACTGAAAAAATCTGGTGGCTACTGACAAAATTCATTATAAAATAGCCATTTAACCTTGAAAGAAAAAATATGCCACAAAAAATGAGGGTCAGTAACCATAGCGAATATAACAAATTTCTAGAAAAAAGAGGAAATATTTTTCATTATATCAACGAAGCCATAGAAAAGTGGTACGAGAATGGTCCAAAAATACCAGTTGGCAACAATATTTATAGCGATAAAGTTGTAATTTTGGTGCACATAATAACTTGTTTATTTAGAATAGGCCTGAGGCAAACAGTTGGGTTTATAGCAGGATACCTTGAGCAAATTGGGAAAAATTTGCAAGTTATCAGCTATTCACAATCATCAAGAAGGTTTAAGAAACTCAATATTAAGATCAATGATTGCAGAAAATAATATGGAAGATATCGAAATTGCTATAGACAGTACAGGAATTAGTATATACAACAACACTCCTGGTCATAGCAAAGAAAATAGCGAAGATAGAAAGTATCGCAGCTATGAACAGACAAGAAAATTGCATGTAATGTTGAATACAAACAGCAAAAAAGCCATAGCTGTAAAATACAGTAACGGCTGATCACTATGGAGCTTGTGATTTGCTAAAAGAAGTCGATTTTCAGTATGTCATAAAAGTACTATATGCAGATAGGGCATATGACAGAGAAAAGCTCTATAAGCTGTGTAATCAATATGGTATAAAAACGAAAATTCCTCCGAAAAACAACGCAGCAGAGCATCCAAAGTTAGACTATATGGCTGAGAGAAATGCTGCAATTAGACTAATAAAATCATGCAGCGAAGATGGAATGAAGAGGTGGAAAAGGCAAACAAACTACGGAAAAAGATCTTATATAGAAAGTTTTTTCTCGCGACTGAAACAAACATTCGGGTTTAGTTTTAGGAATAAATCTGAGACAAATAGAGAGAAGGAACTACTTGTTAAATGCTATTTGCTCAATAAGTTCACTGATATTGGTATGGCTAAATTTGAGATAGCTTCATAAATTTATTGTGCGTTACCTACTATCCGAAGAGCGATGCAACAAAGCCCACTGGAATCCAGAAAAATTGATTGTGCACTATACAACATTTTCGATCAAAAGCTGGATCCCAGTGGGCTTTGTTGCATCGCTCAAGTGAAAAGAACTGGCAGTTACTGACAAAATTCATTATAAATAGCCATTTAACTGTTGAAGAAAAAATATGCCACAAAAAATGAGAGTCAGTAACTGCCATGAATATAACAAATTTCTCCAAGAAAGAGGAAGCATTTTTTGTTATATCAATGACGCCATAGAAAATTGGTACGAGAATTGTCCAAAAATGCAGGGCGGCAACTATATTTATAGTGATAAAGTTGTGATTTTGGTGCATATAATCGTCAGTTTCTTTAGAATTGGTTTAAGACAAACAGTCGGGTTTATAAAAGGGTATTTGTAACAAATAGGAAGAGATTTGGCAGTTATCAGCTATTCACAAGCATCAAGAAGGTTTAAGAAACTTAATATTAAGATAAATGATTGCAGAAAATAATATGGAAGATATCGAAATTGCTATAGACAGTACAGGAATTAGTATATACAACAACACACAGCAAGGAAAATAGCACTGACAGAAAATATCGTGGCTATGAGCAAACGAGAAAATTGCACGTAATGTTGAATATAAACAACAAAAAAGCCATAGCTGTAAAATACAGTAACGGCTGATCACTATGGAGCTTGTGATTTGCTAAAAGAAGTTGATTTTCAGCATGCCATAAAAGCACTATATGCAGATAGAGCATGTGATAGGCACAAGTTTTATAAGTTGTGTAACGAATATGATATAAAGACAAAAATTCCACCAATAAACAATGCGGCAGAACATCCAGAAATAGATTATATGTCTGACAGGAATGCTGCTATTAGGTTAATAAAATTATACGGTGAAGATGGCATGAAAGAATGGAAAAAAGAAGTAAATTATGGGAAAAGATCTTATATTGAAGGGTTTTTCTCAAGATTAAAGCAAATATTCGGATTTAGTTTTAGGAATAAATCTGAGATAAATCGAGAAAAAGAACTAAATGCTATTTGCTTAATAAATTCACTGATATTGGTATGGCTAAATTTGAGATAGTTACATGAATTTACCATAAATCACCATCTCATAAAGTGTGATGCAACAAAGCCATCCCAGTGTCAGCTACTTGGATGACAAGAAAGGGAACACTGGAATTTTTGTTTCAGCATTAGCCATGCATCTAAACAGATACGTTGCCTTGAGAATCGCAACATCCATGCAGTTATGCGCGTAACACTGAAAATCAAAAAAACAAAGAGGCAGACTTAATCTACCTCTTTTATACTTAGCTGTCTAGTCTGGTACTTTTCCTTTAGCAGCTTGTTCAACAATAGGTGAGCCTAAATAAGTGTTAACCTCTTTAGCACCATCTTTGTCTAAACCTAATGTTTTATTCCACTTTGTTTCATTTACTGCCTCGAACTTACCTTCATCGTTTTTCTCTTTTAGTGAACCTATCTTGAAGAGTAAAGTATTGCCTAGTATACTGGTAAGCTGATTAATATCAACAATAATACGGTAGTTCTTGCCTTCTAAGCTGAAGTCTATATAATATTTATCCTTTTCTACCTTACCTTCTTCATCTTTAACTTGGTTATTCCTTGCAATTTCCCTAAATGCGTCTTTTGTTACTAGCAACCCATCCTTAATAACCTTCAGAGCTTTCAACTCAGATATTTCGTTATTTTTGCTGATAGCATATATTGCTAAATAAGTCAGCGCAGCAGCAACAAATGCTAAAACGCCCATTCCAAGTGGTGTAGCTGCAAAAGCTGCTAGCTTGCAAGTTGAAGGCCTCCAAAGCGGTGTTGAAAGTATTGCTAATCCACCTATAACGTATATAGCAGTAAATGCAACAAATACAGTGTTTGCTTTGTGGAGCTGGCCACAATGATTTTTGAAAGTTAGCATAAACGACTTCATTTAATAAAATATTAATATGCTTAAATTGTGTATAAAAGAACTGTCATAGTTAAGCTTTTTCGTAAGCTACCTGCCGCTTGAGCCAAAGCCCCCTGCATTGCGACCGGTTTCTTCTGCGCAGAATTCTTCTCTGTCATCCCAAATTACCTGAGATACAGGAGAAATAAGGATTTGTGCGATTCTATCTCCTCTTTTTATTTCGTATGGCTGATTACTTAGATTAATTAGACAAATTTTAACTTCACCTCGATAATCAGAGTCTATAGTACCCGGAGAATTTAAGACAGTGATTCCATGTTTTGCAGCAAGACCAGAACGTGGGCGGATTTGCCCCTCAAAACCGTTTGGTATTGCAATCACAATTCCAGTTGGAACAAGTAATCTTTCAAGTGGATTTAAAACAGCAGAATCATTCAATGCAGCATAAAGATCCATGCCAGCACTCTGCGTAGTTGCATAACATGGAAGAGACAAGTCTTCTCCGTGTGATAATCTTTTTATTTCTACTTTAATTTTACTTCTTTGCACTCCAATTTACCATCTATGAAGACTCAATTATAGCATGTAAATTGTATCTGCAAAAGTGATAAATGTAAATGATGTCATTCCAGCGCGTGACGCTAGGCCATAAAATTCCTTGACAAGTTCAGTGCTCCTTTTTTTGTCATCCCAGTGCCTCTATGATGTCATTCCAGTCTGGAATCTAGTCCTTATTATGCAGCCACTTGGTTGAAATTAAGTCTTCTGGATCCCAGTGTCTGGGCACTGGGATGACACCCTGACAACCGTCATCCAGCTACTTGTTAGCGGGATCTAGAGATACCGCGAATGAATCGCGGTATGACGTAGATTGCTGTCATTCCAGTGTCAGCTACTTGAATGACACCCTCTTGGTATTCGTGTAGTTGCAAGCAGTATAGCTATAAATCACTCACAATCGATATGCTTGAATTACTCTCAGTAAATAAATCAAGCATAATGTTAGGTATTCTACCATCAACTATGTGAACAACTCCAGCACATTCCTCCGCCATTTTAACGTATGCCATAAGCCTTTCAATAAATTTTTCCCCTTTAATTTTCCCACAATCAATCGATGCATTTAAATTTTTAACAGATATCTTCCTGCCACCAATTTTATCTATTTCTTCATCTGTGTCACTCAAGATTATCATTTTAGATGCAGAAACTGCGATTGCGATTGCGCTTGCAGTGCTATCGGCATCAATATGATATGTTTCCCCATCTTTTCCATGACCAATTGGTGCAATAACTGGTATAAAATCTGATTCTTCAATAAAAAATAATATATCAGGATTGATTTCAGTGGGTCTACCGATGAACCCCATGTCTAATATCTTTTCGATATTATTTGATCTATCTTCTCTAAGCGTAGCGGTTATTTTTTCGGCTTTAATTAAGTTACCATCTTTTCCACATAATCCAATAGCTGAACCACCAGCAGAATTTATATGCTGAACAATTTTTTTATTAACTGAGCCACACAGTGCCATTTCAATGATTTTCATAGTGTCTCTGTCTGTAAGTCTGATACCATTCACAAATTTACTGTCCATACCCAGCACTTTTAACACCGAGTTAATTTCATATTCTCCGTCATGAATTATTACCGGATTTATACCAAGCTGCTTCAACAAGACAACATTATGCACAAAAGTGTTAAATAGTGTTTCATCTAAGATTATTGTACCACCGCATTTAATGACAAAAGTCTCGCCTACAAAGCTAGGTATATTAGATAGCACTTCAAATAATATTTCTGCTTTTTGTTCAAATGATACCTCAACCTTTAAGAATTCACTACTCTTCATTTTTTTATCTTGTAAACTTGAAAAACTCATCTCTTACCTTGGTTATTTTATGCTTAACACGGATGCTCATTTGATGAATTGACACATTCTCATTATTAATCCATCTTTGAATATCTTCTATAACAGCACCTAAGCTTTTTTGACTTACTTTATCTATTTTTGTTAGCACAACGTTAAAGTTAATGTTATTATATATTAACCAATAAATGAAGTCTTTGTCTATTTCTTTTAATCCTACCTTGCTATCTATCAACACAAACACTCTTCTTAGATTTCTTCTTTGAATTAGATAATACTCAATTAAGTTTAAATATTGTATAATTTCCTCCTTACCTGCATGAGAATAACCATACCCTGGTAGGTCAACAAGCCTGAACTTATCATTGTACATAGAGTAAAAATTTATTTGTCTAGTGCATCCAGGTTTAGAGGAAACTCTGGCAGCTTTTTTGCTGTTTATCAGTAAGTTAATCAGACTGGATTTTCCTACATTTGATCTACCAGCAAATGCAATCTCTGGAACCGACTCATTTGGTAATGATTTTATGTCCGAAGCTCCAAATATGAAATTGCAGTTTGATGTTATCTGTTTTGCCATTATATTCAACTAGAAGGTAGTAGGTATATTATAGTGTTATTGCTTGATATAAGAAATTTTTTATTTCAGTATATATTACTTAGCTAGATCTGTGCTATATGGATATGGAAAATAATTTACAAGACTTAAAGAAAAAATTTAATGATATAGAGAGGAATTTGGAAAATCATACCAATTTAAGTCAAAAAGAATTCATTACCCTTTCAAAGGAATACTCTGAGCTCAGGCCAATAATCAAGATAATTGATGAATATAACACGCTGAAAGAGGAAATTTCAGACTTAGAAGAAATAATGAAAGATGAAAACAGCGAAGGTGATATAAAAGAGTTAGCAAAAGAAGAATTTTTCGAAAAGCACAAGGTATTATTACCAAAAATAAAAGCAAAATTAAAGTTAGCATTATTGCCCAAAGATGAAGATGACTCAAGAAATGCAATATTAGAAATTAGAGCAGGTACAGGCGGAGAAGAAGCAGCATTATTTGCAGCAATGTTATTTCGTATGTATCAAAAATATGCAGAAAGAAGAAATTGGAAGTTCGAGCCAATAAGCATTTCTAATACAGGTATAGGTGGCTATAAGGAAGCTTCTGCACTCATTAATGGAACAGAAGTTTTTGCAAGGTTGAAATTTGAATCAGGGGTGCACAGAGTACAGAGAGTGCCAGAAACTGAATCCTCAGGAAGGTTGCATACCTCTGCCGCTACTGTTGCGATATTACCTGAAGTAGAAGAAGTTGACTTTAAAATAGAAGAAAAAGACTTACGAATAGATGTTTATAGATCCAGTGGTCCTGGAGGGCAATCAGTGAATACAACTGACAGCGCAGTAAGGGTCACCCACTTGCCAACAGGGATAGTTGTGATACAGCAAGATGAAAAATCGCAGCATAAAAATAAAGCTAAAGCGCTCAAAGTATTGAGGGCAAGGCTATACGAAATTGAAAGACAAAAAAAAGAAATGGAAAGGTCAACAATGAGGAAAAGCCAGATTGGCTCTGGTGATCGTTCCGAGCGCATAAGAACATATAATTTCCCACAATCAAGAATAACAGACCACAGAATTAATCTAACTTCACATCGGCTAGAGCAGATTATCAAAGAAGGCGAACTAGATGAATTTATTGAGGCATTAATCTCACGTAATGAAGCAGAAAGATTGGCAGGGGAAAGTTAGCAGCCTACAATGGAATATCTTTATTAATTACATAGGATCTTTTAAACGCAATAGATAGACAGTAAAAACAAGTTCTAGTACTATCGCGGATAAAACAAGAACAGCTACACTAATTGTTTGACCATTGTAAATGTAGCTTGTTAAGCCGATAAAAATAGCCATGATAAAAGCTCTAATGAACGAGACTGCAGAAGAAGCTGTGCCTTTAATTTCAGGGAAAACATTTATTGATGCATTAAAAATCACTGGCTGGAAAATTGCACAACCGATAGAAAAAATAATCATAGACAGTGTTACTAAGTAGAAAGAGTGGGGTACAATTATACTGAATATTACAAGCAATAGAGACCCAATAGCACCCACGCTCGTACCAGAAATTACACACTTTATTGCTCCAAGTTTCTGCAAGATTTTGCCAGCAAATAGACTGATGAGTGAGAAGCACCCAACTATTGCACCTTGATGTAGTGCATAAATAGTGCTAGATAAACCAAAAGTCTTCATATACAGAAAAGGTCCACAAGTGATGAATGACATATAAGCAGCAGAAAAGAGGCTTGACATCAAAGACAACGTAACAAACCTCGGATTAGATAGTAGTTTTCTGTAATCTTTCATCGTTTTTTTCAAACTGAAAATATCGCGGTCCTTTTTTGTTTCTGGTAACGCTAAAAGCAGCAAAACCCAAGAGATCAAACAAAGTATTGCAACAGTTGCATAATTACCACGCCATCCTACAATTTCATTGATGAAACTGCCTAACACTGGCGCAATTGCCATGACAACTGTAAGAACAGAATTCATGATTCCAATAAATTTCACCGCTTCGTCACCTTTATAGCTGTCTGCAACGATTGCAAACACAACTACAGATGTGCTGACACCAATGCCCTGAACAAAGCGAGAGATTAAAAGCCAAAAAATCGACGGTGCAAAAACACAACCAACAGCGCCGATTAATAACAAGGTGTTACCTATGATCATAATTCTCCTTCTGCCGTAGCATTCAGACAATGGACCGAAAAACAACCCTCCTATGCAAAAGCCTAAAAAATTATAAGCAATAGTTAATTGAATTGTTCCTTCTGATACGTTAAAATAGCGCACCATATCAGGAAAACTAGGTACGGAAATGTCAATTTCAATGAACTTGGCAATTAGAGACAGGATTAATAGAAATGGTAGTAACATTTGAGATTTTCAATTAATGAATAAAAATGTCACATTTAAAGCGTTGAAAGAAGAACATTTTTTACTGTTATTAAAATGGTTAGAAACACCTCACGTAAAGAGGTGGTGGATAAATTGGACACCAGAGTTAATTGAGAAAAATATGACAACTATGTTAAAGCTCTTACTCTCTGTCCTAACTTTACTTATTTCCTCTTACTTTTTCAACAGTTCGTCTAAATTACTACAAGCAGTTTAATTTTTAGTAAATATGTCATTATTTAAAAATATGCAAGAAGCTTTATAGAAACTTAACATAATTTTATCATAAAAATGTCATTCTTAAGTCCTATGTAAAAACAAATTTTGGCACTAATTTAATTAACTATGAGCTGGATAAATTGGAAAATAAATTTTGTTTACTTTTACAATACCTTAAGATCTAATATTACTTTATCAGTCAAAAGTATCACAATAGGCTAGTATGTTCTTTACTCTTTTCCTAAAAATATTACCTATTTATATTACGATATTTATTGGTTATTTAGCAGGAAAATGTCTTAAAATTGATAGAAACACTATATCTCAAATACTCTTTTATATAGCTAATCCAATAGTGATTTTATATGGAGTTTCTCATACAGAAGTTAATTTAAAAGTAATTTCTCTGCCGATTTTGATATGGTTTATAGGTAGCACTATGTCCTTATCAGTGTATTATCTTTCTTCTTTTTTATTTAAGGATAACACGAGAAACATATTAGCATTTAGCTCGGGTAGCACAAGTATGGGTTATTTTGGCCTGCCGATTGCCATGGCTTTATTTGATGAAGATTCAGTATCTGTATATGTTGTTTGTTATATAGGAATGGCGCTATTTGAAAACAGCTTAGGATTTTACATAGCTGCAAATGGTATTTATACCGCAAAAGAATGCATATTAAAGTTGTTCAAACTTCCTTCGCTTTATGCGATGGTTCTGGGCTTCTTTTTAAGTATATACGATATACAAATACCTACTTTTTTAACAGATGTTATGATGAACATTAGAAGTACTTTTGTCACATTAGGAATGGTGCTACTTGGAGTGAGCATTGCGAATATTGCAAGCTTTAAAATAGATTGGAAGCTTGCTTTGATCACTATTACAGCAAAGTACGTATTCTGGCCACTGTTTGTTTTAGGAATTGTCCTTTTAGACAAGCATGTTATAGGTATATACGATGAGAGCATATATAAAGCACTGATGTTGCTGGCTATTATTCCAGTTTCTGGGTCCAGTATAATACTTGCTAATATTTTGAATTATCAACCAGATAAAGCTACTCTGTTGCTTCTAATCAGTACTGCAGTGGGACTGTTTTATGTTCCACTAATAATATCATTATTTTTTACTAAACTTGTTCCTTTTTGATCAAAAAATTAAGCGCTTGCACAACCATTATTTGGGTAACAACACAAGACATTGATAAAACTTGAATTTATAGCTAAAGCAACTTCTACAATTTGGTAACCCGTCATCCCGCTACTAGTTAGCGCCGCGGCGGTAAATTGACCTTACCCAGAAAAAGTAGAGAGAAAGTTAAAACGTTTTTGGAGTAAAATAAAACGTTTTTTCAAAATATGACAAATAGAAGAGAATATACAGCAGAATTCAAATTAGAAGCTGTTAAGCTGGTTAAAGAAACAGGTCAAGCAAGTACAAAAATAGCAAAAGATCTAGGTATAGATGGTAGTATGTTAAGTAAGAAAATATGATGGAAAAATGTCTGGAGCATACGCATTTCCAGGCAAAGGCTCCTTATGACAAAGAAAGATTTGATCTAAAAAAAGAACTAACAAGAGAAAGAGACATTTTAAAAAAAGCCCTGGGCAAAGAAAAAGAGTAAAGTATTCTTTTATATAGAAATTGCTATAAAACACAGGAACTATGTAGGGTTTTGTACTGGTGGTATGGGTTGCTAAGGAAAAAAGCAGTAAAGAATTAGCAAAAGAAGGGCTTCTAGCAGATATTCAAAAAATACATCAAGCTTCTAAATGCAGATATGGAGCCCCTAAAATTCACGCTGAATTAAAAGCTTTAGGCAAAAATTAAAACAGTACAAAGTGTTATGCAAGAAAATGGCATTAAAGCCAAGCTTAGACGAAGGTTCAAAAATAAAAAACAGCAAATAAGCAACCGAGTTGTGGCTCCGAACACATTGGATCAAAATTTTACTACTGATCAGCCAAATAAAGTTTGGGATTACCTACATAAAAACTAAAGAAGGTTGTTGGCGGCAATAATTGACCTATATTCACGCATGGTGGTTAATGAGTAACATGATAATTAGTTATAGATTCTTTATTGATGGCCGTTGATAAACGCAAACCCGATAAAAATCTGCTGTTACATAGCGATCAAGGGTCACAGTATACCTCTCAAAATTACCAATTTCTATTGAATACAAAAAACATCATTTCCAGCATGAGCCATAAGGGCTGTTGTTACGATAACTCTGTTGCAGAAAAGTTCACTTAAAAGGGAGCTGCTTATTGATACTTCTCGCTCAACAAACCAGAACTGCCATATTTGAATACATAGAAATCTTTTATAACAAATAACGTAGACATTCTACTATTAACTATTGCATTCCTGCACAATTTATTCTCATGATAAAAACGTCTTAACTTTCTCTCTACTTTTTCTGGGTAAGGTCACCTCTTTAGGTGCTCCTTTTTTCTTTCTTATACACACAAAAATCATATAGAATTGTAAATACAGCTTTTTTATTCTGATGCTTTTCAATTCTATAGCTCTGGTTGTCTCTCTATTACTATTTTTCTACATTATCGTAAAAAAACTGAGCGAAAAGAAAGCAAACCTTGAGGGTAATTTATGTAAATTAGAGCAAGAACTTCAAGAAACAAAGCAAACTTTGCTTACGAAGAATGAAGAAATAGTTGATTTAAGGGTCAAAAAAGCAGAACTTGAAGTAACTCTGCAAAAAGAACGTGAGGAAAAGAAAAAGGAAATAGAATTACTAACAAAAGCAGAGGAGAGATTAACAAACACTTTTAAAGCGCTCTCTCTTGATGCTTTGCAAACAAATAACAATAATTTTCTGAACTTAGCAAAGGAAGTAATCGATAGTAAATTAAAAGAAACGGAAAGCGATTTCAAAAAAAGACAAGCAACGATCAACGAAGTTGTAACTCCAATAAAAGAAAAATTAGAAAAATTCGATAATGAAATACGTGAGCTAGAAAAGGAGAGGGTAGGGGCCTATGAAGGTTTAAAGGAGCAAATTGGAGCGCTGATGAACCAAACTTCCAACCTTGCTAATGCCCTGAGGAAACCTCACATTAGGGGCAAATGGGGTGAAATGCAACTCAAAAGAGTGGTAGAAATGGCAGGAATGATTGAGTATTGCGATTTTTTTACTCAGCCGTCAGTGATTGATAAAAACGAGGATAATTTATTGCGTCCTGATTTAATAATCAAAATGCCATCTGGAAAGCAAATAATAATAGATGCTAAAGTGCCGCTTGATTCTTACATGGATGCTATATCACAAAATGATTTGCAAATACAAAAGGAGAAATTAAAGAACCATTCCCTGGCAATAAAAAAACACATAAATGATTTGGGTAAAAAAGAGTATTGGAATCAATTTGAAAATACGCCAGAACTTGTGGTGCTTTTCTTAACAGGGGAGGGGGTTTTTAGCGCAGCACTGGAATATGAGCCTGCTTTGATAGAGATTGGAGTGGAAAAAAAAGTGATCATTGCAACACCGATCACTCTAATTGCGTTGCTGAGAGCAATAGCGTATGGATGGAAGCAAGAGATGATAGCTGAAAACGCAAAGAAAATCAGTGAACTAGGTCATATTTTATATGAGCGCATTTGCACAATGGGTGAAAACTTTGATAATTTGCGCAGGAGCTTAAAAAGTGCTGTTGATCATTATAATAAAACTGCTGGCTCTCTTGAAGCAAGGGTGTTTCCTGCTGCTCGAGAATTCAATAAGCTTGGTATACATGCAAAAAATAAAAGTTTAAGTGCTGCAAAGGAATTAGAGTCTTTACCACGCAGTTTACATACTGAGGAGCTGAAAGTAGATTAGGCATCTTAACAGGGAGTGTTAAATAAACCATACGCGTCAAGTTAAGGAATGTAGAGAGCTTAAAGTAGATACCCTGGTCTTCCTATATCTGTCTTTCAAAGAAAACTTTGACCAGATTATAGTAAGCTTTTTTAGAAAAATTTTTAAATTATTGACAATATTGTTTAATATCAAAAAGAGCTCTCTAACCCGCCTTTTCAATTCAATAAATGCCTTTGTTAAACTGAGCTCCGTGTTCTTTTTTAGTTTTACACAGCCAACCATTTCGTGAAATACGAGAATAGCACATAATTTTGCGTATAGCTCGCACAATACTCTAAATGGATTTGTCTTTCCTTTTAGTTTATCAAGATTGATATGACTTTTATATAGTTTAAATAGTAATTCGATTTGCCATCTTACTCTATAAACCGTCAATATTTGTTCAGCATTAATTTTACTCTCTGGAACATTAGTTATAAATATTGACCAATCTAATAACTTTTGATTCTTTTGAGAAGATGTATATCCATGTGACTTTGCTAATTTATTAGCCTTTCTTCTTCTAGCCATAGACTGTTCTTCAGTTAGCTTTTGACATATAATTCTTACCTTAATTTTTACTTCCTTTCCTAATAATACTTCTTTTTCTGAAGATAATTGACCTTCTAAATACTCCAATAGCTCTATTTTTTGATTTGTTTCTATATCATATATATTGGTATCAGACTTATAACGACTAACAAAATATGCACCTGCTTCATCAATCTGTTTAAAAGAACTAGGCACAAAGTAGCCCAAGTCAAATATTAGCAAATCATTGGCTGATAAACCGTTCAGATAATCCCTATAACCTTGATCCGACCTTATTCCTTCCATAAAATTTAACTTATCTAGCGCTTGATTCAGGTAATCAAAGACTAACTGTAGCTTTATTCCTGATTTAGTATTATTCTCACAATCTCTATAGCTACTGCCATATCCTTTGTACATATCTTCCATGCTACTGGGCAGGCTAATGTAGCTGCTATCCAATAATTTAACGCTTCCAAATTGCTGTAAAATTTTGCAATCAATCTGTAGACTTTTTTTAAATAAACACAAAGCTTCGTTATACATTTTTTTCATGAACTCAACTGCTTCTTCACTAAACCTAAAATCTAAACCCTGTTTTGTAATTTCTATCGAGTCTTCATTTAGCAATTGGCACATTGTTTCTATGCTGCAATCATCAACTCCTATGTTACCAAAAACCATAGCTTTTATGAATGATGAGCCATTAAGTTTTCTCTTTCTTTTTATAAAACCTACTGCAATTGATATTTCGTCTGCTTTTTCATTAAAGAATTCATTGAGGTCTTTTGATAAGCAAGCTATTCTGTCCATTGTAAGTTCTCTCATTCATATATCCAAGAGAATTTATACCTTATTATTTTCCTTCACTCTATCAACTTTACTTACACTTTTCCTTAACTTGACGCGTATGGTTCAAAAAAGTGTGTCAAACCAAAAAAAAAGTAATAAATTGATATAAAAAAAATGGAGGTTTGACAATGAGTCAGAAAGTAGTAAACAGAACTACCGGTTTGGTAGATTACAAAGAACTGGAAGCAAATATACTGTCATCAATAAGGGAAGGCAGACCATTAACAGGAAGGGATGGAGCATTTACACCATTTATAAAAAAGCTGCTGGAGGCAAGTTTGGAAGGTGAAATAGAAAATCACTTATTAGCTGAAAGTGAAGAGAGGGTTTGGTTGGAAGAAGTGGAGTAGCGAATGGATATACAAAACGCTGGGTCTATATTCAGACTACAGAATAAGGTATTACAAACCGAAAGCATCACCAGCACAATATGTTATAAACTTTGGTAAAGAATCTGCTAGGAAAGCGTAGTGCGGATGCTGCGTTTGACGAGGCGGGAGCTGGAAACGTTAACATGGGAATTTGGATTGAGGCCTATTGTGAAAACAATAGATCAGCCACCAAACCCTAAAGTAGGCGCGCCAGTTCTTGACCCTACATATTTTTTTGAAGGTTAAATCCAGCTTAGGGTCGAGAAACTTAGATAAAGCCATAGCCAAAGTGTTTAAAAATATTAATAATTATACACACAATTATTCAACCATATTTTTGAAGATAGCTATGCCGCCGCGGTATCTCTTAGCCGCTAACAAGTAGCGGGATGACGATTGTTGGTAAATCTAAGTCAGTTTAGCTATAGGCAGCAATTTTCTGTATTTATTTTAAATTGAAGGAAGCTCAAATGAAAGATCATGTTTTGCTAAAAATCACAGAATGCAGTCTAACAGTGAACGGTTACGCTTTTGATCAAAAATGTTATATAGTACACAATCAATTTTTCTGGATCCAAGTAGTCAAGGCACTGCCTTTGTGTTTGAGGCAAAATCGGCTATAACACTTAACATACTGCCTTTGCAAACAAATGTTCGTACAGTTATGTGTCAGCTACTTGCATGACGCCATTGCCTGAACGGGTACCAATGATTACCTATCAATCTCACCAAAAACTATATCGAGTGAGCCAATAATTGCTGCAACGTCAGCAAGCATGTGTCCTTTTGCCATAAAGTCTAAGGCTTGTAAATGCGCAAAGCCAGGTGCTCTTATTCGGCACCTATAAGGTCTATTGGTACCATCTGAAACTATATACACTCCAAACTCACCTTTTGGTGCCTCAACAACTGCGTAAGCCTCACCTTCTGGTACGTGATATCCTTCTGAATAGAGCTTAAAATGGTGAATCAGAGCTTCCATAGATTTTTTCATCTCTACTCTTGACGGTGGAGAAATTTTTCTATCTTCAGTTTTTATTTGCCCTTCAGGCATTTTCTCTATGCACTGCTTCACCAAACTGATAGATTGCCTAATCTCTGCCATTCTAACTAGATAACGGTCATAACAGTCGCCATTTTGGCCGATCGGTATATCAAAATCTAGTTGATCATATATCTCATATGGCTGGCTTTTTCGCAAATCCCAAGCAAGCCCAGCAGCGCGCAACATTGGGCCACTAAAGCCCCAATCAAGTGCCTGTTTAATTGATATTTCACTAATTCCTACAGTGCGTTGCTTCCATATCCTATTTTCTGTTAAAAGTTCATCAACATCGTCTATATATTTTGGAAATTGCTCTATAAACTTTGCAATATCCTCAATCAAATCTTCTGGAACATCTGCTGCAATTCCACCTGGCCTGATGTAAGCTGCGTGAAACCTTGCACCTGAAGCTCTTTCGTAAAATTCCAGTATTTTTTCTCTTTCTTCAAAGAGCCATAAAAGAGGGGTCATTGCTCCAACATCAAGTGCTTGAGAAGAAACGTTCAGTAAATGATTTAGTATTCTCGTCAGTTCACAAAACAAGACACGTAAATACTTTGCCCTAATTGGCACTTCACATTGCAACAATTTCTCCACACAAAGTGAATATGCATGCTCTTGTGACATTGGTGATACGTAATCAAGGCGATCAAAATAAGGCAAAGCTTGAAGATACGTTTTATGTTCTATTAATTTTTCAGTACCGCGGTGCAAAAGCCCAATATGGGGATCTGCCCTCTCGATCACTTCACCATCCATCTCTAAAACAAGACGCAACACTCCATGTGCAGCTGGGTGCTGAGGTCCAAAATTTAACATCATTGTCTTTAGATCGGGCATGTCCAGTAGTTTAAGATATTAAAATTGTATAGGCTAAAGTGCGCTCAAAGTCAATAAACTTCTTGCATAGGCTACAACTATCATTCAATAGAAACAAAAACTTTTACAATGGCTAATAAGTGTTGGTAAAACCAAGTCACTTTAGCTATAGAATGACAAAAAAGGTTTGCATTAGCCAAATTTTTAGTTGAAGTAGCATAAGAGGTTAAAGGAAAAGCTTTGTGTTAATGGATTCATTTCAGGTATAGTATAGATAATACCACAATACTTATAAAATGGATCATGTTGTTAATGCGTATAATAGACTTGACACTCCTATAGTCAGGGGAGAAGGGGCATATCTTTTTGATAAAGATGGTAAAAAATATTTAGATTTTGCTGCAGGTATTTCTACAACTTCTTTAGGGCATTGTCATCCATACATTACAGATAAGCTGAAAGAGCAATCGAGCTCATTATGGCACTGCTCTAACATTTTCACTATTCCCGAGCAAGAAAGGCTTGCCGAGCGTTTAACAACCCTGACTTTTGCAGATAAAGTTTTTTTCTGCTCAAGTGGGCTTGAAGCAACAGAAGCTGCAATTAAGTTTATTCGTCGTTACTTTTATTCAAAAGGGCAAGCAAAACGTAATCGTATTATTACAATTGAAGGAGGCTTTCATGGCCGCAGTATTGCTGCAATTTCTGCTGGAGGCAATGAAAAATCACGCGAAGGTTTTGCTCCGCTCCTTTCTGGTTTTGATAAAGTGCCAAGAAATGACATTAAAGCATTAGAAGAAAAAATCAACAATGAAATAGCTGCTGTATTTTTAGAGCCCATACAAAGCGAAGGTGGAGTATATCCACTAGACGTAGAATATCTTCAAAAAGTAAGGGAAATAACAAAAGCTCAAGGAATAATTTTGTGCTTTGATGAAGTGCAGTGCGGATATGGACGCATCGGTTCTTTATTTCATTATCAAAATGTCGGCATTGAACCTGATATGCTAACCTGTGCGAAGGCTATGGGTAACGGTTTTCCTGTAGCTGCATGTTTAGTGAAAGATTATATAGCAGAAGCAATTACTCCAGGAACTCATGGATCAACCTATGGTGGCAATCCACTTGCCATGACTGTTGGTAATGCAGTGCTCGATATAATGCTAAAAGAAGACTTTTTTGATCATGTTAAAAGAATTAGTAAATATTTAAAAGAAAAGCTGTTGCTTTTAGCTAAAGAATTTCCTGAGATGATTTTAGAAGTTCGTGGAGAAGGGTTACTAATGGGAATAGAACTAGCAACTCTTGTAGCTGATAAAATTATTAGTCGATCTCTTGATAAAGGTTTAATAATAACTAGGGTTTTAAACAACAAAGTAGTAAGGGTAACCCCACCACTTATCATTGAGGATGAGCATGTGAACGCAGCGTGTAATATGCTTTATGATTTGTTTTTTAAGATTAAAGGTATATAAAATTCGGCAATATAAATTCAGGCTTGCAAATGCCTCTCATAACATGTAAAATTAATTTTATTTTTTATCACAATAACATCGTACTTTAATGGATTGGTTATTGGTCTTAGTATCATCAGCAATTTTTGTTTTGTTAGTTTTATCGTTTTTGTTCTCAGGAGCAGAAATAGGCTTAACCTCAATTAGCCGTTCTCGAGTTAATAAGCTAAAGCTAGACGGTAACAAAAAAGCCAGGGTAATAGATCGCTTATTAAATAGGAAAGAATTGACAATAGGAACGGTATTGCTCGGCAATACAATTATTAATATTACTTGCTCTGCTTTATTTACAGCAATATTTATCAATCTTTTTGGAAATGAGGGCATTCTCCTATCAACAATTATAATGACATTTTGTATTTTATTGTTCTGCGAAGTTCTACCAAAAACTTATGCTATTCAAAATCCTGAAAAATTTGCATCATTTTCTGCTTATTTTGTATTGTTTTTTGTAAAGATTTTTTCTCCATTGACACTAGGTATTCAATTTATTGTTAACCTCATCCTAAAATTATGTGGGCTGCATAAAGATAAGGAAGTGATATCTGCAGCGGATGCAATGCGTAATATGATTACTCTTCACCGCAGTGAAGGAACTATGTTGCAACAGGATTTAGATATGCTAAGCAGCATACTTGATTTGGCTGAGACAGAGATATCACAAATTATGACCCATAGAAGAAACCTATTTTCTCTTGATATAGATCGGAATAAAGAAGAGTTAATAAGAGAGATTTTAACCAGCAGTCACAGTAGAGTACCTTTATGGCAGAAGGAACCAGATAACATTGTAGGTGTAATTCACGTGAAAGCTCTAATAAATGCTTTGCGTGAAAAGAATAATAAAGCGGAAGAAGTTGACATTACCCAAGTTATGTCAAGGCCTTGGTTCATACCAGAAAGTACACCGCTCAGCGTGCAACTTCACAACTTCCGTAAGAACAGGAAACACCTTGCATTTGTTATTGATGAGTATGGAGCACTGCAGGGAATTGTAACTCTTGAGGATATACTGGAAGAAATAGTTGGAGAAATTTCGGATGAACATGATTTGATTACGGAGAATTTTATAAAGAAAATATCTGATAATATGTATCACATAGAAGGAAAATCTACTATTAGGGACATTAACAGGCAGTTATACTGGAATCTCCCTGATGAAGAAGCTACAACTCTAGCAGGTATGATTGTGAATGAAATAGAGCGCATTCCTGACGAAGGCGAGGAGTTTTCCATGTATGGTTTTCGCTTTAAGATTTTAAAGAAAGATAAAAATATTATTACTGTTGTTGAAGTGCAAGTAAAAACTGGTAATATTAGTGGCAGCAATTAATTAGTGGAGTTTCATGGAAGATACAGTAAAAATAACGGCTGAAGAGTTGAAGGGTTACATAGAGAGAATCGAAAAACTTGAACAAGAAAAGAGGGATGTGCAAGATCACATTCGTGATGTATATGCAAAAGCCGCAGATGAAGGTTGGGATATAAAAGTGATGAAACAAATTATTAGGCTGAGGAAGATGGATGATGATGACAGAGAGGAACAAGAAATATTGCTTGATACCTATAAACGTGCATTGGGAATGAGCTACGAAGAAGAGTTAAGTGAATAGCAGAATTGTAATTGGAATAAGTGGAGCATCTGGTTCTATTTACGGTGTGCGTATTTTAGAAGCGTTGAAAGAC
This sequence comes from Wolbachia endosymbiont (group A) of Epagoge grotiana, assembly GCF_947251775.1. Lineage (NCBI taxonomy): Bacteria > Pseudomonadati > Pseudomonadota > Alphaproteobacteria > Rickettsiales > Anaplasmataceae > Wolbachia > Wolbachia endosymbiont (group A) of Epagoge grotiana. Next base: position 1,021,842 of record NZ_OX366387.1, read on the forward strand.
GTCGATTATGAAACTCATTTAGTGATAAGTCGTGCTGGGAAAATAACTTTAGCTCACGAGATTAAAGAAAAACTTGAAGATATTACATCACTTGCAGATTTTTACTATTCTGAAGAAAAGATTGGAGAAAAAATAGCAAGCGGCTCATTTAAAACCTCAGGGATGATTGTAGCACCATGCTCTATGAAGACAATGTCTGAAATCGCATCAGGTGTTACTTCCAATCTATTGACAAGGGCTGCAGATGTAACGCTAAAAGAAAGAAGAAAGTTAGTTCTTATGGTGCGAGAGTCACCACTGCATCTTGGGCATTTACAAAATATGTTAAAATTAACGGAGATGGGAGCAATTATTGCTCCACCAGTGCCTGCTTTTTATATTAAACCGAAATCGTTGGATGATATTATTAATCATTCTGTTGGCAAAGTATTGGATTTATTTGATATCAAATTACCCGACTTTAAGGAGTGGCAAGGAAGTGACAATTATTATTGATGGTAAAAAAATAGCAAACGACCTATGTGAGAGGCTATCACAAAAAATTGATATTTTAAAGAGAGAGTATAACATTTTTCCTTGCCTGAAAGTAATTCTCGTGGGCAGCAATCCAGCAAGTCAGGTTTATGTTCGCAACAAACAGAAAAAAGCAGAATCAATAGGCATAAGTTCTGAGACCATTGTTTTGCCTGATAATATTTCAGAAGATGAATTAATTGAAAAAATCAATGAATTAAATGAAGATCCATCTGTGCATGGCATTTTAGTGCAATTGCCTTTACCAAATCATATTAGTGCAAGCAGAGTAATTAACACAGTAAGTGTTGAAAAAGATGTAGATGGCTTTCATGATGAAAACGTTGGCAAATTAGTTAAAGGTGAAAAAAACTGCCTTATACCTTGCACTCCTAAAGGTTCTTTGCATTTAATTAAGTCAATTGAAGAGAACCTTTCCGGTAAAAACGCAGTGGTAATTGGTAGGTCAAATATCGTGGGCAAGCCAATGTTTTACCTGCTATTGCAAGAAAACTGCACTGTCACCATCTTGCATTCACAAAGCAAGGATTTAGCTGAATATTGCTCTAAAGCGGATATAGTAGTTGCAGCAGTCGGAAAGCCAAATTTTGTTCAAGCAGACTGGATAAAGAAAGGTGCAATAGTGATCGATGTTGGCATAAATAGCGTTAACGTAGGAAAGCTTGTAGGTGATGTTGACTTTGAAGGAATAAAAGGGAAAGCCAAAGCTATGACCCCAGTACCCGGGGGCGTTGGCCCAATGACCATTGCATTTCTAATGATGAACACTGTTATTGCTGCTTGCTTGCAAAAGGGAGTTGATGCTTCTGATTTCATTAGTTGAGGTATGAAGAGGAAAGCTATATGAAGATAGAATGTACCATATCACAATTAATAAAAAATTGAGATTTTTGAAATTCCTCAGTAGTCAAATTTATTAAATATTTAGGATCATCATCTATTCTTTTTTCTCTACAAGTATAGCTAAAGTGGCTTAGGTTTACCTACAATTTGAAAAACAACAAATTCGTCATTCCGCTACTCGTTAGCGGAATCTATGCTGAGATACCGCGGCGATATGACGTAGGGAAACCTTTCTTGGGTTAGCTATAGTTAGTGGAATTGCAAAGTTTCTAGGCATAAAAAGCTTTGAACCTAATATATGAGCCAAACTTGATTTTCCAACCGTAGATACACCTGTAATAAAAATAATAGTCTTCATTTTGTGAATTTACTTGCTATATGAACTATCGGAGAAATTTTTTTATAGTTTATAGTATCTGACCTTACCCAGAAAAAGTGGAGAGAAAGTTTGGAATGTTTTTCACAAAGAGAATGATGAATCAAAATGCTCAGGAATGCAATAGTTAATAGTGACGTTGTTTGTTATAAAAAATTTCTATATATTCAAATATAGCAGTTTTGATATGCTGTTTAGAGTGCCGAGAGGTGTCTATTGGTAACTCCCTTTTTAGAGAACTGAAGAAGCTTTCCACAACAGAATTGTCGTAACAACAACCTTTATAACTCATCTATGTTTTTTATGGATAAGAGATATTGATAACCTTGCGAAGTATATTGTGAACCTTGATCACTATGTAATAGTAGATTTTTGGCAGGTTTACGCTTGTTAACGGCCATTAATAAAGAGTCCATAACCAATTGTTTATTTATTGAACTGCTCATTAACTACCATGCGTGAATATAGATCGATTATTGTTGCCAAATATAGCCATCCTTCTTTGGTTTTTATATAAGTAATCCCATACTTTATTTGGTTGATCGACAATAAAGTTTTGGTCTAATATATTGGGAGCTACTGTCCGTTTGTTGTTTCTTAATTTTAAATTTTCTTCTCAATATAGCCTGAATACCATTTTTCTGCATAATACTTTGCACTGTTTTTAAGTTGCAACTTTTACCCAAAGCCTTCAATTCAGCATGAATTTTAGGAGTTCCATATCTACATTTAGAAACTTGATATATTTTTTGAATAGCTGCGAGTAGCTCTTTATTTGCTGATTCTCTACTGCTTATTTTTCTTGTGGTCCACTTATAGTAGCCACTAGCAGAAAATCCTACATAATTCCTGTACTTTATAGCAGTTACTATATAAAAAAATATTTTACTCTTTTTGACTGGCCAGGGCTTTTTTTTAAATGTCTCTTTCCCTTGTTACTCTTGCTTTGTAAATCAAACCTCTCTTTGTCGTAAGGAGCCATGTTACCTCTACCTGGAAATGCATTTGCCGCTGACTTTTTTTCGTTATATTTCTTCATCCATTTTCCTAATACACTATCCCTTATTCCTAGATCTCTTGCTACTTTTGCAACTGGTTGACCTACCTTTCTTTGTTCATTTGCCAGCTTAACAGCTTCCAATTTGAATTCTGCCGTATATTCTCTTACCATTTCTAATCCTCCAAAATTTTATTTTACCCGAAAAAACTCCTTTCTTTCTCTCCACTTTTTCTGGGTAAGGTCAATATACCAGTGCCGAAAATAGTTGACAAAGATTGTGTATACTTATTACAATTGTTTGGGTACCAGAAGTTTTTACGGCAACAAAGTATGCACTAACTATAAGTAAGGAAGACTTTAAGCAGGCAATAAAAAAAATGAAGTAACGTTTAAAAGAGATTGAAGGAGAGAAGAAAAAGGTAAAAGGGAATACGGCAGAAAATGAATCTTATTACAAATAGCATAAAGGGCTTTTATTCTAGTGTTAAATCGGACCTAGATTGGCAAGCCAAACGTAGTCTTATTAGAACATTAGTAAAAGAAGTCAACATTGATCTTGATAAAGTAGATGTAGTATTTAAGATCAAAGAACTTGAAAACCCCGCCCAGAATGGACAAAATCAAAAGATGGTACATTGTCTAAGGGGTCTGGGCACTGGGATGACATCTTTTTTCTTGGTACAAATTACTCTTATGTCTCAATATTTGTACAGTTGTGTTATCGGCTGTTTGATGTTTACAACGCAGGAAGTTCATACGGTTGTAAGTCAAGCGGTAGGATGACAAGATTTTGCAAGGGTATTTTTTTTATAGGAGATTAATATGGAAATTTTTCTTGATAGCGTTGATTTAAATGAAATTAAAGGACTAAAGGAGTTCATTGACGGCATAACAACTAATCCTTCTTTAATAGCAAAGTCCGGGCGTAAAGATAAATACGAGGATTTAGTGCGTGAAATATGCTCTATTATAAAAGGGCCTGTTAGTGTTGAAGTTGTTGCAGATAGCCATGAAGAGATGATCACAGAAGGTCTGAATTTAGCAAAAATTGCTGATAATGTTGTGATCAAATTACCTCTTACACATGAAGGATTAATTTCTTGTAAAAAGTTATGGACAGAGCATAAAATACCTGTTAACATCACATTATGTTTTTCTCCTGGACAAGCACTGCTTGCCGCTAAGGTCGGTGCTTGTTTTATTTCCCCCTTTGTTGGTCGCCTTGATGATATAAGCTATGATGGCTTATCGCTAATAGAAGATATATGTACTATATATTCTAATTACGGTTTTGATACTAAAGTTCTTGTTGCATCAGTGAGAAGCCCAGCGCATGTAATAGAAGCTGCAAGGCTTGGTGCTGATTCAATTACTGTGCCAGCAAAAGTACTTAGACAATTAATTAATCACCCACTTACTGACCAAGGACTAGCAATATTTGAAAAAGACTGGGGTGTAAAATAATAAACGGTTACAAATGAACATAAAAATTGGCGTATCCGTTCAGGCAATGGCGTCAACTTAAGAGCCTTCATTAGCAAACTCTCCTAAAGACATGATGGCGTTTGCTACCTTATTGCGGCTACCCTGGTCGAATTTTAACTTTATAGCTAACCCAAGAAAGGTTTCCCTACATCATACCGCCGAGGCGCTAACGAGTAGCGGAATGACGAATTTGTTGTTTTTCAAATTGTAGGTAAACCTAAAGCTATAGAAAAAAAGAAGAACCAGTTTCTTAGTTTTTCATTGACATAATCCACTCCATATGCCATAATAAAATTTTATATCTTGGAGAAGGAAATGACATTAAGGTTAATACTACAAGAAGTCAACAGTAGTCCAGATCTGAGTAAGGAAAATTTAATTGATAGAATTAAAGATAAGCTGCAGCAGGAAAATCAACTTATATATGATGAGTGGAAAAAAAACGAATTTGATATAAATTACACGTTTATAGTGCTCAAGTGCAATTTATTACTTATAGCAGCTGAAAATGGCTATGAAAAAGTAGTAAGATACTTAACAAAAAACGGAGCTAATGTTAATGTACAAGATGAATGGGAAAAAACCTCCTTACATTATTCTGCTCAGCATGGGCATGCACAAGTAGTAGAAGTTTTGCTAGAAGAAGGAGCAGACGTTAATGCACAAAATGAAGATAAAGGGACTCCTTTGCATTATGCTGCTTATAGTGGTCATATAGAAGTAGTAAAACATCTTATAAAAAAAGAGGCAGATGTTAATGTAGTGGACAGATATGGAAGAAGTCCTTTACATTATGCTGCTGAGAATGGATACACACAAGTAGTAGAAGTTTTGCTAGAAGAGGGAGCAGACGTTAATGCACAAGATAAAGACGGAAGAACTCCTTTATATTATGCTGTTTATTACACTCATGGTGAACATCCAAGACTAAATTATCAACATCCAAAAGTAGCGAAACTTCTGCTAAATTATGGTGCAGACCATCATTTATTCATAGACCTAAAGCTATAACAGCAGGAATTACTGTAGGTATATTAGCTGCCATTGTTGCTCCATTAGCACTCATTTATGCTACTGCATTACCTGCACTAGCAATAGTTGTAATTACTGTGGCATCTGCACTGATCGTTGGTGGAATTTCCTATGGGGTTGCATATAAGTCATCAGAGCATTCATTAAACCATACGCGTCAAGTTAAGAGATTGTGAGCAAATTTAGAGAGGTTAAAGTGGATACTCTAGCCCTTCTACGTTTGTCTTTTAATGAAAATCGCGACCAAGTTATAGTGAGTTTTTTAAGAAATGCTTTTAAACTATTAATTTTGGTTAATACTAAAAATAACTCTCTAACCCGCCTTTTTAGCTCAATAAATGCCTTTGTTAAGCTAAGTTCTGTATTCTTTTTCACTTCTGTGCAACCAACTATGCCGTGAAATATAAGAATTGCGCACAATTTAGCATATAGTTCACATAATACTCTGCATGGCTTTCCTTTTAGCTTATCAAGCCTGATATGGCTTTTATACAATTTAAATAATAACTCAATTTGCCACCTTACTCTGTAAATCGTTAATACTTGCTCAGCACTAATTTTATTTTCTGGAACATTAGTTATAAATATTGACCAGTTCAACAATTTTTGATTTCTTTTAGAGGATGTATATCCCTGCGATCTTGCTAATCTATTAGCTTTCCTTCTTCTGGCCATAGACTGTTCTTCAGTTAGTTTCTGACATATAATTCTTACTCTAATTTTTGCTTCTTTTCCTAACAATACCTCGTTTTCTAAAAATAACTTATCCTCTAAACATTCTAATAACTCCATTTTTTGATTTGTTTCTACATCATATATGTTGGTATCGGATTTATAACGACTTATGAAATAAGCTCCTATTTCATTGATTTGTTTAAAAGAACTTGGCACAAAATAACCGAGATCAGATATTAGCAAATCATTGCTTAATATATTACTTAAATGTTTCCTATATCCCTGGTCTGATCTTACCCCCTCCGTTAAATTAAGTTGGTCTATTATCTGATTCATGTAGTCGAAAACTAATTGTAACTTTATTCCAGACTTAGTATTGCTTTCATAGCCACTGTAGCTAGTACCATAACCTTTATACATCTCTTCCATACTGTTAGGTAGAGTAATATAGCTACTGTCCAATAATTTAACACTATTAAATTGCTGTAAGATTTTGCAATCAACTTGCAAGATATTTTTAAAGAGAATCACAGATTCATTATACATCCTTTTCATAAATTCCACTGCTTCTTCAGTAAATCTAAAATCCAAACCTTGTTTTGTTATATCTATCGAGTCCTCGTTTAGTAATTGACACATTGTTTCTACGCTACAATTATCAACTCCTATATTACCCAAGACCATGGCTTTTACGAATGATGAACCTTTTAGCTTTCTCTTTCTTTTTATAAACCTTGTTGTAATTGAGATTTTCTCTGCTTTTTCATTAAAAAATTCTTTGAGCTTTTTTGATAAGCAAGTTATTTTATTCATTGGTTCTCTCACTAAAAGTATATCTGGGAGAACTTATACCTTATTATTCTATCTCTTTCATACCTTTATTTCCTTAACTTGACGCGTATGATTCATTAAACAGTAAGCTAAGTGAGGTTAGCTGCAGTAATGTTGATGGAAATAAACAAACTGTACAACCATAATTATTAATTCACCACAGTAACCGCGCCGTGGCAGTGTTTGTACTTCTTTCCAGAATTACAAGGGCACTTGTCGTTTCTTGAGACTTTGGGAAGTCTGCTATTTCTAGCAGAATGTAACCTATTGCCTATCTCTTGGTTATCTGCCAACTTAAAGTGCGCTAGGCGGTGAATGGTGAGTTCCTTCCATTTTTCAAGCATTGACTCAAACATCAAGAAAGCTTCGCGTTTAAATTCATTCAGTGGATCTTTCTGCCCCATGGCACGTAGGCTTATGCTTTGTCTTAGGCTCTCTAGAACTGAAAGGTGTTCCCTCCATAAATGATCAAGTGTCATTATCATCATTTGCTTCACGATCGTATTCCACAAATCTGTAGTGTGCTGACTGTTGAAATATTTTTCTTTCTCAGTAAAAAATTCTTGTATCTTATCATTTATATAATCCAAAGCTTCTTGTTTGTTTAAAAACTTTGCTAAATCTTCTTTATCAAGCGTTATTCCATACCTTGTATGGAATTCTTTGACTATATCTTCAATATAATCCTCATAATAGCCACTTTGGACTATACCTTCTATTACGCTCTCATTTACTTCGCTATATACTTCAAGTAAATCATTAATTTCGTTGCCTAAGATATTGTTTCTCTGCTTAAAAATAACTTTACGTTGGTTATTGATTACGTCATCAAACTTAAGTAGAGATTTCCGCACGTCATAGTTTCTAGCTTCAACTTTCTTTTGCGCTTTCTCAAGTGCCTTATTGATCCATGGATGATGAATAGCTTCGTTATTCTTTAACCCTACTTTTTGTAAAAAGCTTCTCATTCTATCAGAACCAAATATTCTCATTAGGTCATCTTCGAGCGATAAAAAGAACTTAGAAAGTCCAGGATCACCCTGACGGCCAGAACGGCCACGTAATTGATCATCTATTCTCCTGCTTTCATGTCTTTCGGTTCCAACCACACATAAACCACCAGCTTTTATAGCAATTTCCTTATCTTTTTTTACTCTTTCAACTATTTCTTGATATTTTTTTTCTCTTTCATCAGCATTTTTTATCTTCTTTAGCTCCACCTTTGCGATCATTTCAGCATTTCCACCAAGCTGAATATCAGTTCCACGTCCTGCCATGTTAGTTGCTATAGTGACACTACCTGGCACCCCAGCTTGCGCTATTATGTACGCCTCTTGTTCATGATAACGAGCATTCAATACTGAATGCTTAAGAGAATGGCTTTGCAAAAGCGCAGAAAGCTTCTCAGAGTTTTCGATGCTCACCGTGCCAACAAGGACCGGTTGAAGGCGTTTGTGGCATTCTTCTATAAACTTCAATACAGCATTAAATTTTTCCTTTTCTGTACCGTAAATTTCATCATCAATATCAACTCTTTTTACAGATACATTGGTTGGAATTTTTACTACATTTAATCTGTATATATCACGAAACTCTTCTGCCTCTGTTGCTGCTGTTCCAGTCATTCCGGAAAGTTTATTGTACATACGAAAGTAATTCTGAAATGTGACCGATGCTAAAGTTTGGTTTTCATGCTGAATTTCAAGATTCTCCTTCGCTTCAAGTGCCTGATGAAGACCATCGGAATATCTCCTGCCCTCCATCATACGCCCAGTAAATTCATCAATAATCACTACCTTTCCATCTTTCACTATATAATCTTTATCAGCAGTGAACAGCTTATGTGCACGTAATGCTTGGTCCATATAATGAGTCATTATCATGCTGTCAGTATCATAGAGCGAGGAATTTTCAGGAATGAGATTGTATGATCTTAGTAGTTCCTCCACTCGTGAAATACCATCTTCAGTCAAGAATACCGTTCTACCTTTTTCATCTACTTCATAATCAGAGTCAACTAATTTGGTTACTATTTTATTGATATGCTTATATATCTGATTGTTTTCCTCAACCGGGCCAGAAATAATAAGCGGAGTGCGAGCTTCATCAATGAGTATTGAGTCCACTTCATCAACTATTCCGTAGTGAAAGCCTCTCTGAACCATGTCTTCTTGAGAAAATTTCATATTGTCTCGCAGGTAATCAAAGGCAAGCTCGTTATTTGTGGAATACACGATATCTGCACTGTAAGCCTCTTTCCTCTCTTCGTCTGTCAAGTTATTCGTAATAAACGCAACAGAAACCCCAAGAGAATTATATAATTTGCTCATCCACTCTGTGTCTCGTTTTGCAAGGTAGTCATTAACAGTTACGACGTGTACGCCTTTCCCTTCTAAGGAATTTAGATATGCTGCTAAAGTTGCAACGAGTGTCTTTCCCTCTCCTGTTTTCATTTCTGATATCATACCATTGTGGAGCACCATTCCACCAATCAGTTGAACATCAAAGTGCCTCATGTTAAGAAACCTTCGAGAGGCTTCACGCACAACTGCAAATGCAGGTACGAGAAGATCATTTAACGTTTTCCCATTTTTCAATTCTTGTTTGAATTCTTCAGTTTTACCAGCAAGCTCCTCATCAGATAAACTCTCCATTTCTGTTTCTAATGCATTTATTTGCTGAACAATTTTCCTAAAGGATTTTATTATCTTCTTGTTTGTGGAACCAAATATCTTTCTTATAAAAAAGAATGACAACGTAAAAATGAAAAATATAAGAATGGCTGTCAAAATTAGCGGAGAATCTAGCATAAACTTAAGTAACGTCTTATTTAATATGAGATTATATTACTAAATGCAGCCTACAGCAATTACATATTAGATTCGGGGAATCCTTATTCATATACTAAGGTAATAAACAAAGGAACACTTCCAACCCTGTTCTTGCACTTACTATTACCCACAAATAAAAACATAGTATTGTATTTACTCAAATAATTTAATTTTATTAACCTGAAAGCTTATTAGATTAAAATTATTAAACTAAGAGTTATAATTTTAGCAACTAAAAGCTGTAAATTGCACCATATAAACAGTTATTTCAAGCAAAAGTTATGCCATTAAGAGCTATGCAACAAACATTTATATTTGTGGGTAATAGTAAGGTTCTTGCAGGGACTGTTATTGAAATATTAAAGAATCTGTTGCATTATCTTAGGCACTTGGTGACTTTAATTTTTTATAGAAAGAAGTTATTCGTAGGTTTAGTAGGGTATGAATGTAGAAAATAAACAGTCTGAAATACTTAGTAATCGTATATTTAAGAAGAGAGATGGCACATCAACAGGTGATCATGGTTGCAAGTATGAAGTAAAATTATTAATGCTGTATCTACTTTATGGGTTAAGTAGTAAAATTGACTTTTGGTTAGCATCAAACATAGAAGGTTTTGGAGCCTTTGATGATATTTTTTTAAGTATAAAGATCAGAAGAACAAATCGAGAATTATCTTGGTTCAAGCTAAACACCGTAACGACCCTAGTTCATCAGCGAATATTACTTTTGAAGATTTGTTTATTGATGGAAACAATAGAAAGCGACAGAAAGAGGATTTCTGGTTAAACAAATATTTTGAATCTCATCCTGAGATTAAGCAAAACCCTGAGTATAAGAACAGTGATATTACACTTGTCATTCATGCTAATGTTAATGTGAACTTAAAAAAAGGTACAGAAAAGCAAGGCAAAGTGGAAACATTAGAGGAGTATCTGGAAGAGTCAAAGTTAACAGATGATAACATTTTAAGTATTTATGAAGGTCACAGAGGAACGTGCTACAAAATAAAAAATCATATTGAACTGAAAAAATACTTCAGTTGCGGCAGTGAAGATGAAATAGAAGATTTTTTACTTAGAATAAGGTTTGTAGTTAATCAACCTAATCATTCAAAATTAGATGATATTATTAAGAAAGAAATAGGGAGTATATACAAAATATCAGGCAAGAAAAACATTGACATGGTTTTTGACTTTGCACGCGGGAAGGTAGAAAAATGGTGGGAACAACAGGGTAGCGAAGTTTCTTATCTAACAAGAAAAGACAATTATTTTAAGGAAGCCATAGAACATCTTTATAGTCTCAAACTTAAGGAAGATCTACCTGAATTTTGGCAAGTCCCTCTTCGAAATTATAACTTTGTCGGCAGAGAAGCGCTGCTAGATAAAATAGAAGAATGCCTGAAAGCTAATGATACAGCAACACTAGTTGCTTGTCATGGAATAGGTGGAATAGGTAAAACACAATTAGCATTAGAATTTATTTGGAGTAAGCTCCAAAAATATAGATGGATAATTTGGCTTGATACACGAGATAGAAATACTTTAATTAACGAGTACATCAAGTTAGGACGTGGACTAAACGTTATTCATGGTTACAGAGAAAACGTTCGTGAAGAAGATCACGCCAAGCATGTTAAGTATTGGCTAGAACACCCTGAACGTGCTGGGTGGCTACTGATATGCGATAACGCTCCTAACTACAAAGATATAGCAGATTTACTTCCTATAGAAGGAGGAAAGATATTATTAACTTCTCGTTATACATTTGGCTGGCCACAACCACAGAACACTATTTCTGTTGATGTTTTTGAACCTGGAGAATCAAGGAGCTACATTTGTAAGATACTAGAAGTGGAAGGAACAAAGCTAGATATAATTCAAGTGGATGCATTAGCAAAGACATTAGGTCATTTACCTTTAGCTTTAGCCCAAGCAAGCGCTTATATAAAGAAAACAGGTATAAATATTTCAGACTATTTGAAATTATATAACGATAGAAAACGAGCTTTATTATCTGATGAAACATTGCTTGAAACATTTCCAGCCGACGCTAATAGAGAGACTGCAGCAATAGTGTATGTTACATGGGACATCACAGTAGAAGCAATAAAAAAAGAATCCTTATTGGCAGCTAACTGGCTTACTGCTTGTGCTTACTTAGATGGTAGTCCTATTCCTCAATCTTTACTAGAAATCTTTGCTGATAATCAAGAAAATAATCCTTCCTTAGAAACTTTCCATGAAGCGTTTGGAATATTAATAAGTTACTCCATGTTAACTACCAAAAAAGATCATAGTATGTTAATACACAGCTTGGTTCAAGAAGTTATAAGGCTAAAGTCAGAGAAAAGTGGAAAAACTAAAGAAGACATAAAGACTGTTTTTCAACTATTACAAAAGGGTTTTCCTTACCACAGTGATAAACTAGAAGATTATGCTAAGAAACGACAATTATTACCACATTTAGAAGCATTTTTATCACACATGGATAATTTGCTAGAAAAAAATTCTTCAGAAAAGTAAACAATAGAAAAGGATTATCTTTTAGATTTGTTAATGTGGATTAATGATGGATACTCTGATTTAGGTAACCCTAAAAGACAAAAGGAGTTGATCGAATGGATTTTACCTATTCTTCAGAGGCATTTTATCCCTGATTATGAAATTGCTACACTGCTGGTAAGTCTTGGTATTGCTTATAATGCTTTAGACAATCCTCGGAACGCAAAAGAGTTGTTTGAATGGGCTTTACCTATTCTTGAGAAATATTATGGTTCTGATTGTCCTAAAGTTGCTGTTGCACTGACAAACCTTGGTAACGCTTATGAGGATTCGGGTAATCCTCATAAAGCAAAAAAGTTGTTTGAATGGGCTTTACCTATTTTTGAGAAACATTATGGCTCTGATCATCCTAAAGTTGCTGTCATACTGACAAACCTTGGCCACGCTTATGAGAATTTAGATAATCCCCGGAGAGCAAAAAAGTTGTTTGAGCAAGCTTTAGCAATTCAAGAGAAACATTATGGACTTGATCATTTCGAAGTTGCTAAACTACGGGCAAACCTCGGTCTTGTTTGTTATGCTTTGGGTGATCTTCAGAAAGCAAAGGAGCTGTCTGAACGGGCTTTACCTATTTTTGAGAAACATTACGGTCCTGACCATCTTGAATTTGCTAAACTGTTGTCAAACTTAGGTGTCATTTATGGGGGTCTAGGTTATCATAAGAAAAGAAAGAGGTTACTTGAACGGGCTTTAGCAATCAAAAGGAAACATTACAGGTCTGACCATTTCGAAGTTGCTATACTGCTGGTAAATCTTGGTATTGCTCATAATGCTTTAGGTAGTTCTCAGAAAGCAAGAGAGTTGCTTGAACGTGCTTTACCTATTTTTGAAAAACACTATGGCCCTGATCACCCGGAAGTTGCTAAACTACTGGTAACCCTTGGCATTACTTATGGCATTTTAGGTAAACATAAGAAAAATCAAGAGTTGCTTAAACGGGCTTTACCTGTTTTTAAGAAACATTATGGCCCTGATCATCCAGAAATTGCTATTATACTAATAAGCCTCGGCATCTCTCATGGGGACTTAGGTGACCACGAGAAACAAAAGGAGCTGTTTGAACAGGCCTTGCCTATTCTTGAAAAACATTATGGCCCTGATCACCCGGAAGTTGCTACCATACGCGTCAAGTTAAGGAAATAAAGGTATGAAAGAGATAGAATAATAAGGTATAAGTTCTCCCAGATATACTTTTAGTGAGAGAACCAATGAATAAAATAACTTGCTTATCAAAAAAGCTCAAAGAATTTTTTAATGAAAAAGCAGAGAAAATCTCAATTACAACAAGGTTTATAAAAAGAAAGAGAAAGCTAAAAGGTTCATCATTCGTAAAAGCCATGGTCTTGGGTAATATAGGAGTTGATAATTGTAGCGTAGAAACAATGTGTCAATTACTAAACGAGGACTCGATAGATATAACAAAACAAGGTTTGGATTTTAGATTTACTGAAGAAGCAGTGGAATTTATGAAAAGGATGTATAATGAATCTGTGATTCTCTTTAAAAATATCTTGCAAGTTGATTGCAAAATCTTACAGCAATTTAATAGTGTTAAATTATTGGACAGTAGCTATATTACTCTACCTAACAGTATGGAAGAGATGTATAAAGGTTATGGTACTAGCTACAGTGGCTATGAAAGCAATACTAAGTCTGGAATAAAGTTACAATTAGTTTTCGACTACATGAATCAGATAATAGACCAACTTAATTTAACGGAGGGGGTAAGATCAGACCAGGGATATAGGAAACATTTAAGTAATATATTAAGCAATGATTTGCTAATATCTGATCTCGGTTATTTTGTGCCAAGTTCTTTTAAACAAATCAATGAAATAGGAGCTTATTTCATAAGTCGTTATAAATCCGATACCAACATATATGATGTAGAAACAAATCAAAAAATGGAGTTATTAGAATGTTTAGAGGATAAGTTATTTTTAGAAAACGAGGTATTGTTAGGAAAAGAAGCAAAAATTAGAGTAAGAATTATATGTCAGAAACTAACTGAAGAACAGTCTATGGCCAGAAGAAGGAAAGCTAATAGATTAGCAAGATCGCAGGGATATACATCCTCTAAAAGAAATCAAAAATTGTTGAACTGGTCAATATTTATAACTAATGTTCCAGAAAATAAAATTAGTGCTGAGCAAGTATTAACGATTTACAGAGTAAGGTGGCAAATTGAGTTATTATTTAAATTGTATAAAAGCCATATCAGGCTTGATAAGCTAAAAGGAAAGCCATGCAGAGTATTATGTGAACTATATGCTAAATTGTGCGCAATTCTTATATTTCACGGCATAGTTGGTTGCACAGAAGTGAAAAAGAATACAGAACTTAGCTTAACAAAGGCATTTATTGAGCTAAAAAGGCGGGTTAGAGAGTTATTTTTAGTATTAACCAAAATTAATAGTTTAAAAGCATTTCTTAAAAAACTCACTATAACTTGGTCGCGATTTTCATTAAAAGACAAACGTAGAAGGGCTAGAGTATCCACTTTAACCTTTCTAAATTTGCTCACAATCTCTTAACTTGACGCGTATGATTCGTACAACTGTGGGAAACATCTATGGATGCCATTCCTATTACCTTATTTCCATTTTTATTTCATTTTCAAAGGAGGCTATTATGTCACTTACCGATATCGCTCACCGTATCAATGAACTCGCTTCATCTTAAATTAATAAATGATCGCAAACTAAAAGAAATTGAAAGCAAAGGGCGTGCTGATTCTGCAACAATTGAGCAGCTATGCAAGGTAAATAATGCCATTGATAGTTGCAAAGAGCGTTTAGACTTGATCGAAACTGCAGCTCAACGCCCAGAAGTAAATACAGATTTTAGCACAAGCGATAAATATTTTTCTGATTATATCCGCAAGGGAATGGAAAGCGGTTTATCACACAAAACCCTCAGTGGAGATGACAGTGATATCGGGGGGTATCTAGTTACTCCGCATATTGTAAAACGCATAAACAAGCGCGTAACTGATTCGTCCCCAATGCGACAAATATGCTCCAGTCAAAGAATCTCTACTGAAACATTGGATTACATTATAGAAGATTTTGACCGCGCCGGTGCAGGTTGGAGCAGTGAAACAGTAGATGATGAGGACGGTGGCAATAAGTCTAAGTATGATTTTGCAAAAGATACGGACACGCCCAAAATCCAAAAGATTTCCGTCACAACTTACGAGTTATATGCTCAACCATAAATATCACAAAAGTTACTCGATGATGCGTTTGTCGATGTTGAGAGTTGGCTGGTGGAAAAGATTGCCGAGACTTTTAGTAAGGAAGAAAGCGAAGCCTTCATTAAGGGTGAGGGCACTTTTCAACCAAAAGGAATTTTAGCTTATGAAAATGGAAACAGTTATAATAAAATAGAGCAAGTTAAAACTGAAAAATTAGATAGTGATTCAATAATGATGTTGTATTACTCTCTGGACGAATATTATTCCAAAAATGCGTCATTTTTGATGAATAGGAGTACGTTGAAGGATATCAGGCTGCTAAAATCTCAAACAGGTCAGTATCTCTGGCAGCCAAGTCTGTCGCTTGAAGCTCCAGATACTTTAATGGGAATACCAGTATATCAATCTGCCGATATGCCACCAGCGCCAAACAATCAGCTACCAGTAATTGCGATGGCAGATTTCAAACAAGCTTATAAGATTGTAGATAACAGAGGAATGAGAATATTAAGAGACCCTTATACGAATAAACCTTATGTGAGGTTTTTTGTCACTAAGCGTGTCGGCGGAGAGGTTGTAAACACCAGTGCTATTAAATTGTTGAAAGTTGCGAGCAAGTACTAAAAACTTCCGCAGCATCATCTTTATAGCTGATCAAAGCAACACGTCATACCGCGATTCATTCCATAACTGTACGAACATTGTGATTTTGGCCCATCAGGAGGGTGTCATCCCAGTGCTTGACACATATAGCTAAACTGACTTAGATTTACCGACAGTTTGAAAAACAAAAATTCGTCATTCCGCTACTTGTTAGCGGAATCTATGCTGAGATATCGCGGCGGTATGACGTAGGAAAACCTTTCTTGGGTTAGCTATAGTTTGCTATATTATGTGATTTTATTTTTAGCGTTGCTTCTTATATTATGTAATTTATTTTCCATAATATACATTATGTAATTTTCGATGCTAAGATCTGTTATAGCTCTCAGTATGATATGAGTGATTCTCTTTTAATAATTATTTTTTAAATAGTTTGTTGGTTCATCAATTTCTTTAGGATTGATATCTACAATTATTTTTCCGTTTTTTAACAGAATAATCCGATCTGATATTTTTGTTAAAAAATCCAAATTGTGAGAAGCGATAATCATAGTAATACCCATATCTCTAACTGATTGTAATAGTTCCACAACGTCGACTATTGTTGCTACATCTAAACCAGACGTTGGCTCATCGCATAATAGAATCCTTGGATTCATCATTAAGCTTCTGGCAAGCGCAACCCGCTGTTTTTGCCCACCGGATAGATTACTAGGGTAATCATTTTTTTTAGAGGCAATACCCAAAGACTCAAGTAGTGAATCACTTTGATCCTGAGTTTTGTTTTTAAGTTTGGGAGCATATGTAAGATTTTCCCAGACAGTCATATGTGGGAAAAGTTGAAAATCCTGAAATACAAAACCAGTACTATCATTGCATTCAATGCTACCAGAATCTAAAACTTCGAGTTTTTGTATACAACGTAACAATGTTGATTTACCACTACCAGAAGGACCAGCAAGACCAACTATAGATTGTTCTATAATCAGGTTAATATTATTAAGTACTGGAATATTATTAAATAATTTACAAACATTATGCATTTTTATCATATATACCTTTCTGTTCAATCTTTTTGCCTATATATTCAATTAGTAATACAAGAGCGTAATAATAAGCCCCAGCAAGACAAAGTGGTATAAAATAAGTAAATTGTTCTGCTGCAAGCATTTGCGCAGAGCGCATAATATCAACACCACCAATAGTAGAGATTAATGCCGTTTCTTTAAGGAGTGCAATGATCTCATTTATCATTGCAGGAAGAATATTTTTAATAACTTGTGGTAATATAATATCTCTCCACATATAGAAACTAGGTATTTGTAAAGTTTTAGCTGCTTCAAACTGGTTTTTTGATATAGTTTCAATACCAGCTCGTAAAATCTCAGCAATATAAGCACAGCTATTTAGACCAAATGCTATAATGCCAGCACTAAATATGTTTAATTTAATTCCTGCAATGGTTGGAGTCATAAAATAAACAACACTTAACTGTAATATAAGGGGGGTGCCACGTATTACAGATATAATTCCATTAATTAATGGAATACAGATCTTATTATATCTGAGTACTGAAAATAACCCTCCTAGACTCATACCTAAAAGCAGTCCTCCAATCAATAATTTTAAAGTAAAGGCAAGGCCTGTTCCAACAAACAAGAAATTAGAAATTAATTCTTGCATCAGTTATCTCCTAGCCATTTTTCTGCTATCTTTTGTATTACACCTTTACTTTCTAAACTTTTTAACGCCTCGTTTATTTTATCCTTTAAATCAGATCCTTTATTCACAGCAATAGAATAACCATTATCTGACTTAGCGATGGCTGACCATGATAGACCAGGATTTTTTTTGCTAAATACTTTACCTTGGAATTCATCAATTAGGACGCTATCAACATGACCAGACTTTAATGTTTCTACAGCTTGATTATTATTGTCTATAGCAATAATTTGAGCTGTTGTAGGAACATGCTCTTTTAGCCAAATTTCCATGACAGTTCCTAGTTGAACGGCTATCTTCTTGTGAGTTAAGTTGTTTATACCGGCTATGGGTTTATTTTTGTGATATAGAATACCAAATTCCCCTGTATAATAACTATTTGAAAAATCAAAATTTTTTTCACGCTCTTCTGTGCTACCAATAGTAGATATAGCAGCATCTACAGAATTACTTTGCAATGCTGCAAATATAGTACTAAACTGCATATCTTTAAATATCGCTTCTTTACCTAACTCTTTTGCTACTAATTGAGCAAGCTCAATGTCAAAGCCAGTAAATTTACCATTTTCATAATATTCAAAAGGTGGATAATCTGCAGAAATTGCAAATCTAATGATATTATCGTGTTTATCTTCCTTGCATCCTGTTAATAGAATACTTATCGCTATAATAGCATTTAAAATGTATTTTTTCATATTACTAATTTATATTCATATTTTATTCATCTTGTGAATATAGACATTAAAAATTGAATAGTCAAGAAATAATGAATATAATTTCAAATATACTTATTACATATTCAATATGAGGAAAATGCATAATGCATGACAACACACTAGGTGAACATATTTTAAATATTATTCAAAATCATGAAATTTTAGAACAGAGCGATTTACAGACCTTACTCAAAAAAAGAGGGTATAACATTTCTCAGGCTACTTTATCAAGAAAATTGAAAGAACTTAAAATTGCCAAAGTTGCTGGTATGTATAAAGTAATTGACATCAACCAATATCGATTACCATTAATACTTAATATGCAAATTTCGGATTTTGGTTTAATAGTACTACACACTCAACCAGGACAAGCTAGCAGCCTAGCTTACTTTCTAGATCAGAAGTATGTTATTTATTCATTAAATAATAGCAAAAACATAGGAATTATAGGAACTATAGCAGGTGATGATACAGTATTATTGATCATCAAAAGTAAGGCTGAACTTAACAAAGTATTACAATCAATTTATGAAACATTTCCATATTTAAGTCCTGAATAAGAATGTTGTAAGTTAAAAATGTGATATAAAGGAGATGAGAGGGATTCCTTTGTTTAAATCTTTGTCTTCTTTTTTTCAATATACCTACATATCAGAATGGACAATTCATATAGAATCAGCATTGGTATTGCAAGCCCTACTTGGCTTAATACATCAGGTGGAGTTAAGATTGCAGCGATAATAAAAATTACCACTATCGCGATTCTGCGTTTATTTGACAAACTTTGTGTAGTGAGTAACCCTACTCTCACCATTAATGTGAGTATTACTGGAATTTGAAATGCAGTGCCAAAAGCAAACATAAATTGGAGAACGAGGTCTAAATATTCGCTAACTGATGGCATAAACTCTATTGGTATACCGAAAGATTTCCCACTATGTTCAAAAGTGATGAAAAACTTCCAGGCTAAAGGAAATATATAGTAATAGACTACAGTAGCTCCCGTTACAAATAAAACCGGTGTTGCAATCAAGTATGGCAATAACACTGCCCTTTCACTTTTATATAACCCAGGTGCTAAGAACATATAAAATTGCCATGCAAACACAGGAAAAGAAAACAAAAGTGCGCTCATTATTGCAACTTGGAGATACACAAAAAATGCCTCTGTTAAGTCTGTGTAAATTAAAGAAAAACCTTCGCTACCTTTTGTTGCTTCTATTAAAGGTGCGAGTAAAAAACGGTATATATTTTCCTTAAAGTAATAACAAAAACCAAAAGCAACGCAAAAAAATAGAAAGCAAAAGATAACTCTTTTTCTGAGTTCCGCAAAGTGCTCATAAAATGAGGCGTATTTGCTTGAGTTCCAGTTCATACTTTACTATAGCTCAATAATGCTATGTCTAACATTCTCAGCGAAAAAGCCCACTCATTGTCATACCACGCTGCAACCCTGCATATATCACCTGTAACATATGTACCGGTTAAATCCACAATTGCACTATAAGGGTTATGCACAAAATCTATTGAGACTAAAGGTTCCTCGCATATAGAAAGTACATTTGACATTGGATAACCCTCTGTCATCCTAGTACCCTCTGATGTCATCCGAGTAGCTGACACTGGGATCCAGAAATTAGATTCCAGCGTCACGCGCTGGAATGACGTAGAGGAGAGAGCTGCATCCTTAAACATTTCATTGATTTCTTTAACGGTCGCTTTCTTATCAGTCGTAAATGTAAAATCAACCATAGAAACATTGCTAACCGGAACTCTGACGGCAGTGCCATCTAGCTTGCCCTTTAATTCAGGAATTATAGAACCAATTGTTTTTGCTGCCCCGGTTGTAGTTGGCACCATAGATAATCCGCAAGCCCTTGCTCTACGCAAATCTTTATGATTACCATCAAGAACATTTTGATCATTCGTGTAGGCATGTATAGTAGTCATAAAACCGCTTTTTATACCTAAACTGGAGTGTAGGACTTTCACAATCGGAGCAAGGCAATTTGTAGTGCAAGAACCTGCTGATATTACTTTATGCTCTTTTTTGAGCATATCATTATTCACACCATAAACTATAGTTACATCAGCATCCGGAACTGGAGCAGAGACAATTACTTTCTCTGCATTGTGCCTTATTGCTTCTTCACGTTTGTTGAATGCACCAGTACATTCAAGTATTACATCAACATTCCAAGGAATATTTTCAGGGCTCCGTTCTCTATATAAAGAAAACTTTTTGCCATTTATGGATAGCCAATTTTGAGACTCATTAAAGTCAATATCACCACTGAATTTGCCATGAACAGAATCATATTTAATCAAATGTGCATGCTGCTTTGCACTGAGCGATCCATTTACAGCTACAACTTCTATTTGCTCACTATACTTTTCTATTTCATAAATAGCACGCAATACGCCTCTGCCTATTCTACCCAGACCATTAATTCCTACGCGAACCGTCATCTCTTCATTCAAAAAATTTAATTATAGAGGATATCACTTGATATTTCATTCTATTCTTTTGCTTTTCTATCGATATGAACATTATAGCAAGGAGACAGGGCTAAAAACTTGCTTGACAAACTCCGCCAGCCCCCTTATCATGAAACTGAAGCTATTGTATTTGCTTTCGCCAATCTGCAGATTAAAAGGTAAGGATTACTTAATGTATCGGCGTCTTATGTTTAATTTTTTGCAGTATATAGATACTGTATGTCTTTACAAAACTTCATCTACATCTAGATTTTTATCTAAATAAGCTGAACGCGCTTATAAAGCGTTACAAGACATCAAAAAATGCCAATACTCGACAGAGATAGTAAAAGACTAGCTAACTCGGGGATTCTTTGTCTTTTTTTCTGCTTAGTAAATTTCTTAAACATTTGCAGCGTAAGTTAGTTGCAATTAAAAGCGGCTGAATCTCGCTTGTCAAGCGTTTAAAACATAAAAAACGCCAATATTTTAAAGCAGATAATAACCCCAGGGCTTCTTTTGCCTTTTTTTTCATTTGGTAAATTTCTTAATGTTTATAGCTAAAAGAGCCCAAGAGAGGTCAATGCCCCTGTGATGTCATTCCAGTGCTTGACACTGGAATCCAGCCTTTATTATGCAGCCACTTGGTTGAAATTAAGTCTTCTGGATCCCAGTGGGCTTTGTTGCATCGCTCTTCGGATAGTAGGTAACGCACAATAAATTTATGAAGCTATCTCAAATTTAGCCATACCAATATCAGTGAACTTATTGAGCAAATAGCATTTAACAAGTAGTTCCTTCTCTCTATTTGTCTCAGATTTATTCCTAAAACTAAACCCGAATGTTTGTTTCAGTCGCGAGAAAAAACTTTCTATATAAGATCTTTTTCCGTAGTTTGTTTGCCTTTTCCACCTCTTCATTCCATCTTCGCTGCATGATTTTATTAGTCTAATTGCAGCATTTCTCTCAGCCATATAGTCTAACTTTGGATGCTCTGCTGCGTTGTTTTTCGGAGGAATTTTCGTTTTTATACCATATTGATTACACAGCTTATAGAGCTTTTCTCTGTCATATGCCCTATCTGCATATAGTACTTTTATGACATACTGAAAATCGACTTCTTTTAGCAAATCACAAGCTCCATAGTGATCAGCCGTTACTGTATTTTACAGCTATGGCTTTTTTGCTGTTTGTATTCAACATTACATGCAATTTTCTTGTCTGTTCATAGCTGCGATACTTTCTATCTTCGCTATTTTCTTTGCTATGACCAGGAGTGTTGTTGTATATACTAATTCCTGTACTGTCTATAGCAATTTCGATATCTTCCATATTATTTTCTGCAATCATTGATCTTAATATTGAGTTTCTTAAACCTTCTTGATGATTGTGAATAGCTGATAACTTGCAAATTTTTCCCAATTTGCTCAAGGTATCCTGCTATAAACCCAACTGTTTGCCTCAGGCCTATTCTAAATAAACAAGTTATTATGTGCACCAAAATTACAACTTTATCGCTATAAATATTGTTGCCAACTGGTATTTTTGGACCATTCTCGTACCACTTTTCTATGGCTTCGTTGATATAATGAAAAATATTTCCTCTTTTTTCTAGAAATTTGTTATATTCGCTATGGTTACTGACCCTCATTTTTTGTGGCATATTTTTTCTTTCAAGGTTAAATGGCTATTTTATAATGAATTTTGTCAGTAGCCACCAGATTTTTTCAGTTGCTATGCAACAAAGCCATCCCAGTGTCAAGCACTGGGATGACAAAAAAAGGAGGCTACTCGGATGACAGGAGAAGGTACTGCCGTCATAAAGGAACCAGTTTCAGCTACTTTCATGACATCGTTGTAACATTGTACCATATTACAATTTAGCGTTTTTAGTAACTAAGAAAAGTGCTTCCCCCTTTTAGAGCACTGCATATAATAGAATTATATCGCAGTGCATTGCGAAACAAAATTCCCAATACTACAGGAGGCTTTATGAATAAGAAATTTCTCTATTCACCATTGTCAATAAAAAGCATAGGAGAAAACGGTGTATTTTCTGGTTATGCTAGCGTTTTTAATATAGTTGATAAACAAAATGATCTGATATTGCCTGGAGCATTTAAGGAAAATTTAAACAGAAATAAAATAAAACTCCTTTGGCAGCATAATCCTGACGAACCTATAGGTAGCATCATAGATATTTATGAAAATGATGTTGGCCTGTATATAACCTTACTATTACCCACAAATAAAAACATAGTATTGTATTTACTCAAATAATTTAATTTTATTAACCTGAAAGCTTATTAGATTAAAATTATTAAACTAAGAGTTATAATTTTAGCAACTAAAAGCTGTAAATTGCACCATATAAACAGTTATTTCAAGCAAAAGTTATGCCATTAAGAGCTATGCAACAAACATTTATATTTGTGGGTAATAGTAAGGTATATAACCGCACATTTACTTTTGGGTATTCAGAAAGCAGAAGAAGTGTATTTGATGCTCAAAACTGGGGCAATTAACGGACTTTCCATCGGCTATATACCTATAGAGTATGATGTTGATCATAAAAGTGGAGCTAGAGTGTTAAAACAAGTGGAATTATGGGAAGTCAGTTTGGTCACTTTTCCTGCAAACTTGGCTGCTCAGGTAATCAATGTGAAAAATCAGAACAATGAACAGGAAGTGTTAGCAAGAGCGATAGAAAAAGCAAATGCTGTACTTGCAGACATGTACATTTCTGCTTAAAGTGTATTAGGCGGGCAAAGACTTTACCATAATTTGACACCTGTGTTAGTATTTGTTTAACATTTATACTAATATATATAACTTTATTACTATTAAAATTTTCTGTAAATTAAAGTTAAAAAATAAGGTAATTTTATGCTAAATATTAATAATAAGGTTAATTATGAAATTAATATTAAGCGAAAGGAAAAAAAATACAGCTGGTCTACTGTATTTGCTTGGTTATATCTAAAAACGATTGGACGAATATTGCCCAAGAGATGGAATAGATGGGCAGAAAATATTTTGTACTACGATAAAACTACTGCAAACAATGAAGTTCAAACTGATGCTTTTAAGACAATAGATGGAAGTGTTCAAGTTGACTTAAAACCTGAAGTTGTAGAGAAAGAGAGCCAAAGTGTAGTGATAAACAAAGATGGAGGGGTTCAGACTGATGGAGTAGCATACGCGTCAAGTTAAGGAAATAAAGGTATGAAAGAGATAGAATAATAAGGTATAAGTTCTCCCAGATATACTTTTAGTGAGAGAACCAATGAATAAAATAACTTGCTTATCAAAAAAGCTCAAAGAAATTTTTAATGAAAAAGCAGAGAAAATCTCAATTACAACAAGGTTTATAAAAAGAAAGAGAAAGCTAAAAGGTTCATCATTCGTAAAAGCCATGGTCTTGGGTAATATAGGAGTTGATAATTGTAGCGTAGAAACAATGTGTCAATTACTAAACGAGGACTCGATAGATATAACAAAACAAGGTTTGGATTTTAGATTTACTGAAGAAGCAGTGGAATTTATGAAAAGGATGTATAATGAATCTGTGATTCTCTTTAAAAATATCTTGCAAGTTGATTGCAAAATCTTACAGCAATTTAATAGTGTTAAATTATTGGACAGTAGCTATATTACTCTACCTAACAGTATGGAAGAGATGTATAAAGGTTATGGTACTAGCTACAGTGGCTATGAAAGCAATACTAAGTCTGGAATAAAGTTACAATTAGTTTTCGACTACATGAATCAGATAATAGACCAACTTAATTTAACGGAGGGGGTAAGATCAGACCAGGGATATAGGAAACATTTAAGTAATATATTAAGCAATGATTTGCTAATATCTGATCTCGGTTATTTTGTGCCAAGTTCTTTTAAACAAATCAATGAAATAGGAGCTTATTTCATAAGTCGTTATAAATCCGATACCAACATATATGATGTAGAAACAAATCAAAAAATGGAGTTATTAGAATGTTTAGAGGATAAGTTATTTTTAGAAAACGAGGTATTGTTAGGAAAAGAAGCAAAAATTAGAGTAAGAATTATATGTCAGAAACTAACTGAAGAACAGTCTATGGCCAGAAGAAGGAAAGCTAATAGATTAGCAAGATCGCAGGGATATACATCCTCTAAAAGAAATCAAAAATTGTTGAACTGATCAATATTTATAACTAATGTTCCAGAAAATAAAATTAGTGCTGAGCAAGTATTAACGATTTACAGAGTAAGGTGGCAAATTGAGTTATTATTTAAATTGTATAAAAGCCATATCAGGCTTGATAAGCTAAAAGGAAAGCCATGCAGAGTATTATGTGAACTATATGCTAAATTGTGCGCAATTCTTATATTTCACGGCATAGTTGGTTGCACAGAAGTGAAAAAGAATACAGAACTTAGCTTAACAAAGGCATTTATTGAGCTAAAAAGGCGGGTTAGAGAGTTATTTTTAGTATTAACCAAAATTAATAGTTTAAAAGCATTTCTTAAAAAACTCACTATAACTTGGTCGCGATTTTCATTAAAAGACAAACGTAGAAGGGCTAGAGTATCCACTTTAACCTCTCTAAATTTGCTCACAATCTCTTAACTTGACGCGTATGGTATCTTTTACACACCTTCACCTCCCATGGTAGGTTACACTTTACAAAAAGGTATTACCCATTTTTTTTCTTTGCCAAAAAATACTAAAATATCTTTACTTGGTATACCGAGAGCTCAAATATCAACCAAAGGATTAAAATGGGAACTGCACCTTAGTAATCTTGCTTTTCCGGGAAAAAATTCTTGCTTTAATCGAAGTTTAGGCAATAAGGTATCCGTAGAAGTACACAGTGGTATATGTCTAGCAATGATTTATTTAGAGACAGTAGATGATGCTGCAAGACATCATGTGCGTCAAGTTAAGAAGTAAATAGACTTCTTGCATAACCCAAACTAAGTAGAAAAAAGGTATCATCCAAGTAGCTGACACTGGTTCCTTTATGACGTGTCATTCCAGTTTCAGCTACTTGAATGACAGCAGTCCTACGTCATACCGCCGCGGTATCTCTTAGCCGCTAACAAGCAGCGGTATGACGAATTGCTTAACCGTCATACCGCCACGAACCGTCATACCGCCGCGGTATCTCATCCGCTAACACGTAGTGGGATACTTGATCTTTACAGGAATGACGGTTGTCAGGCTAGCCTGTCATCCCAGTGCCCAGACACTGGGATCCAGGAATTTTATTAAGTTGGTAAGCATAAAAGTGTTATGTAAAATATAACGTTCTTGATGGGATTGCGTGAAAGGCTGGATCCCAGTGGGCTTTGTTGCATAGCAACTGAAAAAATCTGGTGGCTACTGACAAAATTCATTATAAAATAGCCATTTAACCTTGAAAGAAAAAATATGCCACAAAAAATGAGGGTCAGTAACCATAGCGAATATAACAAATTTCTAGAAAAAAGAGGAAATATTTTTCATTATATCAACGAAGCCATAGAAAAGTGGTACGAGAATGGTCCAAAAATACCAGTTGGCAACAATATTTATAGCGATAAAGTTGTAATTTTGGTGCACATAATAACTTGTTTATTTAGAATAGGCCTGAGGCAAACAGTTGGGTTTATAGCAGGATACCTTGAGCAAATTGGGAAAAATTTGCAAGTTATCAGCTATTCACAATCATCAAGAAGGTTTAAGAAACTCAATATTAAGATCAATGATTGCAGAAAATAATATGGAAGATATCGAAATTGCTATAGACAGTACAGGAATTAGTATATACAACAACACTCCTGGTCATAGCAAAGAAAATAGCGAAGATAGAAAGTATCGCAGCTATGAACAGACAAGAAAATTGCATGTAATGTTGAATACAAACAGCAAAAAAGCCATAGCTGTAAAATACAGTAACGGCTGATCACTATGGAGCTTGTGATTTGCTAAAAGAAGTCGATTTTCAGTATGTCATAAAAGTACTATATGCAGATAGGGCATATGACAGAGAAAAGCTCTATAAGCTGTGTAATCAATATGGTATAAAAACGAAAATTCCTCCGAAAAACAACGCAGCAGAGCATCCAAAGTTAGACTATATGGCTGAGAGAAATGCTGCAATTAGACTAATAAAATCATGCAGCGAAGATGGAATGAAGAGGTGGAAAAGGCAAACAAACTACGGAAAAAGATCTTATATAGAAAGTTTTTTCTCGCGACTGAAACAAACATTCGGGTTTAGTTTTAGGAATAAATCTGAGACAAATAGAGAGAAGGAACTACTTGTTAAATGCTATTTGCTCAATAAGTTCACTGATATTGGTATGGCTAAATTTGAGATAGCTTCATAAATTTATTGTGCGTTACCTACTATCCGAAGAGCGATGCAACAAAGCCATCCCAGTGTCAAGCACTGGGATGACAGCAGTCCTACGTCATACCGCCGCGGTATCTCAGCCGCTAACAAGTAGCGGGATGACGGTTGTCGTTTAGCCATAAACATTAAGAAATTTACCAAATAAAAAAAAGGCAAAAGAAGCCCTGAGGTTATTATCCGCTTTAAAATATTGGCGTTTTTTATGTTTTAAACGCTTGACAAGCGAGATTCAGCCACTTTTAATTGCAACTAACCTACGCTGCAAATGTTTAAGAAATTTACTAAGCAGAAAAAAAGACAAAGAATCCCCGAGTTAGCTAGTCTTTTACTATCTCTGTCGAGTATTGGCATTTTTTGATGTCTTGTAACGCTTTATAAGCGCGTTCAGCTTATTTAGATAAAAATCTAGATGTAGATGAAGTTTTGTAAAGACATACAGTATCTATATACTGCAAAAAATTGAACATAAGACGCCGATACATTAAGTAATCCTTACCTTTTAATCTGCAGATTGGCGAAAGCAAATACAATAGCTTCAGTTTCATGATAGGGGGGCTGGCGGAGTTTGTCAAGCAAGTTTTTTCGTTTCTACTGAATGACAGTTGTGGCTTGGGAGGTAGTGCAAGAAGTCTATTGTATTACTGAATTATTAATAATCTAGTAATAGTGCCTGCTATGTAGCTAAAATTTTCCTTTAACTTAAGCTATATGTAGCTAAAATAACTTGGGTTTACCGACAACCGTCATCCCGCTGCTTGTTAGCGGGATCTAGAGATATCGCGGCGGTATGACCCTGACTTGCATTAGCTATGTATAATAAAGGGAATCTATGACAAAAGAATCATTGGTAAAAACTGATATAGTGAAAGTTGAAGACAAAAAGGCGGTAAGAAGCTTTTTTAAAATACTAGGTGGAGTGGCAGATGCTGTAAGATCGTGGATTGGTAACATCAGTCCTGATTTAAGCAACAGTCGCGATATCGATAGTTTAGTCTTGAAGATGAACGAGTGCTTAAATCCAAAGGGAGGGGAGGTTTCAGCACGTAAAAACGCTGTATCTCTTGGTAACTTGTACTTAAGCTTATCAGAGAAAGGTAAAATAAAATTTCTACAAACCCTGGCAGAAAAATTTAATCCGAATAAAGCGGAAATAGATGAGAAAATTAGAGAGTATAAGAAAAACCAAGATCCCGAGTTAAACTATAAATTTGAACAGGATTTAATAAAAATTCTTGAATCACCGCGTTCTAAAATATTAAAGCAATTTATTTCTTTACCACAAGGCCTTAAGTTTATTGTTGATATGCGTTCTGATGTGCTTAAGCTAAAAAACCAACATAGAAGCTTGAATCCACTAGAGAACGAATTAAAAAATATACTCTATACTTGGGTTGATGTCGATCTACTCGATCTTCGTCAAATCACTTGGGATTCACCTGCATCATTGCTAGAAAAACTTATAAAATATGAAGCTGTGCATAAAATTTCCTCTTGGGGCGACCTAAAAAACAGACTAGATTCTGATCGTCTCTGTTTTGCTTTTTTTCATTACAAGATACCAAACGAACCTCTAATTTTTGTAGAGGTTGCATTGGTGGATAAGATTGCAGATAGCATTCAACACCTTTTAGATGAGTCAGTACCTTCAAATGATCCGAGTAATGCGAGCACTGCTATATTCTATTCAATATCAAATACTCAAGCAGGGTTATCTGGAATCAGCCTTGGTAATTTTTTGATCAAAAGGGTTGTAGAAAAGCTATCACAGGAGTTTAAAAGTATAAAAACATATGCAACTCTTTCTCCAATACCTGGCTTTACGAAATGGCTAAAAAACAATCTAAACCAAGATGTCACTTTATTGGGCAAACTAAATATAAAACAATCTAGTGCAGAAATTTTAGAAAGTGCAGAGCAATTAAAAACTAATGTTGAATGTACAAATGAAACTAAACAATACATGCTTAAACTATGTGCATATTATTTACTAAAAGTGAATAATAGTAATGGAAATACTTATGACCCGGTGGCGCATTTTCATTTAAGCAATGGCGCATCAATAAAACAATTAAACTGGATGGCGGATACTTCTGAAAAGGGTATTAGTCAGTCAGCCGGGATGATGGTAAATTATCTATATGAGTTGCCTAAAATAGATAATAATCATGAAAACTATATGGTTAATAAAGTGATTTCCTGCTCGAAAAAAGTGTCGTCTATGTTGAAGGAGTAAATAGTCTCTTAATAAAGGATTGCCCTCACAACACTTAAAATGTAAAATGGTTCTACTTAAGTAAAATAGCCATAAATGAACAACATAAGAAATTTTGCAATAATAGCGCATATAGACCACGGTAAGTCAACGCTTGCTGACCGTTTAATAGAGGAATGTAACGGCCTTGAAGCAAGAGAAATGACCAATCAAATACTCGATTCAATGGATATAGAACGCGAACGTGGGATTACAATTAAGGCACAGACGGTAAAACTCAATTATACGGCAAACGACGGTAATCAATATTGCCTAAATCTCATGGACACCCCAGGTCACGTTGACTTTTCTTACGAGGTAAGCCGAAGCTTAGCCGCATGTGAAGGTTCACTTTTAGTGGTAGATAGTAGCCAGGGCGTTGAAGCACAAACCCTTGCAAATGTATATAAAGCTATTGACAACAACCATGAAATAATAGTTGTGCTCAATAAAGTTGATCTTCCTGCTGCAGATCCAGAAGGGGTAAAACTCCAGGTTGAGGAAATAATCGGTATTGATGCAAGTGAGTCAGTTTTAATATCAGCAAAAACTGGACTTGGAATAAAAGATGTACTGGAAGCAATAGTAGCAAAACTTCCAGCTCCTCAAGGTGATGTAAATGCTCCATTGCAAGCAATTTTGGTTGATAGTTGGTATGACACTTACTTAGGAGTAGTAATTTTAGTGCGAGTTAAAAATGGAGTGCTAAAAAAAGGCATGAGAATTGTTATGATGTCTAATAATGCTACATATCAAGTGGACAATATTGGTATTTTCACCCCTAAAAAAGTTATGACGAGTGAGCTTTCAGCGGGTGAAGTTGGTTTTATAACTGCTTCAATGAAGGAAGTAGCAGACTGCAAGGTAGGAGACACTATCACTGAGGAAAAGAGACCTTGTAGTGAAGCACTTCCTGGATTTAAAGAAGTGCATCCTGTGGTATTTTGTAGCATTTTCCCTCACAAAACGGATGATTTTAAATATCTAAGGGAAGCTCTAGAGAAGTTACATTTAAATGATGCAAGTTTTACCTTCGAAGCTGAAACTTCAAATGCACTAGGCTATGGATTTCGTTGTGGTTTTTTGGGAATGTTGCATCTTGAAGTTATTCAAGAAAGGCTCGAGAGAGAATTTGATTTAGACCTAACAGCAACTGCACCGAGTGTTATATATAGGGTTACAACACGAAGTGGTGAAATTTTGAATATTCATAACCCAAGTGATATGCCAGATCCAACGAAAATTGAAATTGTGGAAGAACCATGGATTACCGCAACCATAATGGTCCCTGACCAATACTTGGGAGAGATTCTATCTCTATGTGAAGAAAGGAGGGGAGAACAGGAGGATTTATCTTACATTGGTAACACAACAACAGCATTGTTAAGATATAAATTACCACTGTCTGAAGTTGTTTTTGACTTTTATGATCGATTAAAATCAATTTCCAAAGGATATGCAAGTTTGGATTGGGAAATTTCCAGCTATCTGGTAAGCCAAATAGATAAGTTAAGCTTTTTAATTAATGGAGAGCCCGTAGATGCACTGGCTTGTATCGTTCACAAAAGTAGGGCAGAAAAAAGAGGGCGTGAAATATGCGCACGCTTGAAGGATCTAATACCACGTCAGCAATATAAAATCGCGATTCAAGCGGCAGTGGGCGGAAAAATTATTGCCAGAGAAACGATTAACCCATACAGAAAAGATGTAACAGCTAAACTCTATGGTGGAGATGTAACGCGAAGAATGAAACTACTTGAAAAGCAAAAGAAGGGTAAAAAAAGGTTACATTCTATAGGGAACGTAAATATTCCACAGAATGCTTTTATTCAAGCCTTGAAGATAAGTGATTGATCTTAAAAGACTTCTTGTATAGTTTTTGGCAACAACCGTTAGAAACGAAAAAACTTACTTGACAAACTCCGCCAGCTCCCTTATCATGAAACTGAAGCTATTTATTTATCTTCGCAATCTGTGCAGGTTAATGACAAAAAACTTAGGGTATTTGGCGTCTCATGTTTAATTTTTCGCACTACGTGCATCGCATGTCTTTAAAAATTTTTAGGTTTTTACCTATATAAGCCGAAACGCGCTTACAAAGCGTTTAAGACAGCAAAAAACGTCAAATTGACAAGGGAGAATTTGAATGCTAGCTACTACGGGGTTTCTTTGCCTTTTTTCCTGCTTAGTAAATTTCTTAAACACTTGCGGTGTAGGTTAGCTGCAAGTTAAAAGCAGCTAAATCGCTCTTAATCAAGCGTTTTAGAATAAAAAAACGCCGATATTTTAGTACATAGTAAATAGCCAACCACCACGGGGCTTCTTTTGCCTTTTTTTCATTTGGTAAATTTCTTAATGTTTATGGCTAAACGACAACCGTCATCCCGCTACTTGTTAGCGGCTGAGATACCGCGGCGGTATGACGTAGGACTGCTGTCATCCCAGTGCTTGACACTGGGATGGCTTTGTTGCATCGCTCTTCGGATAGTAGGTAACGCACAATAAATTTATGAAGCTATCTCAAATTTAGCCATACCAATATCAGTGAACTTATTGAGCAAATAGCATTTAACAAGTAGTTCCTTCTCTCTATTTGTCTCAGATTTATTCCTAAAACTAAACCCGAATGTTTGTTTCAGTCGCGAGAAAAAACTTTCTATATAAGATCTTTTTCCGTAGTTTGTTTGCCTTTTCCACCTCTTCATTCCATCTTCGCTGCATGATTTTATTAGTCTAATTGCAGCATTTCTCTCAGCCATATAGTCTAACTTTGGATGCTCTGCTGCGTTGTTTTTCGGAGGAATTTTCGTTTTTATACCATATTGATTACACAGCTTATAGAGCTTTTCTCTGTCATATGCCCTATCTGCATATAGTACTTTTATGACATACTGAAAATCGACTTCTTTTAGCAAATCACAAGCTCCATAGTGATCAGCCGTTACTGTATTTTACAGCTATGGCTTTTTTGCTGTTTGTATTCAACATTACATGCAATTTTCTTGTCTGTTCATAGCTGCGATACTTTCTATCTTCGCTATTTTCTTTGCTATGACCAGGAGTGTTGTTGTATATACTAATTCCTGTACTGTCTATAGCAATTTCGATATCTTCCATATTATTTTCTGCAATCATTGATCTTAATATTGAGTTTCTTAAACCTTCTTGATGATTGTGAATAGCTGATAACTTGCAAATTTTTCCCAATTTGCTCAAGGTATCCTGCTATAAACCCAACTGTTTGCCTCAGGCCTATTCTAAATAAACAAGTTATTATGTGCACCAAAATTACAACTTTATCGCTATAAATATTGTTGCCAACTGGTATTTTTGGACCATTCTCGTACCACTTTTCTATGGCTTCGTTGATATAATGAAAAATATTTCCTCTTTTTTCTAGAAATTTGTTATATTCGCTATGGTTACTGACCCTCATTTTTTGTGGCATATTTTTTCTTTCAAGGTTAAATGGCTATTTTATAATGAATTTTGTCAGTAGCCACCAGATTTTTTCAGTTGCTATGCAACAAAGCCCACTGGGATCCAGTTGAGCTATTTCAACAAAAATACTGCATTTGAGATGAACGTTTATTCTTACCAGACTTATTTATAAATATAACAATTAAAGTCTGGATTCCAGCGTCAAGCACTGGAATAATATCGTTTACTATGTCTATATTACAATATTTGTGCAGTTGTGTGTCAACTACTTTTGTGGCACTGTTTGTTATTCAATCTTTATGCTAGTTTTACTAAAAATTATAGTATTTTAGGTATAATTGCAATATCTAAATTTAAGGTATAGAGATGAACCCTAGGAAAGTTTTTAATATTCTTTTTATAGTATTATTTATTTCTTTTTCTCATGTTGGGAGTGCTGCCGCTGACACTAATACTGATACAACTGCTCAAGTAATATGTAACATTATTGGCTACGTTTGGGGAATAGGCGGACCGCTTATGACCGTAGTGATAATAGGTGCAGCTTTGCTTGCGATATTTGGTAGAATGCCATGGCCAGCTCTTTTTGCACTCGGTATATTTTGTGCTGTATTTTTCGGTGCTAAAACTATCGTCATAAAAGTAATGGGTGGTATAGGCGGCACTGGAAATACTTCTTTGATGGACCAATGCGGAACAGGAGACACAAAAAAGAACTATTTTTTTCTAAAACAGACCTGATGCACGGCTTCAACTATATCTTCCACTTGCGGTAATGCTTTTTTTTCTAGATTTGCAGCGTAAGGTAAGGGGATGTCCTTGCCAGTTACACGTACAACTGGAGCATCAAGGTAGTCAAATCCTTGTTCCATAACAACGGCTGACAGCTCTGCTCCTATTCCTGCAAATGGCCATCCTTCTTCTACACTAACTAACCTATTAGTCTTCTGAATAGAGTTAATAACAGTTTGAGTGTCAAGTGGTCTTAAGGTTCTGAGGTCAATAACTTCAGCTTCTATACCTTCACTCGAAAGTAAATCTGCTGCATTTAAGGCATCCATTAATTTTAATGAAAAAGCAGTGATAGTTACATCCTTTCCTTCCCGTATAACAGCAGCTTTGCCTATCTCAAGTAGATAATCTTTGTTTGATAGCTCAGAGTCAGAAACTTCATGCTCATGTCCATAAGCTATTTCGTTTTCTAGAAATATTACCGGATTAGGGTCACGAATTGCAGCTTTAAGCAGACCTCTGCAATCGGAGGCAAAATAGGGTGCTATTACTTTTAACCCCGGTATATGCGAATACCAAGCTGCAAAGCATTGAGAATGTTGTGCAGCAACTCTTGCTGCAGCGCCATTTGGTCCACGAAATACTATAGGGCATCCAAGTTGTCCGCCTGACATATAATTTGTTTTTGCTGCGGAATTCACAATTTGGTCAATAGCTTGCATAGAAAAATTAAAAGTCATAAACTCAACGATTGGCTTTAATCCAGCAAATGCCGCTCCAACAGCAAGGCCAGCAAATCCATGTTCGGTAATAGGCGTATCAACTACTCTGTTTTCTCCAAACTCTTTCAGTAATCCTTTCGTTACTTTATAAGCACCATCATACTCTGCAACTTCTTCACCCATGATAAGCACATCAGAGTCGTTTTGCATTTCTTCTCTAATTGCTGTGCATAAAGCTTCTCTTACACTTAAGGTTGCCATTTATAAACTTTTATAGACTTTAACTAAAGTAACTATATCAGAATTACTGGGGGTAAGTAAAGTGTACAAATTAAGTTTTACAAACATCATGACCAACTCATTCCAAAAAAAAATCTTCTCACGCTTGCTGGTTTTGGTTGCTAAAAATGATTGTATTGCTTGTGTTTTTAATAATATATACTGCTGAGTTAATAATAATTCACTTGGGAATAACAGAAAAATACATGATAATTTTATATTTCAAATAGAATAAAATCCTTTTTATTGATACTGTCTTTTTTTGTAAAAAACATTCCTAACTTTTCCACCACTTTTTCTGGCTAAGGTCAGTATAACTTTTGCTTGAAATAACTGTTTATATGGTGCAATTTACAGCTTTTAGTTGCTAAAATTATAACTCTTAATTTAATAATTTTAATCCAATAAGCTTTCAGGTTAATAAAATTAAATTATTTGAGTAAATGCAATACCATGTCTTTATTTGTGGGTAATAATAAGAATAACGAAGGTTGGCTCAGCTACACTTCTATAATTTCAATTTTTATGTTTACCGTATAAAAGAAGTTTCTTCTATCTGTGTCTTCGCGTTTGAAACTAACTTTATTCTATCTCTTTCTTGTTCTGGACTTAACCTGTGAAGCGCGTAACTGAAATCTTCCTTACTCACTATAAGCCGTCTTTGCGCACCAGCGCTAATTTTTGCTTCATTCACTAATTGCTCTAACTCAGCCCCAGAATAGCCTTCATTCTTGTCTGCAATGTCTTGGAGGCTTAGCTTTTCATCAGTTTTTGTACCTCGCATATAAAGTGCCAATATCTTTTGTCTCACCTCTATGTTTGGATTAGGGACATAAACCTTCTGACCTAAACGTCCAGGTCTAATAAGTGCTGGATCTATACCACCGATAAGGTTAGTTGCACCAATTACTATTATATCTTTTCTGCTCTTAAATCCATCTATTTCAGTTAACAACTGTGTTAAACTCTCTCGACAATGGTAAGCTGAGTTATTAGCGGTACTTCTTTTTTGAGCAACTGCATCTATTTCATCTATAAAGACTATACAAGGAGAATATTTTTTTGCTATTTTAAAAAGCTCGCGTACAGCATGTGCACCATGACCAATATATACTCCAATAAGTTCAGGACCTGAGATGCTTATGAAATTCATATTTGATTCACCTGCAATTGCACGAGCGATAAGTGTTTTACCATTTCCAGGAGGGCCATATAATATGTAACCTCTTAGTGAATTAATACTTTTATTTCCAAACAGCTTGCGCATTTCTTCTGTCATTTGGTCACAGCAAATCATCTGCAACCGTTGTTTTAAGGAGTCATCAATTATAGCATCAGCAAATGTTATTCTTTTATCATCTGAATTAGCTAATTCTATCGATATAGGCAGCTCTACTTCCTTTAGTTTGCTGAATACTTGATCATATACAAACCAAACAATAAAAAGGAGAACGACAAGTAACACACAAGGCATAGCTTCACTAACATAATGTGCAGCTAACTCATACCCTTTACTAAGCAACATTGTATGCATATAGGCAAACAAAAAAGCGATAGAGACAATAGTTGCCACGCATAGTAAACAGATTGAAATTCTTTTTAGTAATTCTGAAATTTCAATTTTTTTCATCTTAATACCTTATACCAATTTTAAACTAAGAATAATTTTATCTAGCTTACCTATTTTAGCTTGATTAGAGCGTTCAGAAAAATTATCAAGTACGTACTTTAATTTATTAAATACTAAAAACAATATATCACCATATTGTCACATACATCTTTAAAGTTTACCAAATTCATTTTCAAAAAACAAGATTTTATTATTAACCCGAATTCTGGATTAGATTTTAGGTAAATTATTGAAAGTCTTGAATTTTACTAAATTAGTAACTAGTCTTAAAATGCTTACTGCTTTATCGTAAATGCTAAAACAATAAGCTATTGATATTCTTGTTTTTCTGTATTTGTCTTTTAAGGAAAATTTTAACCAGGTTGAGGTGAGTTTTTTGAACCATACGCGTCAAGTTAAGAGATTGTGAGCAAATTTAGAGAGGTTAAAGTGGATACTCTAGCCCTTCTACGTTTGTCTTTTAATGAAAATCGCGACCAAGTTATAGTGAGTTTTTTAAGAAATGCTTTTAAACTATTAATTTTGGTTAATACTAAAAATAACTCTCTAACCCGCCTTTTTAGCTCAATAAATGCCTTTGTTAAGCTAAGTTCTGTATTCTTTTTCACTTCTGTGCAACCAACTATGCCGTGAAATATAAGAATTGCGCACAATTTAGCATATAGTTCACATAATACTCTGCATGGCTTTCCTTTTAGCTTATCAAGCCTGATATGGCTTTTATACAATTTAAATAATAACTCAATTTGCCACCTTACTCTGTAAATCGTTAATACTTGCTCAGCACTAATTTTATTTTCTGGAACATTAGTTATAAATATTGACCAGTTCAACAATTTTTGATTTCTTTTAGAGGATGTATATCCCTGCGATCTTGCTAATCTATTAGCTTTCCTTCTTCTGGCCATAGACTGTTCTTCAGTTAGTTTCTGACATATAATTCTTACTCTAATTTTTGCTTCTTTTCCTAACAATACCTCGTTTTCTAAAAATAACTTATCCTCTAAACATTCTAATAACTCCATTTTTTGATTTGTTTCTACATCATATATGTTGGTATCGGATTTATAACGACTTATGAAATAAGCTCCTATTTCATTGATTTGTTTAAAAGAACTTGGCACAAAATAACCGAGATCAGATATTAGCAAATCATTGCTTAATATATTACTTAAATGTTTCCTATATCCCTGGTCTGATCTTACCCCCTCCGTCAAATTAAGTTGGTCTATTATCTGATTCATGTAGTCGAAAACTAATTGTAACTTTATTCCAGACTTAGTATTGCTTTCATAGCCACTGTAGCTAGTACCATAACCTTTATACATCTCTTCCATACTGTTAGGTAGAGTAATATAGCTACTGTCCAATAATTTAACACTATTAAATTGCTGTAAGATTTTGCAATCAACTTGCAAGATATTTTTAAAGAGAATCACAGATTCATTATACATCCTTTTCATAAATTCCACTGCTTCTTCAGTAAATCTAAAATCCAAACCTTGTTTTGTTATATCTATCGAGTCCTCGTTTAGTAATTGACACATTGTTTCTACGCTACAATTATCAACTCCTATATTACCCAAGACCATGGCTTTTACGAATGATGAACCTTTTAGCTTTCTCTTTCTTTTTATAAACCTTGTTGTAATTGAGATTTTCTCTGCTTTTTCATTAAAAATTTCTTTGAGCTTTTTTGATAAGCAAGTTATTTTATTCATTGGTTCTCTCACTAAAAGTATATCTGGGAGAACTTATACCTTATTATTCTATCTCTTTCATACCTTTATTTCCTTAACTTGACGCGTATGGTTTTTTGAACATTCCCGTACTGCCTGCTTATTTCTAGCAGTTTTTTCTTCTTTTGCTTCTTCCATTTTAGAGCCTGGTTCTTCATGTGTATCAGTCACAGGTTCTTTTTCTGCTTGCATTATTTTACCTGATATGTACTCCTTAGCTTGCTTAGCGAGCTCGATTACAATAGCTACTCCAATTGCAGTTGCAATCAGAAGTACTGGTATTGTAGCTCCCATAGCTAACAAAGAACTAACTGTAGTTGATAAAGACGATAAAGAATCTACTTTAATTATTGGAGTCAAGCCACATGCAACAAGGCCAACTCCGGCTGCAACACTTCCAATAAACAAGCCAGCTAGACACGCAGTTTCTTTTAATGTTAACCCGCTATGACGCTCATATGGAATTGGATACAAAAGAATTGTTATGAAAGCTGCAATTAATGGCACTACATAGATGGCTCCAACAGTTCCGCCTATTATCAGAGGTGAAAGACTAGTGAAACTTAGTAAGAGACCTATTAAAGTGCCTATTATAGCTCCTATTATTGCTGCCACGCCCAGCATCGCTAAATAAATTACACCCACCATAACTTTGTCCCTATGTTAATAACATTTTAGTTTCACACACCATAATAAAAAAGTCAACCCACACCTTAGGTTGCAAAATCCCAAAAAGCAGCCACAATGAAATAAGCAAACATTTACAAATTAAATTTAGTGCAAACAAGGGTGTTGACATCAGCTATTCTCTGCAGAATCGCAATATGGTATGACCATATGCTCTTTATCGATCTGGTTAACATAATTAGTAGAGAGTTTTGTTGTGCAAAAGATGTTTACAACAGAATACTGCAATTGTTTGGAATTGCAGGACTGGGTGCTATGGTAAGGCCACTTGGCGCATTCATATTTGGTCACATTGGTGACAGGTATGGAAGGAGAATGGCATTAACGATTGCTATCTTGCTAATATCGATTCCGTCTAGTCTCGTTGCGTTTATTCCAAGTTATAGCAAAATAGGTATAACTTCTACTATATTGCTTCTTGCAATCCATGTGACACAAGGGATTGCGCTTGGCGCTGAACAAGGAGGCAGTTCTGTTTATCTCATAGAGCATTTACCTAATAAGAAAAAACTAGGAATGTTTTTTGGAATAATAAGTTTTGGTCGCTCCATTGGCATCTTGCTCTCTGTGATTGTAGTGATCATCTGCAAAAAAAACACTGATTTTAACGCTTGGGGTTGGAGGTTGCCGTTTACTTTTTCATTTGTTTTGGGGTTAATCAGCGCATATAGTGTATACACATTAGGAGAAACTCCAGCATATGAAGAAAATCGAAAACAAAGGAATTTATCTGATTTGCCAATAATAGAGCTTATAAAACGCTACAAGAGAGCTCTGATACTTGCTATTTTAATATCTGTACCTGTTAATGTTGTTGTTGGATTTACCATATTTCTTCGAACAATTGCAAAAGAAATAGTGTCGGTTGAGACGTATGTAACAACATATGTCAATGAAATTGTGCTCATTATAACCAGTATATTAATGCCGATATCTTCAATAGCGCTCGGAATGTTAGCTGATAAAGTAGGAAAAGAGCGCACTGCAATCTTATTTACAGTGATCACAATGGTACTGTGTTGTCCTGTGTTATCTACTGCATACTACTATAAAAGTTATCTTATAATTATGCTTGGTGTAATGGCTCTTTCTATAATAGAAAGGGGTATAAATCCTATAGGAATAGTTGCTGCTGAACTTTTTCCTACCAATGTTAGATTTAGTGGAGTGAGTTTATCACGTAACATCTCTTATGCGTTACATGGAGGATTTACTCCTATGATATGCACTTGGTTTACTATAACATTTCCTCAAGTAAACTTTGCCGCTGGGCTTTATGTAGTCTTTTGCTTATTGATCAGTGTGGTAGCAATATTGCAAATAAAACCGCAAGATAAGAAATTTGATTGGTCTTAGTTTTCTCCTATGTGATTTGATAGACCGGGAAAGGGTTTCATCTAAGTAGCTGACACCCTGACAACCGTCATCCCGCTGCTTGTTAGCGGGATCTAGAGATACCGTGACGGTATGACGTAGGACTGCTGTCATTCCCATACGCGTCAAGTTAAGGAAATAAAGGTATGAAAGAGATAGAATAATAAGGTATAAGTTCTCCCAGATATACTTTTAGTGAGAGAACCAATGAATAAAATAACTTGCTTATCAAAAAAGCTCAAAGAAATTTTTAATGAAAAAGCAGAGAAAATCTCAATTACAACAAGGTTTATAAAAAGAAAGAGAAAGCTAAAAGGTTCATCATTCGTAAAAGCCATGGTCTTGGGTAATATAGGAGTTGATAATTGTAGCGTAGAAACAATGTGTCAATTACTAAACGAGGACTCGATAGATATAACAAAACAAGGTTTGGATTTTAGATTTACTGAAGAAGCAGTGGAATTTATGAAAAGGATGTATAATGAATCTGTGATTCTCTTTAAAAATATCTTGCAAGTTGATTGCAAAATCTTACAGCAATTTAATAGTGTTAAATTATTGGACAGTAGCTATATTACTCTACCTAACAGTATGGAAGAGATGTATAAAGGTTATGGTACTAGCTACAGTGGCTATGAAAGCAATACTAAGTCTGGAATAAAGTTACAATTAGTTTTCGACTACATGAATCAGATAATAGACCAACTTAATTTAACGGAGGGGGTAAGATCAGACCAGGGATATAGGAAACATTTAAGTAATATATTAAGCAATGATTTGCTAATATCTGATCTCGGTTATTTTGTGCCAAGTTCTTTTAAACAAATCAATGAAATAGGAGCTTATTTCATAAGTCGTTATAAATCCGATACCAACATATATGATGTAGAAACAAATCAAAAAATGGAGTTATTAGAATGTTTAGAGGATAAGTTATTTTTAGAAAACGAGGTATTGTTAGGAAAAGAAGCAAAAATTAGAGTAAGAATTATATGTCAGAAACTAACTGAAGAACAGTCTATGGCCAGAAGAAGGAAAGCTAATAGATTAGCAAGATCGCAGGGATATACATCCTCTAAAAGAAATCAAAAATTGTTGAACTGGTCAATATTTATAACTAATGTTCCAGAAAATAAAATTAGTGCTGAGCAAGTATTAACGATTTACAGAGTAAGGTGGCAAATTGAGTTATTATTTAAATTGTATAAAAGCCATATCAGGCTTGATAAGCTAAAAGGAAAGCCATGCAGAGTATTATGTGAACTATATGCTAAATTGTGCGCAATTCTTATATTTCACGGCATAGTTGGTTGCACAGAAGTGAAAAAGAATACAGAACTTAGCTTAACAAAGGCATTTATTGAGCTAAAAAGGCGGGTTAGAGAGTTATTTTTAGTATTAACCAAAATTAATAGTTTAAAAGCATTTCTTAAAAAACTCACTATAACTTGGTCGCGATTTTCATTAAAAGACAAACGTAGAAGGGCTAGAGTATCCACTTTAACCTCTCTAAATTTGCTCACAATCTCTTAACTTGACGCGTATGCTTAATTAAACAGACTGAATTCTGTAATTTTGGGATGTTGAAAAATTTACCTCACGTTGTCATTCCATCGCATAACGCTGAAATCCAGATTTATAGAAACGAAAAAACTTGCTTGACACATTTTGCCAACCCCCTTATTACGATGTGTGGTACAATGATACAAATTAAGAATTCCCCCATCCTGTGCTGGTTCTTCGATCTGAAATCCTACTTCTACCTGATCACAACCAATGTTAATTTGTCCTATTAATGCTTTAATAATGCCGCGCTTAGTTTGCCAATCTAGCTGTTCCAGGTTCGATTTTACACTAGAATAAAAATTCTTTATGCTATTTATAATAAGACTTATTCCTTTTTCTACTGCCTTCTGATCAACTACCTTTTTTTTCTCTTCTTCTATCCCTTGTAAGCGTTCTTTCATTTTTCTCATTGTCTGTTTAAATTCTTCCTCGCTTATATATCCTTTCTCTCCTGCATTTTCTTGACTATAATAATCTTCCATTAATTTTTCGATACCTTCTTTTATTTGATTTTCTCTTCTTGCAAACTTTTTCTCTGATGATTCATCATTTTTATTTTCTAATACTCTACGTTGGTATTCCTTTTTTATCATCTCTGGGTTTTTTAGTACATCTTTCACCTTTTCCCATACTGACCTTACCCAGAAAAAGTGGAGAGAAAGAAAGGAGTTTTTTCGGGTAAAATAAAATTTTGGAGGATTAGAAATGGCAAGAGAATATACGGCAGAATTCAAATTGGAAGCTGTTAAGCTGGCAAATGAACAAAGAAAGGTAGGTCAACCAGTTGCAAAAGTAGCAAGAGATCTAGGAATAAGGGATAGTGTATTAGGAAAATGGATGAAGAAATATAACGAAAAAAAGTCAGCGGCAAATGCATTTCCAGATGTAGCACCTTATGACAAAGAGAGGTTTGATTTACAAAGCAAGAGTAACAAGGGAAAGAGACATTTAAAAAAAAGCCCTGGCCAGTCAAAAAGAGTAAAATATTTTTTTATATAGTAACTGCTATAAAGTACAGGAATTATGTAGGATTTTCTGCTAGTGGCTACTATAAGTGGACCACAAGAAAAATAAGCAGTAGAGAATCAGCAAATAAAGAGCTACTCGCAGCTATTCAAAAAATATATCAAGTTTCTAAATGTAGATATGGAACTCCTAAAATTCATGCTGAATTGAAGGCTTTGGGTAAAAGTTGCAACTTAAAAACAGTGCAAAGTATTATGCAGAAAAATGGTATTCAGGCTATATTGAGAAGAAAATTTAAAATTAAGAAACAACAAACGGACAGTAGCTCCCAATATATTAGACCAAAACTTTATTGTCGATCAACCAAATAAAGTATGGGATTACTTATATAAAAACCAAAGAAGGATGGCTATATTTGGCAACAATAATCGATCTATATTCACGCATGGTAGTTAATGAGCAGTTCAATAAATAAACAATTGGTTATGGACTCTTTATTAATGGCCGTTAACAAGCGTAAACCTGCCAAAAATCTACTATTACATAGTGATCAAGGTTCACAATATACTTCGCAAGGTTATCAATATCTCTTATCCATAAAAAACATAGATGAGTTATAAAGGTTGTTGTTACGACAATTCTGTTGTGGAAAGCTTCTTTAGCTCATTGAAAAGAGAAATACTTATTGATACTTCACAACACTCTGCTCAACAAACTAGAACTGCAATATTTGAATACATAGAAATTTTTTATAACAAACAACGTCACTATTAACTATTGCATTCCTGAGCATTTTGATTCATCATTCTCTTTGTGAAAAACATTCCAAACTTTCTCTCCACTTTTTCTGGGTAAGGTCAGTTTCCATTTGGTTCAAACTCGGATACAATTTCTCCAGAGCTGGGTAATCTCATACCAGAACCATCTGCTGCAATAAGTCTATAGCCTCTCCAACTCAGGTTCATCCTGATAGGCTGTTTGGATGCTTAAATTCTTGAAAGCCTGTATGGCAAATCTTATACCTTGCTTTAGAAAAAGCTTGCTTTGAGGGTACATGTCAATGGCTCCATAAGTTTACATTCTATTCCCAAACTTTTTTTAACTAACTTTAAAATCATAGAAAATACTGTCGAAAAAGCTTGTTCGTGTAAAACTCAACACAATGGATTTTCTGAAAAGTTTTCGAGTATATTGCATTTTTAATTTGTAAGATAAGATCTTTTCCTTTTTGCATGCCTCACCTAAAAAAGACACATTTTAAACTTTTTTGTTGCAATAAAATAGAAACAAAAGTGCTGTCCCTTGCACTCTTTGGATAATTTAATGATAAAAAATTTGGAGAGAAATTTTATACACTATCGCTGATATTTTTCCTTAAGTTGACGCCATTGCCTGAACGGATACATGACAAATCTATCGTTTATCAAATCGTCGGTAAGCCTAAAGCTATAGCCATTAAGCACGATAAAGAAAATCATTCATAATCGCTATAGCAACTAGTGTAGACACTTGACGTTCCTTGTGATTTGATAAATAGAGGTTTTTATCTGACTTCACAACAAGGGCTTCTGGATGACTTTGAAAGTGAACATTACCATGCTTATCTTCAATAGCCTCTATTACCCCCTCACTGGAAAATGCTGCAACTTTATATCCAAGTGACTCCAATTTTCTTCTATTTTCTGGTGTATTACCTACTGCTCCTGAATGAGCATCTGGAAAATATGTTGAAAACCAGCCATTTTCATTAGGTATTAGGAATTTGGCTACTACTTCTGCTAAACGACTATTTGGAACGATCTTTATCTGCTGGAGAGGTACATCCTCTTTCTGTGGATTAGGTGCTGATTTTAAATGAGATCTTTGCTTCTCTTCATCACTCACAACACTCACTACTTCAATTCCCTTTGCATTCATTATGCCTTCACATATGCCAAGTAAATGAATTGCAGGGTTATCATCAACTATTTTTACAATTGCTTCAGTAACAAGCTGGCGATAAGGAGTGGGTGCTGAATGTAAATTATCCGGAATAAATATCCTAT
The DNA here is from genome assembly GCF_947251775.1 of Wolbachia endosymbiont (group A) of Epagoge grotiana. NCBI lineage: Bacteria > Pseudomonadati > Pseudomonadota > Alphaproteobacteria > Rickettsiales > Anaplasmataceae > Wolbachia > Wolbachia endosymbiont (group A) of Epagoge grotiana. The sequence goes on from NZ_OX366387.1 coordinate 1,066,546, forward strand.
TTATTTTGTGCTCTTTAATGAATTGTGCAACTTCAACTTTTATTCGGTCTAATGTTAGCTTTTTTGCCAATGTTTTATCTTGTTTTGCGAGATTAAGTGACTCTGTCTGAATTTTTTTAAGGCTAATTATCTTATTATAATCAATCAGTACAGTCTTAACCACAAAGTTATTAAACATCTCATAGATATTTTGAGATAGCCCAAGTTCATGTGCTTCTTCCGTTTTCAACAAACCAACAACTACGTCATTATTTACTGTATTTTCTGCCGTCAAGACAGTTGACGCTGGTTCTTCTTTTCTGGTTACATGTTGAGATGCCGGTTTTTCACTAACGCCAGCATAAGTAATATTGCTTAATAATAGAACTATAATTAATAAGATATTAAATATTCTGCTATAATATCTATACATATAGTTTACCCTCTCAACACTTATATCAATATCATAACATATTATAGAACGTTTTACAACAAAAAGGTAAATTTGGTAAGAAAGAGAAGGTGGCCTGAGCAGGAATCGAACCAGCGACACAAGGATTTTCAGTCCTTTGCTCTACCAACTGAGCTATCAGGCCAACTGTATACTTTTATTTTTAGATAAAAAATGTTATTATGTCTATCAAAAGTTTTTAAAGTAGTTTATAAAAATAAAGGATGAACATTAATGACAAAATAGGAATCTACCCTGGCACATTTGACCCTATAACTTTTGGGCATATTGACATAATCAAAAGAGCGTGTAAACTAGTCGATAAATTAATAATAGGAGTTGCAGAAAACGTTAATAAGCATACTGCCTTTGACACAAAGCTACGCACAAGCATGGCTGAAAATGAAATCAAAGGACTAGGAATTGATGCAGATGTTATATCTTTTAATGGGTTGCTAGTGAAGTTTGCCAAAGAGCAGAATGCTTCTGTTATTATTAGAGGATTAAGAGCAGTGTCGGATTTTGATTACGAGTTTCAAATGAGTTGGGTAAATTATAAACTTCTTCCTGAAATCGAAACCATATTTCTTCCCGCTTCTGAAGATACTCAATTTATCTCATCAAGCTTTGTAAAGGAAATAGCAAGATTAGGAGAAGATGTTAGCAAATTTGTATCAAAAGGTGTTCAAAACGAATTGATTAACCTGAATAGGATAAAAAATGGAGAATAGTGCTTGTTGTTTTTTATTTCTGAATGGGTATATTCAATATATAAAATGTTATAAGCTAAAGGAGCAGCATGTCAAAAGTGAGGGTTAATAATAGAAAAGTTTGTTGTCATGGTGATGAGAATGATGAGGGTTCCGGCCATCCATTAATATATTTAGATATGGGAGAAGAAGAGGAAATAGCCTGCCCTTATTGTGAAAAGACGTTTGTCCATGACTGCACTGTAGAAGCGGTTGGGGAGCTGACTAGGGATGAGCTCTAATGGCACTTCTGCAGACTTAGCTTATGTAAATAGCAATAAGAGGGGCAGTAAAAATGAAACTGTCCATACGGTCGAGCACTCCCCCATGGCCAGGTATCATATTTCCACTATCTTTAACACCGTAAGCTCTTTTAACAAGCGACTCAGTGAAATCGCCAAGTTGCGCTAGAATAGCAATTGCAAGGCCAATGATTGGAGAATAAAAAATTGAAAATAGACCAAAAAATATTGATCCAAAAATTGTGCACACTACTCCAGCTAAAATCGCACCAAGAAGTCCTGTCCAAGTTTTTCCAGGGCTAAGAATTGGGCAAATTTTAGCTCCACCAAAATTCTTGCCAAATAGGTAGGCAGTAACGTCAATTCCCCAAATGGTTAAGACGAACCATACTAATGCGTATTTTCCCTGTGGTAGATTATATAAATATATTAATGAGGCGCTTGGTAGTGCAATCAATAATAATGCAAAAACGTATAAAATTTTATTTCCTTGGGTTAGATTATACCATTCAAAAGAAGATAAAACTGCTATTGAAAAAATCAATAGGTAAAACGATAAATCACTAAAATATGTAGCAAAGGAAAATATGAATAATATTACTATTGAGGACAACATTCTAATTATAAAATTATTATCTACCATATTTTTTCTCTCTTTTTATATAATCTTCTAATGCTTTACTCAAATCTTGACAAGAAAAATCAGGCCATAAAGTATCACAAAAATACAATTCAGCATAAGCTGCTTGCCATAATAAAAAGTTGCTTAACCTTTTTTCGCCGCCAGTGCGAATTAATAAATCCAATTTTGGCAAATCTTTAGTATACAGAAATTTTTCAAATTCCTCTTCTGATACATAAGCAATATTTTCTTTTATAATATTGCTTATAGCTTGTGTAATTTCTTGCTTTGCTCCGTAACTGACTGCCACAGTGAGTAATAAACCATCGTTCTTATGTGTCATTTCTTCTGCTTTTTTAATTTGATCCAATATTTTACTGGATAACAGACTTAAATTGCCAATAAAATTCAACTTAATGTTACAGTTGCAAATGAAATTGACTTTATCTTCATTAGTTAAAACGGAGTAAAATAAATCAAATAGACAGTCAGTTTCGTTTTTGGGTCTAAGCCAATTCTCCATAGAGAATGCATACAAAGTTAAGTAGGGTATGGTTAGGTCCGTACAATACTTGGCAATATCGTATGCAACTTCACTGCCCTTTTTATAACCATCAATTTTTACTCTTCCTTGATTGTTTGCCCATCTACCATTACCATCCATAATAATTGCTAAATGTTTCGGTAAAGATTCTTGATTCAACATTTAAATTTAACCTAATTTTGACTTGAGTGAAATTTTTTGGATTTCAATGGACACCTGGAAGGTGTCAGCTACTTGCATGACAGGAAGAGAGTTACTGTAGTGACACCAATAGTTGATACTTGAATGCAAAATTGGTGTCATCCCAGTGCTCCGACACTGGGATCCAGGAAATTTGATTTCAAACAAGTGCATCAGATAGTTGTATAGTAAAGACTGGATTCCAGTGTCAAGCACTGGAATGACATCATTTGCTATGTAAGCTTTCTCCATATCATTTAGTGATTCAGTATATCCTTTTCTTTGATGGACAATTCACCATCAATTTTTTTTATATTATTATCAGTAATATTTTGTATTTCCTTTTTAGCACCATGAAAATCATCTTCTGAGATTTCTTTATTTTCCTTCATTTTTTCTGTTTCTTCCATAATATCTCTACGTATATTTCTAATGGCAATCCGTGCATTTTCAGCAAACTGATGCAATAATTTCACTAATTTTTCACGGGTTTCTTGTGTCAAGTCCGGAAGAGCTATACGTATGGTGCTACCCTCGACAACAGGATTTAAATTCAGGTTAGCATTTAATATAGCGTTTTTCACTTCACCTACAACACTAATGTCCCAAACTTTAATTGATAGGGTTTTGTTATCTATAACCGAAACACCTGCAACCTGATTTAACTTTTGATGTCCACCATAGATATTTACAACTATACCATCAAGCAACGATGCGCTAGCTCTACCAGTGCGTACGCCTTTAATATCATCATGAAAGGACTGAATAGTTTTTAGCATTCTTTCTTTTGTTTTAGCTTTTATTTCATTTAACATAAATTACCTAATGTTTACAATCTGAAACTATAGTATAAGTACCTTGACCCTTAATAATATTGACTATTTTTTCTCCCTTCAAAGAAAAAACTATAATTGGAATAGAATTCTCACGAGCAAGTGAAATTGCTGATGCATCCATAACTTTTAAATCACGAGTCAATAAATCCGTGTAAGAAAGCCTATCATACATTACAGCATCCTCATTTTTTTTCGGATCAGCGGAGTATACACCATTTACTTGCGTACCCTTTAGAATAACATCACAATTCATTTCAACAGCACGTAAGGCTGCAGCTGTATCTGTAGTAAAAAATGGGTTGCCTGTGCCTGCTGCAAAAATTACCACTCTACCTTTTTCTAAATGACGAATAGCTTTCCTTCTGATGTAAGGTTCGCATACAGTGGCCATGGGTATTGCAGATAATACCCTAGAAGCTACTAAATTTTTTTCTAAAAAGTTTTGTAAAATTAAAGCATTGATTATAGTTGCAAGCATTCCAATATAATCAATGCTTGCTCTTTCACAACCACTTAAAGACGCAGATGTGCCACGAAAGATATTACCACCACCAACAACAATACATACCTGAACTCCAAGATTACAAACTTCAACTATGCCTTTAGATAACTCACCTATAGTCTCCATATCGTGACCAAATTGCTTTGATCCCATCAAAGCCTCACCAGAGATTTTAAATAACACCCTGGAATATTTTATTTCGCTTTTTTCATTTGTTGAAATAAACATTTTTTGCTATTTAATCTGCATCACCCAAAACAAGTAACTTGTAATTAGAGAGTTTAACAGCACTCAACTCGCTTGATTTTATAAAATCAGAAATCTTCATCTTATCATCCTTTATAAATTTTTGCTCCAGTAAAACAACTTCTTCATAGTACTTAGCCATTCGTCCATCTACTATTTTTTTTGCTACTTCTTCAGGTTTATTTAAGCTCCTCACTTGCTCTTCAATTATAGAACGTTCGTTGTTCAACTTCATTTGATCTAAATCATCTATAGACAAGGCTTCAGGCTTCATAGCAACTACATGCATAGCTATTTGTTTCCCAATCTCTTGTAGCTTCGCCTTATCACCAGATGATTGCAATGCAATTAAAGCACCAATCTTACCTAAGCCATGCGCATCACCATGTACGTAGCCAGCAATAACTCCATCCTTAGCTTCTAAGTAACAAAGCTTGCTTAACTCTAGCTTCTCACCAAGAACTGACGTACCATTCATAATAGCTTCCTGCACTGTGCCAATGCTTTCATACTTGGCATTTTTTAACTCATCAACGCTAGTACAGCGTTCTTGATGAGCAATTGATGCTAAATTTAAAACTAACTCTATAAATTTCTCATTCCTTGCGACAAAATCGGTTTCGCAATTGAGTTCAATCAATACACCACAATTTTCAGTCAAACACATAGCAACGAGCCCATCTGAAGCTACTCTATCAGATTTTTTGTCAGCTTTAGCAAGACCTATTGTACGTAACTTATCAACGGCTTTCTTAATGTCACCATTACATTCTTCTAATGCTTTTTTACAGTCACTTAAGCCAAGCCCTGTTCTATCACGTAATTCTCTTATATCATCTGGATTCATCTTCATTTGTTACTACCTCCCTTTCTTCTTCTTTGTAAACTTTACTACGTCTCCTTTTAGTTTGCACAATACCATCTTCTTTTTCTTGAATAAACTCATCACCCCTTATATCATCAACCTTAACTCCAGATTTTGCTAGACTAGACTCTATTCCAGCCAATATAGAGTCGGTAGCTAATTTACAATAGAGCTCTATTGATTTCCTTGAGTCATCATTTCCAGGTATTAGATAAGTAATACCATCTGGATCAGAATTAGTATCAAGTATTGCAACTATTGGAATTCCTAACTTCTTAGCCTCCTTAACCGCTATATGCTCTTTATTAGTATCAATGATGAATAAGATATCAGGAATTGCTCCCATTTCTCTAATACCGCCAAGCGCCTTATCAAGCTTTTGCTTTTTCTTTTCAATGTTTCCCAATTCTTTCTTTGTTAAAATGCTATCCTCGTCATTTAATATTTTCTCATATTGCATCAAGGTTTTTATCGAAGAAGAAACAGTGCCCCAATTAGTAAGCATACCACCAAGCCAACGATGATTCACATAATATTGACCACAACGAATCGCTTCACTTGCAATAATATCAAAAGCTTGAAACTTTGTACCAACAAATAGAATGCGACCACCTTGAAATGCAACGTCATATAAAGCCTTCATGGCCACCTGTAGCAATGGTAGTGTTTTTCGCAAATCAATTATATGTATACGATTTTCTTGATGCACTCCATATATGTATGGAGCCATTTTTGCGTTCCAGCGACTAATTTTGTGACCAAAATGTACACCAGATTCAGCTAAATCACGCACAGTGACTTTAGGCAAATTTGTCATATATCATTCCTCCAAATAGTTTATCTTCCATGGCATAACCCTAATGGGACTACTTGTACAAGCCATGTGTGAAATTAAATTATTTACATAGTAATAGAAAAGACAGCAAAGCGCAAACAAAAAATATTGACAAAGGGCAACATGTTTATTAGCTTTAAAGTTGAAGCCCGAAAACGCTAAAAAGAAATTAGGGGGGTGTAGCTCAGTTGGTTAGAGCGCATGCCTGTCACGCATGAGGTCGTGAGTTCAAGTCTCATCACTCCCGCCATATTAGTTTTAGCATAACTTAGAATTCGCAGTATTATTGCCGGTATTGAGAAACGCCTTCACCAAACTTGACATGGCATGGTATTGTAATTAATACTTAAATAGGTTTGTTTTTATCATTAACAATTAGGATTAAATATGCTCATTTCTGAAGTTTTTGCAGCAGATGCAACTAGCAATACATCAAGTATCGGCGCATCTTTTGCTAGTTTTACTCCATTGATTTTAATATTTGTGGTATTTTATTTTCTCATTATTCGCCCGCAACAAAAAAAACTAAAAGAACATAGAAAGATGATAGATCAAATAAAACGTGGTGATACAGTCATTACTTCTGGTGGAATAATAGGTGAAGTTAATAAAGTTGATGAGGCAAATGCACAATTTATAATAGAAATAGCACCAAAAGTTGAGATAAAAGTTCTAAAGTCCGCTATATCTGAGGTTTTAAGCAAAGAAACTCAAAAAGTAGCAGCTAAACCAATTAAAAAGGTAAAATCGAAAGAATGATAAAAAGAATATAAATCAACCAGTAATAAAGGCAAAAATGCTTAACATGTTTAGAAAAAAGTTTGTTTGGTGATCCATTTGTGTGCGGAATATTTGGTGTAGTAAGTAGCGGTGATTCAGTAGTACCAACTTTACTAACTGGGTTGCAAAAATTGGAATATAGGGGATATGACTCTTCAGGTATAGCAATCATAAATAATGAAGGCGAGATAGAAGTCAAAAAATCAGAAGGTAAAGTCAAAAGGTTATGTGAAGTTGTTGATGACAGCAAGATGTCTCACAGTACAGTTGGTATAGCACATACTCGCTGGGCTACACATGGAGTCCCAGGCCTTAAAAATGCTCACCCCATTCGTACAAATAACGTTGTTGTTGCTCATAACGGCATAATTGAGAATTACAATCTGCTAAAAAAGGGCCTAGAAGAAAGGGGCATGTCATTCCATACTGACACTGACACAGAGATCATACCAAACATGCTAACCTTATATCTTGATGAAGGATTGTCGCCAGTTGATTCTCTATTTAAGTGTTTAAACAACCTACACGGCTCATTTGCCTTGGTCTTATTATTTGCAGAATATCCAGACGCCTTATTTGTTGCGAAGAGAAATTTGCCTTTAGCAATAGGCTATAACTGTAACACAGTGTTTGCTGCATCTGACTCTAATGCTTTAAGTGCATTTGTGGAAAGAATATCGCATTTGGAAGATGATGACATTGCAGTGATAAAATCTAGTGGAGTTAGTATATACAACAATGGTACACAAGTTAAACGCAGTATAGAAAATAGTAGTCCAAGTGATTTTCTAATTAGCAAAAATGGTTACCCTAGCTTCATGTTAAAAGAGATTTTTGAGCAACCTTGTGCATTAAACAAAACAATAAACCAATTTTACAAGCAATATAAAGAGGTCAACAAAAAATTATTCTCTGAACTGAATCACATTACTATAGTTGGATGCGGATCATCTTATTTTGCTGGGCTAATAGCGAAGTATTGGCTGGAAAGTGTCGCTCAAGTTCGAGTATATCTAGAAATCTCGTCAGAATTTAGGTATAGCAACGTCAAGCTAGAAGAAGGCAGCATTGGGTTATTCATCTCTCAATCTGGCGAAACTGCAGATACCATAGAAGCGCTGCGTTATGCGAAATCACAGAAGCAAACAATCATTAGTATAACTAATACATTTAGCAGCAGCATTGAAAAGATCTCAGATATTGTGTTACATACTCTTGCTGGGCCAGAAATTGGTGTTGCTTCAACAAAAACCTTTTCTGCGCAACTTGCAACTTTAGCATGCTTTGCCGTGGAGCTTGGAAAAATAAAAGGTATACTGGGTGGAGAGAGAATAAAACAGCTAAGCAACGCTATTAACTCTATTCCCGAGTATGTTGAGCACGTTTTGAATGTGATGAAAATACAACATATATCGGGCAGTATATTAGAACACAATAACGTTATTTTAATCGGCAGAGGAAGTTCATACGGAGTTGCAATGGAAGGCGCATTGAAAATAAAAGAGCTTTCATATATCAATACAACTGGTATTGCAGCGGGAGAAATGAAGCATGGTTCTATTGCTTTAATAGACTCTACTGTGCTTGTTATAGCAATTATCCCTTATGATGATTTATTCTTTAAAACGCTATCTAATATACAAGAGATTATTGCAAGAAAAGGCAAAGTAATTGCCTTCAGTGATAAACAAGGAGCGCCATTCCTAAGGGGAGTTTGCGCAGATGTGGTGCAACTTCCAGACACTGATAATTTTATCTCTCCAATCATCTACAGTGTTGCTATGCAATTCCTTGCTTACTTTACTGCAGCAAAAAAAGGGTTAGATGCAGATTGTCCAAGAAATTTAGCTAAGTCTGTCACGGTTGAGTAGTCCATTTAAAGTTAAAGCTAAACTTCTAATAAGGTAACCAGACTGCATTCTGTGATTTTTAGCAAAACACGATACACAATCGTCATTCCGCTACTAATTAGCGGAATCTATGCCGAGATACCGCGGCGGTATGACGGTTCGCGGTGGTATGACGGTTAAGTAATTCGTCATCCCGCTGCTTGTTAGCGGGATCTAGAGATACCGCGGCGGTATGACGGTTCGCGGCGGCATAGCTATCTTCAAAAATATGGTTGAATAATTGTTAATAATAGTGTATAATTATTAATATTTTTAAGCACTTTGGCTATGGCTTTATCTAAGTTTCTCGACCCTAAGCTGGATTTAACCTTTAAAAGAATCTTTGGCACTGAAAAAAATAAGAATATTCTCATACATTTTTTGAATGATATTTTAGGGTTTACCGAGATAAATACTATACAAGAAGTGGAATTCCTCAGTACTATAATGGATCCTGAAATTGCCTCTGATAAGCAAAGTATAGTTGATGTTCTTTGCAGGGACTCTAGTGGGGCTAGGTATGTGATTGAAATGCAGCTCACTCGCGATAAAGGCTTCGAAAAACGAGCTCAACTATATGCTGCTAAGGCTTACTCAAGGCAAGCTGATAAATCTGGTAAGTACATTGATTTAAAGAAGGTTTTCTTTATTGCTATCTCTAATTGTAATTTATTTCCTGATAAGCTTGATTATATATCCAGCCACACTATAAGAGATGAGAAAACCAATGAGCATGACTTAAAAGATTTTCAATTTGTATTTATTGAACTACCTAAATTTCCTAAGAATAAGGAAGAACAGCTAGAAAGCATAGTGGATCGTTGGTTATTTTTCTTCAAATATGCAGATGAAACTACGGAAGAAGACTTAAGGAAAATAGCAGAAAAAGCACCAATAATAAAGTTAGCCTACGATGAATTAGACAGGTTTAGCTGGAATGAAAAAGATTTAGTAGCTTATGAAGAAAGAATAATGGATCTACGGAAAGAAGAAGCCATTCTTGAATACAGACTTGACCTTGCTACTGAAAAAGGCATCCAAATTGGCGAAGAAAGAGGCATCAAAATCGGTAAAGAGGAAGGGAAAATTGAAGGAAAAATCGAAGGAAAAATCGAAGTCGCAAAAGCAATGCTGGCTAACAATGTTGATGTCAACACTATTGTCAAATTTACTGGCCTTTCTATTAGTGAGATTGAAGAATTAAGTGTGAACGGTTACTAATTAAGAACTTTAATTATCAATCATAAATCACTGAATTTCGCTAGTAAATTTGTTGCCATTGTCCATATTGCACAATTGTATATAAGATATAGTATAACAATAGTGTCCGTTCAGCTAATACCAATTCCCACTGCACAATAAACGGATAGATAACAATGAAAAAAAAGCCATACTATTGCCTTTCTTTCTCACTCCACAATTAAATAACTCTACAATATCGCTTATTTGATTCACTAATAATGAGAATTGGTATAACTTTGCTATTTTTCTCTCTAGATTCTTGCAAAGTTCTACAAGATTAACCACATTACCTCACGGTTTCTCTATGATTATTTTTTTAGATTACTTGTTTACCTTATTTGCCGTTCTCCTGAACGAATATACATAAGCTATAAAAACTATCTAATAGCTACCCAAAACCCTTATTTCCCACTCAAGTTCAACATTAAATTTATCCTTTACTGCATCTTTTACTTTGTTGCCAAGGTTTTCCAAGTCAGATGCAGTTGCATTATCGTAATTGAGCAAGAAGTTACAATGTTTCTGAGAGATTCTAGCTCCACCAATATTTAACCCTAGGCAGCCAGATTTATCAATTAACTCCCATGCTCGGTAGTTTTTTGGATTTTTGAATATGCACCCAGCAGTTTTTCCTCTTATTGGCTGGCTTTTATTTTTCCTCTCAATAACTTCCTTTAACCTTTGCAGTATAAGCTCATACTCTGAGTTTACTCCTTTAAACTCAGCTTCAACAAAAATCCAATTTCCTTTTAGGCTATGTCCACGGTAAAAATACCCCATTTCTTCGCTGGAGAACTCATATAGGTTTCCATCCTCTAGATTCACTGCTTTTATGGATTGTACAACACTTGCGATATCACTACCATATGCACCTGCATTCATTTCTATTCCGCCACCAACTGTTCCTGGAATTCCAACTAGAAACTCCAACCCACTAATCTGCTGATTTCCCGCAAAGTGAGCAAGGTTGCTGAGCAGCACAGCTCCCCCAGCTACAATAGAGTTGTTACCCTTACTTTTAATATATGCAAACTCCTTACCTAATTTTACTGTTATTCCTCGAATGCCACTATCTCGCACTATTATGTTGGATGTTGCACCAATAACGCTAACTGGCAGTTCAGTATTTTTAATCAAGTATGTTAAATCTTCAATATCACATGGTTTAAATAATACATCAGCTCGTCCACCAACATTTAACCACGTCGCTTTAGACATTAAGACATCATAACGATAGATTCCACGTACTTTAGGTAAGCTTATAAGCATTTTGATTTCAACTCTAATCCTGCATCCATACCCATTTTCTCCGCATCTTCTATAAATGAAGTGCGCTCAGTGAAGTATATATTTTTTCCACTTGCTAACATACAACGAAGGTGTAGCATATTTTCGCTCACATATTCAGCCAAAGCTGCAAGTGGTGTAAAACATGAACCATTCACTGTCTTCATAAAACTGCGCTCTGATTTCACTCCTATAAAAGACATATTATTATTAATTTTCTCTAAAAGATCGATAATTTTTACATCATTCCTTCTACATTGAATACAAACCGCCCCCTGCCCCACTGCACTTAACATAACTTTTGGTGGCAATACCTCTGTAATCAAGTGATGTTTTTCTAATCTTATGAGTCCTGCTTCAGCTAGAATTATTCCATCAAAACTTTGATTTTGCAATCTGGTTGTTACATTTCCACGTAGCGGTACTATATTTAAATCTGGTCTAACATTTAACAACTGAACTTTTCTTCTTATTGAAGAAGTGGCAATAGTAGCCTGCTGTGGCAAAGACTCAAGGCTATTGTGTTTATGAGAAATAAACGCATCGCATGAACTTAGCCTTTCTAAAACACAAGGAATTGTTAAACCCCCTGAGAAAAACGCAGGCATATCTTTTAGCGAATGAACTGCCATGTCTATATTATTTTCGAGCAATTCAGTCTCAATTTCTTTAATGAATAATCCTTTGCCTCCTATTTCAGCAAGATTTGCGTTTGCATACTTATCTCCAGAAGTTTTTATTTTAACAATTTCAATAGATAAGTTAGGAAAAGAATCCAGCAACTTTTGTTTTGCTTCCAAAGCCTGGGCAACTGCAAGCTTGCTTCCTCTGGTACCTATTTTGACTAGCATGTGTACGATTGTTTGTCTGATGTCATTCAAGTAGCTGACTACTTGGATCCAGTTTATATAAACCTTTGCATTTATTGTACTTTAACTTAAAACCAAAAGCAACTTTGACTTTACAAAATAATAACCTTTTATATGCATAAATAAGCTTACTGGATTCTAGTACTTGCATGACAAGGTATAAACCTTATCGTCATACCACCGCGAACCGTCATACCGTCACGGTATCTCTAGATCCCGCTAACACGTAGCGGGATGACGAATTATTTAACCGTCATACCGCGATTCATTCGCGGTATCTCTAGATCCCGCTAACAAGCAGCGGGATGACGGTTGTCGTTTAGCTATAAATATTAAAAAATTTACCAAGCGAAAAAAAAGGCAAAAGAAGCCCCGTGGTGGTTGGCTATTTACTATGTACTAAAATATCGGCGTTTTTTTTATTCTAAAACGCTTGATTAAGAGCGATTTAGCTGCTTTTAACTTGCAACTAACCTACACCGCAAGTGTTTAAGAAATTTACTAAGCAGGAAAAAAGGCAAAGAAACCCCGTAGTAGCTAGCATTCAAATTCTCCCTTGTCAATTTGACGTTTTTTGCTGTCTTAAACGCTTTGTAAGCGCGTTTCGGCTTATATAGGTAAAAACCTAAAAATTTTTAAAGACATGCGATGCACGTAGTGCGAAAAATTAAACATGAGACGCCAAATACCCTAAGTTTTTTGTCATTAACCTGCACAGATTGCGAAGATAAATAAATAGCTCCAGTACCATGATAGGGGGGCTGACAAAGCTTGTCAAGGAATTTTTATGGCCTAGCGTCACGTGCTGGAATGACATTTGGGAATATGTTATCCGTTTGTCACTTCTAAATGATAAGAGCCTCAATGAATTTATTAGTTTATTACATGTCTCTTTTCATGTATAAATCTATAGAAAGTTTTATACGGAAGTTGTTTTATGAGCAAAATTATAGAAATCAGAGCACCAAAAACTCTTGGTGGTGAATCAGTTACAGAAGGTATAGTAAAAATAAAGAAGGGTATTGGAGAAGCAGTAAAAGTAGATGACTTGATCTTTGAAATTGAAACTGACAAAACAGCACTCGAATTAACTGCAGAAGCTTCAGGGCAAATAACTGAATTTCTTATAAAAGAAGATGATGTAATAAGTCCTGATCAATTGTTAGCGAAGCTTTCCATGGGAGAAGTAAAAGAGGAAGCGAGAAAAGAAGATAAAAGCGAAAGTGCTGCTAAAAAAGATGCTCCATCAGCTCGTAAAATTATGGAAGAAAATGCAATCAGTGCAGAAAGCGTCAAAGGAACTGGCATGGGAGGCAGAATAACAAAAGCAGATGTAATAGGCCATATAAACAAAACAGAACAGCCTGCAATAAAACAATACGAATTGCCAAAAAGTGTAGTAAATGGAGAGCAAAGAGAGGAACGAGTAAAAATGAGCAAAATAAGGCAAGTAATTGCCGCTCGTTTGAAAGCATCGCAAAATACTGCTGCAATACTGACCACGTTCAATGAAATTGACATGAAGAATGTCATGGATCTAAGAGCAAAATATAAGGACGCCTTTGAAAAAAAATATGGAATAAAACTTGGTTTTATGTCGTTTTTTATAAAGGCAGCGGTGCAAGCATTGAAAGAAATTGCTGAAATTAACGCTGAAATCTCAGGCGATGAAATCATATATAAACATTACTATGACGTAGGTGTTGCTGTTGGCACCGATAAAGGTCTTGTTGTACCAGTTATTCGGGGTGCCGATCAGATGTCATTTGCAGAAATTGAGTTGACTTTAGTTGCTCTTGGCAAAAAAGCTCGTGAGGGTAAATTACAAGTATCAGAAATGGAAGGTGCAACATTTACCATCTCAAACGGTGGAGTATACGGTTCACTTCTTTCCACTCCGATAATAAACCCTCCGCAATCTGGAATACTTGGAATGCATTCAATACAAAACAGGCCAGTTGCTGTTGGTAATGCAGTAGAAATCAGACCTATGATGTACATTGCTCTCTCTTACGATCACAGAATAGTTGACGGCAAAGGAGCAGTAACTTTCCTCGTTAAAATAAAAAATTATATAGAAGATCCAAACAGGTTAGTTTTGGAAGTGTGATTATAAAATAAGTGATTATTAATCTAGTGTTGCTAAAAGCCTAAATATCATCTAGCTCTGCCAGCAGTTTAGCAACTTCCGGATGATCAGGGCCATAATGTTTCTTAAAGATGGATGAAGCCCGTGCAAACAACTCCTTTTGTTTCTTATGGTTACCTAGAGCACCATAGGCGTCGCTTAGGTTTATCAGTAGTGTAGCAACTTCCATACGCGTCAAGTTAAGAGATTGTGAGCAAATTTAGAGAGGTTAAAGTGGATACTCTAGCCCTTCTACGTTTGTCTTTTAATGAAAATCGCGACCAAGTTATAGTGAGTTTTTTAAGAAATGCTTTTAAACTATTAATTTTGGTTAATACTAAAAATAACTCTCTAACCCGCCTTTTTAGCTCAATAAATGCCTTTGTTAAGCTAAGTTCTGTATTCTTTTTCACTTCTGTGCAACCAACTATGCCGTGAAATATAAGAATTGCGCACAATTTAGCATATAGTTCACATAATACTCTGCATGGCTTTCCTTTTAGCTTATCAAGCCTGATATGGCTTTTATACAATTTAAATAATAACTCAATTTGCCACCTTACTCTGTAAATCGTTAATACTTGCTCAGCACTAATTTTATTTTCTGGAACATTAGTTATAAATATTGACCAGTTCAACAATTTTTGATTTCTTTTAGAGGATGTATATCCCTGCGATCTTGCTAATCTATTAGCTTTCCTTCTTCTGGCCATAGACTGTTCTTCAGTTAGTTTCTGACATATAATTCTTACTCTAATTTTTGCTTCTTTTCCTAACAATACCTCGTTTTCTAAAAATAACTTATCCTCTAAACATTCTAATAACTCCATTTTTTGATTTGTTTCTACATCATATATGTTGGTATCGGATTTATAACGACTTATGAAATAAGCTCCTATTTCATTGATTTGTTTAAAAGAACTTGGCACAAAATAACCGAGATCAGATATTAGCAAATCATTGCTTAATATATTACTTAAATGTTTCCTATATCCCTGGTCTGATCTTACCCCCTCCGTTAAATTAAGTTGGTCTATTATCTGATTCATGTAGTCGAAAACTAATTGTAACTTTATTCCAGACTTAGTATTGCTTTCATAGCCACTGTAGCTAGTACCATAACCTTTATACATCTCTTCCATACTGTTAGGTAGAGTAATATAGCTACTGTCCAATAATTTAACACTATTAAATTGCTGTAAGATTTTGCAATCAACTTGCAAGATATTTTTAAAGAGAATCACAGATTCATTATACATCCTTTTCATAAATTCCACTGCTTCTTCAGTAAATCTAAAATCCAAACCTTGTTTTGTTATATCTATCGAGTCCTCGTTTAGTAATTGACACATTGTTTCTACGCTACAATTATCAACTCCTATATTACCCAAGACCATGGCTTTTACGAATGATGAACCTTTTAGCTTTCTCTTTCTTTTTATAAACCTTGTTGTAATTGAGATTTTCTCTGCTTTTTCATTAAAAATTTCTTTGAGCTTTTTTGATAAGCAAGTTATTTTATTCATTGGTTCTCTCACTAAAAGTATATCTGGGAGAACTTATACCTTATTATTCTATCTCTTTCATACCTTTATTTCCTTAACTTGACGCGTATGGGGATGGCTTTGTTGCATCGCTAGCTATGATGGATTAAAGATAAAAAAGATAGGGAATATCAGTAGCTTATTATTCTGGTATTTATAACAAGAACGGTCAATGAATACCTAAATTTGAGTAAAAGAAATTTCACTACCATTTACCAATCCGGCTAAAATTCAAGAATTTCAATGCTTTAGCTATTTTCAATAGAATTAAATTTATTAATATAAATAACAAATTACTATTCTTAAATTTGATCAGATTGATTGCAAAAAAACAAGATTTTCAATAGGTTGCTTATAATCCTAACTATAGTTAGCCTTTCATAAGTAGCGATGCAACAAAGCCCACTGGGATCCAGCTTCTATGCAACTTAATTAAAAACGTTTGTTTTAGCGTAAGACAACTACCTTTAGCTCATCAGCTCAGTTATAAGCAAAATTTCTGGATTCCAGTTTCAAGCACTGGAATGACATCATCTGTTGTGCAATTTACCTTTAAAAATGAATGTTCGTACAGTTATGTGCTTGGCACTGAAATGGCATCATTTTTTATCTGTTGAAAATGTAAACCGAAAAATAGCGTGGCACTTTGTGCCACGCTTAGTACTGTAAGCTTAATCCAGTAATTAAATTAAGCGAGGTAAAATAAAAGATAATGACACTATATAATGTTCGTTCTTTTATGTCAAGCACTTTTTTGAATTTTTTTGGTGATAATTTTTATCCAGTTATTTTATTATTGTAGTATAATTTCAATGCCAGATACTATCATTATGATCACTATCTAAATTTAAATCGTAATTATCATCAAATTTATATATCCCCTCCATCTCTTCTCTATGCAATTCATGTGAATCACCTAAAGCTTTTTGATTAGAAACGTCAACACAATACTGTAACAGTGCTCTTAATGCTCCAGCACTATCTTGATCTAAATTAAAATTGCTAAAATCAAATTTCTGCATATTCTCCACATGTCCTTCTCTACATAACCTACATATCTTAGCAAAAGCCCTTTCACTTTCTCGACTCCAAGCATTAAGAAAGTAAGGATCTACTACTTTGCTAAATTGTTTCTCTATCTCTTCAAGAGAGCTCTCTGGATTAAGTTCTAATATTACTTTGAAAATCCCACTGCCATGGAATCCATAAAATTTACTAGATAAGCTATCTTTTACAAAATTAACTGCATCATCTATTGTAACACCAGAGCGAGATTCAAATATCATCTCAAATGCTCCATAACAACTATCAATACCAAAATTAATTATTTTTTCCATAAAATCAATTACCTCTTCTAAGGAAATTTGTGGCTTATTCCTCAAGATAACTTCTAAACTCTTGACAAAATTATGCCCATGCTGACCCATAGCATGGGTTTTCCCATTTATTGTATAATGATATAGCTTCTTATTTTCTATTATATGCTTATTGCACTGGTAGATATGTAGCTTATTCAATTTGCCAGAATATTCCTCTATTTCCTTATCTGGTAATTTTGAGCGGAATTCCTTGATTACTTCGCGTATTATTCTATTGATATTACTCATGCTTATTCCTAATTAATATGTTAGTATTTTTATAAATTAAGTTATTATATTAAAATTCTTTCATGGATTTCAATATTAGCTCCGCACTACTTGTAGTTTTTGTAATGGGTCTGCCAATGACGATATAATCAGCTCCTGAATTTATTGCTTCTTTTGGTGTTGCTGTTCTTTTTTGGTCGTCATGACCTGGATCTATACGAATTCCTGGAGTAATAATTTTAAAGTCTTCACCGCACTCTCGGCGCACTTCTTGAGCTTCTAGTGCAGAACAGACTACTCCATGGAGTCCAATCTTTTTTGCAAGCTTTGCAAGCAAAATTACCTGTGATTTTGCCTCTCTTGCTACTCCAAGCTCGTTTAAATCCTCATTGCTCATACTAGTTAGCACTGTCACTCCAATCAGCTTTATTTTTGTGCCTTGCACTACACTTAGCGCTTCTTCAAGCATTTTTGTTCCACCGCTGATGTGCAGAGTTAACATTTCAACGTTCAGAACTTTTATTACTTCAACTGTTTTAGCTACAGTGTTTGGAATGTCATGCAATTTCAGATCTAAAAAAATTGGTACATTGCATTTTGCAACTTCTTGCACTCCAGAAAGACCTTGAGCAGCAAAAAATTCTAATCCCAGCTTTACCATGCCAACTTTACCACGCAGAGCATTAGCTAGAGAAATAGCCTTATTTAAGTCTTGTGTATCCAGTGCGCATATTATTGGGTTCATTATCTTGCATGATTTATCTTATAATAAGACTCATTGTTGTGTTTTGCAAATACTTTCACTCTGATTACGTTCATAAGATTCTGTCAATAGTGAATTTGGCAATTTGATCGGAGTGGATGAGCGACTTGCATATCCAAGATCCTCCAGTAAACAATCAAACGTTTCCTCTGATGGTGATTCACATCTAGAATCTTCACCTAGCGTGAATTGCATAATTTCCTTCAATATAAACTTTATTTTTTGAGTCTCCTGTAATATTATTTTTCTACTACGATCTCCGATCGCTTCATTATTGTTTACCAATTTTTCTACCTTGTCTACCACAGATTCTAACATTTCCGGTAAATAACCCTTTTTCTCTTCTGCATTTCTCAACAAATCTTCTTCAAGTTGTTCTATTTGACTGTCTCGCTCTAAAAGTAAATTTTTTAAACCTTTTACCTCATTGTTACAATCTTTTCTTATTCCGTCTAACTCAAAAGACTGATTTTCAATTAAACCATTTGCTTCATCTAACTCGTCAAATTTCTTTTCCAATTTTTTAGATAAATTTTCCTTTTCTTTATTGATTTTTCTGATTTCACATTTTAGGTCATCTAATTTTGTATGCAACTTTTTTTCTTCCTCATATAATATATCTCTTTCTTTATAAAGTGTGTCTTCTTTCTTACGTAATATATCTCTTTCTTTATAAAATTTGTCTTCTTTCTCGTATAACTCCCTTATTTCTTTACGTAATTTTTCTACTTCCTCATTCAATTTTTTATTTTCTAATTCTTTGCATTGATTATTGTCTATTTTCCCTTTCAATTCTGTTATACGTTCTTCTTTTTCTTGTAACTGTTCACGTAAACACGAGATTTTAAGATGTAATTCTTCTTCTCGTGCAACAAGCTTCTCTATTTCCTCTTTTGTTTTGTCCAATTCATTGTCTATTTCAAACGTACGATTCTTTGCTGTTTCTAATTTTTTCTCTAAAGATTTTTTTTCTTCAAGAAGAGATTCTCTCTCAACTTCTGACTCATTTACTTTCTGATTCAATTTTTTTGCTCTCTTGTCTAAATTTTGCTTTTCTCGAGTTAATTCATGTAATTGATTCTTCACTTCTTTGTTTGCAGCTTCTTCAGCTTCCTTTCCTAGAGTTATTTTATTTTCCAACTCTTGCTCTTTTTGAGCGAATTTATTTCTCTCAATCTCTATTTTCTTATTATTACGAATTATTTTATATAAAAGTGCAAGCACCAAAACAGATAATGTAGCTAAAGCAAGAATTAGAGGAAGAGGCACATTAGAAGTTACAATAAGCGCTAAAGATGTAAGTAACGTAAGAGTAGCTAAGGAACTAGCTACAAAATAAAATGCATTAGCCTCACTAAGCAAATTGCTCATTACTCCCCTCCCCCCCACGTTCAGCAGTCTTGTATATATTTATTAAAATTCTCTTATCTGTGGAGGGGAGTATTTATTTTTATCCTGCACCTACAACAAACTTCCCATCTTCAGTCTGCTAGCTAAAAATGGCTAAGGTTTTATGTATCCAGTGTACAACTGTACTCAAAATGTGTGGTAGCTATTGGTTGGGGTAGAACATATACTGGTATATCCAGAATCACATGAAGCGTCATTCAGCTTACGTGATGGTCTGGATGTGTATTGCTGTGATTCTCCTACAGAATTTTCAATTTTCCCGTTAGTCTGCTTATTCGACACCTTTGTAACATTATGAGTCTTCTTAAAATTTCGACAAATAACCCCAATCCTAGTATTGTCAAGTACTTTACTTCCACAATCTTCTATTTCCTTTAATAAACTAATCAGATTTGCTGGTGAAAAATTCTCATTAGTATTGCGTAAAATTGTGTCAATAAATATATTTTGCAATTCTTTCTTCTGAAAATACTCATTTATTATTTTTTTACGTGTGTCTGTGTCTAATGTAGGAATCTTAATGTGTGTAGACAAACGACCACCCCTAATAAGTGCATCATCTAAAACATTTATACGATTAGTTGCAGCAATCACCGTCACACCTTTTCTAAATTCAAATCCATCCAATTCAGCTAATAAATTATTTAAAGATTCTACATTATTATCACTGCGCATTTTGCCAATGCTATCAATTTCATCTATAAAAATTATACAAGGAGTGTTTTTTTTTGCTTTCTCAAAAACCTTATTTATATTTGACACATTAAGCAAATCAGATCCAGAAACACTTATAAATGCAGATTTGAATCTAGTTTCACTTGCAATCGCCTTAGCAGTCATAGTCTTACCAGTTCCTGGTGGACCATACAAAATGTATCCTTCTCCTTTTTCTAGAGCATTTGGTTCACAAATCCTTATCAACTTTTGTTTTATATCGTTTTGAAGTATAACATCATCAAATGTTATCTTTCCTCTTTCTTCATCTTTTCCATAAAACTTCATCCGCAGCTCTTCTTTTACTTCAACTTTCTTTATGAGACTACCAAGCCTTTCTTCTAATTCCTCTTTTGTTATGAGACTACCAAGCCTTTCTTCTAATTCCTCTTTTGTTATGAGACTACCAATTAGCTTTTCCATTTCATCGCTAAGCTTCTTACTTAGCTCTTCCATTTCACCTTTTGTTGTAGCATTATTAGCTTGCTTTGAAATTTCATCTAATTTTGCCGTGAAACTACTAATTAGCTCTTCCACTTCATCTTTTTTTGCAGCACTACCCATTAGCTTTACAATTTCATTGTATTGACTACTAAGCCTCTTATTAGCTCTTTGATTTGAAGCTCTAAGCTTTGTATTATATTTTCTTGCTCTTTAGCTAATCCATTTTTTTCATTAGGTTCTGCTTTTTGTGCATCAAGCTTTTTATTCTGGCTGATCATTTTACATGAAAGTACAAGCACCAGAACAGAAAGTATAGACAAACTCAAAGCAACAGGAAGAGCTACATTAAAGGCTGCAACTGAAGACAAGAACTTAACATAAGGGGCAACAGCAAGTGTCCCAGACGCAAGCAATACCAAAGTAGCAAGAGCACCAGCTATAAGATATGGTGCATTGGTTTTACTATACAAATCCCTCATTATTCCCTCATACTAATAATGATTACAATAGCATGGATATTAAAGGAAGTAAAGCTATAAAAATCAGTATAAGTCTATATTCACTATGTA
The DNA here is from genome assembly GCF_947251775.1 of Wolbachia endosymbiont (group A) of Epagoge grotiana. NCBI lineage: Bacteria > Pseudomonadati > Pseudomonadota > Alphaproteobacteria > Rickettsiales > Anaplasmataceae > Wolbachia > Wolbachia endosymbiont (group A) of Epagoge grotiana. The sequence continues at coordinate 1,087,822 of NZ_OX366387.1, forward strand.
TTTTCCGTCTTCAGTTTCAAGCTCAGACTGCATCCACTCTATCGTTTCCGCATTGCAAACTGCCTGCAAATCATCCTGTGCAGATTGATTCAATTTATCCTCTCGTAGATCTGCTTTTATCATCAACTTTTTTATCAGATGCTTAACTGATACATTATTATCTGCCTTTATCTTTCTGATAATGTTTAATATCTGAATAACATTATCTCCCATTTCCTCTGAATATTTATCGTAGATAAGTTCTTCTTTGCTCGGCCAATTACTTTGATTGTGTACAGAATTATAACTATACAATTGGTGGTATATCTCTTCTGTAATGTAAGGCAAGAAAGGTGCAAATAACCGCAAAATAATATTCAGTACATACGCCAAGCTTTGTTTTGCACTTAAACTGCTTCCGTACGCACGTTTTTTTACTAACTCCAAGTAACTATCACAAAAATCCTTCCAAAAAAATTCCTCTATTACGCCCAAAGCTTCGCAGTATTCAAATTGTAATAGGTTGTTCGTTGCTCTTTCTATAACTTTGTATAACTTAGACAATATCCACTTATCCATTGTCTCGTGAGCAGAATTTGTGCTCATCACTTGATGCTTTTCCATGGACATGGAAACGAACTTGCTAGCGTTCCAAAGTTTTGTAACGAGGCGCTTGCCAATTTTGAATGTATTTTCAGAGTAGACTGTATCAACTCCAAGCCTTGAGTTCGCTGCCCAATAGCGCACTACATCAGCTCCATAAGTTTCAAGTATTACATGAGGAGTAATGATGTTACCCTTTGATTTACTCATCTTTTTCTTATCATCTGCTAAACACCAACCGCTGATCATAATGTTTTTCCAAGGTAAAGAATTTGCATGATAATGTGCCTTTAAAATAGTATAAAAAGCCCAAGTTCTTATTATCTCATGGCTCTGGCTGCGCAGATCTGCAGGAAATATCGTATCATAGCGATGATTTGGTAAGCTAAACTCACTGTTTACTGCTAGTGCACTTAGTTGAGGAGTAATTGAACTTGTGGCCCAGGTATCCATTACATCTTGATCTGGGATAACCTCTTCTTTGCTATACCCTTTTGGCAAATCTTTCAATGGATCTATAGGCAGGTCCTTTATCTCAGCTAGAATAATTTTACCTTCTTCTCCCTTACGGTTGGAATACCACGCTGGAAATGGCACACCAAAATAACGTTGCCTTGAGATGCACCAGTCCCAATTTAGCCCTTCTATCCACACTTCCATACGTTTACGCATAGTAGCTGGATGCCAATTGCATTCTTTTACTTTATCTAATACTTGAGCTTTTTGCTCTAAGGTCTTGATAAACCATTGATAAGTAGGCAATATCTCAAGTGGTGCACCAGATCTTTCTGCACACTTAACAGAATGAGAAATGTTAGTGCTTTCTACCAAAAGTCCTTTTTCAGTTAGGATTTCGATTATCCGCTTTCTTGCTGCTGTAACTTTCAATCCATTTATTTCATTTAGTATATCGTCTGTCATCCGAGTAGCTGACACTGGGATCCATTCTTCTTTCTGATCACACCCACCTTCCTTTGTCATCTGAGTAGCCCTTTCTCCTGTCATCCCAGTAGCCCCTATGGTGTCATCCCAGTGCCCAGACACTGGGATCCATTCTTCTTTTTTCTGACCATACGCTGACATGATATCTTCCTCTGTCATCGCTGGCATTGGCTCTTTTTCCTGGATTCCAGTGTCAAGCACTGGAATGACATCATCTAGGTCCATCCTTCCATCCTGATCGATGATAATTTTCATCGGTAGATTATGCTTTTGCTGCCAATATATGTCGAGTTCATCACCGAATGTACAACACATAACAAGCCCGGTGCCTTTATCTATTTTAACCTTATCATCTGCTATTATTGGAACTTTCTCCTCTGTTATTGGCACTACCGCTGTTTTTCCGATCAGATGAGTGTAGCGCGTATCCTCTGGATGACAAAAAACTGCAACACATGCAGGAAGTAACTCAGGCCGCGTAGTTGCAATGTTGATCTGCTCATTTTCTTGAGTAGAGAAAACTATCGTGTTTAAGGATGACTCAAAAACTTTATCTTCTATTTCTGCTTGCGCAATTGCGGTTTTATCAACCGGGTCCCAAAGGATGGGCTGCATTTTTCTATATGCATATCCCTTATTATATAGATCAATAAACGACATCTGTGAAAGCGTCACAGTTTCCTTGCTGATCGTGTGATATTCCAAATCCCAGTCATAACTAATGCCGACCGATTTAAATAGTTCCTTGAATTCTTGCTTTGATTTTTCAATAACCTCATGGCACATCTCTATAAATTTTTCCCTGCCAACTTCTTTTGCGCGGGTTTTATAGGTTTGCTCAACCAATCTTTCAGTGGGAAGCCCATTATCATCAAACCCAATTGGGTAAAACACATCTTTTCCCAGCATGCGCTGAAACCTTGCAATAAAGTCCGTGTGGCAATAGCTAAATATATGGCCGATATGGAGTTTTCCTGATATTGTCGGTGGAGGCGTGTCTATAGTGAAAGTGTTATCCTTTTCACCATTCCATTTATAAACTTTACTACCTTCCCATAATATGTTGCATTTGTCTTCAACTTCTTTAAAGCCGTATTTTTCTTTTAACATAAATATTTCTCAATTTTAAACTTTAAGCTAGCAACGTCATACCGCCGCGGTATCTCTAGATCCCGCTAACAAGCAGCGGAATGACGATGGTCGGTAAACCTAAATTACTTTAGCTATAGCACAATTACGGCAATTTTACGCCAAAATTTTTTGTTTACGAACATAAATTTTCTATGCTATGATAAAAATATTACTTGACCTTAGGTTCTAAGGGTATTATGTAATGTTAAATTATAATTGAGGTTCGTTATGCTAAGCTTAAAGAATGGTACAATACAGGTTGCCGATGATAAAATAGTGCTTGTTATAAAAAAAGATGATTATGAAGAATTTAAAAAGTATAAAAACGTAGATAAGAGTGGTGCTATAATTGATGACAAGTTTTATGTGGGCTGTACGCTAAATGATCAACAACTATATATTACTGGTTCTTATCCTCAAGAAGAACTAGGAGATAATACAATCATGAATGTAAAATCCGTTGGGAAAAAGGGTGGCAAATATTTTAGTCGCCTAGAAGAAATGAAAAATCTGTTAGGCTTTAACGATGGGAAAGAGGAGATTATGGTAAAAGCCCTATCTTGCCATCCCACAGTACAATTGTTAGAAGAGAAAAATGTTAAAACAACAGAATTGGAAGCTGCAGAAGAGCAGTTAAAGGGGAAAAATGAAGAATTAGAAGCTGAAAAGAAGAAAGCTGAGGAGGAATTGAGAATTAAAACACAAGAATTACAAGATCAATTGGACACAGCTCAGCAGGAAAAACAAGACTTAGAAGCTGAAGTGGAAAAACTAAAGGCAATAGATTCTACAGCGTTGCAGCAGCAGTTAGAAGAGAAAAATGCTAAAATAACAGAATTGGAAGCATTAGATGCTGTGGCGTTACAGCAAAAGTTAACAGAGAAAGAGAATGAAATGACAGCATTAAAAGCTCAACCAGATGCTGCTGTTACGAAGTTAGAGGGTGAAAAAACAACACTAACAAATAAAATAAAAGATTTAGAAGCACAGTTAAACAACCAACCAAATGCTGCTCAGTTAAAAGCCAAAGAGGATGAAATAAATAAACTAAATGATGAAGTTGCGCAGTTAAAGGCAGCACCAAATGATACTGCTGCTCAGTTAAAAGCCAAAGAGAATGAAATAATAGCATTAAAAGATCAAGTTCAGCAGTTGCAAGCAGCACCAAATGATACTGCTGCTCAGTTAAAAGCCAAAAAGGATGAAACAAAAGACTTACAAAATCGATCGACTGAAGCTGAGGAGAAAAATAGAAAACTAGAAGATAAAAGCAAAACAACTGAGCAACCAAAACAAGGCAATGGAGCACGGTACACTGCTACTGTTGGTATGGGTCTTGCTGCTGGACTGATAGCATTTACTGCACTTGAACGTACAGTTAAGTTAGAGATGTTAGTAATGATTGGTATAGCAGTAGCATCTGCACTCGTAGCCGGTGGTATTACATATGCAGTATTACCTAGTACTCAAGTAGATGGGGCAAAAGCACAAGAAGTAAATGAGAATGGGAAAAAGAAGTAACAAGGGTTAAGCCGAAATGTACGTGTCAAGTAAAACACTTGACGCGAACTTCAGTTTTTATATTCCTTCATTAGCATAATATAATTTTGTGCTGATTGTGTAATATGTTTAATTTCTTCATTCGACATTTTTTTGAAGAATTTTGCTGGCCTGCCAGCCCATATTTCCCCACTTTTTATCACTTTTCCGTGTGTTACCAGTGAGCCAGCAGCTACCATAGCTTCAGGCTCCACAACTGCATGGTCCATCACGGTAGAGCCCATACCAATAAACGCCTTATCATGCACCGTGCATGCGTGCAACACACAAAAATGTCCCACTGTTACCATGCTGCCAATAATTGTGTCACCACCTGGGTTTCTATCCACATGAATTACCGTTCCATCTTGAATATTTGTTCCATTACCTATTTTTATTGATCCAACGTCCCCTCTGATTACACAATTAAACCAGATGCTTGCATCTCTTCCTATTTCAACCTTGCCTATGATATGCGAACCACCTGCGATGAAAGCACTTTCGTCTATTTTTGGTTCATAATCTTTGTATTTTAAAATGTGATACATATTAAGCCCAAAGTCTTATGCATATGTTAATCAAAATAAGGTAAGCAGTAAATACATACTTAGATTTCAAACTACTTGGGTGACAGATGTTCTTGACTTACGTGCTTTGTACTGCTAAGATTTTTATTTTCAGCCCTATCTATAATGTCAGTAGCGGTATTAAGTATATTTCAAATAATATTGGTTGTTGTGTTAGTAATTTTAGTGCTCTTGCAGCCGCCTGGAAGTAGTTCGTTAAGTGGTTTTAGTAATACACAACAGGGGGTCAATTCGATGATTCCGGTGAAATCTTCTGAAAACCCGCTCAGCAGAATAACGGCTATTGTTGCTGGATTGTTTATTATAAACACATTGCTATTGTCAGGATTATGTTCAAAAGACGTACATAAAAAATCGATCGCAGAAAAAATTATATTAGAAAAAAAGCAAGAAAGTGAATCTACTTCTGTTCCATTTGAAAATTAATGAAGGAAGCTAAATTTATCTTTGTCACAGGTGGAGTTGTGTCATCGCTTGGTAAAGGCTTAGTTGCTTCGAGTGTTGGTGCGCTTCTTCAAGCTCACGGTTTTAAGATCCGTATCAGAAAACTTGACCCGTATCTCAACATTGATCCTGGGACAATGAACCCAACTCAGCACGGAGAGGTATTTGTTACCGAAGATGGTGCTGAAACTGATTTGGATCTTGGGCATTATGAGCGTTTTACTGGAATTAAAGCAACAAAAGATGACAATATAACAACTGGTAAGATATATCATGAGTTATTGAAGAAAGAGAGGCGTGGTGATTATCTGGGCAAAACTGTGCAAGTCATTCCTCATGTAACAGATTTGATCAAATCGTTCATTTTTAATGGTACGGAAGGTTTAGATTTTGTAATATGTGAAATAGGTGGAACTGTAGGTGACATTGAAAGCCAACCATTTTTGGAGGCTATACGCCAAGTTAACTACACATTAGGAAAACAAAGAGTTATCCTTATTCACTTAACTTTAATACCATATCTTACCGCAGCGCAAGAATTAAAGACAAAGCCAACGCAGCATTCAGTTCGAGAGTTAAATTCCACGGGGTTACAACCAGATATTATATTATGCCGCAGTGAGAAAGAAATTTTCGATAATCAAAGAGAGAAAATAGCTAAGCTTTGCAATGTTTCTTTATCCAATGTGATACCTGCTCCTGATGTGAGTCATATATATGAGTTACCGGTGTTGTATAGCCAATGTGGGCTTGATACGCAAATTTTGGAGCACTTTCATTTAAGTAAGCCAAGACCAAGCTTGACTGAATGGGATCAAATAGTGCATTCCATAAGGCACCCAACACAGGAAGTTACTGTGTCTATAGTGGGAAAATACACCGAATTCCCTGATGCGTATAAATCACTAGTTGAAGCATTAAATCATGGTGCGATTAGTAATAAAGTCAAAGTAAGGATAAATTGGGTTAACTCAAGAGAGAAGGAAGAAAAACCTATAAATGAAAAACTTATAGGAGAGAAATTACAGAATTCTCATGCAATCCTTGTTCCAGGGGGGTTTGGTGATGACGGAGTAGAGGGTAAAATATTAGCAATAAATTATGCCCGTACAAATAATATCCCATTTTTCGGAATTTGCCTTGGTATGCAGCTTGCAATTATTGAGTTTGCTCGTAATGTTGTTAAGCTTGAAGATGCACACTCTGAAGAATTTCGTAACTGTAAACATCCAATCGTTAAGTTAGCTGGCGATCAAGATGACGATCTTGGTGGAACCATGAGACTTGGGGCATACAAATGTAATATAAATGCAAACTCTAAAATGATGGATGCATATAGTAACACTACTATTTCAGAAAGACACAGGCATAGGTACATAATCAATTCAGATTATAAAGATGACTTAGAAAAAAATGGGCTGTTATGCAGTGGCATATCAGAAGATGGAACGTGCATAGAGGCAGTGGAGTTAGAGAGTCATCCGTGGTTTATTGGTGTGCAGTTTCATCCAGAATTTCAATCAAAGCCGTTTTCTCCTCATCCTCTTTTCGTGTCGTTCGTTAAAGCAGCAATTGATAAGAAATAAGTGCCTAGTGTTTAAGTATCAATATATGGAGCTTGCCATAGAGCAAGCCAAACTCGCTCAAAAAAATGATGAGGTGCCCATAGGTGCTGTAATAGTGAGTGGAGACAATATCATTTCTTCTGCACACAATATATCCAGCGATCCAACTGCACATGCAGAGATGTTAGCGATCAGACAAGCATTTTCAACTCCCACGCTTTGTGATGCTGATATGTACGTAACATTAGAACCATGTCCGATGTGTGCTCAAGCTATTTCCTTTGCCAGAATTAAACGATTGTACTTTGGAGCTTATAATCCAAAAGGTGGAGGAATTGAAAATGGTGCTAAGATATTTCAATTTTGCAGCCATATACCTGAAGTTTATGGTGGGATATTAGAAACAGAATGCTCTTTTTTGTTAAAGGATTTTTTTGAGAAACTAAGGAACATTTGATAAATCGTCATGCTACTTGTTTTCCGATATAAAATCGTCATCCCGCTACTTGTTAGCGGGATCTATGCTAGGAGATACCGTGACGGTATGGCGGTTAAGTAATTCGTCATTCCAGCGCGTGACGCACAACTATACAAACATTGTCCACCAGCAGGGTGTCATCCGAGTAGCTGACACTGCCCTCCTTTGTCATCCCAGTGCCCTGACTACTTGGATCCAGAAGACTTAATTTTAACCAAGTGGCTGCATAATAAAGGCTGGATTCCAGTGTCAAGCACTGGAATGACATTACAGGGACACTGGGATAACATCATCCTTTTCTCTGGATTCCAGACTGGAATGACAGCCATACGCGTCAAGTTAAGAGATTGTGAGCAAATTTAGAGAGGTTAAAGTGGATACTCTAGCCCTTCTACGTTTGTCTTTTAATGAAAATCGCGACCAAGTTATAGTGAGTTTTTTAAGAAATGCTTTTAAACTATTAATTTTGGTTAATACTAAAAATAACTCTCTAACCCGCCTTTTTAGCTCAATAAATGCCTTTGTTAAGCTAAGTTCTGTATTCTTTTTCACTTCTGTGCAACCAACTATGCCGTGAAATATAAGAATTGCGCACAATTTAGCATATAGTTCACATAATACTCTGCATGGCTTTCCTTTTAGCTTATCAAGCCTGATATGGCTTTTATACAATTTAAATAATAACTCAATTTGCCACCTTACTCTGTAAATCGTTAATACTTGCTCAGCACTAATTTTATTTTCTGGAACATTAGTTATAAATATTGACCAGTTCAACAATTTTTGATTTCTTTTAGAGGATGTATATCCCTGCGATCTTGCTAATCTATTAGCTTTCCTTCTTCTGGCCATAGACTGTTCTTCAGTTAGTTTCTGACATATAATTCTTACTCTAATTTTTGCTTCTTTTCCTAACAATACCTCGTTTTCTAAAAATAACTTATCCTCTAAACATTCTAATAACTCCATTTTTTGATTTGTTTCTACATCATATATGTTGGTATCGGATTTATAACGACTTATGAAATAAGCTCCTATTTCATTGATTTGTTTAAAAGAACTTGGCACAAAATAACCGAGATCAGATATTAGCAAATCATTGCTTAATATATTACTTAAATGTTTCCTATATCCCTGGTCTGATCTTACCCCCTCCGTTAAATTAAGTTGGTCTATTATCTGATTCATGTAGTCGAAAACTAATTGTAACTTTATTCCAGACTTAGTATTGCTTTCATAGCCACTGTAGCTAGTACCATAACCTTTATACATCTCTTCCATACTGTTAGGTAGAGTAATATAGCTACTGTCCAATAATTTAACACTATTAAATTGCTGTAAGATTTTGCAATCAACTTGCAAGATATTTTTAAAGAGAATCACAGATTCATTATACATCCTTTTCATAAATTCCACTGCTTCTTCAGTAAATCTAAAATCCAAACCTTGTTTTGTTATATCTATCGAGTCCTCGTTTAGTAATTGACACATTGTTTCTACGCTACAATTATCAACTCCTATATTACCCAAGACCATGGCTTTTACGAATGATGAACCTTTTAGCTTTCTCTTTCTTTTTATAAACCTTGTTGTAATTGAGATTTTCTCTGCTTTTTCATTAAAAATTTCTTTGAGCTTTTTTGATAAGCAAGTTATTTTATTCATTGGTTCTCTCACTAAAAGTATATCTGGGAGAACTTATACCTTATTATTCTATCTCTTTCATACCTTTATTTCCTTAACTTGACGCGTATGGTTTAATTAAGTGTGAACTGTTACACGAAAATTTTGTAAACAGATTAATATACCCTGTTTTTGCTATTCATCTAAAAATGGAACCATAGAGTACGTTGAGGAGCGTAAGCAAATTTTAATGCAAAAATTACTATCAAAAAATAGATTATGCAAGAGGTCTAATTATTCTGCCGCAATTTTGCTCTATCACACTTGCCACATTTAATATTCCAGCTTCATCATAATAATTTCCAATCACTTGCAAGGCAAGTGGTAAACCCTCATTGGAGAGCCCAACAGGAACAGAAATAGCAGGCAATCCTGCCAGACTTGCCGGCACAGTAAACACATCATTGATGCACATAATTAGCGGATCTGGCTTTTCATTTAAGCCAAAAGCTTCTGTTGGAGCAGATGGCACAAGTATGTAATCTATTTTTTCAAACGCTTTTATAAAATCATTTCTGATTAATGCCCTGATACACTGTGCTTTTTCGTAATATTCATTGTAATGACCTGAGGAAAGCGCATAAGCGCCAATTAAAATTCTTCTTTTCACCTCTTTACCGAAACCTTCTGCTCTTGTTAGTGAATACATTTCTTCAAGGGTATCAGCATCAACCCTGAACCCATAACGCACACCGTCATAACGAGCAAGATTGGATGAAGTTTCAGCAGAACAAATTAAATAATAGACTGGTATTGCATATTTAGTATGTGGCAGAGTAACGTCAACAACTTCAGCGCCATTTTCTTTTAAATAGGAAGCAACTTTCTCCCAATTATGGACTATTTCCTCTGAAATTCCATCCATCCTATATTCTTTTGGTATACCAATACGCTTACCCTTGACATCACCATTTATAAAGCTAGAAAATTTAGGCACTGGCTTTTCGCTTGATATTGAATCTTTTGTATCATAGCCACAGATTGCTTCCAGCATTAATGCTGAATCAGAGACAGAACGAGTAATGACTCCTGCTTGATCTAGAGAACTCGCAAATGCAATCATACCAAAACGCGAGCATCTTCCATAAGTTGGCTTTATTCCAACCACTCCACAATAAGCTGCTGGTTGGCGCACAGATCCACCGGTGTCACTCCCTAGTGCTCCAGCGCATAAAAATCCAGCCACCGATGCTGCAGATCCACCAGATGATCCACCAGGAACAACTTTTTCCCCATCGCTTTTTCTAATCCACACATTTTCAACAGGGCCAAAATAGCTATTTGTGTTCGCAGAACCCATAGCAAATTCATCCATATTAAGCTTACCGAGCATGGCTGCTCCACTTTTTAAAAGCAAGTCAGACACCGTAGATTCGTAAGTCGGAACGAAATTTTCCAGCATTTTTGAGCATGCTGTTGTTTTTATTCCTTTTGTACAGAATAGATCTTTGATGCCAACTGGTACACCCATGAGCGGCGAGATTAAATCATCCTTTTGCCTAGAGAAATGTTCATCTGCAGCTTTAGCAGCTTTCATTGCTATCTCTGGGGTTTTTGTTATAAATGCATTTAATTTCTCATTTTCAACCGCACTGATGTGCGCCTCTACGAGTTCAACGGCAGAAAAACTCTTTTTTTTGAGCCCGTCATGCATTTGTGTAATACTTAACTTTCTTAGTTCATTCATCAATATTTAATTTTTAGCAAGACGTTAATTATAACATGGCACGATAAAAAATCCATACATTTATAGTTACAGCTAGAAATGTAGCTAAGGTAACTTAGATTCACCGACAATCGTCATCCCGCTACTTGTTAGCGGCTAAGAGATACCGCAGCGGTATGACGTAGAAGCTATACTTTTATACTCACCAACTCAGTATCCAATCCGGATTGTATCTTAAAAAGGTCAAAAGACTATAATAAGCAAAGGAGTGATACTGTGTCTGAGTGAAAATCGTTGAGATCCCAGTGTCTGCTGCTTGCATAGCATTTATTTACAAAAAAATAGTCATGCAAGAGACTTTGCTTGGATATTTGATATAATTTAGGTCTATTAAAGCAAAAAATACTAACATGAATGAAGTGATAACATTTGGTTGTCGTCTAAATTTTTACGAGAGCGAGTTAATCAAAGAAGCATTAAAAAAAGCAAAGAGAGAAAATGTTGTTGTGGTGCATAGCTGTGCAGTGACAAACGAAGCAGAACGTCAGGTAAAGCAAAAGATACGTAAGATTTACAAAAATGATCCAAATAAAGAAATTATCGTAGTTGGTTGTGCTGTTCAGTTGGATCCAGAAGTTTACAGTAGCATTCCTGGTGTAAGTAAAGTGCTCGGTAATCAAGATAAGCTAAAAGCTGAAAATTACTTACTAAATGACGATAAAATCTTGGTCAGTGATAACCAAGTAGAACCTGTTCTAATTAATGGATTTGAAGATAAGTCAAGGGCATTTATTGAAATTCAAAATGGTTGTAATCATAGCTGCACATTTTGTTCAATTACTGAGGCAAGAGGGAATAATCGATCTGTGCCAATAAACAGTATTATAGAGCAAATCAGGATCTTTGTAGAAAATGGATATCAAGAAGTAGTGTTTACAGGGGTTGATATTACTGACTTTGGTACAGATTTGTTGGGTAAGCCATCACTTGGTTCAATGATTAGGAGAGTTTTAAAGGATATACCAGAGTTGAAGAGGCTAAGACTTTCCTCTATCGATGTTGCTGAAGTTGACGACGAATTAATGGATTTAATAGCTAATGAGTCAAGACTTATGCCTCATTTACATTTGAGTCTACAATCTGGTAATAATTTAATACTAAAGAGAATGAAGCGTCGTCACAACAGAGAACAAGTGATAGAATTTTGTCATAAAATGAAGAGCTTGAGGCCTAATATAGCATTTGGCGCTGATATTATTGCTGGATTTCCAACAGAAACTGATGAAATGTTTCAGGATACAGTTGATTTACTGAAAAAAACAAATATAGTTTACCTACATGCTTTTCCATATTCAGAGCGGAAAAATACACCTGCTGCACGAATGCCACAAGTACCAGAGAATGTGCGTAAAGAACGAGTAAAAAATTTAAGAGAAGTAAATAAAGAAATTATGAGCAGTTTTTGTCAATCCTTGATCAACACTAAGCAAAGTGTTCTGGTTGAGCAAAATAATGTCGGTAGAGCAGAAAATTTTGCATTAATAAAGCTTGAATCAAAAGCTCAAGCCAAGAGTATTGTGAAAGTTAATGTTAAAGGAGTGGAAAATAATTATCTAATTGGAAATATTTTTTCTTAATTTTTGTACATTGAAGAAATATACGATATAGTAATTATACTGTAAATGATAATTGTGAATTCATTTATGATAACTAGAATATCTATTACTTTATTTTTGATTTTCATTTCATGTGTCTATTTTTTTATTACTTATATTAGTAATGATACACACATTGAGCAAGTACAACCCTTAAAATTAGAAACAGACAATAATAAAAGTGTGATACGTTCTGAGGAGGTTACTGCAAAAGAAATACCAATAAAATATCAAGAACTTGAAAGTAGTCCACCTTCTGTTTTCCAAGTAGCTGATCAGAAAAATATGTGGTCACGTATTGCAGATCAAGCTGAGCCTACAAAAGAAAAATCAAAAAAACTTGATTTTTATGTTAGCGCTAACGGTGGTAAGGTATACCATGATAATTCAGAAATATTTGTAAAGGGTATACAAGAAATAGGAAAAAGAGTCCTAACTTTAGTTGAAAGTCATTATGGTTTTATAATAAAAAATATAGTGGCAGATGAAATTAAAAGTATACAGCAATTTGATGGTAAAATTGATTTCCAGTGGTTTAGCAGCATGTCTTTAGGTTACTATGCTGGAGAAAATGGTAAAATTGATTTTGAAGCCGCGTATTCTATAGCCAATATTGAAGATAGTAATTCTCCTCCGGTATTTGATAAATCAGCAAGTATATTTGCGTTTTTGTTAAACTTCTATTATAATCCCAGCGTTCAGGATACACAATTTGCTCCGTACATCGGTCTTGGTATAGGACCAACAGTTTTTAGATTAAAAAGGATTAATGGGTCACCCCAAAATTCAATGCCACTGAATGTTCCTTGGTTTGCTTATCAAATAAAACTTGGTGTTGATTATTCAATAATCCCAGAAATCAAAACCTTTCTCGGCTATCGTTACTTTAGCGTTCCGATACCTGTTGCAGATGACATATCTACTCACAATATTGAAGTTGGTTTGATATTTAATTTTTAGTGATAATTTAATATATATATAAATTCTTATCTTTTCTATCTAACAAACCAAATGTTGGTACGATTGTTGCTTTTAAAAAAATGACAGTTTCTACTGTTCTAATATTATTCGCTAGCCTTTTTGATTTCTGATGCAATAAGCTTTGCTTATCTTCTCTATGTTCTATAAGCCCGCCGATTACCATAATTTCACCGCTCTTAATTTTTAACATAGAGTTCATTTCTCTGATTTCAACAATTGGAATGTCGCTATTTAATTTCATTTTACTCTGCTGTGCGACGTACTCTATATCTGGATCTTTAGTGTAGCCGTTAATTCTTGATAAAGTTGGATGTATATCCATGAATATTTCACTAGTATCAATGTTAATGCTTGGGTGGATTATTAGCACAACACCTATTGGGACGCTATTCATCTTGGTAATTAAGGTCTGATTAGAGTTTCTAGTATCTTTTTGTATATCGGAGGTAAAATAAATATGGTTTTTAGTAAATGAAATCATCGCTTGCTGATTATTTATAGCATGTACTCTGGGGCTTGAAATTACAGTTGAAGTGCCAAATTTGTCTAAATTTTTTACTAAATCTCCTAGATCATTTGCACCAAAGTTCATTGCTAGGTTAATAATGGAGTTATCTTGATTTATTATAGACTTAGTTCCATCTTGTAAGTCATTTAAGTTCATACCAGAAAGGTATTTGTCATCTAGCACAACTTCAACTATTTTTGCCTCTATCATTACTTGAGAAGACGCTAACTTCTTAACCTTATTAATATATTCTTCAACAGCTTTGTGGATATCTTTTCTAGCATTCAAAATAATAACACCAGCTTCTCTGTTGGATGAAAGGAATTCGCCATCATCCACCCCGTTAACATCCATTATTGCATTCAAGCCTTTTTCTAATGAATTCCATAAGTCACTACTGTATTGAGACTTCATAACATTGTTATAGTCCCTATCAACGTTACTTCCATCATTGTTAGTAATATTGTTATTAATGACGAAACTGCTTTGAGCAGAATGTTGAATATTGATGAAGTCTACGTAATAATTTTGTGCGTATGGCAAGTCCTGCTCAATTCTAATTACACCATTACTTGTTGAGTAACGCAGTTTGGCGCTATTTGCTATACTCTGAATTACTTCGTTTATATCCTTATCTTTTAGCTTTAAAATAATATTACCTGATATTTTTGGGTCCATATCCAAGTTAACGTCAGAAAGTTTTCCTATCTCAATCAGCAAATCCTTTACTGATACTTCTTCACTAACATTAATAGAAATAAGCTGATTACTGATTGTGAGATCGGGAAACTCTATTGGTAAAGGCATAATTTCTGGTATTGCCGGTTCATTAATCTCCAAAGAGGTGTTATATTGTTGCAACGGATAATCGTGCTTATAATTGTCTATGTTAATAGGATATTGCTTGGTAGGTAGATGTGTGCAAGAAATAATGAAGAGGAGTATTAAGCATTTAAAAATAGCCATTAGAACAGCATACAAAATCTATACTAATAGATTTCTATAAAAATATTAAAAATGTATTTAATCTCATTTTCATCGAGCAGATAATTGTCGTGTATTAGCTTTGGCTATGTATTTTTTGTATACTCTTCTTGTACTTAAATGTAGACCAGCATAGCCCTAATTTTTTTATATATTTTACTTCTTTCTCTGTATTTAATAATAGGCTTGAAAATAAATGGTAAGCCTATAATTGTTAAGCTTAGAGCTAGGGTTGAAAGTATACAACAGGCTTTGTGTTTACTATGTAGTTCTTTCAGGTAAAGCATCAAAAATCTACAAAATTTTTTGTAATTTTCTTCGATGTTTTTTTTGCTATGAGCCTTGCTAATGAACATATCTATTGCGGTATGACCGTTATTGCACTTAATGTTAAGGTCTGCACCTTTTTCTGTTAACAACTGAGCTATATCAAAATAATCCTTTTGAACAGCAAGATGTAGAGGTGCAAAACCTTGTTGCTCACAAATGTTCATATTGGCTCTAACTTCCAATAACATTTTCACAATTTGTGTATGGCCTTTTTTAACTGCGAGTAGCAAGGGAGTTCTGTTACATTTAGTAACAGCATTAACGTTTACCTTAAGCTTCAATAAGAGCTTAACTGTTTTAGTGTTACCATTATGGCTAGCTTTATGCAGCCTAGCGTTACCATTAAAATCTTGATCGTTTGCTTCTATTCCCTTTGAAACAAGAAATGTTACCATTTTTCTATTATTATGCTCAATAGCGCAATCTAACGCATCAAAACCATGGTTGTTTTTTGTGCAAAAAAACTCTTTAAGTTTAATTTTATCGTTACTTGCTTGCTGTTTTTTTGCAATAAGTTTTACTATTTGCATTTTGTTGTTATACGCTGCTAGGAAAAGCGTAGTGTTATTTTCTGCATCTTTGGCTTCTATATTTGCACCTTTCTTTATCAGATATTCTATAATTTCTGCTCTGCTGTCATAATGTGCGGTGCATTGATAAATGGTTAAAAACAAAGGAGTACGAAAATTGTTATCTTCACATTCGAGATTTGCTCCGCTATCAATTAAAATTTGGACGCTTTTTTTAGAACCGTATAGTGAAGCTATATGAAGAGGATTATAGCCCTCTTTGGCATCTTTTTCATTAATTTTTGCGCCTTTTGTTATCAAAAAATCTATTAATTCCGTGTCATCTTGTAGTGCAGCAAGGTGCAGTGGAGTGAATCCATTTTTATCCTTGGAATTAATTGTCAGTTGGTTAACAAAAAGTTTAGCAACTTTCTTGTGTCCATGCATAATGGCGTAATGCAGAGGGTTTCTATTTTCGTTGTCTACGACATTGAAATCAGCTTCGTGCTCTAGTAATGACTTTACTCCAACTAAATCGCCTTCTTTTGTGAACTTATGCAAGAGAGTGATTCCACTTGCATCTTTTGAGTTAATATCAAATCCATTTTCTACTAATTGGTTTATATCTTCCTCACGCGCCATATCACTTAAATCTCTAATTAAACTCTTTTCGCGTTAATAATACTCCTACTTGATTAAGTTTAAATGAATCTGTGAGAAATGGCTAGTGCATTCTTGCATAACAAACTTTTGGCAGCGCATTGGATGAAACGAAAAACTTACTTGACAAACTCCGCCAGCCCTCTTATCATGAAACTGAAGCTATTTATTTATCTTCGCAATCTCTGCAGTGGATTAATGACAAAAAACTTAATGTATTTGGCGTAAATCATGCTTAATTTTTTGCACTATGTGCACCTCATGTCTTTATAAAACTTTTAGGTTTCTACCTATACAAGCCGAAACGCGCTTATAAAGTGTTTAAGACAGTAAAAGACGTCAAATAGACAAGGGAGAATTTGAATACTAGCTACCCTAGGGTTTCTTTGCCTTTTTTTTTATTTGGTAAATTTCTTAACATTTATAGCTAAACGACAACTGTCATTCCTGTAAAGGTCAAGTATCCCGCTACTTGTTAGCGGGATCTAGAGATACCGTGACGGTATGACGTAGGATTGCTGTCATTCTGCTACTTGTTAGCGGCTGAGATACCGCGAATGAATCGCGGCATGACGGTTCGCGGTGGCATGACGATAAGCTCGTCATCCCGCTACTTGTTAGCGGCTGAGATACCGCGATTTATTCGCGGTATGACGGTTAGCGGTGGCGTGACGATAAGCTCGTCATTCCGCTACGTGTTAGCGGCTAAGAGATATCGCGGTGGTATAGCTATAAATTGTTGATATCTTTTTTATATCACATTTTTAACTTACAATAGTTAGCCAGCGTTCCTTACATTAACCAAATCTTTCAAATTCTGCACTCACCACTACCTATAACTCACTTTCACGCAATATTGATCGTTCTTAAAAAGCAATCTAACATTTTTTATTCCTTGATTGCGAAGCTTTGATGCAGCTGATTTAGCAGCCTGAGCACTTTTAAAAAATGCAACATATCCCTTACTTTCTGCACTGTCTTGTTTTGGATGACGTTTCTGCATTTCTTTTTCATATTGCTTTCTGTAATGAGGAGTATTTTGTATCAATTGTTCTGACATCTTTCTTAGGTATTGAACTTTTACTTTTGCAAGCCCAGATTTATGAAATCCTAAGACTTGAGCTGCTTTTTCTGATAAGTCTATTATTCTGCCTTCAATAAAAGGCCCTCTATCGTTAACCCTTGTAACAAGCTTTCTTCCATTTTCTAAATTAGTGACAAGAACAAAGCAGGGTAAGGGCAAAGTCTTATGCGCTGCAGAGATCAAGTGACGGTTAAACGCTTCACCATTTGCTGTAAGTGTGCCATGATCTTCTATTCCATACCACGATGCTATCCCTATCTCTTCATAGTGTTTACAGTTTTTTGGATAATAAGTTATACCATTTATTGTGTAGCTGCTGCCAATTTTATAATGACCTGCAGTGCAGTTAAACCTGTTGCTAAAACTGCAGCTACTTATCAAAACAAATATTAGACATAGAAAGGTTAGGTTTTTTATCATTGTATTCGGTAAGAGGGTTCGATACTATGAGGATTTTAAATTATACTATAATAAATTTAGTAATGAGTAAACATCTACTGCTAAATATTAACAAAACTCAAAAAGGAATAATACATATTATTGGTATAGGTGGAATTGGAATGAGTGCCATTGCTGAAATTCTTCACAATTCCAATTACAAAGTTCAAGGTAGTGATGCACAATCAAACGACAATATAAATAGGTTACAAAAGCTGGGTATAGAGGTTTATATTGGTCACAATGCTGATAATATAAGCCAAGCTCAAATAGTTGTACATTCTTCTGCGATAGAATCTGATAATGTGGAGTTAATTGCGGCAAAAAATAACAATAAAACCATTTTGCATAGATCAGACATACTTGCTGAACTTTTAAGAGATAAATATGTGATAGCGGTTTCAGGTTCGAGCGGAAAGACAACAACAACCGCTATGATTGCTTCCATTTTTGATCATTCTGGCATTGATGCGACTGTAACTGTAGGAGGGATATTAAATTCCTATAAGAGCAACTTCAAACTTGGAGGGAGTGACACTTTTCTGATCGAGGCTGATGAGTCTGATGGAACTATGCTAAAAATCCCTGCAAAGATTGCTGTCATAACAAGTATTAACAATGACCACATAGATTATTACGGCACATTTGATAATATCAAAAATGCATTTTCCCAATTCGTGAATAATGCAGGTTCTGCAGTTTTACCTGATTCTGTAGACATCGATTATGATGCGGGTAATTCTATAACGTTTGGGTTTGAGAATGGTAGCATAAGAGCCAGCAACATTAAACAGCATGCTAACAGCATAGAATTTGATGTGTTGAACAACTGGATTCCAGCATTACGTGCTGGAATGACAAAAGGAAAGTGTACAGAGATGTCATCCCAGTGCGTGACACTGGGATCCAGCCCTTTAAAAAACATAGTACTATCAAATGCAATTGGAATTCACAAAGTAAGCAACGCCCTAGCTGCAATATCAGTTGCGATAAAGCTCGGAATTAGCGATGCAGATATTAAAAAAGGCCTTTTGGAATTTCAAGGAGTAGCAAGAAGATTCTCTTTGATTGCCGATATTAAAGGTGTTAAGTTAATTGAGGATTATGCCCATCATCCAAATGAAATATATGCAACTTTAACGGCTGCACGTTCGATTACTAAAGGAAAAGTAATAGGAATTATCGAACCACTTCGTTTTGCCCGCATTCGTAATTTTTTTGATGAATTCATACGAATTTTCATGATGTTTGATTATGTCATCCTCACTCCTGTTCATCCCCCAGAAGACAAGCCTATTCCTGGTTGTGGGATTGATGATATACAAAAAGCTTTAATCAGTAATGGATTTAATAACACAAAAATTATGAATGATGCTTTGCTCATTTCACATTTTATTAGTGATTCGACAAGTCCAAGTGATATAGTATTATTTATTGGTGCTGGTAGTAATATAGCTAAATTGGCAAAGGAAACTGCAGCACTTATTGCGGAAGTTAAGGTTTAATGTAATGAATAAGATAATCAATAACGTATTTGCAAGAGAAATTTTAGATAGCAGGGGTTACCCCACTATTGAGGTAGAAATTGAGCTCTGTGATGGTGCAATAGGCAGGGCATCTGTACCTTCTGGAGCTTCAACCGGTAAATTAGAAGCCTTGGAACTCAGGGACCAAGATGAGAAAAGGTATTGTGGTAAGGGAGTGCTGAAAGCTGTTCAAGCTGTAAATGGGATAATAGCAGATGAAATCATTGGAATGAATGCAGCGGACCAAAATGCAATTGATAAAGCATTAATTGAACTGGATGGAACAAAAAATAAATCTAAACTTGGAGCAAATGCAACTTTGGGTGTGTCTCTTGCGGTTGCAAAAGCAGCAGCAAACAGCTTCAATATGCCGCTCTACAGATATTTGGGAGGAGAGCAGATGAGTGTTATGCCGGTTCCACTCATTAACATAATTAATGGTGGAGTACATGCAGACAATAAGCTCGATTTCCAAGAATTCATGATTCTTCCGGTCGGTGCTGAGACTTTCAGTGAAGCTATCAGAATATCTGCGGAGGTGTTCCACAACTTACGTAGCATTCTTAAGAAAAAAGGTTATAGCACAAACGTAGGAGATGAAGGTGGTTTTGCACCAAATATTGAAAGCACTGAAGAAGCACTTGACTTGATCATATACGCTATAGAATCAGCAGGTTATTCAGCGCAAAGTGATTTTGCACTGGGCCTTGATGTTGCTTCATCTACTTTTTATGAAGATGGAATTTACGAATTTGAAAGTAAGGGGCTTACTTCAGAAGAGTTGACTGAATATTATTGTAATCTTGTGAAAAGATATCCAATAATTTCTATAGAAGATGCAATGAGTGAAGACGACTATGAAGGTTGGAAATTACTTACTGCAAAATTGGGGAGTAAAATTCAATTGGTTGGGGATGATTTGTTTGTTACAAATTGTGAACTGATATGCAAAGGAATAGAGGAAAAAATGGCAAATGCTGTACTGATCAAGCCAAATCAAATAGGGACGTTAACAGAAACTTTTGCTGCTATTGAAATGGCAAAATCAAATGGCTATAAAGCTGTTGTTTCTCATCGCTCAGGTGAAACAGAAGACACAACAATATCTCATATAGCAGTTGCGTCAAATTGCGGGCAAATAAAAACCGGGTCGCTATCGCGTTCTGATAGACTCGCGAAGTATAATGAGCTAATGAGAATAGAAAGCACGTTAGGAAAGGATGCTAAATATTATCGTGGGTTAGCATGGGTTTTATAGACGAAGTAAAATTGTGTTTAAAAGCCGGTGACGGTGGTGATGGCTGTGCAAGTTTTCGTCGAGAAAAGTTCGTTGAATTTGGTGGTCCAAATGGTGGTAATGGAGGAAAGGGTGGAAACATAGTTTTCATCAGCGACGCTAATCTCAACACTTTGCTTCATTTTCGTTATAGAAGACACATTAAAGCAGATAGTGGAAAAAATGGTGCAGGCAGGGATAGATCTGGCACAGCAGGGAAAGACGTTATACTTAAAGTTCCAGTCGGTGCACAAATAATTGATGAAGAAAGTGAAGAGATAATAGTAGACCTTGACAAGCCTGGTATGGAATTTCAAGTAGCACAGGGTGGAAAAGGTGGACTTGGAAATACTAATTTTAAATCTTCTACTAATAAGGCACCAAGACATTTTACTTACGGTCAGCCTGGCGAAGAAAAACATGTATTATTAAAACTAAAAGTTTTATCAGATGTTGGAATTATTGGCATGCCAAACGCAGGTAAATCAAAATTTTTGACTCGCTGCTCAAATTCCGATACAAAAGTAGGCGATTATCCATTTACCACCGTAAGACCTCATTTAGGCATGGTAAAAGTGGATGATAGCGAAGTTGTAATAGCAGATATTCCTGGAATAATTACTGATGCTCACCTTGGAGTTGGGCTCGGGCATAAATTTTTAAAGCACATAGAAAGGTGTCAAATTTTACTTCATTTAATCGATGTAACTCACGATGACGTTGTTTCGGCTTATAGTTGTATCCATAATGAATTGGAACTTTACAATAGTGATCTTGTTGAAAAAGAAGAGATTGTAGTATTAAACAAATGCGACTTATTGAGGGAAGCAGAAATTCTGGAAAAGAAGAATCACCTAGCTAATTATCTCAATAAAGAAGTGCTGTGCTTATCAATTAATGGTGATTTACAGCCTATTTTAAGATTATTAAGTGAAAAATTGAAAAAGAGTAATTCTAAGGAAATCGATGTATATGATCCTTTTAAGATGTGAATTTCATTTATTTTATCATATAACTAGAATATATTTGTACGAACATTTGTTTTTGTTAAACACAACAAATCCCAGTGTCAGCTACTTGCATCTACCACACAACTGTACGAACATTGCAATTTGCAGGCAATTTGCGTGGCAGATGGTGTCATCCCAGTGCCCAGACACTGGGATCCAGCCTTTTCATAATCATCAAAACGTTGTATTTTAACATAAAACGGCTACTTTTATGCTTACCAACTTAATAAAATTTCTGGATCCAAGTGTCAAGCACTGTGATGACATCATAGGGGCGCTGGGATGACACCCTCCTGCTAGACAATGTTCGTACAGTTGTACATCTACCATGCAAGTTACCTGAAAATTGCAATGTTCGTACACTTGACTACTTGGATCTAGTATGATTTAATTAACCAAGAAGTAGGCATGAAAAAATTATGTAGTGAACCAGTTTGCATAACACCAGGAGGAAAATATGGATAGAAAGACGAGAATAGAATCAGACAGCTTAGGGGAAGTAAAAGTACCAAGTGAACATTACTGGGGAGCGCAGACTCAGCGTTCTTTAGAAAATTTTAAGATTGGCACAGAAAAAATGCCAGAGCCTCTGATTAAAGCATTAGCAATAGTAAAACTTGCAGCAGCACATGTTAACATGAAGCAGGGTAGCATAGATAATAAGGTAGGGGACGCAATCTGCGCAGCCGCAAAGGAAGTAATAGATGGCAAATTTAATAATGAATTTCCGCTTGTTGTTTGGCAAACCGGATCCGGAACGCAGACTAATATGAATATGAATGAAGTGATCAGCAATCGCGCAATAGAGATTTTAGGTGGTAATTTGGGTAGTAAATCTCCGATACATCCAAATGATCATGTGAATTATGGTCAGTCGTCAAATGACACCTTTCCAACAGCAATGCATATAGCAGCAGCAGAGCAAATAAACTGCTTGCTTATTCCAAATCTTGAAAAATTGCATAAGGTGCTGGATAATAAGGTTCAGGAATTTAAAGATATAATAAAAGTAGGACGTACTCATCTGCAAGATGCAACGCCCCTAACACTAGGACAGGAGTTCTCTGGCTATGCAGTCCAGATTAAAAAGGGGATAGAGAGAGTAAAATCAACTTTAAGTGATATATATGAGCTTGCACAAGGTGGCACTGCAGTTGGCACGGGACTCAATACTAAAAAGGGTTTTGCTGAAGATTTTTCAAGCCAAGTTGCAGAAATTACTAACCTTCCATTTACTTCAGCAGGCAATAAATTTGAAGCGCTAGCAGCAAATGATGCTTTAGTTGAGCTCAGTGGAACACTCAATACAGTAGCAGTCAGTTTAATGAAAATTGCAAATGATATAAGGTTGCTTGGTTCTGGTCCAAGATGCGGAATTGGGGAAATAATGTTACCGGAAAATGAGCCTGGTTCTTCAATTATGCCAGGTAAAGTGAATCCAACTCAGTGTGAAGCGGTGACTATGGTATGCACTCAAGTTATGGGAAATCATGTTGCTGTAACCATTAGTTGTTCAAACGGTCATTTTGAATTGAATGTGTTTAAGCCAGTGATAATTTACAATGTTTTGCAGTCTATAAGACTTTTAGCTGACGCAAGTTTAAATTTTACAGAAAAATGTGTAGTTGGTATTAAAGCAAATGAAGAGAGGATAAAAGATTTACTGAATCAGTCGTTGATGTTGGTCACTATATTAAATACGCATATAGGGTACGACAATGCAGCAAAAATAGCGAAGCTTGCTTATAAAGAAAATATCACTCTAAAAGAAGCAGCAGCAAAACTTCAACTGCTCACTGAGGAAGAGTTTGAAAGGATAGTGAAACCAGAAGAAATGGTAAATTATTTGTAACCGCTCACACTTAATTCTTCAATCTCACTAATAGAAAGGCCAGTAAACTTGACAATAGTGTTAACATCAACATTATTATCTTGCTTTGTCTACCTTATTTTGCCGCTCCCCTGAACGGATACGGTTTAAGACATAAGATCCTTTTTCATAGCAATACTACGTTATCCAGCGTCTGGGCACTGGTTTCTTGGTACTTATTCCGCAATAATTTTTTTTTCCTTCAATAAACTTTGCAGTTCGCCTTTTTCGTACATCTCGCGAGTGATGTCGCAACCACCAATAAACTCTTCCTTCATATATAATTGTGGAATTGTTGGCCAATCAGAAAACTTTTTTATAGATTCACGTATTTCATCATTCTCCAACACGTTAATATACTTAAACTTCACGTTCAATTTTTTTAGGATTGACACGACGAGTCCAGAGAATCCGCATTGAGGAAAATCAGAAGTGCCTTTCATATACAATACCACATCATTTTCTGTTATATCTTTTTTTATTTGTTCAAAATTGCTCATAAATTCACCTTATTTTTAAGTATTAGTTTCCAGTTGCAAGGCGTGTATAGACTGACCTTCCAGAGCTTTATATACCATTTTATGCTGTTCTATTTTTGTCTTTCCAAGAAAACACTTGGAGTTTATTTTTAAATGATAATGGTCATCATCTCCAGCAAGATCATGAATCTTTATATCAGCGTCGGGGAACGATTGTTTGATGATCCTCTCTAATTCGTGAATTGCAATAGTCATTGATTTGCTTTAAATTACAATACTTTCATTATAAATCTAAAACGATTGAGCGCAATAAAAAGTTGCTATCATAAAAAATAGAAGCATACTATAATAATGGAATGACAAGTTATGCAGGGAGGCTTTGTGGTGGACGAAAGATTTAAATTCACATATCTTTGGTTTTGCTAACTTTTTCATTTAGGTGCTTATCTTACGATGATAAAATAAATAACTTAGAGAATGTTTACATCAAAGCTAACTATTTTGGAGCATTCTTCAATGCAATAGGTTCTCTAGAAGGAAAAGAAGATGCAGGTGACAATATAACAGAGGGGGTTTTTAGTTTTAATAAGAAGGAGCGAATTGAAGCTGGATACAGTCCTAAATATGTTCCAGGGTTTGCCGGTAGTGCTGCAATAGGGTATTTATTCAAAAATATGAGAGTTGAGTTTGAAGGCTTATATTCTCAGACTAACTTGTATGATGAAGATTATTCAGATAAGAAAAAAGCAAGATATATTGAACTTCGTCGTCACAATGATGCGTCTACTGGAGCGGAATGCAATTCACCTTGGAGAAGTGGAAAGGTTGATATTCACATTCAAGAAAATTGTAGTGTTGAAGCAGAGTTCAGAGCTGCATTTAAGATGAAAAATGAAGGTTTTAATAACTTAGCTGGAATGGTCAATGTATATCGTGATTTTAATATAGCAAAAATGCCATTCACCCCATATGTTGGTATTGGTGCAGGTGTAACTAGGGTTAAATTTCTAGGAAAAACCAGATATGCCTTGGCTTACCAAGCAAAACTTGGTATCAATCACCAACTTACAGCACAAACTCAAGCATTTGCTGGTTTACGCTATTTTGGTATCCTTGATAACCAATTTAAAGATATTGTACCAGGAATAAAGATACTAGCTGGTGAAGGATATATTCCTGCCGGTGGAGGAAGTAAGGTTGATGAAACTGCACGTGTTGAATCAACAACTGCAACCATTACCAATAGGTTTGGCATATATGGCTTAGAGTTTGGGTTGGTTTATCACTTTTAACTTTATCCAATAAATTACATATGTGAAGATAGTAAATTCAGCGTGCTGAGAACATTAGAAAGACGAGATTTTAATTGATTTTCATATTTACTCCAATCTTGTATTGCCTTTCTTGCAACACCTGAATCAACTGCGGCTTTTGCAACAGCAGGAGCTACTATAGAAATTAATCTTGGGTCAAATGGAGTAGGTATTATATATTCACGTCCATAGCCCATTTTACGACCGCCATAGACTGCAGATATCTCACCTGGTACTGGCTCACGGGCAAGCTTTGCTATTGCATCTGCAGCTGCAATTTTCATTTCATCATTTATTGTTGTTGCATGTACATCAAGTGCCCCTCTAAATATATAAGGAAAACCCATTACGTTGTTGACTTGGTTGTTGTAATCTGACCTACCAGTTGCAATTATTGCATCTGGCCTCACAGATTTTGCAAACTCAGGCCTTACTTCTGGATCGGGATTGGCAAGAGCAAAAATAATCGGGTCTTTGCCCATACTCTTTAACATCTCTTCATTTAACACATCTTTTGCAGATAGTCCGATGAATACATCAGCGCCTTTTATTGTATCAAGTAGAGAACGTTCGGAAGTATCAATTGCATATTTTTCCTTCCACTCATTCATGTCCTCGTTTCTACCTTTGTATATTACTCCTTGCTTATCACACAGCACTATATTTTTAGCGCCCATGGACTTTAGTATTTCTAAACATGCAATACCGGCTGCTCCAGCACCATTCATAATGATCTTAACGTCCTCTAATTTCTTTCCGACAATATCAAGAGCATTTTCTATACCAGCTGCAACAACCACTGCAGTTCCATGCTGGTCATCATGGAACACTGGAATATCCATCAGTTCATTCAGACGTTTCTCTATTATAAAACAATCGGGAGATCTTATATCCTCTAAATTTATCCCCCCCCAACTTGGCCCAAGGTACCTTACTGCATTGATAAAATCTTCTATATTTTCTGTACCAACTTCTATATCAACTGCATCAATATCAGCAAAACGCTTAAATAAAACAGCTTTGCCTTCCATGACAGGTTTTGCAGCAAGAGGACCGATATTACCAAGTCCAAGCACTGCAGTGCCATTTGAAATGACAGCAACACAGTTGCTTTTTGCCGTATAATCATAAACAACCTCAGGATTTTTAGCTATTTCAAGGCACGGAGCTGCAACGCCAGGGGAATAAGCAAGTGACAAATCATACTGGGTAGATAAAGGTTTTGTTGGCATGATTGAAATTTTACCAGGTTTACCACCTCTACTGTGATAATTAAGTGCCTCTTGTTTTGTGGTACTATCTAAATCATCGTTCATCATTACATCCTTATATTTTAAGCTTGTATTTTTTAAGTATATGGAGTTTTTATAAATGTTCAATTGTAAACTATTAGCTTGTGAACTCTGGTGTACTTCTGTATAAGTTTACCTACTACGTAGAATGGTATTACATGCTTAAGAAAAACGTGCCTAATTTGCTTACAATTTCTCGTGCGCTTGCAGTACCAGCAATAATATTAAGTTTTTATATAGAAAATAAATATGCAGGCCTGATAACAATATCAATCTTTGTGTTTGCGTGCATTACGGATTTTTTTGATGGTTACTTGGCGCGTGCGTGGAAAGTCCAATCAAAATTTGGCAAGCTATTTGATCCAATTGCTGATAAATTAATAGTGGTTTCAACGATAATTATGCTAGTTTATAAGCAGAAGATAAATGATTTTACAATAGTACCATCGATTATCATCATCTGTAGGGAGATATTAGTCTCGGGTTTGCGGGAGTTTTTGATAGCTACAAATGTTAGTCTACCTGTAAGCAAAGCTGGAAAAATTAAAACATTTCTACAGATGGTTGCTGTAGTAGCGCTAATAATGAACGATTATTATATGATTCAATATACAGGTGCGATTTGTTTATGGGTTGCAGCTATTATAACTATGTGGTCAGGCTATAATTATATCCTAGCCGGCATCAAACAGATTGATTAAATCTCCTAGGAAATAGTTAATAGACAAGAGTAGTTAATATCTTAGTGATATTGACTCAGAAAGCAAAAAGGTGTATAATTGTATTAACTTACAACTAATTAGGTTAATATTATGAAAATACCTAGTGGCAAATTTTCTTCTACTAAAAAGGTTCCAGGAAAGAATAAGAAAAAAAGAGATTTTGAATCATTAGAAGAGTTTTTTTGGGATTTTTGGCCAACAGTTGATAAAGAAGTCAAAAGAGAAAGGCTAGAACAAGAACTATTAGCACTAAAAAAAAGAGAGCTATATAGAAAATGTGCATCATTGGCAACAATGGTCCCATTTACATTGCTGATGGCGATTGAACTGGAAAAAACATATAGCGATCAGGTATTACTTGGCGTGATAAGTGGCGCGCTAAGCCACACTATATTACCTTTTACAGTCTTATCTCTTATTTGTACGCTATATTTAATTTACAATAATAGGAAGATAGCACAAAAAGAACGAGAGTTGGAGATTATTGAAAATGGAGAGGAAGTAAAGGAAAAAGAGCACAATATTTCTGATATAGGTCAGTGTTTGATCTATATTGAGGCTATAACAACTGCACTGGTTATTGTAGGTATGATAATGGGTGAAACATCTTCACTTGAAGCAGCAGAGGATGCAATTTTATTTCTTGCCAATGCAATTGCTTTTCTTGCAACTCTTGTTTCTTATATTGATAAGCATGAAAAAAATAAGAAAAAGGAAACAGAAAAGTCTGATCTTGATGAGAAATCTAGCAAGAAAACTAGCAATATATCTGTAGCCGGATTGGCGCTTGCTGGTTCTTCTGTATTTTTAATAAGAAGGATAATGTTAATAGCATTAGCATCGTCCTTAAATCCTGCTGTTGGACCTACTTTAGGCTTGATAGGTATTGCAATTTTTATGGCTGTACAGGTCTTAACTATACATTCCTACAGTAAGACGCTGAAAGATCCAAAAGTGGAAGGACGAGGTGAATCAAGAAATGCAGGTAGTTCTGACCGTAGTTATAAAGAAGAAGGACCGGCTATTGCCTAAGAAATTTATTTATTTAAGTAATATTTAGGTCTATACTTTATTTTGATCGAAAAAAATCTTATGTATAAGACTTTAATCACGTGCTTTATTTTCCTAATTTGCTCCTTTACACAATCGTATGCGGATGATCTTGAAAAAACTGAAACTGAACTATATGAAGAAGCAGTTGAACTTTTTGACCAGAAAAAATATAAACAAGCTATTAGGGCATTTCATAAGATAGAGGATTTGTATCCTTTTTCTTATTGGGCAATGAAAGCAAAATTATTATCTGGGGTCTCTCACTATAATATGGGTAACTATAGCAGTGCTGCAAGTGATATGGCTGATTATATATATGTTTATTCAAATGGTGAAGATTTACCATATGTATACTACTTAAGGGTATTATCTTATTACATGCAAATTAATAAAGTGCAACTTGGACAGCAAACTGCATATAAAACTTTAGAGCTAGCCACTGAGTACATTAATCTCTTTCCAGGCAGCGAATATGTAGACGAGATAAAGGAAAGAGCAAAATTAATCACAGAACATATATCAACAAAAGAGTATTCTATCGGTAAATTTTACCTGAGGCGTGGTGAATATTTAGCAGCAATTAAGCGTTTCCAGAATATGGCAAGCTATAAGGATTCTAAATATTTTTCTAAGTCTATTAACTATTTAGTAGCAGCCCATTCAGCCCTTGGCCTTGACTTAGAAGCTGAGCAGTATGAAAGTATGTTATTAGCAGAAAACCTGCAAGATGCCAAGCCAGAGGCTTGAAAATTTGCTTTAGCTTTTTCTATGCTTTGATATATAATTAGGTTTTTAACTATTTGAATATGGCTGGTCATTCACAATTTTCAAATATAAAACACCGGAAAGGTGCTCAGGATGCAAAGCGCTCTCAAAAATTTACGAAGCTGATTAGAGAAATAGCAGTTGCTGCAAAGCAAGGGCTACCCGAACTCAACCCGCGCCTTCGCTCTGCTATATTTGCTGCACGCAAGGAAAATCTACCAAAAGATAAAATAGAAACAGCAATAAAAAATGCAACTGGTAACGTTGCTGGAGAAAATTACGAGGAAATACAATATGAAGGTCATG
This sequence comes from Wolbachia endosymbiont (group A) of Epagoge grotiana, assembly GCF_947251775.1. Taxonomy (NCBI): domain Bacteria; kingdom Pseudomonadati; phylum Pseudomonadota; class Alphaproteobacteria; order Rickettsiales; family Anaplasmataceae; genus Wolbachia; species Wolbachia endosymbiont (group A) of Epagoge grotiana. The sequence continues at coordinate 1,117,200 of NZ_OX366387.1, forward strand.
GGCCTTCTGGCACTGCACTCATTGTCCATGCCTTGACTAATAACCGCAACCGTACTGCTTCTGAGGTACGTTATATCTTTTCTCGTAAAGGTGGAAATTTAGGAGAAACAGGAAGTGTTAGTTACCTTTTCGATCATGTAGGCTTAATCGTCTATAAAGCAGAAGGTATGAATTTTGACGATTTATTCAGTCATGGAATCGAATTAGAAGTATTGAATGTTGAGGAAAATGACAAAGAAGGATTACACGTTATAACTTGTGAAATAAAAGATTTTGGTAAAGTACGCGATGCCTTTTATGCAAAATTCGGAGAACCAGAACTTGCTCGTCTTTCATGGCAGCCAAAAGATCTGATTGAAATTAGCGATAAAGAGTTGATTGATAAATTATCTGCATTGGTTGAAGAGCTGGAAGATAATGATGATGTACAGTATGTGGAAGGTAATTTTACTTTTGTTGATAAGCTATGAGGCTGGTAATATTTGTATTGCTTTGTATTTTACCAGCATATGCTACTGAAACATCAACAGATCTTGCACAGCCATTCCAGCATGGAATCAGAAAAAAAAAAGCTACTTTGACGACAGAAAGTGATAGAAAGTTGTTATTCATATCCAGTACCATAAAATCTTCCTTTTTTGCCACGGAAGGGTTGGCGCCAAATACAGTGGTGAAATTGATCAACATATATAAAGATTTCGGTGTTGATTTTAAAAAAGACATTGTGCCGAAGAGTAAATTGGAGGTTCTTTTTGAGAGATTGCCTAATAATCAGAAGACTGAAGAAAAAATTTTATATGCTTCACTGACAATAAACAAGAAAGCTATTAGTTTATATCATTATAAATCGCAAGACGGCAAAGAAAGGTATTTTAATAAAGAAGGAATAAGCTTAAAAAATGGCGAAATTTTTGCAAATCCTTTAAATGGAGATTATCGCATATCCTCAAAATTTGGCAATAGAAAGCATCCTGTTCGCGGTAAAATTGCTTTTCACAAAGGAGTGGATTATGCAGCTAAACTTGGCACTCCCATATACGCTGCTGCAGAGGGTGTGATAGAATATATAGGAAAGAATGGTGGCTATGGAAATTACATCAAAATAAAACACAAAAATGAATATTCAACCTGTTACGCGCATATAAGTAGATTTAGTGGCGATATAAAGTTAGGCTCTAAAGTAAAGCAGGGGCAGATCATCGCTTATGTTGGTAGCACTGGTGTTGCAACAGGACCCCATTTACATTACGAAGTTATATATAATGGCAAACACATTGATCCGCTTACGATAGCACATAAAACTGAAGTAAAATTGCCTGATCATGAATTAAGAGAGTTTAAACTATTTGTAAATAAGATAAACAAAACGATCAACAGAGAGAGTTCAAGTGAAAAAGAAGTTTAAAGACAATATGGATAAGAATACGATAAACGATAGAATTTGAGTCAAATTCGGGCTTTTCCTGTACTAATAGCGCTAGGATTAATTTTATCGCTGCTTTTTTTGGCATATGACAGCACAATTGCACTTGGAGTTGCTGCCGTTTCAATTTTGACTTTTCTTCAAGGATTTTTTATTAATGACCCTAATGAAGCAAGAGTGATAGAATTTTTTGGTCATTATATTGGAACTTATTTTAAGTCTGGAATATGTGTAACGCTTCCCTTTTCAAGCAAATATATAGTTTCCCTAAAATTTCAGAATATTAACACAGAAAAAATAAAAGTTAATGATGCCAATGGAAGTCCAATAGAGATTTCAGCAGTAATTGTTTGGAGAGTGAGCAGTCCTGCAAAGGCGTATTATAATGTTAACAACTATCACGAATTTGTTTTTGTACAAAGTGACTCAGTAATAAGAGAATTAGCTAGTAACTATCCGTATGACAGCGAAAGCGATGAGGAATCTTTACGTAAAAATTCTGATAAAATTTCGAGTGAATTGCAGTCAATGTTACAACAAAGATTAGATATTGCAGGAATTGAGATTACAGAAGCGAGAATATCGCATTTGGCGTATTCGTCCGAGATTGCACAAGCAATGTTAAGGCGTCAACAAGCACATGCTATCACTTCTGCAAGAAAGCTTATAGTGCAAAATGCAATAGGAATTGTCGAGGAAGTAATAGCTCATTTTGAAAAAAACAAAAGCTTACAATTAGATGGCAAGCAAAAGGTTCAATTGATAAATAATTTGTTGGTTGCCCTAATCTCTGAGCAAGATGCACAACCAACGATTAGTTTGGATAATAATTAGTATAATTGCTAATATCGGTTATTCAAAAATGTTATTACGATGCAAAAGCTGCGTGAAGCATTTCATAATCATGTACTACATTGTAGCATACAACAACAATATCGTTCTATTGTTGTGCTAAATGGGGAAATACCTGATTCATCGTTTTTTAAACGAGATATACCTATTATTGCTGTAGATGGAGGAGCAAACAAGCTTCTATCAATTGGCGTAAAACCTGATCTTGTAGTAGGAGATTTGGATAGCGTAAATCTGGATTTACGTGCTAATTTGAATACGATATATCTACCTGATCAAGATTATTGTGACTTTTCTAAAGCCATAGCCCATTTAAAGACAATGAAGTTACTGCCATCGATAATAACAGGTATTACTGGAGGAGCAATTGATCATATACTACAAAATATTAACGTTTTTCTAAGTACAGATAGTATCTTTTACCATACGCGTCAAGTTAAGAAAATAAAGGTATGAAAGAGATAGAATAATAAGGTATAAGTTCTCCCAGATATACTTTTAGTGAGAGAACCAATGAATAAAATAACTTGCTTATCAAAAAAGCTCAAAGAAATTTTTAATGAAAAAGCAGAGAAAATCTCAATTACAACAAGGTTTATAAAAAGAAAGAGAAAGCTAAAAGGTTCATCATTCGTAAAAGCCATGGTCTTGGGTAATATAGGAGTTGATAATTGTAGCGTAGAAACAATGTGTCAATTACTAAACGAGGACTCGATAGATATAACAAAACAAGGTTTGGATTTTAGATTTACTGAAGAAGCAGTGGAATTTATGAAAAGGATGTATAATGAATCTGTGATTCTCTTTAAAAATATCTTGCAAGTTGATTGCAAAATCTTACAGCAATTTAATAGTGTTAAATTATTGGACAGTAGCTATATTACTCTACCTAACAGTATGGAAGAGATGTATAAAGGTTATGGTACTAGCTACAGTGGCTATGAAAGCAATACTAAGTCTGGAATAAAGTTACAATTAGTTTTCGACTACATGAATCAGATAATAGACCAACTTAATTTAACGGAGGGGGTAAGATCAGACCAGGGATATAGGAAACATTTAAGTAATATATTAAGCAATGATTTGCTAATATCTGATCTCGGTTATTTTGTGCCAAGTTCTTTTAAACAAATCAATGAAATAGGAGCTTATTTCATAAGTCGTTATAAATCCGATACCAACATATATGATGTAGAAACAAATCAAAAAATGGAGTTATTAGAATGTTTAGAGGATAAGTTATTTTTAGAAAACGAGGTATTGTTAGGAAAAGAAGCAAAAATTAGAGTAAGAATTATATGTCAGAAACTAACTGAAGAACAGTCTATGGCCAGAAGAAGGAAAGCTAATAGATTAGCAAGATCGCAGGGATATACATCCTCTAAAAGAAATCAAAAATTGTTGAACTGGTCAATATTTATAACTAATGTTCCAGAAAATAAAATTAGTGCTGAGCAAGTATTAACGATTTACAGAGTAAGGTGGCAAATTGAGTTATTATTTAAATTGTATAAAAGCCATATCAGGCTTGATAAGCTAAAAGGAAAGCCATGCAGAGTATTATGTGAACTATATGCTAAATTGTGCGCAATTCTTATATTTCACGGCATAGTTGGTTGCACAGAAGTGAAAAAGAATACAGAACTTAGCTTAACAAAGGCATTTATTGAGCTAAAAAGGCGGGTTAGAGAGTTATTTTTAGTATTAACCAAAATTAATAGTTTAAAAGCATTTCTTAAAAAACTCACTATAACTTGGTCGCGATTTTCATTAAAAGACAAACGTAGAAGGGCTAGAGTATCCACTTTAACCTCTCTAAATTTGCTCACAATCTCTTAACTTGACGCGTATGGATGGAGTAGCATTGATAACAGAGGAAGATGATGAAGCATTAGAAGAACAGCTGGAGGGCATAAATCAGGAATTAGAACTTGAACGTTTACAAAATGCTTCCTTAAAAGAAGAAAATAGAGAATTACGATCTGCAATTGAAGGACTTGAAAAGAGTTATAAGGGACTTACAGAAGATGCAGGCGAACGAGAAGAGGAACTAACCAAATACAAACAAGATAAAAAAGCAATGCAGGATAAAGTTGATGAACAACAGAAAACTATATTTGATCAATACATGATAATAAGAGAGCAAGGAGAAGAAATTGAAGCTACTAGGAAAGATAATGAAAGTCTGCAAGCACAAATAATAGAACTTAAGAGTAGGTTAAAGGACAAGGAGGATAAATTAATTGAATTGAATCAACAATGGCAAGCTAGCAAATTAGTGGCTTTACTTAAATCACAGACTGATAAATTGTGTCAGGCTAAAGACAAAAATACTGAATTAGAAAATAAAGTCAGTGACTTAGGTCATGAAAACAAAGCTCTACGATTAAGTGTGAATACATTGACTGCTCAATTGGGTGAAATGGAGAACTTGGGGAAGCAATTACAAAGTGTTCAAGAATCTAAACAACAATTGGAGATTGATTTAGAAGGTCAATTGAAAGCTGACACTAAGAAACTACAGGAAGCAAAAGAAGGTCAATTGGCTAAAAAGGCAGGTGCAGTGAGTACAGTATCTACTGCAAAATCAACTCTTTCAAAATTACGAAACTTGCCCAATAAGCTTTCTAGGGATAAGGGTCTCAATAACTTTTTATCTGGGAAAAACGAGGAGTTAAAAAAAGGTTTTCCTGAATTTAAAGAGAAACACTTTTGCCATAACGTGCTTAATGAAACTATAAAGTCTCTATCAAATCAAGATGATGGCAAATTTGAAAGCAGTAAGCTGCTTGAATTATTAGAAAGTAATTTGAAACAATCCGCAAGGGAGATCATAGAAGCTAAGGTTAAAGAAGTTGTCAACGAACATTGTAACATTGGAAAAAATATGGGTAAAGAACTACGAGATGACACGTTAAAAGCCAAGTTGTCACCTTCTGTTAGAAAATGCGTAAAGAAATTAGAATTTAACAAACAAGAAGGGGTAAATAAGATTGTAGACTCTATCTTGCACAGCTTTAATAGCAAGAATAATAATAATAACGACTCAGGAGAATTGCTTAAAGAAATTGTTACAGGAAAATTAACAGAGGCTAAAATGAAATGTTTTTCAAATAAGATTCAAGAGTTACAACTGGCATTAAGCATAAGAGATAAATTTTTATCTCCAGATCAGGGAATGTGTAATCAAACTCAAGGAGGAGTAAACGAATATCAATTAACAGAAAAAGCTAAAAAAGAACATATACCTAATTCCTCTATGAGTTCCCCTAATATTGCAAGCATACATTCATTGAACAGTCAGAAAGCAGTTAGAATAGGCTCTTAGCATAAAGCACCAGCTCCTCTTTTGTTAAAGTGTAGGAGCTATCTTCCCAATGTTGTTTTAGCAATTCCAAGTTTCTACCTAAACTTTTTCCTGGCTGGTGACCTATACTTATTAAATCATCGCCAGATAAAGGAAATTTTGGAATATTGAATGTGTTAGCAAATGAAATGTATTCATCAACATTTTCTCCAGACTCAACACCACAAATTTTCACTAAATCACAATATAATTCTCTACCAAATAAAGATATGTATTTTTTTTGCTCTTTTTCTGAGAGTTCTGTTTTGATATCGTTGGATAGTAAAAATAGCAGCTTTTTCTTTTGCTTGTTCGAAAGACGTAAAAATTTGCTTACATATTCTCCAAGACTTAGCCTGTCATTTTTTTTAGTAGTCCTAAGGAGTAACGCTAATTTTACTAGTGCATCAGTGCCCAAAAGAAGTGGCGAAGACAGAATTTCGCATTTTACTTCTTTTGGGATAATCTTTTGCAAAACATCAGATTCTTGCATGCTCTTAAGTGTTGGAAAAGGATCATTGCACTCCAGCAATTTAAGTATTTCATCTCTTATTCTCTCTCCAGAGAGGTTTTGAATCATATGCGAATGCTTTTTGCATACGTTTAGTATTTCATCACTCAAATCTCCGACACATATTTTTGCATGAAAACGAAATGCTCTTAAAATACGTAGATAGTCTTCTTTAATTCTATCTTCAGCGTTGCCTATAAAGTTTAACCTTCGCGCTTTTAAGTCCTCTATACCACCAAAGTAGTCATATATATGGCCATGCTTATCTGCATACAGAGCATTAAATGTAAAGTCGCGCCTTGAAGCATCCGCTTGCCAATTATTGGTAAATTCTACTTTTGCATGCCTACCATCACATTTCACATCATGCCTTAGTGTTGTGATCTCAAAAGATCTTTGATTTAGAACCGCAGTGATAGTTCCATGTTTTAAGCCAGTTGGAATAGTTTTTATATTACGGAGTTTTAGCGCTTTAATCGTTTGATTGGGAAGCAAATTAGTAGCTAAATCGATGTCGTGGACATCACGCTGCAAAATTGAGTCTCTCACACACCCGCCGACAAGCCTAGCCTCACCACCAAATTCCTCTATGGCATCAATAATTAAACTAGTCTCATGGTCAACTTGCATTTAGGTTAGTACGTACTGCAAGTTCATATTATATGAAATGCTTGCAAAAGCCCTATATAAAAATATACAGGGCTATTAAGATTTTACAAGTTGTGGTGCTCGTTGTTGATGAAATGGTTCTGCCATCGATTCCGTACCACATCTTAGTAAACTTGAAGGGTTTTGCTGCTCTATGTGCTGCTTTATATCACTAACGCACTGCCCTACAACATCACCAATTTTTCCATCAGCATTTTCTGCCAATAACTTATCAAATCCCTTTTCAACCTCTGCTCTCTCAGAGATATCCTTTGAAAGGTTACAATATTCTAAGATCTCGTCTAGCTGCAGTTTTTTTGCTAATAGGAAATCTTCTTGTTCTTGCTCTTGTTTAAGTTTGGTTTCCTCTTGCAGTTGTTTTGCTAAACTTTTATTTCTATCAAGCAATGGTTCGAAATGCAATCCGCCTTTGTTTATTATATGCACAATACTACTATCATCATAATCAACTTTATTGTATTCACCTGCACTTTTTGAACCTGAATTGTCTATTAATTCATGCAAAGACAGATCTTGGTTATCAACAGTCTGGTTCTCTATAACATGTAGCTTTACCTTATACTTTTCACAAAGTATTCTGCCTTCAACGTCAGGATCACCCCACCTACTGTTACGCATAATGTCTGCTGTATAATCATCTACAGTTTCACTACGGTGCTGGCCATTGTTATCATGACTATTGACAATTGCATTTGTAAACCACTTTGGTGGATTCTTTTGCGCAAATTCCCTACAATCATTTCTTAATTTTTCGGCAGTAACTTGCTCTCCTGTCTGTTGTTCTAGACTTTGCCTGAACGAGTCAAAAAAACAGCTTCCATTACCAATTGCTTGTCCTACATAGAAATTGTCAGGGTAAGGGTTACTATTTAAAAGAGTTATTTCTTGCCCTGAGATCCTGGGCCTTTTTATTCCAACCTCAACATCATGAAAGTCACTTGGTAGTTTCCGTTTCTTAGCTGTAGTCATAGTTTTACCTTAATTTAAGCTATATATTACTATACCAACAAAATTGTCAATAAGCGACTAATTAAGTATAGCAGAAATTTTTAAATTATGCAATAGTTATAATTTTACATAGCAAATATGAGTTTTAACTGCGGTATAGTTGGGTTACCAAACATAGGAAAATCAACCTTATTTAATGCGCTTACAGAGTCAAGTGCAGCCGAAGCTGCAAATTATCCTTTTTGCACAATCGAGCCAAATATAGGCAAGATTTCGATAAAAGATCAACGTTTGAAACAAATCGCAGCAATTGCAGGCTCAGAGAAGGTAATCTACAACCAATTAGAAGTTGTAGATATTGCAGGTCTGGTAAAGGGTGCGAGTAAAGGCGAAGGGCTCGGCAATAAATTTTTAAGCCATATCAGAGAAGTTGATGCCATCGTTCATCTGCTCAGGTGCTTTACGGATGACGATATCAGCCATATACACAGTAAAATAGATCCAATATCAGATGCTGAAGTGGTAGAAATGGAATTAATCCTAGCTGATATTGATAGCATAGAAAAAAGGCTTCCTCAATTGGAAAAGAAAGCAAAGCAAGGTGATAAAGAGCTAAAGAGACAACTTGAATTAATGCAAGAGGTATTAGCTACTTTAAAATTAGGTAAACCTGCAAGAAGTTTGGAGAATATCGATGGAGATGAGATGAAGTTGCTTCAATTGCTGACAACAAAGCCCGTTATGTACGTTTGCAATGTTGAAGATACAAATGTTATAACTGGCAATGAATTATCTAAAAAGGTAGAGAGAATGGCAGAGGAAAATAAAAGCAAATTTTATTGCATTTCAGCAAAACTCGAAGCAGATATTGCAAATCTTGATAGTGAAGAGGAAAAACAGAGTTTTTTATCAGAATTTGGCTTACAAGAATCAGGGCTTGATGGAGTAGCGCGTATTATGTATGAAGTGCTGAGTATGATAACTTTCTTTACTGTAGGGCCAAAAGAAGCACGAGCTTGGCCAGTAAAAATAGGGTCAACAGCCGATAAAGCAGCAGGTGTAATCCACACTGATTTTGAGAAAGGCTTTATAAAAGCAGAAACGATAGGCTTTGCAGACTACATAAAGTATGGAAGTGAACCGGCTTGTAAAGACGCAGGAAAAATTCGCTTTGAAGGCAGAGATTACATCGTGCAAGATGGTGATATAATGCACTTTAGGTTTAATGTGTAGTTTATTATGCAGCCACTTATTTAAAGTTAAGTTTTCTGGATCCCAGTGTCTGGGCACTGGGATGACATCCTCCCTAGCGGAGATTGCTCTCAAATCACAATGTTCGTACAGTAAGCACTGACCACTTTGCTTCAATATTTGCGATGCCCCTGAACAGATACAAAAAATCTATTGTTTTTTTATAAATTAAATCCTAAGGCATTTTTTACTGTAGATTAATCATTTGATTATAGTATCATTTTAATTAAGCTTATGCTTGGGATATTTATGAAGAATATTTTATATTTTATATTATTAGCTGTCGTATTCGGATCACCCATCCTGTTTGCCGTAGAGCAGCTTGAAGAAAAGAAAATTGAATCAGTTCATAAAAACGAAAATGTAGGTGTAAGGAAGCAAGATAGCACAAATCAAAAAGATGAGTTGAAAAGCAACGTCGATGCTAAACAAACACAAGAGGCTGAGAGCAAAAGATTAGACGGCACTACCGATAAAGAGAAACTGCAACACAACGAGAACAAAGCTTTCGTGGTTGAAAAAACTATAAGTGAAGGTGAAAGGATTGATAAAGATTTGCCAAATGACCAGCTAGAAGGAAGCACAGACAAATTTGCTCAAAATTTACCAAATGTGGCCAATAAAGAAGTGAATAAAGATTTGAAACCAGAGCCTTTGCCTTTAAGTGCTGATTTAAATGAGAATACAGCTAACCCGCAAAAAAATCTACAAGCTGATCAGAAGATTGATATAAAAGATAATGAACTTTCAAAAAGTGATGCGAGTCAATTATTAGAGGAAAAAAAAGAAAAAGTAGAGAGTCAGTTTGAAGAAAAAAAAGTGAAAGAAACAAACAGTAATTCCAAGGACCGCAATAGAGTAAAACCTATAACTAAAAAAGATGAAAGTGAAAAGAAAAATTTACAAAAATGGACAAAGCTAAACAGAGAACCAATAAAAGAATGGGGTCATAAAGACATACAAAGCAAGTCAATATATAAACGACAATATGATAGCCTTAATGAGCATCTTCCTACAACTGTGTTTATTGATGATTACAGTAAGCAATTTTTTTACTGCATTAAGAAGAACAACTTAACTTGCTTAAGAGGAGTAATAAGTAAGCTAGAAAAAATTGGATTAACAATACAAGAGATACTAAGGTTTAGAAATAAATTGGGTGATACTCCTCTCATTTATTCAGTTAAACAAGGTGAGGTAGACATAGTGCGCTTTCTCTTATTACAAGGTGCTGATCTTAGAGTAGTTAACAATAATTTTCAATCCCCAATTGATATAGCAATCGAAAAAAAGCAGATCAATATAATAAATGCGATTGCCGAAATGATGCCACACCTTTTGGAGGATAGAAAAATAGACAATAAAGAAAGCTCAGCAATGTACGATTGGGCTGTGAAAACGAAAGAAAACAATGAGTCGCAGTGTGATAAGCAAGATGATTAGATTTTTGATATTAATTTTAGTTGGTCATTTATGTTATGGAAACGAAACAAATGATGAAAAAAATCAGATTAGTGATTTTTTAAAAGCTCTGCATGATGTAAAATACGTATCTTACAGTAAAAAAGACTTTGCTGAATTTTTGGTGCAGTGCCACAAAGAGGGCGTGCCAGAAGATTTTAAGAAAGGTTTTGGTTCTAACTTAAATGGAGCTAATTTTAACCAACTGTACCTAAGTAAATCTGTTTTTGATGGAGTAAGTCTGATTGGTGCCGATTTTTCTAACACCGATTTATCCGATGTGTCTTTCATTGATGTTGATTTACGTGGTGCTAATTTTTCCAATGCTAATTTACATGGCATTAAAATAAAAGGTACAAATTTGAGTTTTACAAAATTTGTTTCTGCAAACTTAACAGATATCGTATTTGATCAGTCTAATGTTAGTTATGCTGATTTTATCAGTTCCGATCTCAAAAAAGTAAGTATGCACAACGTAATTGGTTTGCATACTAATTTCTCGAATGTGAAAATGAATTTCTCCAACTTATCAAACTCGAATGTTAGCCACGTAAATTTTAGTGATAGTGAAATAAACGATACTGTTATGCAGAAAAACAACCTTGATAATGCAAGTTTCTTTGGAGTGGATGCATATAAATTAAAGATACAATTTTCTTCATTAAAAAATGCTAACATATATGGTGCAGAGTTAAAAGAATCAGACTTTACAGGTAGCAATCTTTCCGATGCCTGCCTTAATTCTTCTATCATAATTAACAGTAACTTCGACGAGGCTAATTTAAGCAACACACAAATTTCCTATGTGAATGACGATAATTCAAGTTTTGTTCAATCTATACTAAATGGTTCCAAGATAAAACATGCATATGTTTCTGAAGCAAATCTTCATGATGCTGATTTATCCAATATTGATTTTAGTTTTAGTGAACTGCATCAAGTTAATGTTTCTAATGCTGACATTCGTCACGGAAAGTTTCATAATACTAAAGTTGCAAATTCTAACATGAATGGCTCATTTTTTGACCATTCACTATTCACCTCTGCGAAGATAGAAGATTCAGACCTTTCTACAACTTCAATGTATAAGATAAAAATCAAAGACTCTCAAGTTTATAACAGTACACTTTCTCGCCATAATATTGATTCCAGTGAAATAGAAAATTCAACATTCTTTAATTTATTAGCTGATAATTCGAGCTGGTCCAATTTAAAAGTAACTAATTCAAATTTTATTGAAAGCGATTTCAGATCTTCTTTGCTTCACGCTAATGCCTTTAGGAAAACTAGCTTTTTTCTTAGCAATTTGAGTAATTCAACAATTAGTGATATGTCTTTTCTCTCTTCAAGCATATATAAAAGTTCAGTTGTTGATGCTCACTTAACAGGTTGCAAATTTGATAATTCAATTTTGATTGACAATAAAGGACAGAAAAAACTTGCAGGTTCAGAAAATGCTATAACTTCGATTAAAGATTTGCAAGAGAAAATATCACAGGGTGAAAAATTTAATGTAAATTATTCTTACTTTGAATTTAAGAATATGAATTTAGAAAATGCCGATTTTTCTAATTCAACATTGAGTAGAGCAAAGTTTGTAAACGTTAATTTGAATAAGGCAAATTTTGAAAAGACCGATTTGCGCTATACTGTCTTTGATAACTCTTCTCTCATTGGCACCAACTTATCAAATTCTAATTTAGAAGGTTCTAGCTTTTTAAACTCTGATCCAAAAAGCACCATGTTAAAAAATGCAAAGAAAAATGACCGTAAAAAGTGAGGGCGTATTATTGGTTCTATCCTCCCCTTCTGGAGCTGGAAAAACTACTATATCAGCAAAATTACTTGAGCAATCAACTAATTTAGTTAGGTCTGTTTCTATGACTACACGCAAGCCTCGCCCCGGCGAAAGAAATGGAAAAGACTATTTTTTCGTTACCGAAGAAAAATTTCACGAGTTATGCAAAGCTGGCCAAATGCTTGAATACGCCAAAGTTTTTGAGAATTTTTATGGTATACCAAGAAATTTTATAGAGCAAAACTTAAGCAATGGAATAAGTGTTTTACTCAGCATAGACTGGCAAGGAGCATTTCACTTATTCAAGCTCATGAGAAAAAAAGTTGTGAGTGTTTTTATACTTCCCCCTTCAATGGAAGAGCTTAGGTTGCGTTTGCAAAAGCGTAATAGTGATGATGCAAGCGAAATAGAGCGCAGATTAGCCGAAGCTCAAAAAGAGATAAGCAAACGTGATAAATATGATTATGTAATAATCAATGATGATATTGATAAAAGTGTAGAAGAGATAAGCTCCATACTAAATAAAGAAAGACTTAAAAAACTAAAAGAAAAACCAAGTCTGGAAGACTGATAAAAACATCAATTTGGATATTTGCAGCTATAGTTTCTTATCCTATTTTAGCCAATAGCACATTTCACAGTTTAGCTATATTTATTATTTTTTAAGATTAAATGGTTAAAATAGTAGCAACTGTTCAAGTGAGGTTTAACTATGACGGCAAATTTTCTCACAGAAATTAATTTTCTGCCTTTCCACCTATACATATACAACGTTTAGCTCAATTTAAAAGTCAAACTTCTTGGTTGTTAGTTTAGTGCTGACAACTTAAATAGCTTTTAATATTGAGGTTTTAGTATGGGTATAGATATAACTGCACTAACTACTAATGCAGATAAATTAGGTGAATGCATAGATAAAAATAAAAAGCAAGAGCAGGATAGAAAAGACGAGCAATTGCACTGCACTATAGAGAGAAAGGTAAAAAAAGAAGAACACAAGCGTGAAAAACCAAGAGGTCAAGATGGAACCCTCAAGAAGTGTAAAAGGTTATTTGAAAAAGATGCTAGTCCTGAAGTATTAACTAAATTAGAAGAATCACTTAGAGAACAAGAAAAATATTATAGGTATTATGTCCAATGCTTCCTTCCAGTGCTAGATAAAGCAATAGAACGATCGAAAAAAATATCAAATGAAACAAAAGAGCGAGTAAAGCAAGCAATTTCAGAAATTACTTATAATAGCAAATATTGTAACCAAAATGATCGTAGGGACAGTGGAATTGAAAGTGACTACAGTAGCGATGCTGGTGATGATTATGAGAAACATTCAATCAGTAACCCTAATACAGCAAATGAAGATCAAGAAGTAGAGAAAAGCAACGGAACAACGCATAATAATGTTCAATTACTAAAAGCGATCAAAAATGGAAATAACAGGAAATTTAGAAAATATCTAAAAGATTGTACGGATATTAGCAGCATAAAAGATGAAAAAGGAAATAATATTTTACACCTTATCGTGTCATTGGAAAAGAAACAGAAATGCAAGTTTCTAGGTACCCTAATAAAAACGGTCACCAAGGAAGATCTAGCACAACTCATTAATAGTGAAAATCAGACCCCTTTTCAGGTAGCACTAATTAACAAGGTAACAAAAGAAAAACATGAGTCTAATACAATTCGAAGTAACGATAACACACTTAAGTTTCTTACAAAATTGTTAGAGCATGGAGCCAGCTCTGATAATTTAGAATTATCTACAGAAGAATTACAAAACTTAAAAGAGGAGCAAAAGACATACTATCGTAATTTCTTAGAAAAATTAGCAGAGTCAGTAAAGAAGTCTAAGTTAGACCAAAAGACAGAAAACTCGGTAGTAATTAAAATCGCGAAAATTACCGACGGTGGTTACCCATTACATAAAGCAGTTTCAGATAAAAATATAGATAGATTTAATGATTTGCTACAGAGAGGTGATGATATTACTACTAAAAATGCAGATGGTGATACGGTCTTACACTGTGCTGTGACATTAAAGAAAGAAGCAAAGTGTAACTTTACTCAGCTTATACTAGAAAAAAACAAAGAACTGGTAAATACTCGAAACAAACAGCAAACACCTCTTCACCGATTACTTCAGTATATAAAAAAAAAGAGCGGGAAACAATCATGTACAGGTAAAAATTTTGAAAAAACTAAAAGGTGTGAAACCCTAGAACTATTGCTAAAAAATGGTGCAGATATTACTGTGCAAGATAAAGATGAAAAAAATGCTCTGCACTATATTGCTTCATTCAAAGGAGAACAAAAAGTTGCATGTTTGAAGTTGACTTTAGGTAAGGATGAATTTAGTAAGGCTATAAATGCTGTTAACGGGAAAGAGCAAACACCTCTTCATCAGTTGCTTCAGCATATAAAAGAAAAGAATGAGGATCGATCATGTACAGATAGAAAATTTGAAAAAACAAATAGATATAAAGCCTTAGAGTTATTTTTACAAAATGGTGCAGATATTACTGTGCAAGATAAAGATGAAAAAAATGCTCTGCACTATATTGCTTCATTCAAAGGAGAACAAAAAGTTACATGTTTAGAGTTGATTTTAAATTCGGTGGAAAAAGAGAAATTTAGTAAAGCTGCAAACGCCGCTAACGAAAAAGAACGCACACCACTACAAGTAGCGCTAATTACTAAGACGACAAAAGATAAACATAATTTGGTCAATCCTAAGAGCCGTGATAACACGATCAAGTTCTGTGTAAAATTATTGCAAAATGGTGTTGACCCAAAGCAGTTAATACTACCCGAAAGATTATGGAGCAAAGAGTATTATAAAACTATAAAAGGAATAGAGAAATCAATGGGTAGAGCGCTTATTCCAGATGATATGAGAACTGAACTGAAGTGCAACTTTGGCAGGAAGTTAAAAGCACGCGATATTGTGAAGTACATCAATAATGTTGCTTGTAAAGCAGTGACAACGCTTGTATTTGCTGCTTTAGCCTGTGCAGCAATATTCAGTGCTTCTCAAGGAATTATTACAATTGCAACTGCCTCATCTATTATAGCAGTTATTGGAGTTTGTTATCTTATTTACTTGAATTTAGAAAATATTTATGAAGGATTTGGAAAAATTAAAGGAAAGTTTACTGAAGAAAAGCAACTTACACTTCAAGATAACGCACCAAAAAATGATACACAATGCAATAACTCTGTTAAAGATATAGAAAATAAGTCCAACGATTTAGAAGAGCAAGAGGTGCAAAAATCATCAAATCAATCAGAGCATACTGAGAGTCCTCCAGACACTAAAATGAGTGCCATATCAATAAAACTCGTTGAAAAATTGTGTAGGGATAGTGTAACTAGTAAACCCTCTTCTCTGGCGCTATGAAATCAATCTCACCGCTCAGAGTTTTTTCAGCCACTTTTTTATAATCAATTTTTACGTTAATTTGCCCTTTCTTTTCTTCAAGCCACGCTATAGTGTGCTTCATCCAGTTTTTGTCATCACGTTCAGGAAAGTCTTCACGAGCATGGGCACCTCTGCTTTCCTCGCGATTAGCTGCGCATTCCATGGTAATAACCGCTTGTGGGATCATGTTAGCAAGCTCCAGTGCTTCAACTAAATCACTATTCCACATCATACTGCGATCCTCAAGTGAAATATCAGGCATCATTTTTGCTACCTTTTTTATAGCTTTTTTGCCTTCTTCTAAAACTTCAGCAACACGGAACACTGATGCGTACTTTTGCATAGTGTTCTGCATTTCGCTGCGTATTTTTGCTACTTTTAGCCCACCGGAGGCAAATCGCATTTTATTAAATCTATCTACTATCCAGTCTGTGCAGTCTGAATGCAATTTTTTATGTGGTGTACCGGATTTTAGTTTCTCTCTTGCTCTGAGCGCTGCAGCTCTACCAAAAACCACAAGATCAAGAAGCGAGTTAGAACCAAGTCGATTTGCACCGTGCACAGAAACACATGCAGCTTCTCCAATTGCAAATAGTCCATCTACCACTTCTTCCTTACCTTGCTTCAGCGTGATCACTTCTCCATAATAATTGGTTGGAATGCCACCCATGTTATAGTGAACAGTCGGAATGACCGGTATTGGATCTTTAGTGACATCAACTCCAGCAAAAGTTCTTGCGGTTTCGCTGATGCCCGGCAATCTGAGTTTTATTACTTCCGGATCAAGATGCGCTATAGTTAAATACATATGATCTTTTTTTGGTCCAACCCCCCTTCCCTCTCTAATTTCAATTGTTATTGCGCGACTTACCACATCACGGGAAGCTAAATCTCTTGCTTTTGGTGCGTAACGTTCCATAAACTTCTCGCCCTGAGAATTAACGAGGTACCCCCCTTCACCACGGCATCCTTCTGTCATCAGGCACCCTGAGCCATATATTCCTGTTGGATGAAATTGTACAAATTCCATATCTTCAAGTGGTAATCCAGCCCTTACTACCATGCCATTACCATCACCTGTGCAGGTATGCGCACTTGTTGCAGAGAAATAAACACGTCCATATCCACCTGTTGCTAACACCACTCTATGCGCACGAAATCTATGTAATGTGCCGTCGCATAGCGACCAAGCAAGAACTCCGCAGCATGCTCCGGTTTCGCTATCCATAATTAAATCAATCACAAAGTATTCAACAAAAAATTCAGCGTTGAATTTAAGACACTGCTGATATAGAGTGTGAAGGATTGCGTGCCCAGTCTTATCTGCTGCCGCACAAGTGCGCTGCGCTGATTTTCCTTTACCAAAGTGAGTTGTCATTCCACCAAAGGAACGCTGGTATATTTTGCCATCTTCTGTACGAGAAAAAGGTACGCCAAAATTTTCAAGTTCAATAACAGCTTTAGCAGCGTTTTTACACATATATTCTATTGCATCTTGATCACCAAGCCAGTCTGAACCTTTTATTGTGTCATATGCATGCCAGCGCCAATCGTCTTCACCGATATTACCTAAAGCTGCACTAATTCCGCCTTGTGCTGCAACTGTATGACTTCGTGTAGGGAAAATTTTAGAAATGCAGGCAACTGAAAAATTAGTTGCAGCCATCCCAAGCGTTGCTCTGAGCCCTGCTCCACCTGCACCTACTACTACCACGTCATACTCATGTTCTATGATCTCATACGCTGACTTATCCATATTTACTTATTTTATCATTACAGGCTTATGATATCACAGAAGTAGAAAAAATCTATACAAGTTTTCTATAGTTAAGACGTCATGCCGCCGCGGCGCTAACAAGTAGCGGGATGACGGTTGTCGGGGTGTCATGAAAGTAGCTGACACTTGGGGTCTATGTTTTTTCTGGTCACACGTACAGCTGTACGAACATTGTGCTACTAGTAGGGTGTCATGCCAGTGCTTGACACTGGCATCCAGGAATTTTATTAAGTTGGTGAGTATAAAAGTAGCTGTTTTATGTTAAAATACGACGTTTTCGATGAGATTATATGGAAAACTGGATTCCAGTGTCAAGCACTGGAATGACATCACAGAGGCACTGGAATGACACCTCTCTTGGGCTCTTTTAGCTATAAACATTAAGAAATTTACCAAACGAAAAAAAAGGCAAAAGAAGCCCCGTGGTTATTATCCGCTTTAAAATATTGGCGTTTTTTATGTTTTAAACGCTTGACAAGCGAAATTCAGCTGCTTTTAATTGCAACTAACTTACGCTGCAAATGTTTAAGAAATTTACTAAGCAGAAAAAAAGACAAAGAATCCCCGAGTTAGCTAGTCTTTTACTATCTCTGTCGAGTATTGGCATTTTTTGATGTCTTGTAACGCTTTATAAGCGCGTTCAGCTTATTTAGATAAAAATCTAGATGTAGATGAAGTTTTGTAAAGACATACAGTATCTATATACTGCAAAAAATTGAACATAAGACGCCGATACATTAAGTAATCCTTACCTTTTAATCTGCAGATTGGCGAAAGCAAATACAATAGCTTCACTGTCATGATAAAGGGGCTGGCAAAGCTTGTCAAGAAATTTTCTTATTTCATTTAAATTGCTTGTAACCTTCTTATACACTCATCTTTACCAAGAATCACCATGATATCAATGATTCCAGGTGCATCCATTACTCCAGTTATAGGGGCGCGTAATGAGTGGTATACATCGCTTATTTTCATATCGTGCAATTTTGCACATTCCTTGATCTGAGAAGATAAAAAATCCTTATTCCAATTTTCATCACCGATCTTTGACAGAAATGACGCGAGTAACTTGATTATATCGAGGTTAGATTTGACAATTTGCTCAGCCTCTTCACTTAAATCAAGTGGCGGATCTTGAATATAAAATTTTGCTAAATCCAATAATTCGGTCAGGTAGTTTGCTCTTTTTTTTAGCTCTGTCAGTCCCTGCAGTAAATAGCCCTTTTTTTTGTCAGTTAGAGTATTTTCTCTAAGCATTAGAGTCAGAATATCTTCATTGCTCATATTACTAATATAGTGGTTATTCAAATGCTCCAGTTTTTTGAAATCGAGCCGTGCAGGTGAACGACCAATACTTTCTAAATTAAACCACTCTATTGCTTGCTCATCGCTAGTAATCTCATCGTTGCCGTGACTCCAGCCAAGTCTCAGCAAGTAATTACGCATCGCTTTTGGCAATATTCCCATCTTTTCATAATCGCAAACGCTTGTGGCACCATGCCTTTTGGATAGCTTATTCCCATCTTCCCCATGGATAAGCGGCACATGTGCAAAGCGTGGAATGTCAAAATCAAGAGCCTGGTATATTAGCAGATGTTTAAAGGTATTAGTGAGATGGTCAGAACCGCGTATTATATCAGTTATTCCAGCATCATGATCGTCAATTACGACAGCAAAAATATATGTTGGAGTGTTGTCAGAGCGTAAGATCACTATATCATCAAGCTGGTTGCTATTTACTTTGATTTGGCCGTATATTTTATCATCAATGACGATCTCTTGTGAGTCTGGCACTTTGAAACGGATAACTGACCTCACACCGGATGTCATTCCAGCGCGTGACCACATATTTTCTTCTGGATCCCAGTGTCGGCTACTTGGATGACAAGAAGGAGGTTTTGTAGTACATTTATGCTTGTATATCTTGCCCTCTTCTCTTGCTTTTATTTTCTTTTCTGCAACTTCATCTTCAGGGCAATAACAGTGATACGCCCTACCCTTCTCAACTAAAAGGTTTGCTACTTCTTTATGCCGCTCTATTCTTTTTGACTGATATACTATTTCCCCATCACAGCTCACACCGAGCCATCTTAGCCCTTCTATAATTGCATCAATTGCTTCTTGTGTTGAACGTTTTCTGTCGGTGTCCTCAATTCTTAGCAAAAACCTGCCACCATGATGCTTTGCATAGAGCCAATTAAATAACGCAGTACGAGCTCCTCCAATGTGCAAAAATCCTGTTGGTGATGGAGCAAATCTCGTGACTATACCTGGCATATTTGTCTGTTACAGTAATGTAAATGATGATAGCTAAAATTTATGTTTGTAACAATTTAGAATTTATTTGTTCTGAGAGATAAAATTTACTTGTTTTTCATAAATTGTGTTGTATAATTTAGTATTGGTTGAATATAGTGAGGTGAGTTATGGATGGACTTGTAGATATAGCAAAATTGCTTTCAGATAATGAAGCTAATATCAATTGGCGTTACACCGGCCCTTTTGATAAAACAAAACAAAGAGTACAGGCAGATAATCTCCTGCATTTAGCTGCAAGAATACAAAACAAAGGTAAATTTGTAGACATTTGTAAGAAGAACATTGCTTCTGTAACTGCGCATAATGAATATGGAGATAATCCATTTCATGAAGCAGCAAGAAGTGGAATTTTGCTGCCTGCAGTACAAGAGATTGTGAATGACTTAGAGAAGGAAGCTAATAACAAAATTACGAAAGCAGAAGAAGCTGGAGATCGGAAAGAAGTAAGCAGATTGAAAGAGGAACTCAAATGTAATAAAAAATATATTAAAGATGCGCTCTGCAGTAAAGGCTATGCTTTTAATAAGAAGAGGGAAACTCCTTTTTATTACTTAAATGCTGCACAACAGAAAGAAATTAAGCAAATCGCAGGCATAAAAGACAGCTTTATATGTAACCAGAAGTTTCACCTGTGCTTATATATAATAGGAGCGATAGCATGTATCGCTGCTTTATGTTTGTCTTTATACTTTTTATTTTTAGTTTCTCAATCTTTTGCACTAAGCTCGATGGTTGCAATAGCTTCTGGCGGAGTCAAATACCTGTCAGTTAAAGCATGTAGCGAGATACATGCCTTGCATAACGAAAGCACTTTAGTGGAAAATGCTAATGTACAACTTGCAGGAGAAAGTTTGGGTGTTTGATGAAGTTAGAAATTACTTGCAGGCAATGATATAGAAATTTACTTTCTTAACTTCAGAAAGTATACTCATACGATGATAGAAAAGAAGTACAGTAAGATTTTAATAGCAAACAGAGGAGAGATTGCCTGCAGGATTATCAGAACTGCCCATAAGATGGGTATATCTTGTGTGTGCATATACTCGGATGCAGATGTAAATTCTGTGCATGTAAGACAAGCAGATGAGTCAAGATATATCGGCCCTTCGCCATCTTGCCTCAGTTATTTAAACATTGAAAAAATATGTGAAGTAGCAGTTGAAACAGGTGCTGAGGCGGTTCATCCTGGCTATGGTTTTTTAGCAGAAAATCCAGATTTTCCACGTGCTCTTCAAAAACATAATATAGACTTCATCGGCCCCAGTGCAGAAACAATAGAAGTTACAGCCAACAAAATAACAGCAAAAGAAGCGGCAAAAAAAGCTGGAGTAAATGTAGTGCCAGGATATATGGGTAAGATCAGCGATGCTGCCCATGCAGCTCAAGTTGCTGAAGAGATCGGTTTTCCCGTTATGCTCAAAGCTGCATCAGGCGGTGGTGGCAAAGGAATGCGAATTGTAAATTCCAAAAAAGAAATTGAACTAGCGTTCACATCAGCAACAAATGAAGCAGAGAAAAGTTTTAAGGATGGCAGTATCTTTATAGAGAAATATATAGAACTACCAAGACATATTGAAATACAAATCATAGCAGATAAATATGGCAATATAGTTTGTCTTGGAGAAAGAGAATGCTCGATACAAAGGAATAATCAGAAAATAATAGAAGAAACGCCAAGTCCATTCATTAGTGAAGAAGTAAGACAAAAAATGTATGTTCAATGTGTTTCTCTGGCAAAGCAAGTTGGCTATTTTTCAGCAGGCACTGTTGAGTTTGTTGTAGATAAAGACCAAAACTTCTATTTTCTTGAGGTAAATACGAGATTGCAAGTTGAGCATCCAGTAACAGAATTTATAACTGGAATAGACATAGTAGAAGAAATGATTAGAACTTCCTGTGGAGAGAAATTGAGATTCAATCAGGATGATATTAAACTTACTGGTTCTGCAATAGAAAGTAGAATTTGCGCTGAAGACCCATCGAAGAAATTTTTCCCTTCCAGCGGAAGAATAAAATATTACGATAAACCGGGTGAAAATGATTATGTAAGAATAGATGATGGAGTTGCTGCAGGTTCAGAAATTAGCACGTTCTATGACTCAATGATTGCAAAAGTTATAACATATGGAAAAGATAGAGTAGAAGCGATTAGCAGAATGCAAAAAGCATTGTCTGAATGCTATATAGAAGGAGTAACAAATAATATAGAATTTCTAGAATCCATCTTCCATCACCCAAATTTTATCGCAGCAAAGCTCCATACGAGATTCATTCCAGATCATTACCCTAGTGGGTTTCACGGCGATTTTATTACAGAAGAGTATATTAAAATATTTATTTTCACTACGTTATATGTTCATTTAGAAAATGAAGAAAGGTATTATCATAAGGCAGTGAATGAAACGCTTGTAGTTGTAATAAATGACAATGAGTACTCTGTAAACGTAAAGTACCAAGATAATACGTTAATAACAATATACAACCATAACGTATATTCTGTAAGTGGTAAGTGGAAATCAAGTCATGAGTTACTATATATTACAATTAATGATGATGCTGATATAACATTTAAAGTAGAAAAACAAGGCAGTAAATACTTCATAAGACATGCAGGTATGAAAGCTGATTGTTGTATATTTAAACCTCATGTAGCTGAATTAAGTAAGTTAATGCTAAATAATGAAACAGAAGGGATTTCAGCAGATGCTGTAAAATCCCCAATATCTGGTTTATTAGTTAAATTACACGTAAATGTAGGAGATCAGGTGGAAATAGGACAACCTTTATTTGTGGTGGAGGCAATGAAAATGGAAAATATCATATGTGCTGAAGCAGCAATGGTGATAAAAAATATTCCCGTTCAAGAAGGAAAAAATGTGCAGATCGGTGATGTAGTCTGCTTTCTTAAATAACACAAGAAGTACAAACTTGACCCAAACAAGATAAATGAAAACACTTGATGAGCTATGGCAATGGCTATTGGTATGTGTAACAAAAGAGTAACCACTCCTAAAATTATCTGAATGATGATGGAGAGCAGCATAATATATACCGGTTTTACGCTAGCATTTTTTACTGTGAGTATTACTACCAAAGTTAGTATTAGCAATGCCAGTGCTCGATGTATAAATTGCACTGTCGCTCTGTTCTCAAAGATATTCAGCCATATAGGCTGTAAGAAAAATAAATCTTCTGGAACGACTTGTCCGTCCATTAGTGGAAAGGTATTGTAAATCAAACCAGCATTTAATCCCGCAACAAATGCGCCGAAAATTATTTGTATTACAATTAGAATCAGAATAAGTATTGTGTAATATATACTACTGTTAGTAGATTGAAATCCTGTCATCCGAGTAGCTGACACATAACTGTACGAACGCTTACTTTTGAAAATAAATTGCACAGCAAATGGTGTCATGAAAGTAGCTGACACTGGAATCCAGCTTTTACTATGCAGCCACTTATTTAAAGTTAAGTTTTCTGGATCCCAGTGTCTGGGCACTGGGATGACATCTTTCTTGGTGAAAATTACTCTTATACTGCAATGTTCGTATAGTTGTGTACGTAACACTGGGATCCATATTTGGTAATCAAAAAATTGATATGACAATAATGCAAAGATAATTAATGCTAATAATAAGTGAAGTGCAAGCCTATAGTGGCTAACATGAGGTTCAGTTACTAAACCACTTTTAACCATATACCAACCAGCAAAAGCTTGTAAAGCTCCAAATAATAATGCCACACATAGCTTTATTACTACCTTTTTAGATATTTTTCTTCTTAATGTAAAATATATAAATGGCAGGACAAAAACTAAACCTGTTAGTCTTGCAACCAATCTGTGTACATATTCTATTAAGTATATAGCGCGAAACTCCTCCATACTCATACCATAGTTAAGTGCTTTATATTCAGGTGTAGCTTCGTATTTTAATTTTTCTTGTAGCCAGTCTTGTTCACTCAGTGGTGGTAATGTTCCAGTAATTGGTTTCCACTCCGTGATTGACAATCCTGCTTTTGAAAGTCTGGTAAATCCACCAATCCCTACCATGAGAATTACCATGACCGAGCAGAGAAAAAGCCAAATAGCTACAGGTTTTGCTTCCATAAACCATGCTGAGTTTTGTTCCATCGCTCAGTGTAAAGAATAAATTCCCATAAGGCAAGAAAAGCTGCAACACTATGTAGCAGACTATAGACCGGAAAAAATATCGATACTATATAAAAATAAAAAGGCATCTTTTGCTGTTTGACAGCTATTACCAAAAGAATCAGGTTAGTAACGTATACCACTACAAAGTAGTACAAAAATAATTCATTTAAAACTTTAGTTAATATCAATGAAAGCAGTAAAAATGGAGTAGTAAAAAATATAAAAGCTGCAGAACCAACAAAAAGATTCAATAGCAAAATTCCCTTAAATCCAGTGTGTTTATAAAGTGACTTTATATTTTTTAAATGAACAATATAAGTTTGCATATAGCTTTTGATCCAGCGCGCTCTTTGCTTAATCCAAGCAAATACAACAATTGGTGACTCTTCCAATGTTTCTGAGTCAATCATCCTGGTTTTATATCCCATTTGCGCAAGTCTCAAACCGAGGTCAGCATCTTCGGTAACACTGTAAGCATCCCAGAAAAACACTTTTTTTAGAATTTTTACTGAAAAATGATTACTGCTACCACCCAAAGGCATTGGCATGTTCATTTTTTGGAATCCAGGCAATAAGTATTGAAACCAGTTCATATACTCCAGAGAAAAGGATTGTGTAAGAAAATTATAATCACAATTATAGTAATTTAATTTTGCTTGTACACAGGCAAGCTTATCGTCGCCCTTATTAAATTCAATCAGTGCTTTTTTTAACTGCAATGGGTCTGGTTTATCGTCCGCATCATATATTACTGCATACTTTCCTCTAGCAAAGCTCATAGCATAATTGCATGACTTGGCTTTTGTTCTAGGCAAAGAATAAGGCACTTTTATTACTTCAAAATACTGCGGTAAAGTGTACTTTTCTATAGCTGCTAGCGTTTCTTGGTCATCACTTTCTACCTGAAGCTTCACATCTAATTTTGATTTTGGATAATCCAAACTTTCAATGCTTTCAACCAATTGCTCTATCACTGCACTTTCTTTAAAAGCAGGCAATAAAATAGTATATATAGGAAAATCTTCTTCACTCAGCTTACTATAATCCACTTTTTGGTTGGAGGTTTCACATAAGTTAAAAATTGTAGCTATAAACTTGAATAAATAGCTAGAACATCCGATTATAAATATCAACATCAAAGCAAAATATGTATATTTCTCTGTTAGTGTTAAAATTGAAGTTACAATAAAGAAAGAAGCAAAAAATATTGAGCTTAGTTTAATGCTTTTGGCTGAAAAATTAGGATTCTTGTAATATAAGTAGTTGCTTGCAAATTCTGAAATACCAAAGTGCGAGTTAAGAAGATTTAAAATCTGTTCGCTATCCACTTTTATTAATACATAGTCAATACCGTAATGAGCTTCGACCCAACGGTTGATATCTCGGCTTGTGTCTTCAACCATAAAAAAAGTAGTATTATTTAATTTTTGCCAAGGAATTATATTAAATTTATAGTAAAAAAGTTTCTCTGGCTCTTTGCACAAACTAGAATCAAACTTAATTTTTTCTACATTATCAGCTTGAAGTATAGGCAATTGTTGCATTGAACCTAATGCAATTTTTTATTTAAGTCACGTGAAAATGAAGATATGACCTCGCTACTACGCTTATCATCTTTACGTTCATGCATTATTTTTTTTACAGCATCAGCAGCTATATTCGCTGTGTTAGCCTGTAAATCTCCAAGAGCTTTTTCAACTTGGTCAGTGACTTTCTTCAAGTTAGAATGGGCATTGTCATCTAATGTCTGATCTAGCTGCTGTCTATTGTGCTTAATGATACTATTAGCTTTATCAAGTGCTTCATTCATCATTTTATTAACTTCTGCATCTAATTCTTTGTATTTTTTAGAAGATTTTTTGTAATACTCCAACATATCTTTCCTGAATTTTTCAGTTTCTTCACTTGAAAATTTGCTTTTGTTACGCTTATTGTTAAGCGCATTTTTTATCACTTTCTTTAGCAATTTATACGAAAGGACAAAACTTACCAAGAAGGCAAGACCGATAATCAGTGATGTAGACATAAAAACCCCTAAAATTCTTTGGACACCAAGTCAGCAATAAATTCCTCTTCAATTTCAGAATTAGTCAATTTAGTATAATAAATTAAAGCAATACTAGTAGCCATTTGTTTTAACTGATCAGTATATTCAGATTTAAATTCTGCCACTTTTTTTTCAATAAGCTTGCTCTTTTTTTTATCTTCCTCTTCTAATATATTCTTAACATTAGCTCTCATTTCTTCTACCTGAGCAAGTGCATCATCTATGATTTTTTTTGCCTGTATTCTAGCTTGGTTTAAAGCGGCATTATACTTGGCAACCTGATCTTCCGTGAGTCTTAAAAGATGAACAGAACTATTAAAAGAATCCAATACTTCTTTACTTCTAGTGCTTATTATTTCATCTAACTTTGGCAAAAATAAACAACTTACTACGAAAAAAAGTGAAGAGAAAAAAATTAAAAACCAAAAAACTTGAGAAAAGAAGGTTGAAACATCAAGCTGTGGCATCTGTTAAGCAGCAAATATTAATAACATTGCAAGTACAAACGCAAGCAATCCCATGATTTCAACCATGGCAGCACCAATATAAACATAACTTTTCATTTTACCTTCTGATTCAGGGTTTCTCGCAATCCCATTTAACATAGCAGAGAAGATATTAGCTATACCTAAACCAGCACCGAGCATTCCAAACACAGCTAAACCAATTGCTATAAATTTTAAAGCTACTAAATCCATATATTACCTTTAATTATTTCTTTATAATATAATTGTAAAATATTCTACAAGGAAGTCAATTACTTTACTGCATCTGACAAATATACACATGTTAATATAGTAAATATATAAGCTTGTAAAATTGCAACAAATACTTCAAATCCTATCAATGCAATTATGAACAAAAACGGCGCAGGAGTGAAAAATATGTTCATATTTACAATAAACCCTGCTATCACTTTGATGATTGTATGACCAGCAATCATATTTGCTGCAAGCCTTATTGATAGGCTAACCGGCCTTACTAAATAAGCAAACAACTTAATAATAATTATTATAGGTGCAAGCCACGAAGGAGTTCCTTTTGGTAGCAATATGCGTAAAAATTCTACTCCCCTTTCTTTAAATCCAACAATCGTTATATAAATAAAAACCACCATCGATAAAGCGAAGGTGACTATCACATGACTTGTGACCGTGAAACTATAAGGAAGAACACCAACTAAATTACACGATAAAATGAAAATAAACACTGTAAATATCAATGGAATGTGCTGCAAGCCTTTGCTTCCAGTGTTATTTTCTATTATTGAAATAACAAAATCATATACATACTCAACTGCAGCTTGCAAATATCCTGGTATTACTGCCCCCTTCTTTATTCCAAAAAGCAAAAAGAGTATCATCAATATCACCGAAATCATCGTGAAAAAAGATGAATTGGTAAAGCTTACGTCATACCCAAATAACCTAGGTAACTCTATTATTGTATATACTTTAAATTGCTCTAGCGGATTTAACGCCATTTTGACCCTATGTACTTGAACTATAACAGTAAATAAAGTATGAATTTTATAGGACAAAGTCAAGGGTTAAGATAAGGCTCTGTGTTATTATAACATTGATACATTAACAAAATATGTAATTAGAGTGTTAATTACAGTCAGCTCTGTATTTTAAAATTTACTAATCTTATTAAATTATTTAACTTAACATCTTATTTTAATTATAATTTAATTTTTAGTGAGGTATATAATGAACGAAATAGATTTTATTAACGCTAATCATCCTTTAAATTTAGAGCAGGAATTTGGTAACGGATACATCAAATTGACAGATGGTTCCTTTAACGAATATACTGGCCATTATCAAATAGGAAGCGAAATACTAGATGAAAGCCATAATATGATAGGAGACTTAACTATAGATGGCTACATTCATAGCTTCCATGCAGATACCCACAATATGAATCTTAAATCCTTTACGGAGATAGATTTAAAAGGTGATATAAAGAAGATAAATTCTCTTTACAAGAAGATATAAAGTTACAAAAACTTCTGCATCATTGCTTGTGATACAGAAGTCACTTTTCATTCCACTACAATAAGCTTTAAAATCACTACATTTTACATTACAATAACTTTTTCACTTCTTTTTAGGTCCATGAAATTCACATTATCTTGGTTATTAGAACACTTAGAAACCAATGCTAGTTTAGAAGAAATTACCGATAAATTAACTCACATAGGGTTAGAAGTAGAAGATGTGATCGATAATTCCAGATTGACTGGGTTTATTGTTGCAGAGGTATTAGAAGTCGTACCTCATCCAAATGCTGATAAATTAAAATTATGTAAAGTAAATGATGGAAGTAAAATTCTACAAATAGTCTGTGGAGCAAACAATGTTAGAGAAGGTATGAAAACTGTACTTGCATCTCTTGGTAGCACGTTGCCAGAAAGTGATCTCACAATTAAGTCCACAAAAATACGAGGAATGCTAAGTGAAGGGATGCTCTGCTCTGCTTCTGAACTTGCGCTGGTTCAAGAGGAAAGTGAAGGAATAATCGAGCTTTCCGATGATTATAAAGTAGGGGATAAATTTTTCAATTGTGACCCTGTAATTGATATAAATGTTACTCCAAACCGTGGAGATTGCTTAGGCATTTATGGAATAGCTCGCGACCTTGCTGCAACTGGAATTGGGACATTAAAGACTTTAAGCATTCCACAACTTACCAGCTCCATAAATTCACCAATCGATGTTGAAGTTACTGACGGGGAAAGTTTTATTAGTGGAATATACATCGCCAATGTAAAAAATCAAGAAAGCCCAAAATGGTTAAAAGATAGGCTGGAATCGATAGGAATGCGCTCCATTTCTGCAATAGTTGATATCACGAACTATATTATGATATCTTTCAGCCGCCCAATGCACGCGTATGATGCAAAAAAAATAGAAGGAGAGCTCACAGTACGCAAAGCAAACGACGGAGAAAAATTTGCTGGTTTGAACGGTAAAGAATACTTATTAAACAAAGACATAAGCGTTATTGCAGGTGATAAAAATATTCATGGAATTGCTGGAATTATAGGTGGTAAGTGCAGTGAATGTACTCTTGAAACTACTGATATCTTTTTAGAGTCTGCTTGGTTCGATCCCATCTCTATTACTAAATCTTCAAGGCAGCTCGGCATCTCCACAGACGCTAGTTACAGATTTGCACGTTCAGTTGATCCTGGATTTACTTTTGATGGACTCAACCTTGCAGCTAAAATGATTCTGGACTTATGTGGTGGAGAAACCTCAAGCGTAGTGTCTGCTGGCAGTTTAGATAGTGCTGACACCAAGGTGAGCTTTGATTATCAGGATGTGAACAAGTTTGGAAGTGTGTCTGTATCGCCTGATGAAGTGCTTGATATCTTAACGAAACTAGGGTTTAGTATTGATAAAAAAACCGAAGGCAATTGGAATGTACAAGTACCAAGCTGGAGACCGGACGTGACAATACCGGCTGACCTAATCGAAGAAGTAACAAGGATATACGGCTATGACAAAATAAAAGAAGAACCACTACCAAATAATGTTGAAGAAGTAGATAGTACATACGACAATTTGCGTATTTTGATGACAAACAGAGGGTTTCATGAAGTGCTAACCTGGTCGTTTATGAGTGAATCAACAGCTGAAAAATTTGGTTACTCGAATAAGTTATTTATCATCGATAATCCGTTTAACAATAGCTTTAATATAATGAGACCAAGTATTATGCCAAATTTATTGCAAGTTACTGCTGATAATATTGCCCATGGAATATCTGATCTTGCAATCTTCGAAATCGGGCCGATTTACGATGGTGAAGCTCAGTCTAAGTATGTTTTAAGTGGAATTAGGTCAGGAAATAATTTACCGCGAAACCATTATAATACTGATAGGAAAGTAGATGTTTTTGACGCAAAGGCTGATTGCATAGCAGCTTTGGAGTTTTTTAACGTTAATTGTGATAATTTAACGATAGAGAAAGCAGAAAAAGAACATTACCACCCAGGAAAGTCAGGCACTCTCTCTTTTAAGAATAAAGTAGCAGGTTATTTTGGAGAGTTGCATCCTAATATATTAGATCTTTTTGATATCAAGCAAAAAGTTGTAGGTTTTGAGGTAATACTAGAAAATATTGAAAATTTACCTGTAAGTAGAAAGAAATTTATCGATTATAAATACCAAAGTGTAAAACGTGATTTTGCATTTATAGTAAATAAGGATGTGGAAGTAGGTAACATAATCAATGTGATAAAAAAAAGCTCAGAGCTCATCACAGAAGTTTTGATATTCGATGTATACCATGGAAATAATATAGAACCGAATAAGATGTCTATAGCGTTGTCAGTTACTTTTTGCTCTCCAATCCACACTTTAACTGAAAAAGAGATCCAAAAAGAATCAAGTGCTATAGTTAATTTAGTATGTGAAAATACCGGAGGAACTTTGAGAACTTATCGTTGAGTCACAATCATAGTTTCCTGCCGTTGCTGTGTCACACTTACTTCATCCAATTTATTTCCAATATTGAATTCAATATCCTTGAAAAATCTATCCCACATTCCATGCAAATGCTCTTCTATTTTAGGCCACACATCATTTTTAAATGTTACCCCATCATCAGAAAATAAATTACCTAAAAAGGCTCCAATACCTTCATAATTTGACTGAAAACATTGAAGAAATGTCTCTCCTTCTTTATAAGTATTATGTGCCACATTTAACGCTTTTCTCTCTGTAGTCTCTTTATAAGCATTTGATGCTCCAATCTTTATTGCACCAAACATAACTTTACTCCAGTTCTTAACTTTCTGTATACAACCTTCACTATTTCCTGGTATATTATTTATTATATTTTTTGTCAAATTGTCTATCAAAGGAGACAATAAATTTTGACTAAAATGTTTGATATTATCTTTTGTTTTAATTACAGGGTATTTGATGCGTTTTTCTGCTAAACAGTACTCCAGTTCTGCTCTTTCTAATAACTTCTTGATTTCTTTTTCATCAAAAGTTTCAAGCTTGAATACCTTCAGTAAATCATCTTCTATTACTGCAAATTTTATTTTTTCACGAGACGTTAGTTCTTCTTTATAATCATTTTTTGTTTCTTCATTTATCAATAATTCTTTTTTGCCTAATTCTAACTGTTTTAATGCTTTCAGAATTTCTTCATTCCTTTTTAAGAGCACTTCTATTGATCTTGTACCCGGATGCCCTTTTTCCCTGTTATTTTGTTCAGCTTGTAAACGCTTATTTTGATCTTTGAGTGTTTGTTCTAATGTAGATTTTTCTAAATGTCCTTCATCTTGCACGCGAAAAGCTTCAATTATTTCTGCTAGACCTGATTCACCATATTTTCTTAATTTCTTGCATAAACGTAAAACACCCTTTTTTTGTTCTCGAAGTAACCTTTGCACTTTATATTTTTTTATTTCTAAATACATCTTTTCTATAAAGTCATTTATTTTAGCTGAAGCTTCCTTATCCGATGGAACCTTTACTTTTTTTTCTAAATCTTCAAGCTGCTTCCTTAGGCTTTGCTTCTCCTTATCCGGTATATCTGATTGACTTAACTTACCTTGAACTTTTTTCATTACTGATTTTATCAGCCTGCGCTCAATCTCTTGATCATCATATTCGAATTTAAAAAGGTCTTCTAACCCCCTTTTTAAGGTGTCATTTGTTAAGCTACTGTTTTCATGTATTTCTTTTAATTTCTTATATATATTGTTACACCTTGTTTGACCTATTCCTCTTAAACGTTCAATTTCTTCTTTCGCATTACCTAAGGCTTTCTCTGTTGCTTGGAGATGCTTATTTTTATAAATATCAATTACTGTCCTTTTAACTATTTCGCCTTCCTTTATAAGCTTTTTCCATTCCGCCTCATGTACAGAAAATTCATCATCTTTTGAGTCTTCTACTTCCATTCCTGCGTTTTTCAAATCTTCTATTATAATCTCTTTTCTACTTGGTAATTCCTTACCTTGGCTCTCTAATTCCTGTCTCACTAAAGAATTTTTTATCTCATCTTCCAGCGAAAAATCTTCTCCCCGTCTATCTCGCTGAAACTTAATTGCTTGTATAAAGGCAACTTGATAAGCACTTTGTATTAAGTGACTTGTCAAATTAGGACCTGTACTATCTACCACTTTCGACTTGAATTCGTTCAATAATTCCTTCAATTTATCATATGTAATCTCTTTCTTTTCTAGCTTTATCAGTTCTTCCATAGTCTTCGCAAATTCCTGAATAGAAGTTGCAAGCACATCCTTGATTTCATTGCGTAAGGGCTTAAGACCATTTTTTAAATTGATGTTAGTTGACAATTTCAGTACGATGCTATGCTCTGAATCCCGCGTCACATCAAACCACTTGTTATTTTCATTTTCATACAAATCTCTAAGCAATCGTTTAAATTGCGGTGGAAATTCTATTTCCATATCCCACGCAATATTTGGTCCAGTAACTTCCTTTTCATGAAAAGACACCTCAATATTTTGATGCTTATTAGAATACCGCCCCATACTTATTTTAAGAGCAGTAACTAAAGAGTGAGATAAATCTCTATTTAAAAGATAAAAAGTAGCCAAAGCAATTGTTGCAGGAACAACTAAGGCTACAAGTACAGCCATATTAACAAAAATTGCTATTGCAGCAAGAACACCATATGCCAATCTTTTTGGCACGCCAGTTTCACTCTTTTTTGTCTTATCTTCCCCTACACTGTCTTGTGTCTTGCTGTTTGCTTGAAATCTACTGCATACGACTAATCCCAGTGCAGTAAAAGCAATATAAGGAAGCATTAAAACTGACAGAGCTAAATTTAATATTTTCTTTTCTGGGCAAGTTCTATTTATTTCCTTAAATATTTCGCTTGATATATTATACCAGGAAGTAAAAAAATCAGAGTTATAATCTTTATAATGAAATATACTGAGTGGAACGTTAAAATTAGCTAACGGCTCTTGTTCTTCCACAGCATCAAAAAATTCTTCTTCCTCTTCTGAAGTAGCAAGACCTAAATTATTCCCTTCTTCTACATTAGAAACAGCTTCCATAGCATCAAAAAACTCTTCTTCCTCCTCCAAAGTAACAACAGATTCTGCTTTACCTAAACCACCACTATTGTTAACAACTTCTTCATAATCATCTGCAACAGCTTTATTCATATTATAACCTTATCCAATTACCTTAAGTATAGCATAAATACTGACAATCTTGCAACTTTATTAAAAATTTAACGCTCAATACTAACACTTAAATCCTGATATTCCTTAGAATAGAAGTTAGTTCCAATTTCTGTATTAATGTCCAAAGATAAGGCAAGGGTCTGCTCTTTTATATATTCAAACCACGTATTTATTGCTTCCTTAATTTTCTCATCTTCTGTTTTGATTATTACTCTGATTCTATCTGATATATGAAAATCAGCTTGTTTCCTAGTTTCCTGAATGAGCCTCACGACATCTCTCGCTAGCCCTTCTAGAATCAATTCATCATTTAAAGTAGTGTTTAGGATAACAACCCCTTTGTTGTTATCAAATACAGAGGAGAATTCACTGTTTGCTTTTAATAATAGTTCATATTCGCCTTTTTTTATAGTATAGTTCTCTGTTTCGTCTCCCAGAAATATCTGTTCATTTCCAACTTGCCTCCATTTTCCCTCTTTGACGTATTGAACTAATTTCTTGATCTTGCCTGGAACTCTCTTTCCAAGCACAGGGAAGTTGAGTTTTAACTCTAGTGATGCAACTTCTTTCAACTTATCCACTATTTCTAATTCTTTTACATTTACCTCATCTTTTATCATCTCTTGATATTCACCTTCAAGAAAACCACAGGAAGACTGATGATAAATCCTCATACTGCCAAGTGGCTGTCTGATACGTATGTTAAAAGTGTTTCTAATAGAGAGTGCAGAGTTACATATCTCTCTCACTAGATCCATTTTGGCAATGAGCTGACTATCAAACTTCTCTAATTGTGGAAAATTAGCCAAATGAACAGATGTTTCTTCATACTTAAGCCCTTGCCATATATTCTCTGTTATAAGTGGCAACAAAGGAGCTGCAGCTCTTAGTATGTAATAAAAAACCGTATATAGAACATTATAAGCATCAGTTTTATCCTGATCCAAATCACCTTTCCAAAAACGCTCGCGACTGCGACGAATATACCAATTATTTAGCACTTCAAAAAAGTTCATTAAAATTTTGCAAGCCTCTTGGGAGTTATAGTTGTTCATAGAAGCTTGGATACCTTCTACAGCTTCAAAACACTTGGAAATCATGTAACGATCAATAGTGCTTCTATAGTCCTTACACACTTCAGCTTTAATTCCATCTGCATTTGCATACATAGTAAAAAAGTGATAACTATTCCAAATAGGTTTTATTACATTTTTTAGAACATCTCGTATTGAGTTTCCTTCTTTATCGAGTAGCAAATTACCACCACAAACAATAGATCCAGAAAGCATAAGAAAACGCAGTGCATCAGAACCGTATCTATCAAAAACCTCCATTGGATCTGCATAGTTATTCAAACGTTTGGACAATTTTTGCCCTTTTACATCCAAAACAACACCGTGGCATATGCAGTTCTTAAATGGTTCCCTATCAAACAAAGCAGTGGACAATACAAAGAGCGTATAAAACCACCCCCTGGTTTGCGCTATGTATTCAGTGATAAAATCCGCAGATTCAAACCACTCCTTATTTTCAAACGGATAGTGGATTTGCGCAAATGGCATCGAGCCAGATTCAAACCAGCAGTCAAACACGTCAGGTACACGGCGCATAACTGATTTTCCTGTTGGATCATCAGGATTTGGTCTTGTTAAAGTATCGATAAATGGTCTGTGCAAGTCGTCTATTTTAACATTAAAATCTCTCTCCAGTTCTTCTATTGAACCATATACATCTACTCTTGGATATCTCGCATCGTCTGATTTCCATACAGGGATTGGTGTACCCCAGAATCGATTGCGTGAAATTGACCAGTCGTGTGCCCCTTCAAGCCATTTTCCAAATTGACCATCTCTAATGTGGTTTGGTATCCAATTAACTCTCTTATTTAGCTCTACCATTCTGCTTTTGAATTTTGTAACAGCAACATACCAAGAAGGCATAGTGCGATAGATCAAAGGAGTGTCAGTTCTCCAGCAGTGTGGATAATTGTGAATATATTGTTCAGTTTTAAACCAATTCCCTTGCTCTTTTAATTTTTTTATTACTGTATCATTGGTATCAAAAACATGAACCCCTGCCAAATCTGAAATTTCAGCAGTAAATTTTCCACTGTTATCAATTGGACAAATAACTGGAATATCATGGCTTTGGCAAAGGTAAAAATCTTCCTCACCAAATCCAGGAGCAGTATGCACAACGCCAGTACCATCTTCTTCCGTCACATAATCAGCAATAAAAACGCGAAATGCATTTTTTGTGTCTTTAAAATAGTCAAACAGTGGTTTGTAAGAAAGACCTGCAAGATCATTCGCTTTAAGTTTTATATTGCAGTTTTCATATGGAATATTGTTTTGTTCAGGGTGGCTGATAAATTTCTCTAAGTAGCTTTCAGCAAAAATGTATATTTCACCATTCATTGAACTTCCTTCACTACTCCCTGTCATCCCAGTGCCCAGACACTGGGATCCAGAAATAGATTCCAGCGTCACGCGCTGGAATGACATCAAAGGGTGGACTGACACTGCACAATACTTAATATCTTTTCCTATTGCTAAAGCCAAGTTGCTCGGCAACGTCCAAGGAGTTGTAGTCCAAGCAAGTAATTTACACTTTCGTTTAACACTTTTAAATTGCTGTGGGTTTTCTAAAAGCTCAAATGCAACAGTTACAGCTTTGCTAACTTTTTCTCTATACGCGTTATCAAGCCTTGTTTCGAAATTAGATAATGGAGTTTCGCATGCCCAGCTATATGGTACAACGCGCACTGATTCATACACCAGACCCTTATCATAAAGCTGCTTGAATGCCCACATGACCGACTCCATGAATGATTTATCCATAGTCTTATAGTCATTGTGAAAGTCTACCCACCTTGCTTGCCTATTTACATACTTCTCCCACTCTGATGAAAATTTCATCACAGAAGTACGGCAATGATCGTTAAATTTATCTATACCAAACTTCTCTATCTCAGTTCTACCAGATATTCCAAGTTCTTTTTCTGCACCCATCTCAGCCGGCAATCCATGGCAATCCCAGCCAAATCTACGTTCAACCCTTTTTTGAAGCATAGTTTGATATCTTGCAAATGCGTCTTTGATGAAACCAGTGAGTAAATGTCCATAATGCGGAAGTCCATTTGCAAACGGAGGCCCATC
Organism: Wolbachia endosymbiont (group A) of Epagoge grotiana; assembly: GCF_947251775.1. Taxonomy (NCBI): domain Bacteria; kingdom Pseudomonadati; phylum Pseudomonadota; class Alphaproteobacteria; order Rickettsiales; family Anaplasmataceae; genus Wolbachia; species Wolbachia endosymbiont (group A) of Epagoge grotiana. The sequence continues at coordinate 1,153,523 of NZ_OX366387.1, forward strand.
GTAAAAGACAAAACAATTATCCTTGGAACGTTCTTCAACTGACCGCTCAAAAACTTTGTTTTCCTGCCAAAATTTTATGATTTCCTTTTCTAACGATAAAAAATCAGGACTACTTACTGTATCAGGATAATGCTTTGACTTCATGTTCGCTATGTAAAACTAAAGAATATAGGGCTTTCTGAAAAATTACAAATTCAAAAATATTTCCGTAGCTCACACCCCAACAAACTATTCTGCCGAGCTTCCAATACCTTTTTTTAAGTTTTACTTGCAGTTTTTATTGTTTTACTTAACATTAACCAAAGCTTTAGGGGTATTTTATGGATCAGAAGACAGATAAGTTTCCACAATTTTTAAAAATGTTGTGCTTTGTTGAAATGTGGGAACGTTTCTCTTACTATGGAATGAGGGCACTTTTGGTCCTATTTTTGACTTCTCACTTAGGTTTCACTGATGAGAGGGCCTTTACTATTTACTCATTATTTGCTGCAACAGGTTATGCTATACCAATACTTGGAGGTTTTTTAGCTGATAAGTTGATGGGATTCCGCAACATGGTGTTGCTTGGAGGGATAGTGATGATAGCAGGTCATGCTTGCATGTCATTGGTTAAGTTTGAACCAGGCTTATTATATTTAGGTTTATCTCTTAGCCATAGGTACTGGTATGTTTAAAGGGAACGTAACTAACTTACTTAGTTCATGCTATGGCAAAGACGATCCTGAACGTAGCAGAGGCTTTACTTTATTTTACGTAGGTGTGAATATTGGAGCAATATTGGCTTCTATTTCATGTGGTTATGTAGCCCACTTGTTTGGCTGGCACTACGGCTTTGGTTTAGCTGGTATTGGGATGTCTATAGGGCTAATCTTTTTTCTCAAATTTCAGAATCTTTTAGGAGATAGCGGCCTTTCTCCTTATCCAGAGCTTATGAATAAGCGCATATTAGGGATTAAAATTTTTGGTATAGTATTGATAGGAAGCTTTCTGTCATCATCAATAATTGCTAAAATGCTTATACATAGTGAATTTTTTACTAATATGCTCATATTTATTGGAATAACAGCTCTGGGCATATTTATTTATATAATATCTAAATTATCAGCAGAACAAAGACGAAAATTAGTGGCATTATCTATTCTTGTGGTATTTTTCTTGTGTTTTTTTGCTTTAGAAATGCAGCTTGGCTCTTTGGTTAACTTATTCACCGAAAGAAACGTTATTAACAATGTATTAGGTATAACAATCCCAGCTTCAGTTTCTCAAGCCATAAATCCTTTGTCAATTATAATATTTGGCTTTCTTTTTGGAACATACATGAAGTTTAAGCAAAAATATGCAACTTCCATGTTTACCCTTGGCCTTCTGACAATGGCTATGTGTTTTTTCACACTGTACATAGGATGTTTAAACTCTAACATTGAAGGTAAAGTAGAATACTTATATTTAATAATTGCTATCTCCTTTATGGGACTGGGAGAATTATGTATTGCTCCATTAGTCCAAGAACAAGCAACTACACTAGCCCCCAAAAACCTTAGAGGAGTAGTGATGGGTATAGTAATGCTGTCATTAGCGTTTTCTAACCTAGCCGGAGTTGCAATATCAAAATTTATGTCAGTTCCTTCAGTAAATGGTAAAATAAATTATTTAGAATCTTTAGAAATATATAAAGAGGGTTTTTTAAAGGTGGGAATATTTAATTTAATGCTCGTTATTGTATTTTTATTCTTCTTCAATTTTATACATAAAGTTGTTACTAACTCATCTTGTACAAAAAATTGATATAGGTAAGCTCAAATTTGTAGGTTTAAGGTACCCGTTCAGCAGAGGTAGCAATTAAACTTTGTAACTTTTGAAAAAGATTATGATTGCATTTTTTCAATACTCTTTGCTTAAGATTTATATTTAACGCTGCTTAAAATCAGTGAAATGCACACCCCAGCAAACTACTCTGCCGAGCTTCCAACACTTTCACATTTACTATTTTATCCCTGTATTTATCTTCAGAATCATCAATGCACACTGATTGCATATATGGGCTTTTACCAATAATTTGGTTTTGGTGTTTACCTTTTTTATCGCTAAATAGAACAGGTATAGTTTTACCTACCATACTCTGGTTAAACTCAAGTTGTTGCTTACTAATTAATTTCTGTAAACGAAGAAGGCGCTCTGTTTTAACCTCTTCTGGTACTTGATCTTTTCTTTCCGCTCCCGGTGTGCCTGGTCTTGGGCTGTATTTAAAACTATAAGCCTGAGCATATCTAACTTTTTCTACTAATTTCATAGTTTCTTCAAAATCTTTTTCGGTTTCTCCAGGAAAACCAACAATAAAATCAGAAGAAAATTCGATTTCAGGTTTCAATTTGCGAAATCTGTCTATTATTTCCAAATACTCCTCTGCAGTGTGTTTCCTGTTCATCGCGTGCAATATTTTATTCGAACCAGACTGCACAGGCAGGTGAACAAACGGCATGAGCTTTGGCTCTTCCGCATGTGCCAAGTAGAGAGATTCATGCATATCTCTTGGATGAGAAGTTGTATAACGAATCCTCTCTAGCTTTTCAATTTTAGCAATATGACTAATTAATTTTCCTAAATCCCACACTTCCCCTTCGCACTCCCCATGGTAAGCATTGACGTTCTGACCAAGCAAATTGATCTCATTTGCCCCATTTGCAACTAATTTCAATGCTTCACGAAATATTTCATTCACTGGCCGTGAATACTCAGCTCCACGAGCATAGGGCACTACACAAAACGTACAAAATTTATCACAACCCTCTTGTATGGCAAGAAACGCAGAAGACCCCTGGCTATTGCCATAGCATTCATCTGGCAATTTATCAAACTTTGCAACTTCAGGAAAATCAGTGTTTATTACATGACCTTTACTTCTGCTTGCTTTGACTATCAGCTCCGGTAAGGTAGCGATACTCTGCGGACCAACAACAATATCAACAAAAGGAGCCCTTCTGAACACTTCTTCTCCCTCTGCTTGCGCTACACACCCAGCCACCACTATAGTCATTTCTTTTCGTAACGAATGAATCTTCCCAAGCTCTGAGTAAAGTTTTTCTGCTGCCTTCTCTCTAATGTGACAAGTATTCAGTATCACTAAATCGGCTTTCCCTGCATCACTAACAACGTTGAACCCCAAAGGTTTAATTACATTTTCCATTAAAACGGAGTCATAAACGTTCATCTGACAGCCGTAAGTTTTAATATATAGGCCTTTCATATTTGGTATGTCTTTTTCAAAATTTCTTCACCCTACACGTAAATGTCTAACAGACCAGCGCGTGACGCTAGTGAACTTGCTAGCACAATAGATTTTGACAAAATTATACGAAAAACTGGATCCCAGTGTCAAGCACTGGGATGACAAGTTCTCGGCAACCCCTACGTCATACCATCACGGTATCTCTAGATCCCGCTAACAAGTAGCGGGATGACGGTTGTCAGGGTGTCATGAAAGTAGCTAACACTGGCTTCCATCCAAGAGGGCAGTGCCCTCTTCTTGTCATCCCAGTGCTTGACACTGGGATGGCTTTGTTGCATCGCTACTTATGAAAGGCTAACTATAGTTAGGATTATAAGCAACCTATTGAAAATCTTGTTTTTTTGCAATCAATCTGATCAAATTTAAGAATAGTAATTTATTATTTATATTAATAAATTTAATTCTATTGAAAATAGCTAAAGCATTGAAATTCTTGAATTTTAGCCGGATTAGTGAGTGGTAGTGAAATTTCTTTTACTCAAATTTAGGTATTCACTGACCGTTCTTGTTATAAATACCAGAATAATAAGCTACTGATATTCTCTACCTTTTTTATCTTTATCCATCATAGCTAGCGATGCAACAAAGCCCACTGGGATCCAGGAAAAAGAATGGTGTCATGCAAGTAGCTAACACTGGGATGGCTTTGTTGCATAGCAACTGAAAAAATCTGGTGGCTACTGACAAAATTCATTATAAAATAGCCATTTAACCTTGAAAGAAAAAATATGCCACAAAAAATGAGGGTCAGTAACCATAGCGAATATAACAAATTTCTAGAAAAAAGAGGAAATATTTTTCATTATATCAACGAAGCCATAGAAAAGTGGTACGAGAATGGTCCAAAAATACCAGTTGGCAACAATATTTATAGCGATAAAGTTGTAATTTTGGTGCACATAATAACTTGTTTATTTAGAATAGGCCTGAGGCAAACAGTTGGGTTTATAGCAGGATACCTTGAGCAAATTGGGAAAAATTTGCAAGTTATCAGCTATTCACAATCATCAAGAAGGTTTAAGAAACTCAATATTAAGATCAATGATTGCAGAAAATAATATGGAAGATATCGAAATTGCTATAGACAGTACAGGAATTAGTATATACAACAACACTCCTGGTCATAGCAAAGAAAATAGCGAAGATAGAAAGTATCGCAGCTATGAACAGACAAGAAAATTGCATGTAATGTTGAATACAAACAGCAAAAAAGCCATAGCTGTAAAATACAGTAACGGCTGATCACTATGGAGCTTGTGATTTGCTAAAAGAAGTCGATTTTCAGTATGTCATAAAAGTACTATATGCAGATAGGGCATATGACAGAGAAAAGCTCTATAAGCTGTGTAATCAATATGGTATAAAAACGAAAATTCCTCCGAAAAACAACGCAGCAGAGCATCCAAAGTTAGACTATATGGCTGAGAGAAATTCTGCAGTCAAGCTCATAAAGTCATATGATGAAGATGGTATAAAGAAGTGGAAAAAAGAGATGAGTTATGGAAAAAGATCTTATATAGAAAGTTTTTTCTCGCGACTGAAACAAACATTCGGGTTTAGTTTTAGGAATAAATCTGAGACAAATAGAGAGAAGGAACTACTTGTTAAATGCTATTTGCTCAATAAGTTCACTGATATTGGTATGGCTAAATTTGAGATAGCTTCATAAATTTATTGTGCGTTACCTACTATCCGAAGAGCGATGCAACAAAGCCCACTGGGATCGAGGAAAAAGAACGGTGTCATCCGAGTAGCTTGACACTGGCATCCAGGAAACTTAATTGCAAGTAATGCATTGAGTTTGGTAAGTATGGGTTTTGCGTTATAGAATGAAGCACTTTTGGTGAATTTGTAAAGAAAGCTGGATCCCAGTGTCAAGCACTGGGATGACAAGAAAGGGAGCACTGGAATTTTTATTTCAGTATTGTACATTAGCCATGCATCTGAACAGATACGAGCTTTCTGCTTTTTTTGGGTAAGGTCAGTCAAAAAGGTTTTACAACAACCATAATAACTATAACTATTATCAATACTGTAACTGCTTCATTTAAAACGCGAAAATAAATATGTGACTTCTTATTCGAACCCATTGCAAAATTTTTCCTATATTTTGCAAGTAGCATATGAATAATTAACATCAAAAGTATTGCAAATGCTTTTACATGAAACCATCCTTCACGATATGCTTCCCTAATAACCATTAGTGTAATTCCAAGACCAAGTGAGAAAAGCATTGCAGGGTTTATGATATATCTAAGTAGCCTCTTTTCCATTGTTTGAAGCAAGCTATCATTTTCCGATCCCGGTTTTACAGTTGCATGGTAGACATAAAGCCTGGGTAAATAAAGCATACCTGCCATCCACATGATAACAGAGATAACGTGAAAAGCCTCAAGCCAGTGGTAATAGTTCATTAGCAAAAATTTAAAATTCCTGGTATTGTGTTAGTTTAATGAAAAAGAAATCGATATGAAAGCAGAAAATTTCACTAAAGAACAGATAATTGGATTCTACAGGAAAATGCTACTCATACGCAGATTTGAGGAAAAAGCAGGACAATTATATGGGATGGGATTAATAGGCGGGTTCTGTCACCTATCAATAGGACAAGAAGCAGTTGCAGTTGGAACTCAAGCTGCATCAAAATTAGGTGACGCTTTTATCACAAGTTATAGAGACCATGGTTTAATGCTCGCATGTGATTCTGATCCAAATGTTGTAATGGCAGAACTCACCGGCAAAGAAACGGGATGTTCAAAAGGTAAAGGTGGTTCGATGCACGTATTTGACGTTGAAAAAAAATTTTTCGGCGGACATGGAATAGTGGGAGCACAAGTTCCAATTGGCACAGGAATAGCATTTGCTAATAAATACAAGAAAAAAGATACCGTGGTATTCACGTATTTTGGTGACGGTGCTGCAAATCAAGGACAAGTATATGAATCATTTAATATGGCAGCTTTGTGGAAGTTGCCTGTGGTTTACATCATAGAAAATAACGAATACGCAATGGGAACTTCTGTGCAAAGATCAACTTTAGTAACTGAGCTGTACAAAAGAGGAGAAAACTTTGGTATTCCTGGAAAACAAGTTGATGGAATGGATTTTTTCTCTGTTTATGCGGCTACAAGCGAAGCAGCGGAACACACACGCAGCGGAAAAGAGCCTATCCTGCTTGAAATGAAGACATATCGATATCGCGGTCACTCAATGTCAGACCCTGCTACTTATCGCTTAAAAGAAGAAGTTGAAGATATGAAGCAAAATCATGACCCTATAAGCACTTTAAAGAAATACATGACAGATAATAAAATGGCTTCAGAAGAAGAGTGCAAAGTAATTGATAAGGAAATACGTGATTTAGTAAAAAAGTCGGAAGATTTTGCCAAAAATAGTAAAGAACCAAGCGTTGATGAGCTGTATACTGATGTTTATAAATTTGTTAGCTAATTTTTTTATCCAGAACTGTACAAACATTGTATAGTAAACGATGTCATCCAAATAGCTCCTTCTCCCGTCATCCAAGTGCCCTCCTTTTTTTGTCATCCCAGTGCTCTGACTACTTGGATCCAGCTGAGTTGGTGAGTATAAAAGTATAGCTAACGCAAGCTCTACGTCATGCCGCCGCGAACCGTCATACCGCGATTCATTCGCGGTATCTCTAGATCCCGCTAACAACTTACTATTACCCACAAATAAAAACATAGTATTGTATTTACTCAAATAATTTAATTTTATTAACCTGAAAGCTTATTAGATTAAAATTATTAAACTAAGAGTTATAATTTTAGCAACTAAAAGCTGTAAATTGCACCATATAAACAGTTATTTCAAGCAAAAGTTATGCCATTAAGAGCTATGCAACAAACATTTATATTTGTGGGTAATAGTAAGCGCTAACAAGCAGCGGGATGACGGTTGTCAGGCTAGCTGTCATCTCAGTAGTCTCCTTCTCCTGTCATCCGAGTAGCTGACACTGGTTCCTTTATGACGGCAGTAGCCCCTTCGGTGTCATTCCAGTGCTTGACACTGGAATGACACCAATAATTGACATTTCACTAGATATTCATTATAAATAATGGAATGCTACAAAGTATAAAAACCATATTAATAGAAGACGATAACGTTAGGCTGGATAGGTACATCAGAAGAATCTTTCCTGATCTAAAGCAATCTGTAATTGAAAAATCTTTAAGGAAAGGATTAATCAAAGTTGATGATTGCAAAGCAAAGTCCAGTGATAGAGTAAATTCTGGGCAAACTATAACGCTGAAGCACTTGCATTATATTGAAAACGCTAATTCTGATCGCAAATATAATGAAAAGTTAGTGAATCTACTAAGAGAGAACATATTATATGAAGACGAATATATACTAGCTATAAACAAACCCGCAGGGGTCATCGTTCAAGGTGGCGTAAAAGTAAAGATTAGCATGAGTGATTTGCTTGACCAAATAAGAGAGGGAGAAACATTTAAAATTGTCCATAGGCTAGATAGAGATACGAGTGGAGTGATAATATTCGCACGCAACGCTAATGTTGCCAGATACCTTATGGAAGAATTTAAAGGACGAAGAGTAAAAAAAACTTATTTAGCATTAACTTCTGGCATACCGAGCAAGGATAGTGGAACAATAGACTATCCATTGGTGAAAAAATATGTTTCAGGTCAAGAAAAAGTGGTCGTTGATGAAAATTCACCTCAGAATGCCACTACGCATTTTTCAATTATAGCAAAATCCAAACACAATGTTGCTTATTTAAAATTACAACCAATTACCGGCAGAACCCATCAGTTACGTGCACATTTAGCTCATATAAATTGCCCTATTCTTGGTGACGGTAAATATGGTGGTAAAAAAGCTTTTATTGATGGGATAGCAAATAAAATTCACCTTCATTCGCATTCTTTATCTTTAAAACTGCCAAACAATAAAGAAATCACTATCACCGCTCCTATCACTAAACACATCGAAAAATCCATTGAAGCGCTATTTTTCGACTGAAACGATTTCACCAATCAACTTTTCTGTCTTTGGCTTTAATTTGAAGCACAGATATTAGGCTAATTAATGCGCAGGCAGTAAGATAAATGCCTGCTGCAAGTTTTGTTTCGGTTTTTTCTATAAGCCACATGCATATGTATGGAGAAAGGCCACCAAAAATTCCTGCAGATATATTATTTGCTAAGCTTACGCCAGTGCATCTTACTTTTGTTGGAAACAGTTCACAAATAACAGAACCATATATTCCAAAAGATGCACCTACTGGTATAGTAATCAATAAGTAAGTTATTATTACGACATAGTGGTTAACGGAAGATAATAATGGTAATACACATGTACCAATCAGAGATAGCATAATCAGTACAGGAATCATTACGCGTTTTCTTCCAACTTTATCAGATAAAATTGCAAAAAGTACCGCAGATGCTGCAAATACAACCTGTATTACTATCCTCATTAAATCTTTAACACTAATAGATAAAATAACTAGCTCTTTTATTGATATATTATAAAACATTATTGCTGCGTAGACAATTGCATTCTGAGCAATTCCCAGATTGATTGAAATAATAAGCGGTCTTTTATAGTTTCTTACTAGTTCTAACAATGGTGAATGTGCTAAATTATTAGCGTACTTATTAGTTTTATATGCTAAGCTTTCTTTTAATATGTACCTAGTTAAAAAACCTATTGTCCCCAAAAAAAAGCAAAAATAAAAAAGCAACTTCCATTCCCATATTTCATAGTTCTCACCTGTAACTCTTTTGCAGATAAATATCATTGTTATGCATAAGAGCGTTCCAAGGGCTCCGCTAAAGGGCTTCATACTTCCTAAGAAACCTAGATTTTTTTTATCTTTTGAATGCTCTATCGTAAATGCTGTATTAATGCTTGTTTCACCTCCTGCAGTTATTCCTTGCACTATTCTACAAAACACAAGCAATACAGGTGAAAGCAACCCTATTTCTTTATACCCAGGTATAATTCCCATAATTGTGGATGATATTGAAATTAATATTACTGAAGTAAGTAAAGTCTTTCTTCTGCCATACTTATCTCCCATATAACCAAAAATTACTGCACCAATTGGTCTAAACGCAAAACCAATTGCAAAAACACCAAGGAATTTGAGTGTACTCAAATAATGATCTTCTGATGGGAAAAAAACGTTGATGATTGTATCTGTTAATACTCCAAAAAGAGTGAGTTCATACCACACAATCATGTTACAGATCATGCCCGATAGTATTGCTTTTTGGATATTATTCATGGTCTTTCAATTTAACATAACCTAATATATCATTAACCGGTGCTCCTTGCTATAAAATTTTTCATTCAATAACCTTCAAGGATAATTCACGTAAATGCTTATCCTCCACCTTGGAAGGAGCACCCATTAGAACATCTTCACCTTGCTGGTTCATAGGAAAACAGATTACTTCACGAATATTTGGCTCATCAGCAAGCAGCATAACTATTCTATCAACTCCTGGTGCTATTCCACCATGAGGAGGAACACCAAATCTGAATGCACGTACAAGTGCACCGAATCTTGTATCAACTTCTCCCCGGCTATAACCTGCAATGGCAAAAGCTTTATACATGATATCCAGTTTGTTATTACGAATCGCCCCACTTGACAGTTCTATTCCATTGCAAACAAGATCATATTGGTAAGCAAGGATATCCAGTGGATTTTTGTCCTCTAAATCTTTCAGACCACCGTGTGGCATGGAGAATGGGTTATGAAAGAAATCGATTTTTTTACTTTTATCGTCATATACAAAATATGGAAAATCAATGATCCAACAAAACTTGAAGATATTATCATCTATAAGACTGAGTTCTGACCCTAAAAGAGTGCGTACTTTTCCTGCAATGTTTGCCGCCTCATTCTCTTTGTCAGAAGCAAAAAATACACTATCTCCTGGCTCTATGTTTGTTGCTTCTCTTATGTGGTTTAGCCTATTTTCATCAAGAAATTTAGCAATTGGGCCTTTCGCAGTTCCATCTTTATCAAACGTTATATATCCGAGACCCTTAGCACCGAATTCTTTTTGCGCATGTTCTATCTTTTTATCAAAGAAGCTGCGTGGTTCCTCTGCTGTTTTAGGTGCAGGGATGGCTCTCACTACCATACCACGCTCAATATTGCTTTTGAAAATATTGAACCCTGAATCACGAAAAATTTCTGTAACATCGCTGATTAATAGTGGATTGCGCAGATCTGGCTTATCAGAACCATATTTAAGCATTGCTTCTTTATATGTAATACGTGGAAAATCTTTATCAACAGACTTACGAGAAAATTTAGCAAACACTCTATATAAGGTAGACTCAATAATCTGAAAGATGTCTTCTTGAGTTACAAAAGACATTTCAAGATCTAGCTGATAAAACTCTCCCGGAGAACGGTCAGCCCTTGCGTCTTCATCACGAAAACACGGTGCAATTTGGAAATATTTATCAAACCCTGAAACCATGAGCAACTGTTTGAAAATCTGCGGAGCTTGTGGCAATGCATAGAACTTGCCAGGATTTAGCCTGCTTGGCACTAGGTAGTCGCGTGCTCCTTCAGGAGAGGAAGCAGTGAGTATTGGAGTTTGAATCTCTAAAAATCCTCGCTCTATCATGAGCTTGCGGAGCTCTGCAATAATTTGTGAGCGCAAAATAATATTGTTGCGGACTTTTTCACGTCTTAAGTCAAGAAATCGATATTTAAATCTCATGTTTTCTGGGTATTCTTGCTCGCCGGTAATGCTTGCCAATATACTTCTTTCTTCTTTTGCTATTTCTTCATCAAAGTGGAACTCAACTTCCGACTCAACGCGCAAATTGTTGACTATCACCTCGATTTCTCCGGTAGAAATAGAGCTGTTTACCGTATCTTCAGTTCTAGCTTCAACTATTCCTGTAACAGTAATTACACTCTCTAATTTTAAATTTGATATCTCATCAAAAAAGTCTTTGTCATTATTAAATACTAGCTGAGTGATTCCGTAGAAGTCTCTTAAATCAACAAAAATTAGGTTACCATGGTCGCGCTTACGATATAACCATCCAGAAAGGGTAACTTCCTTTTCTACGTCGTTCTTCCTCAGTTCATTGCACGTATGAGTTTTATAGCAGTTCATATTTGTTTTACTTCTAAATTCTTTAAGAAGTATAGAAATAAACCTTATTACATACAAGCCCGTTCGTCAGATATTTGCGCAATTTTCGAAATAGAGCAGTACTGCTTTTATATTGTCTTTACCCGCAAAAAAATTGCACAATTTCTATAATTATGGTATAATAGTAAGGGTATTTTTAATGAATTAGATACAGGAAATGCCACTTACACAGATCATATTATATAGCGTAACATTACTTGCTGTAGCTGCAGTATTTCTCTTTTTGAGAAAAATATACAAAAATCGCATTAGAAAAATCATATTTCCTAGAAAAGTTTTTAAAGAAGAGTGGGAAGAAGACAGAAAATTCAATGAATTGTATCAAAAAAACAAGCAAAAAGAATTGATGAAACAACAGGAAATACTGCGCGAGAAGCAAAAAGATGTGCAAATTTATAAAGAAGATCCAGAAATAGTTGACATAGCAAAACCGGTAGGTAAATGGACAAAGATGGTTATGATGGGTAATGGTTTAATGAAGCGTTTTGCACAATTGATACATAGCGAAGGCGGACAGAAAGGATTTTGGGAGCTGTTTGTTAAAGCTCAGGCTTCAACTCAAGGTAAACATAAGGGGAAGGGCAGATAATCCATGCTTGAATGTGAAAATTTATCCTGCGCTCGTAATAATAAGGTACTATTTAAGAATCTCAGTTTTAAAGCTGAGCTAAAATCAAAGATTCTAATCACTGGTCCAAATGGTAGTGGTAAAACCAGCTTAATTAGAAGTTTATCTGGACTTTTACCGCCGGTATCAGGCAGTATAAAGCATTGTGGGAAAGACATATATGATGACCCAAAATCTTACATATCTTTTATGGTCTATATAGGGCATAAAAACGCCTGCAAGGACAGCTTAACTGTTGCTCAAAACATAGAATTCTGGGCAGGAATACGAAATACTAGGGAATTGATTATGGCAGCTATTTGTTGTTTGCAGTTGCAACCTGTACTTAATATTAGATATGGCGAACTTTCTGCAGGCTGGAAAAGGAGAGTTGCGCTTGCTCGCCTCTTGATTTCTAATGCAAACGTTTGGCTGATAGATGAACCATTTTGTAATCTTGATAGTGCAACGTGTGAATTAGTGCTGAACTTAATCTCAATACGCTCTGAGCAAAATGGTATAGTAATTATTACAGGGCATAGCTCTACAGAGCAATTGTGTGATTTTACAACGATTGATATACGCGATTTCAATAGACTTCTTGTATAGTTTTTGGCAACAACCGTTAGAAACGAAAAACTTCCTTGACAAGTTTTGCCAGTCCCCGTATCATGAAACTGAAGGTATTCAGTTATCTTCATCTGTGCAGATTAAACAGCAAGAAAACAACGTAGTTGGCGTCTTATTTTTAATTTTTTGCACTATGTGCACCTTATGTCTTCACAACATTTCTAGGTTTTTACCTATATAAGCTGAAACGCGCTTATAAGTCGTTTAAGACAGTATAGTACGCCAATTTGCAGGATTAGAGAGTGACAACTAGCTAACACGGGTTTTCTTTGCCTTTTTTTTCTGCTTAGTAAATTTCTTAAACATTCAAACTAAGGTGAGTTGCATTTAAAAGCAGCTAAATTGCAGTGTTTAAGACTTAAAAAACGCCAATACTGAAAATAGACAATGACTAGGGCTTCTTTTGCCTTTTTTTTTATTTGGTAAATTCCTTAATGTTTATGGCTAAACGACAACCGTCATCCCGCTGCTTGTTAGCGGTATCTCTAGATCCCGCGAATGAATCGCGGTATGACGGTTCGCGGTGGCATGACGATAAGCTCGTCATCCCGCTGCTTGTTAGCGCTTACTATTACCCACAAATAAAAACATAGTATTGTATTTACTCAAATAATTTAATTTTATTAACCTGAAAGCTTATTAGATTAAAATTATTAAACTAAGAGTTATAATTTTAGCAACTAAAAGCTGTAAATTGCACCATATAAACAGTTATTTCAAGCAAAAGTTATGCCATTAAGAGCTATGCAACAAACATTTATATTTGTGGGTAATAGTAAGCGCTAACACGTAGCGGGATGACGAGGTTATCGTCATGTTGCCGCGAACCGTCATACCGCGATTCATTCGCGGTATCTCTAGATCCAGCTAACAACTTACTATTACCCATAAATCTATAAATGATGAAAAGCTGCTATTTTACTAATTTAACTTTCTACTATAAATAGATCTATGGTCTAAAAATGGAATATATTATGAAAGGAAATATAAGTACCTCAACTGGTGAATGGGCAGAAAGTGAATTGGGAATTGTTGATTTTGGTGATATAAGATTAAGTAGGAGGCTTTTAAAAATAGTTAATAGTCTTGCTGAATCGCCTGAACGTTCAATAAATCAAGCTTGTGAAGATTGGCATCAAAGTAAAGCAGCTTATAGATTTTTCCAAAATGATGCCGTTTCTGAAAGAAAGATATTATACAGTCATATAATTAAAACTGTTGAAAGAGATAAAGAATATTCAACTATTTTAGCTATCCAAGATACGAGTTATATTTCATATAAAAATCATAAAAAGACTAAAGGATTAGGGATTATAGCAGCAAGGTTAAAATCTGAAACAACTAATTTTAAAACCCATGGATTAGTGACGCATACAACATTTGCAGTTACAACAGAAGGACTACCTATAGGGTTATTGGGTCAAAAAATTAGTACTAGACCTCCCTTAGCTGAAGATCTAAAAGAGTTGAAAAAAAGATGCCATAATACCGCTCTTCCCATAGAAGAGAAAGAAAGCATACGGTGGATAGAATCACTTAAAGACTCTACTCACTATCCTGGATTAAAGAATGTTAAGGTAGTTACCGTTTGTGATAGAGAAGCAGATATTTATGATTTATTTGAAGTTGCTTCCACTAATCAATCTCTTTTTGTAGTAAGAGGAAATCAAAACAGAACAGTAAACAAGAAATCGACTTATTCTGAAAAAGGTGGTGAAAGATTGTGGGATTTGATGAATCGCCTGTCTTGTCAAGGAGAAATTCAAGTGAATATTCCTGCTCGCAATGATAAACCTCAAAGAACAGCAGTTTTAGAAGTAAAGTTTAGTAACTTTGTGATGAATGCATCAAAAAATAACGCTAGACGTAAAATCCAAAAACTTCCTAATTTAAATTTACATGCTGTCTATGTTATAGAAAAATACCCACCATTTGGTGAAGAGCCTATGAACTGGGTTTTGTTGACAAATATAAATATTAATAATTTTGAAGAAGCAGTAGAAAAAATACAATGGTATTGCTTAAGATGGAGAATAGAGGTTTTTCATAAAATTTTGAAATCTGGTCTTAAAGTTGAAGAATGCAGGCTCCAAACAGCAGATAGATTGATCCGCTTTCTTACAATTATGAGTATAATTGCATGGAGGATATTTTTTATCACATTGGTAGCTAGAACAAATCCAAATCTTCCTTGCACTACCATACTAACTGATGATGAATGGAAGGTTTTGTATACCAAAATGCTTAAGACAAAAAACTATCCTGAGACCCACCACCTATAGGAGAAATCGTGAGGTGGGTAGCAAAATTAGGAGGGTTTTTAGTTCGCAAAAATGACTTAGAACCAGGCCCTATAGCTTTATGGAAGGGATGGAAACGTCTCTTTGATTTAGCAGAAGGATGGAGACTTGCTCACGAACTTTATATTTGTGGGTAATAGTAAGTTGTTAGCGGCTAAGGGATACCGCGAAGGGATACTGCGAATGAATCGCGGTATGACGGTTAATTATTCTGCGGCGGTATGACGTAGAGCTCGCGTTAGCTATACTTTTATACTCACCAACTCAGTATCCAATCTGGATCCAAGTAGTCAGCTACTTGGATGACACCCTGTTGAGGCTGCGCTTACACATTCCACTTTCTATGCTCACCAAACAAATTTGCTTACTCGCAGCAAAATTTTCTGGATCCAAGTAGTCAGCTACTCGGATGACATCTTTGTGTTTGAGGCAAAACCAGCTATAACATTTCTTCGCAAACAAATGTTCGTACAGTTATGCGCGTGATGCTGGAATCTAGACAACAATTAGATCCTATTGTCAAGCAATAAGCTACATGTGCTATTTATTTAGTAGATTAAATATGAAGTTTAAAACTCTGCTATTGACTTCCTGTAGAACTAGTGAAAACCAAACTTGCTTAAAACCACTTAATTAGTTATAGTTATAAGTTTAGGTACAGTAAAATGACAGCTTTTGTCCCCTTGATTATTTTTTTAATCTTGTATCTTGGAAGTGGTGCTTATTTTTCTTTTATCGGAACTGATAATCCACTTCATCAGGTTTCACCAGTAATATGCTTGTTACCAGCACTATTTTTTGCTGTCTCACGTGGTACAAATAAAACTCAGCATAACATCGATACTGTTATCGAGGGCATGGGTGACAAAAATACCCTTACTATGTGTTTAATTTTTTTATTTTCTGGAGCATTTTCTGCAGTTACTCAATCAATTGGTAGCGCAGACACTGTTGCTAATTTAATTCTTAATTTCCTTCCAGCAAGATTACTGCTGCCTGGAGTATTTTTGGCTTCTGCTTTTATTTCAACTGCAATTGGCACATCTATGGGAGTTGTTGCGCTGATGGTACCTATAGCTGTTAATCTGGCAAAAAGTGGAGCTTTTGGTCTCGAAATAGGAACTGCAACTGTAGTAGGTGGTGCCGTGTTTGGCGATAACCTTTCGATGATATCTGATACCACCATTGCATCTGTTTCTTCACAGGAAGCTTCAGCAAAAGATAAACTTAAAATGAACTCTAAAGTTGCACTTATTGCCAGCATTATAACACTCATCTACCTAGCAGTTGCCTCAAATAGTACAAAAATTATTTCTATATCAAATTTAGATTATTATTCTATAATAAAAATTATTCCTTACATTTCTTTAATAATCATGGGGCTGCTTGAAGTCGCCACTTTAGTAACAATAACTATAAACATAATTATTGCTGGTGTGCTAGGAATAACTTTTTTTGACTATGCTATCATTCAATTTCCTCATGACGTGTATGACGGTTTCAAAAAAGTAAACGAAATAGTGATATTTGCTCTATTTATCGGTGGATTGAGCCATATAATGTACAAGCAAGGTCAAAAAGCGTTGCATAAACTCATCGATGAAAGCAATATCACAAAAACTAAAGCTGAATTTGTGATAGCAGGAATTGCGTCTATGTTTACTACCTTAGTTGCCAATAATACCATTGCTATTTTACTAAGTGGTGGCATTGCAAAAAGGCTTGCACAAAAACACAGTATTGCGCCACATCGCAGCGCATACTTATTAGATGTTTTTGCTTGTGCTACAAAAGGTATCTTACCTTATGGTTCCCAACTATTGCTAGCAGGTAGCATCGCCTCTGTATCACCTATTTCTTTATTAACACAGGTATATTATTGCTTTATTCTAGCGGCAGTTACAATAGGCGAAATAATCATCAACAGCAGAAAAGAGAAACATTGTGCGGCTGCAACTTAGAGTTTCTCTTTTTTTACCCATAAGGAACGGAATTACTTGACACCCTTCGCCAACCCCCTTATCATGAAACTGAAGCTATTTATTTATCTTCGCAATCTGTGCAGGTTAATGACAAAAAACTTAGGGTATTTGGCGTCTCATGTTTAATTTTTCGCACTACGTGCATCGCATGTCTTTAAAAATTTTTAGGTTTTTATCTATATAAGCCGAAACGCGCTTACAAAGCGTTTAAGACAGCAAAAAACGTCAAATTGACAAGGGAGAATTTGAATGCTAGCTACTACGGGGTTTCTTTGCCTTTTTTCCTGCTTAGTAAATTTCTTAAACACTTGCGGTGTAGGTTAGTTGCAAGTTAAAAGCAGCTAAATCGCTCTTAATCAAGCGTTTTAGAATAAAAAAAACGCCGGTATTTTAGTACATGGTAAATAGCCAACCACCACGGGGCTTCTTTTGCCTTTTTTTTTATTTGGTAAATTTCTTAAACATTTATAGTTGCAATTTAAGAGCCCGTAAAGGGTGTCATTCCAGTGCCCCTGTGATGTATTCCAGTGCTTGACACTGGAATACAGTTTTCCATATAATCTCATCGAAAATGTTGTAACCACTTTCCATGCTAGTTTGCTTGTTCACAAGCAAACTTTTCTGGATCCCAGTGTCTGGGCACTGGGATGACAAGAGAAGGTACTAGCCTGACACCCTGACAACCGTCATCCCGCTGCTTGTTAGCGGGATCTATGCTAATGCCCTTTTATTCTTTCAATTATGTTATTTCCATTTAAATCTGTCTGTTCCGCAACTTCAGTGAATACAGTTGAATACTCCCTAAAACTGATCGTCATAACTTTACCCTACTTTGAATAATATTTTGATCATTACATATTGTAACAAAAAAAAATCAACTCATTTCTTCTAACGGCTCTATATTAAAGATAGAAAGTCCAGAAGCAATGACGTGTGCTAAGGCTTGGACAAGTTGCAGCGGTGAGATCTTTCTTATATTTTTAATTGTGTAATCTTCTGTGTTTGTAAATGTTTTTTCTATACCCCACTGCAGTAATAAGTACTTTACGTTCTGAATGATTTATGATGTAAATTATACGGTAGTTGCTAACCCTTATCCTATATTGCCCTCTAAAGCTATGACATAAAGGCTTTCCTAGATTAAAAGGATCAACTGTAAGGCGTTTCTTTATGGCCTCCTGAACCATTAATTTAATCTTTGCCGGAAGAGCTGGAATTTCTTTTTCAATAACATTTTTTAAGAATTTTATAGTGTAAGTTTTATTTCCAGATGTTTTCATCATCCTCTACTTCTTCTTCACCTTCAGAGAGGCGATCGTCAGCTATTTTGGATAGCTCTACATCTTCTTCGAACTCTTCTTCCACTAAATCTACTAAAACTTCAGGAATAGTTTTGTTTTGAGTCTCTGCCATTTCTGTAAGATACTGAGCCAATTTACTGTCAAAACTTACATTAACATTGAGCTTTTTTTGACTGTGAGCCATATATTAACCAGAAAATACTACTATAAACTATAACATTTTTACTTAATTTTGTCAACTTCTCTATTCGTTGAAAAAACAATCTTGCATAAAAAAATCAACTCATCTCTTCCAAAGGCTCTATATTGAAGATAGAAAGTCCAGAAGCGATGACGTGTGCTAAGGCCTGCACGAGAAACATTCTTGCAGCGGTGAGGTTTAAGTTGTCTTCCAGTATGAAACGCATGTTTAAATCACTCTTGCCATACCCCCATAAAACGTGAAACGCTTCTGCAACTTCAAGTAAGTAGAAAGTAATTCTGTGTGGCTCACAAAGCCTTGCTGCAATTTCTACCACATCTGGCCACTTTGCTAAGGTTTTTATGAGGAAGAGCTCTCCACCTGTCCTTAAAAGTGAAGGATCTGCTGTTGGGAGCTCTTTTGGAGCATTACGCATTAATGAATGAGCACGAGCATGCGCATATTGCACGTAAAAAATAGGGTTGTCTTTTGACTGTTCTTTAACTTTAGCAAAATCAAAGTCCAAGACCATATCATTCTTGCGTGTTAGCATTATAAAACGAGTTATGTCCCTGCCAACTTCTTCCACTACATCTCTTGCTGTTAGGAAGTTTCCTGATCTTTTGGACATCTTAACAGGTTTGCCGTTCTCGAAAAAATTCACAATATTATGCAGTTTTACCTCTATTTTTGCTTGATCATCACTGAGCGCAGAGACGACTGCTTTGAGTCTTTTGACATAACCGCCGTGGTCACTACCAAGCTCTACGATCATATTGTTAAAACCACGCGATATCTTATCAAAATGGTAAGCGATATCCGAGGCAAAATAAGTCCAACTGCCGTCCTCTTTCTTCAATGCACGGTCAACGTCATCACCAAATTTTGTAGAGCGAAATAGCATCTCTTTTCTGGAAGTCCAATTTTCGCTTTCTTTGCCTTTTGGTTTCTCCAGGTACCCTTCATACACTAGACCCTTGTCAGACAATATCTTTATACTCTCTTCAATTTTGCCACTTTTTTGTAGCTCATACTCTGAAGTAAAAACATCATGATTTACTCCAAGTAAGTTCATGTCTTCCTTTATGATTTCTAAGATAGAACTTAAAGTATAGTCTCTAATCACTTGATTATCTTGCTTTTCTAGAAGCTCTGCGCCATATTTTTTGGCCAGCCCAGTCCCTATTGGTTTTAAATATTCACCTGGGTATAAACCTTTTTCGATGCTGATTTTTTCTCCCAGAGCTTCCTTATACCGCAAATATACTGACCGAATTAGCGTATCTATCTGCGCTCCAGCATCATTAATATAGTATTCCTTAGTAACTTTATAACCAACTTTTTTCAATAAATTTGCCAGAACATCACCAAATACTGCCCCTCTTGCATGACCAATATGCAGTGGACCAGTTGGATTTGCAGATACAAATTCAACATTAATGGCCTGATTGTTCCCTATATCTAGGGTGCCAAACTCTGTTTTTAGCTCATTTATTTGTTTTAAAATCCCATGCCATACTTTTATTTTTAAGTGTATGTTGATGAAACCAGGGCCCGCTATTTCCACTTTTGCAACTTCATCAAAAAGTTCAAATTCTTTGGCTAAAACCTCTGCAATTTCAATGGGATTCTTCTTTTCATGCTTTGCGAGCACCATAGCAACGTTTGTGTAAATGTCTCCATGTGCTCTGTTACTTGGGGGTTCTACGATAAAGTTTGTTGTATCTGTATTTATAATACCCCTTTGCTTCAACTCGTTTAATTTACTCAAAATTAAGGAAGAAGCCCTTTTGAAAATGTTCATCAACTAGAAAAACTATGAAAACCTCCAACAATATAGCGAATAAGTGGGGCTAGTTGAAGGTTTATCTTAACTATTTTATCTTCCTGGATCAGAGTTTATATTAAGTCGTTGCCGTAACCATGGTAAGAGAAAGCCATACCTTCACTGTAACCATCATTACCAGCATCAGGCTCTTCAACATCATCAGTTACTACCTGATCTTCAGTTGTGATTTTATCCTTGATCGTCTCATCTACACCCTCATCACTATAAGAAAATTTGTTAGTATATGAATAGCGATTATTGATTTTATCACTATAGTTATGTTTTAACATAGAGACCTCCTATACAGTCAAAATTGGAATTACATTAAGATAGAACAAGCTATGAATATAACGTGAATGAAAGAAACTACAGATCACGAAATTTCCGGATAACTATGGAACCATTATAAAATAATAAAATTAAAAATTTAATAATTTTAATTATAAATCTAGCATATCAACTAACGGTATGATTTAAATTTTCTTTCAATTCCACTGTATCTTCGCCAGTTTTGCATACAGCCCGTCTTTACTCATTAGAGAGTCATGAGTTCCTACTTCTTCTACTTTTCCATGATTAATTACTATAATCTTGTCAGTCTTGAGTGCGGTTGATAGCCTGTGTGTAATTACGATTGTTGTTCTGTTTTGCATTAACTTGCTCAATGCTTTTTGCACGAGGTTCTCACTTTTGTAATCAAGGGCAGAGGTTGCTTCATCCAGTATTAAAACCTGAGGATTGTTGAGTATGGCCCTTGCTATTACAATACGTTGTTTTTGTCCTTCAGAAAGTTTTAATCCTCTTTTTCCTACAAATGTATCAAATTTATCAGGCAGCTTATCAATAAATTCCATTGCATAAGCGCTGATGGCTGCTTGCTTTACTTCCTCATATTCGGCACCTGGTTTGCAATATAGTATATTTTCCATTATTGAGCAAGAGAATATCATGTGATCTTGTGGCACTAAGCCAAACAACGATCTGAGGTCATTTAGCGCAATTGACTTAATGTTGTGCCCATCGATAGTAATGCTACCTTTGTTTGGATCATGAAAACGGAGCAGAAGCTTTAAAATGGTGCTTTTACCACTGCCAGATGGTCCAACAATTGATACTGCTTGACCTGCCTCTATAGAAAATGATACGTTATCTAATGCTGGCTTATCAGCATAAAAAAATGTTACACCATTAAACGAAATTCCCTTTTGAACACTACAAATTTTTATAGGATCATCGGGATCTGCTATAGAGCTTTTCATATTTTTAAATTCAAATAAACGCTCTACTATTCCAAGACCTCGTTGTAAATCACTGATATTATCGCTCAAATTATTTATAGCTCCTGCCGCAAGCGCTGAATAAAACACAAATGAGGAGAGTTCTCCAATAGTTATATTATTGCTTAAGACTTCTTTAATACCAAAAAAGAGCAAAACAACTAGTGAACCTATCACACACGTGATAACTAGAGTTACTAAAATAGCACGCAAGAGTACTAATTTTACGTATGATTTTGATACTGAGTTTAAATGTTCCTTAAAACGGATTTTTTCGTTTTCCTCGAGTACAAACGATTTGATAGTCACTATAGATCTAAAATTTTCCTCACTAAATGACGCAAGCTCACTTAATTTATCCTGAGCAAAGCGTGCATAGCTACGCACTTTTTTTCCAAGTGAGGTCATGATAATGAGTAGTATAGGTATTATTGCGGCTGCATACGCAGTTAGTTGTATATTTGTATATAATAACATAGCAACACTGCCAATCAGAATCACAAAATTTCGTAATATGGTTAGTAAGCTGCTGTTTATTATTGATTGCAGCACAGAGGTATCAGTAATTAACGCTGAGATAACATCTTGTACGCCTGTGTTCTCAAAGAAACTTGGTTGCAAGTTAGTGATACTGCTATATAAGTCATATCTGATTCTTGCGATAACTTTCTCGCTGCCAATGCCAATGAAATATAACCGAGTAAATGCAGTGAGAGAAATGGCTAAAACTATAAGTATTGCAACTAATAGTTTGGTAGTAAAATCGTGCTCTGTGCCAGAATCAATTATATTGCTTAAGCCTCTGCCAAAGAGGAGGATCGTTAAGGCTGAAAATAAAACTGCAATAAAAGCTATGACAAAATAGGATAGATTAGGCTTTATATAGTAAAATAACTGCCTAATATTAGATCGCATCTTATTTTAAAGTTTCTAAAGTTAAGTATATAGATTTTAGTTTCAGGGGAAAGGGGAAAGGTGTAGTATGAAGCAATTTAGGTTCTGCAGCTGTTATAGTCCACCAAGAAAGGGTAGTAGCCCGCAGAAACGAAAAACTTGCTTGACAAACTCCGCCAGTCCTCTTATCATGGTATTGAAGGTATTCAGTTATCTTCATCTGTGCAGATTAAACAGCAAGAAAACAACGTAGTTGGCGTCTTATTTTTAATTTTTTGCACTATGTGCACCTTATGTCTTCACAACATTTCTAGGTTTTTACCTATATAAGCTGAAACGCGCTTATAAGTCGTTTAAGACAGTATAGTACGCCAATTTGCAGGATTAGAGAGTGACAACTAGCTAACACGGGGTTTCTTTTGCCTTTTTTTCTGCTTAGTAAATTTCTTAAACATTTAAACTAAGGTGAGTTGCATTTAAAAGCAGCTAAATTGCAGTGTTTAAGACTTAAAAAACGCCAATACTGAAAATAGACAATGACTAGGGCTTCTTTTGCCTTTTTTTTCGTTTGGTAAATTTCTTAAGTATTTATGGCTAAACGACAATCATCATCCCGCTACGTGTTAGCGGGATCTATGTTAAGGTATGACGGTTAAGTAAGGGATCTATGTTAAGAGATACCGCGGCGGTATGACGGTTCGTGGCGGCGTGACGATAACCTCGTCATCCCGCTACGTGTTAGCGCCACGGCGGTATAGCTATACTTAAAAATATGGTTGAATAGTTGTTAATAATAGTGTATAATTATTAATCTTTTCTCAGTATTTTTACTATGGCTCTTTCTAAATTTCTCGATCCAAAGTTAGATTTAACATTTAAGAAAATCTTTGGCACTGAAAAAAATAAGAATATTCTTATCCATTTTTTAAACGATATTTTAGGATGTACTGAAGTCAACACTATACAAGAAGTAGAATTCTTAAGCACCATTATGGACCCTGAAATTGCTTCTGATAAACAAAGCATTGTTGATGTTCTTTGCAGAGATTCTAGTGGGAACAGGTATATAATTGAGATGCAGCTCGCTCGTGATAAAGGCTTTGAAAAACGCGCACAACTTTATGCTGCTAAGGCTTACTCAAGACAAGCTGATAAATCTGGTAAATACGTTGATTTAAAGAAGATTTTCTTTATCGCGATTTCAAATTGTACCTTATTCCCTGATAAGCTTGACTATATATCTAGCCATACCATAAGAGATGAAAAAACCAATGAGCATGACTTAAAAGATTTTCAATTTATCTTCATAGAGCTGCCAAAATTTCCTAAGAGTAGAGAAGAACAACTAGAAAGTGTAGTAGACCGTTGGCTATTTTTTTTCAAATATGCAGATGAAACAACGGACGAAGATCTCAGAAAAATTGCGGAAAAATCACCAATAATAAAGCTAGCATATGATGAATTAGATAAGTTTCACTGGAATGAAAAAGATCTAATAACTTATGAAGAAAGAATAATGGATCTGCGCAAAGAAGAAGCCATTCTTGAATACAGACTTGATCTTGCTAAAGAGGAAGGTAGAAAAGAGAGGGAAATTGAAGTCGCAAAGAATCTACTTAAAGCAGGTGTTTCTTTTAATATTATAGCTCAAACTACTGGTCTTTCTATGAGTGAGATCAAAGAATTGCAGAATTAAGTGTGAATGGTTACGAAAAATATAAGTTTTTGTGATAAACGACATAGTGATGTATTTGTTGTTCAGCATGTCAGTGGAGTATTTTCTGGTATCTGTTCAGATGCATGGCTAATGCTGAAACAAAAATTCCAGTGCTCCTTTTTTTGTCATCCCAGTGTCAGCTACTTGCATGACACCCATTTGTTCCTATAGTTGCTTTTCTCGTCTACCTTATTTTGCCACTCATCTGAACAGATACCCATTTTGGAGGGATACCAATAATAGTTGTGAGCGGTACAAGTTTAGTCCATATACCTTCCAAGCATAACACGCTCACGAAACTTTAATGCGATAGCTTGGTTTCTACTGAAAGACAGCATTATGCCAAGTGCGATGCTCGAAGATAAAAGAGAAGAACCACCATAGCTAAGTAACGGCAGGGTTATGCCGGTGGTTGGAAAAACACTCAATGTTACCCCTATGTTTATTATGAATTGTGTGATGAATTGAATTGAGATACCGAGAATCACCAACAGATTAAATAATTCATTTTCCCTATATGCAATGTAAAGCAAGCGGGCGGAAATGATGCCAAATAACATCAATGTGGCTAAGCACGTAATCAAACCAAATTCTTCTGCTAAAACAGAAAACACAAAATCTGTATGGCAATCAGGAAGAGAGGCTTTTACGCTACCTTCACCAGGCCCAACTCCAGTTAATTGACCTCTTTTGAATGCTTCTAATGATTTTGTGACTTGAAAGTTATCGCGCTGCGTAAAAAAGACAAAATTGTAAATCCTTTGCTTTATATGTGGGAGGCATAAGTAAGCTATTGTAGTTCCAGTTGTGGCCATTCCTATTATGCATAGAAAGTATAAAAATGGTATACATGCAATAAACATTTGACCGATAAAAGAATATGTTAAAAGCATAGACATACTGAAATCAGGTTGCAAAAGTAACAACACAAAAACTAACAGAAATATTATGATTGATATGTGTATTTTAAACTTCATTTCGCTGGCCAAGATACTAGCTATAACAACAGAAAAAAATGGCCTTACGAACTCAGATGGTTGAACTGAAATTTTGACAATATGTAACCATCGTTTCGCACCTTTTACCTCTATACCAAGTATTATCGCAATTGCTACTAGAATAGTAAATAAAATGAAACCTGCGAACGAGAGGTTAAGTATAGTTCTTGTGTTGAGAAAAGAAAATGTCACCAAGGTAATTAGTGACAGGACTATATAAATTGTGTGACGCCGTATAAAATAATCTTGTGGTAAAGAAAGACGCTGCGCAATTACAGGGCTTGCTGAATAAACAAGAATGAAGCTTATAGTGAGCAAAAAAAACACTGGAAGGATGAGATAATAATCCAGCGTTCTATACCAGAGTTTAATATTCATTTTGTTCCAATGTGTAATGCCACTATTCCATAGCTCATATTATGAAACTCAACATTCTTAAAACCTACCTCTTCAATCTCCATTTTAAAATCAGCCTGAGTTGGAAATTCTCTGATGCTCTTCACTAAATATTCATAAGAACTCTTGTCTTTAGCAACTATGCTGCCAATTTTAGGAATTACTTTAAATGAATATAAGTCATAAAGTTTGGTAAATATCTCATTTTGATAGTGCATAGGGGCAAATTCTAAGCAGATAAATTTTCCATGTGGTTTTAATACCCTGTGCGCCTCATTTAAAGCCTTCTTACGGTCAGAAACATTTCGAATGCCAAAAGCTATTGTGCAATAATCAAATTCGGAGTCTTCAAATGGTAAACTTTCTGCGTTCGCACATACCCAATCAAAATTAATTTGGTTTGAATTTATAGCTTTATCACGTCCTCTGCTTAGCATGTTTTGATTTATATCGCATACTGTAACCTTAGCACTTGGCTCTTTTCTTACTACTCTTATTGCTATATCTCCAGTTCCTCCAGCAACATCTAAAACCTTAGAGTTTTTTGTAAAATGCACACTATTTACCATCCTATCTTTCCATAATCTGTGCATTCCGAGGCTCATTATATCATTCATGGTGTCATAGCGATTTGCCACGGAGTCGAATACCTCTTTAACTAATTGTGATTTCTTCTCGATTTTTATAGTAGACATTACGTAAAAACTCCTTTATAATTAGTAAAAATTAATTTGAATTAATACAAATGTCAACGACAGGCCTTGAGCCTGTTAAAATCTTCTTCAGCGTGGTATGATGACCGAGTTAGTGGGCTTGATGCAACCACTAGGAACCCTTTGGAGTAAGCGATATATTTATAATGCTCAAACTCTTCTGGGGTAACATATCTATCAAGTTTTGCATGTTTTGGAGTTGGTTGTAGATATTGACCAATTGTAATAAAATCAACCTCAGCACTGCGCAAATCGTCCATAACCTGAAATATTTCCTCTTTTGTTTCTCCAAGACCAACCATAAGCCCCGACTTTGTGAAAACTTTAGGATTAATCTGCTTTACCATCTTCAGCAAATATAGTGAATGAAAATAGCGAGCTCGTGGTCTTATTTTTGCATACAATCTCGGCACTGTTTCAATATTGTGGTTATAGACATCAGGTGATGCAACAGCGATTGCTTCAAATGCTCCTTTCTTATTTAAAAAATCAGGAGTTAAAATCTCTATTGTTGTTTCTGAAGTTATCTTTCTAATTTCTTCTATGCACTGTATAAACTGATTTGCGCCACCATCTGGCAAATCATCACGATCAACGGAAGTAATGACAACATGTTTTAAGTTTAACTTTTTTATCGCTTTTGCTAAATTTTCTGGCTCATGAGGGTCTAGTTTATCAGGAATGCCAGTTGCAACGTTGCAAAATGCACAAGCACGAGTGCAAACAGAACCAAGAATCATCACAGTAGCATGACGTTTATTCCAACATTCACCAATATTTGGACATGCAGCCTCTTCGCACACTGTATGCAAGTTATGCAGTTTAACGATGTTTAAGGTCTCATTGAATACTTCACCGGTCGGAGCTTTTGCTCTCAGCCATGGAGGCTTACTATGCATCTGAAACTGCTAACTCTACCTCTTGCTTTACTAAAACTTTTTTCAACCTTCTTTTTATCTTCTGCGCTTTCTCACTTAGTTTAATCGTTCTTGTGTTGAGCAAAAAAGCATCTAAATCACCTTTGTAATCTATAGTTCTCAAAGTTCTTGTTGCCACACGAAATCTAAACTTTTTATTCAATATATCACTTGTTAACGTAACCTTATGTAAATTTAAAAGAAAGGTACGCTTTGTTTTACGATTCGAATGTGATACCTTATTACCAAAAGATTTTTTTCTATTTGTTAATTCACAAACTCTACTCACTTCAATATACCAAATTATTCTATGTACTTAGATTACCTTATATAGTCAAATAGTCAATACTCTCTTGCTTAATTTTTATACCATATACTGCTTTATAACCAAAAAATATCGTAATTTTTTCTATTATAAGAGAAATCATATGCTGAATTTCCAATGCTTTGCTGCCATTTGTTACTACCAGATGCAACACACCCGAATTTATATTCTGTGCATATGAGATCTTTTTCGGTTTTGTACACTCTGCTATTTCTTTCCCTACTATATTTCGCCAGTTTAAAATAAGACGTATTTCATTTTTACTAATCTTATTTTTCATGCATTTTAATGCATAGTTTTCAATTATAGACTTTAATTTTTTTGGACCGCTACGTTTGAGCATTTTTCTGTTTTTTTAGTAGGTAGATAATATAAAAGTATACATATAACTTGAGATTTTGTCATTACTGCTACATGTTTGTGAGATACCGTGACGGTATGACCATAATCGTCACTCCGCAACGCATATTGCATAGTCGTCATTCCGCGGCGTGTTCGCGGAATCTAGCTCTGGTCACGCTACTTAGATGACAACCTGCTAACTGCTTTACAAACCTCTAGCCTCACACCGTAAAAGCAGTATTTTTATGCAAAACTTATCTCAACGTAGCACTTGTCAAGATCGTTCCATTCAAAAATTTTTGTTTTGCCTCATAATTAACCTTATAGCTGTTTTAATTGTAATTAGTTAAATTATTATTAACTTGCCAGGCTAGATCCAAAAAATAGCATAATCAATATGCAAATTGTAATAGAAATCACGTTTGCGTATGGTTTATTGCTATGCGGTTAATCTTTCCTCAATCCAAGCTGCTTGAATAGCTTCGAGTATTTTTTCGTTACAGCGTTTTTCATCATCATCAAATTCCTCTAAACTCAAGACCTTTTTTTTAAGCTCAGTGAATCTGATACTAATTATATTCTCATTTGGAAATTTTTCCTCCAGAGCTTCCACAATATCTTCTATATCAAGCCATTTCATACTTTTTTGTATTTATCTGCTAAGTTAAATTGGTGCCCATGGGGAGACTTGAACTCCCAAGGTCGCAAAACCCACGGATTTTAAGTCCGCTGCGTCTACCGATTCCGCCACACGGGCTTTTTTTATCTATCTAGAGTAAAACTCTACTACTAAATTGACTTCCATGTCTGCTGAATAAGGAACCTCAGAATATTGAGGTGACCTCAAATACTTCACTGAATGCTCTTTACTATCTGCTTCTAAATAATCCGGAGCCTTGCGCTCTTGTTTTTGTTCAGCCTCTACTACTACAGGGATTTTTGCTGCCCTTTCTCTTATTTTTATTATATCACCTGGCTTCACTCGATAACTCGATATGTTAACCACCTTATCATTAACTGTAACGTGCTTGTGAGATATGAGCTGCTTTGCTGAGTAAATTGTTGGAACAAGACCAGAGTGGTATAAAACAGAACTTAATCTCGATTCTAAGATACCGATAAAATTATCAGCCGTATAACCCTTTCTGTTATAAGCATCTAAAAATGTACGTCTGAGCTGCTTACTTGAAATCGCATAGTAAAACTTAAATTTCTTATGCGCAGCAAACTGCTTACCAAAGTCGGATAACTTCTTGAATCCAAGAATACCATGTTGACCTGGAGGGTATTTCCTTTTGTTTACTGGGTCTTTAGCTCTACCCCATAAATTTACACCAAGTCTACGGCTAATCCTATACTTTCTAGTGATAACAGTTGTCATATAAAAACTCTCACGATTTAACTTTAGATTATTAAGGATTTTAGCACTCAGTGTCAACTTGTTTTTGCTGATATAATCTTTTATACTTCATTTTTAAGTTTTTCTATTAACACATGAATCATTCACATTTAAAATCTATGGCAAACGCCATCCGTTTTTTATCAATTGATGCAGTACAAAAAGCAAACTCTGGACACCCAGGTATGCCACTTGGCATGGCAGATGTTGCAACTGTTTTGTTTGCTAAATATCTGAATCATAATCCTGATGATTCTAAATGGTTCAATAGAGATCGCTTTGTTTTATCAAACGGTCATGGGTCAATGTTACTATATTCAATATTATATTTGACAGGTTATATCGGTATAGATGAGCTAAAAAACTTTAGGCAAATGAGATCCAAGACCCCAGGTCATCCAGAGTTTGGCTTGACTTCCGGAGTAGAGGCAACAACAGGCCCGCTCGGTCAGGGGTTTGCCACTGCTGTTGGCATGGCACTTGCTGAATCGATTCTTAAAGAACAATTTGGAGATAGCTTAATTAATCACTACACTTACGTGATGCTAGGGGATGGCTGTCTTATGGAAGGAATAAGCCATGAAGCAGCATCACTTGCTGGGCATCTTAAATTGAATAAGCTTATAGCTCTTTTTGATGATAATGATATTTCTATAGATGGCGCTACTTGCCTTTCCTGTTCTGAAGATGTAGAGAAACGCTTCTTAGCGTATGGATGGAATGTTGACAAAATTGATGGCCATGATTTTGATGCCATATCCCTTGCAATAGAGCAAGCAAAAAAGTCTGATAAACCTACAATGATCTGCTGCAAAACTATTATCGGAAAATTTTCAAGCCGTGCTGGCACATCCTCTGCTCACAGTGGTGCTTTTTCGGAGGAAGACATAAAACAGATGAGAGAGAAATTAAACTGGAATTATGAACCATTCCATGTACCAGAAGATGTGAAAAATGCCTGGAAGAAAACTGTTGAGAGAGCAAAACAAAACTACATGATGTCATTCCAGCGCGTGACCAGGAAAGAAGAAAAAGAATGGATCCCAGTGTCAAGCACTGGGATGACAGAAGAGAATGCTGGGATGACAGGGTATCATGCAGAACTTCAAAGACGGTTAGATAAACATCTACCAGATAATATCGCTGGTGTTTTAGCTGACCTGAAGAAACAAATATGTGAGCTAATGCCAAACGAAGCTACTCGATCTTCTTTCGGCAGAGTAATGGAACTTTTAACTGAGTCTATGCCGGAATTAATCGGCGGTTCTGCTGATCTTACTGGGTCAAATTGCACTAAATATAAGCACATGCAGGTAATAAATAGCAATAATTATAGTGGCTCTTATGTCCACTATGGAGTGAGAGAGCACGCTATGGCAGCTTGTATGAATGGTATGGCACTTCACGGCGCGATTCTTCCTTATGGCGGCACTTTTTTGGTATTTTCCGACTATTGTCGTCCTGCTATACGTCTTTCAGCTCTGATGAAGCAGCAGGTTATGTATGTCATGACTCACGACTCAATTGGAGTGGGAGAAGATGGCCCAACTCATCAGCCAATAGAGCATTTAGCCTCTTTGCGTGCTATACCAAATCTATATGTTTTTAGGCCAGCCGATGCAGTTGAAACTCTAGAGTGTGTTAGCATTGCACTCGAAAAAAAAGAATCACCTGCACTGTTTGCGCTCTCAAGGCAAAACGTAAGTTACATGCGCAAGTTCTACTCTGATATCGATCAATCTGCTAATTTATCGAAGTTTGGTACATATATTTTGTGTGAATGTTCAAAAGAATTAAAAGTGACGATATTTGCTACGGGGTCCGAGGTTGAAATTGCAGTTGAAGCAAGGGAGAAATTGCAGGAAAAGGGTATAGGTACAAGGATTGTTTCTATGCCATGCTGGAGGCTTTTTGACGAGCAAAGCGATGAATATAAAGCGGCAATATTAAATAATGACAGCATTAAAGTTGCAATTGAAGCCGGAAGTGAAATGGGTTGGCATAAATACATAGGTTCAAACGGTATATTTATTGGCATGAAAAGCTTCGGAGAATCAGCACCTTATAAAACACTCTATGAGCATTTTAATATCAGTGCTGATCACGTAGTAAAATGTGTGTGTGAGAAACTGGTTTATATTCAGTAGACTTCTTGCATAACCATATGAAAGCCCACTCTTCTTTGTCATTCCAGCGCGTGACGTTATTTCCATCCAAGATGGTGTCATTCCAGTGCTCCTTTTTTTGTCATCCCAGTGCGTGACACTGGGATCTAGCCTTTATTATTTGGTTGAAATTAAGTCTTCTGGATCCCAATGTCAGCTACTTTCATGACATCATCATAAAGTAAAATGAGATCCCAGTGTCAAGCACTGGGATGACACCTTTTCCGGTAGAAGATCACTATCAAATCACATTGCTCTGGTCATTATGATCACCATTATTTTGTTCAACTGATTGATCGACCCCAGGTGAAGAAGAATCATCATAAGGTTGTGTGTCAGACTTTTCTTCGTCAGACCCAAACAACCATGAAAAAAAACCACCAAAAAATGATGCAACTAATGAAAAAGGCTTCATAAGTATACTAAACAAACTACCAAAAAAGAGCTCGGCTGTTCTTCTGTTTGTGCAGGTTCTGTGGAAGCAACAGGACCTACATCGTTGTCTTGTACATCAGTTCCTTGTTCTGCACTGGTGGTGCTGGTTTGTCCTCCCTTATTTTGTGTAGATCCAGTAGGTTGACTACCGTTGCTTACACCAGTTCCTTGTTCTGCACTGGTGGTGCTGGTTTTTTCCCCTTCTTTGCTATTATCTGATTGTAGTTCAGTATCATCACCTACTCGTTTTTCTTCCTCTTGACCCCCTTCACTATCTGTCGATGATCCACCCGCTGAACCATCATCAGATTTTTCTGCTGGTTGCAATAGAGTTTTTATTCCTTCATCAGTGGCTAATTTGAAAGGAGTATTTCCATCTTCATTTTCTATATTAACATCTGCTCCTTTTTCTATTAAGAATTTTACTGTTTCCGCAGAGGCGTTTGCTGGACGATATGCATAACCCATAAACATTTTATTTTTTGTAGTAAAATGTAAAGGAGTCCATAGATCGTTATCTTGTATATTAACATTCGCTCCTTTTTCTAATAAAAGTTCTGCTATATCCGTATAACCTTCTCTAGCAGCCCAATGCAAAAGAGTATGTCCATATGAATCTACTGCATCAGCATTTGCTCCCTTGTTTAATAAAGCTTTAACTATATCTTTATGGCTACTATTGTAATTATATTCCATCATACTCTGAAGAAGTGATTCCATTACTGTATCAACCTTTGCTCCACTATTTAATAAAACTTCAGTTGCATCTTTATGACCATAGAAAGCAGCTTTAAACAAAGGAACCATTCCATTTTTATCTGCTATATTAACATCTGCTCCTGCTTTTATTAGGGCGTCTACTATTTCTTTATGGCCACTTGCAGCAGCTTCAAATAAAGGAACCATTCCTTCTTTATCTGCTATATTAACATCTGCTCCTGCTTTTATTAGGGCGTCTACTATTTCTTTATGGCCACTTGCAGCACTTACTATTACCCACAAATAAAAACATAGTATTGTATTTACTCAAATAATTTAATTTTATTAACCTGAAAGCTTATTAGATTAAAATTATTAAACTAAGAGTTATAATTTTAGCAACTAAAAGCTGTAAATTGCACCATATAAACAGTTATTTCAAGCAAAAGTTATGCCATTAAGAGCTATGCAACAAACATTTATATTTGTGGGTAATAGTAAGCTTGCAGCAGCTTCATGTAAAGGAGTTTTTCCATTGCTGTCTATTGAATTAACGTTTACTTTTTTACTTAATAGAATTTAAACTTCCTTATAATTATCACTTTGAACGGCTGAATACAAAGCTTCGATATCCTTTTGCGTTTCTTCTAGAATTTTTACTATATGTTGCCTGCCTTGTTGAGAGGCAAGCTTTAAAGGAATGCTGTCAGTATTATCTAGTGGAGTAACACAAATTCCTTTTGCTTCTAATAGAACTGTTACTATTTTCTTATCGTAACTTTTAGCAGCTTCATGTAAAGCAGTCCTTCCATTTTCATTTGCTATATTAACATTGATCCCTTTTGCTTCTAATAGAGCTTCTATTATACTTGTATCGAGTGGTTGCGTTTTGTTGGCTTTTTCAACAGCAACATGTAAAAGAGCGCGTCCATTTTCAGACTGTGCATTAACATCTGCTTTGTTATCAATTAAAAGCGAGACCATATCTTTGTCTCCTTTGACAATAGCATGCCGTAAAGGAGTAAATCTGTTTCCATCTAAAGCATTAACATCTGCTCCTTCACTTATTAGACGCTTTAATCCATCAATATCACCTCTTTTAACAGCCTCAAATAAAGCAGCATTTTGTGGAACTTGGCTTTCTTCTTCATCATTTTGCAATACTGGACTAGCATCATCAGATTCTTCTGCGGGTTGCAATAGAGTTTTTATTCCGTCATCACCGGCTAAATTTAAGGGAGTATTTTCCCCTTCATCTTTTGCATTAACATTTGCCCCTTTTTCCAATAGATCTTTTACTATCTCTGCATGGCCATTTTCAGCAGCCCGATGTAAAGGAGTCTTTCCATTTTGATCTGTTATATTAACACTTGCCCCTTTGTCCAATAGGGCTTCTACTACCTCTTTATGGCCATGTGCAGCAGCAAAATGTAAAGGAGTACCTTCATATTTATCTTGTGCATTAACATCGATCCCATTTACTTTCAGTAGGGCTTCTACTACTTCTTGATGGCCCTCTTCAGCAGCCCTATGTAAAGGAGTGCTGTTATGTTCATCTATTGCATTAACATTTGCCCTATTATTTAGTAAAACTTCTACTACCTCTTTACGGCCCTCTTCAGCAGCTCGATGTAGAGGAGTCATATTTGCAAATCCTACTGCATTAACATTTGCCCCATTATCCAATAGATCTTTTACTATCTCTGCATAGCCATTTCCAGCAGCATAATGTAAAAGAGTGTTGTTATGTACATCTACTGCATTAACATCTGCTCCTTCACTTATTAGACGGTTTACTGCATCAATATCACCTCTTTCAACAGCCTTAAAAAAATTATCTCTACTTTGTGAACTACTCATCCTACACCTCTTTGTAAAACTATATTGTTATAATAAAGCCGTTAATAATCTATGAGCTCTCACCCCCTGTAAAATTATATTATCATGATAAAGTCATTAATAACCCATGAGCTCTGGATCACGCAAATAATGGTTATTCCCTGTGTTTTTCAGTACATTTGAGCTGGCTGTACATAAGAATTGCAATTGTAGAGCATGCTATTGTTAATAGTAAATTTGGTAAAATACCATAGCGAAAAAATTTTCCTACTATATATATTCCAATAGCCCCAAACATCATATTGCAGAATGAGAGAACTGCACTACCAAGCCCTATACCTTTGATCGTTTCTAAAGCAGAAGTTACGTTATTGCTTATTATTAATGCAAGTCCGATATTGGCTGGAATCCAGGCGACTTGAAGAATTAATATATTCAACTTGTCCGCGAAATAAAAATATACCAATAAACTATCGGATATTATCGGTAACACCAAACCTATTATTAGCATTTTGCTAACCCCTACTTTTGGTACATACCTTCTATTAATTAAAGTTCCAATTATGTAGAATATGACTATGATCGATATGAGGTAGCCAAAATACTGTACTTCAATGCCCATCGATTCAAATATGAACGGGTAGTTAGCAATGTATGCCCAAAGCCACATGAAAGTTAATCCATGAATGGCTGAAAACCCAAGGAAACGATAATTTCTAAATATTGATATATATTGCTTGAAGATATTAGTAGTTATGTTAGTTATACTGGTTTCATTTTTATTTACAGTGAGTGTTTCTTGTAACTTAAAGTAGATAAAAATAAGTATAGCAATTGCTGCAAGTGATATAATAAAAAACAAAAATTTCCAATGATACCCATGTGAAATTATATAACTGCCCACCACTGGAGCTATTCCAGGTGAGAGTGCCACAACCATATTTAATTTTGAAATGACTCTCGAGTATTCACTACCCGAGTACATATCCCTTATTGCTGCATACCCAACAACACCTGCAACACCAGCCCCTGTTCCTTGTATGAAGCGAATTAGTATCAAGAGCGCAATGCTGTCGGCTATATAACACATGACACTTGCCAAAGTAAAAATTGTCATACCAATCAGCATCATTGGACGCCTACCATAATGGTCCGATAATGGACCATAAATTAATCCAGACACCGCAAATCCAACTAGATTCAAGCTAATTGTAAGCTGCACTACACTGCCTTCTACTTTAAAATAATTGGCAATGCTTGGTAGTGCAACTGAGTATAGGTCAGTTGCCATATCGACAATTGCTACAGACAATATCATAATAAGAGAGATGATATTTTGCGAAAGAGCTGTTTTCACTTAATGATTTATTGGTAAATATACTTAATTATAATGTATTTTTTTCATTAGTATAAGTACAATGTTACATAGTAAACGATGTCATTCGAGTAGCGGACACTGAAATCTTAAGCTAAAATCATGAAAAGCACGAATTTCAATATCTTACCTTTGATTATTCACTTTAAGCTTTAAGTCTTCAACAGAAGATGCATTTGCCTCACTTACTACCTTTAGTGGTTCACCAAGGCTATGTTCCACTTTTGTCTCAAATTTAAAGCCCAATTTTTCGCAAAGCTTCTGAAAATATTCAACAATAACATCAAACAAATTCTTACCACTTACTTTGTAGTTTTTTAGCTCTTTAGGAATGGTAAGAAGTACTTTACCATCTTCATATGTTACATTTTTATCTTCACATTTCAGTTTAAACTCCGCTGAACTGCAAAAACCTGGTGTTTCGATATATGTATAATCATCATAGTTAAGCATTTTTGTATATTTCATGCTAAAACTAAACTTTATACAATTGGGTTCACGACAATCCATAATATACTCTCTTGTCATACAGTTGCCTTGCGTTGACAAATGAAAAGATCCAAGAGCTTGATTCATATCATTAGGAAGAAAATGAGTATATCCGCCCTGATAATAGTTATTTATTAACTCCTCAATAATAGAGTTATTGGGAATTGTTGCACCAACGTGTTTAAACATTTCTGTAAAAATTTGTCTGAGAAATGGACGATAATTCCCTTTTCCGTTTTCATCCCGTAGAATTAGATTTTTATGGTTTGAATACAGATTGTTAATAAATTCGTTAGTTATTTTTTGTCCGTTAATAGCAAGGCCGTGTGTTCTATTAAGATCCTTATATGTTCCCTCACCAGAAATTACTTCGTCCCAAGTGTTAGCTTTGAAATCAGCATATTTGAGCTTCTTCACTTCAGCTTTCAACGCATTGACCATTTCCTTTGACATGTTATATCTCTACCATTAATACCTGTATATTAATTCTAGCACTTACTTTATTAAATTTCAATTACTAAATGAATTTATCACTTTCACTTCCGTATTTTCCAGCGAGTCACCGTAAGCATACGCGTCAAGTTAAGGAAATAAAGGTATGAAAGAGATAGAATAATAAGGTATAAGTTCTCCCAGATATACTTTTAGTGAGAGAACCAATGAATAAAATAACTTGCTTATCAAAAAAGCTCAAAGAATTTTTTAATGAAAAAGCAGAGAAAATCTCAATTACAACAAGGTTTATAAAAAGAAAGAGAAAGCTAAAAGGTTCATCATTCGTAAAAGCCATGGTCTTGGGTAATATAGGAGTTGATAATTGTAGCGTAGAAACAATGTGTCAATTACTAAACGAGGACTCGATAGATATAACAAAACAAGGTTTGGATTTTAGATTTACTGAAGAAGCAGTGGAATTTATGAAAAGGATGTATAATGAATCTGTGATTCTCTTTAAAAATATCTTGCAAGTTGATTGCAAAATCTTACAGCAATTTAATAGTGTTAAATTATTGGACAGTAGCTATATTACTCTACCTAACAGTATGGAAGAGATGTATAAAGGTTATGGTACTAGCTACAGTGGCTATGAAAGCAATACTAAGTCTGGAATAAAGTTACAATTAGTTTTCGACTACATGAATCAGATAATAGACCAACTTAATTTAACGGAGGGGGTAAGATCAGACCAGGGATATAGGAAACATTTAAGTAATATATTAAGCAATGATTTGCTAATATCTGATCTCGGTTATTTTGTGCCAAGTTCTTTTAAACAAATCAATGAAATAGGAGCTTATTTCATAAGTCGTTATAAATCCGATACCAACATATATGATGTAGAAACAAATCAAAAAATGGAGTTATTAGAATGTTTAGAGGATAAGTTATTTTTAGAAAACGAGGTATTGTTAGGAAAAGAAGCAAAAATTAGAGTAAGAATTATATGTCAGAAACTAACTGAAGAACAGTCTATGGCCAGAAGAAGGAAAGCTAATAGATTAGCAAGATCGCAGGGATATACATCCTCTAAAAGAAATCAAAAATTGTTGAACTGGTCAATATTTATAACTAATGTTCCAGAAAATAAAATTAGTGCTGAGCAAGTATTAACGATTTACAGAGTAAGGTGGCAAATTGAGTTATTATTTAAATTGTATAAAAGCCATATCAGGCTTGATAAGCTAAAAGGAAAGCCATGCAGAGTATTATGTGAACTATATGCTAAATTGTGCGCAATTCTTATATTTCACGGCATAGTTGGTTGCACAGAAGTGAAAAAGAATACAGAACTTAGCTTAACAAAGGCATTTATTGAGCTAAAAAGGCGGGTTAGAGAGTTATTTTTAGTATTAACCAAAATTAATAGTTTAAAAGCATTTCTTAAAAAACTCACTATAACTTGGTCGCGATTTTCATTAAAAGACAAACGTAGAAGGGCTAGAGTATCCACTTTAACCTCTCTAAATTTGCTCACAATCTCTTAACTTGACGCGTATGGCAACACGAGCAGTGCCATAGATAATTGGAATTGTTCTGCCATAGGTTGAGGTTTGAACTTGCAGATTTTTTAGCCTCGCACCATGCGTTACTTTTTGCTCGGCATCAAGGCCAAACATCGCACCATCAAGCTGCGCACCAAGAAGAGCACCGAGTTCTGAGCCGATAATCTGGCCAATTGGCCCAAAAATGCTGCCTGCTTGACCAAAAATTGATGATAAAATTATTGTAGACATAATGATCCTCCTTTTTGTTTCTATAGCTAATGTAGGCTCTACGTCATGCCGCAGCGGATAGATCCCGCTAACAAGCAGCGGGATGACGAGCTTATCGTTATGCCGCCGCGAACCGTCATACCGCGATTCATTCGCGGTATCTCTTAGCATAGATTCCGCTAACTAGTAGCGGAATGACGAATTTGTCATTTTACAGCCACTTGGATGACAATTTGCTACTAAATAGTAGCAAATTCAATAATTTACAATAAATAATTGAAGTTTTTAATTAAGAAAAGCACATGATGTAGCTATAATCATTGTAAGCAACAATGAAAAAGTACGGAAGTGAAAAATTACCACTCTCATGGCAATCACTTCACCAGCGGCAAAGTGATACCATGCTGATTCATATATTTTCCTTTCATATCATCATATGATTTCTCGCATTCACTTTCGCCGCTTAAAAATACGAATTGGCATGCGCCTTCATTAGCGTAAATTTTCGCAGGAAGCGGAGTGGTGTTTGAGAATTCGAGTGTGACATGACCTTCCCATCCAGGTTCTAAGGGAGTAACGTTTACTATAATTCCACACCTTGCGTAAGTTGATTTACCAACACAAATGACCAGTACATTCCTTGGTATACGAAAATATTCCACTGTACTTGCAAGTACGAAACTATTTGGTGGAATTATGCATACATCTGTTTCCTTATCTATAAAACTATTCTCAGAAAAATTTTTAGGGTCCACGATAGCTGAATTAACGTTAGTAAAAATTTTAAATTTATTATCCACTCTTGCATCGTAACCATAAGATGATAGTCCGAAAGATATAACACCTTTGCTGCTTTTGTGATTCACAAAAGGCTCTATCATTCCAAAATTTTCAGCTTTTTCTCTTATCCATTTATCTGGCATAACTGCCATAATTGCCCCTTAAAGTTGTGTAATACTTACAATAATATAAAATAAAATTTAAATGTAAACTGTAGCTTTTGTCATGCAATTAAAGCTTTTCAGTTTGATTTTTGTTATAATAATTAGATTGATGTTCTTAACTAAAAATAATGCTTAGAAACTTTCTCCTGATTTTTGTATTCTTATTATTCACGCCGCTATCAAATGCTGATGCCAGGAAATACATCAGAATTGTTGGATCTTCAACTGTTTTTCCTTTTATCTCGTTTATAGCCGAAGAGTTCAACCGTGTATTCTCCTTTAAGACTCCAGTTGTGGAATCGATAGGAAGTGGATCAGGATTCAAAATGTTTTGCTCAGGAATAGGGGAAGACACTCCAGACATCACCACTTCATCTCGCCCTATGAAGGAAGTAGAAAGAGAACTATGTAAAAGGAATAAAATTAATGAAGTGATAGAAATCATCATTGGCTATGATGGAGTTGTCATTGCAAATTCAAATCAAAGCCATAGATTTGATTTCACAAAGAAGGACTTATTTGAAACTTTATCTGCATATTCTCAAGAAAATGATAAATTAGTAAAAAATAATAAGAAGTTTTGGTCTGATGTAAATCAAGCCTTACCAAAAACAGAAATTGAAATTTATGGTCCACATCAAAATACAGGCACATACGAAACTTTGGTTAATTCTATTATGCTTGATCAATATTCATGCATGAACTCGAGAATTTTCAAAGAGAATTATAAAGATCAGGAAGAAAGAAAGCAAGCATGTGGTAATATAAGGGATGACGGAAGGTATATAGAAGTTGGAATTAATGAAAACATAATAATACAAAAATTGAAAAGTAACAAGAACGCTTTAGGGATATTTAGTTTTAGCTTTTTAATGAGGAATCAAGATAAAATACAAGGGAGCACAATTGCAGGAATTGAGCCAACTTACGAAAATATATCATCGGGAAAATATATATTAGCAAGACCTCTATACCTTTATATAAAGAAAGAACACCTGGATACTGTTGATGGATTAAGAGAATTCATAAAAGAAATTATAGATTCGATCAGCATTGAAGATGGGTACCTATCTAGGCTTGGTCTAATTCCACTTTCAAGTGAAGATATAAAGAAAGCTTCAGCAAAGGTTTATGATATAACGTGACGGCAACGTTTCTTTTATATTCTTTGTTCTAGCGTAGTCAGACCCAGCGCGGCGCGCTGGGATGACAATGGATTACTAATTAGACAGTTCTGCGTTGTTGCAACACCCCAGAAACAACCGGGTCCGAGCTTTTCGTATTTGGGCTTTCTGATTTCTCACAAACTCCTCCAATATAAGCTAGTACAGCCAATGCTGAAACTGCTAAAACTTCTAAAACTAATGCAACTACAGGATATGCCAGCACATAGGCTGCAATAGCACCAACTACGCATAGTCCAACAACGCCCAGAGCGATCTTCCCTTTGTGTTCACTCCAGAAGTTTGTATCGTTTTTTTCTGGGGTTTTGTTGTCTGCAGTTGGTGCAGAGTTTACGGTGTTTTGATCTAGATCAGTGTCATCTATAAAGTTAAGATCATCATTCTCAGACGGATCCTGATTGATTTCTTGTGAAAATCGAGTCGCATACTCTTTATCCCATGCTATCTGATCATCAGTCTTGGCATTATCTAGTTCATTTTTACTAAGTTTTTCCTCAAATTCTTGAATCAAATCTTGAAAGCATTGCTCACCTACTCCAGGTATTTTAGCAAAACGTTTTTGTGCACATGTAAGTTTATCCATTACATAGTTATTTCCATTGGGCTCGAACCCAAGGAGCCCTGGAGAAGCAGCATCAAACATTAATTTAAAGCTTTCTTTTATCTTTTCCACATCTTCTTGGTTCAATTCTTCACTATATTCAACTTTCAGAGGATAAACTAAAAGGGCATCTACTCTTCCACTACTCCAATATACCTCTCGCTCTAAAACCCTTTCTACATCTTCACCACAATTCTCTAATGCTGCTTTAACTTGATCAATATCAAGGTTTTCTATTGCTTCTTGTAAGTTGGAATCAAGATCCATTACCCACTTGTGATCTTCTATTTTTTGAATAACTTTTCCAAGAACAGGTCCGTTATTAGAATCGTTGGTCCTTTCTTGCAGGCCTCTAAGCATATTTATTGTGTTAACACTATCACC
Organism: Wolbachia endosymbiont (group A) of Epagoge grotiana; assembly: GCF_947251775.1. NCBI lineage: Bacteria > Pseudomonadati > Pseudomonadota > Alphaproteobacteria > Rickettsiales > Anaplasmataceae > Wolbachia > Wolbachia endosymbiont (group A) of Epagoge grotiana. The sequence goes on from NZ_OX366387.1 coordinate 1,195,124, forward strand.
TCCTACTAGATCGTATTCTGTATTACACAAAAAATCACGAGTTTTTTGATCAGCTTCCTTCCAAATTTGTTCAATGATCTCTACTTGAGCTTTAATTGTAATGCTACAACACATAACAAAATCTAAAATGGTACCTTTGTCACTAGTCAAAGTCCCCTCGTGGCTCAAAACTGCTTGTATATCATTATGTTCATTATTGTCGAGTACGTTCTGGACTTCCTGAAAATTGCCATTCCAGACTGCCTGTCTTAATGAATCTAGAATTTCTTCTTGTGCATTAGTTAATTCAACCATATCTTACCTCTAATAAAAATTTAATTATCACACATATTTACAAGTAAATCAAGCATACTGTTAATAACTGTTAATAAAGGCCAACAAAATGCTTGACGTTAGAGTAGCTTTTATGGCTTTGTATAGCGAGGAAGTAATTCTATGAAAAATCATCAACGTTTACAAAATTTGCGTTCAATTGTATTTATTGTGGGAATATTCCTATTGCTGTTTAGCTTAGCAATGCTTATTCCTGCTATTACCAATAAGTATCTCAGCTACGAATGGAAAAATTTCCTCGCTGGATTCATAATTACCTGCACATCTGGCGCAATTTTTATTTTACTCGGTAAATTAAGTAGATTGCATGGAATGCCAGCAATTTTTGCGATTACTAGTTGCACCTGGATTGCCTTGTCTCTGTTTGCAGCTATTCCTTTCTATTTTGATAATCTGAGCTATGTTGATGCATTGTTTGAAACGATATCTGGCATCACAACCACAGGAGCAACTATATTTAATGATATTGAAAAACAATCTCCAGGAATACTGCTATGGAGAGCAATGCTACATGGCATGGGGGGTTTTGGTGTAATTACTTTAGGAATTGCAGTTTTTCCTATGTTTAAGGTTCTCAGCCTAAATAATTTACTTTATTCTGAGTATTCAGATGCTACCAAAAGGAAGTTGCCGAATACGCGAAGCGTAGTGATTCATGTTACGGCAATATATTATGGCTTAATTTTGTTATGTATATTTTCCTATTATCTAGCTGGTATGCCACTATTTGATGCAATATGTCACGGAATGTCTGCTGTATCAACTGGTGGATTTGCTAACTATAATGATTCTATAGGGCACTATAATAATCCCATACTAGAAGCCATAACGATCGTTTTTATGATTTTGGGTTCTCTGCCTTTTCTTAGCTATTTAAAAATCATAAGACGGTTAGACATTTGCTATGATGAGCAGGTCTCTTACTTTTTTAAGATAGCTATTGTTTCATCTTTATTTGCTTGTTTTTGGTTGTATAAAAATGTTGATTTAGGAGTGTCATTATCATTTAGATGCAGCACATTTACCATCACTTCCTTGATTACGTCAACTGGTTATGCAATCTGTAATCATATAGATTGGAGTTTCATTTCAGTCTTAGCTTTTTTTCTCACCTTTGTTGGTGGATGTAGTGGTTCTTCAAGTGGTGGTGTCAAAATCTTCCGCTTGATTGTTCTTTTAAGGTCTATAAGAAATTACTTTTACCTTTTATTAAACCCTGATGCAGACAATGGAGTAAAATTCAATGGAAAAACCCTGGAGAATGATGAAGTTCACTCTGTCTTTATATTTTTTGCAATTTTCATGTTAACGTTTACCATTTCATCAATAGTGATGTCTTACTTAAGCAATGCAGACTTTATAACTAGCATCAGTTCAGTCTCTGCAACGCTTACAAACTCTGGCCCGGGATTTAGTAATTTAATAGGTCCTTCGGGTAATTATTCCTCTTTCAGTAATGAAGTAAAATTATTTCTATCGTTTTTAATGCTGCTTGGCAGACTTGAAATATTGCCAATCTATTTTTGTATAGGCAATTTATTCTTATTTAATAGAAAGAAATAGTTGGTAAAATTTGATATTATAGCTAAACTGACTTACGACAATTTGAAAAACCGTCATTCCGCTACTCGTTAGCGGAATCTATACCGCGAATAAATCCACAGATGTACGAACATTGTGATTTGGGCACACCAGGAAGAATGTCATCCAAGTAGCCCCTTTCTCGTCATCCCGCTACTTGTTAGCGGGATCTATGCTAAGAGATACCGCGAATGAATCGCGGCATGACGGTTCGCGGCGGTATAGCTATAGATAGTATTAGCTATTTAATAAAAAGATCGTAGCTAAACCAAGAAATATAAAAGCTGAGAGAATATCAGTTGTTGCCGATGTTAGGATTGAAGAAGAAACGGCAGGGTCAGACTTTAAACGGTGAAGCATTATAGGAATGAAAGTTCCGATGAACGTTGCAATAATTGACATCATAATCATGGAGACCACAAAAATCATCTCCACTTTGAAGTTGTGAAACCTTATTGCTAACACTACTAATGAAATAGTAGATAAGATCACCCCGTTTATAAGACCTATTAAAAATTCTTTCATCAGTATTCTTTTTGCATTTTGCTCAGTTAGATATTTTGTTGCGATTGCCCGGATGGTTAGCGTTACTGTTTGGGATCCTGCATTTCCGCTCATTGATGCAATTATCGGCATGATTATTGGCAGCACTATAAAACTTTTTATTACATCATCGAAAAAGCCAACTACTATGGAACACATTGTTGCAGCTAAGAGGTTAAACAGTAACCAAGGTAGCCTTTTAATTATAGTTTTATGTATAGGGGCATTTATATCGGCTTTAGAAGATACACCGCTTATTTTGAGTACATCCTCTTCTGTTTCTTGTTGAACAACTTTTATTACATCTTCAATTAAGATCACACCAATAATTTTACCATTCTTATTTACTACCGGAGCCGATAATAGAGAGTAATCTTTAAATATTCTTGCTACTTCCTCTTGGTCTATTCCAGTTTTAATGATTTTTATGTCATGATCCATTATCTCTTTTATTATTGTGTCTCCTGAGTGAGATATTACCTTATTTAAATTAACACTGCCTATAGGCTCTAATTTTGAGTTGATAATGAATATCTGGTGAAATTTTTCTGGTATTTTTTTATAGTTGCACACAAATTCTGTCAGTTGATTTATTGTCCAATAATATGGAGCTATAACCATATCTTTATGTATTAACCTTCCTGCACTTTCTTCTGGATATGATAGCAACTCCTCTACCGATTTCTGAGTTTTGCTGGGCAAATAGTAAAGTATATTTTCTACAGACTTTCTATCTAAATCTTTCACTATGGTTACTATATCTTCTACATCAAGGAGCATTAGTAACTTTGCTGTATTTTCTATTCCCAATGTTTCTATGATCTCTATTTGTAAATCTGGCACTACATGCACTAGGGCATCACTTAACAAATGTTGATCGAGGATATTAACTAATTTCTCCCTGTGATCACTGATCGAAGTAGATAAAAAATAAGCTAACTGAACACTGTCTATCGTTTTTACAATATTACGAACATTCTCTAGCTCCTCGTTATCAAGTGACTCTATTAAGTCATCAATAGCCTTTTTGTCTAAACCATAATGGGAATTTATTTCAATATTCATTACTTTACCTTGTTTTTTAATAAATATACGCGCTTGATTTCCTTAAACATTAAAGTATAATGAAATTATTTAAATTAACTATCATATGGTTAAATTTCTATTTTGTTTACTGTTATTGTTATTGATAGTAAATATATTAAAATCTAAAGTATAATGAAAACTTATCCAGAAATTCTTGAACACTTTCAAAGCTTAAATAAAAGTATTTCTCTTATCAGGAGGTGTCTTTGACATAGAAAAATTAAAGTTGCGCCTTGAAGAGCTTGACTCCCAAGCGTCGAATGATGACCTATGGCAAGATAACCAAAAAGCACAAGAAGTTTTAAAAGAACGTTCTAAAATTAAGAATGACGTAGAGTCGTTTTTAAAGCTGGAAAGCGATTACAACGATGCCATCAGCTTAATGAAGTCTGCTATTGATGAAAATGATGAAGAATTTTTCTCTGAAGTTGAAAATGAATTAGCTAAGCTAGAGAAATTAATCAAGTATAAAGAAACAGAGTCCTTATTTACTGGTGAAGCAGATAATAATAACTGCTTTTTAGAAATCCACTCAGGAGCTGGCGGAACCGAGAGCAATGATTGGGCTGAAATGCTGATGCGCATGTATATAAGGTGGGCAGAAATTTATCACAACTTTAAAGTTGAAGTTGTAGAAAAATTAGAAGGAGAGTCAGTTGGTATAAAGTCTGCAATGATAAAAATCGTTGGAGAAAAAGCTTATGGGTGGGCAAAAAGTGAAAGTGGAATTCACAGGCTGGTTAGAATATCGCCATTTGATGCAAATGGTAAACGTCATACCAGTTTTGCAAGTGTAGGAGTAACTCCAGTGATCGAAGATTCAATTGATATTGCTGTGGATGAAAAGGATCTAAAGATCGACACCTACCGAGCTTCTGGAGCAGGCGGTCAGCATGTGAACAAAACTGAAAGTGCAGTACGCATTACGCATATTCCAACTGGTGTTGTAGTTCAATGCCAAAATGGTCGTTCTCAACATAGAAATAAAGATGAGGCGTTAAAATTACTTAAAGGACGTTTATACCAAATTGAACTGGAAAAAAAAGAACAGAAAATGGCTGAAGAGTATGGTAAAAAATGCGATATAGGCTGGGGTAATCAGATCAGATCGTACGTTATGCATCCATATCAAATGGTGAAGGATTTAAGAACCGGACATGAAGTGGGCAATATAAATTCTGTTTTTGATGGTAATATAGATTGTTTCATAGTTAGTGTGCTTACTAAGCAAAATTAGGTAGGGTTGACTTTCTTGCCATAATATATGATAATTAAAATATTGTTAAAGTAGGAGTAAAGTTATGGCGATTAAATATGATCAGTGGAAAAGTGACCTTACCCAGAAAAAGTGGAGAGAAAGTTTGGAATATTTTTTACAAAAAGAATGATGCATCAAATTGTTCTGGAATGCAATAGTTAATAGTGACGTTGTTTGTTATAAAAAATTTCTATGTATTCAAATATTGCAGTTCTAGTTTGTTGAGCAGAGTGTTGTGAAGTATCAATAAGTATTTCTCTTTTCAATGAGCTAAAGAAGCTTTCTGCAACAGAATTGTCGTAACAACAGCCTTTATTACTCATCTATATTCTTTACAGCTAAGAGATATTGATACCCTTGCGCAGTATATTGTGAACCTTGGTCACTGTGCAGCAGTAGATTTTTAACAGGTTTACGCCTATTAATGGCCATTAATAAAGAGTTCATAACCAATTGTTTATTTATTGCACTACTCATTAACTACCTTACTATTACCCACAAATAAAAACATAGTATTGTATTTACTCAAATAATTTAATTTTATTAACCTGAAAGCTTATTAGATTAAAATTATTAAACTAAGAGTTATAATTTTAGCAACTAAAAGCTGTAAATTGCACCATATAAACAGTTATTTCAAGCAAAAGTTATGCCATTAAGAGCTATGCAACAAACATTTATATTTGTGGGTAATAGTAAGATTAACTACCATACGTGAGAATTATTGCTGCCAAATATAGCCATCCCTCCTTGGTTTTGATGTAAGTAATCCCATACTTTATTTGGTTGATCAACAATAAAGTTTTGGTCTAATATATTGGGAGCTACAGCTCTATTATCTGTTTGTTGTTTTTTAATTTTAAACTTTCTTCTCAGTATAGCCCTGATGTCATTTTTCTGCATAATACTTTGCACCGTTTTCAAATTGCAACTTTTACCCAAAGCCTTCAATTCAGCATGAATTTTAGGAGCTCCATATCTACATTTAGAAACTTGATATATTTTTTGAATAGCTTCGAGTAGCTCTTTATTTGCTGATTCTCTACTGCTTATTTTTCTTGTGGTCCACTTATAGTAGCCACTAGCAGAAAATCCTACATAATTCCTGTACTTTATAGCAGTTACTATATAAAAAAATATTTTACTCTTTTTGACTGGCCAGGGCTTTTTTTTAAATGTCTCTTTCCCTTGTTACTCTTGCTTTGTAAATCAAACCTCTCTTTGTCATAAGGTGCTACATCTGGAAATGCATTTGCCGCTGACTTTTTTTCGTTATATTTCTTCATCCATTTTCCTAATACACTATCCCTTATTCCTAGATCTCTTGCTACTTTTGCAACTGGTTGACCTACCTTTCTTTGTTCATTTGCCAGTTTAACAGCTTCCAATTTGAATTCTGCTGTATATTCTCTTACCATTTCTAATCCTCCAAAATTTTATTTTACCCAAAAAAACTCTTTTCTTTCTCTCCACTTTTTCTGGGTAAGGTCAGAAATTTAATGATCCAGGATATACTCCTTTGTTAAGGGAGATTGAGCATTTTCGAATATTTCTTGAGTGCTTCCAGACTCAACAATTCTGCCATTATGAAAGAAAATCACACTATCAGATAACTTCTTAGCTTGCTTCATTGAATGAGTTACCATAATTATAGTAAATCTTAATTTCAGCTCTTGTATAAGATTTTCGATTGCATTGGTTGCCATTGGATCAAGAGCGGAGCACGGTTCATCCATTAATAAAATAGTTGGCTTCACTGCAATTGCGCGAGCAATGCATAGTCTCTGTTGTTGGCCACCGGATAAATTGAGTGCGCTATCTTGCAATCTGTCCTTCAATTCTTCCCATAAACCAACCTTGTTTAAACTATTTTCCACCATCTCATTCAATTTTTGCTTATCCTTCGCCATACCATGCAATTTTGGCCCACAAGCAACATTATCATATATTGATTTTGGAAAAGGATTTGGCTTTTGAAATACCATACCAACTTTTGCTCTAAGTAGTACAACATCCATATCGCGTGAATATATATCACCCAGCCCATCGATATCTAATTCACCAACAGTTTTGCAACCTGGTACATAGTCATTCATACGATTAAAACAACGCAAAAATGTTGATTTACCGCACCCGGATGGTCCGATAAAAGTAGTAACTTTTCTTTTATAAATATTCAAATTTATATCGAATAAAACTTGCTTAGAGCCGTACCAGAGATTTAAATCTTTAACAGAGGCACGTGTATTGCTCATATCACATCCTGCATTGAATAGAGCCCCGGAATTTCTCTTTTATTTTCGTATAGCCATACTGCTGCTTGAACAGCTCCTCTAGCAAATGTTGTGCGATCAATTGCTTTGTGGTTTAGTTCTATCCGTTCATCAGAATTAACAAACATCACGCTGTGATCTCCTATTACTCCACCTCCACGAGATACTGCAAAACCTATTCCCCCCTTTTTTCTTATGTTTGAACCACTATGTAAATATTGATTGGACTGAAAATCCATTTTTGAAGCGTTAGCAATTGTTTTGCCAAGTTCTATAGCTGTTCCAGATGGTGAATCCTTTTTTAAGTTATGATGCATTTCCCAAATCTCAACGTCATATTCATTACCTAAAAGCTCAGCAGCTTTTTTTACCAATTTCAGCAACACATTAACCCCAACACTCATATTTGCTGACCATAATATTGGAACTTCAGCAGCATATTCTTTCAAATCGACACCTTCTATTCCAGTTGTGCCACTAACCAGCGGTGTTTTAAATTTTACAGCTGCTTTAAGGCAGTCTAACATACATTCTTTAGTTGTAAAATCTATTACAACGTCAGATGACTCAAATATGCCACTAATAGAACTTGTAACTTTAATTCCTAGATTGGCTATAATTGGTCCAATATCTGAATCTATGTACTTACTACCTGAACGGGCAACAGCACCTGCTATTTCCACTTTGGTATTTGTAATTAATTCATTGAGTATTTTTTTGCCCATTCTGCCTAAGCAGCCTATTACTCCAACTCTGATTTTCATAAAGCTTTTTACGTTTATTAAGAATGTTAGGCCTTTTTTTAAGCTCTGTCACTTCTGATCTATATTCTATAGCTGTACGAACACTGCAATTTCAGATCCCAGTGCCTTGACCACAACTATTGCAATATGGTACACAGTGAACGATGTCATTCCAGTCTGGAATCTAGCCTTTCTGCAATCTCATCGAAAACGTTGTAACCACTTTCTATGCTAGTTTGCTTGCTTACAAGCAAACTTTTCTGGATCCCAGTGTCTGGGCACTGGGATGACAGGAGAAGGCACTTGGATGACAAGAATAGGGCACTGGGATCTAGTGGGCTCAAACTACAATGTTTGTACAGCTGTGATCTATATTCTATAGCTGAATAATTTAACAATTCAAAATGAATACATATCCTATTGAGCTCTATATTACATACCAGGTTGCTTTGCCTTTTCCATGCTGAGTGATGTGATTACTCTTTACGAGATTAGATACGTGCTTCTTTAAGGTATTGCAGTTTGCTTTAGTAATATTTTCCAAATCCTTAATTGTAAGACGTCCATGTTTGCTGAGTAGTGCTAATACTTTAGCAGAAAGTGGTGGTAAATAGAGATTTAACACTTTTTCATGTGACACCTTTTGTTCGAGATGAAATTTTTGCTTTTGTAGTGACCTTAAAAAGAATATAAGCCATGGATTAAAATCATAGCTGCTCGTCTTCAAGGATTGTTGAGTACGACGCAAAGCTAAGTAGTAACTCTCCTTATTACTTTCAAGGGAACTGTAAGGTACATAGATATACCCTAACTTTAGTAACAAGAAAGTTGTGAGAATGCGTGATAATCTGCCATTTCCATCCTGGAAGGGATGAATAGCTAAAAAAGTAACTATAAAAATGCCAATAATTAATAGAGGGTGTAACGATTTCACCTCTAATTGCTGGCTAGTCCAATAAATAAGTTCTTGCATTTGTGTTGCTGTCTCAAATGGAGAGGCTGTTTCAAAAACTATGCCCAAGCTTTTTCCAGATTCATCAAACGCTTCAACATGATTGGGGAATTTTTTATATTCTCCCATGTGCCTTTGATCTTTATATGAAAATTGTAAAAGCCAGATGTGAAACTGTTTTATAGTGTTTTCTGTAAATGGCATCTTTTTAAAATTTTGAAATACTTCTTCACACACATACGCATATCCGGCTATTTCTCGTTCATCTAGAGAACGAAATGAACGTGTATCAAGTTTGGATAATAATTGTTCAATTTCACGGTCTGATAGTTTTGCCCCTTCAATACCTTACTATTACCCACAAATAAAAACATAGTATTGTATTTACTCAAATAATTTAATTTTATTAACCTGAAAGCTTATTAGATTAAAATTATTAAACTAAGAGTTATAATTTTAGCAACTAAAAGCTGTAAATTGCACCATATAAACAGTTATTTCAAGCAAAAGTTATGCCATTAAGAGCTATGCAACAAACATTTATATTTGTGGGTAATAGTAAGCTTCAATACGGGTAGAAGAACCAATACTTTCAATTGTTGCAATTTTCTTGAGCATTTGTAAACGTTCTGGAGCTAAATTACCAAACAATTGCCATGCTCCTTTAAATTCATCAATTTCAGCAACTAATTTTAACATTTCAGGTGTTATTACAATTTTTGAAATGTCAAACATATCTGTATTTTTATCTAGTTATATTCAATTATATTCGAAAATATCCTATTAGCAAAGAATACTTGTGAGACACACACTAAAGAATGAATTTTGGTAGGCATAAAAGCAGCTATTTTATGTTAAAATACAACATTTTGATGAAATTATAAGAAAGGCTGGATCTGAGTAGTCAGCTACTCGTCAGTGCATGTTGAAAAATCATTTTATGATCCAAGTCAGTTTTTTTACAGGTAACTTCTAAGCTTATCAATTTTTCCAAGATCTTCTTAAGTTCTGAAAGTTGCAAACTTTTCAAATGAGATTTAAAGCTCTGCAATTGTTTAAAAAACAATGGAGGGCTTAGCTGATCAATCGCAGCCTGCTCACTCATTCCACCTTGCACTGACAGCAAAACGTTTTCAAGGCGTAGGAAATAATTTGATATAATGCGAATTAGTGCTATCGGTGAAAAATTTTCTTGCGATATCAATACATCAGAAATTCTAATGAAGCGCGACATATCTTTACTTGCTATGGCAGAGCATAGATCATCAAGTGTAGCATAGTCGTTGCCAGAAGTTGAAAAGCATAATTCTATATCAGTAAGTTTTAGGTCTTTTCTCTCCCCTAAGTATAAAACTAACTTCTCAAGTTCTGAACATATAGGCAGCTTGCTATGATTAAAGTAAGATTGCAAATGGTAGATTATCTCATTTGTGCATTTTATATCATTTTGTTTTAAGTAACTTGATATAATGTCATAAAGATTGCTGTTGCTGTCCTTATAGCAAGCAATCACACCAAAAATTTTTGAACTCTCCATATAACTTTTAGTCGCAGAATTATATGGAAGATCACTTGCTACCATCATTACATAGTGACCACTTGCGTTATAATCCAATACGTTTTTTAACTCTTTGGATATACCTCCACTCACATTTATCAGCTTAATTAATTTTTTGCTGGTAAACATCGAAACGTTTGCCAATTCAGAAAACAGTAAACTGGGTGACTTATTCACTATTGCAAAATCCATCACCTGAACTGAATACTCACCCAAATTAGCAATTATTTCTTGTACATAAAAATCAACCCTACTGTTATCACTTCCATGAATTAACACACCACGTAAAGCATCAGGTTTCTCTAGGAATTTTTTAACTTTGGATGGTGTGACCCTCATGCTATCTATATGATATCATTCTCATTTGACTGTACATGAGTATCCAAAGACTCTGAGTCTCCTTGTGCAATATTATGCACATCGCCTGCTACATCATCTGACTCTTCTGTTTTTCCTGTAATATAATTATAAAATTTTTTCACAGGTTGAGATATATATTTGGAAAAAAATCCTTCTTCGCTCATATTGCTTACTCCATAAAATTAACAACTTATCATTAGCATATAAATAATAGTATAGCAAAAACTATTTTGTGCTAAGATAGTGATGTTTTATAATGAGTATATTACAAAATTATTAACATTCGAGATCAAAATTAAGCCAACCTGCTTAATACTAGCCTTATAAAATAAGCGATAATTAAATATACCGCTGCAACAAGTATAATTGCAGGTCCAGTTAACAAATCAAAACTTGCAGATAACATGAGACCTGATATCCCAGAGATCACAGAAAAAACTGTTGCAACAATAATCATCTGCATTGGAGTTTTCGAAATGAGCCTTGCAGATGCTGCTGGTATTAGCAAAAATGCAGCAATGAGTAATATTCCTATTAGTTGGGCAGAAATTGCTATAAATATAGCAAGAGTGATTAAAAATTCTAGTCTAACAAAGGTAACATTAATTTTTTCAACTACTGCTAAATCTTGATTAATTGAAATCATTAACCAATAACGCCATCTAAATATTAATATCAAAGTAACTATTAGAGAGGTTAAAAAAATCGATATTATATCACTTTGATCGAGCGTTAATATATCACCAAACAGTGAGCTAATAATACTATTATTGCCAGATGGAAGAAAAGACATAAGTATTAAACTCGATGATAAAACTACATTGGTAACAATGTTCAATATCGTATCAGCAGAATATAATCTGTTAAAATTAAGAGAAAGTAGTATAGCAAATGTAATTGCAATGAGCATTATGCTAAGCGATGGGCTAATCTTAAAGATCAAAGCAAGTGCAATACCAAGCAATGAAGAATGGGACAAACTATCACCAAGATAAGATAACCTTTGCCATATCATAAACGATCCTAAAGCGCCTGTTACTAGGCTAATTACGACTACTGCAACTAGACTGTTGATGAAAAAATCCTGGGTAAACATTTCAAACATGCTATATGGCTATTAGATAACTGACAACAAATCTATCTTCGGATATCAGAATATTATGGGTTCTGCATGCAGAACCTGTTGTCATAAATTCAAAATTTAAACCTTTTTGTTCCATAAGATAGGACTTCACTGAAGAACTTAGTATATTGCGTGTTTTACCAGTACCTATTAACAAAATTTCTATTTCCTCTGTTAAAAAAGATTCAAAATACTCCTTGCTGTTTATATCACTTTCTTTCAATTTAATCACCTTTTCAGGAAAAATTATAATTGAGCCGCAATATTCTCTATTATTCACCAAAAATTTTCCTTCCCTGTAACCATTTATAAGATTTTTATTCTCGGAAATTAAGGGCATAAGTCAAACTATTAATTGAGTGTCACATACCCACCATTCTGGTTGCTTTTTTCCGATATTAACTGCAGCAGCTTTTGCATTTTCCTCACTATCGAATATTCCAAAACATGATACACCACTGCCTGACATGCGAGAAAGTATAGAGCCTTCTTGTGACTCAAGTGTTGATATCACATCCTTAATTTCAGGTACAAAGCTTATTGCTATTTCTTGAAGATCGTTTCTCGTCTCTTTAAGAAGCTTCAACAAATCCTTTTCAGCGTCATCGCTCCATTTAATTGGCTCAGAAAATTTTCCTTCATGTTTGGAAAATACATCTGGTGTACTCAAAAACCTTTTTTTCGGTTTCACAAGCACCACATTTGTAGGTAAAGAGAATTTTTTAATGTGGCATAATTCTTCGCCAATACCTCTAACAAAAACTGGCTTGCTATCTACGCTTGCGGGAACATCAGCACCAACGTTTAAGGCTATTTCATTTAAAATCGTCCTATCAATCTCCCACAGCTTCCCTAGCGTACGTACCACAGCTCCAGCATCTGAGGATCCGCTACCAAGTCCTGCAGCAATTGGTATGTTTTTTACAACCTTTACAGTGACTTTAGTGCGTACAGGAGCATGCCTAAGCAGCAGATTAACCGCTTTCATTACAGTGTTATATTGGTTATTTATTTTAGACTCGGAGTTTATAAATTCAACTGTAGAGTTATCGTATCTAGAATCCTTCTCACCTACTTTTATTTCCAAAAAATTAGAGAGATTAGCAAAGACAAATAAACCTTCAATCAAGTGATACCCTGTTTCTTTTTTGTCTACAACATGCAAAAAAAGATTGATTTTTGCAGGCGCCTTTACACAAAAACTTTTCATTATATATCTTCACTAACACTATTTTTACATTATATGTATAATGCTATTCTAGTCAACTTTTATAAGGTTCTCGCACTTCTGATGAGATCAAATGCCATAAATCCTAATTTCTCTGTGTGGGTAAATGCGTCCGCTGGTACAGGCAAAACAAAAATCTTAATAGACAGAGTATTGAGACTTTTATTAGAAAACAAAAGAAATATTCTTTGCTTAACATTCACCAATGCTGCAGCAAACGAAATGGAGAATCGCATTCACAGCATACTCAGTAAGTGGGCAATATGTTCAGATAGTGTGTTGGCAGCAGATCTAGAACAACTAGATTTCTTTCCAATGTCATCCCAGTGCGTGACACTGGGATCCAGAAAAAATAAAGATTATTTAACAAGAGCAAGAAGGCTTTTCTCTGAACTGGAAAATCTTGGTCTAACTATACAAACCATACACGCTTTCTGTTACAAATTAATCTCCAGCTTTCCTATAGAAGCTGGCATTGCTCCAAATTGCACGCTGAGCGAATGCAAAGAATTACATTCCATCATATTCAATAAAGTGCTTCATAACGAAACTGTGCAGGATGATATCAACCTTATTGCAACTGAAATTGATGAAAATAAACTACGCGATTTGCTTTATACTTTATGTATAAAAAGATCGATATCAGCAAATGATTCGAAATATATCAAAGATAAATTGAGCGCCCCAGATGAAATTCATGACTTACAGAGTGAAACAATCGAGCACGTGGAAAGACTAGCCGAGATATTAAGTGAAGGCAGTAAAAGAGATCAGAGTTATAGTGAAATACTTTATTCTACTGTCATCCCAGCTGGGATCCAGAAAAAAAGAACCAGTGTCAGCTACTCAGATGACACCGGAATAAAGTGGAATGACACCAAAATAGAAAACCTAGCCAAGGTATTTCTAAAATCAGAATCGCACGAAAAAAAGAGCATATCATCCATTGCAACAAAAAGTATTTTGGAGAAATTCAAAGATGCAGAGCAAATAATAGAGAGCGTTCAGAATGTAGTATTTACCCATATAAGAGACATGAACTCTTATCAAATATTCAAGAAAACCAGTAGCTTACTTGGTGTATTTAAAGTATATGTTGATTTGTATAATAGTGAAAAATCAAAAAATGCACTGCTTGACTACAATGATATAATTGACTTAGCAACAAATCTTCTCAGCAATCCAAACTATAAAGATTGGATATTGTTTAACTTGGATCAAAAAATAGATCACATCCTTGTTGACGAGGCACAAGACAATAGCATCAGCCAGTGGAAAATTATAACAAATCTCTGCGATGAATTTTTTGCCGGTAATGATGAAAAGCGAACCTTATTTGTAGTTGGTGACGTAAAACAATCCATATACAGATTTCAAGGAGCAAATCCCCATCTATTCAACTATATGCAACAATACTTTCATACGAAAACTGGTGGTAGAGATTGGATATCATGCCAACTTGAAAAGTCATTTCGCTCAACTCCAGAAGTTTTGATGCTTGTAGATAGAATATTTAATAACTTCCGCGCAGAAATATCTTTTAATGATAATGAAATAAAACATGTTCCACATAGAGAAAATGACCAAGGATATATTGAAATTTGGCCAGCGTTACCAAGGCGCAAAGAGAAAGAACAGCGAGCTTTACAAATTCCTCTGACATGCAAGGAAGGTTATACAATAGCAGATCGATTACTTGCTCAAACAATAGCTAACAGAATTCACAATTGGTTAAACGAAGGGCGGATTTTAGTCACTAAAGATCGCCATATAGAGCCAAGAGACATTATGATTTTGGTGCGACAACGAAACGTGTTAGTTGATTACATAATAAGCGAACTTAAAAAAGCAAATGTGCCAGTTGTAGGCCGGGATTATTTTAGAATTATGAACTATATAGCCGTGCAGGACTTAATAGCTTTGGCCGAATTTTTACTCCTCCAGGCAAATGATTTAGCTCTTGCAAATGCTTTAAAATCACCGCTATTTAATTTCACCGAGGATGATTTATTTAACATTGCATACGACCGTAAAGAGCATTCACTATGGGAAAGAATTCACGATTATTCTGTGGTTATCTATAGTGAATTAAACTATCTCATTAACTTATCTCGCATAGAGTCTCCTCTTGCACTATTTACGCATATATTACGTACAGGTAAGAAGAAATTTGCTGCAAGGCTAGGTCTTGAGTGCTTTGAGGTCCTAGACGAATTTATGAACCTCGTGTTGCAATTTGAAAACCCATCTCTTCAAGCGTTTGTTCAATGGATCAAGGAGAATAATCCGGAGATTAAGAATGATATGCAATCAGAACGCAATGCTGTGCGAATAATGACAATTCACAAATCAAAAGGTCTGCAAGCTCCCATAGTATTTTTGGTTGATACAAACACAGTGCCAAGAAACAGTGAAAGCATTATCTTTGATGGAACGGAAGCACCATTTTGGTGTGGAAAAAACAACAACGCTTATTGCGATCAAGTAAAAAGAGAGAAAAAACTAGAGGATTATAATGAATATTTGCGTTTATTATACGTAGCACTCACGCGTGCTGAAGATGAGTTATACATCTTAAGTAAAGAGCCAGTGCAAAAGGGCTCTTGGTATGATCTAATCACTAAGTATGGAGAACCATATGAAAAGAAACAAAGGGGTTTACGGCCAATATTTAAAGAAAAAGTTGAAGTATTATGCGTGAATGCAAACTACCCTTACATTTATAAAAAACGTGATTACTTTGACGTTCCGGTCATTTCCCTTCCACCAGCTTTAGCCCACTCTTCGGTGTCATCCCAGCGCGTGACGCTGGAATCCAGTGAAAAAGAAGGAGCAGAATGGATCCCAGTGTCAGCTACTTGGATGACAGATGGTTATGCAAGAGGCCTGATTATTCACAGCATATTGCAGTATATGCCCAAGATAGAAAAAGAAAGGAGAAAAAATTGGGTCAGAAAATACCTTGATAACATCAGCGAAGATAAGGATGAAATTTACAGTAAAATATTAGCCTTTAATGAAAAATATGGCTATTTGTTTGACTTGGAAGGCAAATCAGAGATTACACTGAGTGGAACAATTGATGGCAAGTCAGTATTAGTACGACTAGATAGGCTATGCATAACACAAGATAAAGCAATCATAATTGACTACAAATCACACCGTAACGTTTCTGTTTCCTTATTAAATGAAATAAAAAAACAGATGTTAATCTATAAAACCTTAGTACAAGAAATATATCCAAACAAGCAAGTAGAGTGCGTGGTTATTTGGGTGGAAGATTTAACCATTCAATCTGACTTTTAACGAAACTTGATTGCAAGAAATAGCTACTACGTCATACCACCGCGAACCGTCATACCGCCACTCCTTTCTCGTCATCCCGCTACGTGTTAGCGCTTACTATTACCCACAAATAAAAACATAGTATTGTATTTACTCAAATAATTTAATTTTATTAACCTGAAAGCTTATTAGATTAAAATTATTAAACTAAGAGTTATAATTTTAGCAACTAAAAGCTGTAAATTGCACCATATAAACAGTTATTTCAAGCAAAAGTTATGCCATTAAGAGCTATGCAACAAACATTTATATTTGTGGGTAATAGTAAGGTTTTGAAGCTTACTATTACCCATAAGTATATAAATAGTAAAAAAGCTGATATTTTACTAATTCAACTTTCTATTATAAATGGATCTATGGTCTAAAAATGGAATATATGATGAAAAGAACTATAAATACTTCAACTGGCGAATGGGCAGAAAGTGAATTTGGAATTGTTAATTTTGGTGATATAAGATTAAGTAAAAGGCTTCTAAAAATAGTTAATAGTTTTGCTGAATCGCCTGAGCGTTCAATAAATCAAGCTTGTGAAGATTGGCATCAAAGTAAAGCAGCTTATAGATTTTTCCAAAACGATGCCATTTCTGAGAGAAAGATATTAGAAAGTCATATAATTAAAACTGTTGAAAGAGCTAAAGAATACTCAACTATCTTAGCTATCCAAGACACGAGTTATATCTCATATAAAAATCATAAAAAGACCGAAGGATTAGGGATTATAGCAGCAAGATTAACATCTAAAACAACTAATTTTAAAACACATGGATTAGTGATGCATACAACGTTTGCAGTTACAACAGAAGGACTGCCTATAGGATTATTGGATCAAAAAATTAGTACTAGACCCTCCTTAGCTGAAGACCTAAAAGAGTTGAAAAGAAGAAGCCATAATACTGCTGTTCCCATAGAAGAGAAAGAAAGCATACGGTGGATAGAATCACTTAAATATTCTACTAATCATCCTGGATTAAAGGATATCAAGGTAGTTACCGTCTGTGACAGAGAAGCAGATATGTATGATTTATTTGAAGTTGCTTCCACTAATCAATCTCTTTTTGTAGTAAGAGGAAATCAAAACAGAACAATAAATAAGAAGTCGACTTATTCTGAAAAAGGTGGTGAAAGGTTGTGGGATCTGATGAATCGCATGTCTTGTCAAGGAGAAATACAAGTGAATATTCCTGCTCGCAATGATAAACCTCAAAGAACAACAGTTTTAGAAGTAAAGTTTAGCAACTTTGTGATGAATGCATCAAAAAATAACGCTAGACGTAAAACCCAAAAACTTCCTAATTTAAGTTTAAATGCTGTCTATGCTATAGAAAAATACCCCCCATTTGGCGAAGAGCCTGTGAACTGGATTTTGTTGACAAATATAAATATTAATAATTTTGAAGAAGCAGTAGAAAAAATACAATGGTATTGCTTAAGATGGAGAATAGAGGTTTTTCATAAAATTTTGAAATCTGGTCTTAAAGTTGAAGAATGTAGGCTCCAAGCAGCAGATAGATTAATCCGCTTTCTTACAATAATGAGTATAATTGCATGGAGAATATTTTTTATCACACTAGTAGCTAGAACAAATCCAAATCTTTCTTGCACTTTCATACTGACTGACGACGAATGGAAGGTTTTATATACCAAAATGCTTAAGACAAAAAACTATCCTGAGACACCACCACCTATAAGAGAAATTGTGAGGTGGGTGGCCAAGTTAGGAGGGTTTTTAGCTCGCAAAAATGACTTAGAACCAGGCCCTATAGCTTTGTGGAAGGGATGGAAACGTCTCTTTGATTTAGCAGAAGGATGGAAACTTGCTCATGAATTTTATACTTGTGGGTAATAGTAAGGTGTTAGCGGGATCTCAGCATAGCTATCTTAAAGCTAAGTAATATAAGTCAACCCAGCTAGGATTCTTTTGATTGATCAAATTAATTTTCCACTGCCTTGGCCATTCTTTCAGGCGCCTTTCTCTTGCAATAGCTAAACTTATATCTTCAAACTCTTCAAAATATACAAGTTTATTTACATTATATCTTGATGTAAAACCTGAAACAATTTTGTTTTTGTGTTCCCAAATCCTCTTGATCAAATTTGCAGTTACACCAATATATAATGTGCTATTAGCTTTATTTGTAAGTATATAGATATATGATAACTTCATCTTAATCGTTTATAGCTAAAGTAACTGAGGTTTATCAACATTATACTACACCATCATGCCACAATAAATCTTACCGTCATACCACCGCGGATAGATCCCGCTAACACGTAGCGGGATGACGAGTTACTATACCGCGGCGGTATCTCAGCCGCTAACAAGCAGCGGGATGACAGCAATCTACGTCATACCGCGATTCATTCACGGTATCTCTTAGCCGCTAACACGTAGCGGAATGACGATTGTCGGTAAATCTAAGTTACTGTAGCTATAAAGGCTTTCACAACAACCTATTTTCCTTGAAACTAAAATAGCTACTGAATGTAATAATAATGTGGTCTATTAATTCTATTCCTATACTTTGGCAAGCTTCTGCTAGTTGTCTAGTGAGAGATATATCGCTATTTGAAGGTTGTGTATCTCCGCTTGGATGATTGTGAGATATTACAATGGATGTTGAACCAATCAAAAGTGCGCGCTTGATGATCTCTCTGACATAAAGAGGAGTTTGATCTACTGTACCAATATTTTGCAGGTCTTCCGCTATTAGACGATACTTTTTATTCATATAGATGACACGAAAATTTTCCTTATTGAGGCTTCCTATACTTATTCTTAAATAATCAAGCAATTTTTCCCAGTTATCGATTACCATACGCGTCAAGTTAAGAGATTGTGAGCAAATTTAGAGAGGTTAAAGTGGATACTCTAGCCCTTCTACGTTTGTCTTTTAATGAAAATCGCGACCAAGTTATAGTGAGTTTTTTAAGAAATGCTTTTAAACTATTAATTTTGGTTAATACTAAAAATAACTCTCTAACCCGCCTTTTTAGCTCAATAAATGCCTTTGTTAAGCTAAGTTCTGTATTCTTTTTCACTTCTGTGCAACCAACTATGCCGTGAAATATAAGAATTGCGCACAATTTAGCATATAGTTCACATAATACTCTGCATGGCTTTCCTTTTAGCTTATCAAGCCTGATATGGCTTTTATACAATTTAAATAATAACTCAATTTGCCACCTTACTCTGTAAATCGTTAATACTTGCTCAGCACTAATTTTATTTTCTGGAACATTAGTTATAAATATTGACCAGTTCAACAATTTTTGATTTCTTTTAGAGGATGTATATCCCTGCGATCTTGCTAATCTATTAGCTTTCCTTCTTCTGGCCATAGACTGTTCTTCAGTTAGTTTCTGACATATAATTCTTACTCTAATTTTTGCTTCTTTTCCTAACAATACCTCGTTTTCTAAAAATAACTTATCCTCTAAACATTCTAATAACTCCATTTTTTGATTTGTTTCTACATCATATATGTTGGTATCGGATTTATAACGACTTATGAAATAAGCTCCTATTTCATTGATTTGTTTAAAAGAACTTGGCACAAAATAACCGAGATCAGATATTAGCAAATCATTGCTTAATATATTACTTAAATGTTTCCTATATCCCTGGTCTGATCTTACCCCCTCCGTTAAATTAAGTTGGTCTATTATCTGATTCATGTAGTCGAAAACTAATTGTAACTTTATTCCAGACTTAGTATTGCTTTCATAGCCACTGTAGCTAGTACCATAACCTTTATACATCTCTTCCATACTGTTAGGTAGAGTAATATAGCTACTGTCCAATAATTTAACACTATTAAATTGCTGTAAGATTTTGCAATCAACTTGCAAGATATTTTTAAAGAGAATCACAGATTCATTATACATCCTTTTCATAAATTCCACTGCTTCTTCAGTAAATCTAAAATCCAAACCTTGTTTTGTTATATCTATCGAGTCCTCGTTTAGTAATTGACACATTGTTTCTACGCTACAATTATCAACTCCTATATTACCCAAGACCATGGCTTTTACGAATGATGAACCTTTTAGCTTTCTCTTTCTTTTTATAAACCTTGTTGTAATTGAGATTTTCTCTGCTTTTTCATTAAAAATTTCTTTGAGCTTTTTTGATAAGCAAGTTATTTTATTCATTGGTTCTCTCACTAAAAGTATATCTGGGAGAACTTATACCTTATTATTCTATCTCTTTCATACCTTTATTTCCTTAACTTGACGCGTATGCTACCGCCATCATGCTTATCATATATTCAAGCCCATTTTCACCGATAAAATGATGACTCAGAAGCTCCGAAAGCTTTCCCCATACTTCTCTACTTCCAGTATCTCCTTCAAATACTCGGTAGTCTATTGACCAACTTTCACGGCTTTTTCCCCATGCTACAACTTCTACTTCTAAACGATCTTTTTGGACATCAACACCTGCTGTGAGAACTACTTCGCCTTTTGGTACTGTGCCAATCTGAAAAAATTCTCTCCTGTTAAATAATTGCTTCCAATCAGGTACTTCTCCTTTATCTACCCAAGTTTCTCCAAGCGTAGTATTTATCCAAACTTTCAGTAATTGTTCACTTTCCTTTGCATGCAGAAAATCCTCTACTGCTTGTTGCCAACTATACCACCCAACTGGGCTATAAAGACTTGAAAGATGAAATCCTTTTTTCTCCCCTTCTTTTGCCCCTGTAGCTCTCCATTCTCCACGGTCTAGCATCTCTGTCTTTTGATGATTTTCTATCTTTTCACCACATTCTATACACATATAGTGTGCTGTATTTGGATTTTTATCTTCCCATTTTATTTGTGACCACTTTAAAATTTGGTAATAATTACAATGCGGACATGGTACAAAAAAATATCTCTTGTCTGTAGCTTCAAATTCCTTCTCAATTCTGCTTATTCCATGAATCGTTGGCGTTGATACTAAAAAAATCTTTCGCCGTGCAAATGTATTAGTACGGGCTATGCTGAGTAAAACTGGATCTCCTTCACCTCCCGAATCTCCTGGATAGGCATCTATTTCATCAAGAAAGAGGTATTTTACTGGCATAGATCTTAGTCCTACACTGCTATTTGCTCCGGTTATTACTACTATTCCACCTGGAAATTCCTTACTTTGTACAGTATTCCCTGAATCTCTTGATCTTGGGTCTTTTACTTTACTTTTTAAACATGGTGTACTTTCAATCAGTGGCGCAAATCTTCCTTTTGACCAACGTTTTCCCATTTCAACTGTTGGCTGTACTACTAGCATTGGACCTGGTGTTTGATCTATGATATAGCCAATCCAATTATTTCCTGCTTCTGTTCCTCCAATCTGCGCTCCTTTCATGAATACTATTTTTTCAGCCGGTGAAGAAGGAGAAAGTGAATCCATTATTTCTTTTAAATAAGGAGTTCTTTCTGTTCTCCATTTCCCTGGCTCTGATGCTGCAGTTGGTGCTAGAACTCGATACTCATTTGCCCACTCTGATACTTTAAGCTCTGGATCTGGTCTTAAACCTTCAGAAAAAGCTCTAGCGTATATCATTGTCTGCATCTACTCATAATTGACTCTATCTCAACATCATTAACAGTAGAACTACACTCTTCCAGTTCCATAAACATCTTTTTCTGAAATTCCTTTTCTATGTATCTTTTGCTCATCTCACTTATCATTATTGCTATAATAAGCGCAAGTATTCCTGTTGTTGTTGCAAAAATGATTGTACTGCTTATTGTTGTTGCTGTTAAACCTATATATGCTGCCATTGCTACTGCGCTAACTGTAATACAGATGCAGATAATATTATTATGTTTTTTCATCCTTTTATCTGCTATTTCTCTCTGTGCTATATATTTATTATGAAGGGTTGGAAAATTAACAACGGTATCTCTGCAGAGTAACGCTCCATTTTTTTCAGTAAATAAAACTTTAAGTAACTCTAAATTATTTGACTTGATTGCTAAGTGCAAAACAGGTGTATAGTTTGCTCCTTTTTTCAGTAGTAATTTTACTACATGTAAATGTCCTTTTTCTGCAGCAAGGTAAATAGGTGATAAACCTTTATTATTTACAATATCAATATCAATTTCTTCCTTTAAGATTGCATCTACAATCTCAATTTCTCCTCTTTGTGCAGCTAAATGGAGTAGACTATTCTTTTCAGAACCATACTTATTGCTCATCAAAGTCTTCTTTATCTCAGGTTTAGCGTAATCAAATGGTGTTTTACCGCTATCGTCTTTTACCAGAGGGTCTATATCTTCTCGCGTTAGTAAAACTTCTATTGTTTTTAGTCTTTCAGCATAATGTAGTGGTGTTTTATTTTCGTAGTCTTGCAAATTTACTTGAGCATTAGGCTCCTTTATTAAGGATTTGAGGATATCAAGACATAAGTCTCTTTCATCGTAATTAGTATTACTTACAGCTATATGAACAGGTGATAATTTCATCGAGTTTTGTCCTACACGTGCGCTATTTACATCTGCTCCTAGCTTTAGCAGTAACTTTACTATCTCCAACTTTTTGTTATTAACTGCATAGTGCATCGGTGTCTGATTTCGTGCATCAAAAACCTCGATTTCAGCTTTTCCTTCTCTTATCAAAATCTTTACAACTTCTGCATGTCCTATTCCTGCTGCTAGATGTAATGGCGTATGATGCAAAGCATTTCGTACATTAACGTCAATACCTTTTCCTATCAAATATCTAACTGCATTAACTTCACCTATCATTGCAGCTAAATGAAGTAAGCTATCTTGTTCTGACCCGTACTTGTTATTAATTAGCGCTTGTAATATTTCTGCTTTTTTCCCTTCTTTGGCGTAATCAAGAGATGTTTTACCATCATTATCTTCTACAAAAGGATTAATGTTCTTTTTCGTGAGTAACAGATCTACCATACTTAATTCATCAAACTCTATAGCGCAATGTAGTGGGGTTTTTCCGTTTGATCCTCTAATGTTTATATCTACCCCTGGTTGATTAATGAGGCACTTTATTAACTCCAAACTTAGGTTATCAGCCATTTTATATTCAAAATCTTTTTACATTTGAAATTTAGTGTTAGATAATTCTTCAAGTGAGTTTGTAATTTCCTCAGTCAATGTTCCATGAATCTTTTCAGTGTCACTCAGTGATGCAAGCAGCGCTGAAACTCTATTTGGAATATTAAGCAAATTATTACGGACAACTCTTGCTACATTAAATGCTTCGCGCTTTACTTCCTCTACTGCTACAAGTTCACCAATCTCAGCTTTTGCCTTTGCCTCAAGCAGTTTACCTCGTTCCATTTCATTTTTTATTCTAGTTTTTAGCAACATCGTGGAAAGATTACTTGTATTTTCTGGATTTTTCCTCCTCAGTGGCTGACTTGGATCTCTTATTGCCGCTACTGCTTCATTTGCTTGTTCTCGGTCGATCAAACCATCCTCCAACTTAACTATTCCTTTTTTTACTAAATAACAGACATATTGCTTTGAAAATCCTTGTTCTTTTGCCCATTCTGTTTGCGTTATCTTTTCCACTTTTTTCTTACTGTTTTTCTTCTTGAATTTGTGAAAAGGTTTTACCAGTACCGGCTAAAATTGCCTCCCTACCTGTGTATACTTGCCAACGTTTTATCGTTACATCTACAAATTTTGAATCTAGCTCTATTGTTCTGCAAATTCTTCCTGTTCTCTCACATGCAATCAGTGTGCTGCCAGAACCGCTAAATGGATCAAGTACTATGTCTCCTGATCTGCTGCTGTTTACTATTGCTCTCTCCATTAGCTCTACTGGCTTCATCGTTGGATGTAATGAGTTATGTGTTGGCTTATCATAAAACCACAGATCACTTTGATTTCTACCTCCATGCCACTCACGTTTATTGCCGCTTTTCCATCCATAGAGCATTGCTTCGTATTGTCTTTGATAATCAGACCTGCCTAGCGTAAAATGATTCTTTGCCCAAATGATAAATGTTGACCATTTTCCTCCTGCCTCCTCAAATACTTTTTGCAACGTTGAAAACTCTGATGATGATATGCAGATGTAAATTGCACCTTTCGTATATGCTAAAATGTGGGAACAGATATCGTAGAGAAAAAGTTCGTACTTTTCACCTTGATTATCGTTTAATATTTTTTTATCTTGGCTACCACCATAATCAACGTTATATGGAGGATCACAAACAGTAATGTCTGCCATTTTATCATCTAACAGCGCTTTATATGATTCAACTACAGAGCTATCACCACAATAGATTCGATGATCACCTAAAATCCAAAGATCACCTGGTTTTGTTATTTCTACCCTTTTTTCATCACCAACCAAGTCAGAAAAATCTTCTTTTTCACTATCTAAATCATCAAGGAAATGTTGAACTTTTTCTAATTCAAATCCTGTCATTTTAAGGTCAAACTGCAAATCTTCTAATTCTTGAATTTCCACCTTCAAAAGATCATCGTCCCACTTCGCCCAGTTAGCTGATTGATTTGCCAGTAACCGAAAATTTAGTTTGTGGTTCATTTAAATTATCACTTAAGACCACTGGAATACTCTCCATACCAAGTTTTCTTGCTGCTTTAAGTCTTAAATGACCATCAACCACAGTTCCATCGCTTTTTGCAACTATTGGTATACGAAAGCCAAATTCCCTGATTGAAGCACACATTCTATTTACTACATCATCATTTTTACGAGGATTACGCTTATATTCGACGAGGTTTTCAACAGGATAGTAGTGGATTGCTAAATTCATATAATTTAAATCCTTAATAATTAAAAAGTTAATATTCAAAATATCTCTGACGCTAAAGAAGGCCTGGGGTTGAACCCACCAAATCCGCCATTCTGGCTGAAAGGACCCACTTTTTATGGATTTTTCGTCTTATTAATATCTTTACTAATATAGAACATTAATGCCAAAGCATCGGCCTCATTATCATCTCTAGGTGAAAAACTTTTTTCACGTATCGCTTCAATAACTTCACTCTTACTTGCATTGCCTTTGCCTGCTATAAAGCGTTTTATAGTTTTAACATTAACACCTTGGTAGGGAATATTGTTCTCTTCACACCAAGCAGACAGCACTGCAAGAAACCCACCGTAGCAATGGGCTGCATCAGTTCCTAAATGTCTTCTCACCTCCTCAAAGTACACTGCAGAAATGTCTTTCAAAGAATTGAGCCAATTGCAAAAGTTTAAGAAACACATTCCACCTCCACTGAAACGGCTACCATGAAAGCTTTTGCTTCCACTTTCAATTACTCCATCTGTAAGAATTGCCCAGCCGGTTTGCTTGCCGAGATCTAGCGTTAAGATTGACGTACAAAAACTCCTTTGTGTAATTAAAGTTCAATGCCCTGTATAATATATATGTACGATGACTCGCAAATTCGTCCGCAATTTTGAAAAAAAATTAAAAAAAATTTCATATCCTGCCATTTGAGTTTTTACTTATCTTAATAACTATTTTACATAACTTATATTACGCCAATATTTATATTATTATATATTATATTTTACCTGTATTTAAATATATATATAATATATATAAGACTTCAGTAATCCGTAAATCCTCTTCACTGGCCGATTTTAGCCACTTAACTTTAGAAACGGCTTTTAGGAATAGAACATAAAAAAGACAATATTATCAATAACTTAACGATTACTGCTTTCTGAAATACTAATTAGTAATTCAGAAATTAGGTACGAAATTGGTAGTTTTTTACCTATGAAAAAGTAGCTTCAGTAGTGTATCAAAACGTTTAAATCTTATTTTAATTTTTAAAGATTTTATTCTTTTAGATAAAAAAATTATTACTACTTTTTTATAATAAATTAGTCATATAAGGTCTTGGTAAAAATCTCTATTCATGAAACTTTTGGAGTTTTTATGAAGAATTCTTATCAAGGAATC
The DNA here is from genome assembly GCF_947251775.1 of Wolbachia endosymbiont (group A) of Epagoge grotiana. Lineage (NCBI taxonomy): Bacteria > Pseudomonadati > Pseudomonadota > Alphaproteobacteria > Rickettsiales > Anaplasmataceae > Wolbachia > Wolbachia endosymbiont (group A) of Epagoge grotiana. The sequence continues at coordinate 1,221,409 of NZ_OX366387.1, forward strand.
GATTCTACAATTGTTAAACATGTAAGATTTCAAGCTTCACGTCTTAAATCTAAAAGCTGTTTTATTAACGAAAGTCTCGAAGATATAGAGCAGGAGCTTTTTTGTCAGGTTTGGCAATATCTTAACCAGCACGATGAGAAAAGAAGTAGTTTTAGTACTTTCGTTGCTAGATTAGCTAATTATTGTGCTCGCAATATGTTACGCAATCAGTTGTGTCTAAAACGTAATATAATTTTTGATGATATAAACGACAATATTCCAGATCATAGGAACTCGGAAATCGAAGCGATAATTCGCACTGATATAAATAATATAATTTCAACTTTATCTGAAAAAGATAGTAATTTATGTCAATTACTTAAGGTATTTACTATTACTGAAGTTTCTGTAATAACCAAAATACCAAAGACAACTATCTATCGCACACTAGAACGAATACGCGATAAATTCTCAGTTTTAGAGAAGTTATAAGCTCTTGATTATATTTGCTCAAATTTTTTTTTTGCAAATTGCGGACGAATTGCCTAGGTCATCGTACATATATATTTAGGTACTGGGAGAAAAATGAAAATAATGAACAGCAATGAACGGCTAAAAGTTCAAACAGGTATAAAAATGGTCATCTTTGGTCCTTATGGTATAGGTAAAACTAGTCTCTTAAAGACCATAAATGAACCAACACTTTGTCTTGATTTTGAGGCAGGTTTACTTGCTGTTCAAGATTGGCAAGGGGATTCTGTAAGTATTCGTACTTGGAATGAGGCAAGAGATATTGCATGTCTCATAGGTGGTCCTAATCCTGCGTTAAAATCTGACTCAGCATATAGCCAAAGACACTATGAGCATGTATCCAGTAAATACAGAGAGCTTGCTTCGGAGTTTCTCAAGTATCGCTGTATTTTTATCGATAGTATTACAGTAGCCTCGCGTTTATGTCTATTATGGGCAAAAATGCAACCTGAAGCCTTTTCTGAAAGATCAGGAAAACAAGATATGAGAGCTGCTTACGGGTTACTTGCTCAAGAAATGATGGCTTGGCTCAATCAGTTTCAACATATTCCAAATAAAGACATCATTACAGTTGGAACTCTTGGGCAATACCTTGATGATTTCAATCGCTCGACTTGGCTACCTCAGTGTGAAGGTGCTAAAACCGCAAGTGAAATTCCTGGGATAGTTGACGAAGTAATCAGTATGGTTGGAATCAAGAAAGATGATGGTACAGAAATTCGTTCATTTGTCTGTCAGACGATTAATTCTTGGGGATATCCTGCTAAAGATCGAAGTGGTTGCCTTAATATGGTTGAAGAACCGCATCTAGGAAAACTTCTTACAAAAATTAAAACTAAAGCTTTTGCAATTCAACCTGTCACGCCCAACATATAGGAGGTTATTATATGCTACAAAACTTTTTAACTATTGGTCAAAAAATTCCTTTTTTCAGTGTGAAAGAATACTTGGACGATCGATCGCCAATACCAGAGGATATAATCTCACCAAGAATTTTAACAAAAAGAGGCTTATTGATACTGGGTGGCCCACCTAAAATCGGCAAAAGCGACTTTTTGATTTCATGGCTCGTCCATATGGCTGCAGGTGTTTCTTTTCTTGGTATGGATTCAAATAGACCTTTGAAAATTTTCTACATGCAAACTGAAATTGAATATGAATATATGAAAGAACGGTTGCAACAACTTGATAATGAACTTTTGAATGTAGCTGCTAACAACTTAATCATTACGCCAAAAGTGCACTATCATTTAATCATGATGAAATAAGTGAAATTAAGGAAATTGTGAATGAACGCTTTAAACCTGATGTTTTGGCCATAGATCCATTGCGTAACATCTTTAGCAGCGAGTATGGCAATGAAAATGATAATAGTGCTATGCTGTTCTTTCTGCAAAAGACTCTTGAGAAGTTACGCAGTGCTGTCAATCCAGATGCTTGTATTGTACTTACTCATCATACAAAAAAATTATCAAAAAAGATGCTCGAAGAAGATCCATTTCAAGGCCTAAGTGGTGCTGGATCTTTACGTGGATTTTACAGTACTGGTATGGTGATGTTTGCTCATGATGAAGAAAGCAGTGTACGCCAGATAGTATTTGAGCTTCGTAATGGTGAACGCGTGCCAAACAAACTTGTCGATAAGATAAATGGTCATTGGCAGCTAATGGAATAGCTAATTTTTCACTTTAAAATCAACTTATAGGAGAGCGTATGCTACAAGATTTTTTAACTGATTTTAATAACGCAAAACTGCAAAGCAGTTTAATACCGAAAGGTACAATAGTCAAGGTAAAAATGGCAATAAAGCCTGGAGGTTATGAAAATTGGTTCACTAAAAACTACACTACTGGCAGTATCTATTTAAATGCAGAATTTACCGTCACTGAAGGCCCATATGCAAAACGCAAGATTTTTCAGATTATAGGTATCAAAAATGGCAAAGCAGAAGGTGAAGAAGACATCTGGGGAGAATCTGGACGTTCTATGCTGCGTAGTATTTTGGAATCATCCAGAAATATTCATGCAAATGACACTTCAGAGAAAGCAGTTACTGCTAGAAGAATCAACTCTATAGCTGATTTCAACGATTTAGAGTTTACAGCAAAAGTAGGCGTTGAAACTAATAATACGTACGGAGATAGGAATAGGATTACTACAGTTATTACTCCAGAATTACAAAAAAGTTTTCAAGATGATTGGTTGCCATTTTGAAGTACGACGAAGGAAAGTTGTGGGCTGCTGTTATTACTAGAGCTATTCAGGATGCAGCAGGAAAAAACCCTAAACTTAAAAAAGAGGCTTGTCAATGGATTCGCTCACGATCTTTTGAAACTGTTTGTGAGCTGGCTAATCTTGACTGTAAACGTCTAAAAAATATGTTGAACAAATTTGGAATAAACAAGGAGAATTTTATGGATTTTTCATCTAAAAATGCTTTGAAAATAAAATCATTATTAATTAATAACATCAAAGATTGTTTATCTTATTTGTTGCCTGATGGCAAATCTTACCAAGATAAATTCTATATTGGCAGTAGAAATGGAAGTAAGATAATAGTTGAAATGGAAGGAGAAAATGCAGGAAATTGGTACAACCTGATCGAAGAAAAGAAAGGAAATATAATATACCTTTGGACTTTAGTTAAAGGTAATATAGATTCTGCTGAGACATGGTTGAACGGTAAAGATGAAAGAAGTTCCGTACTGCAAGAAAAACAAAACTCGGAAAAAGCATTTTCTGTAAACCATTACTTAAACGACAAATCACCAATGCCACAAGATATAATAGGCCCAAGAATTTTGACACCAGGTGGTCTTTTGGTCATAGGTGGTACTCCAAAGATTGGCAAAAGTCATTTTCTTCTTTCTCTATTGGTACATCTGGCAGCAGGAAGATCATTTCTTGGCATGAAACCTACAAGACCGCTAAAAATATTCTATCTACAAAATGAAATGGAATATGACTATATTAGAGAACGTATACAACAACTCAACAAACTTCCTCATTTAGCAACAGAAAACTTAATTGTGACGAACAAGATGAATTTGACCTTAAATGAAGAAGGTATAGAAAAAATAAAAAATATGGTAGAGGAAAAGTTTGATTTAGTTGTGATTGATTCTCCTTATAATTACGTTAACTATGGTCTGCAGCATGCAATAGAAAAACTACGTTCCAAGATTAATCCTATGGCTGGAATAATCATCACAAATCACACCAAAAAAGTATCTACCTCTATATTGGAAAAGAATCCATTTCAAGCTCTCGTTGGTGCTAACGCTTTAAGAAGTTTTTATACATCTGGAATAGTAATATTTCAACCCAATAAACGTACAAATATCTTGCAAGTAGTATATGAACTTAGAAACGGTAGATCTATACCAACAAAATTCATCAACAAGATTAATGGATGTTGGAAAACTGCTAATGTTATAGCTAGAGCATAAAAATTCTTCAGGTAGGTATGGATATTTATTGTTCACAAAGAAATGGACATTATAAATTATTAGGGAAGAAAGAACAATTAAGAACTCAACTCCTATCAAATATAAGGTCATGTCTTTCTTATTTACTGCCAAGAGGAATTTTTCGTGGTGATAAGTTCTATGTAGGTGATCTACAAGGCAATAAAGGACAAAGTATGATAGTGGAGTTAACTGGCAGTAAAGCCGGATTATGGCATGATTTTTCTACCGAAGAAGGAGGAGATATTTTTGATCTTTGGGCTGCTGTTACTGGAAAAAATCAATTTACTGATACGATAGAAGATATTGCTAAGTGGATTGGTTATTCGGAAAAAAATAACACTCTGGGGCAACCAACGGCATCATGGAACTATTACGATGAAAGTGATCAAGTGATTGTTACAGTTTATCGTTATAACACTGATTCAGGAAAAAGATATCTTCCTTTTGATGTAAAAAGGTCTAGTTTTACTCTACCAGAGACCAGGCCTTTATATAATATTCCAGGTATCGTGAAATCTGATAAGGTGATTTTAGTTGAAGGTGAAAAGTTTGCAGATGCTCTGATAGAGCAAGGTATGACTGCCACAACTGCAATGTTAGGAGCAAATGCACCAATAGAAAAAACAGACTGGTCACCACTTAAGGGCAAGCATGTTATTATTTGGCCAGACAATGATGAACCAGGTAAACAATATGCTGAGAAAGTTGTGAAAAAGCTTACTTTTCTTGGTGTTTTATCACTTACTCTTCTTGAAATACCGGAGAATAAACCAAAGGGATGGGATGCAGCAGATAGCGTACAAACAAATATAGATATTTCTGAATTCATTGAAAGTAACTCGAGAAAAGTAATTGTTAAGCAATTGCTTAATATTCAAGAATGGAGCGTAGAACGTTTTATAGGTCCAGTACCAGAGCAAAAGTTTCTTGTTGAAGGGTTATTTCCTTTAGGAGTGACATCTATTCTAGCTGCAATGGGAGATACTGGTAAAGGTATGCTTCTGCTTGATTTAGCACTGAAAGTTGCGAGTAGAAAAGATCAGCCATGTGGTTTTGGTCCTTTAGTTACTGAACATGGATCTGTTGTAATTTTCTCAGCAGAAGATGATATGAGTGAAATACATCGTCGTTTAGAGCGTCTTGATTCGCAATGCGAAAGATTAAAATATAAAGATAGGCTCTTTATTGTACCATTACCCAATGTTAGTGGATCACTTACGATAATAAAGAGTATTTCGAGTAAAATTATAGAGATTTCTCCTGAATTTGAATCTATAACAAAACAACTTCATAAGATAAAAGACTTAAAATTAATCGTATTTGATCCACTTGCTTCATTTGTGCACGCTGACTTAAATACTGACCCAGCCGTAGGCGATTATTTGATGTCTTTATTATCTGATTTAGCAGGTAGCACTGGAGCATCAATAATTACTGCCCACCATATGAGAAAGCCAAAAAGTGAAAAACCTATATCGACTGTTGAGCAAGCACGAGATGCCATTAGAGGTACATCTGCTCTTGTTAATGGTGTTAGGTGTTCATACGCTTTTTGGTCTGTGGAAGATGCAGCTAAACCGACAATTTTTAAATCAATAGGAGAATCTGTAAGACAGAACGCATTATTTTATGGAGCAATTGTTAAAGCAAACGGTTTGGCTGATCGCACTTTACGCACTTATTTAAGAAATGAAGAAACAGGATTGTTAGAAGACATAACTGAAAGATTAAAAATAAAAAATATGAACGAAAAAGATTCAAAGCAGCATCTTATAACTGCAATTACACGAGCAGCAATTTCTGGACATCCATTTACCCATACAGGAAGTACAGGAGTGTATAAACAGCGGCATAGACTACCTGAGGAGTTTCACAGTATAGGGAGAGATAGAATGGAGCGTATAGTTCAAGAGCTGTTACAAGCACGGAAGCTGGTTAAGGGAATGGCTACTGGTTCAAAAGAAGATAAATGGCTTGACATTCCTAGCGGACCATTTGCTCGTGGTGTTGGAAAATTTAGCTGTGGAGCTGAGCTATTCTCCTAAAAATTTTTTCTGATATAAAAAAAATATTTTGATTTTTGCGGACGAATTTTGAAGTCATCGTACATATATATAATATAGGGAGAAAAATGTCAATACTCACACAATCAGGAAGAGCAGCAATAGCAGCCAGCATAAAAGAGCAACCTCTACATCTTGCCTGGAGCAGTGGTGATGCAAATTGGGAAAGTAGCCATCAGGTCGAAAAAGTTTTTGTTGAGGGTGAAATAGCCCTAGATCACCATCCCATTAAAGACGTAAAAGTTTTTATCGGACAAACAACTTATCAGCCAAGTGTTGACTATACAGTTGATAGTAGTACTGGTCTAATAAAACGTACGGAAAATAGCTCTATTCCAGTAAGTGATAAAGTTACTGTACAGCATACTGAAAGCACACCACCTGAACCTATAAATTCTATAAAGCTCTTGAATGAACTTGGCAGACGTACTGCAGATGAAGTGCTATTCTGCACAGGTGATGAAAATGGCGAACTTATAACTCCTTCTGGAAGGTTTAGGCCCTTAAATGTACCAACTAATAACTTGTACCTTAAATTTACTTTCGATTTCACGGACGCAGCAAATCAAGTTATACGGGAATTAGGGGTTATGGTTGGTACTAAAATAAAAGAAGGATTACCTGAAGGACAGAGATATTTCGAGCCAAAAGACGTGGAAAATCCTGGAATTTTATTAGTTTTAGAACATACCGTACCACTTATCAGAACATCTGCAACTCGGGAAACTTTTTCATTTGTTGTAACTTTTTGAAACAAAATGACCTTAAATAGTTATTATAACCGCTTTAATCCTGACAAAGAGTACGAAAAAAGTTTGTTCCTTGCAGGAAGAGGTCTACAGTCTGCAGAATTAAATGAGACTCAGGAGTATGCTCTTTCTAAGCTTAAAGGCATAGGTGATGCAATATTTCGTGATGGTGATGTTATAACGGGAAGCAATTGTATTATAGATAGAGAAACTGGTAAAGTTACACTTGAAGGAGGAAAAATCTATCTGCGTGGTGCAGTTAGAAAAGTCGAAAAAGAAGAGTTTGTTGTTCCTCTTAATACTATAGTTCGTATCGGTGTTTATTACGTAGAATCTACGATTACAGAACTTGAGGATGAAAATCTTCGTGATCCTGCAGTTGGTACAAGAAACTATCAGGAAGTAGGAGCTGCAAGGCTTAAAGTTTCCACCATTTGGGGTTATCAAGCAGAAGGTCTTTCTCCACGTTTTTCTGAAGGAGAGTTTTATCCAATCTATAACATTGAAAATGGAGTATTAATAGAACATTCACCACCTCCACAAGCAAACATAGTAACTACTGCTCTTGCTCGTTATGACAAAGAAGCAAATGGTTCCTACGTCGTAAATGGTCTTGAAGTAATGTTCCTGCAAAAGGAAGAGGGGGAAGGAGGAAAAAAAATATTTGTAATTAATGAGGGCAAAGCTCATGTTGATGGCTATGAGATTGAACTTCCTCACAGTATTCGTGTTTCTTTTGATGAAGATCCGGATATAAAATCAGTTGAATCAGAACCACATACTTTTCAGCCAAATAGCCAAAGAGTAATGGAACTTAAAGTTAATGATTTTCCAATAAGTGAAATTAAAAAAGTAGATATCACTGTTCAAAAAACCATTACCATTACTCATGGTTCATATTCTGGAGCTATTGATCCGATACCTGACTCTGCAGTACTTGAGATTATTCAAGTTAAACAAGGCAATGTTATTTATGAAAATAGTATAGACTATAAGTTAAATGCAGGAAATGTTGATTGGTCATTACCAGGTAAAGAACCAGCTCCTGGAAGTAGTTACCTAATAACCTATCGCTGTCGCACTCATGTAAGCCCTGAAGATATAAGTGAACAGGGATGCAAAGTAAAAAGAGCAGTTGATAACAGCTTGGTTCTGATTGATTACACCTGGAAAATGCCCCGCTATGATTTAATTACTATCGATAGCAAAGGAGTGGTAAGAAGAATAAAAGGAATTTCTCACCCTTGGCGACCATCAATGCCTAGAGCGCCTAGTGGACAACTTTTGCTCTGCTACATTCATCAGACGTGGAAAAAAGGCGAAGGGGTAAAAATAGTGAATAATGCTATTCATGCTGTACCGATGAATGAGCTTGAAGCAATGAAAAAAGGAATAAATGATCTTTATGCACTTGTTGCACAGGAGCGTTTACGCAATGATGCAAATTCAAGAGAACCTACCACCAAAAAAGGAGTATTTGTTGATTCGTTCTTTGATGATGATATGCGTGATCAAGGAATTTTGCAGTCTGCAGCAATAGTAAATAAGGAACTAATTTTACCAATAGATGTAACGATTGCTGATATTGATGGAGGAGAAAAAACTTATTTGTTGCCATATGAACTTGAACCGGTACTGGAGCAGCTTTTACAGACCAAAGGAGAAAAGATCAATCCATATCAAGCTTTTGACCCAGTCCCGGCAAAAGTTACCATGAACAAAAATATAGATCACTGGACGGAGGTTACTACGAATTGGAAAAGTCCAGTAACCAGAGTGTTTAATGTTAAAGAAACAACAGAGCTGCTGTCAAGTACCTCATACGAAACTGAATTTATGCGAGAAGCAACTCAAAATTTTGAGATTGAAGGTTTTGCAACTGGTGAAAAGCTTAAGGAAGTAAAATTTGATGGCCTAAGCATTCAACCCATACCATAGAGGAAAAAAGTGGAAAATCAAGGACGAATAAGTGGAAAGATAAAAATCCCAGCAAACATTCCAGCAGGTACTAAATTAGTACAGTTTTATGGGGATAAAGGAAGCTATGGAGAGGCAACTTATACTGGTAAAAAAACTATTACCATAGAAGAAAGAAGAAGAGTGATCGCAGCAAGACGAGTTGATCCTTTAGCCCAAACATTTACGCTAAATGAGAGCAGACACATAGGAGGCGTGGAGCTATGGTTTGTAAATAAAGGCAAAAAACGTGTTGTTGTGCAGATTAGAGAAACAGCAGTGGGAATGCCCTCGCAGACTGTCATTGCTGAAAGCTATATTGAGCCAAAAGATATAAAGATAGATGGCACAGCAACACGTATAACTTGGTCTCCTGTCTGGTGTGAATCTAGCAGAGAATATGCAATAGTTTTGCTAACCGATGATGCAGATACAGCAGTAAAAATAGCAGAGCTTGGCAAATATGATGTAGTAAATAGCCGCTGGGTAACGAGTCAGCCATATCAAGTAGGAGTATTACTATCATCAAGTAATGCAAGTACCTGGACTCCGCATCAAAATTTAGATTTAACGTTTCGACTACTAGCTGCAAAATTTAGTGAAAATTCTCATGTTATTGATCTTGGTAAAGTCACTGCAAACAACGTATCAGATTTAATAGTTTTAACAAATGTTGAAAAAGTAGCATTTGATACCAATGTAGAATTTATCTTAACAGATGAAGAAGGGAAAGAAAACTTTTTGTCTGATAATTTGCCGCTCGCGCTGCGTGAAAGACTATCTGGAGAGTTAACAGTAAAGGCAAATTTAAAAGGTGCAAAAGAAAAAAGTCCTGTTCTCTATCCTGGGTTACAGCTAGTTCTAGGTAATCTTTCAGAGTCCGGAGATTATGTTACAAGGAGCATTACAGCAGGAGCTAACACTAAGATAACAATTACCTATGATGCGCTAATACCTGGCACTGCAGATGTTAAAGCATATGTGGAACAAAGCGTCAAAGGATGGCAATTAGTAAATTTAACATCAGGAAAACCTATTGGGGAAAATTGGGTGGAGAGAACTCATGTACTAACAAACTTTAATAGCAATGAAACAAGGGTAAAATTGGTTTTAAGTGGAACGGTTATTTATCGGCCAAAGGTAAAAAACTTGCGGGTTGTTATAACGTAAGAAAATGCCAAATGATGAAACGAGGCGCGGATATCCTTTGCCACACCCAGAGAATATTGCAGTGGAAGATGTTGTTCGTATCCGTACCACAATTAAGAAAATAGATGAAGATATTACCGAAAGAGAAGATGAGCATAATCAACTTAAGAGTAATTTTGAGCGGTTTAATTTTGAGACTTTTTTAAATTTTTGGAAATGAAAGAAGCAATATACCAAAGGATAAAGGATTTAGCAGCAAACAGCACACCTGATCAACTGGCATATCTTGCAAAATCGCTGGAATTGATAGCAGATAAAAAAGCTATTTCTGATATTGCGCAAATGACTAAAGTAAAAGAAATAATTGATGCACTACAAAAGAGGCTTAAGGATTTAGCAGAAAACAGTACACCAGATCAATTAGCATATCTTGCTAAAGCATTGGAATCAATAATCGACAAAAGTGCAGTTTCTGAAATTGTACAGATGACAGATGGTAAGTTAAAAGAACTTCTAAACGCTGCAAGATCACATTTGAATGACATAAATACCAATAAGGAAAATTCAATATCGGCAATAACTGTAGCAAAGACAAAGTCTGTAAATGAGATCAATACGCTAAAAACTAATACCTTGGATACTTTAAAAGCATCATCAGATTCACATATATCGCTACTTGATACGAGAAAGAATGCCAACATTGCAGCAATAAATAGTGTTGGCAATGATCATAAAGATGGTCTAAAAGGTTTAGTGAATAACTTCCGTACTGTTAATGATGTGCCAAGTGGTTCATCGATTATGAGGGAGATAAGGAGCAGAGAACCAACCAAGCTTAACTCCATAAATGATGTACCAAGTGGCTCATCAATCATGAAAGAAGTAAGAAATCGTCATATGATTGAACCTGGAGCATTACCTTTTTTATTTGGTGTACTAAGTAGAAAAAATAATTACTTTGGCCACGGAACTTTTACAACTGAGCTTGGTCAGTGGAGTAGTGATGTAACAAAAACAGACTATATGCTACAACTACTAGCAGGTACTCACACATATGATACAAGCTATGTTAGTTTTTATCGGCCAAGACAACTCAGTTTTTTAGAGGGAAGCAAAGGTACATTTATCTATGGAGAATCATACCCAAGATTTATGTATGATGGATTTTCTGAGCAATTCAATATGCTGAAATACCCTTATGCTGCATTGGGAGTAATATTCGTAAAAAACACAAGCAATGTAGATATAAGTAAAACTCTAAACTTTGTTGGATCTGCAATGTGGTACAAAGATGAAGTTAATTATGGAGGAGCAGGATTATTTATAGGTACACCTGATAAAACTAACACAAGGAAGTCAGATATTTCGAGAATTACTTGGACACGTATTTACCAGCATGAAATTAGCAGTCCTGAATTTATTGCATCAGGTAACATAATCATTCCAGCAGGAAAAACTGTTACAGTGTTACTTTATACGTCATCCAATCTTCACTCAGAAGGTGAAAGAGTTGGTGAGACACCTGAGTTCTTTGCAAGTGAGCACACGTATAGCACAATCTATGGTCAATTTATCCAGTGGGGAATATATAATTTTCGCAGCAATTTTTTAACCAAAGGGCTTGAGATAGATGTAGAAAGGACATTAAGAGCGTGGCAATGTCCTGGGTTAGATGCAACATATAAGCTTTGGCAGTAAAAGAGGAAGAAAATACGCTTACAAATAAGTTGAAATAACAATACTTGAAAACAAGCTAGAGAGGATTTTTATTGATAATCGTTTAACAGAAGGGGGAGAAATTGCCAAGAGGAGTAAAGAAGATATTGAGTTGGAGTTATTGCAAAATGAGAAATTTTCTATACTTTCTAGTTTTTGTCTTTATTTTAATAAATATACTAAATCTTAAAAAGTAGTAATCAGAAGATTTGGAACAAGAAGAAAATTAGGGAAATCAAAGAGTTACAGAGTTTTTTAACAATTTTAAAGAGCAAGTTTTAGCAAACTTATAACGCAACTATATGACAGAACAATTTTTACATGGTGTAAATGTTATTGAGGTAACCTCAGGGGCAAGATCAGTACGTACAGCTAAATCATCAGTGATAGGTGTAATTGGTACTGCACCTGAAGCAGATGAGCAAAAATTTCCGCTAAATAAACCAGTGTTAGTTGCAGGAAGCTTAAAGGAAGCAGCAAAGCTCGGAAAGAGTGGCAGTTTACCTTCTGCAGTAAATGGAATATTTTCCCAAATTGGTGCAACAGTAGTGGTTATTCGAGTTAAAGAAAGTGATAACAGTGATCCAAAGCTCAAAGAAAGTGAAACTATTCAAAATATAATTGGTGGAGTTGATAAAGAAACCGGAGAATATCAGGGAATTGAGGCATTTCTCAGCAGTGAAAGCATAGTTCATGTTGCGCCAAGAATATTAATTGCACCTCAGTTTACTCACCAACTCCCAGAAGATGCAGTGGTTGCAGCATTAATTCCTATAGCAGAAAAGCTGAGAAGCATAATAGTAGCAGATGGACCAAATACCAATGATGAAGAAGCAATCAAGTGGAGAAAAAGTGTAGGCAGCTCAAGAGTTTATGTTGTTGATCCGTGGGTTAAGGTACTTATTGAAGGAAAAGAAGAAATTTTGCCAGCAAGCCCATTTGTAGCTGGTTTAATAGCGAAAGTAGATAGCGAACAAGGATTCTGGCACTCACCTTCAAATAAAGAAATAAACGGTATTGTTGGAACAAGCAGGCCTATTGATTTTACGCTCGGTAATACAAATTGTAGAGCAAACAATTTAAATGAAAATGAAGTAACAACGATAATTCATCAAAATGGCTATAGGCTTTGGGGAAATAGAACATGTTCAAACGATTCGAAATGGGCTTTTCTGTCAGTGAGAAGGACTGCAGATTTAATCAACGATAGTCTGCTGCGAGCTCATCTATGGGCAGTTGATCGCAATATTACCAAAACTTACATAGATGATGTAATTGAGGGGGTGAATTCTTATTTGGCCAATTTAAAAGCGCAAGGAGCTATTATCAGTGGAAAATGTTATGCAACACCAGAGCTCAATACACCAACAAATATTGCAAGTGGAAAAGTATATTTTGACTTTGAGTTTACACCACCATATCCGGCAGAACAGATTACTTTCAGGTCACATCTTGTGAGTGGTACAATATTATAAAAAGGGGAGAAAGAGGAAAAAATGTTACCAAAGATTTTAAAGAATTTTAATGTATTTGTTGATGGTCGTGGTTATGCAGGAAAAATAGATGAAATTACCCTACCAAAACTTACCATAAAAACAGAAGAGTATCGTGCTGGTGGTATGGATATTCCAGTAAATATTGATATGGGCATGGAAAAGATTGAAGCAGATTTCACTTTTTCTGAATACGATACAGAGCTCTTTCGGCTATTTGGGTTGATAAATGGAAATTCGGTATCTTTGACGCTCAGAGGTGGAATGCAAGGAAGTGGAAGTAATGATATTGAAGGAGTAATTATCAACCTTAGGGGTATATTCAAAGAATTTGATTTTGGTAGCTGGAAACCTGCTGAAAAAGCCACTCTAAAATGCACTGTAGCTGCTCATTATTATAAACTTACGATAGGTGGCAATGAACTGATAGAGATCGATGCTGAAAATATGATTAGAAAGATAAATGGTGTTGATCAGATGGCCTTGCTGCAAACGGTTTTAGGCATATAAAAACTTATTTGAAATTTTATTTTTAAGGAGGCAATAATGCACACTATAACACTTAATAACCCCATTACAGTTGATGGAATTTCTGTTTCAGAGTTATCGATGCGTGAACCTAAAGTAAGAGATTTACTTGCTATAGAACGCATAGAAGGCGAAGCTTTGAAAGAAGTAGCTTTAATTGCTAATCTAGCGTCTGTGCCAAAAGAAGTAGTTGAAGATTTATGTATTAAAGATTATGTAGAAATACAGAAGGTACTAAAAGATTTTTTGTCGCCGCTGGAACAGAGGAGTTAAGATTCAATATTTTAAAACTTAGCTCAACAACAGGAAGTGGAATTGAGCAAATTATTAATATGAGTATAAAAGAGTTTCTAAAGTGGTTAGAAGTAAGTGAAGGAGTGACAAAAAAATGTCAATGCTTTCAATAAAGATCGGTGCAACGTTAGATGGCAGTTTTAATAGTGCAATGACAGGTAGTGCAGCAAAGCTTTCTAAGTTGGGTGATAGTATAAAGCAGCTTGATTCGTCAATGAAATCTGTTTCTAAATTTAAGCAATTAAATCATGATGCCCTTGAAGCCATGAAGAATTGGAAGAAAGCAGAGAAAAAAGCAAAAAAATCAGCCGCAGCAATTGCTAAAGAGAAGAAGGAAAAAAAAGAACCAAGCAAAGCACTGAGAAATGAATTCGAAAAATTGAAAGCATCGGCATCAAAGGCAAAAGAGGCTTATATCAAAAAGAGAGATGCACTTCACACATTAAATGAAGAAATAAGGAAAAGTGGAAAGGATATTAAATCTTTAGTGAGGGATCAAACTAAACTTGGTTCATCTGTTGAAGTACTCAAAGGGAAATACAGTAAATTAGGATCTGTAATACAAAAACAGCAAAATGCTTTGGCAAAAAAAGCGCATTATAGGTCACAAGTAATGGAGACTATAGGACTAGGTCTTTCACTTGCAGCACCAATTAAAGTTGCGATTGACTTTGAAAGTGCTATGGCTGATGTTAAAAAGGTAGTAAATTTCAAGGATGGAACAAATGAAGCCGAAGAATTTGCTCAAAAATTGAAGAAATTATCCCGTGAAATACCATTATCAGCTGCAGAGTTAGCACAAATAGCTGCAAGTGGTGGTCAGCTTGGTATCGACAAAGATAAGCTACTTGAATTTACCACAACAGTAGCTAAAATGGCCACAGCATTTGACATGTCTGCTGAACAAGCTGGTGATTCTATTGCCAAACTCGCTAACATTTATGGAATCGCAGTAGAGAAGATGGAAGAAGTTGGTGATGTTATAAATTACCTATCAGATAATACTGCAGCTAAGGCGAACGATATGATTGAAGCACTCGCTAGAGGGGGTGGTAATGCAAAACAATTTGGTTTAGATATTAATCAGACAAGTAGTTTAGTAAATGCCTTCGTTAGTTTAGGTAAACAACCTGAAAAAGCAGCAACTGCAATAAACGCTCTACTTAGTAAACTTCAGACTGCTGAAGGACAGGGAAAAGAGTTCAGAGCAGCATTGGAATCCATAGGTATCACTGCAGAGGAAATGTCACAAAAGGTTGCTGAAAACGGGCAAAACGCTCTACTTCATTTTTTTGAAATTTTAGAAAAAGTAGATAGACAGGAACGTTCTCAAATTCTTCTCAACCTCTTCGGTCAAGAATATCAAGATGATATTGCATTGATAGTTGGGAGTTTGGAAGAATATAAAAAAGCAATAGGTTTTGTGACCGATAAAGAAAAGTATAATAAATCTATGCAAAAGGAATTTAATAACCGTGCAAGTACTACAGCAAATAACTTGCAGCTACTCAAAAATACAATAGCAGAGCTAGGAATGAACTTAGGGTCAGTTATGCTACCTCCTTTAAATTGGATAAGTAAGATTTTGAGGTCAATATCTACAGGTATAGCTTGGTTCGCAGAGAAGTGTCCAATTTTAACTACAGGAGTTATGAGCATAATTTCAGCTCTTATTATTGGCAAGATTGCAGTGGTAGGTTTTGGTTATGCATTTGCATTGGCTGGAGGTGGAATACTAACTTTTAAGGCTATTTTGCAGGGAACACTTTTGCCAGTATTAACTTCGTTATCAGCGCGAGTAATTCCAGCAGTAATCATGGGACTGAAAGCTTTAACGCTAACCAATCCTATAGGAGCTGCTATTGCTGGACTATCAGTTGGTACAGCGCTTGTAATTGCTAATTGGCAAAAGGTAAAGGACTTTTTTTCAAGTCTCTGGAAATCAATTACAAAATCTATAGAAAATTGGACTGGTATAGGAAAATTTTTTAATGATAGTCCAATAAAAGCATTAGAGAAACCAGTAGAAGCAAAAATAGGCAGTGCAACTAGTGAAAATAATGTTTTTAGTAAAGGAAATCCTTTATTGAATAATAATGCTTTTAGTAGAATTTCGAATAGTAGAACGAATATTGAAAGTGTGATTACAGAAAAAAGTTCTGTAGCAGATAATTCAGAGAAAGTTTTAAAAGACTGTGAAAAGTGTGAACAAAAAATTTTCAATCAAACTTTTACATTTAATATAAGTATAAAAGCAGAACCTAACCAAGATGTACGTAGTCTTGCTGATGCAGTAATAAAAAGAATAAGGGAAAAATCTCGTGATGTTTTATTTGATTCAATAGAACCAATTTACTAATGCTATCACTTGGTCAACATAAGCTTTCTCCAACAAGTGTAAGGTATAGTAAAGAAAATCGTTGGAGTACAATTGAGTGCATTGGTAAAATACCTTCATTACAAAATATTGGTCAAGGTGCAGAAAATATAGACTTAGAAGGAGTAATTTATTTCCATAATCTGAATGATTTAAATCAATTAAAAAGTATGAAAGAAACTGAGAAAAATCATGAACCAAGTATCTTAGTAGACAATTTAGGGAATGTTTTGGGAAGATTTGTTATTGTGCGGTTAGAAGAAAAGCAAACGTCGTATTTTCCCTGTGGATTACCAAAAAAGGTTGAATTTAGCTTAAGTTTAAGGAGTTATGTATGACAGTACATTATATAACCCGAGAAAATGAAATGTTAGATTACATATGTTTTAAGCACTATGGATATAGCTCTGGAGCAGTAGAAATAGTATTGGAGGCTAATCCTGGTCTTGCAGAGTATGGAAGTTTTTTGCCTACAGGATTAAAGATCAGGTTACCTAGAATACAAGAGCAATTAAAAAAATCGAAGTTAAAAGTGTGGGAATAAATGAAACCTGAATTTAGCATTGAAGGAATAAAAGATCATGTAATATCGGTGCATCTTACTGATGAATCTGGTACTATAGATGATGTTGCAGAGGTATGCGTTGATTATGGCAATGAAAATGTGGAAGTTCCAAATGAATTGAACATAGCACTAGGTTATAAGGAATTTGGAATCTTTCCAATGGGTATATATACAGTCAACGAAGTGACTATACAGGGTCCACCTAAGACTCTACTAATCAAAGCTCATGCAACAAATTTAAGAATATCTTTAAAAGCAAAGGTATCAAAAGAATGGCATCAAATTACCATAGAAAACTTAGTGAAAGAAATAGCCCAAAAACATGGATATGGACATAAAGTTGCTGAGGAATTTAAGAATGTATTGATACCCCATATTAATCAGGCAGATGAAAGTGATATAAGTCTGTTAACAAAGATCGCAACAGAGCGTGAAGCAATGGCAAAATTAGCTGGTGGGTATATATTATTTATTTCAAAAAACATGGCAAAATCAGCCACAGGAAAAGCTTTAGGAACAACGACTATTAGACCTCAAGACACAATTAATTGGAAAGTGCATTTTACCGTACGCGATAAATACAATTCAGTAGTAGCAAAATGGCACAGCTATGAAAAGGGCGAAACTATTAAAGAAACAGTTGGTAGTAGCGAGCCAAGTTATATTATGCTGGAACTTTACTCTAATGCAGAGTCAGCGCTGAGTGCAGCAAATGCCAAGTTGAAACAATTGAAGCGTAACAATGAAACTTTAGATATAACTATGCCTGGTAATCCAGAGTTATTTGCAGAAGCTAAACTTAATCTTATAGGTTTTAATCAAGCGGTAGATGGTGAATGGATAGTTAACAGAGCGGAGCATACTTTAAATAGCTCGGGTTACCTTACTATGTTGTCAGCATCTTTGAGTAAGTAATGTTAAGAAAAAAATGAGTAATGATCTATTTAATATGAAGAAACTGTGTGCGAAATATGAAAAAAATAAAGTCTAATGAAAAATATAAGTTACATTTCGCATGGTTCGCACTATTAATAGTATGTCTTGTTATTACATATTGCTATCAAAAATCTAAAGCTACAGATAATTACAAAACAATCTTACGCATTGCTTCTGAAAATTGTAATCTAGATGTAGTAAAGTTTTCAGTAAAGAACCTATTGAGCATTAACACACAAATTCCTAGATTAACGGCGCTACATTGTGCAGCAGAAGGAAAATGTCTAGAATTAGTAAAATTTCTAGTGAATGAAGGAGTTGATATAAATGATACAGGTAGATATAAAGGATGGACAGTATTACATTCTGCCGCATACGGAGGCAATTTAGAGATAGTTAAGTTCTTATTAGAAAGAGGTGCTAATCCTAATACTAGAGATACAGATGGAAAAAACCCTCGGGATGTAGCTGTAATAGAATCAAGGCACAACAAAGATAAACCTTACAGAGAAATTATTAAGCTACTTGCAAATGCAGAGGAACAGCATAAATCAAAATAGTAGTTACTAAAGTAGCTATCCATAATAAATTCATACTTTAAATCATTATGCAAAATCAAAAAATCCCAATTACATTAATTATCACGTTATTAATCCAAACCGTAGCATTGATATGGTGGTTATCCAAGTTAGACTCAAGGGTACAATTTCACGATAAACTTATTGAATATGGTTTAATGGAAAAAGTGTTAGTACTTGAGGAAAGGGTGAAAAATCTTTCTGAGGAATTAGATGAATTCAAAGATAACTTAAAGTCTGGTGTATAATGCTTAGACTGCGATTGGCGATTTTTCCAATTTTTGACGTATTGTTCAACTAGTGGAGAATCTCCTGTTATGATCAGTAGGTTTTCAGCATTTCTTTGCTGAGCGGCATCTGAAAAGTTAAATGATCCGGTTATGATTTTTTGCTCATCAATAATAATTACCTTGCTATGAGCAATAGCGGGTTTAAAGTCAATCCATATCGGGATTTTGTGCTCAAATAATTCGTTAATTACACTATGTTTTGAACTAGTTTGTGATTCATCTAGAATAACCTTAATATCAACTCCACGCTTTTTAGCTTGAACCAAGGATTCAGCAATAGGCTTTGAGGTAAATTGGTATGCCTGAACCAACAAGGATTTTTTAGCATGACCCACGGAATCAATTATTAGGTTGGTGCAATTTTCTCCAGGCGTGAAGCAGACTGTGGCTTTTGGGCAGGAAACACATCCCGATAAAAGCGAACAAGTTAATAAAATCAATAAATACCTAACCATGGCAAAATACATCCTTTCAATTGACGGCGGAGGCATAAGAGGCATCATACCAGCCATTATTCTAGCAGAAATAGAAAAAAGAACAAGAAGAACTATAGCTGAAATCTTTGATCTAATGGCTGGTACTTCAACCGGTGGGATTGTTGTGGCAGGATTATGTAAAAAAGATAAACCTCAATATTCTGCTAATGATTTAGTCGAGTTCTATCGGGAATATGGACCATATATTTTTAAGTCTTCATTTTTGAGAAGATCAATATTATCTTGGTTTAACTGTACACAATACCCACATAAAAATATTGAGTATGTACTTCATAAATATTTTGGCGATGATGTCTTTAAAAACACTTTAAGTAATGTGTTGATTACGAGTTACGATATTCACAATAACTGCCCATTTTTCTTCAAAAGCTGGAAAGAGGATAGGAATTTTATTAAATTAAGGGATGTATTAAGAGCAGCAACTGCAGCACCTACTTACTTTGCACCTAAATATCTTAAAATTAACCAAAAGGAAATGGTATTAGTGGATGGAGGGGTTTTTGCCAATAATCCAGCGGCTTGTGCATATGCAAGTAGTAAAAGGTTATTTCCAAATGATGATATTGTACTGTTATCGATAGGTACTGGAAGAACAGATAGAAGCATAGCCAATTCAAAGAGATTTGGAAAAATAGGCTGGGTAAAACCACTACTACATGTGATGTTTGCCTCAAGTTTAGATGCAGTAAATTACCAACTTGATCAAGTTATAGCTGATAAATATATACGCATACAATTGCAATTGAAAATAGCATCACCTGACATGGATAATATTACATCAAAAAATATCAAATCTCTTCAGCAAGAGGCAAAGGCAATGATAGAGAATAATCAAAAAGTAGTCGATAAATTTTGTAACATTGTGTCTTAATTTACATCAAGTAAAATATAAAGCTTTCATTGAGCCAGAAAAGTAAAATAAGCAAATTTGCCTTGTTGAGAAATCTTATTATCTTTGTGTACTACTTTCTTTTTCACTACTAAAAAATCCACGTAAATGGTTAAAAACCTTTTCAATAAAAAGCTCGCTTTCCTCTCCTGTAAAAGCTTCTTTTATTTCATGCAAACTACTTGTTACCTTATTGCTATTTTTTATGACTGAGTAGCTTTCAATAGCTTGGCAAGCAGACAAAATAGTTATTGCCCCTATTATAGTTGAAACAATTATGGCAATTAAAGGTGCTATTGTTGTAAGTACTGCTGCAATTAATGAGATGCCAACACAAAACGCAATAGCTGAAATGCAAAATGCTACTGTATGTTTCTTTTCATGACTAACCATACACACCTTCTTAATAAATCTGTTAAAAGGATAACTTATTTTTTTAGTACCGTCAATATTTTTAGAAAAATTGGCATACTCAAGATAATCATTTGTGATACCAATGAATTACATTAAGCAAATTCTAATTTAGTTAATTCACTTCAATCTATTTGAACATTATATATTAAACACAGAAGCACAAGAATTTCATTCAGTAATTTAGATATATTAAATATACAATTATTTTTATTGATATTTTAATGTATTATTTATGAGTAAGTAAACTACTGAAATCTTTAATCCAGGTTAAGTTTTGAAAGCATGATTTTCAATCTCCTCAATAGAAATGTCCAGCATAAGTAGATTATTTGCAACCTTTATCTATATTAAGTATATAACTACTTTTACTTATATCTTTAACACAATTCAATTTTCACACTCATCAGTAGTTAGGCCACTTGCTCGCACAATAATATCAATAGCAACACCTGCCTTTGCTAGATTTTTCGCAACTTTGATCTTTTCTATTTTTTTAACTTTTTTCTTGCCATTTTTCATACTTTCAGATAGAGATTTGACTAGTGATTCTTGTTCTCCGTACTCATCCATTAAACTCAATAGCTTTTTGCTTTCTCTTGTTTTAGGTAGCAGAACTTTAATATTCACTGATAATGCATCTGATATTTCATATAATTTATCAAATGTTATAGCAGTATACCCTCTTTCATAGTCGTGTATTTCCTTGAGTGTTAAACCAACTTTATCCGCCAAATCTTTTTGAGTGTATCTCCTTATCAATCTCCATTCTCTTATTCTTTGCCCTACTCTGTAGTATATAGAATCAGTGCAGACTTCTTTCTCTGTATTATCATACTCGTAAATAGATAAGCCGGTTGCTTGGGAAATTATGTCAACTGAAACTCCTTCTTTAACTAGATTTTTTGCTACTTCTAATCTTGCCTCCTCTTGATTGATTTTCTCGCTAATATGAACAAACCTGATTAATGAAGGTACTATTTTGCCTAACTTTTGATTCTCATATATTTTTGTTAGATAGAGTATTTCTTCGTCTTCATCTTCATACTCTCTTACTGTTATTGGTTTAGGTAATAGATCTACAACATTAACTGACAGTACTCTTGCTATTACATATAGTACTTCAATCGTAATAGGAATATACCCATTTTCATAATTGGTTACTTCTTTATATGCTAATCCGATTTTACTTGCTAACTCTGCTTGAGTACACCTTTGCATTAATCTACAATCTTCTATTTTTTGCCCTATTTTATAACTTATAGAACTAATATCTCTTACAGAAACAAACATATATACCTTACTTAGAAATAAATTTTCATGCAATTTGATCAGTGGATAAACCAACTATTTGCAAAATAATATCAATAGAAATTCCCCCTTTTACTAAATCCTTTGCAACTTTAATCCTTTCTATCTCTCTCACTTTCTCCTCACAAATACGTATTCCCTCAAACAGAGATTTTATTAGTGCATTACGTAGTTCTTGGCTCTCAATTTCTTTGTATTCTTTAATCAAATCAGGTAGCTCATTTTTCACTTTACTCCCTTCCTCTATTAGTAGATCCATAATATTAATCGATAATGCTTCTGCCATTTCATATAATTTATCAAGTGGAACAGCAGTCCTTCCTTGCTCATAGTTACTTATTTCATCACGTGTTGTAGTCATTTTCTCTGCTAAATCCTTTTGAGTGCACTCTCTTACCAGTCTCCATTCCTTTATCTTTTTGCCTATTTGGTAGTAGATAGAACCAACTTTTTCTTCAACACATTCATCAGCAGACAGACCAATTGTTTTTGCAACAATATCAACAGAAACTCCTGCTTTAACCAGACTCTTTGCAATTTTTATTTTTTCCGATTTTCTACTACTTTTCTCACTAATTTGGACAAATTTGGTTAGCAAACAAAACATCTTACGTAACTCCTGATCGTTAATCTTTTTATATTCTCTTACTAGATTTAATATTTCTTCTTCATCTTCAAGACAGCTTTTTGATACAGGAATAAGATCCGTAATACTGATTGATAGTGCCTCAGTTATAGCATACAACCTTTCAATTGGAACTCTACGATTCCCTTTCTCATATTGCAATATCACCCAGTATTTTACACCAATTTTCTCTGCTAAATCTTTCTGAGTGTACCCTCGCTCTAACCTCCAGCTTTTTAATTTTTGCCCTACTTTATAATCTAGACTTTTTTCCACAAAAAGAACCTTGCATATAATATTTTCTATTATAGCTCAAAGGCTCCAGATATAATAGCCAGACTCTGGAACCTTTAAATTAAAGTGCCCTACAAGTTTCTTTACTATTTTCACGTACTTTGTCTGCCCATGAAAACAATTTTTCACTTGGGCTATCAACCTCCTTCATAAGCTGCTTGCTATTCCATATGCCACACCTCATAAAACTTCCCTTTTCTACTGCTTCTTGAAGTTTCACTCCTCCAAAAAGGCAGTTTTTTCCTATTTCTTCGCCTCTTTTTTGTAATTCAGCCCACATTTCCTTGTTTTCTACTCTGACTTGTACTTGATCATATTTTTTTACATCGTGGTACAATATAATATTTAGCTTACCAATGCTTGTAGGAAATTCTAACATGATAGAGCTTTCATCTGACATATCGATATAGTTTCTTATACCTCCCTTCTCACTTTTAACCTCAACTGCATCATTGCCAATTTTTAAAATATTAATTCCTAACTCTCTCAGTATTTTGGCTACCTCTACCTTGCTATCCCCAGAAAATTCTATATACGATGTTGTATTATCTATCTCAACATCTATTAATTCTCCTTCTTGCATAGCATTTTCGCCAGCTTTCTCTAGTTCTTCTAGTCTCTCATCTATCTGTGGCTGAACTTCTGGCTGTAGCTCATTATAGATTTCACCTATTAGTTTATTCTGCAATAAAGTATCATGAAAATCTGCACCACTTAGCATTAATTTACGCATTATCTTTTTTCGATCAGTCTTATCAAATTTATGAAAATGTGTACCCAATACTACATACTCTGCAATGCTCCATTCCCCATCGTTATATGCATTTATTCTTGCTCCAGAGGCTAGTACTTGGTCTATAGTTTTGTGCAATTCATTTACGTTTTTTGCCTCTACCACTTCACTTTTAAACCAGCTCAACTTTTCGCTTTCGCTTATACTTGGCTTTATTTTTTGCAAAGCTGAAGCAAATGGATTTAACCCTTCTGGATAATCTGCTTGATTACTCAAAGGTTTTGTGCCATAAATATAGTCAAATCCTTTCCCATAGTTGATTTGGTTTTCGCGAACTTCTCTACAAGGGAAAGGTACTACTTCCTTATCTCCAAGCTTTTTAGCATTATTAATTTTGCTTACAAAGGTGGATTGCTCCTTAGTACGACCAATTCCTACAATAGCATTTAACATCTCACCTTTTGATAATCTATCAAGATCAACGTTTAACTCGTAAACACCCCCCTCTTTATCACTAAAAGGTACAATTATTTTATTATTCATATTAGCCTCCGCTATTAAATATACTTTCTAAGTGTATAGTTATTATACACTGTATTACTTATTATAAATTATAGTGAGTAGATTTGCAAATACTTTCTGCTATAACAATCCGTTTTCTCTAAAGCTAAAATAGCCACCACTTGTGATGATAATGTGATCAAATAACCTAACGCTTACAGTACTACATGCTGCTGCTAAGCTCTTCGTTACTTCTTGATCTTCTTCTGATGGTTCTAAGCGTCCCCCAGGATGGTTGTGTGACATTATTACTAATGTTGCATTCTTTATTAATGCTTTTCTTATAATTTCCTTTATGTATACTGGTGCTTTTTCCATTTCACCAATATAGGATTCTTCTCCAATTAGTTGACGCCTTTTATTCAAGTACAGTATTTTTACACATTCCCTCTCTGCATGACCTATACTTACGTTTAAGTACTCTACTAGCTCTTGTAAGTCCATTATTGGCTCACTCTTAAGCTTTTCTTTCAGTACCCTTTCTAGTGTTTCCTTAACACACATAATCATTGCTACTGCAGAATCAGTTACTCCTTCTATAACTTTCAGGTCATCCATTTCTCGGCCTAAAATCCTTCCTACTCCCGTATAAGTGTTCACCAGATTTTTAGCAATTTCTTGAGCTTGTGGTCTTTCATGTACTGCACTTAAAAACGTTTCCATTATTTCACGATCAAGTAGTGCTTTGCCTTTGCTTTCTAATATTCTGAATTCGATTTCTTCTTTACTTTTATTCATATAATTTACCCTTCACTAACAACAAACTTTTTTTAAATATTTACTGCTGTTTTTTTATCAGCATTGGCATAGAGCCATAGCTTTCGAGTGAAGTCAAATCAATTTTTCAATCTTTTTTACTTATTTTTTCATTAAGAAGTAAAAATATTAATATATAATGATTTTTTATTTTAAATTTGTTGAATTTCGTTCAAAGAGATGCCTACCGCTTGCAAAATAATATCAACAGAAATTCCTTCTTTTACTAAATCTTTTGCAATTTTGATTCTTTCTTCTTCTCTAATTTTCTCCTCACAAATTTGTATGCTTTCAAACAGAGATTTTATTAGCGCATAGCGTAATTCTTGACTCTCAATTTTTTTGTATTCTTTTATTAAATCAGGTAGCTCACTTTCTACTATCTCATCTTCCTCTATGAGCAGATCTGTAATGCTAATTGATAATGTTTCTGCTATTGCATATAATTTTTCCAGTGGAATGGCCACACGTCCTTGCTCATAGTTGCTTATTTCATCACGTGTTGTATCCATTTTCTCAGCCAAATCCTTTTGAGTATACTCCCGTACTGCCCTCCACTCCTTTATCTTTTTTCCTATTTGGTAGTAGATAGAACCAACTTTTTCTTCAACACATTCATCAGCAGACAGACCAATTGTTTTTGAAACAGTATCAACAGAAACTCCTGCTTTAATAAGACCTTTTGCAATTTTTATTCTCTCCGTTTTTTTACTATTTTTCTCACTAACTTGAACAAATTTGGTTAGTAAACAAAACATTCTACGTAATTCCTGATCATTAATCTTTTTATATTTTCTTACTAGATTTAATATTTCCTCTCCCTCATCTTCAAAACAGATTTTTTCATTTGATACAGGAATTAGGTCTATAATACCAATCGACAATATCTCTGCTATAGCATACAACTTTTCAATCGAAATTTTACGTGTTCCTTTTTCATATTGTAGTACTACTTGATACGTTACACTGACTTTCTTCGCTAAATCTTTTTGAGTATATCCTCGCTTTAACCTCCAGTTCCTTACTTTTTGTGCTATCTGATACCTTATTGAGATGTTTGCCATAAATATTATACATGTTAATACTACCAAACAAAGATATACAAAAACTTCTATGTTTGCATTTTAGTTGAATATTTCTTCAGAATTGTGTATAATTATTAATGCTTTTTAGGTACTCTTGCTATGGCTCTCTCGAAGTTTCTCGATCCCAAGAATGATGTCGCATTTCGCCGTATCTTTGGCACTGAAAAGAATAAAGACATCCTCATTCACTTTCTCAATGATATTCTGGGTTTTACTGGCAAAAATGAAATAAAGGATATAGAGTTTTTAAGTACTATTCAAGACCCTGATATTGCCTCTAAAAAGCAAAGCATTGTTGATGTATTATGTAGAGATTCCACGGGGGTGCAATGGATTATTGAAATGCAGGTCGCTAAAACCAAAGGCTTCGAGAAACGTGCCCAATACTATGCTGCTAAAGCCTATTCAAGACAAGCCGATAAAGGTGATCAATACCAGGACCTTAAGGAAATTATCTTTATTGCTATAGCAGATTGTATTTTATTTCCTGATAAGTCTGAGTACAAATCAAAGCATACTATTCGTGATGAAGATACTAATGAACATGATCTAAAAGATTTTTACTTTATATTTATTGAGTTACCTAAATTTACAAAAACCAAGGAAGATCAGCTTTCAAGTATAGTCGAGAAATGGATCTACTTCTTTAGATATGCAGACGAAACTAGTGAAGAAGAGCTAGAGAGAATAATAGGAAGTGATCTAATAATTAAAAGAGCTTATGAAGAACTAAATAGATTCAACTGGTCAGAAAAAGAATTTATTGCCTATGAACAAGAGATCAAACGTATTCGTGATGAACAGGCTGTCCTTGCTCAAAAACTCGATGATGCTAAACATGAAGGTAGACAAGAAGGTAGACAAGAAGGTAGACAAGAAGGTAGACAAGAAGGCATCCAAATCGGCCATCAAAAAGGTAAAGTTGAAGGTAAAATTGAAGGTAAAATTGAAGTTGCAAAAAACTCACTCAAGGCCGGTGTCTCTATTGATGTTATTGCTGAAATCACTGGCCTTTCTTTCGATGAGATCAAACAGTTACAGGCAGAAAAGACCACATAGTCCCCTCAATTTATCGCTCTGCTTATTCCTTGAACCACTGATGTTCCATTTAAGAATGTATCCGGCTTTTTAGATAACTGTACTTTCCTTGAAACTTCCTGACTCAAGTCTTTATAAGGCTTTTCTACTTTCTGCTGTAGTATCATAGTTTCTTCCTTAGCTAAAACTTCTTCTAAGTTACTCTTTAAATTATCTAGAAACTTATCAGTTTGTTTAAACTCTGGACACGCTTCTTTTGCAAATGAATATAGGGTTTTTGCTATTTCAGAAAATTTTCCATTTATTATTTTTTCAATTATAGCTGATTGCACTACCACAGGATCAAAGTTTAGATTTGTCACTGATATTCCTGACTTAATAGCAGTTTTATTCAACACTTTCTCAAATCTATTTGTAATATTGAGTGCATAGCCCTGTGCTTCTAGTGGAGATATAGAATGATCTACCGTAGAAACATACTTTTGACCTGTAACTTTTCTAATAAACACGTCAAGTAACATTATCGTACCATTTACATCCACTCTTGCATCTACTTGTGAGATAGAACTTGGAGTGCTCTCAGGTTTAGAACTTAACAATCCACTTATTGAGCTTCTTACCCAACCAAATAAATCATTTATCCATCCAGTCGGCCTAATACCGCTACTTGTACTACGACGATGACGAGTTTGCTCTCTGTGTCCACTATGCCTATGTCTATGCGTTACAGGTTGATCAGATAACATAATAACTTCTGGACTGCTTTTTGTATGATTGAAGACACCATTATAGACTTGATCCTTATGTTCTTTTTTCATAACATTCACATCTCTTGCAGTACTTATTTCTTCCTGATGCTCTTTTAGAATTATTTCCTTATCAGCAAACTTTATTGATAATGTTGCCATTTTAGGTTTTTCATAAAACTTACTTAATACTATCGTACATAGATCATTTTTAGCTACATTAACATCAAAAGCATTCGTTACTATTAGATCATTACCATGATCACTAACAAAGCTATAGTTTCCTGCTCTTTTAGGTGTTATTAGTTCAGTGTTTTCTTCTATATCTTGACTTGTTACAATAATAACTTCTTTATCCTTTTCAAATTTTAAAGGTAATGGTTTCAAACTCCACTCATTATTATCAAGGTTGATTTTCATAGGAGCATTATCCACAATCACATGAGTTTTGTTATACCAATTAACCCCATCTTTTAATCTCACAGTACAATACTCATGTTTTCTCATCTTACTTACAGATGAATCTTCTGTTGGCTTCACTTCAACTATTGTTGCTTTTAATAACAAATCATTTGCAGATTTTAGAACTTTTAATTGAAAATGATCTTGATTTGAGAGTTTACCTCTTACCTGCCTTACTAAATTTCTCAGGTCAATCGTATCCACTGAACTTTCTACATCAAGGTCATAAATAACCACTTCAGGTAGAGGAATTTCAAACCTTTTGCTTTCAGAATCAATCACATATACATTTTCACCACCATTGCCTACTAAGTGACTCTTTTGTAGTGGATTATTATGTATTACCTCGTAATTTCCACTTCCTATTGCAACAGTTTCATTGCTTAATAGTGATTGTATAAAGAATGACATTCTATTTAGTCGATTTGCTACAACTAAGTAATCCTTTATAATTTCATTAACAGATTTATTAGTGTTCTCAAGCATGTACAGGTTACCCTTATTTCCTACTTTTATTTCAGTATTATTACCTAGTCTATAAGAAGGATTAGATGCACCAGAGATTGTTATATTAAATTCCTTGTCTGACATTGGTGAAAAATTGAACGTGATTATATGTGAAGTCTTATTTAGTACATTTATATTTCTCACGTCGACATTTTTTATCTGAGCAGGCTCATACTCAAATGCAAAAGTATTATTTAAGTTCAATGCTTCAGCAGTATAAATGAAATCAACTTTAGCGCTACCAAGTGCATATGGTACTGTATAATGGAAATTACCTTCCAATGCACGATTAAATATTATAGTATTAGGTCTTACTGTCATTTGCATCTTATAAGTACAATTATTATTATCTATTACTATAACATCCAAATTATTTTCAGCACCGCCTTTTCCATCTAAAAGCTGTGTATCACATGTACTAAATATACGGTCTACCTTACCTTTCCTACCAAGAACCCTGTTCATTCCAAACGCTTTTAATATATGATGATTGTCATATATTATATCTCCTCTATCTAAAACGACATCTACATTTTTAGCTTTCAAAGCAAATCCTGTAAGATCTAAAGTATTAATCCCATCTTCTCCATACAAGTATCCCCTTATAGAATTTCCCTGTAAAATGAATATATCGTCTTTACTACCACCTTGATATTGTTTATATCCACTATTTACTACAAAGATATTTGCACTATCTATAAATCCTTTTGCATAATCTTCACCTTCTCCTAAGTTAATTAGAGTATAACTTCCTGTTTTATTAGTAGATAAGTCAGTTATGCCAATTGCATTTTTACACAAATAAGATCCATAACTTGGAACACGTTCATGATTTCCTTTAGGTAAACAAAACAATTCTCCACCACTTGGATTATCTGGCTTTGCTCTGCTCCATTTTATATCAGTTCTTTTTCTATCAAGCTGTACTGTACTGTCTAAATCTACCTCAAACTTAGTTGTACATTTCTCAGAATAACGTGTAACTGTGCTTGCTCTAAGGCATCCACCCCCAAATCCTCCACTAGCACATATACTTGTTTTATATGGTACTCTACGACAAGAATCTACAACTGACTTACCAGTAGGAAATACATAGCTTTGAATATCGCTATGTTGCTTTAAATACTCAAGTCCTTGCCTTACTAATTCATTACTTACTTCTTTTTCTTGCAATAACTCTTGTATATGATTTTCAGGTTGCATACCTATAAACGCACGTAAACCTTCAATAAACTTCTCTTTTCCAGTTAAATGAATAAGCTCATCAATTTTATCAACTCTCTTTACTGCCATGTAAACATCAGTACCAACAAATACTACAGCGCCAATTGCAGCTCCAATAGGACCAGTAACACTTGATACTCCTTCTAGTACTTCAAAAGCTTCAGCAACTTCTATACCAATCTCTGCAGCGTCAACTCCCAAGTAAATACTATCTCCTACTACGCCAACCAGTGCTTCTTCCGTACCATTTTTAAATGCTTTCACTTGATTTACTAGATCATAGACAACAAAAGCAGAAGTACCACGAGCAAGGAAAGGAGATGCTGCTCTTAAAGATGTACCAAGTAATAACTTTCCTTCTGAAGCTAATTTTAATCCTTTAAGAGAAGCAGCTTCAGCAACTTTAGCAAATCCTTGACCACCGGCAATAAAGCCAACATTAACTGCTACACCTTGATAATCTCCATTTAGAAAGTCAGCTAGAACATTTTTAGCCATCATTCCATGCATAGTTATACCAGAAACTCTTCCTACTCTATTTAGATGACTTATGACTTTTTGATTACTAATGAGCTTACTCACAAGACTTTGAGAATTACCTGCAACTCTAACTTTATCTGCTAATTCGATTAGCTGAGAACGTTTTTCCTCTGGTAGGTCTTTAATATAATTAACAAACTTTTCACTGTCTATTTTAATCTTACTGAAGTCTCTTTTCTCATTCTTCTCCTCATTAAATTCATCTATATCTTCCCAAGTGAATAAACATTCATTTTTAGCTTCTCTTTTTTTTCTATTATAGCTTGTACTTGGCAAGCACTCTTCTGTTGATAAAGAATCGTGATAATAATCATTATCTATCTCATTCTCATCTTGTCGTTCCATCAGTGCTTCTATCTTAAACCACTCTGGATGTTGATCGGGGGAGATACGACCATCTCGCACTTGTGCCAAAGCTTTATATATTTCTTCTTGATTGTCTTGGCAAATTTTATAAAATGCATCTTTCTTTAAAACTGAGTGTAGATAATCAATAAAATCAAAATGCTCAAATCCAAGATTACTCAAGTCTCCAAAAATTTCTACTTGTTGATCAGAGTTCAAACGACTTATATATTTGTTTAGACTGTTTAAGCTAAACGTTTCTTCTGCAGCAGCCAGATCTACTAAGTTGGTTCCATCATCATTGACTGCATTACAAATAATCTTTACGATCTGATCGTTAGATGGTATATTTTTAAGCAAAATATCAATTATCTCATCATTTTCATTGCTAACTGCTAAAAATAAAGGAGAGCTATGTTGAGTATTAGTGGGAATAATAATCTCAATTAACCTATTACTATTTTTAGCTTTTACATATTTTAATAAAATTTCAACAGCCTCTTTATGACCATTTTCAATTGCTAAACATAATAGTAAACCTTCTTCACCCGAAGTGTTAATAATTTTGATTAAACTACCTAAGTCTTCTTTTGCACTTTTTAATAAAAAATCAATAATATTTACTAAACTTTCCCTTACAGCTACAAATAACGGTCCTTCACTATCTTGTGCCAGTAATAAGTTAACAATTGTCTTTCCATTATTAGAACTCGATTTTGCCAACTCAGGGTCACTTGCTAATTTACTATCAAAAAACCTTCTAATATTCTGGTAATCTCCAGTAAAAATTGTATTGACTAAAAAATCCCATATAGGCTGTGTAGAGTAGGTAGACTTCAATTTATCAGAAATTAGTTCTACAGCAAAATATTCAGCAAAGGAAAGATGAATAAAGTCAGGTTTATCTCCGATAACTTTATTAACAATTCCTGTTTTTTCTTTACCAGAATCTATTTTTTTCACTAATTCTTTTACTTGCTTTCTTTCTTCCTCGGTAAGTAGTAATTCAAGCCGATCTTTAGAAAATAAACGCTGTATAGCAAATAGCTTATGATTTTTCATGAATTGTTCTTTTAGTTCTTTAACTTCTTCAGTTATACCTGGATTTTCTTTTCTTTTGCCTAGTTTATCCAGATGATACCTGTTATGTTTTTTTTCAATAAAATCTTCGTATAAAGTTAATAAATCAAACTTTTCTTGAGATAGGTGATTAGGCAATTCATTCTTTTTAGAGTCACAAAAATCTTTGAACTCTCTTTCATGATTCTCTGCCAACATTTCTATTAGTAAAGGAACGCCAGTGAATTCTTTCTTTTTATCTGAAATGGACTGTGAAAATAGTTCAAGCAGTTTATCAGAATATTTTTGAAACTTTTGTTCATCTATGCTGTTAAGGCATAACTTCCTCTGCCAAAATTTCCTTAAAAAGTTTTTTTGATCTTCTAGAGAAAATGGCTTTAAAGTATATGACAGTGTGCTAAAAGCATCTTCTAACTCATATTGCATATACCCACGAGTACTCACCAATATTCGGTTCATTTGAGTTTCTTTTAGTGCTTTTAGTAGATTAATAGCTTTTTCCTTATAGTTAGGGCTAATTTCATCAAAACCGTCCAAGAGCAAAATAACTCCACCTTGCTCTCTCAGACAGTACAGAAATAGGCTTTCACTTAGCATATTACCTTTTAGATTTAAAGCATTTACTAAAAATTCAATCGCATTATCCTTTTTTAAATCAACCTCATTCAGCTTTTTTACTAAATCAAACAAATTAACCTTTATTATCCATCTAGATGAAGTATAATTTTTTATTTCTTTAGCTAAATTGGTCATCACGGTAGACTTACCCATTCCTGGCTCTGCAGAAATAATAACTACTTTGTTACCACCATCACTACTAATAAGTTTAATAAACTCACTTTCTCCTACTCTGATATTTTTCTTATTCTGATCATCTAAATACCTACGTAAATTTGATAAAGAAGCACCATAAGATTGTTGCCATATAAACTCATCACCCTCTTTTTTGAGCAAATGAATATTGTGACTTGAGTAATCATGACTTAGCTGTTTAAAGTTCTTTTCTGCATTTTCATTATCTAATACGATAAATCTAACAGGCTTACTCTTATCTGAATCATTATCTACAAATCTACGTACTTTTTGTTCTTTTTTTTCCTTATGATCTTCCTTATTTACTAACTTGTATAGCTCATCTTGTTCTATATTACTAATAGCAAATAAATCAGGGATTTTTCTTGCTTTCAAACATTCGTCTTTTACTTTTACCTGACGATTAAACACTCGATCAATATAGTAGTACTTAACATCACCTAAATCATCAGGTGCTTTACCTATCTCTACTTTTTCATTGTTAATAAGCCTAGATAATATTTCCTCATCTATTAAATGCTTGGAGTTATCGTTTATTAATATACCTAAGCTTATCTCTTTTCCTTGAAATGTAACCTTTCTTTCTTCTAGTAGTTTTTCTTGCGATTTATTAGTAAGATCAATGAGGCTGTTCTTTTCATCTTTTTGTTTTTCATATTTATTATTTCTAGAAAAATTATCTTTAAATTTTTCAGCTAGAGCGTTATTTTCTTGAGTAATGAGAATAACCTTTTTATTACCATTAGACTTTATTATTTCGGATAACTTATTATATAATTCCTCTGTATCTCGTTCCGTAGTCTTACACTCAATTACTAATAAGCTACTTGTTGTTTTTGAACTAAAAATTTGTATCACACGACCTTGTATACGCAAAAGAGAACTTAAACGCATAAAAATGTGGCTATCATCCTTTTGATACTGAGGCATATCTTTTAAAGTTTGATATACTTTAATTGAACCTAATATAGTGTTATGTGAGCTAATTAAGTTAAAAATTTGCTTATCATTTGAGGTTAAAAAGCTTCGTAATTCTGTTGGATCTTCACTAAAGGCAATGCCAAAAGCTTTAACCTTAGTGCGATATTCTAGAGTAGGACCAATCAATACCAACTTAGAAATTTTTTGCTTTGCTTCATTAAAAAATTCTTGACCATCTTCATGAGTAAGAAAGCGTCCTTTCTTTTCTTTCATCCAATCCAGCATGTCTTTTTGAAACTTACTTGCTACGAATTCACTATCAATTAAATTAATATCTTTATCTTCACCCATCTTAGCTTCAATGATCTTGTCTAATTCAACTTCATTAGGCTGGTTAACTGCAAACACTAACTTTTCAAAAAAACTTTCTATTTCTTTTTTTTCATCAATATAATCATCTGGCAAAAAAGTTTTTAAGTGCAGCTGTTCTTCTTCACATGTTTTAAAATTCGCTATATGAAATTTATATTTATCCTTATCAAACTCCATAACTTTACTTTCAAGTTCTGCTTTTAGCTCGTTCTTGAAACTTTCTAAATTACCCGGTAACTTATTATTATCATCAAAAAATGTAGAACTAAAATAATATGTATCTTTCTCTTTATCGCCTTTCTTTATTAATACATGTCCTGCTAATTTATTAATATTATCTTTAATAATACCCTTCCCTTTTTCTCTTTTTATATTAACAACACTCTGCTCAGCCACACTCAT
The DNA here is from genome assembly GCF_947251775.1 of Wolbachia endosymbiont (group A) of Epagoge grotiana. NCBI lineage: Bacteria > Pseudomonadati > Pseudomonadota > Alphaproteobacteria > Rickettsiales > Anaplasmataceae > Wolbachia > Wolbachia endosymbiont (group A) of Epagoge grotiana. The sequence continues at coordinate 1,255,695 of NZ_OX366387.1, forward strand.
TGCATTTGCAATTGCTTTAGCAAACACTTCTGAGTTAGTAAGCTGAGGATTAATATCTAGCTCAAACACCTTTCCAAAAGTTTGTGATATTTGTAATTCCCTTGCTTTCATCTTTTGCCAAAATTCATTCACATTCATTTGCTCTTTTGACATTTCTTGATATGCTTTTAAAAAAGCACTTCTAAAGTTTTCTAATTCTTGTGAGCTTCCATCTAAAAAATTACTATGAAATTTAGCATAGCTTTTCTTTATCTTTTTTCCCTTGTTGTCTTTTTCTTCCCTTTGTTCAACGTTTTTTACATCAATTACTTTTTCTCCTAGTACACCATGGTAAGATCGAAATAGGTTATCTTTCAAATCCAAAGGGTCGTTTTCTAATACACATTTAGCAAGTCTCTTTGCTAACCTATTAAGTTCTGAAGTCTTTCTTAATCTTGAAACTAGATCTTTCTCGTTGGGAAATTTATCTACTTTAAGTTTTAAGCGCTCAGACTTTTCACTATTAACCCTTAAAATATTATCTTCACCTTCTACTGGCTCAAAACTATTTCTTAAACTTTCCTCTAGATCAATATTTGTGCAAATAACAAAGTCTTTTAATTTATAACCTTTAAATTCTGGATTTTGTTTGATTTTACGATAAGAAATAAAATATTTTTGTAGACTAAATTCACCATCTTGTTCTGTGAGTAAATCATTAACAGTAATTTTTTTATTATGATCCTGTTTGTGCTTAGCTTGCAAAAAGCGATATACTTCTTCACCACCTTCGGTATATTGAAAGACTACATCATCAAACTTTTCGGCTGCATCCATTTCTGTTGCTAAATCAAAAGAATACCCTTGATCTAATCCACGCTTTAAAAAGAGCATCAATAGTTTTAGTTGGTAAACAGTACCATGAAGAGATGATTTTAACCCTGAAGCATGATATCCTTCAGAAGTCTTTAGCTTCTTTACTTGACCAGCTCCTAATTCATTCTCTTCATTTTGCGTCCTTTTTCTTCCTCTAGACTCTTCTGCTGCTTGAAGAGAAGTTCTTGGCCTTTTATGACTACTGTCTTCTGATTTATCTTCTTTAGAATCAGTTCTAGTTCTTTTTTGTTGAGTTGATGGTCGTTCAACAGAAACTTGTAGGTTTGGCCGAATGTGCGATTTCAATACTTCCACAATATCTTGCCTTTCAAGATGTTGAGCAACTTCTAGCTGAGTTCTACCCCTACTATTTTTGATATCAATCTTTGCTCCGTTCTTTACAAGCCATTCAATAACTTTTAATTCCTTTTTGCGAACAGCAATATGCAAGGGTGTATCATTATCTTTCCCTTGAAAATCGATATCTGGTTTCGGTTCTTTTTCAAAAACCCTTTTGATCTTTGCTAGCTTTTCTTCCTCTAAGTCACCACTCTTTATAGTATTAATTAGTTCTTCTTCAGGTGTTATCTCATCATCATAATCAGAAAGTTCAGAAGATTTTTGTTTATTATATTGAACTTCTTGAGTACTCAGTATTGGTTCGAAATGTGCATTACCCCTATTTATTAGGTGTATAGTATATCGGTCATCATAGTTTATATTATCTGATGAAAGAGAGCCTGAAGAACTAATAAGTTGATGTGTATTATCCAAGCCATCAAAAGTTGTCATATCTACTAATAGACTAGATGCCCCTTCAGAATGATCTTTTTGTAATTGTGAAGCGAGTTCTTCATTAGAATTAGAATTGCTTATTATTAATCTGATGTTGTCACTAAACTCTCTTGAATTATTCAATACTTGTTGTTTCAAGTATAAAAGATATGACGACTTTTCAACAATATGAAGCTTTACCTGATATTTTTCGCAGAGTATTCTCCCTTCAACTTCAGGGTCACCCCACCTTTCACTATTAAGGATGTTACTCGTATAAAAACCTAGAGTTTCACTACGTACTCTACCACTATTGTCATGACTCTGAGCAATAGCATCTATGAACCATTTTGGTGGATTATTTTGTGCAAAATCTCTGCAATAGTTTCGCAGTTGTTCAACAGTTACCTGTATTCCTAATTGTTGTTCTAATCCTTTTCTGAATGAATCAAAGAAACAGTTCCCATCTACAACTGCTTGTCCTATCCTAAAATTCTCTGGTAACTTTAGATTATCGTCAGAGCGCTTGAAGCGGATTTGCGAATCTATCTGCTTTGTATTTTGTGCTCCTTCCAATGTTTCTAAGCTAGATTCCCCCTTTTTTAGATAATCTATTGCCTTCATCATAAAGCCCTTTGCCTATATTTGAATAAAAACGTAATGTTATACTAAATGTAGATACATACTAATAAATAAAATTGGCAATGCAAGTAAAATTTATGTATATTTTAGTATTTTATTTAAGTTTTTGTGTTGAGCTTTATTCCCTCTTAAAACTTTATTTGTGCTATAAATTACCTCTATTTTTCTTTATTACTATTAAACAAATTAATGCTGATCCAACAATATATTTCACTAATAACTTAAATAATACAACCATTTCCAGCGCCCAAAACCAGCTAGCGTGAGAACTGTTCGTTTTGGGATGCATTGGTCTACCACACGATACATACGAACTTTTTTATATTCTGACTTTGCTATACGCTAAAACTAGCCACATTAGCCCACCTCATCCATATCTACATACGAACTGTTTTGCCCAATTTTGCTGTAACAATTTCATGCTTTTATTTTTACAACGCCGCTTTTATTCAAATTGCTCTCGTAAAGGCATGTACTTTTTTGTGATCTTAAAAAGGTAAATAAGTGAATTTTCATTGATGCTAAATAGTGCAGTATTTCATACTAAGTTAGAATGGGATTTTTGTATAGGTTGGCAGCAATTTTTAATATCTTTGCCTTATTTAAATAATTTTTATATTGAAAAAAGCCTAGATTAAATTATAATTTGGTAGGTAATTAAAATAAAGTGGGGAAAGTTTATGGCTATCAACTACTATGAAGTCTTGGGAGTAAGTAAAAGCGCTGATCAAGATGAGATAAAAAAAGCATATAAAAAATTAGCATTAAAATACCATCCTGATAAATGTTTGTCCCCTGAGGAAAGACAAATATCCATTGAGTTGTCAAAAAAAATTAAAAATAAAGAACCTTTATCACAATTAGAGAAAGAGCAAGAAATTCAGATTAGAAAAAAAACGGAAAAGTTCGTTAATATCGACAAGGCATATAAAGTATTATCTGATCAAGAAGAAAGAATGCGTTATAATAATAGTCAGTACTCAAGCAGAGATGCAAGTTCAAAAAGTCAGCAACATTCAAATCGAGATGATAATCAACATTCAAGTAACGATACAGGTTCAGAAAATCAGGAATATTATGACAACTTTTGGAATGTATTTGAAGAATATTGTGATGCTTGGAGCAGTTCAATAAGGACTGGTAGTCTATTTACTACTATTCAGTTAGGTAGACTGCAAGAGTGTAGTTCTTTAATAAATAAGGGCGCAGATGTTAATTTGAAGCATGATGGTTCTAATAAATATATTCTTGAATTTTACTTAGGTTTAACTCCAGTGGATCTTGCTATTCAAGAAAATCAAGATTTAATCTTAAATCTCTTGATTGAAAATGGAGCAGAGATTCCAGGTGATGCTTTAATTAGTGCTATTAAACATGATGCTCAAAAGGTTTTTAACTTCCTTTTAGGAAGAAATGATGTAGACATTAACTACCAAGATGAAGATGGAAATACAGCTTTGCATCATATCTTTAAGGGATATATTAATGAAAGTTTCGATTACTCAGATAGTAAATGGAAACTCAAATACGATGACTTTGCTGAATCACTTTTAGGTAAAGGCGCACAATTTGATATAAAAAATAAGAATGGTCTAACTTCGTTTGATCTTTTCATTGATAGCATAGAAAAAAATAAGGATTCTGTTGACTTTTATAGCAATACCATAAATAAAGAAAGCATTCCTACTTATCATATAAACGTAAAGCAAAGAGATAGGTTAAGTTCAATATTGGAGTTATTTGTCAATCGCGGAACTGATCAGCTAAAATTCAAGAATGATAAACATGTATTAGAGGAATTTGATCTTTACCAACACCCATTAAAGATTAGGATTGGTACGAATATAAGTACTTTGCAATCAGAACAAGAAAATTTAGATGAACAAGGTAGTAATAACTTTACTCGAGAAAAGACTAAAGACCTTGATAACAAACATGTAGAGCTTTTAGATAAAATTAGCACAGAAAATATTGATAAATGTACAAAGAAGTATGCTGTAAGTGATGCAATGAAGCAGCCTCTAGATAAAGCAGAAAGAAAAAGTAAGTCTAGCACCAACAGAAAATATTGTACTGGTATTTACACGTCAATTGGTTTATTTTTAGGTTTAAGCACAGCCTATCTTGCAGGATCCATTGCTTTAACTCCTATTCTTGCTATTACAGTATGTCTTGCAGCTGCAGCAATTGGTGCATTAGTAGGTTATGCTATAGGGAAGTTTTGTAACAAAGTTATAGAAGAAAAACAAAATGATCCTGATATGAGTACATGGAGTGCTGTTAAAAGTTCGCTCTCTGATATATTTACTACTAAGCATAATACTGAACTATATTTATAATAATTAATTTGCGGTGAGTTTCTTAGATAGCTAAGAGCTATAATAAATGGTTTGAGCAGTTTTTGACACCGATTTTGAAACCTGGACAAACTGTTATCCTTGATAATGCTACTTTTCATAAGTCTAACAAGATTACTGAACTTGCTAAAGGAGTTGGTGCAGAAATTTTATATCTACCGCCTTATTCTCCTGATTTTAACAAAATTGAGCATTATTGGTTTGCTATAAAAAACAGAGCTAGGAAAAACATCCCTCTATTCACATCTTTTCGTCATGCTGTTGATTCTGCTTTTCTATGAGCTTTCTGGACTATTATGAAAAGAGCTATACTTTCTGGAGTTGTGTGCTGGGTTTAGAGTATTGCCTTTTTTGATGTTTATTCGATACATTTTCTACTGCCATTGCATTTGATATGCTAAAATCTTCATTATTTATATTGATATTTTGTATAATTAAGTGTCGATTTCTGTAACTTTTTCAGCATTAGTTTATTCTTTGATTCCTCTATATCAACTGCAGTAGCAGCAATTTGGCTATCTTTCCTATTTCTCAGCAATACCTTTCAATAGTTTTGGTGTGTTTTCAGTTTCTCTCCTTTTGTTCTTTTTATAAATGGTGTAATTACATCCCTAATCCATAAAATTTCTCCATTTGCTCATTCCACAGCATCGGTATTTCTCTTAAATCAACTAACTTCAAACCCCTTGGCTGCCTCCCATTTACTACATCTTCTTTAATTTTTGGAGCTAAATAATTTAATCTTAAAATTTGTTGTATGCGTCTTGTACCTATATTAATTTTGGCACTCAGCTCCTTCACACTGCCATATTTTCCCTCTTCCAATTGCCGTTTCCACAGATGAGCTCTTACCACTGCTTTCAGTAACGCATTGTTTGTTTTTGCTTCTGGCTCTACTACTGTGCATTTATTTCCTTTCTTTTTTATTGGTATAAATTCCACCTTATCCTCTGAACTCACCTCTATTCCATCCTCTCTCACCAATACTGTTTTTATTAACTTTTTCACTACTTCTTTCTGCTTTCCAAAACTTAGATTTCTCCACTCTTCTTCTCCACATTTTTCATATAAATCTTCTGCTCTTTTCATCACTTCTTTTTCCACTTCTCCTGCTACTACTGTTCGATTTACTGATTCACAATTTTTCCCTCCTAGATGATTGTTACATACATAATATCGGTACCTTTTATTTTCCTTTTTTGAGTATGTCAGTGTCATATTTACGTCACAGTTCTTGCACTTGATTATCCCCTTTAGTAGTGCCTCTTCATATTTTTTGCCTTGATAAGGCTGATTCTTTATCAACTCTTGCGCTTTTTGCCATTTTTCTTCTTCTATTATCGCTTCATGCTTTCCTTCATACTCTTTCTCATAATGTCTGATTTTTCCCAGATATATTGGATTTGTTATTATTCTTCTCACCGTCGCTTTTTTAAAGATATCTGATTTTGTCCGGTATCCTTGACTATTTAACTCCCTTGCCAATTCTGCCATTGATTTTAGCTCCAAATATCTTTCAAATATGTGCCCTACTATTTTCGCTTCTTTTTCATTTATTATTAATTCTTTATCTTTTACATCATATCCAAGCGGCAAAGTTCCCCCCATCCACAATCCCTGCTCCTTTGATGTTGCTATTTTATTTTTTACCCTTTCTACGATCATTTCTCTTTCTAGTTGTGCTGCTCCTGACAATACCGTTTGTACAAATTTTCCCATTGGCGTATTATTGTCAAATATCTGCGTTACTGCTACAAAATTTACTCTATGTCTTCTAAAAAATGATGTTACTTCGATGCTGTCTTTTGTTTCTCTTGATAGTCTGTCTAGTGTGTACACTACTACACAATCTACCTCTCCTTTTTTTACATCTTCAAACAATTCCTTTATCGCTGGTCTTTCTAAATTTTTCCCTGAAAATCCTCCATCATCGTACCTTTTGGCCAATATTACCCAGCCTTCTCTGCTCTTTATGTATTTTTCACATGCTACTCGCTGCGCATCAAGACTGTTAAACTTCTGCTCTAGACCGTCTTCATTTGATTTTCTTGTATATATCGCACACCTTACTTCTTTTAGCATTTTATTCTCTTCAATTTTCATTTTTATCACGCATACCGAATAATAAAGGTCCGTTGTAGCTCATTCCCATTATTTTCCCGGCTACTGCTGATAATGATGTGAAAAATTCTTCTCTGTAGATTAAACCCTTATCTGTTACCATTACCGCATGCGTCTCTTCACCTCTCTCTAATATTAATTCTGTCCCCTCTACTGGTAATTTATCGCTACTTATTCTTTTTCCCTTCTCTAGCCGATCTGCCAGATACTCTAGTCTTTTTGTCCCCTTTCTTGACATTTCTCCATACGATTCCTCCTGTATTCTATAAGCTAGTCTCGGTATCAGATATTTCTTTGAGTACCTTGGCGCTTCTTCCCCATATACCTTCTTCCATATTCTTCTCAACTCTACCAACGCTTTTTTCTCTAAATTCATTACCTTCTTTTCTATTTCTTTCTCCATGCTTTTAGCCTCTCATAGAAGATTTCCCACTTTGCTGTTCAAATAACTTTTCAATTCTGTCTGTTTCTTTCTTTAATACCTCGGTTATCTCTTTACTATTTTTCGCATAATCCATTGCTGTCATTCCAAATTTATCTGCTTGCTCTATTTCTGCTCCTGCTTCCACTAACTCTTTTACTATCTCCACTTTCCCCACCATACATGCAAGGTGCAATGGAGTGCATTTATTGCCATACTCTTCAGCATTTACATTTGCTCCTGACTTTATCAACTCTCTCACGGTTTCTAGGCGTTTTTCCGTTACCGCTAGGTGCAGTGCTGTATATCCTTCTACATCTTTAGCATTCACATTCGCTCCTTTTTCGACTAATAACTCCACTGTTTTTACCTCTACTGCATAATGTAGAGCTGTTCTTCCTTTTTCGTCTCTTGCATAAATATTTTTAAATGAGTTCTCTAATAGAGATTTCTCTTTCTTACCAAGCTTTATCATAATCTACCCCTACCTTTCTTTAAACCTAAGCCTTCCTTTTCACCACCTCATCTATCATCTCATTTACTTGGCTCATTATCTTGCTTGCTAAATTTTGACATTCCTCCTTTATTAGTGATTTGTCTCTTTTCCTTATTTCTCCTATCTCTATTATTTTTAGCTCCGGCATGTAGCTTCCATTCAACATGTCTGCTATTTCTCCCACTAGCCCCTCTATTCCATAGCACGTCAGTTCTCTACTTTTTGTTATTCCTCCTTTTTCTCTCAAAAATTTACTCGCCTTTTCACTCTCTTTGCTATCACATAGACGATACTTTTCACTTTCCCAGATGTAATACATTGGCGTTGCGCCGTACTTATTCAGTTGATTAACTTCAGCTCCAGCCTTTACTAGCTCTTTTATTATTTCAACTCCTGCTCCTCCTATTTTGCACGCAGAGTGCAGTGGCGTACATCCGTTGATATATTTAGTGGCATTTATTTCTCCTCCTCCCCTTATCAGCACTTTTACATTTTCTAAACTTCTCGCAAATACTGCGCAGTGCAGTGGTGTATAACCCTTTTTATCTCTTGCATTGATGTCCGCTCCTTTTGTTATTAATAACTTCACTGTTTTGCAATCGGAGATTTCTACTGCATGGTGCAATACTGTTTCCCCTTTTTCATCTTTTTCATTAATATTCTTAAACGAGTTCTCTAATAATTCATAAAATGACTTATTAAAAGCTTCTCTCTTTTCCTTGCTAAACCTCATTACATACCTCACTATAAAAACATACGCCAATTTCGCTCTCTTTAGTGCAAGATCAATTTTTTTTGTTTACTTGCTACTATTTAAGTTATGTGCGTTTTGGCATGAAAAAGCAAGTCTTTTTCTGTTTATTTCATACACTTTAACCTATTATTAATATAATATATGAGGATATAAATATAAGTACTTAACTTATTATAGATATTACTTGGCTATTTTTCCAACTTCTGTTCAAATGTCGATGTTCGTGCCATGTTAGTACACCCATACGCGTCAAGTTAAGAGATTGTGAGCAAATTTAGAGAGGTTAAAGTGGATACTCTAGCCCTTCTACGTTTGTCTTTTAATGAAAATCGCGACCAAGTTATAGTGAGTTTTTTAAGAAATGCTTTTAAACTATTAATTTTGGTTAATACTAAAAATAACTCTCTAACCCGCCTTTTTAGCTCAATAAATGCCTTTGTTAAGCTAAGTTCTGTATTCTTTTTCACTTCTGTGCAACCAACTATGCCGTGAAATATAAGAATTGCGCACAATTTAGCATATAGTTCACATAATACTCTGCATGGCTTTCCTTTTAGCTTATCAAGCCTGATATGGCTTTTATACAATTTAAATAATAACTCAATTTGCCACCTTACTCTGTAAATCGTTAATACTTGCTCAGCACTAATTTTATTTTCTGGAACATTAGTTATAAATATTGACCAGTTCAACAATTTTTGATTTCTTTTAGAGGATGTATATCCCTGCGATCTTGCTAATCTATTAGCTTTCCTTCTTCTGGCCATAGACTGTTCTTCAGTTAGTTTCTGACATATAATTCTTACTCTAATTTTTGCTTCTTTTCCTAACAATACCTCGTTTTCTAAAAATAACTTATCCTCTAAACATTCTAATAACTCCATTTTTTGATTTGTTTCTACATCATATATGTTGGTATCGGATTTATAACGACTTATGAAATAAGCTCCTATTTCATTGATTTGTTTAAAAGAACTTGGCACAAAATAACCGAGATCAGATATTAGCAAATCATTGCTTAATATATTACTTAAATGTTTCCTATATCCCTGGTCTGATCTTACCCCCTCCGTTAAATTAAGTTGGTCTATTATCTGATTCATGTAGTCGAAAACTAATTGTAACTTTATTCCAGACTTAGTATTGCTTTCATAGCCACTGTAGCTAGTACCATAACCTTTATACATCTCTTCCATACTGTTAGGTAGAGTAATATAGCTACTGTCCAATAATTTAACACTATTAAATTGCTGTAAGATTTTGCAATCAACTTGCAAGATATTTTTAAAGAGAATCACAGATTCATTATACATCCTTTTCATAAATTCCACTGCTTCTTCAGTAAATCTAAAATCCAAACCTTGTTTTGTTATATCTATCGAGTCCTCGTTTAGTAATTGACACATTGTTTCTACGCTACAATTATCAACTCCTATATTACCCAAGACCATGGCTTTTACGAATGATGAACCTTTTAGCTTTCTCTTTCTTTTTATAAACCTTGTTGTAATTGAGATTTTCTCTGCTTTTTCATTAAAAATTTCTTTGAGCTTTTTTGATAAGCAAGTTATTTTATTCATTGGTTCTCTCACTAAAAGTATATCTGGGAGAACTTATACCTTATTATTCTATCTCTTTCATACCTTTATTTCCTTAACTTGACGCGTATGCTTATCATAACAGTGAAGCTATTGTATTTGCTTTCGCCAATCTGCAGATTAAAAGGTAAGGATTACTTAATGTATCGGCGTCTTATGTTTAATTTTTTGCAGTATATAGATACTGTATGTCTTTACAAAACTTCATCTACATCTAGATTTTTATCTAAATAAGCTGAACGCGCTTATAAAGCGTTACAAGACATCAAAAAATGCCAATACTCGACAGAGATAGTAAAAGACTAGCTAACTCGGGGGTTCTTTGTCTTTTTTTCTGCTTAGTAAATTTCTTAAACATTTGCAGCGTAGGTTAGTTGCAATTAAAAGCAGCTAAATTGCAGTGTTTAAGACTTAAAAAACGCCAATACTGAAAATAGACAATGACTAGGGTTTCTTTTGCCTTTTTTTTCATTTGGTAAATTCCTTAATGTTTATGGCTAAACGATAATCGTCATCCCGCTGCTTGTTAGCGGGATCTATTGCTGAGATACCGCGAATGAATCGCGGTATGACGGTTCGCGGCGGTATGACGTAGGACTGCTGTCATCCCAGTGCGTGACACTGGAATGGCTTTGTTGCATAGCAACTGAAAAAATCTGGTGGCTACTGACAAAATTCATTATAAAATAGCCATTTAACCTTGAAAGAAAAAATATGCCACAAAAAATGAGGGTCAGTAACCATAGCGAATATAACAAATTTCTAGAAAAAAGAGGAAATATTTTTCATTATATCAACGAAGCCATAGAAAAGTGGTACGAGAATGGTCCAAAAATACCAGTTGGCAACAATATTTATAGCGATAAAGTTGTAATTTTGGTGCACATAATAACTTGTTTATTTAGAATAGGCCTGAGGCAAACAGTTGGGTTTATAGCAGGATACCTTGAGCAAATTGGGAAAAATTTGCAAGTTATCAGCTATTCACAATCATCAAGAAGGTTTAAGAAACTCAATATTAAGATCAATGATTGCAGAAAATAATATGGAAGATATCGAAATTGCTATAGACAGTACAGGAATTAGTATATACAACAACACTCCTGGTCATAGCAAAGAAAATAGCGAAGATAGAAAGTATCGCAGCTATGAACAGACAAGAAAATTGCATGTAATGTTGAATACAAACAGCAAAAAAGCCATAGCTGTAAAATACAGTAACGGCTGATCACTATGGAGCTTGTGATTTGCTAAAAGAAGTCGATTTTCAGTATGTCATAAAAGTACTATATGCAGATAGGGCATATGACAGAGAAAAGCTCTATAAGCTGTGTAATCAATATGGTATAAAAACGAAAATTCCTCCGAAAAACAACGCAGCAGAGCATCCAAAGTTAGACTATATGGCTGAGAGAAATGCTGCAATTAGACTAATAAAATCATGCAGCGAAGATGGAATGAAGAGGTGGAAAAGGCAAACAAACTACGGAAAAAGATCTTATATAGAAAGTTTTTTCTCGCGACTGAAACAAACATTCGGGTTTAGTTTTAGGAATAAATCTGAGACAAATAGAGAGAAGGAACTACTTGTTAAATGCTATTTGCTCAATAAGTTCACTGATATTGGTATGGCTAAATTTGAGATAGCTTCATAAATTTATTGTGCGTTACCTACTATCCGAAGAGCGATGCAACAAAGCCCACTGGAATCCCAAAAAAGGATGATGTCATCCTAGTGCTCCTTTTTTTGTCATCCGAGTAGCTGACACTTGGATGACATCGTCATAAAGGAACCAGTGTCAGCTACTCGAATGACAGGAGAAGGGGCTACTTGCATGACGGTGTCGGTAAACTTAGAGCTATAATAACTATTTGCCTTTTTTCTGCTTAGGTTATGCAAGAAGTCTACTGTCTGAGAAAAGGTAGATAAAAGATGAAAACAGATAGAAGTATTTTAGTAGCTCAAAAAGAACGTTAAGTCATGCTTTTTATTTATATTGACAGCGTATATGACATCGTTTACGATTAAAGTTAATAACAATAATTTATATTTATCATGTTTGCAGTAATTGAGACTGGTGGAAAGCAATATTTAGTAAAAGAAGGTAGTATAATAAAGGTAGAGAAGTTAGAAGCTGAAGAAAAAAAAGAGGTGGAAATCAATAAGGTGATTTGTATTTCAAATAATGGCTTATCTTATTCATCTAATGCTACTGTTAAAGCTGAAGTGTTGGAGCAGTGCAGGGGGGAAAAAATTATAATCTTTAAGAAGAAAAGAAGAAAAAATTACCGTAGGAAAACTGGTCATAGGCAGTATATAACTGTTCTTCGTATAAATGAAATTAGTCTTCAAAAGTAAGAGGTAAGATATGGCAACTAAAAAATCAGGTGGTAGTTCCTGTAATGGTAGAGATTCAGCAGGTCGTAGGTTAGGAATAAAGAAGAATGGGAAGGTTATTCCTGGTAACATAATTGTGCGCCAAAGAGGCACAAAATTCCATCCTGGGAAGAATGTTGGTATAGGTAAAGATCATACGATTTTTGCTAAAATAGAAGGCTGGGTCAGCTTTAGAAGGTCAGCAAATAAAAAGACTTTTATTGATATCGTGCCTACAGATAATATGAAAGCTTCAGCTTGAATAAATCATGGGTCTGTAGCTCAGGTGGTTAGAGCGCACGCCTGATAAGCGTGAGGTCGGAGGTTCAACTCTTCCCAGACCCACCATTTAGTAGTTACTAACTGTGTTTTCTATAGCGGTTTTGATATTGTATAAGCAAAAACATGAGTTTATATAAAAATTTAGTAACCAGTGAATCAGTGGCGGCTGGTCATCCAGATAAAGTAGCAGATCAAATTTCAGATGCAATACTTGATGAGTACCTTTTTACTGATCCTTTTGCGCGAGCTGCAATAGAGACTTTAGTCACCAAAGATAACGTTATTATAGCTGGGGAAGTGTTTGGGCCTAACATCAAAAATAGCAGGATTGAAAGTATTGTACGGAATACAATAAAAGATATTGGTTACAAGCACGATGGGTTCCACTGGAGAAAAGTGAAAGTAAATATATTGCTGCATGAGCAATCAAATGACATTGCAATAGGGTTGGATCAAGGTGCTGGAGATCAGGGCATAATGTATGGCTATGCAACAACAGAGACAGAAAACCTTATGCCGGCACCCATTTTTTATGCACACTCGATTCTGAAAAATATCATGAGCGCAGTTAAAGAAGCAAAACTTGGTCCAGATGCAAAGTCACAAATCACTTTGGCATATGAGAATAACCTCCCGGTACGTGCTGAAAGTATTATTGTCTCAATACAGCACCCTGAGGATTTGGATCAATCAAAAGTAAAAGAAATAATTTACCCTTACATAGTTTCATCTTTACCTGAAGGATGGATGTGTCCTGAGGAAAATCTCTTAGTCAATCCAACTGGTAGATTTGTTATTGGTGGACCGGTTAGTGATTGTGGATTAACCGGACGAAAAATTATGGTTGATACTTATGGAGGTTATATTCCACACGGTGGAGGAGCGTTTTCCGGAAAAGATGCAACCAAAGTTGATAGATCTGCGGCTTATATGGCAAGATATCTTGCTAAAAATATTGTCTTTGCAGGTTTGGCTGAACGTTGTCTTGTGCAGCTTTCTTATGCAATTGGTGTATCAAAACCTACTTCATTCTATATTGATACATTTGGTGCGAATAAGGTAGAGGAAAGAGTAATTAAAAAGTTTATCGAGAATAATATAGATTTATCAACAAAAGGCATAATCAAGCATTTATCGCTTAATCATCCTATATATAAACGTACAGCCTGTTATGGACATTTTGGTAAACAGTCGGAAAGGGACGGTGGATTTTCTTGGGAAAACATGGACTTATCTGCTGATCTTTGTAGAGAATTCAATATAGAAGGTAATACTCAACCACTATCGGCTGAGAGCCGAAAGGTTGGATATAGCGCTGGAAGCGCGGTGAGAAGCTAAAGCTACTCCAATCTTATACTAGATATAGAATGAGGCTGATGTGCATCTGTATGTTTATTGATGTACTCATTAATGACTTCATCTGTGATATGTCCGCTGGTAGCACTAAAGTATCCTCTTCCCCAAAAACGCTTTCCCCAGTACATTTTATTTAGCTCTGGAAATTCTTGTTGAACTTTGCGTGAAGACCTGCCTTTGGCTCTTTGAACAAAATCACTCACAGCTATATGAGGAGGTATTACTACGAATAAATGTAAATGATCTGATGATATTACTCCGTTTTCTATCTTAATCCCCATTTCTTCAGATACTTCTGCTATGATTGTTCGTATTCTCTCCTTCATAGCCTTAGTTAATACTCTGTACCGATATTTTGTAATCCAGACTATATGGTACCTATGATAAAATACAGTGTGTTTTCCTTTGTCATATTCCGTCATAACTATACTTTATAAAGTACAGTTATGACATTGACAAACTAAAGTTTCTCCACCTAGAAGGTGGAGGCTTGTACCATCTTATGGAAAGTAAAATTTCTTTAGATTGCTAAAATTTTTGATTTACAGCCCCATATTTATATACTAGCTTATTGTTAAAGCATAGCACGCTTTTTCATAATAATTATACCACATTAGTAATAATTTTTATATTCAATTTTTATTGTGAGGCTTATAAAGTGTATAACGAAATAGAAGGAGAACTGTACAACGTAATTGTAAAAGAGTTTTCTGATCTTATTGATAAAATAAAAGAACACCCTTTTAATGTTGAATTGATAAATAATACATTAGATTATGAAAAATTCAAATTCTACCTTCAGCAGGATTTTCTGTATTGTATAGATTGCGCTCGTGCTTTTTTAATTGTTGCAGCTAGAGTTGATGATATTGAAATGATGAGTAGTTTAATCAATTTGGCACAAGGAGCATTTTATGTTCGAGAACAGTATAAAAAATATTTTGAAGATTGTGATCTATCTGATGATCACAAAAAGTCAAGAGCTTGTTCTGCCTTTACTGACTTTTTCATGAGTGCCGCATATCACAATTCTGTTAATGAAGCTTTAGTAGCATCTTATTCTTGCTTTAACATATACCAAATCGTTATACGCCATATGGTAAATGAGATAACAACTAAAGGGGTTAAAAATAACAAATACAAAGAGTGGATCAACATTTATAGTAGCGAAACAGTAAATGCTGTAATTGATGAGGTTACTGATATTACAAATAAGCTATATAAAAAAGCTAGTGACTGTGAAAAAAAGAGGATGTATGAGTTTTTTAAGAAAGGGCTGGAATTAGAAATAATGTTTTGGGATGAGGCATATTACTCTAATATATCTAGCAAAGAATATTAGCAGCGGATTATTTACGTTAACTTGATCTTTTATCGGTAACTACAGTGTTCAGTGGCATAATTAGGAGCTGTTACGGGTCAAATCTTTTAAAGGATATAATTGAGCATCCTTTTAATGTTGAGTTAGCGAATAACACCCTAAATATAGAGAACTTCAAATTCTATGCTCAACAAAAGACGTTGTTCTTAGGTGATTATATTCGTACCACCTTAATTACTGCATCCAAAATGGAAGATTATAGTAGTATTATCTCGCTTGCTGAAGTAGCCCAAAGAGTAGTGACTGTTAATAGAATGCTATATGACTACTACTTTACTATGTACGGTATAAGTCGCGAAAAGAAATCTCTTGAGTGTTTTAATTTCACTAATTTTCTTTTATCCATCTCGCATAGTAATACCTATGAGGCTATGACGGTTTTGTATTCTTGCATGTTTATATACGAGACTGTCGTTGATAGCATGAAAAATAGATTCAAGAAAAATAATAGATATAGGGATTGGTTTAATTTTTGTTACAGTGATTCAGTAAAGTCTGGATGCATTATTTTGGAAAATATTGTTGATGGATATTGCAGCAGAGCAAGAGAAAACGAAAAGAGCAGAATGCTTGAGTTGTTTAGAATAACTGCACAATTTGTGTTAGATTTTTTGAACGGTGCATATAATTTTTCAAGATTCAATCCAATTTCCTAAGGAACATTGACAATTTTAAGCTAATTTGTATCCTTAATAAGTATTTTTTAAAATGCTATGAAAAGTAAAGAACATGATTTTCATTTAGTGGATCCAAGCCCTTGGCCAATTGCTGTATCAGCAGCAATTCTTATTCTTGCACTTGGATTAGTTGGCGCGCTTCATAAACAAATTGTCGGAATGTTTTGTTTAGTTTTGGGAATCTCCGCAGTATCAGGGGTGCTGTTTTATTGGTGGAGAGATGTAATAAGGGAGGCCATTTATGACAAATGTCACACTGCCATTGTAAAACATGGACTCAAATTTGCAATGTACTTGTTTATTCTCTCGGAGGTCGTATTTTTTATAGTGTTCTTTTGTTCATTCTTTAAAGCCTGGCTTGATCCAGTTTTTTTATTTGAGGCGTTTTCTCCTGCAAAAAAAGTTGAATGGCCCCCTGAGGGAATTTTGCCACCTGATCCGTGGTCACTACCATTCATGAATACATTAATATTATTGCTTTCTGGTACAACAATTACTTGGGCAAATCACTCTTTACTTAAAAATGATAAAAAGAGCATGATTAAAATGCTGTCCATAACTATATTGCTTGGAGTTTTTTTTATAATAGTGCAAGCAATAGAGTATCATGAAGCGAGTTTTTCTCTACAAGAAACAGGAGAAAAGCTTATTTATACATCCAATTTTTATATGATTACCGGTTTTCACTGCGCACACGTTATAATAGGAATAATATTTTTATCAGTGTGTTTATTTAGAGCACGGAAAGGCCAATTTACACTTCAGGACCATTTGTGCTTTGAGTTTGCCTCCTGGTATTGGCACTTTGTAGATGTAGTCTGGATATTTTTATTTTTGTTTGTCTATTGGTTAAGCGTTTATTAAGTGGTTAAAATAATAGGTCTAGATCCAGGAATAAGCAAGACTGGGTGGGCCATTATCAGCCTGAACGAAAAAAATAATATTGAATTTTTGGGCGGCGGTACCATATCAACTGATGGTAAATTGGGTACAGGTGAACGCCTACATATAATTTTTGAACAATTAAAGAAAGTAATTTCCCTATACTCTCCGAATGAAGCTGCGGTGGAGAAAATTTTTGTTAATAAAAATCCTAAATCTTCACTAACTTTAGGATATGCAAGAGGGGTTGTAATTTTAGCGTTAAAAATAACAAAGCTAACTATGAATGAATATGATGCAAACTATGTAAAAAAAAGCATTACCGGAAATGGCCATGCTGATAAGGATCAGATTATATTTATGGTGAAGCAAATAGTTAAAAATTTGAGTATAAAATGCCACCATGCTGCTGACGCTCTTGCTGTAGCAATTTGTCATGCTTATACGAAAGGTTCTTGTTTTGTTGAGTAACTTTTATATGGGATTCAGTTTGAAGATTTCCAGATCTGGAAAAACTATTTGATTGTATTTATCTTGTCTAACGTTCGTTGCAAAATAATACATGCGGAGATTTTATCATCTATTTTTTTCGATTTTGTGATTGATATTCCAGTAATTTTTAGTGTATGAGTTGCGATAGATGTTGAGAAGCTTTCGTCTTGTAAGTATATATTTACTTTATATTTTTTTATTATTTTATTTGCGAATTGGATTATAGTTTTACACCATTTAGTTTCTTGCTCGTCCATTTTTAATGGTAGTCCTATTACCATTGATCCAGATTCATTTTCTTTGAATATTCTATGCAGATAACCTAAATCTTTGCTCATATTTCTTCTGTGATATATGCTATGAGCTGTGGCTATGAGCTGTGTTTTATCGCTAAATGCTATGCCTATTTGCTTTTCTCCCATGTCAAGGCACATTATGCGCTTATCTTTTGGAATAGACTTTAGAAACTCATCTGGATTTCTATGTAGCATCTATTAGACTTCCTTTAAAGTGACCTTACCAAAAAAGTGGAGAGAAAGTTAAGAAAATTTTTTACAAAAAGAATAATGAATCAAATTGCTCAGGAATGCAATAGACTTCTTGCATAACCCAAACTAAGTAGAAAAAAGGTATCATCTAAGTAGCTGACACTGGTTTCCATCCAAAAGGGCAGTGCCCCTATGATGTCATTCCAGTGCTTGACACTGGAATCCAGACTTCAATTGTTATACTTGTAAATAAGTCTGGAACGTTCATCTCAAAATGTAGTATTTTTGTTGAAATAGCTCAACTGGATTCCAGCGTCACGCGCTGGAATGACACCTTTGTGTTTGCATAGCTGTACGAACCATACGCGTCAAGTTAAGAGATTGTGAGCAAATTTAGAGAGGTTAAAGTGGATACTCTAGCCCTTCTACGTTTGTCTTTTAATGAAAATCGCGACCAAGTTATAGTGAGTTTTTTAAGAAATGCTTTTAAACTATTAATTTTGGTTAATACTAAAAATAACTCTCTAACCCGCCTTTTTAGCTCAATAAATGCCTTTGTTAAGCTAAGTTCTGTATTCTTTTTCACTTCTGTGCAACCAACTATGCCGTGAAATATAAGAATTGCGCACAATTTAGCATATAGTTCACATAATACTCTGCATGGCTTTCCTTTTAGCTTATCAAGCCTGATATGGCTTTTATACAATTTAAATAATAACTCAATTTGCCACCTTACTCTGTAAATCGTTAATACTTGCTCAGCACTAATTTTATTTTCTGGAACATTAGTTATAAATATTGACCAGTTCAACAATTTTTGATTTCTTTTAGAGGATGTATATCCCTGCGATCTTGCTAATCTATTAGCTTTCCTTCTTCTGGCCATAGACTGTTCTTCAGTTAGTTTCTGACATATAATTCTTACTCTAATTTTTGCTTCTTTTCCTAACAATACCTCGTTTTCTAAAAATAACTTATCCTCTAAACATTCTAATAACTCCATTTTTTGATTTGTTTCTACATCATATATGTTGGTATCGGATTTATAACGACTTATGAAATAAGCTCCTATTTCATTGATTTGTTTAAAAGAACTTGGCACAAAATAACCGAGATCAGATATTAGCAAATCATTGCTTAATATATTACTTAAATGTTTCCTATATCCCTGGTCTGATCTTACCCCCTCCGTTAAATTAAGTTGGTCTATTATCTGATTCATGTAGTCGAAAACTAATTGTAACTTTATTCCAGACTTAGTATTGCTTTCATAGCCACTGTAGCTAGTACCATAACCTTTATACATCTCTTCCATACTGTTAGGTAGAGTAATATAGCTACTGTCCAATAATTTAACACTATTAAATTGCTGTAAGATTTTGCAATCAACTTGCAAGATATTTTTAAAGAGAATCACAGATTCATTATACATCCTTTTCATAAATTCCACTGCTTCTTCAGTAAATCTAAAATCCAAACCTTGTTTTGTTATATCTATCGAGTCCTCGTTTAGTAATTGACACATTGTTTCTACGCTACAATTATCAACTCCTATATTACCCAAGACCATGGCTTTTACGAATGATGAACCTTTTAGCTTTCTCTTTCTTTTTATAAACCTTGTTGTAATTGAGATTTTCTCTGCTTTTTCATTAAAAATTTCTTTGAGCTTTTTTGATAAGCAAGTTATTTTATTCATTGGTTCTCTCACTAAAAGTATATCTGGGAGAACTTATACCTTATTATTCTATCTCTTTCATACCTTTATTTCCTTAACTTGACGCGTATGAGCCTAGAACAGACCATTATGCTGCGTGAGGTAACGAGCGTAGTAAAGCTAATGGAATGGACAATATAGGGTGCAATGAAAATTGACCTTACCCAGAAAAAGTGGAGAGAAAGTGTGGAATGTTTTTTACAAAAAGAATGATGCATCAAATTGTTCTGGAATGCAATAGTTAATAGTGACGTTGTTTGTTATAAAAAATTTCTATATATTCAAATATAGCAGTTTTGATATGCTGTTTAGAGTGCCGAGAGGTGTCTATTGGTAACTCCCTTTTTAGAGAACTGAAGAAGCTTTCCACAACAGAATTGTCGTAACAACAACCTTTATGATTCATCTATGTTTTTTATGGATAAGAGATATTGATAACCTTGCAAAGTATATTGTGAACCTTGATCACTATGTAATAGTAGATTTTTAACAGGTTTACGCCTATTAATGGCCATTAATAAAGAGTTCATAACCAATTGTTTATTTATTGCACTACTCATTAACTACCTTACTATTACCCACAAATAAAAACATAGTATTGTATTTACTCAAATAATTTAATTTTATTAACCTGAAAGCTTATTAGATTAAAATTATTAAACTAAGAGTTATAATTTTAGCAACTAAAAGCTGTAAATTGCACCATATAAACAGTTATTTCAAGCAAAAGTTATGCCATTAAGAGCTATGCAACAAACATTTATATTTGTGGGTAATAGTAAGGTTTTGAAGCTTACTATTACCCATAAGTATATAAATAGTAAAAAAGCTGATATTTTACTAATTCAACTTTCTATTATAAATGGATCTATGGTCTAAAAATGGAATATATGATGAAAAGAACTATAAATACTTCAACTGGCGAATGGGCAGAAAGTGAATTTGGAATTGTTAATTTTGGTGATATAAGATTAAGTAAAAGGCTTCTAAAAATAGTTAATAGTTTTGCTGAATCGCCTGAGCGTTCAATAAATCAAGCTTGTGAAGATTGGCATCAAAGTAAAGCAGCTTATAGATTTTTCCAAAACGATGCCATTTCTGAGAGAAAGATATTAGAAAGTCATATAATTAAAACTGTTGAAAGAGCTAAAGAATACTCAACTATCTTAGCTATCCAAGACACGAGTTATATCTCATATAAAAATCATAAAAAGACCGAAGGATTAGGGATTATAGCAGCAAGATTAACATCTAAAACAACTAATTTTAAAACACATGGATTAGTGATGCATACAACGTTTGCAGTTACAACAGAAGGACTGCCTATAGGATTATTGGATCAAAAAATTAGTACTAGACCCTCCTTAGCTGAAGACCTAAAAGAGTTGAAAAGAAGAAGCCATAATACTGCTGTTCCCATAGAAGAGAAAGAAAGCATACGGTGGATAGAATCACTTAAATATTCTACTAATCATCCTGGATTAAAGGATATCAAGGTAGTTACCGTCTGTGACAGAGAAGCAGATATGTATGATTTATTTGAAGTTGCTTCCACTAATCAATCTCTTTTTGTAGTAAGAGGAAATCAAAACAGAACAATAAATAAGAAGTCGACTTATTCTGAAAAAGGTGGTGAAAGGTTGTGGGATCTGATGAATCGCATGTCTTGTCAAGGAGAAATACAAGTGAATATTCCTGCTCGCAATGATAAACCTCAAAGAACAACAGTTTTAGAAGTAAAGTTTAGCAACTTTGTGATGAATGCATCAAAAAATAACGCTAGACGTAAAACCCAAAAACTTCCTAATTTAAGTTTAAATGCTGTCTATGCTATAGAAAAATACCCCCCATTTGGCGAAGAGCCTGTGAACTGGATTTTGTTGACAAATATAAATATTAATAATTTTGAAGAAGCAGTAGAAAAAATACAATGGTATTGCTTAAGATGGAGAATAGAGGTTTTTCATAAAATTTTGAAATCTGGTCTTAAAGTTGAAGAATGTAGGCTCCAAGCAGCAGATAGATTAATCCGCTTTCTTACAATAATGAGTATAATTGCATGGAGAATATTTTTTATCACACTAGTAGCTAGAACAAATCCAAATCTTTCTTGCACTTTCATACTGACTGACGACGAATGGAAGGTTTTATATACCAAAATGCTTAAGACAAAAAACTATCCTGAGACACCACCACCTATAAGAGAAATTGTGAGGTGGGTGGCCAAGTTAGGAGGGTTTTTAGCTCGCAAAAATGACTTAGAACCAGGCCCTATAGCTTTGTGGAAGGGATGGAAACGTCTCTTTGATTTAGCAGAAGGATGGAAACTTGCTCATGAATTTTATACTTGTGGGTAATAGTAAGGTTTTGAAGTCGAGTGAGGAGGGGCGACCTTCTTCACTTAGACAACAGCATGCAAGTGAAACTAGTGAAGAGGATCTAAAAAAAGTGGTAGGAAGTGATGTAATTATTGGCAAGGCTTATAATGAGTTGAATCAATATAATTGGAGTGAAGAAGAGCGTTTTACTTATGATCAAGATAAGAAACGTGAGGATGATAATTTATCCTGCATCATGCAAAGTAGAATTGAAGGAAAAATTGAAGTTGCAAAAAACTTACTTAAAGCTGGCATCTCTATTGATATTATCTCTCAGACAACCAGCCTTCCTCAAGCTAAAATTGAACAACTTCAGGAAGAAATTGCCTAAAAGGCTTGTTGGTTTTTGAATTTATTTCGTGTAACATTGTCGCAATGATACCCTTCCTGGCGCATCAAACAACAGAGGTCTAATGATCAACGAAGAAATTGTAAGAGAGAACTTAAAAAAAGTCATAGAGCAAAAAAGCGGTAAAGATGTGATCGCTCTTGGCATAATATCCTCAATCATTATTAAAGGCTGGGACATTGGTTTTGCGCTTGAAGTTGCCGGTGACACGCAAGCAAACGAAGAATTAAGAAGAAATTGTGAGCAAGCTGTTAAAGCTATACCGGGGGTGACAAAAGTGATCGTGGTTGCTACTTGTCAAAAACAAACTGGGCAACAAAAAGCTAAATTACATATCGAAGGAGTGAAAAATATAATTATTGTGGCCTCTGGTAAAGGAGGCGTAGGTAAATCCACAGTTGCGCTAAATCTTGCTCTCTCATTAGCAAAGTTAAAACACAAAGTTGCGCTGGTTGATGCAGATATATATGGTCCTTCAATTCCTAAAATGCTTAGCACTGAAAAATTAAAGCCAGAAATACAGGGTGGAAAAGCAATACCTATAGAAAGGTATGGACTGCATACTATTTCAATCGGCTATTTTGTTGACAAGGATCGTGCAGCAATATGGCGCGGACCTATGATCACAAAAGCACTTTATAATCTGCTCATGGGAACAAAATGGTCCGATATAGAGTATTTGATAGTTGATACACCACCTGGAACTGGCGATGTGCATTTAAGTCTTATGGAAAATTTTAACTTAACCGGGGCGATAATAGTTTCAACTCCACAGGAGCTCTCTTTAATCGATGCTCGCAAAATTTATGATATGCTTAAAAAGCTCAGTATACCGATTATTGGCATTGTGGAAAATATGAGTTATTTCATTCAAAATGACTCAGAAATATACATATTTGGAAAAGACGGCGCAAAAAGAATGTCTGAGGAGCTGAGCATCAAACTCCTAGGCAGGATTCCTCTGGATCCACAAATATGTCATGCTTCTGATTGTGGAAATCCTTTAATGCTAAGTGAAGATTTGGCAGAGATTTATGAAGACATTGCTAAAGATGTTATAGCTAAAGTGGCTTAGGTTTACCTACAATTTGAAAAACCGTCATTCCGCTACTAGTTAGAGGAATTTATACCGCGAATGAATCCACAACTGTACGAACATTGTCTACCAGAAGGGTGTCATCCCAGTCTGGGATCCAGGAATTTTATTAAGTATAAAAATAGCTGTTTTATGTTAAAATACAACGTTTTGATGATTATGGAAAGGCTGGATTCCAGACTGGAATGACATCATCCTTTTTTCTGAATTCCAGTGTCAGCTACTTCCATGACATCATTATAAAGTAAAATGAGATCCCAGTGTCACGCACTGGGATGACAAGAAGAGGGCTACTGGGATGACAGGGGAGTTGCCTTTTTTCTACTTAGTTTGGGTTATGCAAGAAATCTAATATGATTACTTCTATGCTTAGCCATTTTCAAGACAGGTTCTAAGAGACTTAATTTGTATATAGGAAAACCTTAAAGTCTTTTACTCATAGTATACAAAGTTTGTTTAAACTATTTTCAAAATAGATAAAATATAATTTTACAATTAGCGTAAATAAAATGAATTATGATGTAATCATTTCAGGTGGTGGGTTGCTTGGTCTTATTACTGCAATTGGCCTCAGTTGTAACTCTGTGTCTGTAGCTGTAATTGAAAAAAATAGTTTGCCACGTGTAGTAGATGACAACCGAGCATTTGCTATTTCTCAAGGCTCGAAAAAAATATTGGAAAAATTAGGGATTTGGCAGTTTATAGAAAGCGAAGCTGAGCCAATACTTGATATATGCATATTAGATGCGGTTACTGTGCATTACAATCATAAAATGGTTGGTGAAGAGCCAATGGGTTATGTTATTAACAATGCTACTATATGGAATGCAATCAACAATAATTTTCTGAATAAACTAAATATATACTCTCCACATTCCTATAAAACAATTGCTTGTGATTCAGGATATGTGGAAGTTATTCTTGATAATAACCAGGAATTAATATCATCGCTACTTATCTGCGCTGAAGGCAAAAACTCTAAACTACCAGAGTTATTTTCTATACCGACAGTGAAATTTGATTATAAACAAAGTAGCATAGTATTTAATGTAAAGCATGAACTGCATCACCAAAACTTAGCTGTAGAGCGTTTTTTTCCTGGCGGTCCATTTGCAATTCTACCGATGAAGGGTGGCCATACTTCTTCAATAGTCTGGACAGAAAAATCTGAAATTTCAAAAATGCTAATGGATCTGTCTGAAGAAGAATTTATTATAGAGCTTAAAAAAAGATTTGGTTCTTATTTAGGAGAGATAAAACTAGAGGGTGAAAGAAAACTTTATCCTTTAAGTTTTGTTTTCGCAAAAAAGTTATATAAGGGTAGAGTTTTGCTTATCGGCGATGCAGCACATTCAATTCATCCAGTTGCAGGTCAAGGGCTTAATCTTGGAATTAGAGATGTAGAAAGTATTATAAAGCACGTAGTTGCCGCAAAAGCATCTGGTATTGATGTTGGCAGTAGTTATTTATTAAAGAAAATTTCACGTAACAGATACTTTGATAATTTTACAATGGCGCTTGCAACTGATGGATTAAATAGGATGTTCTCCAACAGAATATTCTGCGCTAAAGCACTAAGAAATCTTGGCTTGATTGCAGTTGAAAATTCAAATTTTCTCAAAAAAAGCTTCATTCGGCATGCTATGGGGTTTATATAAACCACTATTTTATAGTTAATGCAAGTCAGGTTTCCCACGTCATACCGCCGCGGTATCTTGGCCGCTAACACGTAGCGGGATGACGAATGTATCTGTTTAGCAGTTGTGTTAAAAGTCAATAGAAAAATTGATGTAGCTGTGGATAAGTACTTTTATCTGTATAAACGTGCTTATCCACAGCTATACTGGCTCTTAGATAGAAACAGACAGAGAGTTATATTCCTCAGTAAAAACCCTGTCATCTCTGACTAAAGAGTTAGCAAGAATAAGCAATTTCCTCATGGCAGCAGTGGAAGCAATTTTATATGGCTTTTTATATTGACTTTCCATAAGATGGTACAAGCCTCCACCTTCTAGGTGGAGAAACTTTAGTTTGTCAATGTCATAACTGTACTTTATAAAGTATAGTTATGACGGAATATGACAAAGGAAAACACACTGTATTTTATCATAGGTACCATATAGTCTGGATTACAAAATATCGGTACAGAGTATTAACTAAGGCTATGAAGGAGAGAATACGAACAATCATAGCAGAAGTATCTGAAGAAATGGGGATTAAGATAGAAAACGGAGTAATATCATCAGATCATTTACATTTATTCGTAGTAATACCTCCTCATATAGCTGTGAGTGATTTTGTTCAAAGAGCCAAAGGCAGGTCTTCACGCAAAGTTCAACAAGAATTTTCAGAGCTAAATAAAATGTACTGGGGAAAGCGTTTTTGGGGAAGAGGATACTTTAGTGCTACCAGCGGAGATATCACAGATGAAGTCATTAATGAGTACATCAATAAACATACAGATGCACATCAGCCTCATTCTATATCTAGTATAAGATTGGAGTAGCTTTAGCTTCTCACCGCGCTTCCAGCGCTATATCCAACCTTTCGGCTCTCAGCCGATAGTGGTTGAGTATATAATCTAGTAAAGAAAGGTTTGATATAGGAATTAGGGGGGGAGGGGGGGATGTATGGTCCCAGAGTGTGATGGTATGATAAAATATGAGAAAACAATACCATCAAAGGAGGAATTATGGGACAAATATTACATGGGTGCGCCAAAACAACAGAGACAATTCGTAGAGCAATACAAAATAGTAAAGAGAGCATAGCAAAACTCTCCAGGTACTATAACCTTAATCCAAAAACTATCATTAAATGGAGAAAACGGTCTTTTGCCAAAGACGCTGATATGGGTCCGAAGCATGCAAGATCAACTGTTTTAACTTTAGAAGAGGAGGCTGTAATTGTTGCATTTCGTAAGCATACTCTATTGCCATTAGATGATTGTCTCTACGCTTTGCAAACCTCAATCCCACACTTGACTCGCTCTAGTCTACATCGTTGCTTACAGAGGCACAGCATTAGCAGACTACCAGATGTTGATGGCGAAGTTAAACCAAAAAAGAAATTCAAACAATATCCTATAGGCTATTTCCATATTGATATTGCAGAAGTCAGAACAGAAGAAGGAAAGTTATATTTGTTTGTTGCAATAGATAGAACATCCAAATTTACGTATGTTGAGTTGCATAAAAGTGCTACAAAACCTATAGCTGCTGAGTTTCTACGTAATTTGATTAAAATTTTACCATATAAAATCCACACTATTTTGACAGATAACAGTGTACAATTTACCAACCAAAAACGCCATAAATACGCTTTTCAACATATATTTGATAGAGCTTGTGAAGAAAATGACATTGAACACCGTCTAACAAAAGTTAGCCATCCTTGGACAAATGGGCAAGTTGAGCGTATGAACAAAACTTTAAAGAATGCCACTGTTAAGAAGTATTACTATCAGTCTCACCAGCAACTCAAAGAGCATCTTTATGAATTTGTTATGGCCTACAATTATGCTAAAAGACTCAAAACTCTTAAGGGTCTTACACCTTTTGAGTTTATATCTTTACAGTGGACAAAATCTCCTGAATTGTTCATACTAAATCCACACCATCACACTCTGGGACCATACACTCCCTGTGTTTCGTAATATTATACAATCAAATTGATAAAAGCTGTATTATCTCCTTGCAGCATTAAGTGTATATTTTTTGCTATTTTTTCCACTAAGGGAGTAACATTATCAAAATTTGAAAATTTTGATAACACATAATCTGCTAAGCTTCTTTGATCTTCAGGTCTACCCACTCCAAATCTCAAGCGCCAATAATCGTTGCCAATAAAACTATCTATGGATTTAAGTCCATTATGTCCAGCAGAGCTACCACCTTTCTTTATTTTTATTCTTCCAAGTTCCAAATCAGCGTCATCGTGTATGACAACAATATTATCTAGCGATAATTTGTAAAAATTTCGTATTTTTGCAACAGGGATGCCTGAATTATTCATAAATGAATAAGGCTTTATTAACATGATTTTATTATCATTAATTATGCCAGAGGTTATTAGATAATCGGCTTTTTTAGAGAACGACTGGAAATTCCAATATTTGCAAATTGTATCAACTACGATGAAGCCGATATTATGATAAGTTAACTCATATTGACCACCAGGGTTACCAAGCCCAACTATCAGGTGCACTATTCCTCTGTTTCTGCTTGAGGTTCTTCAACGTCACTATCGGCAGCAGAAATTGTAACAATGGTAAAATTTTCTTCTTCATGAGCTACAAACTTAACACCTTCTGGTAATTTTACATCATTGATATGTATAGATTGGCCAATCATTTTACCGGATAAATCAACTTCAATAACCTGAGGTATTTTATCAGGAGAGCATTTAACAGCAATAGAACGACACAAAACATTAAGCACTCCACCTAATTTGATTCCTGGAGCTTTACTTTCATTCACAAATGATAGAGGTATGTCTATTTTAATTTCACTGCCTTTATCAACAAACTGAAAATCAACATGTTGCACAGTATCCTTTACTACATGCAATTGGATATCGCGAACAAGAGCATATTCCTTTTTGCCCGAAATATTCAGCTCTATCAAATGTGCAGAAAGAGAACCTGATTTATATTGCTTCGTGAATTCCTTTGCAGACAATGTCAAATTTACATTATCATGGCCCTTTCCATATATTATTCCAGGGATGTTTCCTTTCTTCCTTAGAGAATGCATCGCTTTTGTTTTTGTTATATCACGTAACTCTGCATTAATTGTTACTATTTCCTGTTGCGTCATCGATTACTCCTATTCAGCTAATCCTTTTAATATAATTTAATAATAATATAACATAAAAATATTTATTTCAAACTTCATTCTTTCATACTAATTGTTTGTGAAAGGATTTATTTAGATATATATTTAAACTTATTTAACAAGAACTATGGGCATTGACGATAAAGTAGTTTTTAGGATTTATAAACCAACAAGAACTGCAACACAATCTGGTTTAGGTAATACAAATTTCTGGCACCTAAAAATTGAATCTGGCTCTTACTACATTGAACCTTTGATGGGGTGGGTTGGCTCAAAAGATCCAAAAAAACAGATTGTATTAAAGTTTGATTCTCTTGAAAAAGCAGTATTCTACGCAAAAAAACGCAACGTTAAATACATAATTGAAATGCCAAAAAATGTTAAGAGGCTGCCAAAATCTTACGCAAGCAATTTCATACTAAAGTAAGTTGCACAACAAATGGTGTTATGCAAGTAGCTGACACTGCTCTCCTTTGTCATCCCAGTGCCCAGACACTGGGATCCAGGAATTTTATTAAGTTGGTAAGCATAAAAATAGCTGTTTTACGTTAAAATACAATGTTTTGATGATTATGGAAAGGCTGGATCCCAGTGTCAAGCACTGGGATGACACCATTTGTTGTAAACTCACTTTTACTCTATGGTTATACTACCTTGCCGCTATCCTGAACGAATACAAAGTAAGTTTTATTGTGATGTGCTCATCTGTAAAAAATAAGACTTAATCTCACTGTTGATCATGGATTTTAAGTTGTGCTAGTACACTGCGGCCATTTAGAGAGTCAAGATTTTTAACCTGGCTAGCCAGTATTAAAGAGTTATTTTTCAGGTATTTCTTTACAAGGCTTGCAAGCCTTTTTGGATTATTCAAATAGCTCCATTCTGCTTGCAAAACTTTTATATCACTTTGCACTAAATTAATTTCACTTTTTATTTTTATTAGCTCTCTATTTAATGACTGAACATGTAATTTTACCTTAAATAGTCCTACAATGCTAAGAAAAAACATAACTATTGAGATGATGCAGAAAGTTCTCATGACAACCTCTGTATAGCTCTTAGTTTTGCTGAGCGTGAACGCGGATTTGCACTTACTTCTTCTATACTTGCTTCGATCACTTTTTTATTTAGAAGAGAGAATGTCTTGCAATCAGTAGCACATAAATCTTTAAAAAAAGTTTTGACTATACGATCTTCTAAGGAATGAAAGGTGACGACAATTAATTTGCCATTCTCACTTAAAATCTCAGATGCAGCTTTAATGCCCTTTTCAAGTTCTCCCAGCTCATCGTTTACCCATATTCTGATTGCCTGAAATGTTCTGGTTGCAGGATCAATTTTGCTTTTTCCACGAAATACCACGGAACGTACAATATCCGCAAGCTCAAATGTAGTTTTGATAGTTTTCTTCTTCCGTGCATTTACTATTGCTCTTGCGATTTTGCGAGAATGACGTTCGCCTCCGTAGTTATATATAGTATTTGCGATTTCTTCTTCGCGTAAAGCGTTAACAAACGTTGAAGCGTTTATATAAGAAGAGTTATCCATGCTCATATCGAGTGGACCATCATGTAAAAATGAGAACCCTCTATCTCCGTTATCAAGCTGCATAGATGAAACTCCGATGTCAAAGACCACTCCATCCACTCCGTTTGATGTCATTCCAGCGCGTGACCAGTTATTTTTTCCAGTATCAAGTACTGGGATGACAGGAGATGGCTCAACGCTGCTTAGTATACTTTTAATATTACTAAACTTCTCAATGAATAGTTTTATTCTATCTGGATATCTAAAGCTTAAATCATCATAAAACTTAGTTACCGTTTCATCTCTATCAATTGCATATACTTTGCAATCAGCTGACTCCAATATTGCTTTGCTATACCCTCCAGCTCCAAATGTGGCGTCCACGTATATGCCACCATCCTGCGGTGATAGTAGTGATAGCATCTCTTTTAACAAAACTGGAGTGTGTGTCATATCAAAAAATTTAAGTACAGTTGGTGTAGATATCCTACTCTACTCTACTCTTCACATCAATTTTATTTATGTACATAGATTTTCTTGCCAAAATATGGTATCTTATCGGAATATATGAGCAATAATATTAAAATTAAGGTTTAATATTGTTAATATAATATTCACATAACGTTCACATTTTTTTTTATATATAAGATCAAACAGGCTATAGGGAAATTATGCAGCAAATAACAAAAGTAATATTTTCAAGTTTGATTTGTAACACTTTATTGTGGTATGACCACATGCTTTTTGGCCACTTAATAAACATAATAGGTGGTGTGTTTTTTCCATCGGATGATCAACTAACCAGCGTATTGAAGGCTTTTGGAGTGTTTGCAGTGGGTTTCTTAATGAGACCAGTCGGTGCTGCTATATTTGGTCACATTGGTGATAAGCATGGCAGAAGAGTTGCCTTATTGCTCTCGATTATATTAATGACTTTATCAACCATATTAATTGCTTTTGTTCCAGGTTATCAAAGCATTGGAATACTAGCGTCAATGCTGGTAGTTTGTTTAAGGCTATTGCAGGGTATATCCCTTGGAGGAGAAGCAGGAAATGCACCATTTTTAATAGAACATGCTCCTAAAAACAAAAAAGGATTTTTTGGCAGCATTGAAGTATTAAGTGCAATTCTTGGTTCAATATTAAGCCTGATGGCGGTACTCATATGCAAAAAAGTATCTGATTTTGAATCTTGGGGGTGGAGATTACCTTTCATTTTCAGTTTAGCAATGGGATTAATCAGCATATATATGAGATATATACTTGATGAAAGCCCAGAGTATAAAAGACAAAAAAATCCGTCTAAATTGCCATTAAAAGAGTTATTAAACAATTACAAAAAGCCTGTTCTAATATCAATAGGTATTGACTTGGTTGAAAATGCGTCTCTCTATATATATTTGGTCTTTTTCAATGTGCTTACGAATAAAATATTAACAGTAAATACTCATTTTAATCATATAGTGGAAATACTGAGTCAAATTGCACTTGGAGGATTGACAATATTGTTTGCAATACTTTCTGATAAGGTAGGAAGAGAAAAAGTTATGAAGTTTGCATTTATAGCTTTTGTAATAGTGAGTTATCCAGTTTTTTCAATGTTATGTAGTGGCAATTACTTGCTGGCACACATTCTTTTTATAATTCCAATAGCTGCATCGCTTGGTCCTCTCAGTGCACTTATGTGCGAATTATTTCCAACAAAGGTTCGGTACAGTGGATTTGGTTTATCAAGAAATATAGCTGCTGGATTTTTTGGCGGCCTTGCACCATTTATATGCACAACAATTATCAAGGTTACAGGACAAGAGACTTCAGCTAGTTTTTACATGATTTTCTGTGCATTAATTGGGCTAGTTGCTATATCGCAAATTAAGGGTGAGCTTTCTTCAAAATTACCCAAAGTAAACCAAGTATAGTTGCAGTATAGCAGAATTTAAAAAAATCTAATTATAAGGTGGGAAATGCCAATTCTTAGGTGATAATGTGAATATTTCAGCACCATCTTTTGTTACTCCAATCGTATGCTCAAATTGAGCAGAAAGTGAAAGATCGCGTGTTGTTACTGTCCAGTCATCGAGTTTACTGAGCAGAGTCTCATGTTTTCCAGCATTAATCATTGGCTCTATTGTAAAAAACATACCTTCCTTCAAGACGAGATTTTCATCTTGATCATAGAAATGCACTACATTTGGTGGAGCATGAAAGACTTTTCCTATACCATGTCCGCAGTAGCTGCGTACGATAGAATATCCAAAATCTCTAATATATTTCTCTATAGCAAGCCCTATTTCATTTAACTTATTGCCGGGCTTAACTTGTTTGATTGCTTCCATCAATGCATGATAAGTAGCGTCACACAAGCGTTTTGCTTTTATTGATGGCTTGCCAACCCAAAACATGCGACTTGTATCACCATGCCAGCCATTTAAAATCACCGTGACATCAATATTTAAAATATCTCCATCTTTAAGTGGTTTATTATCGGGAACACCATGGCACACAACTGCATTTTTTGAAGTGCAAATCGATTTTGGATACCCCCTATAGTTTAGTGGTGCTGGAATTGCACCTGCATTAATTATAAAATCATGACATAGATCATTTAACTCATTAGTTGTCACCCCTACCTTTACGTACGGTGCAATGAAATCAAGAGTTTCAGCAGCAAGCCTGCCAGCCTTGCGCATAAATTCAAAATCTTCTTGTGAGTGTATAGTTATGTTCATATTTTCCATGTCTTATTGTAATTGGTACGCTTACTCGCAAGTACATAAACATAATAATTTTACATATTATAAAAATAAGTCCTATGGATCCTAGTGTCAAGTCATTTGTATGAAAGGTGGTAAAACAGAAATCTAGACTGTAACTTTTGATTTAACCCAATTATACAATTTACTCATTTTACCATCCTGACCTAAAATACCAGAATTATTTTTATAAAAAGTGTCAACTATTAGCTTTATAGAGCCTATAGCAGCAGAAAATACAGGATTTTTATCATATTCGCCATCAAGACCGCTACAAGACTCAGGGCACCCAATTCGAACTTGCTTATTGAATATATAGCCTGCAATTTCCTTCATGCTTGTGAGTTGACTAGTTCCGCCTGTAATCACTACTTTATTAATTGGATCTTTCTGCTCTTGAAATTGCTCTCTTACCATTTCAAGTATTTCTTCAACTCTTGGTCTTATGATGTTAATAAGCTCAGATTTGAATACTTGAGTAGGTTCATCATTTTCGTTGTTTTGCATTGTAATGTACTCATTCTCATCTATTGAAGTTACGATAGTGCTACCATACAGTATTTTTATATACTCTGCACGTTCTATGCTTGTGCATAGCCCGTAAGCAATATCTCGAGTGATATGAACGCCACCAATTGGAACGCTGCTTGCATACACAAGTTTCCCTCTTTTGAAAATTCCAATTGCAGTGCACCCACCGCCTATATCAACAATAGCAGTCCCGAGCTCTTTTTCATCTTCACTGAGACACGCAAGACCTGCAGAATATGCAGAAGCAATACAACCTGCCATATTTAATCCACCATTATTGGTAATACAGTTTTCAATATTGGTAAGCGCTGGACGCGAAGCAGTGACAACATTAACATCAGCAGATAGTCTTTTTCCGTACAATCCACCAACTTCTTTTATTTCAGTCATGTCATCTAAGTGATATTTCAGTGGTATATTGTGAATGATAACATTTTCTTCAATATATTTCTCAAACGTCTGAAAAACTACACGTTTTATATCCCGGTCAGAAATTTCATGATTAGCTGCAATAATTTCATTATGTACATTGAAAGATGAGATGCCACATCCAGCAATGCTCACATATATCTGGTCTATAGTTTCCTCTGACACTTGCTCAGCTAAACCTATAGTTGATGAGATGGAGTAATTTGCGTGTTTTACATTAGTTATCGACCCACCGTTTACACCTTCTGCAATCTTATAGCCCGTTCCTGTTACTTTATAGCTGAAGTTGCCATTTATTTTAACGATTAGACAAATAATCTTTGTTGTACCTATGTCTAAAACAGCAAAAACATTTCTCTTTGGTTTTGCTATTACTGCAGAGTACATTAGTTAACCTTATTACGCAATTTCATTTAAATTGTAGCTTTCTTTAATAATTTATATTTCTATTATAGATATAGCAACATTTTAATATACACTAAATTCTGGACAAAAGGAAAAGCAAAACATAGAATTATAATTTTTATGTCCATATTACCAATTGTAATTGCCCCTGATGAAAGACTAATCACACGTGCCAGTGAAGTAACAGATATAAACGATAAAATTAAAGAATTAGTAAACGACATGTTCGAAACTATGTATGATGCAGAAGGTCTTGGCCTTGCTGCAGTGCAAGTTGGAGTGTTAAAGAGAATTTTTGTTATGGATATTCAGCTAGAAACGATTGAAAATGAGCCAGCAGGATATGGCTCAACTGGCAAATTTTACATGATTAATCCTGAGATTACAGAATTATCCGATGAACAAGTGACTCTCAAGGAAGGGTGCCTTTCAATTCCAGAGCAAAGCTATGAAATTAAGCGTCCAAAGTATTTAACTGTGAAATACAGAGACTTAAATAACGAAGAACAGACGCTAAAAGCTAGTGGTTGGCTTGCAAGGTGTATTCAGCATGAATTAGATCACTTAAACGGCATATTATATATTAGACATTTATCTAAATTAAAGTATGATATGGCCATGAAAAAAGCACAAAAGGTTAAAAAGCATTATGAGCAATAAAGACCTAGAATTATTAAAGTTTTACCATGAAGTGGGCGTTGATTGCACACTAATGGAGGGTGAAGAGGAAAAAAAATTGGAGAGCAAAGAGAGTGTACAACCCTCTGTTATCCAAACTGGGACCAAGAAGAAAGATGCAGATATGCGCTGGAATGACACTAAAGATGGAAAAGACATGTTTCCAAGTGATTGGATAATTGAAGCAAGGAAACTTGCAGGTAAATGTGGTAGTGTGGATGAATTAAGAAGTGCAGTTGAATCATTTGAAGGTTGTGAGATAAAAAAAACTGCAACTAATACTGTCTTTTCCGATGGTAATCCAAATGCAAAAATTATGCTCGTTGGTGAAGCTCCAGGAGCAAATGAAGACCTTCAAGGCATACCATTTTGTGGTGCAAGTGGAATGTTGCTCGATAAAATGTTAAATGCAATCAATCTTGATCGCACTAAGGTATACATAAGCAATGCTGTATTTTGGCGTCCACCTGGCAATAGAAAGCCAACCGACCTAGAGCTTGATATGTGCAGACCATTTGTCGAAAAACACGTTGCACTAGTTTCACCACAAATTTTAATTTTGGTCGGGGGAATCGCATGTTATAGCCTTCTTGACAGCACAAAAACTATATCGAATTTGCGTGGCAGATTTCATACGTACACTAACCAATATTTGTCCAATTCAATCACCACAGCCGCTATATTTCATCCAGCTTACCTACTTCGCCAACCGGCACAAAAACGTTTAGCCTGGGAGGATTTGAAGAAGATTAGGGAGTATCTTGATAACACCAATAACTGTACGAATACTTAACACCACTGGTGTCGGAAAGTAGCCTGCAGAAACGAAAAAACTTCCTTGACAAACTCCGCCAGCCCCCTTATCATGAAACTGAAGCTATTGTATTTGCTTTCGCCAATCTGCAGATTAAAAGGTAAGGATTACTTAATGTATCGGCGTCTTATGTTCAATTTTTTGCAGTATATAGATACTGTATGTCTTTACAAAACTTCATCTACATCTAGATTTTTATCTAAATAAGCTGAACGCGCTTATAAAGCGTTACAAGACATCAAAAAATGCCAATACTCGACAGAGATAGTAAAAGACTAGCTAACTCGGGGGTTCTTTGTCTTTTTTTCTGCTTAGTAAATTTCTTAAACATTTGCAGCGTAGGTTAGTTGCAATTAAAAGCAGCTAAATTTCGCTTGTCAAGCGTTTAAAACATAAAAAACGCCAATATTTTAAAGCAGATAATAACCCCAGGGCTTCTTTTGCCTTTTTTTTTATTTGGTAAATTTCTTAATGTTTATAGCTAAACGACAATCGTCATCCCGCAGCGGGATCTATGCTTTGAGATACCGCGAATAAATCGCGGTATGACGTAGAGCTCGCGTTAGCTATACTTTTATGCTTACCAACTCAGTATCCAATCAAAATCCTGGATTTCAGTGTCAAGCACTGAAATGACACCAAAAGGGCTACTGCTGTTTTGGATGGAAACCAGTGTCAGCTACTTGAATCTGCCACGCAAATTGCCTGCAAATTGCAATGTTCGTACAGCTGTGCGTCATGCGCTGGAATGGCATCAAGGGGTAACTTTTTATTTAAACAATGATTGTAAAATGATTATAATAAGAGATCTATTGAAATTTTAAAGTTATTAAATATTGACGCTGTATACTTAAGTGTTAAAATAGGATGAAAAGTTTTTAGGAGTTTATATGGCAGCAGGTGGGAAAGCAAAGACAGCTAGTAAAAATAACCCTACTCAGCGTAAGAAGGCCGAGCAAAAAATGTATAAAGATAAACCGGTAAAACCTGTTAGATATATAGATCGTGACTCGCGCATGAATTATATGTCTGCTCAATATGACAACGGCAATCTGGTTGAAGATGAGGTAAGCGGCAATCCTATAAAGTGGGAAGCTGTATAATAGTTGTGGTTAAAGTTACTATTAATTCTAAGGAATGTGAAGTAGAGCATGGGCTCACTATAATTCAAGCTTGTGAAGTCGTGGGCGTTGAAATTCCACGTTTTTGTTATCATGAGCGTTTAGCAATTGCTGGTAATTGCAGAATGTGTTTGGTTGAAGTGGAGGGTGGACCTCCAAAACCAGTAGCCTCTTGTGCAATGCCAGTTGCAGAAGGGATGGTTATTCACACTGATACCCCTAAGGTTAAAAAAGCACGTGAAGGTGTGCTTGAGTTTTTGCTAATTAACCACCCGCTTGATTGCCCAATTTGCGATCAGGGTGGTGAATGCGATTTGCAAGATATCACGATGGCTTATGGGAAAGGAACCAGCAGACTTGATGAGCATAAGAGGGCTGTGCCAAAAAAACACTTTGGACCATTGATTGAGACTGCGATGAATCGATGCATTCATTGCACTCGGTGTGTTAGATTTTTGTCTGATGTTGCAGGTACAAATGAACTTGGAGGAATCGGAAGGGGAGAAAATGTAGAGATTAGCACTTACATAAAAAGGCATATTAGTTCTGAATTATCCGGAAATATCATAGATCTCTGCCCGGTAGGGGCTTTAACTTCAAAGCCTTACTCCTTTACAGCGCGTCCATGGGAGCTATCACATTGCGAAACTATAGATGTACTAGATGCTGTGGGAAGTAGTATTAGAGTTGATTATCGTGGCCCGGAAGTTATGAGGATATTGCCAAGGCTGAGCGAAGAGGTAAATGAAGAATGGACATCAGATAAAACCCGCTTTGCCTATGATGGACTAAAAGTTCAGCGTCTTGATCGACCTTATGTAAAAAAAGATGGTAAATTAGCCCCAGTTGATTGGAATGAGGCATTAACTGTTGCTGCAAAGAAATTAAAGAATACAAAATCAAATAAAATAGCTGCAATTGCAGGTGATTTAGCAGATTGTGAGTCTATGCTTCTACTTAAAGAAATGATGCAGAAGCTCGGCTCGGGGAATATAGACTGTAGGCAAGATGGTGCAAAACTTATACCAAATAATCGTGGATCGTATGTGTTCAATACCACTATTGAAGGTATAGAGAATGCGGATTTGTGTCTGCTTATAAATACAAACCCAAGGATAGAAGCACCGATCATTAACGTAAGATTGAGAAAGAGATATTTACAGGGCAACTTTCCTGTTGCAAGTGTTGGTCCTAACATTGAATATTTGTATCATGTTGAGAAATTGGGCGATAATCCTGATATTTTGAGTGAAATAGCAAATGGAAGTCATAAATTCTGTGAGCTGCTGGTAGCTGCTCAAAACCCTATGCTGATTATCGGTCAAGATGCATTAGTAAGAGATGATTCTGAATTAGTTCTAGTTCTGGCTGGCAAAATTGCAGAAAAATTTAACATGATCAGAGATGACTGGAATGGCTTTAATGTGCTGCATAAAGCTGCAGCAAGAGTTGGTGGGCTAGATATTGGGTTTGTTCCTAAAAAAGGCGAAAGGGATATTAATCAAATATTGGAACATGCAGAAAGTGGTGAAATAGAAGTTGTTTATCTTCTTGGTGCAGATGAATTTGACACATCAAAGTTAGAAAACACATTTGTAATTTATCAAGGTCATCACGGTGATAAGGGTGCACATGTGGCAGATGTTATCTTGCCTGGTGCTGCATATACAGAAAAATATGCAACTTATGTAAACACTGAAGGTCGAGTGCAAAGAACAAATTTAGCTGTATTTCCTCCAGGTGAAGCAAAGGAGGACTGGTTAATTATTAAAAATCTCTCGCAATATTTGGATCTCTCCTTACCATATGATAGTTTATTTGACGTGAGAAAAAAATTAGATACTATCGGTCCACAGTTTAGAAATGCTGATCAAGTGATAAAAAACACATGGGTGCCAATTAGCAATGGTAAAATAAATTTAAGTAATACACCTTTTACTTTAAAGGAGTGTAATTTTTATATGACGGATTCAATAAGTCGCGCTTCAAAAATAATGGCAGATTGTACTAAAGCTTTTTATGAACACGCTAGTTAATATTTTATTTATTTTAGTACCGCTACTACTTTCAGTTGCATATTTGACATACTTTGAGCGTAAGGTCCTTGCTGCAATTCAACTGAGGCACGGCCCAAGTGTAGTTGGACCTTTTGGGCTATTGCAGCCATTTGCAGATGCTATTAAACTACTGATTAAAGAGCCGATAATACCATTTAGAGCGAGCACCATACTGTTCATTATGGCTCCAATGCTTACCTTTATCTTGGCATTAATTGCCTGGGCAGTTATACCGTTTGGTGCTGAAGTAATTGTAGAAAATGGCCAGCAAGTAGTTATTCCTAAGGTTATAGCAAATATTAATGTTGGAGTGCTTTACGTGCTAGCTATATCGTCGCTGGGAGTATACGGCGTGATTATTGCAGGCTGGTCAAGCAACTCCAATTATGCATTCCTTGGCGCTATACGGTCGGCTGCTCAGATGATTTCATATGAAGTTTCAATAGGCTTAATAGTTGCTGCAGTCGTTATTACCACTGGAACATTAAATCTTGGAGAGATGGTGGTAGCGAAACACAATATGCCATTTTGGGTTGATTTGCTACTAATGCCTATAGGAATAATATTTTTTATTTCTTTGCTTGCAGAAACTAATCGTCACCCATTTGATTTACCAGAAGCTGAAGCAGAGCTTGTCTCTGGATATAACGTTGAATATTCATCCATGCCTTTTGCCCTCTTTTTTCTTGGAGAATATGCAAATATGATTTTAGCAAGTGCTATGATGACGATATTCTTTCTAGGAGGGTGGTATCCTCCGTTAGAACTTGGTTTGCTTTATAAAATTCCAGGTTTAATTTGGTTCGTTTTGAAGATAATTATACTTTTATTCGTATTTATTTGGATTAGAGCAACAATACCTCGTTATCGATATGATCAGCTAATGCGCCTTGGTTGGAAAGTATTTTTACCAATATCAGTGTTTTGGGTGATACTCATTTCAGGGGTGTTGCTCTTTACTGGGAATTTGCCTGGATCCAATGTTTAATTTCCCAAATACAAGATTAAGACGCAGGCGCTCGAGCAAATGGGTTCGCAATTTAACAAGTGAAAATAGTTTATCAGTAAATGATCTGGTTCTTCCTCTGTTTGTTCATGACAGAGAAGAAACAACTGAACCAATTTCTGGCTTACCAGGCGTAAAGTGTTATTCAATAGATGGATTAGTGTCTATAGTTAAGGAAGCTAAAGATTTAGGAATTAATGCTGTTGCAATTTTTCCTGTAGTTGATAGTAAACTAAAATCTGAAAACGCTGAGGGAGCATATAATTCTGACAACTTAATCTGCAAAGCAATCCGTGCTGTAAAATTAAAGGTACCTGAAATTGGTATTATTGCAGACGTTGCACTGGATCCATACACTATTCATGGCCATGACGGCATTTTAAAAGATAATCAGATGGATGTAGAAAACGATGAAACTATATCAGTGCTGTGTAAGCAAGCGTTTGCTTTAGCGAAAGCAGGATGTGATATAGTTGCTCCTTCTGATATGATGGATGGTAGAATAGGAAGAATCAGAAAATCATTAGATGATAACAACTTTCAAGACGTATTAATATTATCTTATGCAGTGAAATACTGCTCTAGCTTCTATGCTCCATTCAGGCAAGTCGTTGGTTCATGTGGGCTATCACATTCTATAGACAAAAGTGGTTATCAAATGGATTATAAAAATGCGCGCGAAGCAATGTGCGAAATTGAAATGGATATAAATGAAGGTGCAGACTTTATTATGATTAAACCAGGTATGCCATATTTAGATATTATCAAAACAGCAAGTGATAAGTTTAATTTTCCGATTTTTGCTTACCAAGTAAGCGGTGAGTACGCAATGATAAAAGCTGCTGCAAATAATGGCTGGCTAGATTATGACAAGGTGATTTATGAGTCTTTGATTGGTTTCAAACGTGCGGGTGCAAGTGCAATATTCACTTACGCTGCACTTGATATTGCAAAAAATTTAAGTGCATAAGCCCTATAAAATTATTAAATTTTTGGCGCACGTTCTTCTACTGTTGCTGCATATTACCTAAAATCTTCCAATACATGTTTTAAGTTATTGATAAGTCCGTTACAATACAGTATTATAAATAATATAAACCAAGTGTTACTTAGAACATGGGGATTTTTTTTAAATTTTTGGGGAAGATGCTAGGCAAGGTTTTTCCTGCTAAAACAGTAAGCTCTCTTTTAGGAATAGGATATTTACCAAATTGGCAGAACTATTGGTCTTCTTTTTTAATATTATTTATTGTCGATGTTATATTAATTCTTACATATGGAGGCGAATACTTACTATATAAAATGCCAGACTCAGGAATAGTCGTAGCTGCTGTTTTTACAAAATTGGCAATAGTTATGTTAGTAATGCAATTAATTGGAATATTTATTTTTCATGCTCAAGACCCTTCAGCAAACAGTGGTGAAGAAATAGTAATACAAATAGCGTCAGGGCAAGTACTGACTGTAGCACTTTCAATGCCAGCAATAATGTCAATTTATTATGCTGTAAGTAAACTCTATGGGAATATATGTAAGCAGATGTTTCAATGCCCATTTTGGTTTAATGATTTTATGCACTTTTTCTTTTTTCTTATGATACCTTACGTATTTTTTAATGTCGTAGAAGTGATAAAACCATGGCCAATAAGTTCAATACAGCTCAGCTATAATAATGCAATGTCAATTACATTTGAGGGGATTTTTCACACATTTTATGCGGTGATTTTACTGTATTTAACAGCATTTATATTCTGCGATTTAACTATGCATGATGCAATTGTCCTAAATAAAAGCATAATTCAGTATGTGAGAGAAAGTTCAGCAGTCTTAGGTGATTATTTACATGATACTGTTAAAAAAATAGGTATTGAATAGTACTTATTTATTTATATATTTAGTATAAAAAGTGTGCAATTTGTGTGAACTTACAAAGTATAATAAAAGAGTTACAAGATTTTTGGGCTAGTGAAGGATGTGTTATACTTCACCCATACACATCTGAAGTTGGTGCTGGCACATTACATCCTGCAACAATTATGTCTGCAATTGATACAAAACCGACAAAAATTGCATATCTACAACCAGTAATTAGGCCAGCAGATGGACGCTATAGTGATAATCCTAATCGCTTGTATCAACATCACCAATATCAAGTTATAATAAAGCCATCTGGTAATAATTTACAAGACGTCTATTTAGATAGCTTAAAAGTTCTTGGCATATCTACAGAAAAATATGATATTAAGTTTGTTGAAGATGATTGGGAAAATCCAAGTGTTGGTGCATCAGGACTTGGATGGGAAGTTACATGCAATGGAATGGAAGTAACACAGCTTACTTATATACAGCAAGTTGGAGGGATTGACTGCAAGATGATTCCTGGTGAGGTGGCATATGGGTTGGAACGTTTAGCAATGTGCATACAAGGTGTAGATAATGT
This sequence comes from Wolbachia endosymbiont (group A) of Epagoge grotiana, assembly GCF_947251775.1. Taxonomy (NCBI): domain Bacteria; kingdom Pseudomonadati; phylum Pseudomonadota; class Alphaproteobacteria; order Rickettsiales; family Anaplasmataceae; genus Wolbachia; species Wolbachia endosymbiont (group A) of Epagoge grotiana. Next base: position 1,297,784 of record NZ_OX366387.1, read on the forward strand.
TTACGATATAATTTGGAACGATAACGGTGTAACTTACGGAGATATTTTTAAACAAAGAGAATATGAATTTTCTTATCTAGCGTTAGATTATTATGATACTAAAGTGGTACAGCAGCAATTCGAAGATACGGAAAAATTGTGTAAGTTCCTTATTGAAAAGGAGCTACCAATGGCAGCCTATGACCAATGTATTAAAACTAGTCACCTACTTAATCTGCTTGATGCAAGAGGTGTGCTTGGTGTGAATGAACGTACAGCTTATATTGGTAAAGTTAGAGAGCTAACAAAAAAATGTTGTGAATTGTACATGAGTAAATAGCGTATGTCGTTGCAGTTATTATTTGAGTGCCTTTCAGAAGAAATACCACCGAGAATGCAGAATGTAGTTGCAACTCAAGTTAAAAGCTGTATTGCCAATGTTTTTAACAAAAATAATGTAAAATTTACATCAATGGAGGTTTTTATAACGGCACGTCGCATTACTCTATTTGTTGACAACATAAATGCTTTGGAACTAAAGGATTCCAATAACGAAGTTAAGGGACCAAACATTAACGCACCAAAAAGTGCTATCGAAGGTTTTTTAAGAAAATATCAGAAAAATGAAGAAGATTTGCTCGTTCGAAAAGTAAATAATGAGGATTTTTACTTCATTAAAAGAGAAAGCTGCTCATTTAACATCAGAGAATTCCTCAAAAATCAACTGGAGGAAATGCTCAAAAACTTTTCTTGGTTGAAGAGCATGAGATGGGGCAAAGGAAAAGAAAGGTGGGTTAGGCCAATCAAAAACATTTTATGCATTTTAAATGACGAAATAATACCTGTGTCTTTTGCAGGGATCACAGCATCTAACACAACATATGGCCATCGATTTCTCTCAAGTGGTACAGCGTTAACTGTTAAAGCACCTAAAGACTATTTTGAATTGCTAGAAAAAAACAGTGTAATTCTCCAAATGGACAAAAGAAAGCAATTTATACTAGATCAGATTAATAAATTCACAAAAGAGCAGAATTTACAACTTGAGAAAAATGATTATTTACTAAATGAATTGACAGGGCTTATAGAGTGGCCAATCGTACTGTTTGGTGAAGTGAATCAAGAAAAGTCATTTGGATTACCGAAGGAAGTAATACTTAGTATAGTTAATACACAACAAAAATACCTTGCTTTAAGTAATGGAAAGAGAATTTCACACTTTGTCACTGTTGTCAACGTCAACAATGGTGAAGTTGTTAAAGGGCACGAAAGAATATTAGAAGCACGTCTTGCTGATGCACAATTTTTGATATCTCAGGACAAAAAGGAAGATCTGGATCATTATGTCAAAAAATTAGGTTCGATATTATTTCATGCTTCACTTGGCAGCGTGGGGGAAAAGGTGAAGCGTATTACGGCTCTGTCAAAGTATATAGCTATATTTATTCCACATGCTTCGCTGATAAAAGTTGAACGTGCTGCATATTTGGCAAAAACTGATTTGGCAACATCGATAGTAAGAGAGTTTCCAGAATTACAAGGAGTAATGGGTGGATATTATGCTTCTTATTTTCAAGAAGATAGAGAAATAGTGGAAGCTATAACTGAGCATTATAAGCCAATCGGGCCAGAGCAGGAGTGTCCTAAATCTCCTTCTGCAATTGCTGTGTCAATTGCAGACAAAGTGGATAGCTTAGTTGGTTTAATTGCAGCAGGTGAGAAAATCTCTGGTTCGTATGATCAATTTGGTTTGCGGAGAATGACAATTGGTATAATTAGGACAATACTTGAAAATAATTTGCATGTTCCAATTAGGCTAATGATAGACAAGTCAGCATCTTTATATTCAAGGCTTCTATTTAATAAAAATACAGCGTCAGTTGATAAGCCGAATAGAAAACAAATTTCAGAACTAGTATTTAGATTTTGCTTAGAAAGATTCAAGGTTATTTTAAAAAATAGAGATATAAGGCAAGATGTTGTAGATTCAATACTATATAAAATCGATATTAATGATCTGCTGACAGCAGAAAAGCAAACTGTTATATTGGATCGTTATCTTAGTACTCCAGAAGGTGAACAAATTCTAAGCACTTACAAAAGAGTCAGTAACATGATGAGCAAAGCAAGGAAAAGTGATGGCACTACTTATAGTGCATCTTACGGTAAGAGGTTTTTGATTGAAAGTGAAGAAATTGCGCTATCAAATTGTGCTATAACTGCTTGTAAAAACATAAAACAAGCGATAAAAAATAACCACTTTAATGTAGCACTTGATGAACTTGCTGGTTTTGCTCCGTTTATCAATCAGTTTATGGACAGTATAAAGATTAACTGTGATTCTGATAAGCTGAGAAGAAACAGATTATCTTTGCTTGAAAATGTAGTTTCCATCTTTCATTTAGTAGCAGATTTTAACCTCATACAGGTTAAGCAATGGATAAATGCTCAGGCAATATAAAGAACAAATCAAATCATCTCCACAGTCCTGTGGCGTGTATAAGATGGTCGGAGATAAGAATAAAGTTTTATATGTTGGAAAAGCAAAAAACTTAAAGTCAAGGTTATCCGACTACCTTCAATTCGAAAACCTTTCTGAACGAATTAGAGTTATGCTCTCACAGGTTATTAAGGTTGAAATATTCATCACTGAGAATGAAATCGAAGCACTGCTTCTTGAAGCACAGCTAATAAAATCATTGAAACCACTTTATAATATTGTGCTTAAGGATGGAAAATCTTATCCTTATATAACAATTTCCAAGCACGATTATCCAAGAATAGCAAAATATAGAGGCAAATTTAAGAAGAATGAGTTTTATTATTATGGTCCCTTTACATCTGCCGCTGCTGTTAAGCAAACTATATTGTCATTGCAAAAAGCTTTTCTCCTAAGAGTATGTTCAGATCAATACTTTTCCTCAACAAAAAGACCATGTATTGAATATCAAATTAAGCGCTGCTCAGCACCATGCATAAACAAAATCACAAAAGACGACTACTGCCAATCAGTAAAACAGGCACGAAATACATTGCTTGGAAGAAATAAGGAAGTGAAAGAACAGTTACTTTTCACAATGAGAAAGTGCAGCAGTGAAGAAAACTATGAGCTTGCTGCTATATATAGAGATCGGGTAAAGTTTCTTGAGCAAATTCAAATACAGCACACGGATTTTTCTTTTGAAAAAGATGCAGATTTCTTCAGTATTGTACGTGAAGAGGATCTAGCATGTATTAGTGTGTTATCGTTTAGAAATAAAGACAACTACGGCAGCACTCCTTACTTTGCCGAGAACTGTGGTGATCACTCAAATGATGAAATTTTATCCACCTTTTTGGTCAATTTTTATAATTCAGCTAACATACCTCCAATACAAATTTACGTTCCAGATTCTATTGTGGATAAGGAAATTATAGAACAAGCACTATATAAGGTTGCTCAAAAGCCAGTAAAAGTTCTGCATGCAAAGAATAAAAAAGAGCGTGATTTATTGAAATTTGTTTATGATAACTCTCAGCATAGCTTAGAGCAGAAGCTTATCGATTATAGAAATAACCTAGAAAAGCTTGAAGAGCTTAGCAAAATCTTCTTGTTACCAAATATTCCAAAGCGTATTGAGGTTTATGACAATAGCCATATATTTGGAAACCAACAAATTGGTGTAATGGTTGTTGCAGGGCAGGAGGGTTTTTTAAAAAGTGAGTACAGAAAATTTACTATAAAGGAAAAATTTTCAGGCGATGACTATAAAATGATGAGGGAAGTGCTAACCAGACGTTTCTCCGGCAATATAAAAGGCATAATACCTGATTTTTTACTGATTGATGGTGGACCAGGACATGTTTCCATAGTACAGAATGTACTGGAAGTATTGAATATAAACGTTCCTTTTGCTTGTATGGCAAAAGGTCCTGATCGTAACGCAGGAAATGAAAGATTTTATATGCTGGGCAGGGAAGAATTCAGTCTGGCAAATGACAGCAAAGTCATGCTTTACTTACAATCGCTGCGTAATGAAGCCCACCGTTTTGCGATAACTTCACATAGAAAAAAACGCGATAAACAGTTTATAGTTTCACAATTAAGCAAAATACCCGGCATTGGCAACAAAAGAAAAAAAGCGTTGATGTCTTATTTTGGTTCAGTGAAAAATATAAGCAAAGCTTCTCTGGCTGAAATTCAAAACATACCTGGAATTAGTAAAGGTTTAGCAGAAGTTATTCTTAAACACGTAAATTATAAGAGAGGAGTACTGGAATGACACAAAACCCGTTTTATTATTAGGGAATTTATATCTTAAAACCGCAAAAAAAGGTGTGCGTATTTGTGAAAAAAAATCTCCATAAAATTTGTGAAGCAATGTGGTGGGACTAGTGCGATTCGAACGCACGACCTTCGGATTAGGAGTCCAACGCTCTATCCTGCTGAGCTATAGTCCCGTGTTTCCTACCATTCATGTAAAGTTATAGCAAAAAATCCTTTCTTTTCTAGATTTCTTGCATAACCAATTTATGACGACAAAAAACATTTCTGTACTTCTTGAGTATAATGCTATTATATTTAATAACATGGTTTAAGTAAGATTAATGCTAGTTAACAATATTGGTTATTTCTATAACAATCAAAACGACTTTGCTTTAAGCAATATAAACATTAAAGTAAAGAAAGGAAATGTTGCATGTTTATTGGGGCATTCTGGCTGTGGCAAGTCAACAATTTTGAAATTAATTGCGGGGATAGAAAATCCAAAATCTGGAACTATTTTTATAAATGATAGGTTAGTTGCAAGTAATAAGGCATCAGTCGCTATAGAGCATAGAAATATCGGATTGATTTTTCAGCATTCTGCATTATTTCCTCATAAAACAGTAGTAGAAAATATAACCTTTGCTATCCGCAGCTCTTCCAAGAGAGAAAAGCACCTAATTGCATTGGAAATCTTGAAGTTACTCAATATAGAAAAATATGAAAATATGTACCCTAACGCCTTATCTGGAGGACAGCAACAATTAGTTGCAATAGCAAGAGTGATGGCACAAAACCCTGATGTTGTGTTGTTAGATGAACCATTTTCTAATTTAGATATACTGCTCAAGTGCCGAATAAGACAACATATATTGTCCCTTTTCAGAAGTAAAAATATCCCTGTGCTAATGGTAACTCATGACCCGCAAGAAGCATTGAAAGTTGCAGATTTTATCTACGTAATGAAAAATGGTAAAATTATTCAATCAGGAGTTTCTAGCGATATATACCATAAGCCTAAAGATGATACGCTAGCAAAGTTTTTTAGTGAGCTCTCTTCTACTCTACAGTTAAGCGAAAAGTTTCCACTTATTCGCTGCAAGAAAATAATCTAGTTTGGGATTGTTATAAAATAATTAAAAAACCTTGATTTATAATTAAATAAAGGTGATATAATCTATGTGTTACTTGACTTCAGTCAAGTTTTAATATTTAAAGGTCAATATTTTAAATGGAGGTGAAAATGAGTTTAGGACCATGGCAATTGTTTCTAGTCTTAATAATAATTTTAGTTCTGTTTGGTGCAGGCAGATTACCGCAAGTTATGGGTGATTTAGGAAAAGGCATCAAAAACCTTAAACAGGAGCTTAAGGACTCAGAAAAATTATCGTCTAATGAACCAGATCGTTAGCGTCCTCATACTTCGTGACATGCACCTTAGTGCATGTCATCTGTTTAAAAACTTAGTCAGGTTAAAGAATGAAAGAGATGAAGTGTTGGTATGAAATAAATAACAAATATTGAAATACAGCAACAACTATGTTAGCTTAAGAGGAATATTTTATTAAAGGATAATTGTGCAAAAAAGTGAGAAACTAACTAAAGATAAAAAACTAGCTTCTGATATTCTAAAAGAGGTTGCAGATACCAATAACAATGATAGCAATAAAGTAACTTTGTTTGACATTAAAACAGCTTTGCATGAGCGCGGTTTTGGTATTTTAATAATCATCTTCTCCTTGCCGCTATCGGTGCCTATAACGGTTCCACCTGGTTATACAACTATTCTTTCTATACCTTTAATCTTATTCTCACTGCAGCTTCTATTTGGATTTGATTCTCCTTGGATGCCCAGTTGGCTAGAAAGAAGATCTTTTCAGCGTTCAACACTAGCTCTTGTGGTAGAGAAAACTTCCCCTGTATTAGAAAAAATAGAAAAATTCATGAAGCCAAGACTGTCTTTCATTTTCTATGGGCCTGGTGAGAAGATTCTGGCTTTTATGATGTTGCTTTGTGCAATAATAATAGCTCTTCTATTACCTTTTACTCACTTCCTTCCTGCAATTGGCACAACTCTTATTTCACTTAGCATTATGAGTAAAGACGGGTTTCTATCCATATTGGGAGTTTTAGTATCATTGTGCGCGTTGTTGCTTACTCTTGTTGTAATAGTCAAAGGACCACAACTTATAACCGGAGCACTTTCTCTTCTTAAAAGCTTTACAACACTTTAACAAAAGAACGAATTACTAGCGCAAAATGAATAATGCATATTGAAATAAAACAATAATTGTGTTAAGAATTATTTTTATCAAAGGTTTTTCGTGTCAAAAAATGATAAGTTGACTAAAAGTGATAAATTAGCTTCTGATATTCTAAAAGAAGTTGCAGATACCAATAACAATGATAGCGATAAAGTAACTTTGTTTGACATTAAAACAGCTTTGCATGAGCGTGGTTTTGGTATTTTAATAATCATCTTCTCCTTGCCGCTATCGGTGCCTATACCGGTTCCACCTGGTTATACAACTATTCTTTCTATACCTTTAATCTTATTCTCACTGCAGCTTTTATTTGGATTTGATTCTCCTTGGATGCCCAGTTGGCTAGAAAGAAAATCTTTTCAGCGTTCAACACTAGCTCTTGTGGTGGAAAAAACTTCTCCAGCATTAAAAAAAATAGAAAAGTTCATGAGACCAAGAATGTCTTTTATTTTCTATGGGCCCGGTGAAAAAATTTTAGCTTTTATAATGCTGCTTTGTGCGTTATCAATAGCTCTTCCACTACCTCTTACTAACTTCATTCCTGCAATTGGTACGACTCTTATTTCGCTTGGTATCATGAGTAAAGATGGGTTTCTATCCATATTGGGAGTTCTAATATCATTGTGTGGGCTATTGCTTACTCTTGTTGTAGTAGTCAAAGGGCCACAACTTATAATTGGGGCATTTTCTTTTCTCAAAAGCTTCGTATATGGTTAGGCTTTACAACACCTTAACAAAAAAAAAGGAACTTTTTACACCAATCGATAAAGATCATGTGAAAATGTATGTTTGCGGACCAACAGTATATGACACAGCACATATAGGCAATGCACGGTCTGTTGTTGTGTATGATGTGTTATTTCAGCTACTTAAGTTTTGTTATGGCAAAGTTACCTATGTGCGTAACATAACCGACATTGATGATAAGATAATTAATGCAGCAAGTGAAAAAAATAGCAACATAGAAAGTATCAGCACATATTACACCAAGGCTTTTCATGAAGATATGAGAAGCATAAATTGTGCAGAACCAACACACGAGCCAAAAGCAACGAAAAACGTAGATTATATTATAAAATTAATTGAACATTTGCTGCAATCAGGCCACGCTTATGAATCTGACAAACATGTGTATTTTAATATAGAATCTTACCATGAATATGGTGCTTTATCAGGAAAAAAAACTGATGAATTGGTTCCAGGTAGCAGAGTTGAAGTTAATGAAAATAAAAAGCACCCGGGAGATTTTGTGCTGTGGAAGCCTGCAAATGATATTGACTACAAACTTTCAAGTTATTGGAATAGCCCATGGGGAGAGGGCAGACCTGGATGGCATATAGAATGCTCAGCAATGTCATATGCTTACCTTGGCAAAGATTTTGATATTCATGGTGGCGGCATAGATTTACAATTTCCTCACCATGAAAATGAAATTGCACAGAGTAAGTCTGCATTTGCTGGATCAATGTTTGCAAAATACTGGATACATAACGGTTTTCTTACAGTAAATGAAGAGAAAATGAGCAAGTCCTTATTTAATATAGTCAAAGTAAGGGATTTGCTAGATAGTGGAATAAAGGGTGAAGTAATACGCTATGCACTGCTCAAAACTCACTACAGAAAACCACTTGATTGGACAGAAAACGTTATTTCTGATGCACAGGAAACCTTAAATAAATTTAATCGATTATCACGTGGTTTAGATACAACAAATATTGATGAAAGTAACGCAGAGATTTCTAAAGATTTTATAGACGCTTTAAAAAACGACTTAAACATTCCTGAAGCTCTAGCTATATTACATGAAATGGCTGCAAAAATCAACAAAATGAGTAATGAAAGTGAAAAGCTTAAATTAACTGAGAGTTTTGTTAAGAGTGCCAGATTTATTGGTCTTCTTGAGTCAAGTTATGAAAAGTGGTTTGCTGTGGATGTAAATCATCAAGAAATAGAAAGGTTGATAGACTTAAGAAAAATTGCAAAAAAAAATAAAAATTACGATACTGCAGACAAAATAAGAAATCAGTTGAAACAAATGGGGATTACAATTTCTGACAATGAAGATGGTACAACAACCTGGTAAATTGATATGGAAAACTACTTCCTGTTATTCACAGATAGTCTAGTATCATCATTAGTCTTACCCATACATCAAGGTTTTGTGTTCAATACCATGCTTTATTTCAGGTCGTATCACACTCCACTACTTATGTTATTTTTTGGAGTACTAGGATCAAGCCTTGGTGGAATAGTTAACTGGTACTTAGGTAGAATAACAATCTCTATACGAAAATCATACCACAAATTAGAAAACGAATATACAACGCCAAAAGTTACAAAAAATTTGCTAATTTTTGCAACTTTATTACTTTCGTGGGTGCCAGCACTTGGAAGTGTGATTCAAATTTTATCAGGTTATTTCAAGTTAAACCTTTATATCCTTGCCCCTTTAATCATTCTATCTAATTTCTTCTATTTATTATATCTAATACTTACTTTTGGAGTATAACAGCTATAGTATTACAGCTATTAAAGCCCACTTCCGTCATTCTATGCCTTGATAGAAGCGGAGCTATAAATTAAATGCAAAATTCAGTAGTCATAGGATGCACCATGAGCTAAAAGCAATTCCACAAGCTCTTGGTGATTATTATTAGCTGCATAATACAATGCTGTTTTTCCTTCATTATTTTTAGCGTTAACATCGGCGTTGTGTTTTAGCAGTATTTTTGCCACAGCAACTTTTCCCATTACGGCAGCAAAGTGTAGTGGCGTATCGTCATCTTTGTTCTTGGTATTAACACCTTTTTCGGCAAGGTATTCTACTATTTCCAAATTTTCACGAAAAACAGCACAGTGTAATGGAGTCAAGCCATCTTTATCCATAGCATTGACATTAGCGCCTTTGTTTACAAGATGTTCTACTACATCTAAATCACTATTACTAGCAGCTAAATGCAGAGGTGTTTTATAATAAATATCCCTAGAATTAATATCAGCTCCTTTCTCTATAAACTTTTTCACTACAGCTAAGTAGCCTAGATAAGCAACCGAGTGTAGAGGAGTTGTACCGTCATTATCTTTTATGTTAATGTCTGTACCCTTTTCATCTATCAAGTATTCTACTACATTCAAGCTTCCACCCTGAGCAGCATAGTGCAACAGAGTACTGCCGTCTTTGCTCTTAGCACTAATGTCAGCACCTTTACTAACAAGGTACTTTACTACATCTAATCTTCCATTATAAACAGCAAAGTGTAATGGAGCGTGACCAGAATTATTTTCAACATTAACAGCCATTATCAATTTACCTGGGAAATGTGTTGATATATGTGTGAGTATAGCCTTAATTGCTTTAAAATCACCACTTGCAGCAAGCAAGTGCAAAGGAGTACTTTTCTTTATAAAAAATGGTTTCCTATGTATACAAGATGAGTTAAAGTAAAAATCATCAATCAACTTACCATATTTACTTGCATATTCCCAAATAGACACAATGTGACTGATTGCTATATCACCACTATTTATCAATTCCAGAGCTTTTCTAAGAACTTCTTCTTCCCGGACTGCCTTTTGTAAATTCAACTCAGTTACTTTCTGCACTAGTCTGTGAATGTTTGCCACTCCTTTTTTTAAGTCAATTATTGAATATCTATCGAGTAGCTCAACAGCCTTCCATAACTTTTCCTTATCCTCTGCTATTAACTTTGAAAAGACTTCTTCTATATGAATCTTGTCAGGAGCAAGATAAGCCATTACTTCTAGAATCTTCAATGCTTCTGGCCCACATTCTCTTTTTGCTATAGCATCAATCGTAATTTTCCAAGCTATGAATGTTGTTTTAGTATAACGGTCACTTTTATATTTAGACTCAAAGTCGAGCAGTTTCTCTGCTTCTTTTTCATACCTTTTTAGGTAGTCACTAACCCCAACTCTTTCTTCACCTCTGCGACTTAATACAATGTTGCTTTCATTTATATATGCAATTGCTTGCCCCAAAGCTAGTGGGAAATATTGTAACTCCTCTGTTAGTTTTTTTATTTCTTCATCTTGTAAATTATCTTTTATATTTAAAGCCCTCTTGACAAACCTTATAGCCTCCGTTTTTTTGAATACACCTAGCTGTATTGTTTTTATTTTTTCCTCGTCTTCTGCTATTCTCCAATCTTTATTACGAGAAGTAATTAAAATGTAAGGTTTTTTATGTCTAGGGTGTAAAGATGAAGGTAAAAACCTTTTAATGTCTTCATATCCCTCAGCATTATCAAAAATGAACAGGCTTCTCCTTCCCCTTCTTGCAAAAAAAGCATATACTTCTCTAACAATGTTTTCTATCGTCTTGTCCCTTTCGTGCCTATCTTTGGTAGGAATGCCTAATCTATTATTAGCTAAATCCAGGAAAGAATTTTTCATAGTTTCAGTGCTTTCAGCATCTATCCAGATAGCATTAACATAATAATCCTTTCCATATTTGTAAGTATATTTCCTAGCCAACTCACTTTTACCTACTCCTCCAAGACCGCTAATAGAGGCAACCTGCGATATCACCGCTTGTTTTTTTGCACTTCTTTGTAGCATATTATGCAGAGCTGTTAACACTCTGCCTCTACCAGTAAAAGATGCCACTGGCTCTATTATGCCAAACCAAACCGCCCCTAAAATTTCCTCTCTTATTTCTTCAAGAAGAGCTTTTGCTTTCTCATATGATAGAAACTCCTCTTCTTCTTTCTCCAGCAAAATCAGCACTTCTTCCTGGTAACGGCTGTAAAAGTGCTTTGCATCAGTATTGCTGAATTCCTTGCCCAATTCACTCTTAATAATTTCACTAAGTTCAGTTCCGCTTGGCAAATTGACTGCAAATACTAATTTATTTAAAAAGTCTTCTATTTCTTTATCGCTGACTTCTCTACCTACCTCACGCTTTATAAAATTCTTATTCTCCTGCAAATATGAGATAATGCTATCATCAAATTTATATCTTACACCATCACCTACATCCAGAAACTCATCTTGTGTGTCTATTCTTATGACTGAAATTTCCTTTCCTTTATTCTTCCCACTCGGCATCATTCTCAGCTTTCTTACTGGATGCGATGTCGAATCCGCGGAATCAAAATCATCATTTGTAATAATGACAAAATCCTCTATTTCACCCTCAAACTCTCCACTACTTTTGATCTTTAAATAAGCAATGAGATATTTTATTAAGCCAAACGCACCATTCTTTCCCGGTGTTAATAAGTCACCTATACTGATCTTTTTGTGCCTACCCTGCCTGTGCTTGACTTGTATGAATCTATGTACTATTTTCCCATCTTGTTCATACCGAAGAACAATATCATCAAAATCCTTAGCTGATTTTTTCTCTGTGAATAGGCGGAAAGAATACTCTCTATCTACTGCATGTTTAGGAAACAGCATTAGCCATCTCGCTTGATACATAATACCATGAAAGGTGCGCTTAACCGCCGAGCAGGATAATCTTACAGGCACCTCACTCTAATCTCTCACTCAAAATTGAATTCACCACATCAGGGCTGGCTTTTCCTTTGGTAAGTTTCATAACTTCGCCGACAAAGAATCCGTATAACTTTGTTTTACCGCTTTTGTATTCTTGAACTTTATCTTGGTTGTTATTGACGATTGTGTCGATAACTCCTGATATTTGACCTCTATCGGTTATTTGTTTTAGGTCTTGCTCTTCTATAATTAAAGATGCAGGTTTGCCAGTTTCAAACATAATATCAAAAACTTGTTTACCAAGTTTAGCAGAGATCGTTCCATCAACGATAAAATCTAAGAGCTCGGACAGGGCATTGGCTTTGATTGGAGAGCTCACAATATCAATATTTGCTTTATTTAAACGACCGAAAAGCTCTACAGTTAACCAGGTGACCGCGAGCTTTGAATCATGTTTTTTTATCAATTCCTCAAAATAATCAGCAATTGCTTTATCGGAGATAATGACGTTTGCATCGTATTCGTTGATACCCAATTCCTCAATGTATCGCAGCTTTTTTTGATCTGGCAACTCGGGCAAAGATGATTGAATTAAATCAATTTTCTCCTGGCTTACCTCAACAGGTAATAAATCAGGCTCAGGGAAGTATCTATAGTCGCTTGCATCCTCTTTGTTTCGCATCACTTTTGTTTTTCCCGAAGCAACGTCAAACAATAAGGTATCTTGACTTATTTCTTCTCCACTTTCTAAAATTTCAATTTGTCTTTGTATTTCATAGTCTATAGCTTGCACAATATAACGTATCGAGTTCAGATTTTTTATCTCACAACGAGTGCCAAATGTGCTACTGCCTTTTAGGCGGACAGAAACATTTGCATCACAACGAAGTGATCCCTTTTCCATATCACCATCACACGAACCAATATAACGCAAAATCTGCCTCAATTTTTTCATGCATTCTGCAGCTTCCGCAGATGAACGGAGATCTGGTTCTGAAACAATTTCCATTAAAGCAACCCCTGCACGATTTAAATCCACATAAGTTTTGCTTTCCTCATGAACGCTCTTTCCTGCATCTTGCTCTAAATGAATTCTCGCGATTCTTATTTCTTTTTCATTATCGTTGATAAATATTCTACCATTTTTAACTATTGGCTCAAAAAACTGGGTTATCTGGTACCCTTGCGGTAAATCAGGATAAAAATAATTTTTCCGATCAAAGTAAGAATACTTATTAATTTCTGCAGAAAGTGCAAGACCGGTGCGTATTGCTTGCTCTATGCAGTAATAATTTAGTATTGGCAGCGTACCTGGCATTGCCGCATCAACTAGAGAAACTTGAGTGTTATGCTCAGCACCAAACTCCGTTGATGAGCTAGAAAATAGCTTCGTATTAGAAGAAACTTGAGCGTGCACCTCAAGCCCAATTACTGCTTCCCAATCCTCTTTCGTCATGTATTTTATTTAAATGATAATCTTAATATTCTGCAAAATTAGCACAAAAAGTCAAAACAAAACTCATGTTAGCTAAGTGGTATGCAGATTGTTTTACCCATAGAAACGGGTTAAATGCAAAAGATTACTTGACAAGCTTCGCCAGCCCTCTTATCATAAAATTGAAGCTATTTATTTATCTTCTCTGTACAGATTAAATGACAAAAAAACTCACGTATCTGGCGTCTCATGTTTAATTTTTTGCACTATGTGCACCTTATGTCTTTATAAAACTTCTACCTACATAAGCTGAAACGCGCTTATAAAGCGTTTAAAACATAAAAAAACGCCAACTTAAAAAATGGATAGTGAATAACTAGCTACCCTAGGGTTTCTTTTGCCTTTTTTTCTGTTTAGTAAATTTCTTAACGTTTATGATTTAGATTAGTTGCGGTTTAAAAGCAACTGAATCGCGGTTATTAAGTGTTTAGAATAAAAAAACGCCATACTTGAAAGTATAATGTAAGTAATTAGCCAACCACGGGGCTTCTTTTGCCTTTTTTTTCGTTTGGTAAATTTCTTAATGTTTGTAGCTAAACGATAACCGTCATCCCGCTACTTGTTAGCGGCCGAGATACCGCGAATGAATCGCGGTATGACGTAGGATTGCTGTCATTCCAGTGCCAAGCACTGGGATCCAGCCTTTATTATTTGGTTGAAATTAAGTCTTCTGGATCCCAGTGTCAGCTACTTGGATGACACCATTCTTTTTCCTGGATTCCAGTGTCTGGGCACTGGAATGACATCCTCCCTTGTGGAGATTGCTCTCAAATCACAATGTTCGTACAGCCATACGCGTCAAGTTAAGGAAATAAAGGTATGAAAGAGATAGAATAATAAGGTATAAGTTCTCCCAGATATACTTTTAGTGAGAGAACCAATGAATAAAATAACTTGCTTATCAAAAAAGCTCAAAGAATTTTTTAATGAAAAAGCAGAGAAAATCTCAATTACAACAAGGTTTATAAAAAGAAAGAGAAAGCTAAAAGGTTCATCATTCGTAAAAGCCATGGTCTTGGGTAATATAGGAGTTGATAATTGTAGCGTAGAAACAATGTGTCAATTACTAAACGAGGACTCGATAGATATAACAAAACAAGGTTTGGATTTTAGATTTACTGAAGAAGCAGTGGAATTTATGAAAAGGATGTATAATGAATCTGTGATTCTCTTTAAAAATATCTTGCAAGTTGATTGCAAAATCTTACAGCAATTTAATAGTGTTAAATTATTGGACAGTAGCTATATTACTCTACCTAACAGTATGGAAGAGATGTATAAAGGTTATGGTACTAGCTACAGTGGCTATGAAAGCAATACTAAGTCTGGAATAAAGTTACAATTAGTTTTCGACTACATGAATCAGATAATAGACCAACTTAATTTAACGGAGGGGGTAAGATCAGACCAGGGATATAGGAAACATTTAAGTAATATATTAAGCAATGATTTGCTAATATCTGATCTCGGTTATTTTGTGCCAAGTTCTTTTAAACAAATCAATGAAATAGGAGCTTATTTCATAAGTCGTTATAAATCCGATACCAACATATATGATGTAGAAACAAATCAAAAAATGGAGTTATTAGAATGTTTAGAGGATAAGTTATTTTTAGAAAACGAGGTATTGTTAGGAAAAGAAGCAAAAATTAGAGTAAGAATTATATGTCAGAAACTAACTGAAGAACAGTCTATGGCCAGAAGAAGGAAAGCTAATAGATTAGCAAGATCGCAGGGATATACATCCTCTAAAAGAAATCAAAAATTGTTGAACTGGTCAATATTTATAACTAATGTTCCAGAAAATAAAATTAGTGCTGAGCAAGTATTAACGATTTACAGAGTAAGGTGGCAAATTGAGTTATTATTTAAATTGTATAAAAGCCATATCAGGCTTGATAAGCTAAAAGGAAAGCCATGCAGAGTATTATGTGAACTATATGCTAAATTGTGCGCAATTCTTATATTTCACGGCATAGTTGGTTGCACAGAAGTGAAAAAGAATACAGAACTTAGCTTAACAAAGGCATTTATTGAGCTAAAAAGGCGGGTTAGAGAGTTATTTTTAGTATTAACCAAAATTAATAGTTTAAAAGCATTTCTTAAAAAACTCACTATAACTTGGTCGCGATTTTCATTAAAAGACAAACGTAGAAGGGCTAGAGTATCCACTTTAACCTCTCTAAATTTGCTCACAATCTCTTAACTTGACGCGTATGGTTGGCTAGACTTTGCCTAAGTTGGATTTTCACCAACTGTATTCTAAACGCTTACTTGGCGCACCCATAACAAAAATGCCTGAAAAACGTTAATAATTATATACTATTATTAATAATTATTCAACCATATTTTAAGCTTACAATTTTGAGCTTAACTGACGCTTATGGATAGGGGCAACTCTATCACCCTGTGTTATGTTTATTTTCTAACGGACGCTGATTTTTGTATCGTAATTTCTTGCTATAAATTGGTTATATAAGAGCTGGCTTCTAAAATTTTATAACCCTAATTTGAATTAACAGACAGTAGAATCGAAAGATTATTACAAGGAGAAATCTACACAGATCGACCCTTTTGTGAATCTGCGTTTCTGCTTTCTTCAACTTGTTTTGCAAAAGATGTTTCCTGTTTCTGAAGTGGTTTAGCAATTTCGCGCACAATGGCAGTAACTGCTGTTAAAAATGTTTTTAACAATGCACCTAAAACTCCACCAACTGCTTCCCTGCCATGTATATGAGCTTGCTTTTCGTTACCGTCAGCAGTTTCCCCTGCCCTCCTTCTTGGATCCATCCTATGAGCAATCACCGAAAACAACACTCCCCTGATTGAAGACTTCACTCGTTTCTTTGCTTCATCATCATGTGTTGTTTCATATCCATGACTTAAGTGTTTAGCGTTCATTAACTCCTTCTGTTGCTGGGCAAACATGCTACTTAACACTTCTTCTATTGCTTGCTTCCTTCTTTTCTCTCTAACTCTTTTCATAGATTCTGATTTATCGCGAGTATGCTTTGTGGTTTCAAATTCTGCATCAATATCTTCGGACACAGCCTGACTATATAAAGTCTCTATGAGCCTATCTATACTTCGCTTTATTTGCATAGTCCTTTCGTAACTATCTAAATTGTCAATTCCTTCGTCGATCTGATTTAGAATATCCTCAAAAGCTTTTAAATATTCTTGAATATACTGTATTATGTATTGCTTATCTTCCTCTTTGTGTTGTTCTTCTTGATTTTGCTGATTTTCATTTTCTAAACTTCTCTCTCTTTTATCATCGTTATTTTCTTCAATATTATCACCGTCTTCCTCGAAAAGGTCTTTGTCGTTCATGATTTTTTTTAATTTAGTTAAAATTCTCACCAGTTACTATTGTATATGAAAAAATTAAATTAACATTAATGAAAAGCGTTTACAACTTCAGCACTAGTTAAAACGACAGTAAAACTGTCAAAAGTAACAGGATCATAATACCTCTCATACAATTCAACTGAACACCTAAGCCTGATTTTTTCCTTAGTGTTAAAACTAATTTCATAATCATTATTAGAGTTTAATATAGCAGAATTACGTAATAATTCATCAGCTAATACAGAGTCTAAAATTCCATTAATTTTTATCGTAATATGTCTGCTTCCAGCAGAATCCAATACTTTTCTCCAGCCAAAAGAAGAAATATCTTTTACCTCTTCTCTGTTATTACGCAAAGTAAACCTTAGGTTTCGTATATTATTTAACACAATAAAATTATTGTCATGATCTTTAATTTTTAGCTGTAATTTGCTCATTATCACCTCCTTTTATTAAAATATCAAAATTAATTGTTGAATGTAAAATTTCATCGTGCTGATCCATAGCACAATTACTTTCTAAAATGACCTCATTATTAAAATCTTCAATGCTCTTAAGTATCAAGTTAATATGCCTTATAATGGCAAACATACTGTCTATATGATAAGTATATATGTCGCATGAAAATCTTGCCTTTGTAGCAAAATTGGACAGCATATGCAGGTTGCTATAATTCACTGCGCGCAATCTCAAGTAAGGAATGGTGACCTGTTTAGGTAAGTAGTCATAAATGTTAGTAACATATTTTCTTAAATCAGAATTTGCTTTTAGTGCTTCATAAACGCTATTGTACAACTCGTTTATAGCTTGAATTTTTTCCATGATTAACCCTCAAAAGATATATAGAAACTCGTCATCCCGCTGCTTGTTAGCGGGATCTATCCGTGACGGTATGACGTAGGACTGCTGTCATTCCGCTACGTGTTAGCGGCTGAGATACCGCGGCGGTATGACGATAAGGTTTATACCTCGTCATCCCGCTGCTTGTTAGCGCTTACTATTACCCACAAATATAAATGTTTGTTGCATAGCTCTTAATGGCATAACTTTTGCTTGAAATAACTGTTTATATGGTGCAATTTACAGCTTTTAGTTGCTAAAATTATAACTCTTAGTTTAATAATTTTAATCTAATAAGCTTTCAGGTTAATAAAATTAAATTATTTGAGTAAATACAATACTATGTTTTTATTTGTGGGTAATAGTAAGTTGTTAGCGGGATCTATCCGTAACGGTATGACGTAGTAGCCCAGTTTGGATGACAAGAAAGAGCTACAACACAACCTTTGGTTCGCGAAACGGAGAATAAACCTTCTTCACTTCAGATAAATGGCTACTTACCTCCGATTCACGATTTTTGTAAAGAGCAGAAACATGCCGCATAATACCTAGTTTTATCTGCTCAGGAACATTGTCATAACCAGCTTCGTATACAACATCAACTCTTATTGCATTCAAACAATTGAAAAACTCAACGTAGCCCCCTACATCACTAAAATAATACTTAAGTGTTCTCTTCTCTTGATTTTTAGACATCATTGCAGTAGCCAATACTATCTTACTCACAGGGCCATAGCTTAAATAGATCCTACGAGGTACATAATCTTCATATGAAACTTGCCATGTTTGCTTTACTAGTGACTTTTCCATATGCCATTCAGCGTAATCAGTTGCCATAAAAATTAGATCTGAAATCAACTTATCATCCTGGTCGTTCTCAATACGTAAAAAAGATTTAACCTCTTCTAAAGTAACTGGAAAAGATTCAGGCTTAGATTTACGTTGCACAGATATTCTTGGTGAAGTCGATCTTATTGACATAATAACCCTCCTTTTTGATATAGCTAGAATAAGTAAGGTTTACCTCGTGACAGCATGGGGCAAATCTTACTTACTTTAGCTATGCAGCTTGCATGCAACATTAAGTTAAATTGGCGCAGCAACAACTCTGAGTGCTTTATCGTATGAATATATTAAGAAGAGAACGTATTAAAGCTGTTTCTCCTTTTTTGTTGATAAAATTTGAACTTATAGCATATTCAACTAGGCTGGATTTTAGTAGATTGACATTTTGAGAATGAATATTGTTGAAGATGGAGTTTAACTCTTTAGCAAGCAGACTGCGAAATTTCTGCACACTGTCATATGCGATGTTCTCAAGTTCATGTGCAAATTTATCTTGAGCTATAGTTGTTATATCTTCAATTTCCTTATTAAACTCCTCTAGCTTTTTTTCGTTATTTTTAAAATTTTTCGTAAAAGTTTTCATATCAATTAAACTCAACTACTATTATGATTATAATGACAATGAAAAACTACCGAAGTAAAAAATTCACACTACTGTGTAACTTGCAAATACTTTTACGCGCTAGGGCTATAGGTGTTATCCCAGCTCGTCATGCAAGTAGCCTCCTTTTCCTGTCATCCCAGTAGCTGACACTGGTTTACTTTACGATGATGTCATGAAAGTAGCTTTCCATCCAAAAGGGCAGTGCCCAGACACTGGGATCCAGAAAACTTCAAGTAAATGTACAATAAGAACTAGATCCCAGTGTCTGGGCACTGGGATGACAAAAAAAGGAGCACAAGGATGACATCATCCTTTTTGGGGATTCCAGTGCAGCTACTTGCATCTGCCACCTGCAAACTGCAATGTTCGTACAGATGTAGGTGCTAAGTTTTACAAACACCACGTTGTGCTGAACCTATATCCACTTCTTTCAATTCAGTGGTAGGAGCGATGGGTTTTGATATTGTGTATGTAATGCCACCAGCTATCAATGCAGATACCACAGAAGCTGCAACTATTAATAGAACAGACAATCCGGAAGCAATACTAAGAGCAGCACCTACTGCTAACATAGCTGCAAGACTCGCATAGGCAACTTTTAAGGAAAATTGTCTTTTTCCTACTTTTTCTAGCGACACTTCATTTGTTTTAGTTTTGCCCAGTTCACCCTCAAGTGGTGTGTTTTCATTCTCCAGACTTCTTATTTTTTGTGTTAGTGATTCATTCTCTTTATTGAATTGTTTCAACTTAGTCTCATGTCTAGCTATACAACTTTTTGATTCTTCTAGTTCCTTTTGCGTTTTTTCTAACAACGCTTCTGCTTTAGAATACTGACTTTCTGTTTTGTCTAATTTATCCTTAAGCGTTGCTTTTTCACTTTCTAGATCTTGTATTTGTTGTTTTAGCAATTCATTCTTTTTCTGCTCATCCTTTAGCTGAGTACGTAATTCTTTTAACTTAGCTTTACGTTTTTCAACCTTTTCTGCTTTTTCTGGAGTTTCCATTGCGTTGTGTGTTTTGGAATGGGAAGAAGTACTAGATACAACCTCAGATGGCTGATCACACATACTGTTTAGTCTATCTATTACTAAGCCTTCATCCTTTATCAATGAGCGATCTGCTCCATATTTTATCAAAAGTTTTGCTAATTCTTTATTGTCATTTGCAACAGCAAAATATAAAGGGGTATGTCCATCTTTATCTTGTGCATTAATATTTGCTTTACGTTTTATCAAAAGTTTTACTGATTCTTTAGCGCTTTTTGCAGCAGCATAGTGTAAAGGGGTCACGCCATCTTTATCTTGTGCATCAACACCTGCTCCATTATCTATTAGATATTCTGCAATCTCTACATAACCATATGTAGCAGCATAATGTAAAGGGGTCACGCCATCTTTATCTTGTGCATCAACATTTGCTCCATCATCTATTAGATACTTTGCAGTCTTTACATCACCATTTGCAGCAGCATGGTGTAAAGGAGTCATTCCATTTTCATCTCGTGTATTGTGTTTTTCTAACTCTTTACCGATGTCTTCTGTGGAAGTATTTATTCCACTGTCGCTACTATTACTTTCATCAATAGTCGAATCTAAAAAGGTCTGTTCACCATTATATGTAGCACCGTATTGTTCCGAATGTTGATTATGACCGGTTTGTTCTATGCGCTTCTGATTATTGGCAAGTCTTTGTTCTACCTCTTGCAACTTTTGCTCCACAGCATTTCTTTCTCTTAGAGCCTGTTCTCTTTCTAATGTATCATCTACTTTGTCTGTATTGTTTTCATTAATGATTGAGTTTGAAGAAGTCTGTTCATCCTCATCTTGTACATAGATTTTTCTGTTGTTTGGTGTAGTTCCGTTGTTCTCTTCCTGATCTCTTGCATTACATGCTTGCACTGCAGCAGTTGCGTTATTTCCGTTCACAGCTAAATTTCCTGGAGTTTTATTATTAGGCTGCGGTAAAGTGCCTTGTCTATTTTGTCTTCTCGTAGCTCCTGCCTCAGCATAACGTTGTTCTCCTTCCTCTAACATTTCTATTATAGCCTTTTTACCTTTTACATCACCGACAATATCCCTTGGAGTTCGGCCTTGACTATCTTTTAGTAAAAGATTTGCGTCATTATTCAATAAAAGCTGAACTATCTCTTGATGACCATGCAAAGCAGCAATGTGCAAAGCAGTTAATTGAGACTTAGCTCCATCAAGTTCATATATTGGTTCATTAACTTTTACTCCCTTTGCTAGTAGGAGTTTTACTATTGGTACACTGTTACATTCCACAGCAAGATGTAACAATGTATAAGTTACAATTTTGTATGAATCTGATACACGGAACATCTTATCTATCTTCAAATTGTTATAAGTGCTATATACTATTGAGTCTGCATCTTTTAGCTCACTTCCTATTCTTTCAAGTAAATTATTCTCATTTAAACCTTCACTCTTGCTTACCTCATTTATTATTTCAAAAAACTTTTCCTTTTTTATTGCCATAACCTTTCCTCTCAATTTATTTATTATTGCTGAACAGTCTCACAAAAAAGTTAAGTTTGTCGAAATTCCATGTTTGATCTAAAAATTAGTCATAAACATTTTCTATGCAAGTAGCTGACACTGGTTCATTCTATAATGGTGTCACAGCAGTCCTACATCATGCCACCGCGAACCGTCATACCGCGATTCATTCGCGGTATCTCATCCGCTAACAAGTAGCAGAATGACAGCAGTCCTACGTCATACCGCCGCGGCGCTAACAAGAGATCCCGCTAACAAGCAGCGGGATGACGAGCTTATCTTCATGCCGCCACGAACCGTCATACCGCCGCGTTATCTCCAGATCCCGCTGGGATGACGATTGTCGTTTAGCTATAAATATTTAAGAAATTTACCAAATAAAAAAAAAGGCAAAAGAAGCCCTGGGGTTATTATCTGCTTTAAAATATTGGCGTTTTTTATGTTTTAAACGCTTGACAAGCAAGATTTAGCTGCTTTTAATTGCAACTAACCTACGCTGCAAATGTTTAAGAAATTTACTAAGCAGAAAAAAAGACAAAGAATCCCCGAGTTAGCTAGTCTTTTACTATCTCTGTCGAGTATTGGCATTTTTTGATGTCTTGTAACGCTTTATAAGCGCGTTCAGCTTATTTAGATAAAAATCTAGATGTAGATGAAGTTTTGTAAAGACATACAGTATCTATATACTGCAAAAAATTGAACATAAGACGCCGATACATTAAGTAATCCTTACCTTTTAATCTGCAGATTGGCGAAAGCAAATACAATAGCTTCAGTTTCATGATAAGGGGGCTGGCGGAGTTTGTCAAGGAAGTTTTTTCGTTTCTGTGGGCTACCTGGATTAATATTATATAGAAAGTCTGCTGCCAATAAAGCCTAAACTTACCAAATACATTTCTGTAGATTCAGATCTACTTGACTTTGGTTTAAAGTATTTTACTGTTTTAAACATTTTTTTTAGCTCGTTACAAAAATCTTTATCAGATTCTCCTTGGAAAATTTTTACTACAAACGTGCCACCATGGCTCAAGAAATGCTTTGCAAAATTGAGCGCTGCCTCACATAAAAGCATAATTCTGATATGATCCAATGATTTTAAACCACAAGATTCGGGCGCCATGTCAGATAAAATTACATCAAATTTTTGATCCTTGAATTTTTCTCTTAAAATTTCAAACTCATTGATAATATCACATTGTATAAACTCTACTCCATTAATTGCGTTCATTGGTTTTATGTCAAGAGCAACCACATTTGCACCTTTCTGAGATGCAACTTGTGACCATCCACCAGGAGAAGCACCAAGATCAATAATTTTTTGCCCTTCTTGGAATAATTTAAATTTGTTATCCATTTCTACCAGCTTATATGCTGAGCGTGACCTATAACCATCCTTGCTAGTTTTTTGCACATACTGATCATTCAAATGACGATGTAGCCACCTTGTTGAAGATAGTTTTCTCCCTCTAGCCGTCTTTACTCTAGTTTTTATTGCTAATACCCTACTTATTATTGATTATATCTTTAAGCTCTTTTTCAACTACTTCTTTTACCAGTGCATGTAGATATTTATTCAGCCATTCTGAGAGCTGAGGTTTTAAAAGAGATGTAACTAATTCTTCAACAGTAAGGTTCGCTTTTTTTTGTTGTTTATGCTGTAATTCGTTTTGCATTTTTCCAAGCAACGCTTTGATCTCTTCCATATTCTCTTTTAAAATTAGATGATCGTTATTTTGCGCTTGTAAGCCGCTATTACTCGCTTTGTTATTACTCATTTGGATATTATCGTACAAATAAATATCTTTTTTTTCTTCTGAATTGTAGCTATGGCCATTAAATTGGTTATTGTTGCAAGCCATTTCCTCACTTTGGTCATCATTATCAATGTCCTCTTTTTCATTATTTTCTTTTTTGCCATCTTCTTCTATTTCTTCTGGATACTCTTCCTCAAGGTATAGCACATCATCATTTTCATCCTTTATTTCTGCTTTATCGTTACTCGCGTTTTTACCCGATATAGCTTTTTTTATATCTTCTAGGATATCTTTTACAGATTGATTGCCTTGTTCATCATGCATAGTGCTAATACCATTAAATTTAGAGGTCTATACTATTTATCATAAAAAGCAAGTTGTAAACACTAATCACATAATTGCTTTTTGCTTCAACTAAGTCTGAACGTGCTTTAAATAATGCATCTTCAGTGTCCAAAAGGTCAGATGTACTCTTTAAATTTAAGTTTACTTCTTGCTCAACTCCTTCCAATGCTAGAGCTGCTGCTTTTTCCGCTTCTTGACTTGCTTTGATAATGGCCTTTGCTGTCAACACATTATTCCAAGCATTTACAACTGCTTGTTCTATATTTTTTACCGTTTCATAATAATCGTAGGTAGATTTTTTTGCATCCATTTTAGCTTTACTGACACCAAAAGCATTAACTCCTCTCTTAAAGATTGGAACATCAAGAGTAAAAACTACATGAACATTTTCTAATAGTTTGTCTACCTTCATACCATCCTCCCCAAAATTTTTGCTTGCACTTAGATTTAAAGAAGGAAGCCACTTGGAGCTTTCAGCAATCACTTCCATTCCGGCTGCTCTTTTTTGATAAACTGCTGCTTTTAGAGATAAATTATTGGTTTTTGCTAACTGTAAACATTCATTTAGCTCTGGAACAGAAGGTAGTTTATCATTAGCTTCAGAAAGGTCATCAGCATCTTCGCCAATCAAATGATAATAAGCAATATTTACCAACTTTAATTTACCTTCAGCATCAACTCTTTCGGATATAGAAGACGAAAATTTTGCTTTTGCTAACAAAACTTCAGCATTGGTTACCTCTCCAAGGGAAAAGCGTTTTTTCATAGCTGACAAATGTTCCAAAGAAACGCGTTCTTTATGTTCTCTGAGCTTTAATATTTCTGTCTTTTGTAAAACATTAACATATGCTTTCACAGCATTAAGTGCAAGCTCTTGTTTTAATTGCTGAAATCGCATCTTTTCTGCTTTGAGAAGATGGCTTGATCGACTGAATGTGGCAAAGGTACCACCGCCATCTATTATCCTTTGGCTTAATATCAGGCGTTTTCCAGAGCCTTGTGAATTGTTAATAATATTAAAATTACTATCAAAATTGTATTGCAAACTAATGTCAGGTAAAAATCCAGCTAACCCAGAAGATTTATAGTGTTTTTCTGCGCTTTTATATTGGTAAAATTGAGACTTTATTTTTGAGCTATTTTTGATGGCTTTGCTTATCACTTCTCCCACATCGGTTGCATAGCAACTTATAGTACCAAAAATGATCGCAAGTGTGATAATCAATCGAAACATTCTACTTCCTGTGCATATTGGTTGCGCAGCTCAATTACTAACATAAATTACTTTAATAATCAATAACTAATATTGTTGACACTATTGAGAAATTAAGTATATAGTAGCTTACTATTGTTTAGTTAAATTACAATGAAAACTTTTTTCTTAAAAGAGAAACAAATCGACAAAAAATGGTTTGTCATAGATGCAGAAGGATTAGTGGTAGGAAGGCTCGCAGCATTTGTAGCGACACTATTACGTGGAAAGCATAAACCTGAGTATACACCTCATATGGATTGTGGCGATAATGTAATTATTATCAACGCAGAAAAGGTGCATTTCACCGGAAAGAAGCTTAAAGATAAAATTTACTATAAGCATACAGGTTATTCTGGTGGTTTGAAGAAAACTACTCCAGATAATATTTTAAATGGCAAATTTCCTGAGCGTGTAATAGAAATGGCAGTGAAAAGGATGCTTGATGATGGGCCTATGGCACGTAGACGCTTTGAAAATTTGTATGTTTATTCTGGTTCAGAACATAAGCATCAAGGACAGCAACCTGAAAAGATAGATTTTGCCTCTTTGAATCGTAAAAATAAAAAGTAATGGAGTAAAAATGAAGAGTTCTACAATAAATAACAATGATTGGTCAGAAAAGACAATTAAATCAGCAGTTGATTCGCTTGGTCGTTTATATGCTACAGGCCGAAGAAAAGAATCTGTAGCAAGAGTATGGATAAAGCCGGGGAGTGGAAAATTTAGTGTTAACAAAAAAGGCGATCTAATTTCTTATTTTAAAAGAGAGTCAGTGTGCCAAATAGTAAAAATGCCATTTGTTGCAACTTCCACATTGGATAAATACGATGTATTTGCAACTGTAAAAGGTGGAGGGCTATCTGGTCAAGCAGGTGCTCTAGCTCATGGAATAAGCAGAGCTTTAAGTAGTGTAAGCCAAGATTTGCATTCTATACTACGTAATGGTGAGTTCTTAACTAGAGATTCACGTGTTGTTGAACGTAAGAAATATGGTCAACATAAAGCTCGGAAAAAGTGTCAATTTTCTAAGAGATAGTTATTTTATAGGGGTGTTTTTTTGTAAGTATTATACAAATATTTGCAAAAATGTATGATATCCTCTATTTTTGTGATGAATTTAGTTGACTATCGGTGTCAACATAATATGCTATTTATGTGATTTTTTCAATATTAAGGTAATTTATGAGTAAAGAAGATATAATAAAACAATTAAAGGAAGATTGTTCTAGTCAGAATATAGATATAACAAAATCTGATTTGAGCAAGATTCATGATGCGTTTATTAAAATAATAAAGAATGAGCTGCATGGGAAAGGTGAAATACGTTTGCATGGAATAGGAACATTTTCTACTGCTATCAGTCAGGAAAAACAATGTCGTAACCCCCAAAGTGGTGAGATCATGACTGTTCCTAAAAAGACAAGGGTAAAATTTAAAGCAAGCCAAACTCTTTTAAGTATTTTAAATGAGAAGGAAAAAGCAGCAGTTAGTTAGACATTGTCATTTTCATTGTTTTTACTACGCTGTGTAAGCCGTAAAATACAGCTTCGCTAATTAAATAGTGGCCTATGTTAAGAGCTGAGATGTGAGGTATTCTTGTCATCTTCTTAGCGTGTTTATAAGTTATGCCATGTCCTGCGTGGCATTCTATTCCTAATTTATTGACGTACTCTGCAGCATTAGTAATTAACTGTAACTTTTTTTCTGATGGATTATCACAGTAATCCCCTGTGTGAATTTCTATTATGTCAGGTTTTGTCCCTAGCTTTTCAAGATATTTTAGTTGATCAATATTTGGATCGATAAACAGTGAGACTTTTATGCTAGAGCTATGCATTTCCTCTATTATACTAGAAAGTTTACTGTGCATATTCACGATATCCAGGCCACCTTCGGTTGTTAATTCTTCTCTTTTTTCTGGTACTATACTAATCGAATAGGGTTTTACCTTTTTTGCTATTTCAAGCATTTCTTCCGTGGCTGCAATTTCAAGATTTAACTCAGTGCTAATGCTTTTTTTTAGGTTAAATACGTCTTCATCTCTAATATGCCTTCTATCTTCTCGTAAGTGTACAGTAATAAAGTCTGCTCCAGCGTCAATGGCTATTTCTGCTGCTTTCAATGGATCTGGATAAGAAGTTCCGCGTGCGTTGCGGAGGGTTGCAACGTGATCGATATTAACACCTAGTTTCACAATCTACCTCAGAAATTATTTATAGATTATACATGTTATTAGGTTTTTTGCATAGTCATTGTTTGACCTTACCCAGAAAAAGTGGAGAGAAAGAAAAGAGTTTTTTTGGGTAAAATAAAATTTTGGAGGATTAGAAATGGTAAGAGAATATACAGCAGAATTCAAATTGGAAGCTGTTAAACTGGCAAATGAACAAAGAAAGGTAGGTCAACCAGTTGCAAAAGTAGCAAGAGATCTAGGAATAAGGGATAGTGTATTAGGAAAATGGATGAAGAAATATAACGAAAAAAAGTCAGCGGCAAATGCATTTCCAGATGTAGCACCTTATGACAAAGAGAGGTTTGATTTACAAAGCAAGAGTAACAAGGGAAAGAGACATTTAAAAAAAAGCCCTGGCCAGTCAAAAAGAGTAAAATATTTTTTTATATAGTAACTGCTATAAAGTACAGGAATTATGTAGGATTTTCTGCTAGTGGCTACTATAAGTGGACCACAAGAAAAATAAGCAGTAGAGAATCAGCAAATAAAGAGCTACTCGAAGCTATTCAAAAAATATATCAAGTTTCTAAATGTAGATATGGAGCTCCTAAAATTCATGCTGAATTGAAGGCTTTGGGTAAAAGTTGCAATTTGAAAACGGTGCAAAGTATTATGCAGAAAAATGACATCAGGGCTATACTGAAAAGAAAGTTTAAAATTAAAAAACAACAAACAGATAATAGAGCTGTAGCTCCCAATATACTAGATCAAAACTTTATTGTTGATCAACCAAATAAAGTATGGGATTACTTACATCAAAACCAAGGAGGGATGGCTATATTTGGCAGCAATAATTCTCACGTATGGTAGTTAATCTTACTATTACCCACAAATAAAAACATAGTATTGTATTTACTCAAATAATTTAATTTTATTAACCTGAAAGCTTATTAGATTAAAATTATTAAACTAAGAGTTATAATTTTAGCAACTAAAAGCTGTAAATTGCACCATATAAACAGTTATTTCAAGCAAAAGTTATGCCATTAAGAGCTATGCAACAAACATTTATATTTGTGGGTAATAGTAAGGTAGTTAATGAGTAGTGCAATAAATAAACAATTGGTTATGAACTCTTTATTAATGGCCATTAATAGGCGTAAACCTGTTAAAAATCTACTATTACATAGTGATCAAGGTTCACAATATACTTTGCAAGGTTATCAATATCTCTTATCCATAAAAAACATAGATGAATCATAAAGGTTGTTGTTACGACAATTCTGTTGTGGAAAGCTTCTTCAGTTCTCTAAAAAGGGAGTTACCAATAGACACCTCTCGGCACTCTAAACAGCATATCAAAACTGCTATATTTGAATATATAGAAATTTTTTATAACAAACAACGTCACTATTAACTATTGCATTCCAGAACAATTTGATGCATCATTCTTTTTGTAAAAAACATTCCACACTTTCTCTCCACTTTTTCTGGGTAAGGTCATTTTTGCCTTGACCAAGAAAAAATTCAGCTATTGCCTTACTTTCTCTTGCAACAACTTCTTCCTTAACAATTTTTCCTTTCTCATCAACGATACTTATAAAAGTTTCTTTTAGTGAGATCGCTATAATATTCCATGAGACTGCTCCTACTAATAAAAGTTTAAATTATTTTTGAAGAACTTATTCTACTGAATTCGTTACTTCGTGCTAAAATAATGGACTCCATCATTCAACAGCAATTACAGTATGTTTACCCTTTTTCTTGTTATTTTTCTAATCTATAGCTAGCGTTCAAAACCATATTCGAAAATACGTTTTCGGATTTTTTTTAATGCTGTTTATTTCATCCTCAACATCGTCTCTACCTTTATGAACTAAGTAGCAGCATTAAAAATTATAACGTACCCCTATCTCTAGAGTTGCATCTGGTATTTGTTTTGCTTTTATACCACTTAGTTGCCCACCCATGGTCATACCAACTGCACCAATTATCTGCGGAGTAATTTCATAATCAACACCTAACTTTAGTTTATAGGAAATAGAACTCAGTATTTTATCTACTACAGATGAACCAGCAGCTTCACCACCTGATTCTGGAGCACCTTGTGTTTCTTCTTCCTTTTCTTTTTCTTCTTGTGAACTATCGCCATCACCATCAACTGTATCACTAACACCAAAGCCAAAAGGTGTTATTTGGAGATATCCTCCTAAACCTCCGCTGACATATAGTTTAACGGGATCAATATCAAGGTCAGGATAGAAGCGGTAGTTTGCCAATAAGCTAGCTCCTATGCTCTTTAATGACTTAATATTACTGAGAACCTCAAGTTCAAATTTAGAGTTTTGGTCATAATGGTAACCAAGAACAACACCAGGTTTCATTTTAAAGCCACCACCCCAACCAGCACCAAAGTTTAAACCTGCATAGTACTTATCTTCTGACTTACTTGCACTATTACTAGCTGCACCTGCTAGAGATGAAGTAAGCAACACAGCCAAAACGCACAATCTCTTTATTTTCATATAACTCCTCATACAAAAAAATATATAATGCATAAGTATATATCCTTTATATTAAAAAAGATATAACTACATGTCAAAAAAAGTATAGCCATAAAATCAGATTATATAAAACGTACTACTCAGGTCTTTTATATAACTATATTTACTATCTTATTTGGTACAGCATATACAGTGCGAACTTTGCTTTGATCGATCTTACTGGACACAGAGTCTATCGCTATTTTCTTCAATTCTTCTTGAGGTAAGTTAATTGCCACCTTGATTGTTGTACGTAATTTTCCATTGATTTGCACTGCTATAGTTACCGTATCGTCAACTAATAATGATTCATCAGCTTTTGGCCAAGGTTGACCTCCTATTTCTTGCCATAGGCTTTCAGCTAGATGTGGTATGAATGGTTCGATTACTCTGATTAATATACATATACCTTCATCAATAAGAGATTTTCCAGTTTTTACGTCTATTTCAGCTATTAAATTCGTCATCTCACGAAATTTTGCCACTACACAGTTTAATCTGCAGTTTTCCAAGTCATCTGTAAGTCCGTGTAAGAGTTTATGAATTTTTTTTCTGTACTCTAGAAGTCCACCCGTAACATTTTCATTATCATAGTGTATATTTACAGGTCTTAGCTGCATGACCATACGCCACAATTTATTTACATAACGAGAACAACCTTCCACACCATCATCGGACCATTCCATATCTTTCTCCGGAGGAGTGTCGGACAACACAAACAAGCGAGCAGTATCAGCACCATACTTTTCTATGATAAAGTTTGGGTCAACTGTATTCTTTTTCGATTTGCTCATTTTTTCAACTTTGCCCACTTGAACTTTTGCACCTCGCGCTATTAATTCTTTTGCTTCTGCGGGAAATAGCCACTTACCATTTTCGTCTTTATAAGTTGCATGGCAGACCATTCCTTGAGTGATTAAAGTAGAGAAAGGCTCTTTAATATCAAAATAGCCACATTTGGTTAAAGCACGGCAGAAAAATCTTGAATAAAGCAAATGCAGAATTGCATGTTCTATCCCACCTATATAATAATCAACAGGCATAAAACGATTACATGCATCTTTGTCTATTGATTTATCTTCACTACAGAATGCAGCAAAATACCAGGAAGATTCAAAAAAGGTGTCGAATGTATCAGTTTCACGCTCTGCTTGCTTTCCGCACTTTGGACAATCAACAAATTTCCAAGTTGGGTGCTTATCCAGCGGATTGCCACCACTTGTAAATTCTACATCTATTGGTAGAACTACAGGAAGGTCTTTTTCTGGCACTGGAACAGTTCCGCAATCTTTGCAATATATGATAGGTATAGGGCATCCCCAATAACGCTGCCTTGAAACTCCCCAATCGTGCAAACGATAGTTTATTGTTTTTTTGCCTATTTTTTTTTCTTCAAATTTTTTAACTATGGCTTCCTTTGCTTCACTAACCATTAATCCGTTTAAGAATTCGGAGTTAAACATTGTCCCGTCTCCAGTATACGCCTCCTTTGTCATCTGAGTAGCTTGACACTGGGATCCATTGTAAGAATTCTGGTCACGCGCTGGAATGACACCTAAGTGGGCTGAAGAAATAACGGGAATTATCGGCAAATTATATTTCTGTGCAAATTCAAAGTCACGCTGATCATGTGCAGGGCAACCAAAAATCGCGCCTTCCCCATATTCCATCAACACAAAATTCGCTATGTAAAGCGGCAATTCCTTATCAAGAAATGGATGTTTGACGTTTAATCCGGTGTAAACTCCTATTTTTTCATCGTTCTCTCTTTTCGATTTTATTTCCTGGATCCCAGTGTCAAGCACTGGGATGACAACAGAAGAACCATTCTTTAATTCCTGCACAATAGGATGCTCTGCTGCCACTGCACAAAAAGAAGCCCCAAACAAAGTATGAGGATAAGTTGTAAAAACTTTTAATTTCTTATTCAGGCCAACTACTTCAAACTCTATAGTTGCTCCTTCAGATTTTCCTATCCAACGCTCCTGCATTGTTTTGACTTTTTCTGGCCAATTTTTCAAACTTTGCAGGCACTTGAGTAAATCTTCAGCGAAATCAGTAATCTTTAAAAACCATTGGGACAACTTACGTTTTTCAACAACTGCACCTGATCGCCATCCTTTTCCATCAACCACCTGTTCATTTGCAAGCACTGTTTGGTCCACTGGATCCCAGTTAACCCATGATTCTTTTCGATAGGCAAGCCCATGCTTTAAAAAATCCAGGAAAAATTTTTGTTCGTGTTTGTAATAATCAGGCTCACATGTGGAGAGTTCACGCTCCCAATTATAAGAAAGACCTATAGATTTCAACTGTGTACGCATATTATCTATATTCTCTTTTGTCCATGTTTCGGGGCTAATATTGTTATCCCTTGCTGCATTCTCAGCTGGTAATCCAAACGCATCCCAGCCAATTGGATGCAAAACCTCAAATCCATTAGCTCTCTTGTAACGCGCTATCACATCCCCTATTGCATAGTTACGTAAGTGTCCCATATGAATTTTACCAGATGGATATGGAAACATTTCCAACACGTAACACTTTTCTTGTTTACCACTCTTGCTTACAGAAAAATCCCATTTATCTTGATAAAATTTTTCAACACTTTTAAAATCATATTTCATATAAATCCAAATTCAATTACAGTTCATATGCATCAAAGGATCAACCGCTTGGCCATTATGTCGTATTGTGAAACACATCTGTGGATCTTTATCTTGTGTGCTTGATTTACCTGCAGATCCAATTACTTGACCTTGCTTTACTTTATCGCCAATTTCAACATGTATGTTTTTTAAATAGGAGTACACAGTCATGTAATTATCTTTGTGTTCCACTATAATTAAATTCCCATACCATCTCAGCCCTTTGCCTACATATATCACTTTGCCTGGTGCAGAGGAAACTACGTTCGTTCCATTTTGAGCAGCAATTTTTATGCCATCCTTACACATTTCATCAGAAGAGGTAGCTGAACCTTTAACTGGCATTACAAATTTACAATTTACCCCCACATTTTGTGTATTATTGTTATCTTTGTATATCCTATTTATGATGGCTTTTCTACTTTCTTTTTGCACTGAAGGCTCCCTAATTAAATGGTACTCTCTTGTATATTCCAGATCTCTTTTTCCGTAAAATTCTTCGCCTTTAAGCAGCACAGGTGCAGGTTTTTGCAGGCCACAGCCTATTAATATTGCTAATAACATAAGAAATGAGGCTATATGCCACATTTTAAACTCTCACAAAACTCCAAAATTTTAGCGAGACGTAGTGTTTCACGCCTGCTTGTTACTTTCCTCGTTATTTATTTTACTAGTTAAATAGTCCCTCAAATCGGTGAGTTCTTGCAACAAATTCTTTGTGACTTTTATATCATTACCAAATTCTTTTTGCACTCCTTTTATTGTATATCCTTTATCATATAGCATGTATTTTACTTTCTTTATGGCCTCTATACACTTGCGATCATATAGCCTTCTTCCTTTACGCTTTGTAGGCTTAATTTGATGAAATTGACCTTCCCAAAATCTCAAAACATGCTGTTCCAAATGTAGCTCTTCAGCTACTTCCCCAATCGTATAAAATAATTTTTCCTTGTTCATTAATTATTGATTGATTTTTTTATAATTTTTGAAGGCCTAAAAGAAACTGAATTTCTTGCCTGAATCATCACTTTCTCCGATGTATTTGGTATATTTCCTGGTCTTTCCTTCTTTTTCTTAACCAAGAATGTTCCAAATGACGATATTTTTACTATTCCATCCTTTACCAAGCTTGTCTTTATTTCGTCCAATATATCATCTATTATCGAAACAGAGTCTTCCTTTGATAATCCTATTTCTTGGTTTATATCTCCAGCTATCGTTGCCTTAGTTACTGTTGTGTCTTTTGTTGTAACGTGATCCATTATTGATAAATATTACAATACGTAAATATAATATAGCAATCGACTCGAGATTCAGCTACTTTATTTTTTAGAGTATGTCTCTTTTGTTGCATAATTTAAAATACCGGCAACTATCAATATCGCAAATATTGCAAAAAGTGCCATTTTATGATCTGTAAAAAGTGCTAACATTGACACTATAACTCCACTGCCAATAAACATAAATCCATTGATAATGGATGATGATGTGCTGATGTATTTTCGTTTCACAATCTCGCTGCCGACAGTAAAATTAAGCATATGTCCTCCCGCAAAAAACCCGAACATTAACATACAAAAGTACACAACGTGGACTGTTAAATGGCTGTATAGTAAAATAATAATTGAGACGCCTTGCAATAAAGCAAAAGCAGAAATTACATGTTTCCTATTTTTAAATAAGTTTGAGATTCGATCTGCAATTGGAGCACCAACTGCAAGACCAAGCCATAGTATTGCAGTTGCTATACCTGACTCCATTGCATTGAGTTCTGAGTTGCCCAGTAACCTTGGAGCCCACAAGGTATTAAGTGCTAAAAATGTTCCAAAAGTAATAGCACCCACCACTGAAGTTATCCAGATATCTCTTAATTTTAGCACTGTTAATATAGAGCACATTACTGTCTTCATAGAGCTTTTTATTGTGCGCTTTTCTGAGCTGCTTTCTGGAAGTGTGTTTGGACAAAAAAGCGTAAGTACAAATATCAACACACCAAATAGTATTATGCATACAATCAGATTTTTCCAATATGCATCTTCGGCAAGCAAGTTAGAGAACAGTATTTGAATTACCAAAGCAGAAAGGCTTGAAATTGTCTGCACTAGTGAAAACATTAGTCCAAATTGGGCAGCGGAAAAACATATGCTACTTGTGTGAGCAGCACCAATAAAACCAAATGATGCTCCAGTTGCAATCAACACTTGAGACAAAATCAAATGGGAGAAATTGTCACTATTAATAAGGACAAAAAACCCCAAGATCATAGTTGATAACGAGAAAAAATAAATTTTTTTACTGGAAAAAACATTAAACGTTGCTCCACTAAAAAATTGTAAGATGGCGAAAGTCCAAGTATATGCTGAATTAGCCAGTGCAACTTGCGCGATTGTAAGTCCAAGTTCCTTTTCGAGATTTACACTTATAAAGGTATAAATTATCTGCATGTTGCTGAATATAACAACCAAGTTACTAATCAGCCAAATGAACCAAGCCTTAGCTCTGCTTTCCATAAGATTTGTTTTTATAAGTAATCTATTAGAAATTTAACACTAAGTCTCTTTTTAAGCTATTGTTTCCTGACTACTGTTATAGCTAACCCAAAAAACGGTTTCCCTACGTCATGCCGCCGCGGTATCTCTTAGCCGCTAACAAGCAGCGGGATGACGATTGTCAGGGTGTCATCCCAGCGCCCCTATGATGTCATCCGAGTAGCCAACACTGGTTTCCATCCAAGACGGTGTCATTCCAGTGCTTGACACTGGAATGGCTTTGTTGCATCGCTCTTCGGATAGTAGGTAACGCACAATAAATTTATGAAGCTATCTCAAATTTAGCCATACCAATATCAGTGAACTTATTGAGCAAATAGCATTTAACAAGTAGTTCCTTCTCTCTATTTGTCTCAGATTTATTCCTAAAACTAAACCCGAATGTTTGTTTCAGTCGCGAGAAAAAACTTTCTATATAAGATCTTTTTCCATAACTCATCTCTTTTTTCCACTTCTTTATACCATCTTCATCATATGACTTTATGAGCTTGACTGCAGAATTTCTCTCAGCCATATAGTCTAACTTTGGATGCTCTGCTGCGTTGTTTTTCGGAGGAATTTTCGTTTTTATACCATATTGATTACACAGCTTATAGAGCTTTTCTCTGTCATATGCCCTATCTGCATATAGTACTTTTATGACATACTGAAAATCGACTTCTTTTAGCAAATCACAAGCTCCATAGTGATCAGCCGTTACTGTATTTTACAGCTATGGCTTTTTTGCTGTTTGTATTCAACATTACATGCAATTTTCTTGTCTGTTCATAGCTGCGATACTTTCTATCTTCGCTATTTTCTTTGCTATGACCAGGAGTGTTGTTGTATATACTAATTCCTGTACTGTCTATAGCAATTTCGATATCTTCCATATTATTTTCTGCAATCATTGATCTTAATATTGAGTTTCTTAAACCTTCTTGATGATTGTGAATAGCTGATAACTTGCAAATTTTTCCCAATTTGCTCAAGGTATCCTGCTATAAACCCAACTGTTTGCCTCAGGCCTATTCTAAATAAACAAGTTATTATGTGCACCAAAATTACAACTTTATCGCTATAAATATTGTTGCCAACTGGTATTTTTGGACCATTCTCGTACCACTTTTCTATGGCTTCGTTGATATAATGAAAAATATTTCCTCTTTTTTCTAGAAATTTGTTATATTCGCTATGGTTACTGACCCTCATTTTTTGTGGCATATTTTTTCTTTCAAGGTTAAATGGCTATTTTATAATGAATTTTGTCAGTAGCCACCAGATTTTTTCAGTTGCTATGCAACAAAGCCCACTGGAATCCAGACTTTAATTGTTATACTTGTAAATAATCTGGTGAAAATAAACGTTCATCTCAAAATGCAGTATTTTTGTTGAAATAGCTCAACTGGATCCCAGTTGTCTGGGCACTGGGATGACACCATAGGAGGCTACTTGGATGACAAAAAAAGGAGCACTGGGATGACAGCAGTCCTACGTCATACCGCCGCGGTATCTCTAGATCCCGCTAACAAGCAGCGGGATGACGAGCTTATCGTCACGCCGCCACGAACCGTCATACCGCGATTCATTCGCGGTATCTCAGCCGCTAACAAGTAGCGGGATGACGGTTGTCAGGGTGTCATGAAAGTAGCTGACACTGGAATCCAGAAAAAAAGAAATATGTATCAGCTACTTTCATTTGCTGCGCCTCAAAAATAAACGTTCATGTAGCTGTAAGTCAAGCCATAAATCCAGATAAAGATCTTTAATCATTGGCTTCGTAGTACTTTTCAACCAACTTATTAAGTAACCTTACACCAAAACCTACTGCTCCTCTTGGACAAATGTCAGTACCTTTTTCGTGCCAAGCAGTGCCTGCAATATCTAAATGTGCCCAGCAAGTTTCATCCACAAAACGCTGTAAAAACTGTGCAGCCATTATGCTATCTCCGCCAGAGCCCGCAGGAGCGATATTTTGCACATCAGCAATCGGTGAATCAATAATTTTATCGTAAGTTTCATTCATAGGAAAACGCCATAACTTCTCATTTACTTCATTTCCTGCATCAATCAGACGGTTTGCTAATTCATCATTATTTGAAAAAAGACCAGCATATTCGTTATTTCCAAGCGCAACCACTATAGCACCAGTTAAAGTTGCAAGATCAATCATAAATTGTGGTGAAAATCTCTCTTGCGTATACCACAAAGCATCTGCAAGTATGAGCCTTCCTTCTGCATCGGTGTTCAACACTTCTATTGTCTGTCCAGACATTGAAGTTACTACATCACTTGGTCTTTGAGCATTACCACCCACTGCATTTTCTGCAAGTGCGACCACACCGATCGCATTTACTTTTGCTTTTCGTCCTGCTAAAGCATGCATCACCCCAACCACAGCAGCAGAGCCTGCCATGTCATATTTCATCGACTCCATACCACGTGAAGGTTTGAGCGATACTCCACCAGTGTCAAACGTTATGCCTTTACCAACAAAAGCTATTGGCTTTTGTTCTTTAGCAGCTCCATTCCATTTTATCACTACTAATTTTGGTTCTTTACTACTTCCTTGTGCAACTCCAAGCAAGGCTCCCATTTTTTTCTCTTCCATCTGCTTTTTATCAAGCACCTCGATTTCAAGGCCAAGCTTAGTAAGTTCTTTTTTTATATGATCAGCATAGGATTCTGGATATAGAATGTTAGGAGGCTCTGTTATAAAAGAGCGCGCAAGGAATATACTCTCACCTTCTTGCCTTGAGTGCTCAAATGATCTTTCAGCATTACTTAATTGCTCATCTTTTACTAATACGGTAATCTCCTCTACCTCTGTAATTTTCTCATCCTTTTTAGTTTTATACTTATCAAACTTAAAACTACGCAGAAACGCACCATATGCA
The DNA here is from genome assembly GCF_947251775.1 of Wolbachia endosymbiont (group A) of Epagoge grotiana. Taxonomy (NCBI): domain Bacteria; kingdom Pseudomonadati; phylum Pseudomonadota; class Alphaproteobacteria; order Rickettsiales; family Anaplasmataceae; genus Wolbachia; species Wolbachia endosymbiont (group A) of Epagoge grotiana. Next base: position 1,335,531 of record NZ_OX366387.1, read on the forward strand.
ACATTTGCTGCACTACCTTCGATTAAAACCGCTGCTTTTTTAATTTTTAATCTGCTTAGCTCACAATATATTTTACCACCAATATTTAATTCTTTATTTTCATTCCATTCATCCTTCTTACCAAGTCCAACAACTATGACATTTTTTTCTTCTGGCAAAGTAGTAGAGAAAAATTCACCAAAACTTCCATTGAAATTGCTAAATTGCTTTATATTATCCATGATCTGTTTTCCTTGCAAAACTCCGCCATCATTTACGGTTTCGTTGTCCTCAAATAAACCCGTTACTATTGTTTTAAAATCGGGCGAAATTTTAGAAATTGTTATTTTCATTGCTGGCATCTCCGTTGCAAATAATTGTAAACTGTACATAAAACACAGCAAAAACATCAGTAAGATATTTTTCATATACATCCTAAGTACAATAACACTCAAGTTTACTATGGACTCCCTTACATGCAAGGGTTTTTTATCTTTTATTAGAGAACTTATTATATCCGCCCAAGGTAATGTTAAACGTATAGGTTTTTATGACCTGATCACTGTAAGTAAATGGTGTTATGAGAAGGCTTGCAAGCCCATTACTAACAAAATCTCCAAGAACAGGATCAGCACAATTATCGCAATTATGGTCAACAAAAAACATTTGCGTTGTGAATTCCGGAAAATCCGGATGTTGAACTAGAAAGTTGATATGTGGAGCTCTATCACCAATTTTACCAGGTGCTATCGTAATAAAATTATAATAGCCAAGATTATTCACTACAAACCTTCCTGATCCAGCAAAATTCGGATCATCCTCTATATTCTTATCGTAATGGTTCACGCCGCGTGAATTCGCGTGCCATATAGAAACTACAGCATTTTGTATTGGTAAGCAGTTTATATCAGTAATTCTACCCACTATGTGTATTAATTCCCCTATTGCACTATTTGGAGAACCAGGTTTCCTTCTTAAATTGTTTGAAGAGCTAAAATTTTTTGGCCTTGCATCAAGGTCATATATTTCCGGAGTTTTAATGCAGTTGAGCAAAACAGGATCAGCTGCAAATAGCGGCAAACTGAATATCATTTGTACTAAAAGTGCTAACAAGATATTTTTCACATTCATTTCATTTATAATAGACTTCTTGCATAACCATATAACAAACTTTTATTGGAAATAGAAACTAAAAAACTTGCTTGACACCCTTCGCCAGCCCCCTTATCATGAAACTGAAGGTATTCAGTTATCTTCATCTGTGCAGATTAAACAGCAAGAAAACAACGTAGTTGGCGTCTTATTTTTAATTTTTTGCACTATGTGCACCTTATGTCTTCACAATATTTCTAGGTTTTTACCTACACAAGCTGAAACGCGCTATTTAAAACATTAAAAAACGCCAACTTAAAAAATGGATAGTGAATAACTAGCTACCCTAGGGTTTCTTTTGCCTTTTTTTCTGTTTAGTAAATTGTATCCGTTCAGCGGAGTGGTAGAATAAGGTAGACAAAGCAAGATAATAAAGATAATCATAGAGCAAAAGTGAGGTAATGTGGTAAACCTTTGAGAACTCTGCAAAAATTTACAGCAAAAAATAGAAAAGTTGGAAGGGAGGATAGAAGAGTTAGAGGCAGAAAATAAGGCCTTGAGGATTGAGAACGCTGAGTTGAAAGAGAGGCTTGGTTTAAATTCAAAAAACTCATCCCTGCCCAGCTCAAAAGAGCCATACAAAATAAAAAAGGACAAGCCAAAAAGCGAAAGGAATGTTGGCGATCAGGTTGGGCATAAAGGAAATTTTCATGCCACAATGGAAGCGGATAAAGTAGTAAAAATAGAGTTGCCTAATATTTGCGAATGCGGAGGAGAGCTTGTAATATGCGAAAAACCTTATGTTCACCAAAAAGTTGATCTTCCGGAAATTAGGCCTTATGTAGTAATTGGAACATGGTCGTTGTTGGAGATGCAGAAAAAGAAAAAGTAGCAAGTTACCAGAAGGTGTTACGCCAGATACATTTGGTCCAAGGGTTAAGTCTATAATTGCAGCACTCAGCGGATTTTACAAAAACTCAAAGCGTGAAGTGGCTAGTATCATAAATGACATTTTTAATTTGAACATAAGTGTTGGCAGCATATCAAATCTTACTATTACCCACAAATATAAATGTACTTATAAATAAAGTATTACAATATTAAAGCTTGCAAATATTGAGGGTATAAAAATGGCAAACGAGAGTAATGAATGGGCTAAAAATGAATTTGGAGATGCTGTACTTGGAGATAAAAGATTAACTGACCGATTACTCAACCACTATCGGCTGAGAGCCGAAAGGTTGGATATAGCGCTGGAAGCGCGGTGAGAAGCTAAAGCTACTCCAATCTTATACTAGATATAGAATGAGGCTGATGTGCATCTGTATGTTTATTGATGTACTCATTAATGACTTCATCTGTGATATGTCCGCTGGTAGCACTAAAGTATCCTCTTCCCCAAAAACGCTTTCCCCAGTACATTTTATTTAGCTCTGGAAATTCTTGTTGAACTTTGCGTGAAGACCTGCCTTTGGCTCTTTGAACAAAATCACTCACAGCTATATGAGGAGGTATTACTACGAATAAATGTAAATGATCTGATGATATTACTCCGTTTTCTATCTTAATCCCCATTTCTTCAGATACTTCTGCTATGATTGTTCGTATTCTCTCCTTCATAGCCTTAGTTAATACTCTGTACCGATATTTTGTAATCCAGACTATATGGTACCTATGATAAAATACAGTGTGTTTTCCTTTGTCATATTCCGTCATAACTATACTTTATAAAGTACAGTTATGACATTGACAAACTAAAGTTTCTCCACCTAGAAGGTGGAGGCTTGTACCATCTTATGGAAAGTAAAGATTGCTGATAGTTTGATAAGTTTACCTGAAAGCTCAATTAATGAGGCATGCGGAAGTTGGTCAGAAGCAAAAGCAGCATACCGTTTTTTTCAAAATGAGAATGTAAAAGAAAGTGATATTTTAGCTACACATATTAATAAGACGGTTGAGAGAACAAAAGCTCACAAGAGGGTTCTTGTCATTCAAGATACCAGTTACATTGTATATAATAACCATAAAAAAACAAGCGGATTAGCAAATTTGTCCAGTTATGATACTGCAAAAGGTATTATAATGCATACAGCTCTTGCCGTTAGTATAGAAGGTTTGGTACTAGGGATACTAGATCAAAAAGTTTATTCAAGACCTGAAGAAACTGAGAACCTTAAAAAAAAGAGCGATCGCATTGAAGATAAAGAAAGCGTAAAGTGGTTGGAAACTTTAAGAAAAACAAATAATATTATTGATCCAACTCAAACTGAGACTATAACTGTATGCGATAGAGAAGCAGATATATATGACTTTTTTGAGCTTGCACATAATCTTAATTCGGCAGTGCTAGTTAGAGCATGCAGAGATAGAGCAGTAAATAGAAAATCTCGATATCCTGAAAAAGGTGAGCAGAAGTTATGGGCATTTATTAAATCCTCTCATTGTACAGGTACGGTAGAAGTTGAAGTTCCTGTAAAAGATAATAAGCCAAAAAGAACAGCACGTTTGGAAGTTAGATTTGGAAAGTTTATGATGAATCCATCTAAGAATAATATTAGGCATAAGACGGAAGAACTACCTAAATTACCACTTTATGCAGTTTATGTTGTTGAGAAAACTCCCCTTCCCTTAAAAAAAAACCGCTAGAATGGATGCTATTAACGAATCTTTCAGTTAATACTTTCGATGAAGCTGTTGAAAAAATTAGTTGGTATTGCCTTAGATGGAAAATAGAGATATTACATAAAATTTTAAATTCGGTCTCAAAGTTGAAGAATGTAGGCTTGGAATAGCAGAAAGACTAATGAGATATCTAACAGTTATGAGTATTATTGCTTGGAGGATCTTCTTTATTACATCAATTGCAAGAGCTAACCCAACATTACCATGTACTACCTTATTAGCTGAAGAAGAATGGAAAGTTTTATACGTTAAAATACACAGAAAACCATGTCCAAGTGTAGTTCCCAACATAAAAGAAGCTGTTTCATGAACTTGGAGGCCATTTAGCAAGAAAAAATGACCCAAAACCAGGACCAATTACTCTTTGGAAAGGATATAAACGTCTCTTTGATTTAGCAGAAGGATGGCGACTTGCTCACGAACCTCATATTTGTGGGTAATAGTAAGGTTTCTAAGGGAGGGAGTAGTAGTAATACTGCTTCCTTACCTGACCAGTTTGCTCGTGATAAAGGTTTTGAGAAACGCGCTCAATACTATGCTGCTAAAGCTTATTCAAGTCAAGCTCACAAAGGTGATCAAGATCTTAAAGGAGTTATTTTTATTGCTATCGCCGATTTTATCTTATTTCCTAACAAGCTGGCTTACAAATCTGATCACGTTACTTTTGATAAAATTACCTATGAACATGACTTAAAAGATTTTCAATTTGTATTTATTGAACTACCTAAATTTCCTAAGAATAAGGAAGAACAGCTAGAAAGCATAGTGGATCGTTGGTTATTTTTCTTCAGTGCGACCCGGAAAGCCGTGGTTTTGTGATGGTTAAATTCCATCTTCCCTAGACATCGGGGATAATGTATGTCTCACATTTCAAAGGATGGCAACCTTTGGGATGCAAGCATGAGATAAAAGCAGGTAACACTAAACCTCATCCTGCAAACAGAGTTAGATATGATTACGAGAGGAACCTATGTTTGAATTGTCGTCAAAGCATAGTATGCGAAAAGAGGTTGAACTACGCATAGACCAAAATGGTACGAAGCAAAAGGGGAACTAAAGATGGAAGACTTTAGTTATTGATGTTCCCAGCTTCCGGCAAATAGTAGGAATCTAAGTTTAACGTGAAACGAAGCTATGGAACGGAGTAACCACATAAAAGCTCTTATATTCATTAAATATAAGTAGGTAGCCAACCACAAGCTGCTATGTGGAAGAAGAAGCTAATGCCCAAAGTAATATCTGGGATATGCAGACGTAAACACTTTAATTTGGAAGGTAAAGTGGTGAATAGTAGTGAATATGTTATGGACCAGCAAAAAGCTAGGTATGAATGGAATGGAATTCCTTGGCGAAAGCTGAAGAAATCTTCATTTAAGCTACAAAAACGAATTTACCAAGCTTCTAAATGTAATGACATCAAAAAGATGCATAATCTTCAAAAATTATTGCTCAAATCAACAAGTGCAAAAACACTCGCTGTTAGGAAAGTAACACAGGACAATAGGGGGAAGAAGACTGCAGGTATTGATGGAAAGGCTAATCTTAATCAAAAAGAAAGATTACAACTATCATATTCTTTAGATATAAAAGAAAAAGCAAAGCCATCAAGACGCGTCTGAATCCCAAAACCTGGTAAGCCATCGGAGCATCGCCCGCTTGGTATACCTACTATATCACAAACACTTGTAAAAATGGCTTTAGAACCAGAATGGGAGGCAAAACTTGAGCCAAACACTTATGGTTTTAGACCTGGTAGATCATGTCATGATGCAATTGAAGCCATATTTGATGTGCTAAAACAGAAAACAGCATATGTATTAGATGCTGATATTTCTGGATGTTTTGACAATATTAACCATAATAAACTGCTTGAAAACCACACCAACGTTAAAGAAAATCATAAGAAGATGGTTAAGGGCAGGCGTTATGGAAGATGGAAAGTTTCAATCCACAAAACGTGGTACAATTCAAGGAGGCACCGTTGCTAGCTTGTGTTGCATTACACGGATTAGAGCAACATATCAAAAAAGCATTAACAAACGAACTCTTTCAATGCATGAAAAGAAAATATGGTAGGATATCGCATAAAAACGCGCAAAAGTCTATTAGTGTAATTTTCTACTGTGATGATTTTGTCATCATACATGAAAACGAAGAGATTATTCTTAAAGCAAAAATTTTAGTTGAAGAATGGTTAGAAACCATTGGACTAAAATTAAAGCCCTCTAAAACAAGAATTTCTCATACATTAAGAACCATTGACGAAACAAAACCAGGATTTGATTTTCTTGGATTTTCAATAAGACAATATCCAACAAAAGAAAGTAAAAAAGGTTACACATTATTAATAAAACCAAGTCGTAATTCTATAAAGCAGCATACATTTGCTATTAAACATAAACTTAGAGAAATGCGTGGGGCGCCACAGGAAGTAATAATAAGGAATCTCAATCCAATAAACAGAGGATGGAGTCAATATTACTCTTCGGTAGTTTCATGTAAAATCTTTAGCTCATTGGATAATACTATACATAGAAAGCTCTGGAAGTGGGCAGTCTTTAGGCACCCAAACAAAGGGAAATGCTGGATAAAAAGAAAATACTTTAAAAAGTATAATAACGATAACTGGAGTTTTATGACAAGTAACAAGATACATCTTATTATACACAGCGATCATGATATTAAACGACATATCAAAGTGCAAAAAACCAGATCTCCATATGATGGTGATTGGATATATTGGGGTAAACGTCTGAGAAAAATACCAGATAAGCCATTAAGAGTAATAAAACTATTGAAGTTACAACAAAGTAAATGTGATAATTGTAGACTATGGTTTAAAAGTGATGATACAATAGAAATACATCACAAAGACCGGAATAGACGAAACAATATGATCAAAAACTTATCTTTGTTACATGGACATTGTCACGATGAATTATACAGGAGGTGTGCATGAAAAGCACCAAATTGGAGAGAAGCCGTATGAGGCGCAAAGTCTCACGTACGGTTTTGAAGCTTACTATTACCCACAAATAAAAACATAGTATTGTATTTACTCAAATAATTTAATTTTATTAACCTGAAAGCTTATTAGATTAAAATTATTAAACTAAGAGTTATAATTTTAGCAACTAAAAGCTGTAAATTGCACCATATAAACAGTTATTTCAAGCAAAAGTTATGCCATTAAGAGCTATGCAACAAACATTTATATTTGTGGGTAATAGTAAGGTTTTGAAGCTTACTATTACCCACAAGTATAAAATTCATGAGCAAGTTTCCATCCTTCTGCTAAATCAAAGAGACGTTTCCATCCCTTCCACAAAGCTATAGGGCCTGGTTCTAAGTCATTTTTGCGAGCTAAAAACCCTCCTAACTTGGCCACCCACCTCACAATTTCTCTTATAGGTGGTGGTGTCTCAGGATAGTTTTTTGTCTTAAGCATTTTGGTATATAAAACCTTCCATTCGTCGTCAGTCAGTATGAAAGTGCAAGAAAGATTTGGATTTGTTCTAGCTACTAGTGTGATAAAAAATATTCTCCATGCAATTATACTCATTATTGTAAGAAAGCGGATTAATCTATCTGCTGCTTGGAGCCTACATTCTTCAACTTTAAGACCAGATTTCAAAATTTTATGAAAAACCTCTATTCTCCATCTTAAGCAATACCATTGTATTTTTTCTACTGCTTCTTCAAAATTATTAATATTTATATTTGTCAACAAAATCCAGTTCACAGGCTCTTCGCCAAATGGGGGGTATTTTTCTATAGCATAGACAGCATTTAAACTTAAATTAGGAAGTTTTTGGGTTTTACGTCTAGCGTTATTTTTTGATGCATTCATCACAAAGTTGCTAAACTTTACTTCTAAAACTGTTGTTCTTTGAGGTTTATCATTGCGAGCAGGAATATTCACTTGTATTTCTCCTTGACAAGACATGCGATTCATCAGATCCCACAACCTTTCACCACCTTTTTCAGAATAAGTCGACTTCTTATTTATTGTTCTGTTTTGATTTCCTCTTACTACAAAAAGAGATTGATTAGTGGAAGCAACTTCAAATAAATCATACATATCTGCTTCTCTGTCACAGACGGTAACTACCTTGATATCCTTTAATCCAGGATGATTAGTAGAATATTTAAGTGATTCTATCCACCGTATGCTTTCTTTCTCTTCTATGGGAACAGCAGTATTATGGCTTCTTCTTTTCAACTCTTTTAGGTCTTCAGCTAAGGAGGGTCTAGTACTAATTTTTTGATCCAATAATCCTATAGGCAGTCCTTCTGTTGTAACTGCAAATGTTGTATGCGTCACTAATCCATGGGTTTTAAAATTAGTTGTTTCAGATTTTAACCTTGCTGCTATAATCCCTAATCCTTTAGTCTTTTTATGATTTTTATATGAAATATAACTCGTATCTTGGATAGCTAAAATAGTTGAATATTCTTTATCTCTTTCAACAGTTTTAATTATATGACTGTATAATATCTTTCTTTCAGAAACGGCATCATTTTGGAAAAATCTATAAGCTGCTTTACTTTGATGCCAATCTTCACAAGCTTGATTTATTGAACGTTCAGGCGATTCAGCAAGACTATTAACTATTTTTAAAAGCCTCCTACTTAATCTTATATCACCAAAATCAACAATTCCAAATTCACTTTCTGCCCATTCGCCAGTTGAAGTATTTATAGTTCTTTTCATCATATATTCCATTTTTAGACCATAGATCCATTTATAATAGAAAGTTGAATTAGTAAAATATCAGCTTTTTTACTATTTATATACTTATGGGTAATAGTAAGGTTTTGAAGCTTACTATTACCCACAAATATAAATGTTTGTTGCATAGCTCTTAATGGCATAACTTTTGCTTGAAATAACTGTTTATATGGTGCAATTTACAGCTTTTAGTTGCTAAAATTATAACTCTTAGTTTAATAATTTTAATCTAATAAGCTTTCAGGTTAATAAAATTAAATTATTTGAGTAAATACAATACTATGTTTTTATTTGTGGGTAATAGTAAGGTTTTGAAGCTTACTATTACCCACAAATATAAATGTTTGTTGCATAGCTCTTAATGGCATAACTTTTGCTTGAAATAACTGTTTATATGGTGCAATTTACAGCTTTTAGTTGCTAAAATTATAACTCTTAGTTTAATAATTTTAATCTAATAAGCTTTCAGGTTAATAAAATTAAATTATTTGAGTAAATACAATACTATGTTTTTATTTGTGGGTAATAGTAAGGTGTTAGCGGGATCTAGAGATACCGCGAATGAATCGCGGTATGACGGTTAATTTTCTTTATTTTGCTTATAATTTCCACAAGCAGTGCAAACATAAATGAAGAATACAAATATCCTTTTGGTAATTCTATATGAAATCCATGAAGTATGAGGTACACACCGACAAGTAAAATAAATAAAATGGCGATTATTTTTAACCCTGGGTTAGATTTGATTAACTGGGCGGTATAACTTGATAAAAACAGCATTGCTAGCATGGAAAATGTAAATGCTGTAGCAATTATTACCATGTTATAAGTTAGTGCTATAGCAGTTAATATCGAATCAACCGAAAAAACTAAATCTATTAATATAATTTGTAGCACAACTAAAAAAAATTTTGATTTAACGTTTGCTTTCTTTTTATTTTTCTTACATACAAAGATGTCATCCCGTAACTCCATAGAGCTCTTAACAATAAGGAATAATCCCCCTGCGATCATAAGTAAATCCCTTGCTGATGCAGTGTGAAATATAGGTTTTTGCATTGATAATATAGATGATGTAAAAAATAGTATTACAAAACGCATTAATAGTGCTAATCCAAGGCCCATAAGGCGCACTCTTTCTCTCAGCGCATTTGGTACCTTATCTATTGCTAGAGAAATAAAGATTAAATTGTCTACACTAAGTATAGTTTCAAGTAGTGTAAGTGTCAGTAAAGTCCAAGCATCAGTTAGCATTTTTGTTTCAAATTCGGTTCTTCTTACTCTACAATAGATGTGTAAAAATTAAGTGACTTCACTCAGAAGTTTTATAGCAGTTCTCCAGAAAAACAGGATATATAAAGTTCAGCAGCTTCTTCTATTTTCGTTTTTGAGCAAAATCAATAATAAGAGAGTTTCTTATTTTCATGCACGCAAATAAGATAAAGCCTTATTTTCATTTTTGACTTTATTTGAAAATAATATATACTATAAAAATAGTGTGCTCGGTTGAATGAATGTATATTAAAGGATCACCATCAGGCAAAGTATTCCCTGGTTATCAGGCATTTATACCAAGCCCCTTGCCACCAAAATTTGAATGGGACAATGATTTAGTTAATAGTCTTTAAACCCTTACTTTACTATAAGGAAAGTGGTTGAAAACTTAGGTGTCGTATTTACAACAGCCCAAAGAGCAATCGTAAAGCTTGAAGATTTAGGCATCGTTTCACAAACTTCTCAAGGAAAGAGAGATCGGGTTTATTGTGCAACTGATATTTTGAATATTCTAGAAGAACCAACTAAGATTACAGAGAACTTCGATAGCACATTGTAGCTATTGTGATGAATAAATTCAGCAAACAGCAAGCTTAAAGAGTCTGATCCAATGGACATGCTGAACAAAAAGTAAGGAGCTCCTTTTGGAGGATTATATTAACTTATTAATTAATTGCTTGACTTTTAGCAGGATTTATTATATTATTTATTAATGAGTAATGCAATCAAACCAAGGAGGATAGCATGATAAATAATTTGGATTCAATAATTCTTGGAATAAAAGATGGTGAAAAGGCGATTGAAGATTTAAGGGTTGTTCTTAAAAAAAGAAAAGAAGAAGTTATTACTACACAGACATTTAATTACGCTTTACGATGCCCAAAAACTACAAAGGAAGCGATAGTACACGAAATTCTGCTTCATTTTATACAAAATCCTGGCGAGCAATCACTAGAACAAGTGATACAATGCTTAGATAGAGCAATACAATCTGGGATATATGCAAAAAACAACCCAATAAGAAATCTAGATGAAGAATTTCGTACTCATATAAACTTTAAAGATGAAGAGGGAAATACATTACTACATCATGCAGTTATAGGTAATAAAACTGAAGAAATAACCACCCTTCTTGTTACATATAGTGCAAATCCTTTGATACAAAACGCGGATAATAAAATTCCTTCAGATTTAGCTCAAGGAAAAACAAAAGAAGTGCTTATTAAAAGTATGAAAAAACAAGCTCATACGAAAAAAGAAAGCGCTATGATAGGCAGTTTAGTGCCTGGCATAATGATTGGTGGTTTTCTTGGTGTTGTACTTGGAGCTGGTGTGTATGTTGCAGTAAGTCTTTCTGGTGGTATGATACTAGGTGTAATGATAGCATCTGTTCTTGTTGCTAGTATAGCTGTTGGGCTGGCCATGTATTTTTTGAGTCAAGACTATGAACAGGCTAAAGCGATAGAAAAAACTATTAGCACTGTTAGCTCTGTTAGCTCTGAAATATCTGTTGGTGCTGCAAATGGTAAAAATGATAAAGAAGGGCAACAACTTACATAGAAAAAGCTATAGTATTTTTCAAACTAAATAATAAACCTTGTAATTAGGATATTCTGGATTCCAGCGTCACGCGCTGGAATGACAACTGCGTTTTTTGTTTTTTTGTCATCAAATACTCCTACTCTTTATGTCATCCAAGTGTCCTGACTACTTGGATCCAAGAAATTTAATTGTTTTAAATTTTTCCCTCTATACACCTATTTAAAATTTATGTTATCCACATGTGCAATATAATCTATAATAACGTTTATCAATACAATATATTAAAAAATATTATGAGCTTCGTAAAAGAAAAAAACACCCCTGTGATGGAGCAGTATTTGAACCTGAAAGCTCAATACAAGGATCATCTGCTATTTTATAGGCTAGGAGATTTTTATGAGTTGTTTTTCGATGATGCTATTAAAGCTGCGAAATTGCTGAATATAGTGCTCACTAAGAGAGGTAATTCGTGTGGGCAAGAAATACCAATGTGTGGAGTGCCAGCACACAGTAGTGAGTCTTACCTGCACAAGCTAATAGATTTAGGATTCAAAGTAGCAATCTGTGACCAATTAGAAACTGCTGATGAAGCAAAAAAGAGGAGCTATAAATCCATAGTAAAACGTGATGTAGTGCGAGTTGTAACTCCAGGTACAATTATAGAAGATTCACTACTGGAGGATAAAAGCAATAATTATCTCGCATCCATAGTTGAACAAAATGACGAATATGCTATTAGTTGGCTTGAATTATCGACGGGAAAATTTTTTCACACTTTAACGAGTTTGAAAGCTCTAGATAGTGATTTATTGCGTATATCACCAAGAGAATTATTAATTTCTGAAAAATTCATTGAGGACGAAAAAATTAGATCGATTTTAAAAAATTATAAAATATCAATTACACAACACGTACAGAGTTTTTTTGAGTATAGTAAATCTCACAGAACGTTATGCGAGTTTTATAAAATCAGGGAACTTGGGAGTATAGGAAATTTCAGCAAAGTAGAAATCATGGCGTGCGGTGCACTGCTTGAATATGTCAGAGTAACACAAAGGGGCTCCATTCCAAGGCTTGAATTCCCGAAAACCTATAAGCAACAAAATTTCATGCTTATTGATGCTTCAGCAAGGAGAAATCTTGAGTTATTCTCAACTCAATTTGGTGAAAAGAAAGGTTCACTAATTTCAGTTATTGATCACACAGTTACAGCTTCTGGTGGACGCCTGCTCAAACAAATGCTCGCTTCACCACTTGCTTGCTCCAAGGCAATCAATTTGAGGCTCAGCACCGCTCAATTTTTTGTAAATAATCATGATTCACGCAAAAAAATACGAGAGATATTATCTAACATTCCAGATATTGAAAGGTCTTTATCGCGCTTAATACTAGGGCGTGGTTCACCAAAGGATATGAACCTATTAAAAATAGGCCTAGGAAAAACTTTAGAGTTGTCTGAGTTTCTGTCTACCTTGCATAATTATTGTTTAAGTGAAAAATCAGAAATTAACTCTCAGATGTCATTCCAGTGCTTGACCGGAGAAAAGGAACCAGTGTCTACTACTCAGGTGATAAGTAGTGACGAGAGTGAACTCAGCACAATACATAAGAGCCTTGGCAATCATAAAGACCTATTTGAACTGTTAAATAGTGCTATACTCGATAATAACCTCAGTTCCGTGAAAGAAGGAGGATTTATTCACTCAAAATACAACTCAGAATTATCTGAGTTATCCTACATATTAAATAATAGTAATAAACTAATAACCAAACTCCGTGAATCTTATCGCGACCTAACTGGCATTGCCGCACTCAAAATATTACACAACAACATACTTGGTTATTACGTTGAAGTGTCGGCAAATCACAAAATAACTTCGGATATATTTATTCATAGGCAAAGCTTAGCAAATAGCATGCGCTACACTACTAATGAATTGAAAGAACTAGAAAATAAAATTCTTACGGCACGTGATGCTGCAATCGGCTTAGAAATGAAAATTTTTAGTGAACTGTGTAGTGAAGTTGCTAAAGAGTCTGAAAAAATTGCTCTTGCTGCAAATGCTTTGGCAAAACTTGATATTAGAACCGCATTTGCAGAGCTTGCAGTGCAAAATAATTACGTAAAACCCATTATTGATGACAGCAAAGAGTTCAATATCTGTAGCGGAAGACATCTAGTGGTTGAAGTTAACGATAAATTCATTGCAAATAGCATCAATTTAGCTGGTATACATCTAATTACTGGTCCTAATATGGCTGGAAAAAGCACTTTCTTGAGGCAAAACGCTCTCATTGCAATTTTAGCTCACATGGGGTCATTTGTGCCAGCAGAGAGTGCACATATTGGAGTGATTGACAAGATATTCAGCAGGGTTGGCGCAACGGATAATATAACAGCTGGTTATTCTACCTTCATGGTAGAGATGATCGAAACAGCAACGATAGTAAATCAGGCAACGGACCGTTCCTTGGTGATACTTGATGAAATTGGTAGGGGCACAGGGGTGTATGATGGATTATCTATTGCACAGGCGGTGATTGAACATATTCACAATGTAAATAAGTGCCGCGCCATTTTTGCAACTCATTATCATGAATTAACTAAAGTAAGCAAATACTTGAAGAACGTGAAATGTTTTTGTGTAAAAATAAAAGAGTGGAACGGAGAGGTTATCTTTCTACATGAAGTAATTGAAGGCATTGCAGATGAGTCATATGGAATACATGTAGCAAAACTTGCTGGTTTTCCTGATTCTGTTTTAAATAGAGCAAGTGAAGTGTTTGAGGAGCTGAAGGCTTGAATCATTATTATAAGTGAAGAATTACCTATACAATCGTGGTAGTAGCTATAGAAACGAAAAACTTACTTGACACCCTTCGCCAGCGCCCTTATCATGATAGTGAAGCTATTGTATTTGCTTTCGCCAATCTGCAGATTAAAAGGTAAGGATTACTTAATGTATCGGCGTCTTATGTTCAATTTTTTGCAGTATATAGATACTGTATGTCTTTACAAAACTTCATCTACATCTAGATTTTTATCTAAATAAGCTGAACGCGCTTATAAAGCGTTACAAGACATCAAAAAATGCCAATACTCGACAGAGATAGTAAAAGACTAGCTAACTCGGGGATTCTTTGTCTTTTTTTCTGCTTAGTAAATTTCTTAAACATTTGCAGCGTAAGTTAGTTGCAACTAAAAGCAGCTTAATCTTGCTTGTCAAGCGTTTAAAACATAAAAAACGCCAATATTTTAAAGCGGATAATAACCCCAGGGCTTCTTTTGCCTTTTTTTTTATTCGGTAAATTTCTTAATATTTATAGCTAAACGACAATCGTCATCCCGCAGCGGGATCTAGAGATACCGCGGCGGTATGACGTAGGACTGCTGTCATCCCAGTGCTCCTTTTTTTGTCATCCCAGTCTGGGATCTATTTTGCATGTAACTCCAATTGTGTTTTGGCATAAAACGCGACGCGTATTAGACTTATTTGCAAGCAAAGCTTGCTAGATCCAAGTAGTCAGGGCACTGGGATGACAGGAGAAGGAAGCACTGGGATTGGGATGGAAAAGGCTATTTGTGTGATGCCAATGAGTGATAGAAAGTTCTGCAAGAAGTCATTAATTGCAAAAATTTAATATAAGTGGTAAAGTAGAACCACTGAATAAAAAACATATGTTAATTAATACAACGTCGGAGCTGGAGGACATATGTGAGGGGTTGATAGCAAAAAAGCCAAAATTTATAGCAGTTGACACGGAGTTCATTAGAAATAATTTAATCTACTACCCAAAATTATCGTTAATTCAAATTTCTTACGGAGAGAAGAGTTTTATTGTAGACGCATTAGTGCCAGAAATTGATTTATCATTCATTAAGAAAATAATGCTAAATCAGGGGATAACCAAAGTGTTTCATAGCTGCCGGCAGGATATAGAATCCTTACTCACTGTGTTTAAATGTATTCCCACTCCCATTTTTGATACCCAAGTTGCTGCTATGTTTTGTCATTATTATCATGACTTTATTGGTTACTCAAAAGTAGTGGAGCAATATCAAGGAATAGCACTGGATAAAATTAAAGCTAAAAATTCAGATTGGTTAAGGCGTCCGTTGTCCGAAGATCAGTTAGATTATGCAGTAAACGACGTGGTACACCTATATGACCTATACCAAATATTGTGCAATAAACTTGAAGAAAATAATAGGATGGGTTGGTTTCAAGAGGAGATGGAATCAATAGTTGATATAAATAAGTATTTACATAGCCCAAAAGATGCATGGAAGAGGATTAAATTTAATTATGAAGTAAATCCAAGATTGATACTAACTGTTAAAGCAGTTAGTGAGTGGCAAGAAACCTTAGCACAGCGCTATAATATGAACCGTAATAAAATAATCAATAATGCTGTAATAGCTGGTTTTATTGAAAAAAATATAGAGCATGTTGATGAGATTTTAGATGATCTCAAGAGGAATGCAAAAAATATAAAAGATGCGGATTTACTAGAGTTTGTGAATATTTTTAATGAAAATGAGAGAAATTGGATGCAGCAAAACAACACCTTATCGAGTAATTATGACAAATCTGTACTTGATATACTCTCAATTATTTTAGATAGTAAATGTAAAGAAAGTAACATATCAAGGGAATTAGTTTCTTCAAAAGATGAGTTAACCGGGTCAATATCTGGACAGACAGATAAATTATTCAAGGGATGGAGATATGATTTTTTTGGCAGGTCAGTTGAATCATTTTTGAACACAAGCTCAAAATTTGAGATTTCAGCAGTGAAATCCGCAAATAATATAACCAAAATTCAGAGTAATTTAGTGGAGAATAACTGTTGCTAAAGTAACTTAAATTTATCGACAATCGTCATCCCGCTACGTGTTAGTGGCTAAGAGATACCGCGGCGGTATGACGGTTAAGTAGGGTGTCATCCCAGTGCCTTGACTACTTCGATCCAGGAAAATTGATTGTGCACTATACAACATAAAAGCTGGATTCCAGACTGGAATGATACCACCTACAAATTGCAATGTTCGTATAGTTATGTGCTTGACACTGGGATCTAGAAAATCTAGTTAATATATATAGAGAAACCTTAGCTATAGTTTCGAAAGAAGTCTAATGTGTTTTTGTTATATGATTATAGGTCTAACAGGCGGAATTGGGGTAGGAAAGAGCTTTGTAACTAATTGCTTTCAAGAGTTTGGTGCTGCTGTATTTGATGCTGATTCTGTTGTACACCAACTTTATAAAGTGGATAAAAGCATAATAAGTTATGCAGAGAAAAATTTTCCTGGAGTGGTAGTAAATGGTGAAATAGATAGAACAGTACTGTCTAAATATTTCTTAGCCTACGATGAAAATTGGAAACAATTTCAATCTTTGGTTCACTCTGCTGTGCTGCGTGAATTAGAATTTTTTATTGCCAAGGAAAAAAAGATCGATAGAAAACTTTTAGTTTTAGATGTGCCACTTCTATTAGAAACAAAATTTTATTTATATTGCGACCTTATTGTTTTTGTTCATGCAGATAGCATTGTGCAAGCTCAAAGACTTAACGAACGCAACATAGATAAAGAAAAGCTTAATCTAATCTCCGATGTTCAGTTATCTATTGAGGAGAAAAGGAAGATGAGTGACTTTATTATCGATACCAGTGTAAGCAAAGAGTATGTTTTTTCTCAAGTAAAAGATATAGTGGATTCATTAAACCTAAACACGTAGCTCTACGTCATACCGCCGCGGTATCTCTAGATCCCGCTAACAAGCAGCGGGATGACGGTTGTCAGGATCCCAGCAGCCTCCCTCCCCTGTCATCCAAGTAGCCCCCTATGGTGTCATCCCAGTGCCCAGACACTGGGATCCAGGAAAATTGATTGTGCACTATAGCAACATTTTTGATCAAAAACTGGATTCCAGTGTCAAGCACTGGAATGACACCCTTCCGATGGGAACTGCTCTCAAACTACAACAGCGTGAGTAGCTATAGAAGCTTTAATGATACAAGAAAAAATAAACAGCTATCATTTTTTTAGTAATTAAGTAAAATAGAGTGAAAGATTGCGAGGAAGTTTTGAAAAATAAGATAAAAAAGATAGTAATTTCAGGAAAGGAAGTGTGGCCAATCATCGAGGGCGGCAAAGGCATTGCAGTTAGTGATGGAAGATCAAGCGGAGCATTTGCTGCAGCAGATGCTGTGGGTACATTTTCTGGTGCAAATGCTAAGCTTATTGATGATAATGGCGAGTTAGTGCCACTAATTTATAAAGGCAAAACAAGAAATGAAAAGCATAGTGAATTGATTGAGTATAGTATTGAAGCTGGAATTAGTCAGGCAAGAATAGCAAATGAAATATCAAAAGGTCATGGAAGAATACACATGAATGTACTTTGGGAGATGGGAGCAGCAGAACGCGTGCTTAATGGCATATTGGAAAGAGCAAAAGGCTTAGTTCATGGTATTACCTGCGGTGCTGGTATGCCTTATAGGCTTGGGGAAATTGCAGCTAAATATCAGGTTTATTATTACCCTATTATCTCATCAGTGCGTGCTTTTAAAGCATTATGGAAACGTACTTACCAAAAAATATCTTCCTATTTGCTTGGTGGAGTAGTGTATGAAGATCCATGGCTTGCTGGAGGGCACAATGGACTGAGTAACAGTGAAGACCCAGAGCTACCACAGGCTCCATTTGAAAGAGTTGCAGAGCTTAGATCTTTCATGAACGAGATCGGTCTTTCAGAAACACCAATTGTTATGGCAGGAGGAGTGTGGCATTTGAAAGATTGGGAACATTGGTTTGACAATCTGCAAATTGGACCAATAGCTTTTCAGTTTGGCACTCGTCCACTTTTGACGAAAGAAAGCCCAATTTCTGCAGAGTGGAAAAAGAAGCTACTCACTTTAGAAGAAGGTGATGTATTTTTAAATAAATTCAGTCCAACAGGGTTTTATTCATCTGCGGTGAGGAATAATTTTATACGTGAGTTACAGGAACGAAAATTACATCAAGTAAATTTTTCAGAAAATGCCAGCGAAGAATCCAATAGTGAATTTGCAATGGGTAGCAGAGGTAGGAAGATCTACCTTACTGCAAAAGACAAAGAACTGGCAAATACATGGACTAAAGCAGGGTACACAGAAGCAATGAAAACCCCAGATTCAACTGTTATTTTTGTGACGCCAGATAAATTTAAACAAATAAGAGAAGATCAAATCAATTGTATGGGATGTTTGAGCCATTGTTTGTTTAGCAATTGGAAAGATCATGGTGACCATTCAACAGGACGAAAGCCAGATCCGCGTAGTTTTTGCATACAAAAAACACTGCAAAACGTTATACACGATGGTGATATTGAGAACGAACTCATGTTTTCCGGGCACAATGTGTACAAATTTAAGCAAGATCCATTTTATGAGAATGGCTACGTACCGGCAGTAAAAGAACTGGTGGAAAGGATATTGACTGGGTATTGAGTCAGTGACCTTACCCAGAAAAAGTGGAGAGAAAGTTTGGAATGTTTTTTACAAAAAGAATGATGCATCAAATTGTTCTGGAATGCAATAGTTAATAGTGACGTTGTATTCAAATATTGCAGTTCTAGTTTGTTGAGCAGAGTGTTGTGAAGTATCAATAAGTATTTCTCTTTTCAATGAGCTAAAGAAGCTTTCTGCAACAGAATTGTCGTAACAACAGCCTTTATTACTCATCTATATTCTTTACAGCTAAGAGATATTGATACCCTTGCGCAGTATATTGTGAACCTTGGTCACTGTGCAGCAGTAGATTTTTAACAGGTTTACGCCTATTAATGGCCATTAATAAAGAGTTCATAACCAATTGTTTATTTATTGCACTACTCATTAACTACCTTACTATTACCCACAAGTATAAAATTCATGAGCAAGTTTCCATCCTTCTGCTAAATCAAAGAGACGTTTCCATCCCTTCCACAAAGCTATAGGGCCTGGTTCTAAGTCATTTTTGCGAGCTAAAAACCCTCCTAACTTGGCCACCCACCTCACAATTTCTCTTATAGGTGGTGGTGTCTCAGGATAGTTTTTTGTCTTAAGCATTTTGGTATATAAAACCTTCCATTCGTCGTCAGTCAGTATGAAAGTGCAAGAAAGATTTGGATTTGTTCTAGCTACTAGTGTGATAAAAAATATTCTCCATGCAATTATACTCATTATTGTAAGAAAGCGGATTAATCTATCTGCTGCTTGGAGCCTACATTCTTCAACTTTAAGACCAGATTTCAAAATTTTATGAAAAACCTCTATTCTCCATCTTAAGCAATACCATTGTATTTTTTCTACTGCTTCTTCAAAATTATTAATATTTATATTTGTCAACAAAATCCAGTTCACAGGCTCTTCGCCAAATGGGGGGTATTTTTCTATAGCATAGACAGCATTTAAACTTAAATTAGGAAGTTTTTGGGTTTTACGTCTAGCGTTATTTTTTGATGCATTCATCACAAAGTTGCTAAACTTTACTTCTAAAACTGTTGTTCTTTGAGGTTTATCATTGCGAGCAGGAATATTCACTTGTATTTCTCCTTGACAAGACATGCGATTCATCAGATCCCACAACCTTTCACCACCTTTTTCAGAATAAGTCGACTTCTTATTTATTGTTCTGTTTTGATTTCCTCTTACTACAAAAAGAGATTGATTAGTGGAAGCAACTTCAAATAAATCATACATATCTGCTTCTCTGTCACAGACGGTAACTACCTTGATATCCTTTAATCCAGGATGATTAGTAGAATATTTAAGTGATTCTATCCACCGTATGCTTTCTTTCTCTTCTATGGGAACAGCAGTATTATGGCTTCTTCTTTTCAACTCTTTTAGGTCTTCAGCTAAGGAGGGTCTAGTACTAATTTTTTGATCCAATAATCCTATAGGCAATCCTTCTGTTGTAACTGCAAACGTTGTATGCATCACTAATCCATGTGTTTTAAAATTAGTTGTTTTAGATGTTAATCTTGCTGCTATAATCCCTAATCCTTCGGTCTTTTTATGATTTTTATATGAGATATAACTCGTGTCTTGGATAGCTAAGATAGTTGAGTATTCTTTAGCTCTTTCAACAGTTTTAATTATATGACTTTCTAATATCTTTCTCTCAGAAATGGCATCGTTTTGGAAAAATCTATAAGCTGCTTTACTTTGATGCCAATCTTCACAAGCTTGATTTATTGAACGCTCAGGCGATTCAGCAAAACTATTAACTATTTTTAGAAGCCTTTTACTTAATCTTATATCACCAAAATTAACAATTCCAAATTCACTTTCTGCCCATTCGCCAGTTGAAGTATTTATAGTTCTTTTCATCATATATTCCATTTTTAGACCATAGATCCATTTATAATAGAAAGTTGAATTAGTAAAATATCAGCTTTTTTACTATTTATATACTTATGGGTAATAGTAAGATTAACTACCATACGTGAGAATTATTGCTGCCAAATATAGCCATCCCTCCTTGGTTTTGATGTAAGTAATCCCATACTTTATTTGGTTGATCAACAATAAAGTTTTGATCTAATATATTGGGAGCTACAGCTCTATTATCTGTTTGTTGTTTTTTAATTTTAAACTTTCTTCTCAGTATAGCCCTGATGTCATTTTTCTGCATAATACTTTGCACCGTTTTCAAATTGCAACTTTTACCCAAAGCCTTCAATTCAGCATGAATTTTAGGAGCTCCATATCTACATTTAGAAACTTGATATATTTTTTGAATAGCTTCGAGTAGCTCTTTATTTGCTGATTCTCTACTGCTTATTTTTCTTGTGGTCCACTTATAGTAGCCACTAGCAGAAAATCCTACATAATTCCTGTACTTTATAGCAGTTACTATATAAAAAAATATTTTACTCTTTTTGACTGGCCAGGGCTTTTTTTTAAATGTCTCTTTCCCTTGTTACTCTTGCTTTGTAAATCAAACCTCTCTTTGTCGTAAGGAGCCATGTTACCTCTACCTGGAAATGCATCTGCTGCCGACTTTTTTTCGTTGTGTTTCTTTATCCATTTTCCTAATAAACCACCCTTTATTCCTAAATCCTTTGCTATTTTTGTAATTGTTTGACCTGCCTTTCTTTGTTCATTTGCCAGCTTAACAGCTTCCAATTTGAATTCTGCCGTATATTCTCTTGCCATTTCTAATCCTCCAAAATTTTATTTTACCCGAAAAAACTCCTTTCTTTCTCTCCACTTTTTCTGGGTAAGGTCAAGAAGCCTATTGTCTAATTATGTACCTAAATTTTATTACGGCACTTTCACTACTACTTTAACGAGTGAGCTACCTTTCTATAAAAGACCTATCGACTGTTGCAATTATAGGCGTAAACAAGAATGATAAAAGAGTACGAGATTGAGTAACTATGTACACTTCTGCTGGCATACCAGGGTATAGGTATACGTTTTTAAACTGAGCAAGCTCTGGTTTTGGTATCACTACACGTACTGAATAATAACGCCCTAGCCTTGGATCATCAAGGGCATCGGGAGAAATATTGCTTACTATACCATTAATTAAACTTAAACGACGTGCACTGTAAGCACTTAAACGAACTTTAACCTTTAGCCCTTCTAGCCCATCAATAGAGACTATGTTGCTATCTTTCTTTTGTGCTGACAGTATCTCTTCTATGTTTCTGGTCTGAATTTTAGCATCTATTATTAGGTCATCATCCGATGGCACTACGCTCATGATCGGAACTCCAGATTGTATAACACCACCTTCAGTATGGTATCTTATATCTGTGACTATCCCATCTTGAGGCGATTTAATTATTGTACGTGCTAATGAATCTTCAGCAACCATCAGTCTCTCTTTCAAGTCTGCAATAGACGTACTAACTTCCTTAAGTTCAGCGTTTGCTCTTTCTTGAGAATCATTTCTCACGTTTATAATTTCTAATTCGTTCTCTCCAATTTTTTGCTGCACTTGAGATATTGCAGAACGGTAATGTCCAACTCTGCCTTCAATTTCAGCAAACTGCTTTTCTAAAGCTAAAATGTGTGGTTTGCTTATATGGCCACTATCAAGTAATTGTCTTTTTGTTTCCAACTCCTCAGTTATCAAGTCATATTGCTTATGAGCTGCATTTAGTTGAAAGTTTAGCCCCGCTAATTCATCATTTAACTGCTTTATACGTTGTTGCAGTATGTCTGTTTTTCCCAATATGCTCTTTCTCTGAGAGTTGAACAACTTTACTTGATTCTTTATCGCTTTATTTACAAGTTCATCGTGAGATAATTTTTTAACCTCATCAGGAAACTCGAGCGTGTCCAAATCTACTCTGATTGCAAGAAGCCTTGCTTCTGTTGCTAAAAATGATAAGAGCTTCTCTTTGATGATACTTAAATTCGCCTTCTCGTTAACATCACTCAACAAAACTAGAGGCTCATCTTTTTTAACTGCTTGACCCTCTTTTACTAAAATTTTGCTTATTATTCCTCCGCCCAAGTGTTGAACTATTTTTCTATTTGAAGATACAATAACTTCTCCACTTGCATGCACCGCACCGTCAATTGGAGCTATAGCCGACCAAATACCACCTATCCCAAAAAAGATGAGTATTACTACCAGACCAAAAAATAGTGGTCCCCATGTTACTTTCAGGACTTCATTTACGTTATTACTTTCGCGTTTTAAAATAAAATTTATCACTGCATCAATCAATGCAAACGTCTTATCCAAAAATTTTGGGTACTTCTTCTTTTTATTTTTTGCTCCTTGCATATTTATATTATCACCATGGCCAATCAAGCCTGTCAAAGAAAATCCAGCGCTAAGCTTTTTTAACTTACTTATCATAATACTACTGTGAATTTGTGTTAACTCAAGATAACACACAAAAACAAAGAATCTATAATTTAAGCATTCCATTTAGACTGTAGAGCACCAGAATAAACTATTTAGTAACAATTCCTGCATCAACTATGTTTTTAAAATTTTTTGACGTTTAACTTTATTATAACTTTTTCTTTATTTTGTGAATATCTGAGTTACTTATATTATGTAAGAAATCTATTGCCAACTAGTCAATATTCTGTTAGGAATTAAGATAATATAAAGTTATTATGCTTAAATTGGAAAGCAGAAAGTTCCTGATTACTGGCGCATCAGGCGGAATAGGGCAAGCAATTGTAAAAATTATGCACAAAGCCGGAGCAACTTTATGTATTTCTGGCACAAAAAAAGAAGTGCTCGAAGAAGTTGCTAAACAATATGAAAAAAACATGCATGTACTCCCTTGTGATTTATCAAATGCTGAGGAAGTAAATCAACTAATAAATAGAGCAAGTGAGCTGATGGAAGGCTTTGACGGGCTCGTATGCAATGCGGGTGTTACGCGAGACAGTTTATTATTGAGAATGACAGATGAAGCATGGCAAAAAGTAATTGATATTAACTTGAGCTCTACATTTAAGCTGAGTAGAGAAGCATGCAGAAAACTAATTAAGAATAATTGGGGAAGAATTATAAATATTTCCTCAATAATAGGGCTGACAGGAAACGCCGGGCAAGCAAATTATGCGGCGTCTAAAGCTGGAATAATAGCTATGAGCAAATCCATAGCAAAAGAAGTTGCAAGTCGTAATATAACAGTAAATTGTATTGCTCCTGGGTTTATAGATACTAAAATGACTGAAGTTTTAAATGAAGGACAAAAGGGAAAAATATTAGATAATATTCCAATGAAAAGAATGGGAACAGGGGAAGAAATAGCAGCAGGGGTCTTGTTTTTAGCAAGTGATGAAGCAAAATATATAACAGGGCATGTGCTCAATATTAATGGTGGGTTATTTATGTAGCAACACTTATGTATGGACAAATTATAATTTTTACTTTAAAATAAAAAATGTGTAGGTTTAGGTTAATTTATTACTTAGAGGCAAAAAAATGAGCTCTATAATGGAATTTTTTAGTGTTTTTTGCGTAGTATTGCTTTTCTCTTTCTCAGGTTATGCAGCTGACCCTGATATGGATGACACAACTAAAGTAATATGCAATATTATTGGTTATGTTTGGGGGATAGGCGGTCCACTTATGACGGTAGTAATAATTGGTGCAGCTTTGCTTGCAATATTTGGCAGGATGCCGTGGCCAGCCCTCTTTGCTCTTGGCATGTTCTGTGGTGTATTTTTTGGCGCTAAAACTATCATAACGAAAATTATGCCCAACGTAAGCGATGAAGCAAAAACTATGTTGGAAAAGTGTGGACAAAAATAATCCAAAAAGTGCAGAAATGCTTTTTTGTTATCCATTAAACCGCTTCATATCTTCAACTTGCAACAAATAAGGGCTATCTTTTGGTAAAGTTTTAACAGCTAGCTCAGCATATTTTGTAAATTGCTTTAAATCACCTTCAATACAAGCCTTTTTTGTCAAGGCAAAATAATGCATTGCCGTATCAGCTTCACATTTATATGCAATGCTTAAATACTTCCAGACAAAAGCGTTATCTGGTTCTACATTCAAAATCTGCTCCAGGTAAAAAATCGCCTTTTTTGCATCACCGTGTAATAATAAAGTATGAGATAATGCAAGTTTCACTAAATAACTGTTTTTCTCAGATAAATACCTAAGCGATTCCTCATACATTTTTATTGCTTCACTTAAATTTCCGGCCTTGTATAGCATTTCTGCTTTTAATTCATATAGGTATGGGTCATTGCGTGACTCTTGAATCAATGAATTAACTTTAGCAATAGCCTCTTCTATCTTTCCTTGCCTATAGCAAACTATAGCATTTACATACTCAGAATTATTTTCATATTTATTAGATAACACATGAATAGGAGCAAAGAAAGAGTCTAGCTTGGCAACCACACGCTCAAACTTTAGTAACTTATCCGCAAAAATTGGTTTTACGTTGTTTTTAACCTTATAATTTTGTACAGCAAATATACGTTTCTCACTAAGTGGGTGAGTGCGGAAATATTCCTCGGTGTTCTCATGCTCAATACTTTTAAAATAATCAAAAATCTCTTTCATACCTGAATTATCATAGCCAGATTCATCAAGATACCTTAAAGCATAGCTATCTGCTACACTTTCTTGCTCTTGAGAATAGTTAAAAAATAGCCTTGAACTAAACGCTACACCACTAAGCAAAATTGCACCAGCAACCTGAGGGTTAATGATAATACTAGAAACTAATCCTACCATATAACTAATCATTGCTATCGATTGAAAATAACCCATAGCACTACTCATTTGCAATATATGACCAGCAGATATGTGAGCAATCTCATGTGCTAATATACCAAGCAGGACATAAGGTTTAGCCGAATATTGTAAAAGTCCTAAATGAATGAAAATACTGTTATTGTTAATTACAAAAGCATTAATCGAATTGTCATTAATTATAAAAACTTTTATTTGCTCATGATCAATATCCGCAGCAGAAAATAAAGGTTGCGCTAGCTCTTTCACTATTGCTTCCACTTCACTATCTCTAATAATGTTAATAGGGTAAGCATTATTACAATATGCAAAAAAGAACAATAAGGTCAAAAACTTAGCAACTCTAAACATGAAAATTCTGTGCTTGTATAATTTATAGAAATTCTATATTTTAACACTTAAATTATACAAATTTATAAATGCTAGTTTAAATTTTTAACGTAACTGATAAGTTTGTCGATGGTAGTTAACTTAATTTTATGTTGTTCAGCAAATTTAAGTAACTGAGGTAAGCGCATCATAGAGCCATCATCATTCACTAATTCACAAATAACTGCTGAATGATCAAACCCTACTAACTTCGCCATTTCAACACTCGCTTCAGTATGACCAGCACGTTGTGCCACCCCACCTTTATGTGCAATTACAGGAAAAACATGACCTGGAGTTATGATGTCATCCTGAGTACCATCCTTGTTGATAGCAGCATGTATAGTTTTCGTTCTATCCTCTGCTGAAACACCGGTTGTAATGCCATAACGTGCATCAATTGATGTAGTAAATGCGGTATGATTTTCACCAATATTTTTCTTCTCCATGAAATTAAGGCCCAACCTTTTCATGTGAAATTTAGTCATTGCTAAGCAAACAACCCCTGTACCGTACCTAACCATAAAAGCCATATGTTCCGGCTTTATTTTCTCAGCTAAGACAATCAAATCGCCTTCATTTTCTCTATTTTCATCATCAACTAAAATGAATAATTTACCGGAACGAGCATCCTCTAATACATCTTCCACAGAAGAAATACCTGGTAGACTCATTGAAGCATAAGTGGCCTGTACCATAATAATTTACTTAAATTCAATCTTAACTATTTTATACAATTTCTCTCCATTTGGCACTGTCACTTCCACATATTCACCGACTTTTTTGCCGATTAAGGCACTCCCAAGTGGTGAACTAGTAGATATTAACTGCTTTGAAACATCAGCTTCATATTCGCCTACAACCTTATAAACATATTCCACTTCACCGTTATTATCACTTAACATGCTTAATGTCACAGTTGCACCAAACATTACTGAATCACCAGACAAATTTTTTACTTCTATTACTTCCGCATGTGAGAGCTTACTTTCTATCTCCATTATACGGCCTTCAATAAAACCTAACCTTTCCCGTGCTGCATGATACTCTGCGTTTTCAGACAAATCACCTTGATCACGAGCATCAGAAATAGCCTGTATCACAGAAGGTTTTTCTTCCTTTAATTTTTCAAGTTCGGCTTGCATATTCTCAAAACCTTCCCTCGTCATAGGAAATTTATTAATAATGGATGAAGCCATAATCACCACCTAAACGCAATTAAATTGAGTAACGAAATTACTCACAATGTTAAAAATATCACCTTTTATATCATCACTCATGTCATTTGACAACTTTTTTAAAACCCCAGGGTGTACAGTATGAAAATAATTAATAAGATCATGTTCAAATTTATTAATGTAACTTATTTGTATTTTACTTAACTGATTATATAGGTTAGAAAAAATATACATCAGCACTACTTGCTCTTCTATTGACATAGGTAAATGTTGTTTTTGCTTTAATAACTCGACAAGATATTTACCCTTATTCAAGGATAATTGAACACTAGCATCAAGATCAGAACCAAATTTTGCAAAATCTTCTAATTCTCTATACTGAGCTAAGCTTAGCTTTATAGAACCAGCAACTTTCTTCACAGACTTTAGTTGTGCAGCAGAACCAACCCGTGAAACTGACAAACCTATATTTACTGCAGGTCGAAATCCTTTATAAAATAATTCAGACTCAAGAAAGATCTGCCCATCGGTAATTGAAATAACATTTGTTGGCACATATGCAGATACATCACCAGCTTGAGTTTCGACAATTGGCAAAGCAGTTAAAGAACCCTGCCCTTTTTTATCAGACATTTTAGCAGCTCTTTCAAGCAAGCGAGAATGTACATAGAATATATCTCCAGGGTAAGCTTCACGACCAGGAGGACGTCTGAGCAATAAAGACATCTGCCTATATGCCACAGCATGCTTAGATAAATCATCATATATAATCAAACAATGCATTCCATTGTCACGGAAAAATTCCCCAATAGTGCAACCAGCATAAGGTGCTAAAAATTGCATAGGCGCGCAGTCAGATGCACTAGCCACAACTACAGTTGTATACTCTAATGCTCCGCTTTCTTTCAGCTTATTTACCACTTTTGCTACTGTTGAAATTTTTTGCCCAATAGCAACATAAACACAGTAAACTTTTTGATTTTCGTTTACCTCATCGTTAATCTTCTTCTGATTGATAATAGTATCAAGCGCAATAGTAGTTTTACCAATTTGTCTATCACCAATAATTAATTCACGCTGCCCTCTACCTATTGGAATTAGCAAATCTATAATTTTAATTCCTGTTTGCAGTGGCTCATGCACAGACTTACGATCAATAATGCCTGGCGCTTTAGATTCTATATCCATTCTGTTTTTGGCTCTAATTTCCCCACCGTCGTCCATAGGATGGCCCAACGCATTTACAACTCTCCCTAACAATTCATGCCCTACAGGCACCTGCACAACATCACCACTACATTTTACAACGTCCCCTTCTTTCACATCACGGTCATTACCAAGCACAACTATTCCAGCCGTATCATGATCTAAATCGAGAACTATTCCTTCTACACCACTTGCAAAAAATACCTTTTCACCGAATTTTGCTTTTTCCAGCCCATAAACCAATGCGATACCATCTGTTACTGAAATTACTTCACCTATATTTTCCCGCTTTATAGGATTATCAAACGTCTCAACCTTTTCTCTTATTATACTTGCTATCTCAGAAACATTCATACTGTTCTTCATACAAAATTCCTTACTTTTAATATTTCCATTTTACTTAAGTCAACTAACCTATCCAAGTAACTTTTTAGCGAAGCATCGATCAAATTAAAACCATACCTAACTACGAAGCCACCTAGTATAGAAGGGTCAACCACATTGCTTACTTTTATTATTTTACCAAGAAAGCTCAAAGATTCAGTAATTATTTTTATATCAGATTCCTTTAAAGTTTCTGCTGACTTTATAGTAATTTCGAATTCATTTTCATTTTCTCTTGCAAGACTTAAGAATTTTTCTAATATAAGGATCAATAAACTAGAGCGTTTATTTGCAAATATAACCATAATAAATTTTACTAAATTCTCACTCAAGTGCTCATTTATAGAAAGCATCACTTCTTTTTTGTGTGCAAAAGAAATCATAGGATGAGATAGGTACACAAAAACATCACGTTGATCCTTAAAAAAAGCCAACAAAAATTCTACTTCTTTCCTTATAATACCTAACCTGCTTCCTGAGACATGAAATAGCACTCTAGCGTAAGATGAAACTAAATTATTGTATTGGGTCTTTTTCATATTAAATCCAGTAAATCTAAATTAATTCAGCTACAAATCTTTCATTCTTCAATCCAAGCATTTTTTATATAAACAGGTCTTCTCTTTAAGGAAAGAAAATATAAATCATATCTGACTGAATAATCTAAAAAACTAAGGTTTTTACTTAAGAAATACTTAGAAGAATTTATAATAGACTGACATTGAAGATGAGATATCGGTATTTCTTTTCCAAGTAAACTTGTTTTAACTTCTATAAAAATCAGCTCCTTTTTTTTAGATACAATTAAGTCAATTTCACCGAACTTACAACGGTAACGGCGTTTTATAACATTATACCATTTCAGTTTTAAATATACTAAAACTAATAACTCGCCAAAGTAACCTACAAAGTAGCGTAACCTACTTACCACAAGAAGAACAATTATGATAACAATTAACTTTGTGTAACTACTTTGCCTCCTTCTTTATTTTTACTATAAACCTTACCTCTTGCTGCAATATCCCTATCAACCAGTTCTATCACTGCCATTGAAGCGCAATCACCCTTTCGAGTGCTAAATTTTATTATTCTAGAATACCCACCTTTACGATCTTGATAACGGCTGGCTAAGACGTTTAATAACTTATCAACTGCTAACTTACTATTATGAAGGCGTGAAAGCAAAAGTCTTCTACCATGTAAAGTATTCTTATTCTTAGCAATTGTAATAAACTTTTCGACATATGGACGAAGTTCCTTAGCTTTTGGTAAAGTAGTTACAATCTGCTCATGGTTAATTAATGAGATAGATAGATTCTTTAACGTCGATAATCTATATTCAGTACAACGAGATAGTTTACGTTTTTTTATTCCATGTTTCATATATCACCTAATCTTCATCAGTATGTTGTTTAGCCAACTCATCTATATCCTTAGGTGGCCAGTTTAGCACATTCATACCCAAAGACAAGCCAAAATTAGTCAAAACTGCCTTAATCTCATTCAAAGACTTTCTGCCAAAATTAGCAGTTCTTAACATTTCACCTTCTGTCTTTTGCACAAGATCACCTATATAAGTGATGTTTTCGTTTTTCAGACAGTTATGAGACCTGACAGATAATTCCATTTCATCTACCTTACGCAATAAGACAGGGTCATAACCCAAATCTTTAGCACCACTAGACGAAGAAACCTGCGATTTTTTATAACTTACATCAGAACTAATAAAGGGCTGAAGTTGCTCCTGTAATATTCTTGCAGCAGAGTCAACAGCTTGAGTCGGAGAAATTGTACCATCAGTTTCAATTGACAATATCAGCTTATCCTTATCAGTCACTTGGCCAACACGACTGTTCTCTACCGTGTACGAAACCCTGTTGACAGGGCCATACAAAGCATTAACTGGAATAAAACCAATTAAATCCTGTTCACTCATAAGCTTCAAAAGTTCGTTTTCTTTATACTTAATTACAGGAAGATAACCTTTTCCGCTAGCCACATATATGGTCATGTTAAGCTCTACATTTTGCCCCAGCGTACATATTAATAAATCCTTATTAACAATAGAGCATTGATCATCAGTTTCTATCATCCCAGCTAATACCTGGCAAGGCCCTTTAGCGTTTAAATTTAAGCATTTATTAGAAGCACCATTTAATTTACACCTCAACATGCCCATATTTAACACTATATCAGTTACATCTTCTCTCACCCCTTGAATTGAAGTAAACTCATGAGTTACACCTTCAATTTTTATTCCATAAACAGCACTACCTTTAAGAGAAGATAACATTACACGTCTTAATGCATTACCTAATGTTAAAGCAAAACCACTTTCCAACGGTTCTAGCACTATATCACTTTTTTCACTTGAATCATCTGATATTACCTTAACTGAACTAGGTTTAATCAATTTATCTGAATTGCTACAGAGAGACACATCATTATTATAATACATAAAACAACCTTTTCAAATATCCTATACTCTTCTTTTTTTTCTTAACCTGCACCCATTATGAGGAATTGCGGTTTTATCTGCAATTGAAGTCACAGTCAACCCACAGCTCTGAAGTGCTTTAACCGCAGCTTCGGTACCAAAGCCAGGACCACGAATTATTACAGAGACAACCTTCATACCAAATCTCTCTATTGCATTCTTCGCAGCAGCCTCCGCAGCCTTACCTGCAGCATAAGGTGTGGATTTTCTCGAACCTGAAAAACCACATGCACCCACAGAAGTTTGACATAGCGTATTACCATGAACATCAGTTACATTTACAAAAGTATTATTAAAAGTTGCACGAATATGGACAACACCAGTAATAAACTCCTTCTTACTCTTACCAACCGTTTTGACTTTTTTCATTAAAACTCACAATAATAATAAATTTTATTTTTTCCCAGCAATAGGCAACCGAGATCTACCTTTACGAGTCTTAGCATTAGTATGAGTCCTTTGCCCTCTCACAGGTAAACCTTTTCTATGTCTCACCCCTCTATAGCATCCCATTTCCACTAAAGATTTTATGTTCATAGCCACTTCTTTTCTGAGCTCACCTTCTATAACATAATTTTGTCTAATGAAACTGCTGATCTTTTCTATATCTTCATCTCGTAATTCTGAAACACGTTTGCGCTTATCAACTTCGCAAGCGTGACAAATTACATTCGCAGTAGCAATACCTATACCATATATATAAGTTAATGCAAAAGGAACACATTTCCTCACTGGAATATTTATGCCTGCAATACGTGCCACTGGTACCTCGATACTTTATTAATAACAACTCTTAATTTATACCATAAAACAACTCAGAGTCAAACCAAATTACAAGAAATTTTACTTTCAATCTCTTGCGTTACCTCATCAACACTCAAATTAGCGTCAATTGTTAATAATTTGCCTTTATAATACTCGCGTAAACCTTTCATTTGAAGGTGATATTCACTTATTCTCTTATTAATTGCAGACATATCAGCATCATCAATTCTTTTCTCTAACCTCGTACTTTTACATTTAGCACAAGTAGTACTCTTAAAAGAAGATACACTATATATGCTTTTACAGTCCAAACACGCGAGACGATTTTTTAACCTATCGATTGCAATATTATCGTCAAGCTGCAGCTCAACTACAATGTCAACATCCCTATTATATTTTTCTTGCAAAACTTGAGTCAAAAAATGAGCCTGGTTTAAATTTCTCGGAAAACCATCTAATAAGCAATTATCATCCACTAATGCAAGCTGGTCACGTAATAATCCACATATAATTTCATCTTGAATTAAATTACCAGATTCCACGGTACCCTTTATTTTTTTACCTAACTCACTACTGCTAGATATAATATTCCTTAATAAATCCCCTACTGAAATTAATTTTAAATTATATTTTGCTATTAACAAGCTTGACTGAGTACCTTTACCAGAACCTGGAGGACCAAAAATCGTAATGATCATCTTACTTTCCTCGTTTTAGACTCATATTTCTTTATCCAGTTGTCGTACCTATTTGAAAAAATATAAGATTGTATTTGCATAATAGTATCAGTAATAACGTTCACTATAATCAGTAAGCTCGTCCCACCAAAAATAAATGGTATATCATAATAATATCTCATAACTTCAGGTACAGTACATATGACTACCAAATACGCAGAGCCAATGAATGTCAACTTAAAAACTATATCTTGAAGGTAATCAGAAGTATGTTTCCCAGGCCTTCTACCAGGTATAAAACCACCATTTTTTTTAAGAAAATCTGCGTTTTCCTCTGGATTAAATATAAAATTGGTATAGAAAAAATTAAAAAATACTATCAGCACCAAATAGGCTACAATATATACTACTTTATTTCCCATAAAGTAATTCAAAATAAAATCAGAAAAAGCGTGCCCCTTATAGAAATTTGCAATTGAAATAGGTGTCAATAAAATTGCATTAGCAAAAATGGTTGGTACTACACCAGATAAATTAATCTTCAATGGAATATAAGTAAAATCGTCATTATGTAATCTTTTAAATTGCTTTTTAGGATGTTGAACAATAACCTTTCTATAAGAAGACTCTACAAAAATGACTAAGAGTAGCAGCAAAAAAAACAATACCAAAACAAAAAGGATAATAAATAACGATACGCTACCGTTTTTATTTAACGTTAACAAAGATGACAAAGCGCTGTGTAACTCTGATATTATACCCGTGAAAATGATTAATGAGATACCATTGCCTATACCGCTAGCGCTGATTCGTTCACCAAGCCATATTAAAAGCATAGTTCCACCTAAAAGGCTGAAAACACCTATTGTACGAAACATAACACCAGGTTCGATTACAACCAATACCCCTTCCCTATTCATCCCTTCCAATCCAACCAAAATTGGAATTGATTGAAATACACAAATTACTATGGTCAGATAGCGTATATAAGAGTTCATCTTTCTACGGCCTGACTCTCCATCATTCTTAACTTCCTTCATTCCTTTAATCGCAGAAGAAAGTAACTGAATAATGATAGAAGCCATTATATATGGCATAACGTTCAATGCTAGAATTGTCATTCTAGCCAATGCACCACCAGAAAATAAATTAAATACTCCAAAAACGCCTGAGCCATCTTTGGGAAATATATCATTAATTACATCAAGATTAATTCCAGGAATAGGCACATAAGTACCCAAGCGATAGCAAATTAAAGCTATTAGCGTAAAAAATATACGCTTTAATAAATCGCCTTTATATAACAACGTAGGATCCAAGCTATTAAATGCTGATTTATTGCCCATGACTTACGATAGTATTTCCACACTACCACCAACTGAAGCTACAGATTTTTTTGCAGCTTCTGACGCAAAATCAACATGAAACACAAATTTTTCGCTCAACTTACCTTTATTAAGAAGTTTAATTTTATCCTTAATAGACTTTATAAAACCTAATTTATACAGCCTCTCCTTATCTATAACAGAGTCTTTCACTATTTTTTTAGCTTCCATTAAGCGCTGTATATCGCCAACATTAATTATAGAGTATATGCTCCTACGTATAGGCTTAAAACCTCTTTTAGGCAAACGAGTATATATAGACTGTTGTCCACCCTCAAAACCATTTATAGAAACTCCACTTCTAGCCTTCTGCCCTTTATGCCCTCTACCGGATGTTTTACCTTTACCACAACCGATACCTCTACCCAGCAACTTAGGCTTCTTTTTCTTAGATAATTTAGTAAATATAGAGTTTAATTTTACAGCATTATTCATACTTTACCTGTTTCCAACTATCTCGCTAATCTTTTTGCCTCTTTTGCTTGCTACCTGACGAGGAGATAACATACTATCAAAAGCCTTAAACACCGCACATATAACGTTATGAGGATTATTTGATCTAGTGGATTTAGCTACCACATCCTTTATACCTAACACCTCAAAAACTGATCTAATCGCTCCACCAGCAATAATACCTGTTCCGGCTCTTGCGGTTCTTAAAACTATCTCACCAGAACAAAATTTAGCTTTAATATCATGATGCAAAGTTCTACCTTCACGCAAGTACACTCTAATCATTGATTTCTTTGCAGCATTTACAGCTTTGACTCTTGCTTCAGCAACTTCTGCGTGCTTACCTATTCCACACCCTACCCTACCCTTCTCATCGCCAACAACAACCAAAATTGAAAATGAAAATCTTCTACCACCTTTGGTAACCGTTGTCACTCTTCGTACCGAAACTAAAAGCTCTGATAAATCATTATTATTTTGTAAATTCTTTATAGCCATATTCAAAACCTTCTAAAATTCAAATCCAGAACTTCTTAAAGCCTCAGCAAATTGAGAAACTAATCCTGTGTATTTATACGCTCCACGATCAAACGTAAGCTGCTGCTCTAATTTCATGCCAGACAGACGCTCAACCATTAAAGAAGAAACCTGCTTTATAGTTTCAGCGTTGACTTTCCCTTTACATACATCCTTAATTTTAGCATCCAAAGTAGAAGCTGAAGTGAGAGTTATTCCTTTTACATCATTAATTAACTGGACATAAAAATGCCTATTAGATTTAAATATGGATATACGTAAACGTTCAGCGCTCTTGTCAAGCTTCGCTCTATTACGTAACTTCCTTTTTTCAGAATTACTTAAAAAATTATACGATCTTTTCATTTTTATTACTTCTTTTTACTTACAACCTTACGCAGCATAAATTTGCCTTTTATTACAACACCCTTACCTTTATAAGGATCATATTTTCTAATTTTGCATATATCAGACGCCACCATATAGACCTTCTGCTTATCCATACCACTAACTACTAAGTGAGTTGGCTTTATGCACTTAATCTCAACATCTTTAGGCACTTTATATTTAACATTATGGCTATAACCAAGATATAAAGTCAAATACTTACCATCACACTCTGCCTTATATCCCACACCGTTAATCTCAAGATTAACAGAAAAACCATCAACCATGCCGTTAATGATATTATTAATATTACTCCTATAAGTGCCCCACATAGGCTTTATTTTATCATAATTATCTTTATCTTGATCAACAGAAAGCAATAGCTGATTATCAATAATCTGACACACAACATCCCTGATCAAGCTAACTTCCTTTTCAGCCTTAGCACTCTTTATTAACATACTACCATTATTATATTCAACTGAAACACCAGCAGGAATATTGATAGGAGCAGCACCTATACGAGACATGAATTTCTCCTATTATTTAAAACACACGACACAAAACTTCTCCACCAACCTTTAACTTATGTGCATTATAATCAGTCATCACTCCTTTGGGTGTCGATATAATAAAAATACCAAGACCATTATATGCTTTAGAAATGTCCTTATACTTAGAATAACGACGACAACCAGGCTTTGACACCCTAACTATGTCACTAATTACAGGTAACTTCTCATAATACTTCAATTTTACAATGAAAGAAGGTAAATTACCTACAACTTGCTTTTCATAATCAAGGATATACCCTTCCTCTTTTAAAATCTCCAATATAGAAGAATTCATCTTAGAAAATAGTACCCTTGTTGCCCTATGCATTGCCAATTGAGCATTACGTATCCTTGTTAAAAAATCACCAATACTATCAGATAACGCCACAATATACTCCTTATATTATATTTACCAACTAGACTTTGTAACTCCTGGAACTTGCCCAAAAGAACATAAATCACGCAAAACAATTCTACATAAACCAAATTTTCTATATACTCCTCTTGGTCTCCCAGTTAAAGCACACCTATTTCTAATTTTGGTTTTAGAAGAATTTCTAGGCAATTTTTTAATTAATTTATTTTGAGCTGTAAACCTTTCTACAATAGACAAATTCTTATTATTTATTATAGATTTCAATTTTTCTCTTTTTTCTTTATATTGATCGCACAACTTTATTCTGCGAAGATTTCTTTCTATCATAGATTTTTTTGCCATATATTTCTCCTCTCAATTAATCAAAAAAAGGAAATTTAAGAGCCAGTAATAATTCCTTTGCTTCCTTATCACTAACTGCACTTGTTATAATATTAATATCCATACCTCTAATTTTACTTATTTTATCATAGTCTATTTCTAAAAACGAGATATGTTCCTTTATACCAAAGGAAAAATTACCATTACCGTCAAATTGCTTCACACTAAATCCTCTAAAATCTTTTTCCCTTGGCAAAGCAATATATATCAATCTTTCTAAAAACTCATACATTTTATCTCTACGCAAAGTTACTTTGCAACCTACTGTAGCACCTTTTCTGATCTTGAAGCCAGAAATAGATTTTTTTGCAAAAGTTGATAAAGGCTTCTGCCCAGCAATCAAATATAGGCTATCAAGTGGTTCATTTATTGCTTTACTATCTGTAGCAGCATCTCCAACGCCCATATTGATACACACCTTAACAAGTTTAGGCACTTGCATTATATTGCCGTAATTAAACTTATCCTTCAAGGACTTTACTATGCTATCTTTATACAATTCTTTAAACATATCAACCTAATCTATCACTTCTCCAGAAACTTTTGCAAAACGCACTTTTCTACCGTCTATAACCTTAAACCCCACTCTAGTTGGAGTTTTATATTTAGGGTCCAATGTTGCAACGTTGGATATATCAATAGCTAACTCTTTATTTAATATACCACCACTACTACCAGCTTTTGGTTTAGTATGTCTCTTATGCACATTCACTCCAGAAACAATTACTTTCTTTTTAGCATCACGTGCTATAACTTTGATTACCTTACCAATCTTTCCCTTATCTTTACCAGTTAAAACTATAACGTCGTCACCACTTTTTATTTTAGCACTCATTATAAAACCTCAACAGCTAATGACATTATCTTCATAAAAGAACCAGATGATAACTTTTTTACCGGACCAAACACCCGAGTGCCAAGTGGTTCACCTTGATCGTTAATCAAAACTACAGCATTGCTAGAAAAACGAATTACAGAACCATCAGATTTTCTAATAGGGCTTTTCACCCTCACCACAACTGCTCTATATACTTTTCCCTTCTCAACTTTCCCTCTTGGAGTAATAGATTTAGTAGATACAATAACTGTGTCACCTATAGATGCAGACTTTCTACCACCCAATAAACCAATACAAAGCACTGCACGCGCGCCAGAATTATCAGCTACTTCCAACAATGTATTTTTTTGAATCATATAAATATCCTATTCAATGTGAGCTATTAACAATAACCCATTTTTTAGTAGTAGAAATAGGCTTGTGTTCTTGTATTAAAACCTTGTCCCCTTCTTTACAACTATTATTCTCATCATGTGCTGTATACTTCTTGTATTTTTTTATAACCTTTTTATACAGCTCATCCTTATACACTTGTAATACCAAAACCTTTACAGTCTTATCACACTTAGCCTTAGTTACAGTACCACAAAAAACCTTTTTAGGCATTCTTTTCCTCTCTTCTTCTTTTATTTAATGTAGTTAAAATACGAGCTATGCTCTTTCTTATTAATCTAAAACGCGAAATATTGTTGCACTGGCCCAGCTTCTTTTGAAAAACCAAATTAACAAACTCTTTTCTCAAATTCACAAGAATTTCATACAATTCTTGCGAGGACCTCGATTCAATGTCAGCTATATCCATTGCAACTCCATTTAATTATGATTAGATACAAATTTACACTTCATAGGAAGCTTAGCAGTTGCCTTTTCAAGCGCCAATCTTGCTAAATGCATGGGAACATCACTGCTAATTTCAAACAACATTCTACCGGGCTTAGCTTTAAATACCCAAAACTCAACACTACCTTTCCCTTTACCCATACGCACATCCGCCGGCTTTTTACTAACAGGGGTATCAGGAAAAATTCTTATCCACACTTTACCAGAGCGTTTTAATGTTCTAGATATTACACGCCTTGCAGTTTCAATATGCTTAGATTGAATCCTACCTGCTTCCATAGCCTTTAGACCATAATCTCCAAAAGATAATGTGCTACCACCTTTCGTGTTACCCTTAATTCGTCCTTTAAATACTTTTTTATATTTACTTTTTTTAGGAATAAACATTTCAATATACCTAATTAGTTACCAATATAAACCCAGACCTTAACTCCTATGACGCCATATATAGTTTTTGCTTCAGCAAAAGCATAATCTATATTAGCACGTAAAGTATGCAAAGGCAAACGGCCTTCTTTATACCACTCAGTACGAGCTATCTCAGCTCCGCCAAGGCGCCCAGAACAACTTACTTTAATACCTCTAGCACCCATCCTCAAACAACTTTGAATAGCTTTTTTCATCGCTCTTCTAAATGAAACCCTTTTTTCTAACTGCTGTGCAATGCTGTTTGATATTAAAACTGCATCTATTTCAGACCTTTTAACCCCTACTACATTCACTTCCACATTATTTTTTACTTTTTCAGCTATCTTTTGCTTTATCTTCTCAATATCCGAGCCTTTCTTACCTATTATCACTCCAGGTCTAGAAGAATGTATTATTACAGATACCAAATCGATCGTACGCTCTATAATTACTTTAGAAACACCAGCATGCTTAAAAGATTCATTTATATAACTGCGAATAGATAAATCTTGATGCAACCCTTGTTTATAACCCTTCTCAGCATACCAAATAGATGACCAAGTATTAATTATTTTTAACCTAAATCCTTTAGGATTAACGTTTCCCATATTTTTGCACTTTCCTTATTAATTTTCTATTTTTATGAATCATATAATTTCCCCCAATTTTACAGTTATATTACTATAACGTTTACTAACTCTATTAGCTCTACCCATAGCTTTTGGACATACCCTACGCAAAGTAAGAGATTTACCTATTAAAATTTCTTTTATATATAAATTATCGATATCCAATCCATAATTTTGAGCATTAGCAATCGCAGAATTTAATACCTTCCTTATAAGACCTGCAGCTTTCTTTTCACAAAATCTTAATTGCACAGTGGCAAAAGAAACTTTTTTATTACGTACTAAACCAGCAACCAAATTCAATTTACGAGGAGTTGATTTTAAAACCCTAGAACCAGCTTTAACTATTACATCTCTGTTTTTCATATCAATTACCTTCTTGTCGCCTTTTTATCACCACTATGCCCAGTAAATTTACGAGTGGGTGAAAACTCACCAAACTTATGACCTATCATATTCTGATCATTAACATTCACAGGAATGTAATCCTTACCATTATAAACAGCAAACTTTAAACCTAAACAATTAGGAAGAATTACAGAAGCCCTGGAATGAACTTTTATAGCCATGTTAACAAACCCCTTGTTTAAAGCATTATTCACCGACTTTAATATAGAAGGATGACAAAAAGGAGGCTTCCATGCAGATCTACTCATAAACTAACCTTTCAATTGTTTTATATACTTATCACTAGATTTATTTCTCCTTCGAGTTTTCTTTCCTTTTGTTGCAACACCCCAAGGAGTAACAGGATGACGACCACCAGAGGTTTTTCCTTCCCCGCCTCCATGAGGATGGTCAACCGGATTCATTGCAACTCCACGTACAGTAGGTCTAATCCCAAGCCACCTACTTCTCCCAGCTTTACCCAACTTTCTATTCTTATGGTCAGGGTTAGATACTACACCAATAGTAGCCTTGCAAGAAGATAAAATCAACCTAATTTGACCAGACCTGAGTCGTAATAAAATATATTGGCCATCACGACCAACGATTTGTGCATAACAACCAGCAGCTCTAGCAATCGCAGCACCATTACCTGGCTTCAGCTCAACATTATGAACGAAAGAACCAACAGGTATATGCTTGAGTAGTAAACAATTCCCTGGCAAAATATCAGCATCATTCCCAGCTGTAACAACATCACCTGGCTTCATACCTTGAGGAGCTAATATATAAGACTTAATATCATCTTCCTTATATGATATTAACGCCAAAAACCCACTTCTATTTGGGTCATACTCTATTTTTTCAACTATACCTTGACCACTTCTATTACGCTTAAAATCTATCACTCTATACTTCTTTTTGTGACCACCACCCCTATGACGAGTTGTAATTCTACCATGATTATTTCTTCCACCACTGGACTTTTTACCGGATGTAAGAGACTTTTCTGGCTCATCTTTTGATAAACCAACTTTACTTACTAACACAGTCCCACGAGAAGACGGAGTAACAGGATTAAAAAATTTCATACCCATACTAAACGCTCATTATATCTAATTTTTGACCATCCATCAAAGAAAAATAAACTTTCTTTTTCTGTTTTTCACAACCAATCACACCCCTAAAACGCCTATATTTAGGCTTAATTCTAACAACATTTATAGAAGAAATTTTAACATCAAATAGAGACTCTATTGCCAACTTTATTTGACGCTTATTTACATTTACAAAAACATACAAAGAATATTTATTAAACTTCTCCCTCAAAAAAGAGGCCTTTTCTGTAATTATAGGAGATTTTATTATATTATTATATTTGATCATAACAATCTACCTTCAAGATGCTTTAAAGTATCCTTTGTCAACATCACGCATTCGTGATTCAATATATCAAAAACATTTAACCCAATAGGTTTGATTAAGTCTACATAGTGCAAGTTTTTAGCCGCACGCAACAAATCATCTCCATAATCACCAACTATCAGAAAGGAAGAAAATTTAAAATTTTTAATACATTTACACATTTCAGACGTTTTCTTCACATCAATATTTAAATTATCCAGAATAATTACTTGATTATTTAAATACTTTAGAGATAAAGCAATTTTTAAACCAAATTTGCGTACCTTCTTATTAAGAGAATAAGTATGACTCCTCACAACAGGGCCGAAAATAATCCCACCACCTCTAAATTGAGGAGATCGCAAGCTCCCTTGTCTTGCCCTACCGGTACGTTTTTGACCATAAGGTTTAGCTGTTGTACCAGAGACATCACTAATACCTTTTGTTTTATGAGTACCAGCTCTTCTCTTCGCTAATTGCCATCTCACTATATCATGCAAAATACTCAATTTTTGCTTAGCAGAAAATATCAAAGGATTGAGCTGAGCAGTACCTACATTATCATTAGATAGATTAACTAAATTACATTCCATAACTAACTTACCAAATTACTAGCATCATCATTTACATCTAACAGTAAACCTACCGGAAAAGGAACATCTTTATGTAAAGATTTTTTAACTGCATCTCTTACAAAAACATAGGAATTTTTAAACCCAGGAACATTATTACCCTTCACAGCAATTATACTATTTTCATGATCAATGGATAATATCTTCATATTTTGTGCAGTTATCCTGCTGTTACCTAAATGACCAGCCATTTTCTTTCCTTTGAATACTCTACCAGGATCCTGACATTGGCCAGTGGAACCTTGTGATCTGTGAGCAATAGAAACACCATGAGATGCCCTAAGCCCACTGAAATTATGCCGCTTCATCACACCAGCAAATCCTTTACCTATAGAATAACCCGTAATATCAAGATATTGACCAACCACAAAATGATTGATTCCCACTTTTTTACCACATTCTACTCCCGACAGGTCATTTAATCTACTTTCGTATAACTTACATTTATTATTTATACCCTTTTTCTTTAAATATTCCAACTGAGGTTTTGCTATATTTTTAAAATCTCCTGTGCCTAAAATGACTGAATTATAGCCACATTTATCTTGTCCTTTTATATCAATAATATAAGTTTCGCTGAGATGCAATAAAGTTACAGCCATGCGACTATTGTCAGAATACATAGCAGTATGACCAATATTCATCATTAGTAAACCAATTCTCCTCAGCGAATTTATTCTCTTCATTTCCTTCTCCTAAACCTTAACTTCCTTGACTTTTAAATCCACTTCTACGCCAGCAGAAAAAGATAAACCTGTAAGCATCTGCATCATAGTAGGAGTAAGATCATGTAAAACAATCAAACGCCTAGAAGTTCTCATTTCAAACTGTTCACGAGATTTTTTATCAACGTGAGGAGATCTATTAACAATAAATTTAGAATCTTTCCTTGGCAACGCAATCGGACCAGATAATTTTGCACTGGACCGCTTTAATTCATCAACAAATTTTCGAACACACTCCTCCAATAAAGAACAATCGAAAGCCTTAATGTTAATATATATATCTTGCTTCATCTTAGTTACTACACTCACTCCAAAATTTCAGAAACAACACCAGAACCAACAGTTCTACCGCCTTCTCTTATCGCAAAACGCAATCCCTTATCCATTGCTATCGGTACTTGCAATTCTACTTCTACACTCACATTATCTCCTGGCATTACCATCTCCTTCCCATCTAGCAATTTTATGCTCCCAGTTACATCCGTTGTCCTTAAATAAAACTGTGGCTGGTAATTCGCAAAAAATGGTGTATGCCTTCCTCCTTCCTCTTTCTTTAATATATAAACCTCCGCCTTAAACTTTCTATGCGGCGTTATCGTCCCCGGTTCTGCCAATACTTGCCCTCTCTCTACTTCTTCTCTTTTTGTTCCTCTTAACAATATTCCTACATTGAGTCCTGCACTTCCCTTATCCAGCAACTTCTTAAACATTTCTACACCTGTGCATATCGTCTTTTGCGTCGCTTTCAGACCTATTATCTCTATCTCTTCTCCCGTCTTTATCTCTCCCTTCTCTATTCTTCCTGTTACCACTGTTCCTCGCCCCGATATCGAAAATACATCTTCGATTGGCAATAAAAATGGTAAATCCACAGGCCTTGGTGGAACCGCTACATATTCATCTAACTTTTCCATCAATTTGTCTATTGATTTCTTTCCATATTCGCTGCTGTCATCCTCCAGCGCCTTGAGCGCTGAACCAACCACCACAGGCACTTCATCCCCTGGAAATCCGTATTTACTCAGTAATTCCCTCACTTCCATTTCTACTAAATCTATCATATCAGCATCAGCAACATCAGCTTTATTTATATACACCACGATATATCCAACACCTACCTGCTTCGCCAGCAATATATGCTCTCTCGTTTGTGGCATTGGCCCATCAACCCCCGACACTACCAATATCGCCGCATCCATCTGTGCTGCACCTACTATCATGTTCTTTACATAGTCAGCGTGTCCAGGACAATCAACGTGTGCATAATGCCTTTTCTCTGTCTGATACTCAACATGCGCTGTTGCTATCGTTATCCCCCTCTTCCTTTCTTCTGGCGCTTTGTCTATCTGATCGTACGCTACAAAATTTCCATAATGCTTCGTTATCGCCGCTGTTAACGTCGTCTTCCCATGATCCACATGTCCTATTGTTCCCACATTTACATGCGGCTTTCCAAATGCTTCCACTATTGCTGTCATA
The DNA here is from genome assembly GCF_947251775.1 of Wolbachia endosymbiont (group A) of Epagoge grotiana. Taxonomy (NCBI): domain Bacteria; kingdom Pseudomonadati; phylum Pseudomonadota; class Alphaproteobacteria; order Rickettsiales; family Anaplasmataceae; genus Wolbachia; species Wolbachia endosymbiont (group A) of Epagoge grotiana. The sequence goes on from NZ_OX366387.1 coordinate 1,379,530, forward strand.
ATTTAAACTTTTCTACCTAAAATACAAATACATCAATAAATAATATGTTGATTTTATAAAAATACAACAAAAAAAAGAGCGGATAGTGGGAATTGAACCCACGTCACTAGCTTGGAAGGCTAGAGCTCTACCATTGAGCTATACCCGCACAATGGAGGAGGTAGGATTCGAACCTACGTACGCTCACGCGGACAGATTTACAGTCTGTTACCTTTAACCACTCGGTCACTCCTCCGCAAAAATTTGTTAAGAGAATACTATTTTAGCATCTTAACTTAAGCTCTTATTGTATTTAATACTAAACGCCTAAAATTAAAAAATCAAGCAATAAAACCTACCCTGATTAAAATCATGCAGATTTCATTTTATATAACACAATATTGCCAATAAAACGCCTAAACAAATAATGCGAATCATGCGTACCTGGCGCTTCTTCTGGATGATATTGCACAGAAAAGACTAGGTAATCCTTCATCATTATTCCCTCTACACTATTATCAAATAGAGAAATGTGAGTAATTTCAACATTACTTGGAAGAGAAGCTGAATCAACAACAAAACCATGATTTTGGCTAGTGATCTCAACTTTTCCACTAATTACATCATAAACTGGATGGTTACTCCCTCGGTGACCTATATCCATCTTGATGGTCTTTGCCCCCAAAGTAATCGCAAGTAATTGATGGCCCATGCATATGCCAAAAATTGGTATTTTAGATTTTATAATAATGTCTATTTCTGAAACTACACTTTCTCCTATTTCTTGCGGATCACCAGGACCATTTGAAAGCACTATACCATCTGGATTCATACTCAACACTTTTTGAGCAAAACCTGTGCTTGGTCTGATTAATTCAACTGTACAACCAAGTTCTATTAAGCGTGAAACTATACTGATTTTTACGCCAAAATCAACGATTACAATCCTATATTTTGCATTAAGGTCAATAGCTCTATCTGATGTCATTCCAGTGCGTGACACTGGAATCCATATATTTTTTGCTGGATCCGAGTAGTCAGCTACTTGGATGACAAAGTGCTCCGCTAGTCTATTATTTTCAAAACTGTTATTTAAGCTAACCTTATTAGTTATTTCTATCCCATTTACAGGTTTGTATTCCTTCAATTTGTCTAATGCATGCGCCTTACTCGATGAGCATATCATTCCATTTTGAGATCCATGTTCTCTCAAATGTCTTGTTAAAGCTCTAGTATCAACTCCTGATATCCCAATCACGTTATTTTTCTCTAACCAATCATTTAAACTGATATATGAAGAAGGGTGGGACATAGAAGAAAGTTCACGCATAACCACACCACTTGCAAAAATTTTCTTTCCTTCATTATCTTTATGGTTTATTCCAATGTTACCAATATGAGGAAAAGTGAACGTTATAATTTGATCGGCAAAAGAAGGATCAGTTATAGTATGCTGATAACCGGTCATACCAGTGGTAAAACAAACCTCGCCTATGCACTTGCCTTTTTTACCTACTGATTTTCCCCAAAAGCACTTGCCATCTTGTAAAATTAAAACTGCGTCCTGCACTTCATTATCTATTTAACTGATTCAAAACAGTATACAAGAATTTCAAATAATACGTAACTCTTTCTAAAATTCCAAATTTAACCACGAAGCAGCAAAAAATAACATGAAAAACTTTTAATACAATCTTTCATATAAAATATATAGTTGACTACCTTCATATTTCGTATTAGATATAGGTAAATCATAAGTAAAGTGGAGGGTAATAATGAACACTGGTACAAATCAATCAAAAAAAATAAATGAGAAGTGGTTAGCTGGAGGAATTGGCGCGCTATTATTTGTAATGATGCTACCGTCGATTCTTCTTTTAGCAAAAATAGCTATAGGGCTAATTATGGTTTCAGTTGCAGCAATAGCGATAAAAGTTGCCTTAAAAACAATATCGAATGCTTTAGAGGATAAACAGGCAGATCAAAGCCAAGCGACGCAACAAACAACACAAAGTAAAATTATAAACCTGGCTATTGGATTAACATCTATATTCGTAGGAGGATTATCACTATTCATTATAGCACAAACTGGCTTAATTGCAGCATGTGCAGCTATAACTGCTTTAGCTCTACACGAATATGTTAAAAATCAAGAAATAGGAAAAGAGATAAATGATAAATTCGATAAGGTAGCTGACGATACAATCAATTTTATTGTTAGCAGTGTTGAAAAACTTATTCCAACAAAGCCGCCAGGCATAACAGCCTAAACTGTCTCCGTTCAGGGCATAAGTGTTACAAGTAGCATTATATAAAGCGATTAATGGCATCCTCCTGATAATAGAATAATTGTATCTGTTCAGGGGCATCGCAAATATTGAAGCAAAAGTGGTCAGTGCTTACTATACGAATATTGTGATTTGAATCCACTAGGGAGGATGTCATCCCAGTGCCCAGACACTGGGATCCAGGAATTTTGATTAGAGATTAAATTGGTGAGTATAAAAGTAGCTAATCCTACGTTAAAATACAACGTTTTTAATGGGACTGCGTAAAAGGGCTGGATTCCAGTGTCAAGCACTGGAATGACACCTTTGTGTTTGAGGCAAAACCTGCTATAACATTTCTTCGCAAACAAACGTTCGTACAGTTATGTATCAGCTACTTTCATGGCACCATTTGTTGTAAACTCACATTTCTCTATGATTATCTTTATTTGCCGCTTTCCCGAACGGATGCTCTACAGTTATTTCCTCATTAATAGAGCGAGGTGCACCGGAACCAGGTACAACGATATTCTCGTGCGATTGCATATCCTTCTTTTCCTCACATGGTGTTTGCTTAATGAAATGTGCTGCTAAAACTTCATGTAAAGCTTTACCTTTTATAAGCACAGCCTCGTTTTGCTTAGCTAACTCTAAAATTTTCTTTGGTTCAACATCTTTACCGTCAATAGTTGATTTTTTAATACTAACTTGACCTAAATTTATATTTAGAACAACAGTACAGTTAAGGTCTTTTCCAGATTCATCTTTTGCACCCCAACTAATTTCGATGTCACATATTGCAAATTTTGTAAAGGAGTAGTTCCTCTGTTGTTTCTCATTCTTCTCAATTGTTACTATTCTTTCACCATTGCTGTATATTTTTGCTCTTTTTACCTCGCTTTTCTCTTCTTCCATTCTTTTAGTTTTTTCAGTGAAAAGACGACTGGTTTCTAAACTTTGTTCAGGTTTAGTAATGTTGATATTAAGATGGTCATAATGATTAAGAAGACGGTTTGCATATGGACATGGCACATAACACCCATCAAAGAAAGCAATTGCACTACCAGTTTTTAGAAATTCTTGTCCATCGCTCATTCTTTCACCAATTCGAATAAGATATCTACCCAACCTCTTTTTAAAATTTTCTTTTAACTCCTCCTGATCTTTAGAAGTAAGCTTCTTATCCAATATACCCATTATTTCTTTTCGCTTACTCAATACCACATAATTGAAAAGGAAAATATCATCCTCTCGATAATAATTTGCTATCTTGTCAAATGGATCTGCCGGCCAACCGTTATTATAATTTACGAAATCAGAAGAATCTTCACACTTATTATCCTTAAAATCAAAATTCAATCTTTCAAAATCTGATAATACTTTTTCTGCCCTATCTTCAAAAGACCGAAGTCCATCTTGAAGTTCTTTTCCATAACTCATTCCTTTGTCAATTTGAAGAACATATTGACCATATTTCTTTCTAAACTCCTCCTGTTCTTCGAGGAGAGGAAGATTCCTATCTAATATATCGATTATTTCTTTCCGCTTATTCAATATTACATAGTTAAAAAGGGCACTCTCCCCCTTCTTTTCATAATCGTCTGCTATTTTGTCAAAACACTTATTATCCTTAAACTCCAATTCCTCAAAATCTGAGAGCACACTTTGTACCTGAGTCTCATCGAATTGAAGATTTGCTTGAGGAGATAGAAGAGTCAACTTTTCTTCACTTTCCTTGGTACTCGAATTTTTGTACAAACCATTAAATAGATTTATAATACTAGAAAACATTTCACACCTCTATTGTTATAAGTAAACTTGATTATATCTTAATGCTAAATGTTGTAAAGCTAAAATTAGAAACTAAAAAAGCTAACATAAGTTCTGCATTGTTTGCAGCTTTATCAGCCTATTAGGCAGAATTATTAAAGAATTAGTTGAATAGGTATTATGATTCAATTTAACTCCATCCACAAGTTCTCCGCTTGTTACTCCAGTTGCAATGAACACTGATTCACCTCTTGCCATATCTTTTACGGCGTAGACTTTTTCTGGGTCATCAATATTTAAATTTTTTGCTCTTTCTCTTAACTGATCCGTATCAAGTACTAATCTTCCCTCCATCTGTCCGTCGATAGAGCTTAGCGCTGCAGCCGCAAGCACTCCCTCTGGTGCTCCTCCTATACCGATATACATATCATGATTGCCATTTACTAGTGAAACTATGGCCGCAACATCACCATCATCTATTAGTTTAATTTTTGATCCTAATTTCCTGATTTTCTCTATTAATTCACCATGCCTTTCACGTTTAAGTACAGTTACCACGAGATCATTCACTTTGCACTTTTTTGCCTTGGCTAAATTGTCTAGATTCTTTTCAATGCTATTTTTTAGTGAGACTACACCCTCTGGAAGATTTTTTCCTACCGCTATTTTTTCCATATAAACATCAGGTGCATGTAAAAAATTACCTTTTTTCGTTGCAGCAAGAACAGACATTGCCCCTGGTTTGTAATGAGCACAAATCGTAGTGCCCTCAAGTGGGTCAACGGCAATGTCGATTTCAGGACCATTTCCAGTGCCAACCTTCTCGCCAATATATAGCATCGGCGCTTCATCTCTCTCACCTTCACCAATTACGATAGTACCATTTATTTCCATTGAATTTAATACTGTACGCATTGCATCAACTGCAACCTGATCAGCCCTTTTTTCATCACCAAAGCCTGCCAATTTATACGCAGCAAGTGCTGCAGCTTCGGTCACTTTAACTAATTTATAGGCTAAATCTTCCATCATTTGCTTTAAGAACTATATTCAATATGTATCATGATATATCATGCTGCTTGAAACTGCAATATGCCTTGACTGGTTTTGGGAAAGTTGCTATAATAAATTAGATAGTAATAGTGGTAAAATTTGACATGACTTATGAAAAGATAAAGGAAATTGTAACTAACAATCCTAATATAACTGCTGAGGAGTTTGGTGAGAAGCTCAAAGAAAATAGGATAAAAATAAAAAAAACAAATAAATATCATTATACTTTACTTGGGCATATTGTTAATTCAAAGGGACCTAATATTACAGACAACACCAATGATCGTGCTATATTTCTACACATTATTAAATTACTCACAGAGTTGAAAACTGAAGGCAATACTGGTCAATTCAAACATGTAAAAGCTGGATTGAGCGAAGCTATAACGACTAAGCAAGCTGATGTTGTAAGAATACTCCTGGATAGTGGTAAGTTTAATGAAGAAGAAAAATTTAACGCTTTGCTCTGTGCTGTTACTCAAAAGTATGTCCAGGGAGTTAAATTATTGTTAGGTCATGTAAATGATGAAAACATGCAAAAGGCTTTAAAGGTGGCCATGGATAAAGAACAAACTACACAAGTTGAAGAAATTACTCAGATACTATTAAATTTTATTACACCAGAAACATCCAATGTAGAAGAAAATATAGTACCAGCACCTCCTATAGTAACAGAAGCAAATGCTAACCAACCTGTGTCAAGTAGTGTTAATGATCAGCCAGGTCATAGTAACGAAAATGAAACGCCTGTATTAACAATAGAAACAAATACCGGCAAAACTACTATATCAGATTGTGATAATAATAAAAATGTCTTCACAAATTCTCAATTTTCTATGCCAAATGAACAAGAAACTAAATATAAAGAGAGCAAAAAGGATTTTTACACCTCATTGACAAAAGATGTTGTTGGAGTTGTTATTACAGGATTATTCATTACTGCTGCTGTGATGGTTCCATTTGTAGCTGGTGCAGTAGTTTGCAGTGTCATAGCTGCTTTGATTGCAATATATACCGGGTTGCATGTAAAAAATTCTACATTACCAAGTTATAGGGAGATGAGAGAGAATGAAGTTGAACGTGTAACAGGATGTCATCCCAGTGCCCAGACACTGGGATCCAGAAGGTCATAATAAAAACTAGATTCCAGCGTCACGCGCTGGAATGACACCCTCTGGTGGGCTCAAACCATATGAGTAGCCAACACTGCCACTATACTTACCTAGCAAATTTAGATCTAACACTAAACTGTGCTGCCACTAACTTTGCAATCGGTACTCTATAGGGTGAGCATGAAACATAATCTACCCCTGATTCGATGAGAAACTCTATAGATTTTGGATCTGCTCCATGCTCTCCACATATACCCAGTTTTATTTCTTTTCGGGTTTTTTTGCCTCTTTCAATGGCTATCTTGATTAACTCCCCTACCCCTTCGATGTCCAGCACTTCAAATGGATCATTGTCAAATATGTTGCTTTCCTTATAAGAATCGAGGAAATTAACTGAATCATCTCTTGAAAGTCCCATGGTTGTTTGCGTTAAATCATTAGTGCCAAAACTAAAAAACTCTGCATGTTTTGCTAACTTATCAGCAATCAGTGCTGCTCTTGGTAGTTCTATCATCGTTCCAATTGAGTACGCCTTGTCTGATGTCATTCCAGCGCGTGACGCTGGAATCTGCATCTGGATCCTAGCTGAGATGACAGAGGATTCTTTCTTTGCTAGCTCGCATATCAGAACAAACTCTTTCTCACTCATGATAAAAGGAATCATGATTTCAGGTTCCACTTCTATCTTCTTTTCTTTCTTTAATTCACTTGCAGCACTAAGTATTGCCCTAATCTGCATGCTATATATTTCAGGATGAGAAATAGCAAGTCTACAACCTCGATGGCCAAGCATTGGGTTCTTTTCTGATAACTGTGCTATTTTATTTTTTACTGACTCAACTGACTTACTAAGTGATTTGGCAATTTTTTCTATAGTAGACTGATCATTGGGTAAAAATTCATGCAAAGGTGGATCAAGCAACCGTATAGTGACTTCCCTGCCCTCCATAATAGAAAATATTTCTTTGAAATCAGACTTTTGCATTTCTTCTAGTTTAATGAGCGCATTTGCCCTTTCATTTTCATCGTCAGCTATTATCAATTTTTGAATGAATTCGATTCTATCACTAGCGAAAAACATATGTTCTGTGCGACATAAGCCTATACCTTCTGCACCGAATTCTTTTGCAATTTTTGCATCTTTTGGAGTATCAGCGTTCGCTCTCACTTTGATCGTTTTGATTTCATCTATCCAGTTGATTATCGTTTTGAATTCTTGCGATAATTCAGGCGAAATTGTAGGAAGAATGCCAAGCATAACCTCCCCTGTTCCTCCGTTGATGGTAATTGGTTCACCTTTATTTACTTTTGTATCCCCTACAGAAAAGAAAATTCCATCTTTATCGATATAAAGTCCACTTACACTGCAAATGCATGGCTTACCCATTCCACGGGTTACAACAGCAGCATGCGAGGTCATCCCTCCCCGTGCTGTTACTATGCCGCTTGCAGCATTCATTCCATTAATATCTTCAGGACTCGTTTCTGACCTTACTAAAATCACTTTTTTACCCTGCTCTGCAGCTTTTTCAGCATCACTTGCACTAAACACTACATATCCAGAAGCAACACCTGGAGAAGCAGATAGCCCCTTCCCTATTACTTTTTGGTCACTCTCAACGTCAAGAACTGGATGCAATAAATTGTCAAAGGTTTTTGGATCAATTCTCAATATTCCTTCTTCTTTTGTAATCGTTCCTTCGTTTACCATATCAACTATTATGCGAATAGCAGCTTCAGCCGTGCGCTTGCAAGACCTAGTCTGCAAAATCCATAATTTACCGTCCTGTACAGTAAATTCGATATCCTGCATGTCTTTATAATGCCTTTCAAGTTTTTCACATACCACACATAATTCTCGGTAGACACTTGGCAGCAACTTCTCCATGGTGTTTTTTTGCTCTCCGTCAATTGGCATAGGAGTATAAACACCAGAAACCACATCCTCACCCTGAGCATTAATCAGAAATTCACCAAAGTATTTTTTTTCTCCAGTTGAAGGATTTCGTGTAAATATCACACCAGTTGCAGAATTATCATTTAAATTACCAAAAACCATTGCTTGCACGTTGACCGCTGTTCCAAGGTTTTCAGGAATATTATGTATTCTTCTATAGGAAACAGCCCTATCATTTTTCCAAGAGGCAAATACTGCATTAACTGAGTTTAACAATTGCTCTTCAACGTTCTGCGGGAAATGTTTTCCTGTTTTTTCATGTACTATCCTTTTGAAATTGTTAACAATTTCTTTTAAAACATCAACATCAAGATCAGCTAAGCTTTTTGCTCCACTCTTTTGCTGCTTATTATCAATAACATCTTGAAATAGGTGATGATCAAGCTGTAGTACAACATTGGAGTACATCATGATGAAACGGCAGTAGCTATCGTAAGCAAAACGTTCGCCACTTTTTTTTGCAAGCCCAACAACGGTTTCATCATTTAGGCCAACATTTAAAATAGTATCAAGCATGCCCGGCATTGAACTAACACTACCAGAGCGTATTGAAACTAATAAGGGGTTATTTAAATCCCCAAACTTACAACCGATGTCATTTTCGAGCATCGCCATGTAGTTTTTGATTTCACTACATATGTCATTCCAGTGCGTGACCACATTTTTTTCTGGATCCGAGTAGTCAGCTACTTGGATGACAGAAGATCTATTGTCTTGATAATAGACTTTGCAAGCAGAGGTGGAAATTGTGAAACCAGGTGGAACAGGAATGCCAACATTGCACATTTCTGCTAAATTTGCCCCCTTTCCTCCCAGCAGATTTTTCATTTCTGCATTGCCTTCGCATTTACCCTGGCTAAAGTAATGTATTAACTTTTCCCCCATCATTTTCTCCGGATTTTCACTGATAAACACATTGTACATATAGTTCCAATAAACCTGTGAGGACTTGAAACCTTAGGATAATAAATTTTACAAAATTTTGCAACAACGTTCCCTCTGGCAACATCAGTAAAGTTAACAAAAAAGATGACAAATTATTGAATTATTATCAATAAGAATATATAATATAAAGATACATTTAAAAATTTTTTTATGGCTCTTTCTAAGTTTCTCGACCCCAAGAATGATGTTGCGTTTCGGCGTATTTTTGGTACTGAAAAAAATAAAGACATCCTCATTCACTTTCTCAATGATATTTTGGGGTTCACTGGCAAAGATGAAATAAAAGAAATAGAATTCCTCAGCACTATTCAAGATGCTGAAATTGCCTCTAAAAAACAAAGTATCGTTGATGTTCTTTGCAGGGATGAAAATGGGGTGCAAGTAATAGTCGAAATGCAAGTTGCCAAAACTAAAGGCTTTGAAAAACGCGCTCAATATTACGCTGCTAAAGCTTATTCAAGGCAAGCTGATAAAGGTGATCAATATCAGGATCTTAAAGAAATCATTTTTATAGCTATTGCTGATTGTATTCTCTTTCCTAATAAATCTGAGTATAAGTCAGATCATGTAATGTTAGACAAAGATAGCTATGAACATGATTTAAAAGATTTTTATTTTACATTTATTGAGTTACCAAAATTTCCTAAAACTAAAGAAGACCAATTGGAGAGTATAGTTGAAAAATGGATCTATTATTTTAAATATGCAGATGAAACTAGCGAAGAAGAATTGGAAAAGATAATAGGTAGTGATGTAATAATTAAAAAGGCATATGAAGAACTAAATAGATTCAACTGGTCAGAGAAAGAATTTATTGCCTACGAACAGGAAATAAAACGTATTCGTGATGAACGGGCTGTTCTTGAACAAAAACTTGATGATGCTAAAAAGGAAGGAAAAATTGAAGTTGCAAAAACAATGCTGGCTAATAATGTTGATGTCACCACTATTGTTAAGTTTACTGGCCTCTCCATGAGTGAGATCAAAGAATTGCAGAATTAAGTGGACCCGCAAACGGTTACACGAAATAATGCTGCAGCCTGACCAGGTGATAAGTACATTTAGCCTATTTATCTTTATACTTTCATGTCAATTTTATAAATCAAATTTATTTCTGTGAGTAGCTACAATTTAAAGACCTTGCTTCATCAATGTAATGGAACAAAACCTTTTTAGTAAGTTCAAAACCCTCTAAAGTCTCTCCTTCGCATCTTGCTGTAATGCAGTTTTGCGTATTTGATACCCTAAGAAGCCACCAACCTTTATTATCGGTTACTTTAACACCATCAAGATCTGAAAATACAATATTTTGCTTCTCCAGTGTTTTCTTTATTGATTCAATTATTTGAAATTTTTTCTCATCTTTCACTACAATCTTTACTTCATGAGTGATATATAACTTCGGTAAATCCTCAATTACCTGAGATAGGCTTTGGTTTTTCTTAAGCAAAATGTCAACTGCTTTAACAGCAGAATATAGCCCATCATCAAAACCTAGCTCAGAAAAGAAGAAGTGCCCGCTTAATTCACCAGCAAACTTTGCCTCTTCCTCTACCATCTTCTTCTTAACTAGTGAATGTCCAGTAGCGCAGGTAATAACTTGCCCTCCTAACTTACTAACAAAATCATGCACTTTCATACTCATTTTTACGTTAGCAATAACTTTGCTTTCTGGATATTCCTCCAACACTTCACGTGCAAAAATTATAAATAAATGGTCATTGGAAACAACGTTGCCTTTATTATCAATTAAGCGCACCCTATCGCTATCGCCATCTAGCGCAATGCCAAGATCACATTCACATTCCTTCACAATGTCAATTAATTGAGCGAGGTTCTTTTCCTCTATGGGATCTGGATCATGCAGTGGAAATGCCCCATCTATAGAGTTATTGGTTACGATATGCGTATGACCAGGCAAGATCTTTTCAATATACCTTATAATTCCACTTGCTGGACTATTTCCACAATCCCAGGCTATTTTTAATTTCTGTGTAGTATTATTCTTCACTGCACTTTTCAATATGCTAATGTACTCACTATATATATTTATGTTAATTAAGCTTCCAATTCTTGTGCTGTTTTTAATTGGACTGCTTATAATTTCCTTCATTTCTTGATCTGAGAAGACTTTTTTATTACTAAAAAATTTAAAGCCATTATATTCGCTGGGGTTATGAGAGGCAGTTATTATGATACCAAGATCCGCCTGTGTGATTTGTGTTGCAGCGTAAAGCATAGGTGAAGAGCATAGTCCAACGCGTATAACATTTGCACCGGATAAAGTTAAGCCCCTAATTAATTCTCTTTCTATACCTGGTGAATCTATTCTGCTGTCGTAGCCGACACAAACACTAACTACGGTTTGGCCAAACTTTCTACCTATCTCGTACCCATCATTAATCTGCAAGTCTTTGCCTATTATACCTCTAATATCGTATTTTCTTATAATGGTATTGTCCATACTGTACTTCTTGAAGTGACTACTATATAACATTTTGGCCAAATGCTCAAGTTTATTTATCCAACAATTAGTTGACTTTTTAAAGAAATCTGTTAATATTATAGTATATTTTTTAAAATGTAAAATTATGCCACAGGAAAACGAAAATGTATTTATAGCTGAAAGTCAAAGTTTAGATGTAGATGAACAGAAGAAAAAGGATATTTTAGATGTGATTGAATCTTGTAGCAGCTTTCAAGAGACTATAAAACAATTGGAGGAAAAAAATTTAATCTGGTATTTTATTGGCCCTTTACGCAAAGATGAGAACATTACAGGACAGATAAATTTAAAGTGGGAAAAGGAGTTCCAAAAATTTGAGCAATCAATAAATGAAACACATAGAGAATTTGAAGCATCTTTACCAAATCAAAATTTCTTAGCGTATTCAACAAAAGATGATGACTTCAAAATTAGATTTGAAAATGAAGAAAAACCAATAGAAATTAGCAATATTTTAAGAGCTAGCAGTGAAGGTAAGGTTTATAACATATCTTTAGGGAAAGATAGTCAAATAACTGCAACCAAAAAAGGCAGCGAAAGGCACTATGATTTTACTGGTTCAAGCTCATGTGAAATGACCATTAATTGGCAGGCTAAGGATTCTGAAGGTAACAGCATAGACTGTAGCATGACCGTAAAATTGGATTCTGGTGGTATACAGAGTGTTATTGGTGAGCCAAAATTTGGAGGAATAACGAGTTCAGAAGAAGTATTAAAGTTAGTTGGACAAAATAAAGAAGTTTTTATCAACGGAAAAACTCTGTATCAAGCTTTTACTGGCATATCCAAGAGTGTAGACGATCAGCAAGTACCAGCAGAGGAAATATTTACAAAAGATCTACATATATCACCACAGTCACCTACACCAAGCAGCAGTGGGTATTCCTCTCCTAGCACACCTTCTTCACGTAGAAGTTCTATATCCACCAGCAGTGAATTTAGTGATGAAGATGAAATATTTGAGGATGATATGTCTGGTGATGAAGAAGAGTATGAGCAAGAAGGATTAAAAGATGAAGTTGAGGAATTAGAGGAAGAAAAAGAAACATTTGCTAAATATTTTGCAGTGCAGGCAAAGCAGCTTGAGGATCTAAGATTAGAACGTGACTCCTTGAGAGATAAAGTCAATGAACAACAGCGAGCGATATTTGAAAGAGGTCAAAGAATAAAGGAACAAGAGGAAGAACTACAGGATAAAAATGATGTAATAAAGAACTTAAATGATCAGTTGAAAGATAAGGAAGGTGAAACAAATGAGGCAAATAAAGAATTACAGAGAAAATTGAAGCAAAGTGAAGCTAATTTAACTGTACTAAAGGAAAAGAATGCAAATTTGGAGAATGACCTGAAGAAAATAGTGGAAGGTTTAAACGATGATCATAAAAAGCAGTTGGCAGAACAGTTAATGGAAACAAAAAAGGAAAACAATACATTGGCTGAAACGGCGAACCAATTGTCTAAAGAATTAAATGAATTACAGAGAGAAAAGGAAGACTTAGAGAGGAAAATTCGACAACTTGAACCTGGAAGATCACTTGCAGATGAGCTAAGCGAAGAAAATACGAAGGGGGAAATAGAAAAGCTTCAACGTCAGCTTAAGGAAAAGGAAGATATGTTACAAGAAGAGTTGAAATCTGCCAAAGAGAGTCTAGAGCAACTGCAGAACATATTACAGCAGGAAAAAGGTCAGGCAACTCAAACTGAAGTTGAATATGAAAGTAGAGGAACAAGCATGCAGCAGCAAGACCAAGGTATACAAGCTGTAAACAACAACTCAAGCAGAACAGCTAGTGGGTTAAGACAAGAAAACAAAAAATTGACTAGAGACAAACTAACTATATCTGAACAATTAAAACAAAAAATAAGAGAGATTGACGAGTTAAAGAAAAATTTAAAGCAATTACAAGAAGAAAATAAACAACTCAAACAAGAAGTTACTAAAAATGCAGGAGTTGATGCATCATCTTCAACAGGTCAAAAAGAAGCTAAAGAAGCAGAAGTTATACCGCAAAACATTATGGATTGGCCTGTTCCAATTCCAGATGATAAACCGGAAGAGCAGAAAACTCCATTAGAGCCAATCAAGGTAAATACAGAATTATCAGATCCAAAATCAATCCCTGCTGAGGGTCCGGAAAAATCTCCTCCTCTTTCAAAATGATGAGTTTTGCTTCTATAGCTGACCCAAGCAACACGTCATCCCGCGATTTATTCGCGTTATCTCAGCCGCTAACACGTAGCGGGATACTTAACCGTCATACCGTGATTTATTCACAGTATCTCTTAGCCACTAACAAGCAGCGGGATGACAGCAATCCTACGTCATGCCGCCGCGGTACCTCTAGATCCCGCTAACTAGTAGCGGAATGACGAATTTTTGTTTTTCAAATTATAGCTAAACATACTGTAATTGCTATTGAATGATGGAGAGACATACTCCATTATTTTAGCACGAAGTAACAAATTCAATGAATTGGTTCTTCAAAAATAATTTAAACTTTTACAGTAGGTCATGAAATATTATAGCGATCTCATTAAAAGAAACTTTTATAAGTATCGTTGATGAGAAAGGAAAAGTTGTTAAGGAAGAAGTTGTTGCAAGCGAAAGTAAGGCAATAGCAGATTAGCCAAGGCAAAAAATACGAACCCATAGGAATAGAAAGTGGATAGTTGTCAATATCAATGTGCAAAGAGTTAAGGAGTTTTGGATTACCAGTAATTTGTGTAGATGCAAGGCATATGGCAGCAGCGTTGTCTGCAAGAATCAATAAGAATGATAAAAACGATGCGAGGGGTATAGCGCAGATGATGAGAAGTGTTAGTAAAATCAGTTGTCAAATTAAAATAGCGCTTGGAAGCAGAAGACAGCTAATGTGTAGCAAACAGCAGGTTATTGGAACAATAAGAGGGTTGTTGAAGATACCATACGCGTCAAGTTAAGGAAATAAAGGTATGAAAGAGATAGAATAATAAGGTATAAGTTCTCCCAGATATACTTTTAGTGAGAGAACCAATGAATAAAATAACTTGCTTATCAAAAAAGCTCAAAGAATTTTTTAATGAAAAAGCAGAGAAAATCTCAATTACAACAAGGTTTATAAAAAGAAAGAGAAAGCTAAAAGGTTCATCATTCGTAAAAGCCATGGTCTTGGGTAATATAGGAGTTGATAATTGTAGCGTAGAAACAATGTGTCAATTACTAAACGAGGACTCGATAGATATAACAAAACAAGGTTTGGATTTTAGATTTACTGAAGAAGCAGTGGAATTTATGAAAAGGATGTATAATGAATCTGTGATTCTCTTTAAAAATATCTTGCAAGTTGATTGCAAAATCTTACAGCAATTTAATAGTGTTAAATTATTGGACAGTAGCTATATTACTCTACCTAACAGTATGGAAGAGATGTATAAAGGTTATGGTACTAGCTACAGTGGCTATGAAAGCAATACTAAGTCTGGAATAAAGTTACAATTAGTTTTCGACTACATGAATCAGATAATAGACCAACTTAATTTAACGGAGGGGGTAAGATCAGACCAGGGATATAGGAAACATTTAAGTAATATATTAAGCAATGATTTGCTAATATCTGATCTCGGTTATTTTGTGCCAAGTTCTTTTAAACAAATCAATGAAATAGGAGCTTATTTCATAAGTCGTTATAAATCCGATACCAACATATATGATGTAGAAACAAATCAAAAAATGGAGTTATTAGAATGTTTAGAGGATAAGTTATTTTTAGAAAACGAGGTATTGTTAGGAAAAGAAGCAAAAATTAGAGTAAGAATTATATGTCAGAAACTAACTGAAGAACAGTCTATGGCCAGAAGAAGGAAAGCTAATAGATTAGCAAGATCGCAGGGATATACATCCTCTAAAAGAAATCAAAAATTGTTGAACTGGTCAATATTTATAACTAATGTTCCAGAAAATAAAATTAGTGCTGAGCAAGTATTAACGATTTACAGAGTAAGGTGGCAAATTGAGTTATTATTTAAATTGTATAAAAGCCATATCAGGCTTGATAAGCTAAAAGGAAAGCCATGCAGAGTATTATGTGAACTATATGCTAAATTGTGCGCAATTCTTATATTTCACGGCATAGTTGGTTGCACAGAAGTGAAAAAGAATACAGAACTTAGCTTAACAAAGGCATTTATTGAGCTAAAAAGGCGGGTTAGAGAGTTATTTTTAGTATTAACCAAAATTAATAGTTTAAAAGCATTTCTTAAAAAACTCACTATAACTTGGTCGCGATTTTCATTAAAAGACAAACGTAGAAGGGCTAGAGTATCCACTTTAACCTCTCTAAATTTGCTCACAATCTCTTAACTTGACGCGTATGGATTCAGATACTCACCCAATTGTATATGTATTAGGATTTGCTGATAATGAAGAAGAAGTAGAACAGGAGCAAAACGAGGCAAGGTACAGAATAACAGAATTGATGAGCAAACAAAGAGGATATTTGCCTATTACTTCTGAAGATGAGATAGTTTTCTGTCCTGTTGTACTTAATTTAGCTGCACAGAGAGCGGAAGAACTTATAACTATTCCAGAAAATCTTTATATACATAAAATTAATCGTCATTATGAACCAAGAAGAGCTGCTCGTAATCAAGAACAAGTATTACAACTAATAAATGCGTATATTCAAAATAATCCAAATGGTAATTTTGATCAGCTAGAAAATGTACATGATATACTTACATTAGATTTTGCAACAGATAATCTTAATTATCATTATTGGCTTCAACACCGTGATGTATTTGATGCTGCAAGAAGGTATGGCTTTAATGTTGAAAATGATCAATTGTTTGCAATAACTTCAGAAGCACAGATAACAGAGCCAGAGCGACGTGATGATGATGGGCAAGTAGTACGTCAAGAGTATCAATGGGTACGTGAAAATCTGCAAAGGCTTCGTGGTGGAGAAAATGGTGAAAGAAGGATATTAACTTTAATTGTTAATTTAGGTAACGTTCATTGGGTTACATTAACTATTGTTTACCAAAATGAGAATTATTATTGTTATTATGCTAACTCAGCTGGTGGCGGTATTCCAAATGATGTTAGACTAGCTTTAGAAGATAGTGGTATTAATAATGCTAATATCCATAACATTCTTGCTGATCAGCAAGGTAATTTGTTAGTACAACAAAGAGATAATCACAATTGTGGCTTGTGGGCTTTGGAAAATGCCAGAGATATCAATCAAGTTTTACAAGGAAATAATAACCTTGGAGAAAGGGGTCTAGGTATGTTGGATGAGATGCGTCGCCGTCTTACGTTAAATGTTCCAGGCTTGAATAATCAGGATGATCAAAATCCTCCTAGAAATGAACAGTACTTTCAAGATCTGAGAAGAGAAATCTCAAGAGAATTTCGAAACACTGGTACTAATGCTGGACAAAGTCGTGACAATGATCCATTGATTAGAGGCACTATACGACTTCAAAATCAAAATGGAATACGTGAACTACTATTAGAGTACTTAGAATTAACATTATCTCATGTACAGTCATTACATTTTGATAAAGAGCAACAGGCAGCGCTTTTGCAGTTTGTATCTAGCAGCTTTCCAAATGTATCTATTGAATTAGTGAAACAAGGCCTTTATTTGCCTTCTTTTGAAAAGCGAGGAGTTAATGTTAATGGTAAATGCGTAACAACTACCCGTGGTTTATCTCAAGCTTTATCTTTACACGAAAACAAATCACTTTTAAATAATCTAAAAACTTCATCTGAAATTTATGAGCGTATAGCTCAAGGTAAGCAGATATCGAAAAGGGAAGAAAAAGAGGCTTTTACTTTTAGTAAGTTGCTTAGTAATTTTGAAGAGCAGGCAGATTGTGTTACAAGTACTTTGCCTTCAAGCTTAACTCATAGTAGGGGTTGTAAAGTGCTTAGTGATTTATCAAATTATATAGCTAAAATTAATGGTGATTTTGCTCTTCACTTAGTAACAAGTAATCATGTTGTAGCCATTTACAGAATGAGTGATAATTACGCGTATTTTGATAGCAATACAGCATTTGTTTCTGAACTAAAAAGCGTTGATCAGCTTATACAAGTTGTGGAAAAAGGAATGGGGTTTGCCAGCTATGAAATAGGAGAAAAAGGCTTTCTCCTTGAACACTTTGATATTAATCAAGCTAATGATCTATTAGATGATGAAGATAAGCAAACCCTAACAAGAGAAATTAAAACAGAACGAGAACTTCTTGCAGAACAGGATAAAGAGCTTGGTCTTATTAAAATTGATGGTCAAGAAGTATCCAGAGTGCAATTATATGACTTTGGGACTAAAATTAATGTAAAAGGTAGCGTGCCATTGCTCATTAATGCTGATATGAAGTTAAATAGCGAAAAATTTCTGGATTATTTAGATAAAAAAGAAGTAAGCATAACAGCTAGAGAATACCTTGATAACTTGCAAAATAGCAAAAATGTGAAAGAGGTAGTACAAGCAACCAAAGCAATTCCTTTTGAAGGTTCAAATCGAGAAGTTAAGGAAGCAGAACACCAACGTAGCCAAGAACTTAAGTTTTCTATGAAGCAATTAATAAAATATCTTTTGACTGCTGTCATTAGGCAGAAAAGCCAACTGTCAGAGGATAATAGCAAAGCAGATGATAATCCTAATCATTATTTGAGTAGTGTAACAATAAGTAGTCAACCGAAGGAGTCACAAAGATATTAATCTGTTTATCTCTGAAGTTGTGAAATTTTATCTACAGAAAGATGGCGTCTTGTAATTCAACAAGAAGATTATAAAAATTGAATCTTAAGTTGTGTTGTGAAATAAAAAATATTTTCTATTCGCGACCTGTGTAGAGCGTTTCTATTATGATAATCATACTCACCAATATGCAGGTCATTCTCACCAAAAAGCTAAATCTTATGAGATTCAAGCGGAAGCCGCAAAAAGCATTCTAGCAGCACCAGAATCTATAGATGAAAAGGATAAAGAAATTATAGAACCTTTAGCAAAAGTCCGTGGTATTACGGTTATTGAAATGGCAAGAATAATTGAGGAAAAAGTGAAAAAAGCAGTAAAAGCAATAATTAAATGTGAAGAGCTTGAAGATTTAGCCAAAAGAAAGATTGAAGAAGCCAAAAGTGAAAATGAGCTACAGACTTTGCTAGATGATTTCAGGAAAAAAATACAAAGAAATGGCTGAAGAATTTTTACATGGCGTAAATGTTATTGAGGTAACCTCAGGAGCAAAGACAGTACGTACAGCTAAATCATCAGTGATAGGTGTAATTGGTACTGCACCTGAAGCAGATGAGCAAAAATTTCCGCTAAATAAACCAGTGTTAGTTGCAGGAAGCTTAAAGGAAGCAGCAAAGCTCGGAAAGAGTGGCAGTTTACCTTCTGCAATAAATGGAATATTTTCCCAGATTGGTGCAACAGTAGTAGTTATTCGAGTTAAAGAAAGTGAAAACAGCGATCCAAAGCTCAAAGAAAGTGAAACTATTCAAAGTATAATCGGTGGAGTTGATAAAGAGACTGGAGAATATCAAGGGATAGAGGCATTCCTCAGTAGTGAAAGTATAGTTCATGTTGCTCCAAGAATATTAATTGCACCTCAGTTTACTCATCAGTTACCTGAAATAGATGGAGTAAATCCAGTAGTGAGTGCTTTAATTTCCATAGCAGAAAAATTAAGAGCAATTATTGTTGCAGACGGACCAAATACTAATGATGAAGAAGCAATAAAATGGAGAAAAAGTGTAGGCAGCTCAAGAGTTTACGTAGTTGACCCATGGATTAAGTTATTTATTGAAGGAAAAGAAAAAATCTTGCCATCGAGTCCATTTGTAGCTGGTTTAATAGCTAAAATAGACAGCGAACAAGGCTTCTGGCATTCACCTTCAAATAAAGAGATAAATGGTATTGTTGGCACAAGCAGGCCTATTGATTTTAGCTTAGGTTATGCAAATTGCAGAGCAAACCACTTAAATGAAAATGAAGTAACAACGATAATTCATCAAAACGGCTATAGGCTTTGGGGAAATAGAACATGTTCAAATGACTCAAAATGGGCTTTTCTGTCAGTGAGAAGGACTGCAGATTTAATCAATGATAGTCTACTTCGAGCTCATTTATGGGCAGTTGATCGCAATATCACCAAAACTTATATAGATGATGTGATTGAGGGGGTGAATTCTTATTTGGCCAATTTAAAAGTACAAGGAGCGATTATTAGCGGAAAATGTTATGCAACTCCAGAGCTCAATACACCAACAAATATTGCAAGCGGGAAAGTATATTTTGATTTCGAATTTACACTACCATATCCGGCTGAGCAAATAACATTCAAATCTCATCTCGTAAATAATAGTGTAATAAGTTAGGAGAAAGCAAAGTGTTACCGAAAATACTGAGAAATTTTAACGTATTTGTTGATGGCCGGGGTTATGCAGGAAAAATAGATGAAATAACCTTGCCGAAGCTTACCATAAAAACCGAAGAGTACAGAGCTGGTGGTATGGATATTCCAATAAATATTGATATGGGCATGGAAAAGCTTGAAGCAGATTTCACTTTTTCTGAATACGATACAGAACTCTTTAGGCTATTTGGTCTAATAAATGGGAATTCAGTTTCTTTGACACTCAGAGGTGGAATGCAAGGGAGTGGTAGTAATGATATTGAAGCAGTAATAATCAATTTAAGAGGCATTTTTAAAGAGTTTGATTTTGGTAACTGGAAACCTGCTGAAAAAGCAACGCTGAAGTGTACTGTAGCTGCTCATTACTATAAACTTACTATGGGTGGTAATGAGTTAATAGAAATCGATGCTGAAAATATGATTAGAAAGATAAATGGTGTTGATCAGATGGCACTACTTCAAACGGTGCTTGGAATATGAAGATTTTTAGAATTCTATTTTTTAGATGTTGATCAAATAGTTACAACATTTTACAAGATTTTATTTTTTATAGGAGAATTTTATGCAAACTATAACACTAAACAACCCAATAACAGTTGATGGTATTTCTGTCTCAGAACTTACCGTTAGACGTCCAAAAGTTAGAGATTATCTAGCTATTGAGAGACTTAATGGTAGTGATCTAAGTAAGGAAGTAACTTTGACTGCCAATTTGACATCAGTTGCAAAAGAAGCGATTGAAGAGTTAGATATTGCTGATTATGTGAAAGTGCAAGAGGTATTAAAGGATTTTTTTTCACCAGTTATTCAAAGGACTTGAGGTCAGAAGTATTAATGTTCAGCTCTGTTGTAGGGCTTACTATTACCCACAAGTATAAAATTCATGAGCAAGTTTCCATCCTTCTGCTAAATCAAAGAGACGTTTCCATCCCTTCCACAAAGCTATAGGGCCTGGTTCTAAGTCATTTTTGCGAGCTAAAAACCCTCCTAACTTGGCCACCCACCTCACAATTTCTCTTATAGGTGGTGGTGTCTCAGGATAGTTTTTTGTCTTAAGCATTTTGGTATATAAAACCTTCCATTCGTCGTCAGTCAGTATGAAAGTGCAAGAAAGATTTGGATTTGTTCTAGCTACTAGTGTGATAAAAAATATTCTCCATGCAATTATACTCATTATTGTAAGAAAGCGGATTAATCTATCTGCTGCTTGGAGCCTACATTCTTCAACTTTAAGACCAGATTTCAAAATTTTATGAAAAACCTCTATTCTCCATCTTAAGCAATACCATTGTATTTTTTCTACTGCTTCTTCAAAATTATTAATATTTATATTTGTCAACAAAATCCAGTTCACAGGCTCTTCGCCAAATGGGGGGTATTTTTCTATAGCATAGACAGCATTTAAACTTAAATTAGGAAGTTTTTGGGTTTTACGTCTAGCGTTATTTTTTGATGCATTCATCACAAAGTTGCTAAACTTTACTTCTAAAACTGTTGTTCTTTGAGGTTTATCATTGCGAGCAGGAATATTCACTTGTATTTCTCCTTGACAAGACATGCGATTCATCAGATCCCACAACCTTTCACCACCTTTTTCAGAATAAGTCGACTTCTTATTTATTGTTCTGTTTTGATTTCCTCTTACTACAAAAAGAGATTGATTAGTGGAAGCAACTTCAAATAAATCATACATATCTGCTTCTCTGTCACAGACGGTAACTACCTTGATATCCTTTAATCCAGGATGATTAGTAGAATATTTAAGTGATTCTATCCACCGTATGCTTTCTTTCTCTTCTATGGGAACAGCAGTATTATGGCTTCTTCTTTTCAACTCTTTTAGGTCTTCAGCTAAGGAGGGTCTAGTACTAATTTTTTGATCCAATAATCCTATAGGCAGTCCTTCTGTTGTAACTGCAAACGTTGTATGCATCACTAATCCATGTGTTTTAAAATTAGTTGTTTTAGATGTTAATCTTGCTGCTATAATCCCTAATCCTTCGGTCTTTTTATGATTTTTATATGAGATATAACTCGTGTCTTGGATAGCTAAGATAGTTGAGTATTCTTTAGCTCTTTCAACAGTTTTAATTATATGACTTTCTAATATCTTTCTCTCAGAAATGGCATCGTTTTGGAAAAATCTATAAGCTGCTTTACTTTGATGCCAATCTTCACAAGCTTGATTTATTGAACGCTCAGGCGATTCAGCAAAACTATTAACTATTTTTAGAAGCCTTTTACTTAATCTTATATCACCAAAATTAACAATTCCAAATTCACTTTCTGCCCATTCGCCAGTTGAAGTATTTATAGTTCTTTTCATCATATATTCCATTTTTAGACCATAGATCCATTTATAATAGAAAGTTGAATTAGTAAAATATCAGCTTTTTTACTATTTATATACTTATGGGTAATAGTAAGGTTGTAGGGGGCGGGGTTGAGCAAATACTTGAAATGGAAATTAATGAATTTATCCTATGGAATGAAGCAGCGAGGAAGGTACAATGTCAACGTTATCTATAAAAATTGGAGCAGTCCTAGATGGCAGTTTCAGTACTGTAATAAAAGGAAGTAGCAGTCAACTTACTCATCTTGGTGAGAATATAAGAAAGCTTGACTTATCTTTAAAATCAGTATCAAAGTTTAAGCAGTTAGGTCATGATGTTTTGACTAGCAAGAGGTCATGGAAAGGCTTTGAAGATCAAGTAAAATCTTTAGCTAAACAAATGAAGGCAATAGAGAAACCGAGCAAAACTTTAAAAGCAGAATTTGACAAGGCCAAAACCTCTGCAATAAAAGCAAAAGAAGCATATTTGAAAAAGAGAGATGCTTTGCATTCATTTAATGAAGAAGTAAGAAAAAGTGGAAGAAATATTAAGTCATTAGTAAGCGACCAATATAAACTTGGCTCGTCCATTGAAGTGCTAAAAGGTAAGTATGGTAAGCTTGGGTCTGCAATACGTAGTCACCAAAGTTTTTTAGCAAGCAAAGCACATTTTAAGTCACAAATTATAGAGACTATTGGGCTTGGACTAACGCTTGCAGCGCCAGTTAAAGTTGCCATTGATTTTGAAAGTGCTATGGCTGATGTTACAAAAGTAGTTGATTTTAAAAAGGGAACGAATGAAGCAACTAAATTTGCCAAAGGGTTAAAGGAAATGTCAAGAACAATACCATTATCAGCCGCAGAATTAGCACAAATAGCTGCAAGCGGTGGACAGCTTGGTATCAAGAAAGAAGACCTTTTTAATTTTACAGAAACAGTGGCAAAAATGTCTACAGCATTTGATATGTCTGCAGAACAAGCAGGAGATTCTATAGCTAAACTTTCTAACGTTTATGGAATTAATGTTAGTGAAATGGAACACGTTGGTAATGTGATCAACCACTTGTCAGATAACACTGCTGCTAAAGCAAAAGATATGGTTGAAGCTCTAGCAATAGTTGGTGGTACTGCAAAGCAGTTTGGATTAAAGTTTGCACAAACAAGTAGCTTAGTAAATGCTTTCATTAGTTTGGGCAAACAACCAGCAAAAGCTGCAACTGCTATAAATGCACTACTTTCAAAACTTCAAACTGCTGAAGGTCAAGGAAAAGAATTTAAGGAAGCACTAGAAGAAATGGGCATAGCCGCAGAAAAAATGGTACAAAGGATAAGTGAAAATGGGGAAAAAGCACTACTTTACTTTTTTCAAACTCTAAAGAAAATGGATAATCAGGAACGTTCTACAATCCTTATGAAACTTTTTGGTCAGGAATATCAAGATGATATTGCATTATTAGCTGGAAGTTTTAATAAGTATGAGGATGCAATAAAGTTATTGGCTAATACAGAAAAGTATGGAAGCTCTCTGCAAAAAGAATTCAAAAATCGTGCAGACACTACAGCCAATAAATTAAGACTCCTTCGAAATGCAATAGCTGAAGTTGGTATGAACCTGGGCTCGGTGATGCTGCCTACTTTAAAATTTATAGCTGAATTTTTACAAGAAAAAACTAGGAGCATAGCCTTATTTGCAGAAAAATATCCAACCTTAACTACAGCAATCATGGGAACTATAGCAGCTTTAATAAGTTTGAAAATCTTAGTAGTGGGCTTAGGTTATGGGTTTACTTTTTTAGCAAGTACAGTTCTCGGTTTAAGAGCAAAAATAATTGCAACATTTTCATTTTTATCAGCTACAGTTTTTCCTGCAGTAATAACAGGACTAAGAGCAGTAACACTCGCTGTAATGAGTAACCCGATTGGATTTTTAATAGCAAGTCTTGTTACTGGTGCAGCTCTTGTTGTGACTAACTGGCAAAAGGTGAAAGACTTTTTTTCTAGCTTTTTGGAATACATAAAATCACTCATTAAACCTATAGGAGAAGCCTTTTCATGGATGAAAAATACAGTTAGTAGCATATTTGGAAAAGTGTCAAAAAATAGTCCAGTAAAGGAATTTGAAAAGAGAAAAACTGTTATTTCGTTAGTTGATGGAGAAGCTAGCAATGTACTTTCTAAAAATAGTGTTTTTAATAATGGGAATCCTTTATCAAATAATAATGTGATGAAAGAAATTTCTAAAAATAGCTGGAATAATGTTAAAATTAAACATGCTATCGCAGAAAAGAAATCTGTAGTAGATGAGAAAAATCTAAAAGAGTACGTAAAAAGCAAATATGAAAATAAAACTTTTAACCAAACTCAACATAATTATTTCAACATAAGTGTACAAGCAGCACCAAATCAAGATGTTCGTGGTCTTGCAGATGAAGTAATAAAAAGGATAAGAGAAAAGTCACGTGATGTTTTATTTGATACAGTAGAGACATTTTACTGATGTTATCTCTTGGTCCATATAAATTTACTCCGATAAGTTTGAAGTATAGTAAAGAAAATCGTTGGAGTGTAATTGAATGCATCAATAAAATGCCGTCACTACAAAATATTGGTCAAGGAGTGGAAAATATAGACTTAGAGGGAATAACTTATCTTCATAACCCTGGAAATTTAAGTCAATTAAATAGTGCAAAAGAAGCAGAAGAACCTCACACTTTGGTTGATAACATGGGAAATGTTTTGGGACAGTTTGTGATTACAAGATTAGAAGAAAAGCAAACATCATTTCTCCCTTGTGGATTTCCAAGAAAAGTTGAATTTAGTTTGAGTTTGAAAAGCTATAGATGACTATATATTACTTAACTAAAGAAGGAGAAATGCTAGATCTGATTTGCTGGAAACATTACGGATTTACTGATGGAGTAGTGGAATTAGTACTAGCAGAGAACTTAGGTTTGGCAGAATACGGAAGCTTTTTACCTGCTGGATTAAAGATAAAGCTTTCTACTATTAAGAAAACAGTACAAAAGTCAAAATTAAAGGTCTGGGAATAAATGCAGCCAGATTTTATAATAGATAAATGTGAATCAATTAAAGATAGAGTTATATCATTGCGCCTCACAGATGAATCTGGGACAATAGACGATGTAGTTGAAGTGTATGTTGATTACAGAGATGAAAACTTAAATATCCCGAATAAATTGAATATTTCTTTAGGGTATAGGGAAATCGGAGTGACGCCCATGGGTGTATATACAATTAATGAAATTACGGTACAGAGTCCGCCTAAAACCTTACTAATAAAGGCTCATGCAACAAATTTAAGACTATCATTAAAGGAAAAAGTATCTAAAGAATGGCATCAAATTACTCTAGGTAACTTGGTTAATGAAATAGCAGAAAAACACGGATATGGGTGCAGAGTTGCAGAAGAATTTGAAAATGTGTTGATTCCACATATTAACCAAACAGAAGAAAGTGATATAAGTTTACTAACAAAAATAGCAATAGAACGCGAAGCAATGGCAAAACTAGCTGGCGGATATATACTCTTTATTCCAAAAGGCAAAGCAAAGTCGGCAACTGGAAAAGCTTTAGGAACAACAGCTATTAGACCTCAAGACACAATAAATTGGAAAGTGCATTTTAGCGTGAGTAGGTACAACTCAGTGGTTGCAAAATGGCATAGCTATGAAAAGGGTGAAACTATATCAGAAACAGTTGGCTCTGGTAGTCCAAGTTATACCATACAAACGCTTTACTCTAATGTAGAATCAGCACTAAGTGCAGCAAATGCTAAGTTAAAACAACTAAAGCGAAATAATGCAGTATTGGATATCACTATGCCTGGTAATCCAGAACTATTTGCAGAGGCGAAACTTAGCTTGTTAGGGTTTTATCAAGATATAGACGGTGAATGGGTAATTGATAGAGCAGAACATGTGTTAGATAGTTCAGGTTATCGCACTATGTTATCAGCATCAACGTTAAGAAAAAATCAGTAAAACAAATGTTTAATGTTGAAAAAAGTATTGAATATGAATAGAGACTCAAGAAATAAGCTACATTTTTGGTGGTGTATAACAATGATAATATGTGTTGTTATTACCTATTGCTACATGAAAGCAAAAGCTACAGATAATTATAAAACAATATTACGAACTGCCTCTCAAAATTGTAACTTAGAAGTTGTAAAATTCTCAGTAGAAAATCTATTAGACATTAATGTGCAGATCCCTAAATTAACAGCACTACATTATGCTGCAGAAGAAGGATGTGCAGAGGTTGTAAAATTCTTAGTAGAAAAAGGAGTTGATATAAATGCTACGAAATATGAAAGATGGACACCTTTACATGCAGCTACATATGAAGGCAATTTAAAGATAATTAGATTTTTATTAGATAAAGGTGCAGATCCTAACATTAGAGACACAGATGGGAAAAACCCTAGAGATGTAGCTGTGCTAAGATCACGGCACAATAAAGATAAACCATACGATGAAATTATACACTTGCTCTATAATGCTGAAAAAGAACACGAATCTGAGCAGTAATATTTCGTAACCGGAAACAAGAAGTAGTTGAAAGATTACACAGTTAGGAGAAACATGCAAAATCAAAAAATCCCAATTACAGTAATTATCACGTTATTAATACAAACAGTAGCATTTATATGGTGGTTATCCAAGTTAGACTCAAGGGTACAATTTCACGATAAACTTATTGAATATGGTTTAATGGAAAAAGTATTAGTACTTGAGGAAAGGGTAAAAAATCTTTCTGAGGAATTGGATGAGCTTAAAGCTGATTTTAAGTAATTATTCTTCTACTTTTGGTGTATAAGGATCAGATTGAGATTTACGATCCTTCCAGTTTTCGATGTATTGCTCAACTAGTGGAGGATCTCCTGTTATAATCAATAGGTTTTCAGCATTTCTTTGCTGAGCGGCATCTGAAAAGTTAAATGATCCGGTTATGATTTTTTGCTCATCAATAATCATAATTTTGCTGTGTGAAATTGCAGGTTTATAGTCTATGTATATCGGTATTTTTTGCCTAAATAATTCATTGATGACACTGTATTTTGAGCTGACCTGTGATTCATCTAGGATAACCCTAATATCAATACCACGTTTTTTTGCTCTAATTAAAGATTGTGCAATAGGCTTTGAAGTAAATTGATATGCCTGAATTAATATGGATTTTTGAGCTTGATCTATAGCATTGGTTATTTGTTCGGCACAATTTTCCCTAGGTGTAAAACAGACTGTAGTTTTTGGACAGGTAACACAACCTGATAAAAGTGAGCAAGTTAACAGAATTAATAAATATCTAATCATGAAAAAATACATCCTTTCAGTTGACGGAGGAAGCATAAGGGGCATAATACCAGCCATTATTCTAGCAGAAATAGAAAAGAGAGCAAGAAAACCGATAGCTGAAATCTTTGATCTTATGGCAGGGACCTCAACCGGTGGAATTGTTGTAGCTGGATTATGTAAAAAAGATAAACCTCAATATTCAGCCAATGATTTAGTTGAGTTTTACCAAGAATACGGGTCATATATTTTTAAATCTTCATTTTTGAGAAGATCAATATTTTCTTGGTTTAATTGTGCACAATATTCACATAAAAATATTGAATTTGTACTGGATAAATATTTTGGTGATGATACTCTACAAAACACTTTAAGTAATGTACTGCTTACCAGTTATGATATTCATAACAACCATCCTTTCTTTTTTAAGAGCTGGAAAGAAGATAGAAATTTTATCAAATTGAAAGATGCATTACGAGCTACAACTTCTGCACCTACTTACTTTGCACCTAAATATCTTAAAATCAACCACAAGGAAATGGTATTAGTGGATGGCGGGGTATTTGCCAATAATCCAGCGGCTTGTGCATATGCAAGTGGTAAGAGGTTATTTCCAAATGATGATATTCTACTGTTATCGATAGGTACTGGAAGAACAGATAGAAGCATAGAGTATGCCAATTCAAAGAGATTTGGAAAAATAGGCTGGATAAAACCACTATTACATGTGATGTTTGCCTCAAGTTTAGATTCAGTAAATTACCAACTTGATCAAGTTATAGGTGATAAATATATACGCATACAATCGCAATTAAAAATAGCATCACCTGACATGGATAATATTACATCAAAAAATATCAAATCTCTTCAGCAAGAGGCAAGTAAAATGATAGAGGACAATCAAAAAGTGATAGAGAAATTCTGCATAGAAGTGTTAAATATATAACTATCTTTACTTATATCTTAATATAATATTTCTCAGTACCGTCTTTAACACAATTCAATTTTCACACTCATCAGCAGTTAGGCCACTTGCTCGCAAAATAACATCAGTAGAAACACCTGCCTTTGCTAGATTTTTCGCAACTTTGATTTTTTCTATTTTTTTAACCTTTTCTTTACTATCCTTCATACTACTAGATAAAAATTTTACTAATCCATTCACTAATTCCTGCTCTTCAGTTTTTCTTAGTAAAGTGAGTAGTTCACTATCTTCATTTGTTTTAGGTAGCAGAACTTTAATATTCACTGATAATTGTTCTGCTATTTGATATAATTTGTCAAATGATATGGCAGTGTATCCTATTTCATACTCGTGTATTTCCTTGAGCGTTAAATCAACTTTATTCGCCAAATCTTTCTGAGTATACCTTTTTATCAATCTCCATTCTCTTATTCTTTGCCCTATTCTGTAGTATATAGAATCAGTGCAGACTTCTTTCTCTGTATTATCATACTCGTAAATAGATAAGCCGGTTGCTTGGGAAATTATGTCAACTGAAACCCCTTCTTTCACTAGATTTTTTGCTATTTCCAACCTTGCCTCTTCTTGATTAATTTTTTCGCTAATATGAACAAACCTGACTAATGAAGGTACTATTTTGCCTAACTTTTGATTCTCGTATATTTTCGTTAGATAGAGTATTTCCTCGTCTTCATAGCTGTCTTCCCTTACTATTACTGGTTCAGGTAATAAATCTACAACGTCAACTGATAATACTCTTGCTATTATATATAGTACTTCAATTGGAATAGGAATATACCCATCTTCATAGCTGTTTACTTCTTGGTATGTTAAACCTATTTGACTTGCTAATCCTATTTGAGTATGCCCTCGCATTAACCTACAATTTTCTATTCTTTGCCCTATTCCGTAACTAACATTGCTTGCAGAAACAAACATTTATCCTCCATTTAAGAAAAAAACTTTATTGCTATAATTTTTTTACGAGCTATCCATCTAAAACCATATCAATAGATAAACCTACCGCTTGCAAAATAGTATCAATAGAAATTCCCCCTTTTACTAGATCCTTTGCAACTTTAATCCTTTCTATCTCTCTCACTTTCTCCTCACAAATACGTATCCCTTCAAACAAAGATTTTATTAGTGCATGACGTAGTTCTTGGCTCTCAATTTCTTTGTATTCTTTAATCAAATTCGGTAGCTCATTTTCCACTGTACTACCTTCATCTTTCTCTATTAGTAGATCTGTAATATTAATCGATAACGCTTCTGCCATTTCATATAATTTATCAAGTGGAACAGCAGTCCTTCCTTGTTCATAGTTGCTTATTTCGTCACGTGTTGTATTCATTTTCTCTGCTAAATCCTTTTGAGTATACTCTCTCACGAGCCTCCATTCTTTTATCTTTTTTCCTATTTGGCAGTATATAGAACCAACTTTTTCTTCAATACATTCATCAGCAGGCAGACCAATTGTTTTTGCAACAATATCAACAGAAACTCCTGCTTTAACCAAACCCTTTGCAATTTTTATTTTTTCTGATTTTTTACTACTTTTTTCACTAACTTTGACAAATTTAGTTAATAAACAAAACATCTTACGTAACTCCTGATCATTAATCTTTTTATATTCTCTTACTAGATTTAATATTTCTCCTTCCTCATTTTTAAAGCCGATTTTCTCCTTTGATGCAGTAATGAGATCGGTAATACTTACTGACAATGCACCTGCTATAGCGTACAACCTTTCGATTGAAATTCTACGGTTCCCTTTTTCATATTGAAGTATTACCCAGTACTTTACACCAAGTTTCTCTGCTAAATCTTTCTGAGTGTACCCTCGCTCTAACCTCCAATTTTTTACTTTTTGCCCTACTTCATAGTCTAAACTTCTTTCCACAAAAAGAACCTTGCATATAATATTTTCTATTATAGCTCAAAGGCTCCAGATATAATAGCTAGACTCTGGAACCTTTAAATTGATGAATTAAAGTGCCCTACAAGTTTCTTTACTATTTTCACGTACTTTGTCTGCCCATGAAAACAATTTTTCACTTACTTCCTTCTGCTTTTCACTCCATATGCCACATCTAGTGAAACTACCTTTCTCTACTGCTTCTTTAAGTTTTACTCCCCCGAAAAGGCAATTTTTTCCAATTTCTTCCCCTATTTGTTGTAATTCAGCCCACATTTCCTTGTTTTCTACTCTGACTTGTACTTGATCATATTTTTTTACATCGTGGTACAATATAACATTTAGCTTACCAATGCTTGTAGGAAATTCTAACACAACAGAGCTACCATCTGATACATCAACGTAATTTCTTGCACCTCCTTGCTCCCTTCTAACCCTTACTATTACCCACAAATAAAAACATAGTATTGTATTTACTCAAATAATTTAATTTTATTAACCTGAAAGCTTATTAGATTAAAATTATTAAACTAAGAGTTATAATTTTAGCAACTAAAAGCTGTAAATTGCACCATATAAACAGTTATTTCAAGCAAAAGTTATGCCATTAAGAGCTATGCAACAAACATTTATATTTGTGGGTAATAGTAAGCTTCTAACCCTTACTATTACCCATAAGTATATAAATAGTAAAAAAGCTGATATTTTACTAATTCAACTTTCTATTATAAATGGATCTATGGTCTAAAAATGGAATATATGATGAAAAGAACTATAAATACTTCAACTGGCGAATGGGCAGAAAGTGAATTTGGAATTGTTGATTTTGGTGATATAAGATTAAGTAGGAGGCTTTTAAAAATAGTTAATAGTCTTGCTGAATCGCCTGAACGTTCAATAAATCAAGCTTGTGAAGATTGGCATCAAAGTAAAGCAGCTTATAGATTTTTCCAAAATGATGCCGTTTCTGAAAGAAAGATATTATACAGTCATATAATTAAAACTGTTGAAAGAGATAAAGAATATTCAACTATTTTAGCTATCCAAGATACGAGTTATATTTCATATAAAAATCATAAAAAGACTAAAGGATTAGGGATTATAGCAGCAAGGTTAAAATCTGAAACAACTAATTTTAAAACCCATGGATTAGTGACGCATACAACATTTGCAGTTACAACAGAAGGACTGCCTATAGGATTATTGGATCAAAAAATTAGTACTAGACCCTCCTTAGCTGAAGACCTAAAAGAGTTGAAAAGAAGAAGCCATAATACTGCTGTTCCCATAGAAGAGAAAGAAAGCATACGGTGGATAGAATCACTTAAATATTCTACTAATCATCCTGGATTAAAGGATATCAAGGTAGTTACCGTCTGTGACAGAGAAGCAGATATGTATGATTTATTTGAAGTTGCTTCCACTAATCAATCTCTTTTTGTAGTAAGAGGAAATCAAAACAGAACAATAAATAAGAAGTCGACTTATTCTGAAAAAGGTGGTGAAAGGTTGTGGGATCTGATGAATCGCATGTCTTGTCAAGGAGAAATACAAGTGAATATTCCTGCTCGCAATGATAAACCTCAAAGAACAACAGTTTTAGAAGTAAAGTTTAGCAACTTTGTGATGAATGCATCAAAAAATAACGCTAGACGTAAAACCCAAAAACTTCCTAATTTAAGTTTAAATGCTGTCTATGCTATAGAAAAATACCCCCCATTTGGCGAAGAGCCTGTGAACTGGATTTTGTTGACAAATATAAATATTAATAATTTTGAAGAAGCAGTAGAAAAAATACAATGGTATTGCTTAAGATGGAGAATAGAGGTTTTTCATAAAATTTTGAAATCTGGTCTTAAAGTTGAAGAATGTAGGCTCCAAGCAGCAGATAGATTAATCCGCTTTCTTACAATAATGAGTATAATTGCATGGAGAATATTTTTTATCACACTAGTAGCTAGAACAAATCCAAATCTTTCTTGCACTTTCATACTGACTGACGACGAATGGAAGGTTTTATATACCAAAATGCTTAAGACAAAAAACTATCCTGAGACACCACCACCTATAAGAGAAATTGTGAGGTGGGTGGCCAAGTTAGGAGGGTTTTTAGCTCGCAAAAATGACTTAGAACCAGGCCCTATAGCTTTGTGGAAGGGATGGAAACGTCTCTTTGATTTAGCAGAAGGATGGAAACTTGCTCATGAATTTTATACTTGTGGGTAATAGTAAGAGCTAACAAGCAGCGGGATCTTTTTGATTTACTCCCACTCAATAGTTGCGGGTGGTTTAGAAGTGATATCATAAACAACTCTATTTACTCCGGGAACATTATTAACAATTATACTGCCGACATTGCGTAAAAAATCCCAAAATACTAGCAAGTGTTGATCCTTATCTTCAAATGGAAATGCATCGGCTGTCATACCATCAGATGATGTTACAGCCCTTAAAGCACAAACATATCCATACGTACGACCATCTCCCATAACGCCTACAGTTTTTATTGGTAATAATACAGCAAAAGCTTGCCATATCTTATCATATAGATCGTAATTTTTCATCGTATTAATATATATTTCATCTACTTCTTGCAATATTCGCACCTTTTCTTCATCGACTTCACTTATAATCCTCACTGCAAGTCCAGGTCCAGGAAATGGATGTTGAAATATTATCTCATCTGAAAGCCCAATTTCTTTTCCAAGTAGCCTTACCTCATCTTTAAAGAGGTAGCGTAAAGGCTCCACTAGCTTCAGGTTCATCTTTTCTGGCAACCCACCAACATTATGGTGAGACTTAATTGTACTAGTGTTGTTTGAGGCATGCCCTGACTCAACTACATCAGAGTAGATGGTACCTTGCATCAAAAAATCCACATCACCTATTTTTTTTGCTTCTTCTTCAAACACTTCAATAAAAGTGTTACCGATAATTTTTCGCTTTTCTTCTGGATCAGTTATTCCCTTCAACCTACTCAAAAGTAAATTTGATTTATCAACGTAATTTATCGGAATCTCTTTCAACATAGCGATGGTTTGGTTCTTGCGTAACAACCCAGTATCGATAAAAATACAGTTCAATTGTTTTCCTATAGCTTTATGTGTGAGAGCCGCTGCAACGCTTGAATCAACCCCACCACTTACTGCAGCGATTACTTTTTTCTCTCCTACTACATTTTTGATTTTTTCCTTTTGCTCCTCAATAAACGACTTCATTGTCCAGTCTCTTTTGCAATTTGCAATATCCAAGAAGTTAGAGAGCAATTTACTGCCATTTGTTGTGGGCTTAACCTCAGGATGGAACTGAGTACAGTAAATCTTCCGCTGTTCGTTGACAATCATTGCAATTGTTTGATTTATCACACCTGATGCGATAACAGTAAATCCCTGTGGTATAGTATCAACACTGTCCGCATGGTTCATTAATACATCCACTTCAGAATTAACATCCCAGGTATCCTTTACAATGGGGGATTCTTTTAGTATCTTGATTTTAGTTCTACCAAACTCCTGTTTGAAACTCTCTTTTACTTTTGCTCCAAAATAATGACAAATGAGTTGCTGTCCATAGCATATTCCAAGTATAGGAACGCTTGTTGCCTCATTAAGTTTTATAATTTCATGTACTACTCTACTTGTTTCAGAACAATCATCATTTACAGATTGTGGTCCTCCAGAGAGAATAAACCCATTGAATTTTGATATTGTTTCAAAACTGATGTTGCTTGGAAATATCTCACAATAAACACCCATTCCTCTTACTTGTCTTGCGATAAGCTGTGTAAACTGTGAACCAAAATCAATAATGGCAATTGCTGACAATTTGCTCCTCCATATTATTTAAAATGATATCTGATAATAAAGAAAATAATGGAGTAAGTAAACCAAGACCTGTTTAAAAGCTTTAACGCGTGGTACAAGTTAGCTATATAGCTAATTTTCCTACACCATACCGCTGCGGCGCTAACTAGTAGCGGAATGACAGCAATCTACGTCATACCGCCCCAGTATCTCAGCCGCTAACAAGTAGCGGGATGACGATTGTCGTTTAGCCATAAATGTTTAAGAAATTTACCAAGTGAAAAAAAAGGCAAAAGAAGCCCCATGGTGGTTGGCTATTTACTATGTACTAAAATATCGGCGTTTTTTTTATTCTAAAACGCTTGATTAAGAGCGATTTAGCTGCTTTTAACTTGCAACTAACCTACACCGCAAGTGTTTAAGAAATTTACTAAGCAGGAAAAAAGGCAAAGAAACCCCGTAGTAGCTAGCATTCAAATTCTCCCTTGTCAATTTGACGTTTTTTGCTGTCTTAAACGCTTTGTAAGCGCGTTTCGGCTTATATAGGTAAAAACCTAAAAATTTTTAAAGACATGCGATGCACGTAGTGCGAAAAATTAAACATGAGACGCCAAATACCCTAAGTTTTTTGTCATTAACCTGCACAGATTGCGAAGATAAATAAATAGCTTCAGTTTTATGATAATGGAGCTGGCGGAGTTTGTCAAGAAAGTTTTTTCGTTTCTATTCCCAATAAAAGTGCGTTATATGGTTATGCAAGAAGTCTATTTACCCATTTGCTTAACTTTCTCTCTACTTTTTTTGAGTAAGGCCGCTATTGGCATGACAGACATTCATCGTAGTCAATATCTGTTTTTTGTTGCAATATTTCACTTTTTTTGAATATGTCATGCGAGACCTTATCGGCTCTCTGCATTGATTGTGATCTGCAGTAATATAAGCTCTTCAATCCTTTTTTCCAAGCAAGCATGTGTATTTTGTGCAAGTAACGTTTATGTACGTTGGCAGGTAAGAACAGATTTACTGATTGAGATTGACAAATATACGAAGTTCTATCACTTGCATGTTCTATAATCCATCTTTGGTCAAGCTCGTACGCTGTTTTAAATGTCAATTTTTCATGCTCACTAAGAAAATCTAAATGCTGAACGGAACCCTCGTTTGTTGAAATTGAAGACCATATTTTATCATTGTCTTGATTTTTTTCTGCTAATAGTTTTTGCAAGAATTTATTTCGCACTACAAATGAGCCTGTAAGTGTCTTTTGTATGAATACGTTTGCTGCGTATGGTTCTATTCCAGGGGAGGTATTACCTGCAATAATGGAGATCGAGGCAGTAGGAGCAATAGCGAGTTTGTGTGTAAACCTTTCCATTAGATCAACTTCTTTGGCATCAGAACATGCTCCCTTTTCTTCTGCTAATTTTTTAGAAACTATATCTGCTTGCTCGCGTAAATACTTAAATATTTTTTTATTCCATTGTTGTGCTGTTACTGATTCAAAAGGAACCATT
This sequence comes from Wolbachia endosymbiont (group A) of Epagoge grotiana, assembly GCF_947251775.1. Lineage (NCBI taxonomy): Bacteria > Pseudomonadati > Pseudomonadota > Alphaproteobacteria > Rickettsiales > Anaplasmataceae > Wolbachia > Wolbachia endosymbiont (group A) of Epagoge grotiana. The sequence continues at coordinate 1,415,374 of NZ_OX366387.1, forward strand.
TTGCTTTGTAAAAATGAGTGAAAGCCCATCACACCAAGACCAATACTGCGTTCTCTGGCTGCAGAATATTTTGCTCGCTGCATTTCATTCGGTGCTTTATTTATGAAATCTTCCAATACATTATCAAGAAAGCGCATTATATCTTCTATGAAGAGTTTATTGTCTTTCCATTCTTCGTAGTACTCAAGGTTTACGGATGATAGACAACACACAGCAGTGCGTGACTTATTCAGGTGATCATAACCTGTGGTTAAAGTTATTTCACTGCATAGATTTGACATCTTGATGTCTAAGTTGAGCTTTTTGTAAGATTCTCGCTTATTGTTATTTGTTGCATCAAGGAAAATAATGTAAGGTTCTCCAGTTTCAACTCTTGCTGTTAATATTTTGATCCATATATCCCGCGCTTTTACAGTTGAAATAACCTTATTGTTGTGAGGGCTTATTAAATTCCATTCTTGATCATTCTCAACAGCCTGCATAAATTTATCTGTTACTATTACAGCATGATGTATATTTAACGCTTTGCGATTTGGGTCACCGCCTGTTGGCTTGCGTAAATCTAGAAACTCTTCTATCTCCGGATGAGATACAGGAAGGTAGACTGCTGAACTTCCTCGCCTTAGGGATCCCTGACTAATTGCAAGCGTTAGAGCATTTTGCACTACAATAAATGGAACAATTCCTGATGTTTTGCCGCTACCCTTTACGCTTTCGCCTATTGAGCGTAAATTTCCCCAATAACTACCTATGCCTCCTCCACGTGCAGCAAGCCAAACATTTTCGTTCCATAGATCAACTATTCCCTGCAAGCTGTCTTCGGTTTCATTAAGAAAGCAAGAGATAGGTAACCCTCTCTTAGTGCCACCATTGCTGAGTATTGGTGTTGAAGGCATGAACCACAAGTTGCTCATGTAGTCATAAAGACGCTGCGCATGTTCTTTATTATCAGAATAGTAATTAGCAATACGTGCAAAGAGGTCTTGATAACTTTCATTTTCTATTAAATACCTGTCTGATAAAACTGCTTTTCCAAAGTCGGTTAATTTGCTGTCCTTTGCGTAATTAATGGTAATGTTATTCATAAAGTTCCTTTTATTCTTTTATTATATATAGATACTTAAAAGTCATTTTGAGCGATTTTTAAGTTAGGTTTTTCGGATTTTCTTGTTGATGCTGTAATGCAAACAAGATACCGTCAACCTGACTGCCATATATTTTACAGTAACTCATATAACTTATTTGCATATTTATTTCTTTTGCAACATGTTGAACATAACTTTCTGAGTGACGAAAATAGTCTCCTTTATTTACAAAGTCAATACCTTCACCTTCCTTTCTTCTTATTAAACATACAATAACTCCTTTTTTGCTCGTAGATCTTTTTGCTAATTCCAACTCTTCTTGAAAGTCATGTAGATAATGTAGCACTTCAGCAAAGATAATTACATCATACTGCTGGTTTTTCTCTTGTTTAAGAAACTCTTTCATTTCCATATGTATTAATTCATTGTAAACAGGCTTACCTTTTATAAAGCATCCTCTTGCGATATTTAGCATTCTACTTGAAATGTCAATTCCTGTTATATGGTTTCCAATACTATTTATTTTCAAGAAATGACCACATATTCCAGTTCCACAACCAAGGTCGAGTATATTGAGCTCAGAAGTGGAGTTGTTGAAGATTTTTGTAATTATCATGTGTACAAGTTCATGCCCTCTATATTGTTTGGCAATCAACCAATGCTCAACAAAATATTCACCTGTGTAATCAAAATATTGTCTTATGAGGTTTTTTGGCAATTCTGTAATAGGCGCTGAGTTTGTCATTTTTTTTATATAGTAAGACGCCTCCTCGTGGTCATTATCTAATTTTAGTGCCCTTGTTAAATAATTATAAGCTTTGTTAGTATTCCCTACCGCAAAATGACACCTTCCGATGTTATACCAGACTATAGGTAAATGGGGGTAAAATATGCTAATTAACCAAAATCGTAACTTTGCATCTGATATGCTACCTTTATAAAAGTGATATAAACCGATTTCAATGTTGGTGTTTAACAGGTTCTTAGATTTTTTAAGAAGCACTGTCATTTCTTTATGAAGAGTATTATATTTATTCACAATGAAGTGTTTTACTTTCTTAATATTTAATACGCCAATGAGCTTAGACATACAATTTAAAGCAACGTTTTTTATAAAAGAGAGATTACTTTTCATACGTTAGAAATACTCCGAATGTTTATTATCATTTTTAGGCAATTGATTTTAACACATTTTATCTTACAAAATATCTTTTTTATTAATTTTTACTGTATATATAAGTTTACCACATATTTCTCAGATTATACTGTTTAGGATTGCTAGTATATTGTTGTTGATAATATAAGTAAATGTTTTGTGCAAAAAGGCGTTGACATATTATTTATTAGGTTATAACATATAAAAGATTAATTTAGTTTTTAGATGTTTGACAAGTTTTATGGTAGAGATTAATTTAATCTCAATTCAATTTTAATAATATTTAACTCTGCATATTCTGCATATAGTCGGATAAATAAATTATTAAGAGCACTTGATGGATGCCTTGGCGTTAAGAGGCGATGAAGGACGTGGCAGGCTGCGATAAGCTGTGGGGAATTGTCAACAAATTTTGATCCGCAGATTTCCGAATGGGGAAACCCAACTAGTTTAGCTAGTTATTACGTACTAAGTATGTAAAGCAAACTTGGTGAACTGAAATATCTAAGTAGCCAAAGGAAAAGAAATCAACCGAGATTCTGTTAGTAGTGACGAGCGAAAGCGGAAAAGGCTAGTGATTTAAGAATAAGAATTAGAATACTCTGGAAATAGTAACCATAGAAGGTGATAGTCCTGTATAAGTAGAAAGTTTTTAAATCCTTGAGTAGAGCGGGGCACGTGAAATCCTGTTTGAATATGGGGGGACCATCCTCCAAGCCTAAATACTCCTTAACGACCGATAGTGAACAAGTACCGTGAGGGAAAGGTGAAAAGAACCCCGGGAGGGGAGTGAAATAGAATCTGAAATCAAGTGCTTACAAACAGTTGGAGCTCTATATCAATTTATTGATATTTAGAGTGACAGCGTACCTTTTGCATAATGGGTCAGCGAGTTAATCTATGAAGCAAGCTTAAGCCGTTAGGTGTAGGCGTAGCGAAAGCAAGTCTGAATAGGGCGTTTTAGTTTTATGGATTAGACCCGAAACCAAGTGATCTAGTCATGACCAGATTGAAGGTGTGGTAAAACACACTGGAGGATCGAACCAGTTAATGTTGCAACATTATTGGATGAGTTGTGATTAGGGGTGAAAGGCCAATCAAACTTGGAAATAGCTGGTTCTCCGCGAAATCTATTTAGGTAGAGCGTTGTATGTATGTTGTTGGGGGTAGAGCACTGGATAGACTAGGGGGATTCACCGTCTTACCAAATCTAACTAAACTCCGAATACCAACAATTAATTATACAGCAGGCACACTACGGGTGCTAAGTCCGTGGTGAAGAGGGAAACAACCCAGATCACTATCTAAGGTCCCAAAATTACAGCTAAGTGGGGAAGGAAGTAGAAAAACCATTACAGCTAGGAGGTTGGCTTGGAAGCAGCCATCCTTTAAAGAAAGCGTAACAGCTCACTTGTCTAAATAAGTTTTTCTGCGCCGAAAATGTACCGGGGCTAAAGCTGTATACCGAAGATGTGAGTGCTTATTGATTTCGATCAATAGGCGCGGTAGCGGAGCGTTCCGTAAGTCTGTGAAGGTGGTTTGTGAAAACTGCTGGAGATATCGGAAGTGAGAATGCTGACATAAGTAGCGTAAAAGAGTGTGAAAAACACTCTCACCAAAAATCTAAGGGTTCCTACGTTAAGTTAATCTGCGTAGGGTTAGTCGGTTCCTAAGGCGAGTCCGTAAAGGAGTAGTCGATGGCAATTAGGTTAATATTCCTAAACCTCTTAAGTGTGACGGGTTTCGTATTTGTATAGGTCTTATTGGATTGATCTATGCTTAAAAGAAGCTCCAGGAAATAGCACTTATATTTATGAGGCCGTACCGCAAACCGACACTGGTGGATGAGTAGAGTATACTAAGGTGTTGAAAGAATGATGTTGAAGGAACTCGGCAAATTATACCTGTAACTTCGGAAGAAGGGTAACCTGCTTTTAGGCAACTATGAGTAGGTGGCACAAAATAGGGAGTAGCGACTGTTTACTAAAAACACAGGACTCTGCAAACACGTAAGTGGAAGTATAGGGTCTGACGCCTGCCCGGTGCTGGAAGGTTAATAGGAAGGGTGCAAGCTCCGAATTGAAGCCCCAGTAAACGGCGGCCGTAACACTGACGGTCCTAAGGTAGCGAAATTCCTTGTCGGGTAAGTTCCGACCCGCACGAATGGCGTAACGATTTCTCCACTGTCTCCAACATCACTTCAGCGAAATTGAATTCCCCGTGCAGATGCGGGGTACCCGCGGTTAGACGAAGAGACCCCGTGCACCTTTACTATAGCTTTACATTGCTATTAAAAGTGTGATGTGCAGGATAGGTGGGAGACTTTGAAGTTATGGCGCTAGCTATAATGGAGTCAACCTTGAGATACCACCCTTTACACTTTTGATATCTAACTATGTTTCATTATCTGGAACTAGGACATTGTATGGTGGGTAGTTTGACTGGGGCGGTCGCCTCCTAAAAAGTAACGGAGGCGTGCGAAGGTAAGCTAGAGCTGGTCGGAAATCAGCTTGATAGTATAATGGCATAAGCTTGCCTGACTGCGAGGCTGACAAGCCAAGCAGAGACGAAAGTCGGTCATAGTGATCCGGTGATTCTGTATGGAAGGGTCATCGCTCAACGGATAAAAGGTACGCCGGGGATAACAGGCTGATGGTGTTCGAGCGTTCATAGCGACGACACCGTTTGGCACCTCGATGTCGACTCATCACATCCTGGGGCTGAAGAAGGTCCCAAGGGTTCGGCTGTTCGCCGATTAAAGTGATACGTGAGTTGGGTTTAGAACGTCGTGAGACAGTTCGGTTTCTATCTGCCGTGGGTGAAGGAAATTTGAGAAGGTCTGACTCTAGTACGAGAGGACCGAGATGGATATACCTCTGGTGTACCAGCTGTTATGCCAATAGCATCGCTGGGTGGCTATGTATAGATGGGATAATTGCTGAAAGCATATAAGCAAGAAACCCTCTTCAAAAAGATTTCCCAATTAAGGCCGTGGAAGACTACCACGTTGATAGGCTAGGTGTGGAAGCATGGTAACATGTGAAGCTAACTAGTACTAATAGCCTGATTGATTTATTTGCTTTCTATATGTGTGTATGCAGTGTTAAATATTAAGTTAAAATTGTTAAGTTAGAAATTTTTATTGACTTGGTGGCTATAGCAAAAATGAACCACCCGATCTCATCTCGAACTCGGAAGTGAAACTTTTTAGCGCTGATGGTACTTGAAAAGGGAGAGTAGGTCGCCGCCAAGTTTATAAAAATTTCTTTGTTAATTAGACAGTAGGTATACTTATATTTTAACTTTCTTGTTTTGTTACTATTCTTTAAGTTTTTACTTTAACTACGATATCTTTTTTTTCTTATATGTTCTTGGTCATTTTCTACATTATTTAGCATTGTTCCTACTTCCCCTAATTGGTTCCCTTTTGAAGGAGAATTACTGATTTCTGGTAATATTACATTACCTCCCACTTTTTTAAATAATTCTTCTTGTTGGCGAAATGCTGACCTCCAATCTGTTCCTGTTCCTTTAGGAAGAAATAAGAATTGATACATCTGACCAAAGCCTGTGTTATTTACCTCTTTTATATGCTCTACCATTCACCACACCCATTAACTATTTTTAAAAATTTTACCTATATTATCATAAAAAATATAGTTGTAAATACCTTAATTGAGATTTTTTTTATTTTATCTTTTTTAAGCAAATAGTTAGATCTTTTTGTAAATTTTTATAACTTGCTTGCATAATGTTTCTATGAGTTAGTATTATGTAGTAGTGCCCTATATTACTTATATTTAAAATGCTAATTTTAGCAAGCATTCGTAGTTGCCTTTTTATTTTATTTCTTTTTGCTGCTTTTCCGGTTTTTTTACTGATAGCCAGACCTACTCTAATAGTATGAATGTACTTTTCAGGTTCTCTTTCTTTTATAGCGTACAGTGATATATAAAGCCCACGATAAAAAAGACTGTTGAGTGCTAACTTATTTTTGAAAGCAGAAGAAAAATCTTTTTTTTTATACTTACTATGCGCATAATTTGTTACACCCTAATGAACGGCGCCTATTAAGGATTTTTCTTCCAGCTCTTGTTGCCATACGTGAACGAAATCCGTGTCTGCGCTTTCTTATCAAATTTTTTGGTTGAAATGTTCTCTTCATTGTTTTTATATTAATATAATTATTTATTTTAAATTGTTTTACTTTATTGTCAAATAATGGTGAACTTGTATGACATTTTCGTAGAATAAAATTTGATGCATGGAAGAATGAATTCGGTGATAGTCATACCTGTCTTACTAATCCTTTTATTTTGTTTTAGTAGGTTTCAAGAAGTAAATAAGGTTAAATCTTATCTATATCTTAGTTGTGTATGGATGCTAACTTGGTTGTTAGTATTCTATAATAATTGTTTTGTAACTTTTATTTCTATAGCGTTACTTTTTTTCATGCTTGCTTTTATCTTTAAAAATAAAAGAAATAAGATAATAAAACTTTCGTTATTTGTGGCTTTGGCCATATCATTTTTTATCACTTTATTTATAATGCTGTCTATTTTTATTCAATCCATTAGTTTTTTTAATAAAGTAGCTATTTCAGAATTCTTGTTTTGCTTGAAATGGGGCCACAATGTAGTCACTATCAATGAAGAGAAGATAGGATGTTTTGGTATAGCGCCGCTTTTAGTTGGTACATTACTTATAACTATTATAGCAATGTTAGTTGTCGTTCCGCTTGGTTTATTTTCTGCAATATATATTAGTGAATATGCGAGTGAGAAAGTGCGTTATATTGTTAATACAACTTTGCAAGTTTTGTCTGCTATTCCTACGGTTGTATATGGATATTTCGCGGTTGTGTTTTTGTCTTTCTTTATAAAGCAGGTAGCAAATTTTTTTGGTTTAAGTATACACTCAGAAAGTGCCTTAGTTGCCGGTTTATCGATTGGGATAATGATTCTTCCTTTTATTATTTCTTTACTCGAAGATGCCATAAGATCTGTTCCAAAAAGCTTGCGTTATGGCTTCATGGCACTTGGTGCAACTCCAGCGGAAACTATATGGCATATAACAATACCTTATGCAATGCCTACAATTTTAAGTGCAATTTTATTGTCAATTTCAAGAGTGATAGGTGAAACAATGATTGTGCTAATGGCTGTGGGAATCAACGCAAATTTGACTTTTAACCCTCTTAATTCAGTTACTACCATTACCGTGCAGATCGCTACATTACTTACCGGAGATCAGGATTTCAATAGTGTACAAACTCTTGCTGCTTATGCGCTTAGTTTAGTATTGTTTATTATTACTTGGCTATTAAATGCATTTGCATTGTTTGTAATGAAGCGTAACTAGTAAGCGTTTTAATGTTGCAAAATTTCTATTAATAATATAAAATTTATTTTCTTTAGAAGTTCTTTTATGGAATTATAGTGTTAGGTGATAAAAATAAAGAGATGAATATAGGTAGAGCGATTAAGGTAACTCAAGCAGTTGTTGATATAAAATTTGAAGGTGAATTGCCTAAAATATTTAATGCTTTAAAAAGCAAACTAAAATATAAGGATAAGGAGCTGGTTTTAGAAGTTTCGCAGCATATAGGTGACAATATAGTTCGTTGTATTGCTATGGATAGCACAGATGGCATGTCAAGGGGGGATGAATTTGTTGATACAGGTGCACCAATATCGGTGCCAATTGGGCGTTCAACTTTAGGAAGGATTTTTAATGTTGTTGGAGAGCTTATAGATGAGTGTGGTCCACTGAAGGGAAAGTATAACTTAGAGCCTATACACAGAGCACCTCCAAGTTTTACTGAACAGAGAATACAGGAAGAAGTTTTAGTTACGGGAATAAAAGTTATAGATCTTCTTGCACCTTATCTTAAAGGAGGAAAAATTGGCTTATTTGGTGGAGCCGGTGTTGGTAAAACAGTCCTAATAATGGAATTAATTAATAATATAGCAAAAGCTCATAAAGGATTTTCTGTGTTTGCCGGGGTAGGGGAGAGAACGCGTGAAGGTAACGATCTTTATCACGAGATGATCACTTCAAATGTAATAAATATAAATGAGCATGAAAAATCTCAAGCTGTTTTGGTTTATGGTCAGATGAATGAGCCTCCTGGAGCAAGGGCTAGAGTTGCTTTAACAGCACTTACTATGGCAGAATATTTCCGTGATAAGGAAAATCAAGATGTTCTATTTTTTGTGGATAATATCTTTAGATTTACACAAGCTGGTTCTGAAATTTCTGCTTTACTTGGAAGAATACCGTCAGCTGTTGGTTATCAGCCAACCCTTGCAACTGATATGGGTGCAATGCAAGAAAGAATAGCTTCAACAACTTCTGGCTCTATTACTTCTGTGCAAGCTATATATGTTCCTGCGGACGATTTGACTGATCCAGCCCCAGCAACTACATTCTCTCACCTTGATGCAACCACAGTGTTGTCAAGGCAAATAGCTGAAATGGGAATATACCCTGCTGTTGATCCACTTGATTCAACTTCTCAGTCTTTATCTGCTGAAATCATTGGTGAAGAACATTATAATGTAGCTTCTGAGGTGAAACGTATATTGCAAACTTATAAATCACTGCAAGATATTATCGCAATACTTGGTATGGATGAGCTATCTGATGAAGATAAAATTATTGTTGATAGGGCTCGTAAGATTCAGAAATTTCTTTCTCAACCTTTTCACGTTGCAGAAATATTTACTGGCATGCCTGGTAAATTTGTTTCACTTTCTGATACTGTTTCCAGTTTTAAAGGGATTGTTGAAGGCAAATATGATCACTTACCAGAGGCTGCTTTTTATATGGTGGGGAATATAGATGAAGCAATAAAAAAGGCTGAATTAATACAAGCTGAAGCTAAATAAAAGTTAAAGATTATGAATACTTTTAAAGTGCAATTTTTCTCTCCTGATGATCAAATTTCATTCAGTGGAGTGGTTTCTCTTTCAGTAACTGGGCTCGAAGGGGAGCTTATGATTTTAGCTCACCATGCTCCTTACTTAATTTATTTATTGCCTGGTATGATTACTGTTAAAATGAGTAACCAAACAGAAAAGAAGGTTGTAATTGATAGTGGCGTATTAGAAGTTGCAAATAATAATTGTAGCATTATAACAAGTCAAATTCAGGTTTTTGATCGTGCAATTCATGATGAGAAATCGTTTAAAAATAAGAGAATTAGTATATATTTAAGTTATCTTGATGAGAAGTTTCTTTCTTAGTTATTTTAGGCAAAAAGTCAATTGTCATTCAAGTGGCTATAAGATTTTTGCTCAGGGGGCTCTTTTTTGTCATCCCAGAAACCCCGGGGTGTCATCCCAGTGTCGGAGTACTTTAGGTGTATGATCCCAGAGTGTGATGGTATGGGACCATACACCTAATCAAATAAAAATTAAAGAAGGAGAGTTGGTTGTAACGGTTGGAGATAACGACTTTGTTTTACCTGGAATTTACGTTGGATAAACTACAAAAAATAACAGGTAAAAATCAACGTAAATTTAAGATAAATCGATTTTATTAGTATTATCAAATCAAAATCTGTTTTTAATTAATCAATAATACTTTTTTACATATTTTCATCCCCTTTCATGGATTTTTTAATTTTATAGATGATATCTAATATTATTAGAAGCATTGTAAAATATCTTATGAGAAAAATTATAAAATATATTAGCATTATTGGTATTGCATGTTTAGTATTGTTATTTTTTATATCTAATGTGGAAACACGCGTAAAAACACAGGAAGAACAATTATTCCTAGCTGTAGAAGATGGTAATGCACAAGAAGTAAAACTATTACTCAAAAATGGTGCAGACCCAAATTGACCTTACCCAGAAAAAGTAGAGAGAAAGTTAAGACGTTTTTATCATGAGAATAAATTGTGCAGGAATGCAATAGTTAATAGTAGAATGTCTACGTTATTTGTTATAAAAGATTTCTATGTATTCAAATATGGCAGTTCTGGTTTGTTGAGCGAGAAGTATCAATAAGCAGCTCCCTTTTAAGTGAACTTTTCTGCAACAGAGTTATCGTAACAACAGCCCTTATGGCTCATGCTGGAAATGATGTTTTTTGTATTCAATAGAAATTGGTAATTTTGAGAGGTATACTGTGACCCTTGATCGCTATGTAACAGCAGATTTTTATCGGGTTTGCGTTTATCAACGGCCATCAATAAAGAATCTATAACTAATTATCATGTTACTCATTAACCACCATGCGTGAATATAGGTCAATTATTGCCGCCAACAACCTTCTTTAGTTTTTATGTAGGTAATCCCAAACTTTATTTGGCTGATCAGTAGTAAAATTTTGATCCAATGTGTTCGGAGCCACAACTCGGTTGCTTATTTGCTGTTTTTTATTTTTGAACCTTCGTCTAAACTTGGCTTTAATGCCATTTTCTTGCATAACACTTTGTACTGTTTTAATTTTTGCCTAAAGCTTTTAATTCAGCGTGAATTTTAGGGGCTCCATATCTGCATTTAGAAGCTTGATGTATTTTTTGAATATCTGCTAGAAGCCCTTCTTCTGCTAATTCTTTACTGCTTTTTTCCTTAGCAACCCATACCACCAGTACAAAACCCTACATAGTTCCTGTGTTTTATAGCAATTTCTATATAAAAGAATACTTTACTCTTTTTCTTTGCCCAGGGCTTTTTTTAAAATGTCTCTTTCTCTTGTTAGTTCTTTTTTTAGATCAAATCTTTCTTTGTCATAAGGAGCCTTTGCCTGGAAATGCGTATGCTCCAGACATTTTTCCATCATATTTTCTTACTTAACATACTACCATCTATACCTAGATCTTTTGCTATTTTTGTACTTGCTTGACCTGTTTCTTTAACCAGCTTAACAGCTTCTAATTTGAATTCTGCTGTATATTCTCTTCTATTTGTCATATTTTGAAAAAACGTTTTATTTTACTCCAAAAACGTTTTAACTTTCTCTCTACTTTTTCTGGACTACTCCGAATCGGTTGACAAATTGGACGTTTGATAAGCATAATTTGGAGCTTCTTGTGTAATGACTATATCATGAGCGTGACTCTCTCTTAATCCTGATGCAGTAATAGTAACAAATTTACAATTTTTTTTCATCTCTTCTATATTCCTATTACCAGTATACCCCATTGCAGCTTGCAATCCGCCAATCAATTGATGGATTACTCCTGAAGCTGGACCTTTGAATGGAACTCTTCCTTCCACTCCTTGTGGAACTAATTTGAGTTTTGAATCTTTATCTTGAAAATAACGGCTAGCTGAACCTCGTTTCATTGCACTAATAGATCCCATTCCTCGATAGCCTTTATATGCTCTGCCCTTATACATAATAATCTCACCTGGGCTTTCGTCAGTGCCAGCAAAAATCGAACCAATCATCACAGAGTCAGCACCAGCTGCAATAGCTTTTGCAACATCTCCTGAGTATTTTACCCCACCATCAGCAATTAGTCTGACGTTTCTTGCTCTACACGCCTCTGCAACATTCTTGATTGCAGAGAATTGTGGCACACCAACACCTGTAACTATTCTGGTTGTACAGATTGATCCTGGTCCTATTCCAACCTTCACTGCATCAACACCCGCATCAATCAACGCTTCAGCAGCCTCCTTTGTTGCAATGTTTCCGCCAATTAATTGCGTATTAGGATACATCTTTTTTATTTCCCTAATGGTATTGATAACGTTTTCGGAATGACCGTGAGCAGTATCCACAACAACTACATCAACTTCTTCTCCGATCAAAGCTTCACATCTTTCTATACCATCTTTTTTACCAGTGCCAATTGCAGCGGCAACTCTTAGCCGCCCTTTACTGTCTTTACATGAATTTGGGTATCTATTGTATTTTTCAATGTCTTTAACCGTAATTAAACCTATACAACAAGAATTTTCATCTACGACCAAAAGCTTTTCTATTCTATTTTCATGCAACAATTTCATTGCTGAGGCACTATTCACTCCCTGCTCCCGCACTGTCACTAACTTATCTTTTGTCATCACTTCGGAAACTTTTACATTCATGTTCTGGTCTTCAATAAATCTCACATCTCGGTTAGTTAAAATTCCAACTAACTTGCGTTGATCGACTACAGGAATGCCAGAATAATTGTGCTCTCTCATTAATGAAATTGCTTCCGCAACTGTTTTATCCGGTGAAATCGTAATTGGGTTATACACGATCCAACTTTCATATTTTTTCACCCTTCTTACTTCTAAAACTTGTTCATCTATTGATAAATTCTTATGTATGCAACCTATCCCTCCATGTTGGGCAATAGCTATTGCAAAGTCCGATTCAGTAACAGTATCCATTGCAGAGGATATGAGAGGGATATTTAGTTCTATACTATTTGTTAAATAAGTTTTTGTATCTGCATCGCAAGGCAATATATTAGAATAGGCTGGCAAAAGAAGTATATCGTCAAACGAATAACAAGCTTCCATTTTTTTCATAGGCTTTATTTAAAGCTTATACGCCAATTAATTAAATTGCAATAGGCAAAATTAGCTAGGAGCCTTTAATTGTATAGCTCTAACTGTTTTTAGGAGATAGAAAAGCTATATGGTTGCTAATACATTTTATTGCAAAATAAGCATTCTACATTATTTGCCAGCAAACAAAACTGCTCAATAGTTAAGTTTTCTGGACGCTGGTTTCCGCTCAATTTAGCGTTTTCAAGGACAGTTTCAGCGTGGTTCGTTATATTTTGCAAGCTATTTCTCAGCATCTTTCTTCTTTGAGCAAAAACAGCACGTGTTAATTTTATTAAGGTTTCCAAGTTTACTACAAACTTTGGGGTAGGCAAAGGATTTACTGTAATTACTGAAGAATGTATTTTTGGTCTTGGAAAAAACTCTTTAGGTTCAATATCAAATTCCTTTTTTATATCACATAGTAACTGGCTTAGCACTGATAAGGAACCATAATCTTTAGAATTGGGTCTTGCCGTAATGCGATCTGCTACCTCTTTTTGAAACATTAATGTCAAGTTCGTAAAAAATTTTATATTATTTAACCACTTTAAAAATAACACTACCGAGATATTGTAAGGCAAGTTAGCAATAACTTTAACTGGGCGCTCTATCAGCTCTTCTTCTGTAACATGCAGTGCATCCGCTTCTATAATTCTATACTTTCCTTGATGCTCATTTAGCAGTTGGTCATGGTGTTTTACTAAATCTCTATCTTTTTCTATAGAAAGTAGAGACTTTGGATTATGCACCAATATTTCTCTTGTTAATGCACCATATCCAGGACCAATTTCAATGACATTAAAATTTTCCAGACTACCAGCTAAAGCGACGATTTTTTTTGTTATCTCACTCGATAAAATAAAATTTTGCCCTAGACTCTTTTTTGGCTTCAGTAAAAATTTTTTCATATTATTTTCATTATACAGTATTTTAAAAATTAGTTGACGAAAATTCATTGATAATTGTATATTATTAATGTGTTTAACGCCGGCTTAGCTCAATTGGTAGAGCAACTGACTTGTAATCAGTAGGTTGTCAGTTCAAGTCCGACAGCCGGCACTCTCACTCATATAAGTAAAGTTGATGTCCTTTTTAATAGTAGCAAATTGGAAAATGAATGGAATGCGTTCTTCATTTGTTGACTTTATAGGCAAACTTAACGACAAGAGCAACGAAATTACCTCTAAATTAGTAATTTGCCCTCCTTTTACGTCATTTCCAAGCAGTATAGAGTTGAACAATAATATTAATATAGGAGCACAGAATTGCCATCAGAAAAAGTCCGGTTCTTACACAGGTGAAATTAGCGCAGAAATGTTAAAAGAACTAGGGTGTACTTACGTAATACTGGGGCATTCTGAAAGGGCTAATGAAAAAGATAGTGAAATAAAACTTAAGTCCAAAACATCAATAGAATTAGGCTTACACCCAATGATCTGTGTAGGTGAAAATTCAGAAGATTATAAAAGTGGAAAAACAAATGAGGTAATAGAATATCAATGTAAAAACCGTTTGCCAACACATGGTAAATATACCGTAGCATATGAGCCAATATGGGCAATAGGTACAGGTCATATGCCAAATAATGATGCAATTACTGAGGTGATAGAGGTAATAAAATTGTGTACTGGTAAAAAACACATTATATATGGTGGTTCAGTTAGTTCAGAAAATATAGAAAATTTGTTAAATATTTCAAATTTATCAGGAGTTTTAATTGGCAGTGCAAGCTTAGATTTCGATCACTTTTATAAAATTATACAACAAGTTGAAAAAAAGTTTTCTCTTATCAATTCTAAAATCAGCAACTAAGAATCCTATGATAAATGTCATCATTCCAGTGTCAAGCATATATCTGTACGAACATCTAGTATAGCTAAAGTAATCTAGAAAATTAACGATATTTTATTCCCCGGTGAACGCTCTATTTTGTTTTCCAACTCTAGTTCCAAAAGAGCCATTAGAGCTATGTTGGTAGAAAGTCCGCTTGCTAATATAAGTTCATCTATATCAACAGGTACAGAGTTAATATGATCAACTATAACAGATTTTGCCTGTTGTAATTTTTCTTGTTTTTGGTTAACAAAATGGTGCTCAACATCAAATAGGTTTTTTTGCTGCGGAGGTAAACTAAACCTAATACTCTCTATTATGTCATCAGCGGATTCGATAAGCTTAGCACCGTTTTTAATTAAATAATTACTACCACTACAGCGTGAATCTAAAGGGAAACCAGAAACTGCAAACACCTCTCTCCCTTGATTTAAAGCAAAATCTGCTGTTATTAGAGAGCCAGAACGTTTCGATGCTTCAATCACTGCAACACCCAGCGATAGACCAGATATAATTCGATTCCTCT
Organism: Wolbachia endosymbiont (group A) of Epagoge grotiana; assembly: GCF_947251775.1. Lineage (NCBI taxonomy): Bacteria > Pseudomonadati > Pseudomonadota > Alphaproteobacteria > Rickettsiales > Anaplasmataceae > Wolbachia > Wolbachia endosymbiont (group A) of Epagoge grotiana. The sequence continues at coordinate 1,430,479 of NZ_OX366387.1, forward strand.
GAGGAAAATATTGAGGCTTTGGTTTAGTAGCAAATGGAAGCTCAGTAATTACTAACCCACCGTTCCCAGTGATTTTTTTGTATAGATCAAAATTCTCTTTTGGATACACCACATCAATTCCGCTTGCTGTAACAGCAATAGTGGGATGATTTTTGTATATTACACTGTTTGCTGCAGTATCGATTCCTTTTGCAAGTCCAGAAACAATAACAAAACCAGCTTCGCTTAAATCAAGTGCCAACTTATTGGCAAAATTTCTTCCATTCATTGAAGAGTTACGCCCACCGATTATTGCAATTATCTCACGGCTTAATAATGATATATCACCAAGCGCAGTTATTACAGGAGGACAACTAGAGATATTTCTTAAAAGATCAGGGTAATCTGGGTCACATGCGGGTATAATTTTAGCTCCAATTCTTTCTGCATTATTGATTTCTTCTCGTGCATCTTGAATGCCATACACCTTATTATTAGCCACCCTATTGAGATATTTCAACACCTCATCTAGCGATCCATGTGTTCTTAGTATACTAAAAAACTTTATTGGTCCTATAGTTCTAGCCAAGCTTAACCATACTTCTAATTCTTTGTTGTTCAATTTATTTATCTTCATAAAAGACTTGAATTTCTTATCAATTTAGTGTACCCAAGATAATACAAATATACAGTGTTTTATGACGCATTTTGTTACAGACAAATGCATAAAATGTAAATATACAGACTGCGTGGAAGTATGTCCCGTTGACTGCTTCTATGAAGGCAAAAACATGCTCGTGATTAACCCAGATGAATGTATTGATTGCGGAGTGTGCATACCTGAGTGTCCAGTAGATGCAATTGTAACTGATGATTCCATAAAAGATATTTTAGAACTAGATGAAGAGTTGCTGAGCAGCGAACAAAAAACTTTCAAGTTATTTTACGATATAAATGTAGAATACTCACAAAAGTGGCCAAATATCACAGCTAAAAAGCAACCCCTCTATACTGCAGAAGAGTATAAGGAAAAAAAGGATAAAACAGCTTATTTTGACGAAAATTTAGAGTAATATTAACAAAGAAAAAGATCAGACTCCTTGCATAACCATATGAAAAACTAGCAACTCACTCTTTTTTGTCATTCCAACGCGTGACGCACAATCGTACGAACATTGCAATTTGCAGGTGGCAGATGGTGTCATGCAAGTAGCTCTCCTTTGTCATCCGAGCCCCTATGATGTCATTCCAGTGCTCTGACTACTTGGATCCAGAAAAAAAGATGATGTCATCCAAGTAGCTGACACTGGTTCCTTTATGACGGTGTCATCCCAGTGCGTGACACTGGGATGGCTTTGTTGCATAGCAACTGAAAAAATCTGGTGGCTACTGACAAAATTCATTATAAAATAGCCATTTAACCTTGAAAGAAAAAATATGCCACAAAAAATGAGGGTCAGTAACCATAGCGAATATAACAAATTTCTAGAAAAAAGAGGAAATATTTTTCATTATATCAACGAAGCCATAGAAAAGTGGTACGAGAATGGTCCAAAAATACCAGTTGGCAACAATATTTATAGCGATAAAGTTGTAATTTTGGTGCACATAATAACTTGTTTATTTAGAATAGGCCTGAGGCAAACAGTTGGGTTTATAGCAGGATACCTTGAGCAAATTGGGAAAAATTTGCAAGTTATCAGCTATTCACAATCATCAAGAAGGTTTAAGAAACTCAATATTAAGATCAATGATTGCAGAAAATAATATGGAAGATATCGAAATTGCTATAGACAGTACAGGAATTAGTATATACAACAACACTCCTGGTCATAGCAAAGAAAATAGCGAAGATAGAAAGTATCGCAGCTATGAACAGACAAGAAAATTGCATGTAATGTTGAATACAAACAGCAAAAAAGCCATAGCTGTAAAATACAGTAACGGCTGATCACTATGGAGCTTGTGATTTGCTAAAAGAAGTCGATTTTCAGTATGTCATAAAAGTACTATATGCAGATAGGGCATATGACAGAGAAAAGCTCTATAAGCTGTGTAATCAATATGGTATAAAAACGAAAATTCCTCCGAAAAACAACGCAGCAGAGCATCCAAAGTTAGACTATATGGCTGAGAGAAATGCTGCAATTAGACTAATAAAATCATGCAGCGAAGATGGAATGAAGAGGTGGAAAAGGCAAACAAACTACGGAAAAAGATCTTATATAGAAAGTTTTTTCTCGCGACTGAAACAAACATTCGGGTTTAGTTTTAGGAATAAATCTGAGACAAATAGAGAGAAGGAACTACTTGTTAAATGCTATTTGCTCAATAAGTTCACTGATATTGGTATGGCTAAATTTGAGATAGCTTCATAAATTTATTGTGCGTTACCTACTATCCGAAGAGCGATGCAACAAAGCCATCCCAGTGTCAAGCACTGGGATGACAAAAAAAGGAGCACTGGAATGGCACCATTTGTTATGTTTAACAAAGTTCGTACTTAGCTTCATGTTAGCCATAAATATTTAAGAAATTTACCAAATGGAAAAAAAGGCAAAAGAAGCCCCATGGTTAACTAGTTCTGACACTGGTTTCCATCCAAGACGGCAGTAGCCCCTTCGGTGTCATTCCAGTGTCAAGCACTGGAATGACACCATTTTGGATGGAAACCAGTGTCAAGCACTGGAATGACAAAGGAGAGCAGTGTCAGCTACTTGGATGACACCTTTTTTCTACTTAGTGTGGGTTATACAAGAAGTCTATTGTATGGCTATTGCTGGTCGTATATTACTTATAGCTTATCTATTCAAATTGCAACTTTGTTTTTCATAATTAATTATTGACAGAAATTATTAATTGGGTTATTATTAAATTATCGTTAACAAGTGAGGCAAAGAAATGATGATATCCAATAATTCTTCATTGCTAAAAGATAGTCAGGAGCTTACTAAAACTAAGCAGACTATATGGAAACCTTTAATTGCTGTTTCATTATTATCTATATTTAGTTTCATATCTGGTCAATATCTTCCTTATGTTATTATAGCAGTTTCTGGTTCTGGTCCTATTGCAGCAGTTCCTTTAGCAATTTTTGCTGTTTCTACGGTTGTTGCACTTATTTCAGTGACATATCTTGTTAAACTGGCTATTTCTAGAGATGATAATAAGAAAGAAGTAGGTCTTAATGGACAGAAATTCGGCCATACTCCATCTCAAGAACCACAAAAATTTGTGTGTAAAAATTGTACTAATCTGGAGAATAAATCAAATGTACCTACTCCTCAATCACCTCCAGTAACATTGGGTACACAACCAAATCCAAGTGTCAGTGTACCACCGCCACCACCTCCTCCATTGCCACAAGATGCTGCACTACCACCTCCGCCTCCGCCTCCGCATTTTTTTACAGCTTCCAAGCGTACGGAGCAACCTAAGAATGATGCACCGAAGAAGGCTGGTGAACCTGAGAATAATAATCATTCTACTCTGTTTGAACAGATAAGAGGAGGTACTACGTTAAAAAGAGTGAGCAGCAACAAGAGTGGGCAGCAACAAAATTTTACAAATGAATTGAAAGCAAAATTAGAAAGTAGTGGGGGCACTGACAAAAAAGAAACACCAGAAGAGTTTGCTGCAAGAATAGATAGGGAGCAAGCAGAGAGAAAGAAGTCGGATGATAATGATTCAGATTGGACAAAGAGACTTAAGGAGAGAGCAGCAGTCATGCAACTCTCAGATAGTGAAAGTGAGCATTCTGATTCTATTAGCGATTCAGATTGGACTACAGATGAAAGCAAAGACACACAGAAAGAGATAGAGCAGGAAAAAGAGGAGCAGACAAAACACACAAATTCCCCATCAAGCAAGGAAGAAGGAAGCGGGGGTCTTGACAGTGGTATAGGATCTAGAGCCACATCTCCGATACATCCTGAACAAGAAACAGAGGAGTCACCGGTACCGCCAAGTTCGTGTGTTGATTCACCACAAGTAAATAATGTTGACTCAGTGGATAATGAGGTGCAAGATTCACCTCCTCTTTCTGTTGAGGATCGCATAGCACAGTTTGGTGGAAAAGCGTTGCGATGCCAAAAGGAAAATGTTGTACAAGGACTATGATAACTATGAAATGGTCAGCCATGCACTTCCCTTCCTTTTCAAAATAAGTTTACCTACAGGTCTGATTGTATTAAGATTACTTAATACAATCAGATCTATTATATGCGCTTATCCAAATATTACCTGCCAACTCTAAAGGAAAAGCCTGCCCATGCTAAAATTATCTCCCATCAATATTCTTTGCGTGCAGGTTTAATAAAGCAGATAGCATCTGGCATCTATACGTGGTTACCACTTGGTCTCTTAGTGCTTAAGAATATTGAAGATATTATCAGAGATGAAATGAACAAATCCGGTGCTATTGAAGCATTAATGCCTTGTGTGCAACCAGCAAGTCTTTGGCGAGAATCAGGGCGTTACGATGATTACGGTAAGGAAATGCTACGCATAAAGGATAGGCATGAGGAAGATATGCTTTTTGGTCCAACGCATGAGGAGATAGCAACTGATTTAATTAGAGATGTGGTAAAAAGTTACAAAGATTTGCCACTTTGTTTATACCAAATTCAATGGAAATTCCGTGATGAGGTAAGACCACGTTATGGTGTTATGAGGGGCAGGGAATTTTTGATGAAGGATGCATACAGTTTTGATGTAGATTACGAAGGTGCACTGAATTCATATAATTTGATGTACAAAACTTACATAAAAATCTTCAAACGCATGGGATTTACTCCAATTGGAGTTCGAGCTGATACGGGGCCAATTGGAGGAAATTTGAGCCACGAGTTTCATATATTGGCAAACACTGGTGAGAGCACTTTATATTATGACAATAAATTTTCTGAACTACTAGAGAGTGAAGATATTGAAAGTTTAAAGAGTATATACGCAGTTGCAGATGATATGCATGATCCTGAGACTTGCCCTATATCACAAGAGCAGTTAAATGTTAGTAAAGGTATTGAAATAGGGCATATTTTTTATTTTGGCGACAAATATTCAAAGCCTATGAAGGCAAGTGTTACTTCTCAAGATGGAAAAAATGTCAATATACATATGGGTTCGTATGGCATTGGGGTTTCAAGGCTTGTTGGTACAATAATAGAAGCTTTTCATGATGATAAAGGAATTATCTGGCCAGAATCGGTGGCTCCTTTCAGAATTGGTTTAATCAATTTACAAACGAAAGTAACGGAGGCTGCAGATAAAATATACAAAGCTTTGAAAAGCGATGAAGTGCTTTACGATGATACGGAAGGGAGTGTAGGAGTAAAATTTTCTAGAATGGATCTGATAGGCTTGCCGTGGCAAATAATTGTCGGAAAGAAAGCAGTAAGTGAAAATATAGTTGAAGTAAAAAATAGAGCAACTGGAGAGGTAAAGGAAATGCAGATTGAGGAAGCAATAAATCACTTTAGCGCAAAATGATACACGGTATCGGCACTGACATAGTATATATACCAAGAATATTGAGAATATTACAAAAATACGGGGAAAAATTTCTCAATAGAATCTACACTGAAAAGGAAATAGAGCTAAGTAGAAAGTATAATAGTCAAGAAATGCAAGCAAGGTATTTTGCTAAACGCTTTGCAGCAAAAGAAGCTTTTGTTAAAGCACGAGGTAGTGGTCAGGGTATTACAATGAAAGATATAGAAATATACAATGATGTAAGAGGCAAGCCATATCTTACCGTTAGCAAGGATTTTATCTCCAAAATTCATCTTTCTTTAAGTGACGATGGAGATTACGCTACTGCATTTGTTGTAATTTGCGTCTAGCAGATATTTTCAATTTATGCAGTTGACTTTGTGCTATCTATATAGCTAAACTGACTTACGACAATTTGAAAAACCGTCATTCCGCTACTAGTTAGCGGAATCTATACTGAGATACCGCGGCGGTATGACGGTTCGCGGTGGCATGACGATAAGCTCGTCATCCCGCTACTAGTTAGCGGATGAGATACCGCGAATGAATCGCGGTATGACGGTTCGTGGTGGTATGACGTAGATTGCTGTCATTCCAGTGCTTGGCACTGGAATCCAGCCTTTATTATGCAGCCACTTAGTTGAAATTAAGTTTTCTGGATCCAAGTAGTCAGGGCACTGGGATGACATCTTTGTTGTGTTTAACAAAAACAAATGTTCGTACAGTTGTGGAATGAATCGCAGTATAGCTATAGCATACACAAACGACTAGTTTGCCAAAAAAACATAGCGGTTTTTCTATGATTTTAGTATAATTCTAGCTTTACCTAAACAAAAAGATGAATTATTTAATGGACTGTGTTTTAACGTCTCTTTCCTTACCATTTTCAATTACTGAGAATTATTTATTAATTACTGCGTTGATTCCACTTTTAAGTGCGTTAGTTATTTTTTTTACTGGTAAATGGCCCGGAGTGAACAATAGTATTACTGTCACTTCTTCTGTACTTCTGTTTACGTATACGTGTCTGTGCACTTTATATTGGGTATATGGTGATCATTCTCAATTTATTCTCATGGATTTTGGTAATAATTTGCACATTAGTTTAAAGCTAGAGTCTACCGGAGTAATATTCAGTTTATTAATATCGTTTTTATGGGTGCTGACCAGTATATATGCAATATGTTATATGCAGAATAACTATGCTGATAGCAATCACTCAAGTTTTCTATGCTTTTTTTCAATATCGATTAGCTGTGCAATGTTTATTGCTTTTTCTGGAGATTTGCTCACTACATTTGTCTTTTATGAGCTTCTAACTATTAGTACATACCCTCTGGTTACTTACAACTCAACAAATGAATCAATGATTGCAGGACGCTATTACTTTGGCGTGCTATTTTTCTCTTCTTTGGTATTATTTTTTCCTGCAATAGGCCTTTTATATAATGAATTTCATACTTTAGACTTTGTAAGTGGTGGAATATTCAAATTTGATACTTCACTCATCACTTTTATTGCAGTGTGTTTTGCTATGCTAATTTACGGAATAGGAAAAGCTGCATTAATGCCAATGCATTTTTGGTTACCAAAAGCAATGGTTGCACCAACTCCTGTGAGTGCACTACTGCATGCTGTTGCTGTTGTGAAATCCGGAGTTTTCATCATCATAAAAGTTATATTATACACTTTTGGCGTCGATAACATGCAACGTTTTGTGCAGCAAAATTGGTTTGCTGGAGGGTGGCTTCCGTACGCTGCTGGATTTACTATTATTACTGCATCATTGATTGCACTAAAGCAAAAAGAATTAAAGAAATTGCTTGCTTACTCTACCATCTCTCAATTGTCATATATTATATTGTTCGCTTCAATTTTTAGTGAGCTCAGCATGAGGGTTGCAATTTTTCAATTAGTTTGCCACGCATTTGCAAAAATCACTTTGTTTTTCGTTGCCGGAGCAATAATAACGAGAGCAGGTGAGAAATATATAGATAAGATTTACGGTATAGGACGCAGTATGCCAATTAGCATGACAGCATTTGCTATAGGTGCGTTGTCTATGATAGGGGTGCCGCCTGCTCCAACTTTTTGGGGTAAATTTCTCATTTTTCAAGCTGTTTTCAACTCTGGCAATGTAATACTTTCTGTGTTTGTAACTCTAGTGTTAATTGTTAGTACTATACTCAACGCTCTGTACTTTTTACCGATAATTTACAACGCCTTTTTCTTAAAACCTTCTCAGAATTACTTTATTAAAAAAACACCAATTCTTCTAGTTTTACCTCCAGTTATTACTGCTATGTGCACTTTGGTTATTTTTTTTAGCTACCAAGTAATATTTTAAAATCTGTATTTATAACCATTAACAATAAATTTAAATGGTATTATACCAGCCAGAGTTGCTTTTATATTCGACAAAGTGAAGCTAATCTCAACAGCCTGATTTTTCACCTCCTTATTTTGCTCGGTTGCAAAAACTACAGTAGCATTTCCAGCAAATGTAACTAAGTCCTTGGTCGATCGATCAATAGATAATGTTATTACATTTATGTTGGCAATTTTTCTTTTGGATGAAACAGCTTCATTGTTCGTTTTTTCCTGAAAGCCTTGATAGGTTTTATGTATAGAATTGTTTCTTATAAAATTTTCTTGGTACTTCGGTTCAACGGTCTTAATGGACTCATATATTTCGATGTATTTACTTATTAAGTACCTCGCTGTGGAAGTGTATTCATCTTCCTTTTTACTGAAACTAAGCTTATGCATTGCGGAGAACTCATCTTCTGTGTGGTTCATATACTTCACAAAATTTAAATCTTTTTTAATAGGAAATAACAGGTATATGTTTAATGTTAATAAACATAAGCATACTAGGAGAAGCGATACTATTAATGCCATCCAAGATCTTTCTGCTACACAAAACAGATACCTATGGCAGTACCATTCGACTGCTTTACTGAAATAACTTTTGTTTTTTACTGATTCAAGTAATTTATCTTCCATAACACAATACTACCAGACCTAATCGGATCATTATAATAACAATAAGCTTAGATACTCTAAAAAAAACTTTAAAATATGTCTAAATTTTCCCAAATAGGATGAATGATTATATCACCTTGTTCTGCAATGCATACGCGTCAAGTTAAGGAAATAAAGGTATGAAAGAGATAGAATAATAAGGTATAAGTTCTCCCAGATATACTTTTAGTGAGAGAACCAATGAATAAAATAACTTGCTTATCAAAAAAGCTCAAAGAAATTTTTAATGAAAAAGCAGAGAAAATCTCAATTACAACAAGGTTTATAAAAAGAAAGAGAAAGCTAAAAGGTTCATCATTCGTAAAAGCCATGGTCTTGGGTAATATAGGAGTTGATAATTGTAGCGTAGAAACAATGTGTCAATTACTAAACGAGGACTCGATAGATATAACAAAACAAGGTTTGGATTTTAGATTTACTGAAGAAGCAGTGGAATTTATGAAAAGGATGTATAATGAATCTGTGATTCTCTTTAAAAATATCTTGCAAGTTGATTGCAAAATCTTACAGCAATTTAATAGTGTTAAATTATTGGACAGTAGCTATATTACTCTACCTAACAGTATGGAAGAGATGTATAAAGGTTATGGTACTAGCTACAGTGGCTATGAAAGCAATACTAAGTCTGGAATAAAGTTACAATTAGTTTTCGACTACATGAATCAGATAATAGACCAACTTAATTTAACGGAGGGGGTAAGATCAGACCAGGGATATAGGAAACATTTAAGTAATATATTAAGCAATGATTTGCTAATATCTGATCTCGGTTATTTTGTGCCAAGTTCTTTTAAACAAATCAATGAAATAGGAGCTTATTTCATAAGTCGTTATAAATCCGATACCAACATATATGATGTAGAAACAAATCAAAAAATGGAGTTATTAGAATGTTTAGAGGATAAGTTATTTTTAGAAAACGAGGTATTGTTAGGAAAAGAAGCAAAAATTAGAGTAAGAATTATATGTCAGAAACTAACTGAAGAACAGTCTATGGCCAGAAGAAGGAAAGCTAATAGATTAGCAAGATCGCAGGGATATACATCCTCTAAAAGAAATCAAAAATTGTTGAACTGGTCAATATTTATAACTAATGTTCCAGAAAATAAAATTAGTGCTGAGCAAGTATTAACGATTTACAGAGTAAGGTGGCAAATTGAGTTATTATTTAAATTGTATAAAAGCCATATCAGGCTTGATAAGCTAAAAGGAAAGCCATGCAGAGTATTATGTGAACTATATGCTAAATTGTGCGCAATTCTTATATTTCACGGCATAGTTGGTTGCACAGAAGTGAAAAAGAATACAGAACTTAGCTTAACAAAGGCATTTATTGAGCTAAAAAGGCGGGTTAGAGAGTTATTTTTAGTATTAACCAAAATTAATAGTTTAAAAGCATTTCTTAAAAAACTCACTATAACTTGGTCGCGATTTTCATTAAAAGACAAACGTAGAAGGGCTAGAGTATCCACTTTAACCTCTCTAAATTTGCTCACAATCTCTTAACTTGACGCGTATGGTTCTGCAATGAGGTAGAATTTATCGATTTTGCTCACATCTATATTTATCATTTTTACACTGAAATTTTCAGGATCATAAGTATTACTTTCTGCACTTTTGTGATAATTATAATAATGCAATTTATTTTGATCATCAAAATAACCAAATTCATCAGCAAAGGCTCCCACTTTTCTACCTTTACCACTTTTGACTAGCTCAAATAGATCAATTGCATGGTTTTGGGATCCAGGCTCAATAGGCCCTTCTGCAGCAAAAAATTTAGGTGCATGACCAACGTATTCCTTAAATTTTAGATTATGAGTCTTTTTTACACTACCAAAATTCACAAATTTATATTCATCTGAAATACCAGAATATTGTGGATCATACTTTTTATATTCAAAAAACTCGTTACCTAAAAAATTACAAAACGTTAATTTATAATCATCATGATCAGATTTAACGACTTTAAGGTAATGAAAATCTCTAGGAATCTTTACTTCCTCTTCTGTAATATGATTACGTACAACAAGCTCGCCATTTAGCATATGATAGCCAATTTTTGGCAAAGTGGCTATATTGATTGCCTTGTTTAGCTTAAAATTTGCTTCATAAATGCCACTTAACAACTCCTTTCCTTTTTCTAGGGTTATGTCTTGATCTGAAGCTATATTCTTAATTAAGCTTAATTTTTTCTGCATGTTCAATATGGCTTTCGTCAAAACTTCTATTGATTGCCATACAGTTAATTTATTATCACTCAACCACTATCGGCTGAGAGCCGAAAGGTTGGATATAGCGCTGGAAGCGCGGTGAGAAGCTAAAGCTACTCCAATCTTATACTAGATATAGAATGAGGCTGATGTGCATCTGTATGTTTATTGATGTACTCATTAATGACTTCATCTGTGATATCTCCGCTGGTAGCACTAAAGTATCCTCTTCCCCAAAAACGCTTTCCCCAGTACATTTTATTTAGCTCTGAAAATTCTTGTTGAACTTTGCGTGAAGACCTGCCTTTGGCTCTTTGAACAAAATCACTCACAGCTATATGAGGAGGTATTACTACGAATAAATGTAAATGATCTGATGATATTACTCCGTTTTCTATCTTAATCCCCATTTCTTCAGATACTTCTGCTATGATTGTTCGTATTCTCTCCTTCATAGCCTTAGTTAATACTCTGTACCGATATTTTGTAATCCAGACTATATGGTACCTATGATAAAATACAGTGTGTTTTCCTTTGTCATATTCCGTCATAACTATACTTTATAAAGTACAGTTATGACATTGACAAACTAAAGTTTCTCCACCTAGAAGGTGGAGGCTTGTACCATCTTATGGAAAGTCAAATTATATACTTCGAGTATTAAATTAACAGAATTTTATCATGAATTTATGTTAAAAGTATTATACTTTGTAAACTTATGTCATGATATTAACTACATTAGCTAAAACATGCTTTTTATCTAAGTGGAGTTGCTTTGCGGCAACGAAAAGTTCATCTATTTTTTTCCACTGACTTAGCAGAATTTCAACATCATTTACCTCTCTCTTTATGCTTTCTAAAATGAAGGCCTGAATTATATATGATGCTAGTTCTAGTTCGATTTCGCTATTAATTACTTTATTAATCATATTGGGATTCTTTAAATCATGAAGAAATTTATAAAAGCATTTGTATGCTTCATAAGCATCACTACTTATTGCATTTATTATCATTCCTGGCATTCCAGGAAATAAAGTAATCATTTCGTCAAACGTTTGATCATCAAATTTACATTGAGATGAAGCAACTTGCTTTGTTTCATCATAAGTTAATGGAAGTAAATTTAGCTGAAAGCACCTACACAAGATAGTGGTTTGTATATCATATGGCTTATGGCTAATTATAAATATCTTAGAATTTTTTGGCGGCTCTTCTAATATTTTCAATATTGCGTTTTTAGCGTTATTAGTCATTGCCTCTAAGCTATCTATTATAGCTATTTTGTGTTCTGATTGAATGGGACTTAAGTGTAGAAAGTTTTTCATTTCTCTGACTTTTTCTATTCCGATAGTATCACCTTCAACAATGTGTAAGTCCAATGCTACTTCATTATAGCTTTTTATGAGTAACCAATTGGAGAAGGATTTTGCAAGCGTTGCTTTTCCTATACCTTTTTTACCACAGATCAGCCAAGACTGAACAGATAAGTTGTTCATTAATTTTTTTTTGGCCTGGTTGTGACCTATTACTCTTTTCATTTTTTCTCCTATAGATCTTAGTTTGAAAATGCGTTGTTTACTGTTTGTAATGAAATTGCACCTTCCCTTAAAACCTTAATCTTATCTTCGGTTAAGTCAATAATAGTAGATTCTGTACCAGAAACTAGTTCATCATCTTCAATCACTACAGATAAATGTTGCTTAATGGATTGTGGTATATCGTCTGCCTTACATACACTTTTTTCTCCTGAAATATTTATACTAGTTGCAACTATTGGAACTTTCAGTTTATTTAATATTGAAATTGCAATAGGATGCTTAGGGATTCTGATGCCTATACTATCTTTAAAGAATTCGTTTGGCAATATATTGTTGTTTTTAAGTGGTAAAATATAGGTAATTGGTCCAGGAGAAAAGTGGTTTATTAAATCAATATATCTTTCCTTTACCTTTGCTATTTTTGTCAAATTGTAAATATCACTAACAAATATAGACAGTGGTTTATTTTGAGAGCGTTTCTTTATCTGATATATTTTTCCTATAGATTCATTATCTAGTGCATTACAAGCAAGAGCATACACTGTTTCTGTTGGAAAACACACTAACAAGTTGTTCTGTATTGCATTTATTATTTTAGATACCATATAGCTCAAAACTTATTTATAACAACTAGATCAGTTTTGTTGCATTGTATCTTATATAGTAACTGCTAGTTTGTATCCGTTCAGGATAGCGGCAAGACCATAGAGTAAAAGTGAGTTTACAACAAATGGTGTCATCCCAGTGCTTGACACTGGGATGGCTTTGTTGCATAGCAACTGAAAAAATCTGGTGGCTACTGACAAAATTCATTATAAAATAGCCATTTAACCTTGAAAGAAAAAATATGCCACAAAAAATGAGGGTCAGTAACCATAGCGAATATAACAAATTTCTAGAAAAAAGAGGAAATATTTTTCATTATATCAACGAAGCCATAGAAAAGTGGTACGAGAATGGTCCAAAAATACCAGTTGGCAACAATATTTATAGCGATAAAGTTGTAATTTTGGTGCACATAATAACTTGTTTATTTAGAATAGGCCTGAGGCAAACAGTTGGGTTTATAGCAGGATACCTTGAGCAAATTGGGAAAAATTTGCAAGTTATCAGCTATTCACAATCATCAAGAAGGTTTAAGAAACTCAATATTAAGATCAATGATTGCAGAAAATAATATGGAAGATATCGAAATTGCTATAGACAGTACAGGAATTAGTATATACAACAACACTCCTGGTCATAGCAAAGAAAATAGCGAAGATAGAAAGTATCGCAGCTATGAACAGACAAGAAAATTGCATGTAATGTTGAATACAAACAGCAAAAAAGCCATAGCTGTAAAATACAGTAACGGCTGATCACTATGGAGCTTGTGATTTGCTAAAAGAAGTCGATTTTCAGTATGTCATAAAAGTACTATATGCAGATAGGGCATATGACAGAGAAAAGCTCTATAAGCTGTGTAATCAATATGGTATAAAAACGAAAATTCCTCCGAAAAACAACGCAGCAGAGCATCCAAAGTTAGACTATATGGCTGAGAGAAATGCTGCAATTAGACTAATAAAATCATGCAGCGAAGATGGAATGAAGAGGTGGAAAAGGCAAACAAACTACGGAAAAAGATCTTATATAGAAAGTTTTTTCTCGCGACTGAAACAAACATTCGGGTTTAGTTTTAGGAATAAATCTGAGACAAATAGAGAGAAGGAACTACTTGTTAAATGCTATTTGCTCAATAAGTTCACTGATATTGGTATGGCTAAATTTGAGATAGCTTCATAAATTTATTGTGCGTTACCTACTATCCGAAGAGCGATGCAACAAAGCCCACTGGGATCCAGGAATTTTATTAAGTTGGTAAGCATAAAAGTAGCCGTTTTATGTTAAAATACAACATTTTGATGATTATGAAAAAGCTGGATTCCAGTGTCAAGCACTGGAATGACATCGTTTACTATGTACCATATTGCAATGTTCGTACAGCTGTGTGTCACGCACTTTGCTTCAATATTTGCACATTAGCCACTCCTCTAAACAGATACGCTAGTTTTTGTGAATATAATACAACGCAGCTTACCATTTGTTATGCAGACTTGCTACAACCCAAACTCTTCATTGACTTTATCAACTATTGCCTGTGGTGGATCCTCTCCCCATCCTGAATACAAAATCTCTCCATAGTCTGCAACATCTATAGAGCCAGTTCTGCTTTTTGCTAGAAACATTTCTCTTTTCTCTTTATCAACTAATACATAATGCCACGCTGATTTTCCACGATCTTTACCACGGACTAAGTATATAAGATCTGACCTACTTCTTTTTGTTGCATCAGCAAAAGATCTTTCATTGACAGTTCTGCTTTTACTTTTTATGCTGCCACTTTCAGAAAAAGCTTCCTTGGATTCGGTTTTTTTGCCTGCTAATTCAGAAATTTTTCCTTTTTCCCCTAATGCCCGTTCTTTGGTGTTTTGAGACGAATACTTACTGGAAAAACCTTCCCCTGTACCGCCAGGAGTCCTGTTTGTGAAACGCTTAGTAAATGAATTATTGTCGTTGTTTTCTGCCATAAAAATCTCCAAACTTTAGATTGTAGAATCCAAACTTTTACTACACTTTATCATATGTTAATTAAATTAATATAAATGAAAAATAATATAGTAATTATTACAGGAATTACGGCCTCAGGTAAATCAGAATTATGCGATAACCTGATAGAAAAATATGGAAATATTAGTATAATAAATTGTGATTCAAAGCAGGTATATGAAGAAATTCCCATAATTACTGCTCAACCACCAAAGCAAGAAGTATTTTATAAACTATATGGTTATGTTTCAGCAAAAGAAAATTATTCCGTGGGTCTATGGTTAGAAGATTTAGAAAAAGAAGTTAATCACGCATTAGAAAATGCTCAAATACCTATCATCACTGGAGGAAGCGGGCTTTACATCAGCAGTTTAATCAAAGGCTTATCATCAATGCCACAAATAAGTCAGGAAGTGAGGAAAAATGTAAGCGAATTAAGGAAAAATTTAAGTAAAGAGGAGTTTTACAAATTAGCGCTAAGCAAAGATCCAAGGATTCAAGGTAAAGTGTTCATGAATGACTCGCACCGCCTTTCAAGGGCACTTGAAGTTATCACTGAAACTGGCAAGTCAATTTTTGTATGGCAAGAGAATAGACAGCCTCCTTTATTCAATAATTTTAAGATATATACAATTCTGCCTAAACGTGAAGATGTATACCGAAAAATAAATTCTCGTTTCATTACAATGATTGAAAATGGAGCAATTGATGAAGTAAAAAAGCTACTTAGCATGAACCTAGCCCCACATTTGCCAGCTATGAAAGCACACGGAGTGCCAGAAATTATAAAGTACTTGAAAGGTGAGATTACTTTAGACGAAGCGATACAAATTGCTCAAACAAACACAAGACACTACGCGAAACGTCAGTATACCTGGTTTAAAAAACAATTTCTAAATGCTGAAGTGATTGATTGTGCAAACAAGCTCAAGATATTTTAATTCAGGCCGTGCTCATTACTACGAATAGGGGGTTCCATATTTTCCAGATGGTCGCTTACTTCTAGTGGATCGCCTAAACCATGCTCTATTTTTATTTTAAAAAATCCAAGCCTCTCGCACAATTTCTGAAAGTATTCTTTTATAATGTCAAATAAGCTTTTATCACCTATATTATAGTCCTTCAGTCTCTCAGGAACAGTAAGTGACAAGTTACCATTTGTGTATGTTACATTTTTATCATCTTGAGACTTAAGCGTGAATTCTAGTGAGCTGGATAGATCACACACCTTGTCACCGAATGTACCGTCACTCCTTTGGAAAAATATTGGTAATGTCATATCAGATTTAACACTCACATTATTTTGGCTAACACAGTCAATACTTATTACTTTTTCAGGGCTTTCTATTATGAATGAATGCTGGCTAAGTGCACCTTGAAACTCTATATGTACACCAGCTTCATATCCTGCTTGATTACAATTGATAACTAATTCTTCCAAGATAGATTCACTTGGAACTTCTGCCTTAGCGTATTTGAACATCTCCTTAAAAACTTTTCTTGCAAATGGGCGGTAGTCTTCATTTTTACCTTCACTTTTTGGCAGTAAACTATCATGTTCTTTGTATAGCTCGGCAATCAAATCTCTACTTATACTTTTGCCGTTAATAACAAAATCCATTCTCTGAAAATCTAAGAACGCTGTATTACCAGAATTCGCTTCAGCATTGTCTTTACCAGCTCTTAACTTGCTAAAACCAAACTTTTCTGCTTGAGTTCTTAATGTAACTACTGGATTTTCCTTTTCTTCTGATATAGAGCTACTCATTATGAATACCTTGATATAGACTGCTGATAGTATAATAATACATAAAAATGATTAATAAGTTAATAAAATACCTACTATAAGCCCTATGATAGCAAATATAGTTAGGGGTAACTTAGGCTTACCGACGATTTTAAAAACAACAAATTCGTCATTCCGTTACGTGTTAGCGGCTGAGATACCGCGAATGAATCGCGGTATGACGTTAGAGAGCTGTGCTAGCTATAGTGCATACCTGACCATAAGGTGACAAGATTTTAAAAAGGCTCTATAACAGTTTTACACATGTATGAATCTCAATGAGCAATCAGATTTTTCTAAATAGCAGGCTGGAGAATATACCTAAGTTTCATTCCGCAATATTACCTAAACTTTGTGGTGGGGACAAGGTGGTGGATCTGCTGTTTTATAAGCCACTTAGTTATGTGGATAGAAGCAAGTTACTATCTGATGCTCGAGTTGGAGAATTTACAACTTTCATTGCAAAAGTTTATGAACATCAGTCGCCCACTTTTAGAGGTAGACCATATAAAATAGTCGTTGAAAGTGAGAGTCAGTATATATTCATAGTCTTTTTTAATTACTCAGTTAAGTATTTATATAAACTATTTCCAATTGGAGCGAATGTGATCATCAGTGGCAAACTCGAAAAATTTGCTGAACATTGGCAAATTACTCATCCAGATTACGTGTCGCTTGACATCAACCAATTTAAAGAAATAGCTTGCATAGAGCCAGTTTACCAATTATGCCGTGGCATTACCAATAAGCACATTGGGAACATAATAAGCTCTAATCTAAAGGAATTGCCTGATTTACCAGAGTGGATAGATGATACATTAATCAAGCAAAAAAAATGGTTAAGTTGGAGGGAAAGCATCATAAAGTTGCACAGACCAAGCTCATTGGTGGAAGCTGAGGTTTGTAGAAAAAGGCTTGCTTATGATGAATTGTTTGCGTATCAGCTAGCGCTGAAACTTGCAAGAAAAAATCATGTGAAAGAAAGGGGAAGAGAATTTATAATATTGAGTAAATATAAAGAGCAAGTTTTAAATGAATTGTCGTTTCAATTAACAAATGATCAAACTCGTGCAATAGATGAGATCTCAGAGAGACAAAAATCCAAGTATCGCATGATAAGCTTGCTGCAAGGTGATGTTGGTAGTGGCAAAACCGTAGTTGCACTTTTTGCAATGATAAATGTGGTAGAAAACAACATGCAGGCAGCTCTAATGGCACCGACTACTATCTTGGCGGAGCAACATTATAATTGGATTGAGGAAGTTTTATCCTGTATCGATATAAAAGTTGCGCTGCTTACTGGTAAAACTTCGCGCAAGGAAAGAAAGATTATCATGAACGAACTTGCAAGTGGTGTTTTAAATATAGTGATTGGCACTCATGCACTATTTCAAGCTAACGTTACATTTAAAAATTTAGGGCTTGCAGTCATAGACGAGCAACAGCGATTTGGAGTGATGCAGAGAAATCGCTTGGTAGGAAAAGGAGAAAATGCCGATATACTTTTCGTTACTGCAACTCCCATTCCAAGAACTTTGCAGCAAGCTATGTATGGTGACGTTGAATGTTCAATTTTGAAAGAAAAACCAAAATCCAGATTGCCAATAAAAACTGTAACTATGAACATTAGTAGGGTGCCAGATGTTATTGAAAAGCTAAAAGGTGCTATAAACAGGGGCGAAAAAGCATATTGGATTTGTCCATATATAGAAGAAAACGAAGAGACCAATATTGCTGCAGCAGAGATGCGTTTTCAGGAATTACAAAAAACATTTCTTGATAAAGTCGGGATAATACACGGAAAATTGACTCAGGAGCAGAAAGATCAAGTTATGTTTTCCTTCAAAAGGAATGAATTTTCTCTGCTTGTTGCAACCACTGTGATAGAAGTTGGTATAGATGTGCCAGATGCAACCATCATGATTATAGAAAATGCAGAGCAATTTGGGTTATCACAATTGCATCAGTTAAGAGGCAGAGTAGGGCGAGGAAACAAGCCATCTTTTTGTGTATTATTATACGATAATTTAAGTAAAAGCTCATCTTCAAAGTTAAAGATCATGTGTGAGTCACAAGATGGATTTTACATTGCTGAAAGGGATATGATGCTAAGAGGCAGTGGAGATATTTTAGGCACAAAACAATCAGGATGTATGGAATTTAAATTTGCTGATTTATATCAGGACAAAGAGCTGCTCAATCTCGCGTATAATAACGCAAAAGGCGCAATGGCTGATTTTGAATTACTGCTTGATATATTTGAATATAGGAGTAGATTACATTTTTCAAAATTTCAGTAGGAAAACCAGGTAGCCCGCAGAAACGAAAAAACTTCCTTGACAAACCTCGCCAGCCCCCTTATCATGAAACTGAAGCTATTGTATTTGCTTTCGCCAATCTGCAGATTAAAAGGTAAGGATTACTTAATGTATCGGCGTCTTATGTTCAATTTTTTGCAGTATATAGATACTGTATGTCTTTACAAAACTTCATCTACATCTAGATTTTTATCTAAATAAGCTGAACGCGCTTATAAAGCGTTACAAGACATCAAAAAATGCCAATACTCGACAGAGATAGTAAAAGACTAGCTAACTCGGGGATTCTTTGTCTTTTTTTCTGCTTAGTAAATTTCTTAAACATTTGCAGCGTAAGTTAGTTGCAATTAAAAGCAGCTGAATTTCGCTTGTCAAGCGTTTAAAACATAAAAAACGCCAATATTTTAAAGCGGATAATAACCACGGGGCTTCTTTTGCCTTTTTTTTCATTTGGTAAATTTCTTAATGTTTATGGCTAAAAGAGCCCAAGAGAGGTCAGTGCTCCTGTGATGTCATTCCAGTCTGGAATCCAGCATTTCACACAATCCCATCAAGAACGTTGTATTTTACATAACACTTTTATGCTTACCAACCCAGTGTCCAATCAAAATTCCTGGATCCCAGTGTCTGGGCACTGGGATGACATCATAGGGACACTGGGATGACACCATAGGGGCACTGCCGTCATAAAGGAACCAGTGTCAGCTACTTGAATGACATCATAGGGGCGCTGGCCTGACAACCGTCATCCCGCTGCTTGTTAGCGAGATACCGCGAATGAATCGCGGTATGACGGTGTAATGACGGTTAAGTAATTCGTTATCCCGCTGCTTGTTAGCGGAATCTGCTGTGGCGACATAAACTCAAATCATTCAAATTTTAATCCAAAGAGGTATCATTATGTCAAACAACTTCAATTTTAAAGAATTTTTTAACCACTATGAAACAAATAGTACGTCAGATGATATACAAAGGTATTATTTGCTGTGGAAATCAGTAATAGCGCAGGCAATGATTGATGCAGCAAGTAACTGTAAAAAAACAGAAAGCTTGGTAGAAAAACGTAAGGCAATTTCTTGGTTGTCAGACTTTAGTCAAGATTTTGTGCACACATGTATATTGGCTGATTGTGATCCGGTATACGTAAAAAATAAAATACAGCCAACCTTAAAAAGCCTTACTAGATAAAGCCTTTTTATATACTTAATGAGGTTTACTCCTTTTACCGAAAAAAATATAATTCAATCTCCTATCTATAGTTGCCTCTATATCTTTGATTAATAGCTGCTTTATCATGTTTACTTTTCGCTTTGCATCTTGAGCTTGACGCTCATTGTTACCACTGTTATTGCTGTAATTATTCTTATCACTATAACTACTGCCACTTGGTTTGCTACTGTTACTGAACTCACTACCCTTTTTTCTTCTTGTGTTGAGTATCTGTATTATCTTTTCCTTTAAAAAGGACTTCCAGCCTGTGCCAAGTAATAATTTATAGAGAAAATGCGGAGTAAGAAACGCCACTAATATTCGAATAGAAATTCCGTAACCGAGATCTTCCCTATTTTCATAATACCACTTGCAATATTGAAACAAACGGTAAAACGCATTTTTGAAAGAGCAAAATTCTACAGCATACCAAAAACCATTGCTGAGAAACATGAGCACAATGCTGAATGTGTAAAGATACATTGTGAAGAGAAACAGTTTCACAATTATATCTTTTAGACTACCTAATATATAATTCAATAATCTTAATTTATAGAAAAGTGATATCATTTCACACCCACTTCAATATGGCTGGGGTGGAAGGATTCGAACCTTCGCGTGGCGGTATCAAAAACCGCTGCCTTACCACTTGGCTACACCCCAATACTACTTACATCAATAACACTATTAGCCCAATTAGTAAAAGATTTATTTGCTTTTTCTATGGGCATCACAGCAATAGCTGGCTGATCATAAGAATGCATTGCTTCGATTTTTTCTACAATTTTATCAACTTGATCATTCCTGCTCTTCATAATTGCCACTACTTCACAACTATTACTAATTTTACCTTCCCATAAATACAGAGAATTCACTTCGGGAAATATATTTACACATACAATTAATTTCTCGTTTAACAATTCTTCAGAAACAGTTTTAGCCTCCTCAAAATTTGAAAAAGTTGTATAAACCAAAACTAAATTATTCATTAGTAGCTACATAAATGCATTGCTACTATACTCTACCGAGATTTATTCATCAAGAGAAAATAACGCCAGCGCGTACTGTATGAACATTTGTTTGCAAAGGTAGTATGTTAAGTGTTATAGCTAGTTTGCCTCAAACGTAAAGGTGTCATCCCAGTGCCCCTGTGATGTCATTCCAGTGCTTGACACTGGAATCCAGTTTTCCATATAATCTCATCAAAAACGTTGTAACCACTTTCTATGCTAGTTTGCTTGTAAACAAGCAAACTTTCCTGGATCCCAGTGGGCTTTGTTGCATCGCTCTTCGGATAGTAGGTAACGCACAATAAATTTATGAAGCTATCTCAAATTTAGCCATACCAATATCAGTAAACTTATTGAGCAAATAGCATTTAACAAGTAGTTCCTTCTCTCTATTTGTCTCAGATTTATTCCTAAAACTAAACCCGAATGTTTGTTTCAGTCGCGAGAAAAAACTTTCTATATAAGATCTTTTTCCGTAGTTTGTTTGCCTTTTCCACCTCTTCATTCCATCTTCGCTGCATGATTTTATTAGTCTAATTGCAGCATTTCTCTCAGCCATATAGTCTAACTTTGGATGCTCTGCTGCGTTGTTTTTCGGAGGAATTTTCGTTTTTATACCATATTGATTACACAGCTTATAGAGCTTTTCTCTGTCATATGCCCTATCTGCATATAGTACTTTTATGACATACTGAAAATCGACTTCTTTTAGCAAATCACAAGCTCCATAGTGATCAGCCGTTACTGTATTTTACAGCTATGGCTTTTTTGCTGTTTGTATTCAACATTACATGCAATTTTCTTGTCTGTTCATAGCTGCGATACTTTCTATCTTCGCTATTTTCTTTGCTATGACCAGGAGTGTTGTTGTATATACTAATTCCTGTACTGTCTATAGCAATTTCGATATCTTCCATATTATTTTCTGCAATCATTGATCTTAATATTGAGTTTCTTAAACCTTCTTGATGATTGTGAATAGCTGATAACTTGCAAATTTTTCCCAATTTGCTCAAGGTATCCTGCTATAAACCCAACTGTTTGCCTCAGGCCTATTCTAAATAAACAAGTTATTATGTGCACCAAAATTACAACTTTATCGCTATAAATATTGTTGCCAACTGGTATTTTTGGACCATTCTCGTACCACTTTTCTATGGCTTCGTTGATATAATGAAAAATATTTCCTCTTTTTTCTAGAAATTTGTTATATTCGCTATGGTTACTGACCCTCATTTTTTGTGGCATATTTTTTCTTTCAAGGTTAAATGGCTATTTTATAATGAATTTTGTCAGTAGCCACCAGATTTTTTCAGTTGCTATGCAACAAAGCCATCCCAGTGTCAGCTACTCGGATGACACCTTTCCTAGCAGAGAAATCACAATGTTCATACGGTTGTACGCATACCGCTGGGATCTAGGATTTTTCTATAGTTTAAAAACAAAAAAAGGACGTTACTCATTGAGTAACATCCTTTTGGAGAAGGTAGAAGTTTTACTTATTACACTGTTCCTGGAGTTGCTGTAGCTCTTGAGTTGACAGGTTCTGCACTAGGTTGATCTAGAGATGCGCGTCGTTTTGCCAACTTTTCTTCGAGTTCTCTGTCAAATTCTTCTTTTAAAGGAAGAACTTGTTTTCTTGTTAGCGTAGAAGAACCAGAACCCATTCCACTATCAGTAGAATTACTGTGAGTGAGAGTTCTGTTACTCAAACTATCCAGGTTTTGCTCCACAATAGGATCACTGAGAACATCTTCACTGAAAGAACTTTGTCCATTTAAGTTAGTCAATGAGGCGCTTCTAGGTAGTTCTGGTGGAGCAACTGGAGTAAGCTTAGGAGTTAAGCTACTAGATGAATTGCTTCTACGGACTGTTGCAAAGTTCTGAGAATCTGAATCAGAGACAGTAGCAGTACTTTCAGTTCCTATAGAATTTAGTGAATTGCTTTTTGACAAGCTGTTAGATTGTTCAGAGCCTTTTCTTCCCAGTGAAGAGAATGATGATGACACAGACCTAGTTAAACTTTTGACAGAAGGCCTGTTAGCTTTTTTCTCTGCTCTGTCAAACATATTGCTTACGCTTGAGTACAAATGATTTTCTCTACATTCTTTAATAACCTTCTTAATTTCATCGTAATGTTCAGAGAAAACACTGTCGATGAAATAACTACCTTTAGGTAATGACCTTTGTGTTAACAAGTTATGCAAGCTTTTTTCATTTAAATTATTAATGAATTCTTTCTGTACTTGCCATCCAGAAGTATGTTCAATCTCCCCTGATTTTGCCTTCTCTGCCATTTTTAAATCAATTTCTGACGATATTCCAGAAAGTACATTTTTCACTAACCCAGAATTATTTCCTTTATCAGCAAAAATTGCTTTCATATCATTTCTTATTTCGTCAGATTTCTTAATTGCATCTGGAGTAAACCTTTTTACCTTATCTAAATAGTCCGTCTCACCAGATGCCTTATGGAATTTATTTGCCACTCCTTCGCCTACAAAACTAGCGCCTTTTTTCAGTGAATCTACTGAATGTTCATAACCTTCTTTCACCTTATCTTTAACATGCACAGCACCATCTCTAACTTTTCCGGCAGCGTATGTTGATGCGTCCTTAACTTTCCCAGCAGTATATTTCGCCCCATCAACTGTTTTTTCTGCTGACCACTTGAGCCCTTTATATCCAGATTGAACTGTTTTTACAGCGACTTTTACAGCGAAATATAAAGCAAGACCAACTATAGCACCTGGTATAGCAAGTGTTGCACCAACTGCCAAAAGTGGTAGTACTGCCGTAAATAATCCACTTGCTGCACTTACTACAAGAATCTTATCTCCTTGTTTCATCTTAGAGAATTTTGTATCCCCTTTTAACAGGTCAGTAATTCTTTCTTTTAGCTTCTTGGGATCATTAGCAATATCTGAATTTGGTAGATTTTGCATCGTTTTATTCAAATCAAAACTATCTTCTGGTTGGTTTTGTTGAGTTCCAACAGAATTTGAATTTTTTTCATTATGTAACATTTTAAACCTCACTATTAATTAAATATATTATAATTGTATTCCTTGATTCTTAAGTTAGTGTTAAATTGATTGCCAGTATTTATTTGTCTTCAAATAATTTCGCTTGACGTGTTTTGTGGTAACATAGAAAATTAGGTCAAGAAGCTGCAGCATTTATGAAGTATAGAAAAAGAACACTCATCTTTTTGGCTGTTATAACTTTAATAATAATAGCTTTACTATTTAGGTATAATTCCCATTTTCACAAAGACGTAGTGCACTTAAAGAGTGACAACAAAGAATTCAAAAAAAAGCCAGAAAATTCCATAGAGTCGACCATATTACATAGAGAAAAGGAAGTGTACGATCATGTTTTCCATCCTGATGATTAATTTGTAAATAAAATAGCAATTTATGTTTGCATTTTCTTATTAAAGAAGTAATATTAGCGTATTAATTATAGAATCAATCATTATGTTTGATGATAATAATCCTTGGAATCTGGGAAAGAAACCGGTAGGGAACAAAACTCCTAATAATGAAGATATTTTAAGTAAAGCTGTATCTGATATAAGGTTCTTTCTTAATGGATTAACCAGAAACAGGGGCAAAAAACCTTATTTCATCATTTTCATTATTTTGCTGTTCTATGCTTGCACTGGCTTTTATATTGTCCATCCTAGTGAAGAAAGTATAGAACTTACCTTTGGTAAATATTCTAATACAGAAACACCTGGTTTGCGTTATCACTTCCCCTACCCTATTGGCAAGGTTTTTAAAGTGAACGTTAAGGAAGTAAATCGTGAAGAAATTGGGGTAAGTAGTTCTTATGGGCGAGATACAGATCGCGGTGAAGGCGTGATGCTAACTGGAGATGAAAATATAGTCAACGTTAACTTCGAGGTTCAATGGCGCGTTAGAGATGCTAAGGACTATTTATTCAAAGTGCGGGATTACAAACCCGGTTTCAGTGTTAAAAATGCTGCTGAAAGTGCCATGAGAGAAATAATAGGTAAAAATACGATCTCTTTTGCACTTGGTCAAGGCAGACCAGAAATTTCTAGAGATACTAGAATTCTATTGCAGCAGATTCTTGATGGATACCAAATGGGTATAGAGATTTTATCTGTTCAAATGAAAAAAATTGATCCACCAGAAAAAGTAATCAGTTCGTTTAGAGATGTACAAAGTGCTCGTGCAGACAAAGAGCGTACTATAAACGAAGCATATGCTTATAATAATGATATTATACCTCGAGCAAAGGGTGAAGCGATAAAGATAAAATTAGATGCACAAGCATATGAAAATGAAATAATAAATGAAGCAAAAGGTAATGCAAATCGCTTTTTATCTCTTTATGAGGAATATAGACAGAATCCTTCTCTCGTTAAGAATCGTATTTATCTTGAAACTATGGAAAATATTTTCAGTAAGGTAGACAAAGTTGTTGTAACTGATGATCTGAAAGGTATGTTTTCTTATTTACCTCTTACAAATTTAGGAAAATAACCATGAGTAGTAATATTAAAATTGTTTTTGTTTCTGTATTTGTTGTTTTATTGATTGCTTTATCTAATTCAATATTTGTTGTGCAAGAAACAAAGCAAGCGATAGTTATACAACTCGGTAAAGTTGTAAGAGATGTTAGGGAAAGTGGCTTATATTTTAAGTTACCATTCATAAATAGTGTAGAGTTTCTTGATAAAAGAGTTTTAGATTTAAGTCCTGATAAGATCCCAAGGGAAGTGATAACAGCGGATCAAAAACGTATTATAGTAGATGCGTATGCAAAATATAAAATAACAAATCCTGTTACTTTTTACCAGGCTGTGAGGAATGAATCAGGTCTGGTTAGAAGATTATATCCGGTTATAGAAGCACACATAAGAGAAAATATAGGCAGATTCTCGTTGATTAGTTTGTTGAATGAAAAAAGATCAGAGGTTATGCAATTGATTCAGCGTGGAGTTTATTCTGAAGCTGAAAAATTTGGCATAGAAATAATAGATGTAAGAATTAAGAGAGCAGATTTACCAGAAGAAAATAGTTCTGCAATATTTCGCCGTATGCAAACTGAAAGGGAAAAAGAAGCAAAAGAAATTAGAGCAGAAGGAGAGCAAGCTGGGCAGGAAGTTAGATCAAAAGCTGATAAATTAAAAAGGGAAATTATCTCCAGTGCAGTAAAAGAATCGTACGAAATAAGGGGCCGTGGTTATGCTGAAGCAACTAGAATTTATAATGAGGCATTTAAGGTTGATGAAGAGTTCTTTAACTTTTATCGCTCTATGAGCGCTTACAGTAAATCATTTGCCGAAAATAATACTAAATTTGTACTTTCACCAAACAATAACTTTTTAGATATTTTAAATAAAGGATGGAAATAATTTATGAAAAGTAAGGCATTTATTTTATCTATATTTGCATATTTTCTAATTGCGTTTTCTTCGTATGCTAATATGTTTGATTGGAATGCAAAAAAGGTCGTTGATGCTAGCACTACTGCATGCAACTGTAATCAAGGACTTGCCGATTTAGTGGAAGAACTCATTCCTGCGGTTGTAAATATTTCAAGCGAACAAATCATCAAACAAGAAAATAACAGCAGAACTAGAGTTCCATCTATGCCAGGAAATAATTTTTTTGATGATTTTAGAGAGTTTTTTGAGCATTTTGATCAGTTTTTTATGGATAGGGGCCCTAGTGTTAACAAAGAGGTGGTGTTGCTTGGTTCTGGGTTTATTATAGATAAAGGTGGAACTATAGTAACCAATTATCACGTTATTAAAAACGCCAAAGATATCACAGTTACTATGAACGATAATACTTATTTCAAAGCAGAAGTTTTAGGCTATGATGCAAGAACTGATCTTGCTGTGCTTAAGATTAATTCTGATAAAGATCTTTCTTCTGTTGCATTTGGTGATTCTGATAAAGCAAGGGTTGGTGATACGGTTATGGCAATAGGTAACCCATTTGGTTTGGGTGGCTCTGTAAGCACAGGAATTATATCTGCAAGGTCCAGGGACATTAGTATTGGCACTATGAATGAATTTATTCAAACTGATGCTGCAATTAATAGGGGTAACTCTGGAGGACCGTTATTTGATTTAAATGGAAAAGTTATAGGTATTAATACTGCTATCTATTCTCCATCTGAGTCTGGCGGCAACGTGGGTATAGGTTTTGCCATACCATCTAATTTAGCTATGTCAATTATTGACACATTAAAAAGTGGCAAAAAAATAAAACATGGTTGGCTTGGTGTGCAAGTTCAGCCTATAACGAAAGAATTTGCTGAGTCCTTGGGTTTAAAAGATATAAAAGGCGCATTGGTTGCAAGTATAGTAAAGGATAGTCCTGCAGAAAAAGGTGGGATTAAAGTAGGTGATATATTATTAGAATTTGAGGGTAAAAAAATCGATAGAATGACACAATTACCTCAAATGGTTTCAAGAGCTGGACCTGAGAAAAAAGTGCAAATTAAGTTACTTAGAAAGAGCAAAGAGGTTAATATTAAAGTTGTGATCGGAGAATCTACAAATGATGGCCAAGATAACAATCAAGAAGAAAATAAATCAACATCTGATTATGTAACCGGTTTAACTGTTTCAAATCTGCCAAAAGAATCAAAAGAAAGTAAAAATAATGTACCTACAAAAGGTGTGATAGTTACCAATGTAGATAGTAACAGTAATGCCACGCTGCGTGGTATTAAAAAAGGGGACATCATTATCCAATTGGATGGAACTGATATAGAAAATACTAACGATTTTCAAAAACAAGTTGATTTAGCAGTAAAGAAAAACGGTAAAGATTCAATAATGTTGCTCATTTACCGCAATGGAAATCAATTTTTCGCTTCAATAAAGTTAAAGAAGTAATTTTATTCACTAAATTTACAAAACAGTAGTGTTGTAAGCTCGCTACTGTAACACTTCAATCTTATAAAATAAATAAAAATCTACACTAGATTTCTTGCATAACCATATAAAAAATCAAAGGATGTCATTCCAGTGTCAGCTACTTGCATGACGCCGTCATAAAGGAACCAGTGTCGGCCACTTGGATAACACCATAGGGGTTACTTGGGTGATACTATAGGAGGTCTAACATGAACTCTCTAAAATTCATTGAACTGTGCTTTCAAACAGTGGTGCCGGGATGTGAGTATAATGATTATCAGTACATAAAAGTCATAGCAGACAGGCTGGAAGCAGCGAATGCTGGCGAAGTAAGGCGCATAATATTCAATATGCCTCCGCGTTCAATGAAGTCCATATGTATGAGTGTTGCGTGGCCCGCATGGATACTGGGCAACTGCAAGAATAATAGTTGCAAGTTATTCTAAGTTGCTTAGTGAAAAACATTCGCTCGATACCAGGTGCATAATGCAATCTGATTGGTATAAAGAACTATTTCCAGAGGTAGAACTATCCAAAGACCAGAACACTAAATATAAATTCCAAACAGTGCAGAGAGGATACAGAATCGCAACATCAGTTGGAGGAACATTAACCGGTGAAGGTGGTGACTTTATTATTGTGGATGATCCGCTTAACCCTGCTCAAGCTTTGAGTGAAACATTTAGAAAACGTGCCACAAATTGGTTCGATCAGACTTTGGTAACGAGACTCAACGATAGAAAAAAAGGAGTAATTGTGCTTGTGATGCATAGGCTCCACCTGGAAGACTTAACTGGGCACCTCTTATCTAAGCCAAAAAACATATGGCATCACATTTGTTTGCCAATGATTTCTGAAAAAGTGGAGATAATCGACTCAATTACGACACAAGAAAAAGGTTTATATTCAAGAGAAGAGAATGAGTTATTATATCCCCTGGAGGGAGGAAGAGAAGAAGTTGAGATGATAAAAGTTGAACTCGGGAGTTACGCTTTTGCTGCTCAATATCAACAAAACCCCCTGCCGCTTTCAAGTGGTATAATAAAACAAGAGTGGTTAAAGCGCTATAAAAATTTCCCTGATAATCTCTCACATGTAACTCAAAGCTGGGACACTGCAGTTTCAACAAACGATTCCAGCGACTTTAACGTCTGCACCACCTGGGCAAAAATAGATAATAAATTCTATTTACTTGATGTATATCGAGCAAAGCTTGAGTACCAAAAGCTTAAAGAGCAAGTTCTGTCACTAGCTGCAAGATGGACGCCACACGCAATTTTGATCGAAGCAAAAACGAGTGGTCAACAATTAACACAAGAGCTAAAGGCAAATAGCGATCTACCGATTATCGAAATAATTCCACACAATGACAAACTCACTCGATTTTATCAAATTGTTCCGGTGATAGAGTCTGGCAGGGTTTTTCTGCCACAGCAAGCGGTATGGCTCAGCGATTTCGAATATGAAATTTTAATGTTCCCAGAAACTCGCCACGATGATCAAGTGGATAGTACGGTGCAATATCTGCAATGGATGAGAAAAACTAACACCAGTGCTTTCAGGGTCAGGGATTTTGGCTCCAACCCTAATAAAACACTTGGGTGGATATCTAAAAACCTAAATTTATTTTCTCAAAGCCTCTGATACAGGCTCTACCTCACACTCTTTAACCTCTGAAGGGACACTTTCCTTTGAAGGGACACTTCCCTTATGTTGCGCAGCAGGAGAACCCGTAGAACAAAAACCACTATCTCTATCAACTGCTGTTTTAGAACTAGAGTTATCAGATCTATACTCTACAGGTAGTACCTCCCCTTTCCCCGAAATAGTACCTTGTGACGGGCCTGGATCACCATCTAGAGAACTTACAGGAGAAGTCTCTTTTGAGGGTGAATTATTTTCTGCTCTTACTATATCTGACAATGAAGAAAATAATCTAGACACAGATGATTTTTTAGTTACAGGAGTTTCAGGAGTACTGCGCGTTGTACCACGCCCTTCATCATGTCGCTTAAGGTTTACGTCATATTGCTTACTAAAAGTTGAAGAGAGCCATTTTTTCATTTTTTGAACACCACCCCCATGTTTCTTCGGGATTTACTATCTTGTGACTTTGCTTCAGAACACTCATCACTAGAAACCCCAGAATTTAAGGACATTGAATTCTTCCATGCTCTAGGAGAAGAAATCGATGATGATCTACTCAAAGATAGCTGTGATTGACCACAAGTGGATTGACTTGAATCTATTTCCTCCGGCACCAACTGAAACAGCCCCCTTTTTCCTCCCTCTCTTTCTGATCCTTGCCTGGGAGGCCTCTCTAACCCTTCATCACGACTTCGCTTGGGAAACTCCTGTGTCTGTGATGCTTCAGCTAATAGCGTTCGAGGAAGCTCAGGGTCAATGGCCAGTTCATGGTCTTTGTTGATTACAGAGTTTTTTATTATTTTGGTTATCACACAGTGAGAAATTTCTTTATTAGAAAAGTCTATACCGTATATTCCTCTACTACCAAATACTGGTAGGTGTTTTGGTGAAGTGTAACTTTCAATATTATTTAACACAACCATACCAAAGCTACTATTAATAGTATCTACTTCTTCTTTGGTTAAAAATCTATAATAGTTATCATAACTTACAATAGGAACTAAAATTGAATCCTCATTATTTCCTGAATAAGAAGTATGAAAGACATAATAAAGAGGAGGGCATGCTTTACGAATGAAGCCAGTTATTAAATACTTAATCTTCTCAATAGCTGGATCATCTGAGCTAGAAGTTTGAAGATCACGTCCTATCAAACATGCTTGACTTTCTTCTATCTCATTAATGAACTTAGTTTTATCAAAGATGCTTTTCTTTATATATACACAATTGTCCTTGACTTTCAAGAAATCATCAGTTCTTTTAGGACTATTTTTATAACCTTTTACTGTCGCTGAGAATGACTCTATAAAATACTCTTGTAACCTTTTATCATAGAAACGCATACAATATAGATAAGATTTCCTGTCAAAGCTTTCATCAGATGTATACTCTTCTACATGTTCTAAACCAAAATTTCTTCCCATAGCACCTGTGATGTCTCTCGCAAGCCCATTAGCTAGCAAACATTTTAGATTGAAAACTATACTTTGACCTATCGGCACTGAAAATCTATACTTTCCATTACTATCTACCAATTGGCTCCGATTGAAATTAAAAGGAAAAGATTTCATATCAAAAGATAAACTAGCAGTACTTTCATTTCCACAGAATGTTTCTACTATCCTTCCTTTCATATTGTCTAAATACTTCATGCATTGATCAGCATCCATACTTTTATCAAATGAGATAACAATATGACCCTTGTTACGTAAACCTCGATGTACATTTTGTACTTTTAGATTAGTATTAATAATATTGTTATAACAAACACTAATATTAAATGCGTTTACTAATGCTTGATTCATTTCACTCGCACTAAACATAATACCCTCCCTACTTTTAATATACCTTAAAATCTTGAACTGCCTTGACCACTACTTTTACTTTTATTGGATTCATCCCTTCTTTTCCTCTCTTCATCTTCACGCTTAAACCTTTCACCAAAATTCTCTAGCTTTTTCTGATCTAATTTAGTTATATCAACTCTCCCTCCTCCTGGTGCAGTATTATCAAATTGCCTTTTGCCTGAGCCATTATTACTATGCATATTAACCTCCAGTAAAAATATTATGTAACTAATATACTAAAAATAAAATTAAGTGCAAGCACTTTTTTATATTTTTTTTTAAAAAATTTTATTCACTCTTTTTCATAAAATTCAGTTTTCTAGATTCCAGCGTCACGCGCTGGAATGACACCTGTATTTCTCTTTGCCATCAATCCCTACTCTTTAATGTCATACCAGTACCTCTTTTTCTTGTCATCCCAGTGCCCAGACACTGGGATCCAGTCTTTTTTGTCATCTAAAGCTAACACTAGCTATCCCCTCGATGGTGCTTTTTCTGGTGCCTTTCCTATTGAATCCACATGATTATTAACTTTTACATCATCAATCAATCTTTTTGGTGGTTGAGCAGTACTAGCATTAGACTTTCCATTAGAAGCTTGTTCTTGCTGATTGTCAGATGGAATATTCCGTTGATTATTATTACTCAAATTTATCCTTCTTGACTGTGTACTATCGAGTTTAAACTTTCCACCTCTTTTTTGCTGATCTCTCTTCGGCGTCTGCCCTGTAGGTTCCGGTGGACACACCTCTTTCTTCGGTCCCTCCGGCTTCGCTTTTTTCTCTTCTTCCACTTTTGGTTTTGTTTCTTTTACCTCGCGGATCTCCTCCTTTATAACCTCTTTAGGTATTAGTTCTTTCATAGGTTTTGGTAAAAGATCAAGCTCTGGTTTGCTCAGAGGGACTGGCCTTACAAATCCGGGTGAAATTTCAAAAAGGAAAACTGGCACTTTAGGCTTTTCTCTTTCGTCTAACTTGATTTCTACGTTTTCGCAAACTTCTTTATTTTCTTCCTTTAATGATGTTTTTTCTGCTTTTTTATCTTCTTTTTCTGTAGATGCCTCTACCGCAGCCGCCAACTCAACTCCAAACATCTCTGCGAACATTGTAACAATCCATCCGACAACGGCCATTTGTAACCTGAGTTTCAGATCTTGCAATGCAGTTAATCTTTCTAACGCCCTTGCAAACTCTTCTTCTGATAACTCACCACTGCCTAATTTCTCCTGCAATTCTTTTATCTCTTTGTCCAACCTCTGATTGAAACTTAAATCGCGTGCAAAAATCTTCTTGATTAACTCCTTAAGCTTGTCACGCATAAATTTAATTATCGAAAGAAGCCAATTTTTTTCTTTCTTCTCCTTGAGCATTTGGTAGATTTTCGGATCATCTACATCTACTTCAAAAAGGGTAAAGAGAGATTCAAAGAAATTCCAGAAATCTCCGAGTACTCTTCCTTTTTCACCAGTGAAGTAATCCTCATCATCACCTTCTCCGATATGTAGCTCTGCTTGAGATGATATTTCATCGATACAACTAGAAGCCTGACGCTCACACTCGAGCCTCCTGAGCAAATCTTGTCTGGTGAGCTCCTCTATGGCTGCTTTTAGTTCATTTAGCTTCTGCTCTGCAGAGAAATCTTGCTCCCTGATTTTTCCTTGGAAGATCGAGCCACCGTTTCCGTTATTATCTGAAAAATTTTCCATTATTTTTGCCTCCTCAATAAAATTACTGCCTTTGTTGTTACCTGAAAAGCTTTCCACCATTTTTACTTCCTTCATAAAACTTAATAATTTAATTCTACAGTACTAAATATTTAAGAACTATTAATGTAAAGATGTCAATAAAATTATTTACATTTTTACACTATATATATATTATATCATGTGCTATTTAACCTTTCAATAATATTTTTTATTTTTACTGCTTCTTCAAACTCTAGCATGCACTTTTCTTAAATTATCCTTATCAATATTTGCTTTTGCCTCTATCCCACTTTTTCTTGTAAAGTATTTGATATAGATTTTATTATACTCTTTGGCATAACATTTGCAACATACTTTATCTATAAATGGAAATTATTATACTTGCAGCTAGACACAATTTGAAATAATTTACACTATAAAGTTAAGGAACGAGATCCCAGTGTCACGCACTGGGATGACAGCAGTCCTACGTCATACCGCGATTCATTCGCGGTATAGATTCCGCTAACAAGTAGCGGAATGACGAATTTTTGTTTTTCAAATTATCGTAAGTCACTTTAGCTATATCAGAGCAATAGAGGCAGTGCGTAGAGGAGCTCACCAGACAAGATTTGCTCAGGAGGCTCGAGTGTGAGCGTCAGGCTTCTAGTTGTATCGATGAAATATCATCTCAAGCAGAGCTACATATCGGAGAAGGTGATGATGAGGATTACTTCACTGGTGAAAAAGGAAGAGTACTCGGAGATTTCTGGAATTTCTTTGAATCTCTCTTTACCCTTTTTGAAGTAGATGTAGATGATCCGAAAATCTACCAAATGCTCAAGGAGAAGAAAGAAAAAAATTGGCTTCTTTCGATAATTAAATTTATGCGTGACAAGCTTAAGGAGTTAATCAAGAAGATTTTTGCACGCGATTTAAGTTTCAATCAGAGGTTGGACAAAGAGATAAAAGAATTGCAGGAGAAATTAGGCAGTGGTGAGTTATCAGAAGAAGAGTTTGCAAGGGCGTTAGAAAGATTAACTGCATTGCAAGATCTGAAACTCAGGTTACAAATGGCCGTTGTCGGATGGATTGTTACAATGTTCGCAGAGATGTTTGGAGTTGAGTTGGCGGCTGCGGTAGAGGCATCTACAGAAAAAGAAGATAAAAAAGCAGAAAAAACATCATTAAAGGAAGAAAATAAAGAAGTTTGCGAAAACGTAGAAATCAAGTTAGACGAAAGAGAAAAGCCTAAAGTGCCAGTTTTCCTTTTTGAAATTTCACCCGGATTTGTAAGGCCAGTCCCTCTGAGCAAACCAGAGCTTGATCTTTTACCAAAACCTATGAAAGAACTAATACCTAAAGAGGTTATAAAGGAGGAGATCCGCGAGGTAAAAGAAACAAAACCAAAAGTGGAAGAAGAGAAAAAAGCGAAGCCGGAGGGACCGAAGAAAGAGGTGTGTCCACCGGAACCTACAGGGCAGACGCCGAAGAGAGATCAGCAAAAAAGAGGTGGAAAGTTTAAACTCGATAGTACACAGTCAAGAAGGATAAATTTGAGTAATAATAATCAACGGAATATTCCATCTGACAATCAGCAAGAACAAGCTTCTAATGGAAAGTCTAATGCTAGTACTGCTCAACCACCAAAAAGATTGATTGATGATGTAAAAGTTAATAATCATGTGGATTCAATAGGAAAGGCACCAGAAAAAGCACCATCGAGGGGATAGCTAGTGTTAGCTTTAGATGACAAAAAAGACTGGATCCCAGTGTCTGGGCACTGGGATGACAAGAAAAAGAGGTACTGGTATGACATTAAAGAGTAGGGATTGATGGCAAAGAGAAATACAGGTGTCATTCCAGCGCGTG
This sequence comes from Wolbachia endosymbiont (group A) of Epagoge grotiana, assembly GCF_947251775.1. Lineage (NCBI taxonomy): Bacteria > Pseudomonadati > Pseudomonadota > Alphaproteobacteria > Rickettsiales > Anaplasmataceae > Wolbachia > Wolbachia endosymbiont (group A) of Epagoge grotiana. The sequence goes on from NZ_OX366387.1 coordinate 1,465,619, forward strand.
ACGCTGGAATCTAGAAAACTGAATTTTATGAAAAAGAGTGAATAAAATTTTTTAAAAAAAAATATAAAAAAGTGCTTGCACTTAATTTTATTTTTAGTATATTAGTTACATAATATTTTTACTGGAGGTTAATATGCATAGTAATAATGGCTCAGGCAAAAGGCAATTTGATAATACTGCACCAGGAGGAGGGAGAGTTGATATAACTAAATTAGATCAGAAAAAGCTAGAGAATTTTGGTGAAAGGTTTAAGCGTGAAGATGAAGAGAGGAAAAGAAGGGATGAATCCAATAAAAGTAAAAGTAGTGGTCAAGGCAGTTCAAGATTTTAAGGTATATTAAAAGTAGGGAGGGTATTATGTTTAGTGCGAGTGAAATGAATCAAGCATTAGTAAACGCATTTAATATTAGTGTTTGTTATAACAATATTATTAATACTAATCTAAAAGTACAAAATGTACATCGAGGTTTACGTAACAAGGGTCATATTGTTATCTCATTTGATAAAAGTATGGATGCTGATCAATGCATGAAGTATTTAGACAATATGAAAGGAAGGATAGTAGAAACATTCTGTGGAAATGAAAGTACTGCTAGTTTATCTTTTGATATGAAATCTTTTCCTTTTAATTTCAATCGGAGCCAATTGGTAGATAGTAATGGAAAGTATAGATTTTCAGTGCCGATAGGTCAAAGTATAGTTTTCAATCTAAAATGTTTGCTAGCTAATGGGCTTGCGAGAGACATCACAGGTGCTATGGGAAGAAATTTTGGTTTAGAACATGTAGAAGAGTATACATCTGATGAAAGCTTTGACAGGAAATCTTATCTATATTGTATGCGTTTCTATGATAAAAGGTTACAAGAGTATTTTATAGAGTCATTCTCAGCGACAGTAAAAGGTTATAAAAATAGTCCTAAAAGAACTGATGATTTCTTGAAAGTCAAGGACAATTGTGTATATATAAAGAAAAGCATCTTTGATAAAACTAAGTTCATTAATGAGATAGAAGAAAGTCAAGCATGTTTGATAGGACGTGATCTTCAAACTTCTAGCTCAGATGATCCAGCTATTGAGAAGATTAAGTATTTAATAACTGGCTTCATTCGTAAAGCATGCCCTCCTCTTTATTATGTCTTTCATACTTCTTATTCAGGAAATAATGAGGATTCAATTTTAGTTCCTATTGTAAGTTATGATAACTATTATAGATTTTTAACCAAAGAAGAAGTAGATACTATTAATAGTAGCTTTGGTATGGTTGTGTTAAATAATATTGAAAGTTACACTTCACCAAAACACCTACCAGTATTTGGTAGTAGAGGAATATACGGTATAGACTTTTCTAATAAAGAAATTTCTCACTGTGTGATAACCAAAATAATAAAAAACTCTGTAATCAACAAAGACCATGAACTGGCCATTGACCCTGAGCTTCCTCGAACGCTATTAGCTGAAGCATCACAGACACAGGAGTTTCCCAAGCGAAGTCGTGATGAAGGGTTAGAGAGGCCTCCCAGGCAAGGATCAGAAAGAGAGGGAGGAAAAAGGGGGCTGTTTCAGTTGGTGCCGGAGGAAATAGATTCAAGTCAATCCACTTGTGGTCAATCACAGCTATCTTCCGGAGAAATAGGTCCAAGTCAATCCACTTGTGGTCAATTACAGCTATCTTTGACCTGTGGATCATCATCGATTCCTTCTCTTAGAGCATGGGATAGTTCAACATTCTTAAATCTTGAGGTTTCTAATGAGGAATCTGAAAAACAGCAAGTTACTGATGAAAGTGATCGAAAAAGTAGTGATGAGTGTTCTAAAGCGAAGCCACAAAAGCAAGAACGTGATTCGGTGTATTCAAGTGCAAGTACTCCTTAGGGTTCTGTAAGTAAAAAACCATCTTTAAGTAATCCACCCTCAGGAGTGACTTCTCCTGTTACTGAACCAGGTGATGGCGGATTTCTCAATAGACCAAAAATACGAGCATTACGTTCTAAAACGAATGGTGGTATTCCAGAACCCTTGCCACAAGATGCCGTAAGCAAGCCAAATGTGCCCGGGGACCGTAATTCTAAAATTTCTAAAGATAGTGGTTTCGAGTCGCTTGAGCGGCCACAGTCGAATTCTTCTATCACTACTAGTACTGTTCCAGGGATATCTGAATCAAGGAAAGATCTAAATCCTCCCGTAGACAATAAGCGGCCACAGTCACTGCCACTTGCGGGTTTTTCTACTTGTGCTAGTAATGAAACAGTAAAAGCTTTTTTGTGTTTTCTAGATTATTTTTCTTCTTCTGAAGGGAAGAAGCAACTACCCTCACTTCTTTCTTCTGAGGCGGGAAAGCAGTTATCCTCGATTTCTGATCCTTGTGAACAGGAAAACCTACTAGACTTTCTTTTTTCTACTGAGAGGAGTAAGCAACTATGCTCGCTTTTTTCTTCTGAGAATAAACAACAACTGCATTCACTTTTTTCTCTTAAGGGAAAAGAGCTACTGTTTTCACCTTCTCCTGAGGGGCAAAAGCTGATACCTTTAGTTCTTTCTCCTAAAGGGAAAGAGAAACTACCCTTACTTTTGTCTCCTGAGGGAGAGCGAATATCCAAACCTTTCTCTCCTGAGGCAGGCAATATAATATCCTTACTTATTTATTCTCGTGTAGAACCTAAAAATATGTCACACCGTTCATTTCGTGACAAATTAGCAAAATGGCTTCACCGTAATTCTTCACTCTCAAAAGTGGCTTCTCCTCAAGAAAAACCTCTTACTAATGACGAGAAGAAGGAACTACGCCCATTTCTTTGTCCTAAGCTGCAGAAGAAACTAGATTCCAACTCTCTTGAGGATGCACAGTTAAAATACTTGCTGTATACTCCTGGTGGGAAAGAGAAGCTAGACTTACTCCTTTCTTCTCCTGAGAAAGAGGAGAAGCAACTACTCTCAGATTTACAAAAAGTTGATGGTAACGCTTCTACAAGTTTTGCAGATAGTGGTTGTTATTCAGGATCGTCTTCACAAAAATCGACTAGTGATACTGGAAGTGATGAAGATGAACTAGAAGCTAGTGGTAGGTCGTCAGTCTCATCGAACTCCAGTACTTCCACTGTTAGAACTAAAATGGATGCTACTAAGATCGAGCAATACTTGCAGGAGAAAAAAGTTAACAGTCGTACCTAATCCACTGCTCTCAGCCACCTAAGTGTTTTATTAGCTGACCCTGAGAGCACTGGTGTTGGTTTTTCTTGTCCATTGTAAGTATTGCATGGTACTAAATGTTTAAAAAGTATTAATATAAAGATATCAATAAAATTATTTACACTTTCATGCTATGCCCATAGCATCATATATTACTTAACCTTACAATAATTTTTTTATTCTTGCTGCTTCTTCAAACTCCAAATTTTTAGCATGCTCTATCATTTGCTTTCTCAAATCATCCTTATTAGTATTTACTTTCGGTTCTGCTATTGCCCTCTCCTGTAAGGTGTTTGATATAGGTTTTATTATAGTCTTCGGGATAATATTGTGCAATATATTATGTTCTTCTTGTTTTTTTCTTCTTCTTTCGGTCTCTCTCAATGCACGATCTAAAGAACCAGTGATTTTATCTGCATACAAAATTACTCTACCTTCAGCATTACGTGCAGCACGACCAATCGTTTGAATTAATGAAGTTTCCGATCGCAAAAATCCTTCTTTATCAGCATCCAAAATTGCAACCAACCCACACTCTGGAATATCAAGACCTTCCCTCAGCAAGTTAACACCTACTAAAACATCGATTTCTTTAGATCTCAATTTGTATATAATTTCTATTCTCTCCAGCGCAGCAATATCAGAATGCAAATAACTCACTCTCATATTCAATTCACTCATATATTCAGCTAAATTTTCAGCCATTTTTTTCGTCAATGTAGTGATTAAAACACAAAATCCCTTCCCTATTGTCACTTGTGCCTCATGAATTACATCATCAATTTGACTCTCTATTGGTTTTACAATGCAGATTGGGTCCGTAAGCCCTGTTGGACGGATAACTTGCTCTATAAATACATTACTGGTCTTTGCCAACTCATACTTTCCGGGAGTGGCTGAAATGTAAACAGTCTGCGGCCTAACTCCCTCCCACTCTTCAAATTTTAATGGACGATTATCAAAAGCGGAAGGGAGCCTGAAGCCATAGTCAATCAATTTCTTTTTACGCGCCTCATTACCACTGTACATCGCACCAACCTGAGGAACGGTGACATGACTCTCATCAACAAATAAAATTACGTCTTTGGGTAAATATTCAAACAAAGTAGGTGGTGGATCCCCAGCTTCCATTCCATAGAGATAACGCGAATAATTTTCAATACCTTTACATATTCCTGTTGTTCTCATCATTTCGATATCAAAATTAGTGCGTTGCTCGAGGCGCTTTGCTTCAACAATCTTGTTTTGCGAGTAGTAATAATCCAAGCGTTCATGCAGCTCTTTTTTGACTAGTTCAATTGCCTGCAACAAAGCCTCACGCGGGGTTATGTAATAGCTATTTGGAAAAATGGTGATTTTATTTACGCCTTTGGTAACATTGCCCGTTATAGCATCAACTTCAGAAATTTCTTCTATTTCATCGCCAAATAACGATAAACGCCAAGCTTTATTTTCATAATGGGAAGGAAATATATCAATAATATCGCCGCGCACTCTGAAATATCCTCTCTCAAACCTGGCATCAGAGCGCTTGTATTGAAGATCAGTTAAGTTGCTCAGGAAATCATTAATACGAATTTTATTTCCAACACTAAGCGGTATGATCATGCTGCGGTAGCTCTCAGGCGAACCAAGACCGTATATGCAGGAAACACTGGCAACTACGATCGTATCCCTGCGCTCCAAAAGGGAGCAGACGGTGGAATAACGCAGCATCTCAATTCTTTCGTTAATTGCAGAATCTTTTTCGATATAAGTATCAGTTTGTGGTAAATAGGCTTCAGGTTGATAATAATCATAATAAGAAATGAAGTATTCAACAGCATTATGGGGAAACAATCCTTTCATTTCCTCATAAAGCTGTGCTGCTAAAGTTTTATTGTGTGCCATAATTAATGCAGGCCTGTTTGTCCTTGCAATAACATTTGCCATAGTAAAAGTTTTCCCAGAACCAGTAACTCCAAGCAAAACCTGATCTCTTTTATTGCTATTTAGCCCTGCAATTAAGCTATCGATTGCCTGTGGTTGATCCCCAGCCGGTTGAAAATGTGTAGCGATTTGAAATTCCATAGACTTTACTTACTATCTTTGATTCATTGTATAGTAAACACTATATTGCTTTTAAGATAAGTTGTATAGCTATCGTAAAGCCATGAAACATTAACCAACAATGTCATGCAAGTAGCTGACACTGGAATCTTGTTTCAATGTTAAACAAAATACCATAGAATTCAAGAAGACAATTCCTAAAAAATCCCTACATCCAAAAAAAGGCAAAATGCTGCTTGAATAAGCTAAATTTTTTTAGATGCAAAAACAATAAAACATAGTTGATACTAAAGTTATAGTACTCCTATGACAACGTTACAAAAATTAAGGAAATGGATAGCTCTGATCAATTGGAATAGTATTTTCAGGTACCGGTGGTCAATATGACATTTTTAAAATAAAGATTTAGAACCTGTTTAAAATCTTCTCAATAGAAGAGAAATGAAGGAAAGAACGACCATTTGTAGGCTAGTGTTAAGTTTTCGCTCGCAATTTTTCCACAATCGTCTGCATTTTTCTAACCAAGCGAAAGATCGCTCTACAACCCATCTTTGTGGCAATACAGCAAAGGAATGTAATTCACTTCGTTTTATTACTTCTACAGTTGCTCCAATAATCGTTTTTATTTGAGTTGCAAAATTTTCTCCTGTATAACCTGCATCGACCAGTATATTTTTAACTTCCGAGAGGTTTTCTTTTGCGCTTTCAACCATTCTCACAGCACTGCTAACCCCAGTTGTAAATTAGAAAAAATAGAAAAGGTAAGGAAATAGGGTAAACTCCAAGGTATTTGATATTCATTCCTAAAATAGGAGGTTACCAATGAAAGAGAAAGTAACAGAAATCTTTTGTATAGTCGATGATTTTTGCAATACAGTCGATGAAAATTTTGCAGAAAAACTTCTACCAAGTGGCAAAAAACCAACCAGGACGCCAGAGATTACGCATTCAGAGATTTTTACCATAATATTGCTATATCAAGTGCGACAATTTTAAAATTCTCTATGTGCATTATTTGAAATTATTATACGAATCAGCGTTTCCAAAATTGCCATCCTATAGTAGGTTTATCAGGTTAAAATCGCGGGTTTTATGGTATTTAGCGCTCTTAATGCAATGGTTTTGCGAACAGTCAAAAGTGACAGGGATTTCGTACATAGATGCAACATCTATCGCTGTTTGCCATCCAAAAAGGACCTCGAGAAACAAAGTTTTCAAAGGGTTGGCAAAGATTGGAAAGACTACTTATGGGTGGTTTTTCGGTACATCTAGTAATCAATAAAACTGGCGAAATTCAAGGGGTTACGGTGATAAAAGGCAACGTTGATACCTGTGCCAAATTTAACTAAGAAATTGACTGGATTATTGTTTGGAGATAAAGGATATATCAAAAAAGATCTTTTTCACGAATTATTCGATAGAGGGTTAAAGCTTGTAACCAGTATAAAAAAGGGTATGAAAAACTCATTAATGGCGCTAAATGAGAAGATTTTGTTAAGAAAAAGATCGATTATTGAGACAGTTTTTGGCTCTCTGAAAAACAAATTTGAGATTGAGCATACTCGCCACAGATCACCGATAAATTTTTTGGTACACATTTTTTCTACGCTTGTTTCATATTCCATACAGCCGCTGCATTTCTAAGCTTTACTTCGTTGGCTAATCCGCAACTGGGGTATATAGGGTTGACACCAAGGCAATATTCTTCTGGAGAAGTTGATCGGCATGGCAGCATATCAAAGATGGGACCAGCGGAATGTAGAAGTATGTTATATGAAGCTGCACAAACAATGCTTACAGTTACCAAGAGGACATTTAAATTAAAAAACTGGGGTTGCGAAGAAAAAAGGAATGAAAAAAGCAATTGTAGCAGTAGCAAGAAAATTAGCTGTAATTATACATAGGATGTTGGTTGATAAAACAGAATTTTATTATCAATAAACATCAAAAGAGCATAGGACAATAATTTTATTGAAAATAAAGATAGCAATGCCGATGGAAGGGACAAGCAAGAACTTAGTTAGACTTCGTGGTAAATATGTTGCCGTCCACTTCCGCCTAACAAGTATAATGCGGCTTGACAAATTTATTGTCATCTCAGACCGCGGAGAGAACCATATGCTACTTTTAACTTATGTAAAATTACCAAGGATTATGGAGAAGATATGCTGTTTTGATTTGTGTGAAAATTATTGTTGACTTATGTGCAATTAGAGAACCTAAGTCACTTTAGCTATATATAAAAGGTTTAAGTGGTTGTATTGATGTATCTTTGTATTAAAAAACACCCAATAAGCAGAGTTGTAAGTGGAATAAACCACAAAATGTAAGTGCTAGATTTTATAGGTGGTACGATTATAATTGAATTGCCGTAAGAATTTTTTAACTCTGAGATTATCTCTTCATCTGTGTATCCATCATTGATTTTTTTACGAATTGCTTCTCGCATATCATACGCGATCTGAGATCCAGATTCAGACAATGATTCGCCAGAACATATTGGACACCTTATTATTTCAAATAAACTGGTTGCTCGTTTTTCCATGCTTTTATCTCTGAGTTTATTATCCAGAGTAAAAGCGTTTACGCCTGAGTGGAATATCAATATGAAAAGTAAGCTAATTACTATTCTCATTCTTGGTTAATTGGATTATTTTACTGAGTTGGTTCATAAAATCAGTGATGGATAACTTTCCAATAAAGCTTGACCCTACATCATCATCGTACTTTATTGAAAATTGAATGCCATTATCAGTTGTTTTTTCTGATAAGGAAGGTACTAATTTTTCGAACGCATCTGAAGTTTTTGAGTCACCAATCATAAACGCGATTAATTCTTTATAATTTGATATAGCCACGTTGATTTTGTCTTTAAATGAATATGTAACTAAGTTGTAATTGTTTACCCCACCATCTGCAGCAAAAGAAAAATTATTACTTTGAATCAAAAATTTCTCTATATTGAAATTAATTCTGGAAGCTGAGATGTCGTTTACAAATTCATAATCAAATTTAGTGTCGATACTAAGGTAACTTTCAGGACTTGCAGTATTTTTATACCGATAAGTATACAAATCAAATCCTAGCTTAGCATTTCCACTCAGTTCTTTATCGAGGTAAAATTGAATGTAATTACTTTTATCATTCACTTCAGTTATAACACTTTGCTGATTTTCTGAAACATCACATTTTAATCCATAATCTTCGTAACGAAGTGTATCTATATAGTCTATCACGGTACTATTTTTGTTGAATCGCAATGAAGATGGTAAATCGTTTAGTCTAACAACAAAGCGGCTGCTATCGTTTGTGTGGCATTTTATATTCTTTTTCTCATCACCATGAACAGCAATATTGACTTCATTGCTTGGTATGTAGATATATACTGATTTATCAAACAATCTATTTTTTATCAATAAAGCATCAGATGAGATGGTTAATTGCTCATTGGAAAATTTTGGGTTTGTCACACGGAAAATTAGGTTAGAAGGAAATCCACTAAAATCATGTGAAATATCAAATTTTTCGTCGTTAATGTATAGTATTGTTTCAGCTAAAAGATTTTTTACCTTATATGCAGAAAAATACCAAAAACCACTATACGCTACAGGAATAAACAAAAGTAAAGAGACGATAATATAGATAAAAATCTTACGCATGATTCCCCTGTTTATCTAATGATATGTTTCTTGTACCCCTTGGTATGGTTACACACAAGCCGTCGATATCTTTTGTGATTTTTATTTGGCATCCAAGCCTCGACGTCTCTGTTAAGCCGAAAGCTAGGTCTAACATATCATTTTCCTCATCAGATATAGGGTTATGTATTTCTACAGCATTATAAAACTTTGGATCAACAATTACATGGCATGTAGAGCAAGCAAGAGAACCTTCACATGCACCTTCAAGCAGATCTGGATCACTTCTGTGGGCTAAATTGAGCAGAGTTTCTCCCTCTGCAGCTTCATAGCTTTTCTTACTCCCATCAGGTAAAATAAAAGTAACAGATGGCATATTATTCCTATTAAAATCCTTACTAATTTCTCTATATCCTACAGGTAATAACTAATATTTGCAAACTCTTTGCAATTCCAGTGCCTATATTTCTTGTTATCCAAGTAGCTCTTTGTTGTCATCCGAGTAGCTGACACTGGTTCCTTTATGACAGCAGTGCCCTCTTCTTGTCATCCCAGTGCCCTGATTACTTGGATCCAGAAAAAAGAATGGTGTCATGCAAGTAGCCTCCTTCTCCTGTCATCCGAGTAGCTGACACTGGGATGACACCCCACTTAACCGTCATACTGCCGCGGTATCTCTTAGCCGCTAACAAGCAGCGGGATAACGAGCTTATCGTCACGCCGTCGCGAACCGTCATACCGCGATTCATTCGCGGTATCTCAGCCGCTAACAAGAGATCCCGCTAACAAGCAGCGGGATGACGATTGTCGTTTAGCCATAAATATTAAGAAATTTACCAAATGAAAAAAAAGGCAAAAGAAACCCCGTGGTGGTTGGCTATTTACCATGTACTAAAATATCGGCGTTTTTTTATTCTAAAACGCTTGATTAAGAGCGATTTAGCTGCTTTTAACTTGCAACTAACCTACACCGCAAGTGTTTAAGAAATTTACTAAGCAGGAAAAAAGGCAAAGAAACCCCGTAGTAGCTAGCATTTAAATTCTCCCTTGTCAATTTGACGTTTTTTGCTGTCTTAAACGCTTTGTAAGCGCGTTTCGGCTTATATAGGTAAAAACCCAGAAATTTTTAAAGACATGCGATGCACGTAGTGCGAAAAATTAAACATGAGACGCCAAATACCCTAAGTTTTTTGTCATTAACCTGCACAGATTGCGAAGATAAATAAATAGCTTCAGTTTCATGATAAGGGGGCTGGCGGAGTTTGTCAAGGAAGTTTTTTGTTTCTATTGAATGACAGTTGTAACCTACGAAAGAAGTCTGTTGTAATTTGTACGATATCTTTATAAAATGGTTCGCATAAGTTATCTAGCAGTGCAACTAAACAAATATAAAAATCAAAACGTCGCGGTTTTTGGTCTTGGTAAAACTGGTTTATCCGCCATTAACGCTCTAACAAAGAGTGGTGCAAGAATATATGCATGGGATGATCATGAAGAGCAAATAGCAAATGCAAAAATGATGTATAAAAAATGTAATTTTATTCATCCCAAGGAATACAATTGGCATGAGATCAGTGCATTGGTTTTAAGCCCTGGAGTGCCAACAGAGCCACATTGGATAGTAAAACTTGCAAGGAGATTTGATTGCAAAATAAAATCAGACATTGAGCTATTTCTTGAAGCTAAAACTACGAACCAGAAGGTAATAGGCGTCACAGGAACAAATGGTAAATCAACCACTACATCACTAATAGGGCACATATTAAAATCTGCAGGGAAAAAAGTAGCTATTGGTGGAAATTTAGGCGTTCCTGTTTTGGATCTAGAAAGAGATGCAGAAATTTATGTAATCGAACTCTCCTCTTTTCAATTGGAGTTGATGAATGAAATTAACGTGGACATTTCAGCACTGCTCAATATTACACCAGATCACATAGATAGGCATGGAAGTATGGAGAACTACATAGCAACTAAATTAAAACTGATAAACGGTAGTGAGGTTGCCGTAATAGGATGTGACAATGAGATTACTGCTGATATATTCAACAAATTCACTGGAGACAAAATTCCAATCTCAGTAACATATTCCCCGATGTCATTCCAGCGCGTGACGCTGGAATCCAGAAAAGAAAAACCATTGCCAACTACTCAGATGACAGAGGGTGGTGCAAGAGATCTAATATCATTGGCAGGTAACAATTTGCTTGATTATAGTGAACAGATTACTGGTATAGATCGAAATTATCTGGATCCCAGTGTCAGCTACTTGGATGACAAAAGGGGCACTGGGATCCAGAAGATCTCGTTAAAACTAGAGAATCATAGCTTATCAGTAAGCGACGTGAAAATAAACCTAATATCCAACGCAGAAAACATAGCAGCCACATATGCCGTATGTAAGGTACTTGGAGTAGATAGCAACACTATTATCAATGGAATCAAGTCCTTTTCAGGACTGAGGCATAGAAATGAACTGCTTGGCAAAATAAGAAATGTGTTTTTCGTGAACGATAGCAAAGCAACTAATGCAAAATCGAGCGAAAAGGCGATCTTATCTTATGAAAACATAAATTGGATCGCTGGTGGAAGAAGCAAAAAAGGTGGAATAGAATCATTAAGCAAGCATTTTACAAGGGTTAGAAAAGCTTTTCTTATTGGAGAATCAACCGAAGCTTTTGCAAATGTTATGGAGAATAAAGTAGATTATGTTAAATGTTGCAATCTAGAAGATGCATTCAGATTGGCTTTTGAAGAGGCCTTAAATAGCGCAGAAGAAGTAACAATATTACTTTCTCCCGCGTGTGCTTCTTTTGATCAATGGAAAAATTTCGAGGAACGTGGTGAAGCATTTTGTAGAATGTTTGAAAATCTCAGGTACAATCACACATGCTGTTTAGTATGATGTTGCGTGGAACAAAAGTTAATAATAGATAAGCTAATTAGGGTTATTCCATTTGAAGGGATAAGCGATGAAACCCTATTAAAGGTGTGCACTGACCTTAATCTAGCTAATAGCTTTTGCAAATTTCAGAATGGAATATATAGCGCTTTGGAGCACATAGCAGAGGACTTAAATAGCTCAATGGAAGCTGAATTAAGAAATTCTAATTTAGAAGATATGAAAGTGCGAGAGCGAGTAAAGTTAGCTATTCAAATACACCTTTCAAACTATGCTAAGCTACCGAATTATAGAGAACTTTTAAAAAATGTTTTATCATTCTCCGTATCACCAAAAAATACATATTTTTCTAGTAAACTTTTATACAGAACTATTAGTGCGATTTGGTATGGCATTCATGACCAATCAACAGATTTTAACTACTATACAAAAAGAGCAATATTAGCTGGAGTGTACTTAAGTACGATACTTTTTTTTATCAATGATTATTCAGAAGATTTTGTGGATACTTTATCGTTTCTTGATAACCGTATCAACAATGTCATGACATTTCAAAAATTCAAAACTCGCTTAAAAGGAATCATAGGAAATTTCTTATAAGCTATTGATTGTTGGTAGAAAAGTACTTGAGCACGATCCTGAAAAGGTTTGTGAAAATAAAAATATTCATGCTGATCATAAAGAACATTTAGTTTATCGTGAGGATAATAATGGTACAACAAAATACACCAGTTACGAAGAAAAAGAAAATAAATTTATTGAAGAAGCACATGAATATTTAATAGACTCTGAATTTAATAAAAATTTTGATCTAGGGCAGTACAGAATAAGTAATTTCTCCGGAAACTTGACGAAAATAGAACTGGAACTCATCAATGAAAAGTATATGCAAGTTCAAGTTAATAGAGAAAGAAAAATTATTCTCGCTATACCGTAGGTGCGTTCCAAGATTATACTGAAGTTTTTATTGCACTCAAAATCTTCGTTTTTCCTAATCTCTAGAATTATCAATGCATCATCACTTAACCAGCCTGAGTGAGCTAGTCCATTCAACGTTGATTCAACTAGATTGCTATTGTAAGGTGGGTCTATAAAAACTATGTCACATTTTGAAATAGGTTGTGGTAAGCAGTTAGCACTGCAGCAAATTAGCGTAACATTGTCCGTAATTCCAAAATCTTTTGCTGTTTTTTTAGGCAATTGCAAATTGTAATAATCTGAATCTACCATAAATGCATGTTTAGCGCCGCGAGAAAGCGCTTCAAATGAAAAAGAACCACTACCACAGAATAAATCAAGTACATTCAAGTTATAAATAGGTTTTCTTGAGGAAAGCATATTAAATATTGCTTCTCGGACAATACTCATAGTTGGCCGTGCAGCTAAATGCTTACCTGTAGTTATTTTTCTTCCGCGATATTTGCCTGCAATGATGCGTAGCATATTAAATAAGCTCCAAAATAATTAATTATTTATACTATATGATTAATGTCAATATGGCTTTAGCAGTTTAATAGAGAGAAGCTATCGAGTCGCTTGTAAGAAAAACACAAACACAAGACTCATCAGTTATCTTTTTCTGATTTGCCTGCTGCATTAATTGCTTGACCAATCTCATCTTGTAAATCATCATGATCATTTTTTTCATCATGATTTAGCCCTTCAATTCTGCTTTCTAACTCTAACTTAATTATAGTATTGATTTTATCTATATTATCAAGAAAGCCTCTACATTCTTCTTCACTATACTCTTCACCAGATGCTTTTTTTTCAATAAATAGGTTTTTAAATCCTGCTAGATCAGAATTCTGATCGGTATTTAGTACAACATTTCTCTCTATGAAGCTAAGATCTGACAGCAGTAAGCTAACCTCTAACAGATCTTCACTTTTCACGCTTTTAAGGTCTTCAAGACTTTCTAAAATACTAAACACCTTAATCCTTTCTTGTACAATCTCTTTGTCTTCCTTATCAAATTCAGACAATAAACTATGATTATCTACAAATTTCTCACTCAAAGCTTTATTCAATTTAGCAAAATTGACATCCTTGTCAAGTGATGTGTTATCCCGCAACAAGTCTACCCTTGCCCTACGCGCATTTAAAATGTCGTCGTAGTCATTTAACTTTATGTTGCCATCTTTGTCTTGCTGCAATTTATAATAATCAAGGCCTTTGAAATTTTTATTAGTCTTCATCTTCAATCCTCTTCTCATCTCCTTTTGCATCTGGTTTCCTCATTGGTTCCGGTAATTTCCTTTTACTGTCTTCTCGATTTCTTTTTTCCTCTCTTTCAGCACGTTTTTTTATAGCTTCCTGGGTATTCATTTCAAAAAGTGCCTTAACGTACTCTTCTGGATTTTTTGGTTCTTTAAATAAAGGCTTAAGATTATAAACTTCGTCTTTTCGATCTCTTTCTTCTTTTCTTCTAGCTCTTTCAGCACGTTTTTCTACAGCTTCTGGAGTGTTCATTTCAAAAAGTGGTGAGAGGTTGTAAACTTTATCTTGATTTCTTCTGCCTTCTCTTTCAGCACGTTTTTCCATACCTTCAAAAGCAGATCCAAAATCATCAATTTCATCTGAACCTTTTGGTTCCGTGCCTAAATTTCGTGTCACTTCATTTGATTGATCAGGCTTATCTTCTTCTGTTGGCTGATCATGCTGTAGTTGATTAGGCTTGTCTTCTTGTTCTGTGCTTAGTTCTCGTACTACCTTATCTGGCTGACCTCCCCCTCGTAGTCGAAGAGGGTCGCCTTCTTCTAGTGGCTGATCATGGTTATCTCTTACTAGTTCCGTGCCTAACTCTCGTTCTACCTTATTTGATTGATCAGGATTGTCTTTTTCTGGTTCTCTCTTACGGCCTATGGTGTCATCATGAAGCTTATTCAAGAAATCTTGCCTATGCGATTTTGCTCTAAAAAGTAAGTTATTTGGATAACCATCTTTTTCTCCTGTACGGCGGCTAACTCCTATAGAATCAAGGCCATGCTCCCAAGTAAACTTCATAGCATCTTCTATTGTATAGCCCAAATGTGATCCTACATACCCTTTGTAATATTCTAAATATCTATCAATTCTTCTATGCACAATATCTTCTTTATCAACTCCAAATGCCCTGTAGATCTTTTCCTCAAGTTTATCAACGTCATTTTTAGGTGATGTTGCAAATTTTGTTGCTTCAATAGTAGCACCTACAAATTTACGTGGCACATCAATAGCGTATTTCAGCACTCCTCCAACTCTTGGTACTCTCCCCAGCAGATTAGCTGCACCTCCGGCTAATCTATCCGGTAAATGAGTAGCCCAACTGCCTAAAGACTCAAGTCCTCTACCAGCAAAATTTTGCCACTGCTGTTTGAATCCTTCCATTATGCCAGTCAAAGGCGATGCCTGATACATACTAGATATATTGTAAACGCTGAATCCACCACCAGCGATACTTGAGCCCATTTGTTGTACGAACGTGCGTAAGGAGAACATTAAAAATGAAAGCAAGAATAGTATAAAGATTTCCCCTGCATTGATTAAATAACCTCTCTGTATGTCTTGCACCCTTTGGTAATCGCTATTTTCTTGATAATTTTTGCAATCCTCACAATCTTTACATTTCTGACAGTATTCACTGTTGGGATCCTTATATAAATCATGAAGTTTCAGTATTCTACAACCTTGTTTTTCTACCGCACTCCGCACTAAAGATCTTATTTCATTAATTATTTCCCTATAACTATTGCATTTATTTATATCTTGACAGTAGCGTTTTATTATTTCACTAACATCACCTATCCTTTTCTCTATATTGTTGATCAGTAATATAATGTCAGCCCTCTCTGATGCATGGGATAAACTATTTGTTAAGCGTACTAGATCTTTTGCACTGCAGCCATTACTAACTACCATATCACTTTCTGCAATATAGTGGTCTGCTGGATTATCTTTAGTTCCAGGCATTGGATTAAAGAAAGGATAATCTATATAACGAAACCCTTTTATATGTTCACCATTTTTATCTTTAGGGTAATCCGGTGGAAGCGGGATATATCCAGCGCCTCCAGTAAATTTTATTGTACCACCTTCTCTGCTTATCTTTTCTATACCTTCTATACTTTTATCTATGTTAAGAGAAGAAGCTTCTCCAAGAGTGTAAGGTACAAAAATTTGCCCTGGGGTCCAACCAAAGTACTGCTTATCAACGATACAAAAACCACCAAACACCCATTTTGGAGCACATAACCTTACCTCAAACCATTTATCGTAGCATACAGTAAAACCTAACTGCCTATAAAAGGTATTCATTATAATGGAAGCCAGTAATGACAAGAGAGCAAATATCATAATCGACTGTAAACAAAAGCTGATGCAGAATTTTATCCAACCTTCAAATAGACTTTTCAGCGGTGAAAATAAAATAGAAATTAGAAACAGTGGCATAATGGCTATAAGAAAAGCTATACCCATAAAACCAGAGAGAAATATTATGTAAGCATATAAGCACAGCAAGAAGTATAGCACAATCCCTATGAAAATTGCCGGTATCATAAGAAGGCTTGCCCACATTTGGTAATGTAAAAACGCTGCAAACTTTTTCCAAACAGAATAAGCAAAAAATTTATTGAACATGTCCTCCATGAAGCTAAACAACTTAGCTTCATCTCCTTGAGCAATACTTCCGGTGTTCATGTTGGGAGCAAAGTTAGTAATTACACTTATTAATTGTTCAAGACCTTTAACGAATAAAACAAGAAAATGATCATAGAAAAATCTAAAACTTCCAGGAGATATAAGCACTATTACTAGAGTGATTTTCATCATTCTGATGAGCATATCATGCTTAGTTTCTCGTATCATGCCAAAAAGATAAAGAAGCGATGAAATCATTACAAATAGAACAAGCAAGGAAAGAACAAAATTGTGAAAGCTCGTACTTTTTTCAGCTATATTTTCGAACATAGCTTGTGCAACTGCAGGATCATTGCTATTAAAATGTTCTTTGCAATTTTCGTTAATCAATAATACACATTTTAGATAGTTATAAATGTAATCAAAAAACCCAAAACTACTTGGCTGCTGCACTCCACTTAAGAACTCAAAAGAGTAGCCACCTACATTATCTAAGTAATATCTATCTAATATTTTTACATATATTTTCCATCCCTTTTTTAATTTCACCGGGTTACAATTTCTGTCTTTTAATTTAGTGCTATCTCTGTCTAAAGTAAAAAGACCGCTCCCATTTTCTGCCACGGAGTTGTAACCTAGATGTACAGTAGGATATTGAGGATCGCGCATTAACTTTAGATTTTCGTTAGGATCATCTTTCCCCGTTTGAAACAAAAGATAAGCACCATGACCATTGGTAAACCAACATGGAGCACCACGTGATACTGTATTTGCGCTATCATCTTCATTAATGCACTTGCAATTTACAGTGCAACTTGTATCAGACTTACTTGAAAATTTTTGTATGCTAGGTTTATAATCATTACAAACTAAGTGAAAATTAGGTAAACTATTATCACTTTGTTTACCTTCAAATTTAGTTGCATATTTTAACTGCTCCAAGCTTTGTAAGGTATAACTGCCTTTTTTAGATTCCTTCTTGTTATTATTACTCCAAGATGTCCATGCACCATTTACTCGCACTATTAAGCTATCTCCATTGGTTTCTAATCCAGTATCTTTCCACTTCACCACTTGGTTATGGTGAAAACCAGAATTAATTTCACCAGTGTCAGGATCAATAACGCTTTCATCTTCACCTTCTGGAATAAAAGCATCATGATCGCTTGAAAAATGAGCGCTTACTGCAATAGGTTCAGGACCAAAATAGTCAGCAGATATGCACCTTGGAAAAGGCATATCGTTCTTACTACAACCTGTGATCAGCACATAAGCTGCAAGAAGTAATACCCTAAACCAACATTTGCCTAAACGTGATTGCATATCTAAACTTTTTCCAAATACAGAATAAATTTCTAAAACTTTACTTAAAATATCTTTTTAATTAGTTACTCCATAACATCATTCATATCTTACTCCTCTCCATTTTCTTCCTTGTTTTTAGCTTTAGCACTAGGATCACTTCTTATTGTTTCATCAGAATTTTTTTGCTGATCTGATTGTTTTAATGTTTTAGGTCTATCACTCGTTGTTTTATCAGAACTTCCTTTAGAATCTTCTTTTTTGTCTGGTTGCTTTGGTGTGTTAGGTAATTTAGCCTCAATTTTTCCCCGATCTTTACTCATTTTCTGCTTGATACTCTGTATCATACTTTGGGTCTTATCATCAAGGCCAACGGTTGACAGCATAGCTTGCGATGCGCTCTTAGCAACTGTACCAACACCGCCAGTAACTCCATAACCAGAGCTAAATAGTGTTTGTACCATAGTTTCCGATATAGAAACAAAAGCTTCCATTGCACCGGCAATAATGAGGTATATAAACGCCTGGATTAGGTCTATAGGTAATGCTGCAAAGTGTCCACCAGCCCTTTCTCCGGTACTGAGTGCAACATCAACGCTAGTGCCAGGACTGTATCCAAGAGGCAGTATTGATTTCATCAAGCACAGATCATACGATAAGAAATTTACGCTAATTAAACATTGATAGCATGCAGAAAAATTTGTGAGGTTATATAAAACTGAATACATCAACTGATTTAAAAGAGATAAAAATGAAAATAAAATGACTGGTTCTAATGAAACATGAGCCAACGTTTTTATCCAATTATCAAACAAGGGTTTAGTCTTTTGAAATAGAATAAATACGATAAATAAAGGTGTTAATGACAGTAAAAACGCCACTAGAACAGTAGATATTACATATTTAAACGTAGCGCTAATAATGCATTTTAAAAACGCATAAGTAGCGCAGAATATTACCCAAAATGCAATAAAGCCAAAAGGACCAGAGAGCATCAATGATAAAAACTTTAACCAAGTTTCTGCTGTGAATAATACTCCTGCTGTCAAGTCTAAGAATGCAAATTTTCTCTCCCCTTCTCCTACATAGCCAGAAAAACTATCAACTAAATAAATGCTACCATCTACAAAAAGTCTGGATAAAGTTGTACCAAAGAGTTCCCAGCTTCTATCGCTAAAGGCAAAAGCTATAAATGCTATCTTGAACATCCTTACAATGAAATCAAATTTACTTAGCTGTATTGTTCCAAGCATATAGCCAATGAAAGTAAATATAACGTATAGAGTAAGCAAAGCTCTTACTCCCTGAAAAAGACCTTTTATATATCCTTTGTATGAATCTTTAACGCTGTCACCAATTACTTCTTTTTTCATAAAATCAAATATCTTGTTTATATTCGATGAAATAAAATCATTAATTTTTCTTTTGACAAATAAAGTTACACTATACTTATTGTTTTCGTAATATTTGCCATTTTTGTCCGTAATGTCATCTTTCTCTACGTTGCTTACATTGATGCCGAAATATATCTTCTTAGGTTTGCATTCATCTGTTATAGGTTTTTTGTCTTTGCATTCATCTGTTAAAAGACCTCCATCTATTATATAATATACCTTATCCTTTGTTTTATCTAAGTTCTCTACTTTTTTGAAATCATTAGTCTTTGGAGCAGATGGATCCCCTGGCGGGTTATCACCCAAATACACATACAGTTTTTTGCCATTGATATATTCACACGATCTAGTCACTTTAACATGGTACCCACCTCTATTAGCTCCATAGTGACCATAATCTGCAATGGCAAGCATCACACTGCTACCGGGCGTTACCTCGTCATTTACTGGATAATCATTGTTCAATTCCAGAGAAAAATCCTCGAATTTATTGTTATCGCCAATTTGCGAACACATATTATCCCCTTTTGCACCCTCTTTCTTTGGAAGACATTGAATACCTTTAGCGGTATTTTTATCATCAGGATCACCAATTTTTGCAACAAGAGCCTCAGCCCAAGATTTATCATCTTCAGTAAAACTACCTGCTTTAACATTCCCTTCCATTTTTTCTAGATAAGGATACATATCACATTTATTTCCTTTATCGTACTTCTTATACCTTATAGAGGAGACACAGTTCCGTTCTCCTGCTTGACCTAAACCATAGTTCCATATACCCTTCTCAGTATAGCATATATTTTGATGGTAACAGTTAAGCTCATAGGAGGAGTACTTTTTTCTCTCATCAAGACTACAGTTTTTTCCATCACATAACTCGTTCAATCCTATTTTAGCGCGGCGTAAATCAAGTAGTGAACCATATACCCATGGTTCGTTGTCTTGAATATAACCTTTATTAAAATGCACCTTATTATCATATGGGGTATACCCATTGCCAACTAGCACTTTGCTTTCCTTTGCTTTTGTTTTATCAAGAGGTAAAAATTGTATTTTATTTTTTGTACCATCTTTACCATCACAAAAAAACTCTCCCCCCTGATGTACTTCACTCACTGTAGCTTTCTTATATACAGTTTCCTTACGATCATTTTCTACAGCTTTATAACAATTGTCATCAAAATTGATGCCTTTCCCTTCTGGATTGTCGTAATCAATTGTTATTTTTCTGGGAACTAAGCTGAAGCTTAACTTGTCACCAGGATTTACTTTAATTCCAGTGTCCACATAACGTCTATTGCTGCCAAATCCTTTGCCACCACATAGTTCGTTTTTACTTTCATTAACACCATAATTGTTAGGTACACTATTAATATCCGCAGCCTTACTATAATTTGGTTCTGAGCCATCAGCACAAAAGCTAGCTGGCACAAGTACTTTCCTTGGATTTTTGTCTTCTTTAAAAGGGCAAAAATTTACTGATCCATCGAGGGTGAATTTGATTTTCTCACCCTGACTAATTACCTGACCAGAATCAACCCAATGAATTTTATCGGCTTTACGAACTGGAACATCCACATTAACGCTGGTGTTTTTGCTCTGCAACCCAGGCTCGACACAATCCATATTACAACCAGTGATTGCAAGACACAGTATCAATAATAGTGATCTTTTACTTATCATTGCTGTCTTCCTGGTTGTGGTATCTGAGGCGTTGACCTTTGAGTCCCTTGTGGTATTTGAGGTCTTGACGTACCTGATTGTTGAGAGGCATCTCCTCTTTCTCTTCTTTGAACGCTTTGTTCATCTAACCCTACTGTTCCCATTAAGCTTTGTTGATACTGTCTTCCAGGTTCGCTTGCTACATAAGCACCAAACAACGAGTCAGATATTGCCGAAGAAGCTTCAACTAAAGCTTTCATAGCGTGTCCCAAAATAACAAAAGCCATCATAGCGGTAATATTAGGTGTATATTTGGAAGCATAACCATAAAAAATACAAGGGTTAAAAATCTTTAGGTTAATATTAAGTATACATGTAGAGCAGACCTCAAAATCAAATACTGAATACACAATATAATCCATAACCTGACTTATCAGTGATATAAAAATTAAAAGGACCACTGGATGAATTGCAAATCTTGCTAAATTTTTAACCCAGTTTTGAAACATCTGCCTAGTATACGCAAATAAAAGACAAATAATAAAAATAGGTGCTAAAGAAAGTAATAACGCAACTATTGCTATAGATGTAATAAAAGAAAATAAGGCATTAAAAATAGATAAGCTCACTGTGATTAAACCCCAAATCACCAAGCAAAAAGATACAATGCCCAAAGGGCCAGAAAATATAAGAGATACTATTAACAATACTGAATGCGATGACAAGAACCTATTGAGCGGCAAATCAAGAAACTCAAAAACATTTGAAGTAGTGCCTCTAAAATTTGCTATTTCTATTAGTTGTTTTGGAGTGTTAATAAATATAGAGAATGCGTTGTTATAAAAAAAGTCCCAGCTATTATCCTGCAATAGCTGGGCGATGATTCCTATCTTTACGCATATAATTAAAAACTCATATATAGAAATATGAGTTAATCCAAAAAAGTAATAAAGAGTATATAAGATTATATATAGTACTAATAGTGATATTATAGTAGATCTAATGGTATTTGTTCTGCTTGATTTTATAAAACTTTCGTAAAGAGACTTTACAGGACTAGTATCAGAGTGAATTGCGTTAGGGTCTTTATAATTAGAGCCGAAAAATGCAGTTTTCACTTTTTCATCAAAGAAATTATATATTGCACTAAAAGTTTTTGTAGGTGGCTCTTGAGTTGTTAGGTTAATGCTAAACTGACCTTCATTTTTGTAATCGCAGCCATGGTCTCTTATTCCGTAATATATGGTGCCTGTTTTGTCTTTTAATTTTCCTTTCAAGTTTTCTATGTCATGAACTTTGCTGATATCTACAGATATATCCGCTTGATTTTCACCAGGCTTATGCTCAGGGAATTTATCGGAAACACTTATATACAAGCTATTTTCCAGACTATGGTTCTTCGTTACTCTTATGTTGAACCCGCCTTTGTCATTTGTATTGTAGCAGCTCTTGTCATTTCTGCTACATAGACTAAAAGTTAAACTTGGTATTTGATGGTCATTCTCCATCTTATGATCACAACTAGTACATAAACCACCACCTGGAATGTGTTCAAGAGTTTCATTATCCATACCAACTTTTAGAAATGTAATGTCAGTTTTTACCTGTTTTCCCTTTAATACGTTACTAATAATTTCAGCAACAACAGATTCACCACTAGAATTTAAAGCATTGAATAGCTCAATTTCTATATTATTATGTTCAATATAAACGCAATCCTCGCCTCTACGACCAGAAGAAAATTTACATATACGTCTACAGAGTGAATTTAAAATGTGCGTATCTATCTTACTTGCACTGCTCTCTGAAAGCTTGCTGCAATCTATATTCTCTCCTTGTTTTATAGAGTTAATAATATTTTCAATTTCCTTTTTTCTTTCATCTTGATCTAACTTCGAAAACCAGTACTCTCTTCCACTCAACCATTGCGCATCGCCTATTATATATTTATTAGGACATATCCCATCCTTGCCACCTTGGCATTTCTCTTGATTTAAAACATGTGCAAAATGTTCCGTTTCTTGCTCGCTACACTTTTCGTCGATTTTCAAATACCTGATTTTTGTCTCACTCTCTTTATCTTTACACACTTTACTTCCAATCACACTAAAGCTTATCGTATCGCCTTTTTTAAGTGCAAATGGTAATGCAACGTCATTTCTCCCAGGCCCAATTGCAAAATCTGCATACTGCTTAGGACAAAAATTAACCTTACTAGGCACTATATCAATCTCTGTTACTCTTATTCTATCTGAGATATTAACACCAGAATCAACCCATTTCTGCTCTGTTGACACTATATCTAGTTTTTCACGCAAACCTGATAAATTTTCTGGCTTAATACAGTGATGTTCCCCGCAGCCTGACAGAAAAAAAAACGGTATTATCAGCAAAAATTTTAGCATAAATCCAACTCATTCAGTGCTTTTGTTAACACTCTCGGAGCTACTAGAACCAGAACCTCGAGATTTACTCTTGTCTCCACCACTCAACTTCTTAGCAGCAGCACCAGCAACTCCAGCAACACCCCCAGCAGCAGCTTTGGCAGCAGATAAAGCTTTGCCCACCATTTGTCCAGGTGTCTGACCTGAGCCAAGTGCTGCTCTATGGTTACCAGCAAGTTCAGCAGCCATGCCAGGAAGAATGTTTAAAAAGTGGTAAAAGAGGAATAATACTAAACACAATTTTAATAATTCTCCGATGAGAGAGCTGCCAAACTCCATGTATGTAAAGTCGAATAGACCAAGTATGCTGCTCTTTTTAAAGCTATAATTTTGCATCATACATGCAAGAGTAGTTTCATTTTTATCACATTCCCCATCTTTCAATTTAAACCACTGTTTTTTCTTACTATATGAGATTTCTGCTTGTTTCTTTTCATATGACTTGTCCGGTTGTTCATTTTTATATGACTCGTCCAGTTCAAAATTTAAATTTTTAAAATAGATTTTATCACATGCTATGAACATAAAGGACAAAAACGCAAAAAGGATAACCGGGTATAAGCTATAGGTAATCAACTCTTTCACCCAGCCTTCAAAATATCCTTTGGTGTGTTGGAATAAAACCATAGGAATGAACAAAGGTGATAAAATGATGATTACACTTAAAGCAACTAGAGATAAAATAAATACATAGCACAGCCACAAAATAACCATCATCATCAGAACGGCCATAAATATACAGACAAGAGCTACTAAAATTTGTCCACCAGCAAAAATAATACCGATTACCGAACCTGCAACTAATAAGACAGGAGCAGCACCAAGCAAGACTGCTAACGTTGCAACACCTCCAGTACCAATTTTGCCACCAATTCCATCTAAAGGGGCACCTAAATAAAATAAAATTCTACAATCAAGCCTATCCCAAGGTGCAAGATAACTGTAAGATACCCTCTTTCCTGCACGAGTATATTCATAATCTGTACCTGCTTTATAATTACATATGCCTTTACTTTCAGATGATGCTTTTAGCACTATCTCTGACAAACCATTTGAGAGACGAGTTAATTCTCCATAATAATGAGACATGGTACTGCCTGTTGTGAAGTAAATCACTAAAGCGAATTTTATGATCAACATATACATTTCTTGAGGCCTCTGAACTCCACCAGACATGGCTTTTATAGAGAACAGTATTAAAGCTAAAACTAAAACAGCAGTTACAGTGTTTTTCAGCCTTTTCTGTGCTACAGATATAAAACTCTCACCATTTGGTGCACCTTTACCTGCAACTAAATTATCTAACGATTCCTTAATGCATTGCACTATCATAGAAGTTACGGGAATAGGAGCTAATGATTTACTCCCTGCCTGGTTATAACAAGCTTCAGAAACATACGAGCTAAAACAGCCAGCATTATCATAACCTACAAAAATTTTCCCCCCTTGTCCGTTGAGTCTTTTTTCTTTAGATCTGATAATAGTTTTATAGTCATCATTATTACCAATAGGAACTTTTTCCTCTCCTGTACCATCTTTATTTTTGAATATCATCACAGATTTTTCACACATAGGAGCAAGTGGGTCAGGTGGCAATTCCGTGCACCCCATATCAACCCCTTGCGGCCAAGGAGTCATTTCGATACCAAGCATGCTAACACTGGCTAACTCCACACATAATCTGCCCGTTTTTCTCACTGCTTTGAATGTAGCTCCATGTATGGGTTCGCTCTGTCCTGCTTTGAGAACTCTACATTCCAGACCACCATCAACCTTCGAGGACCATGACCCATCTACGTATCCAGTGTCTTTCTCCCTGACATCAAAGTCTATGTATCCAGGTTTTCCTCTGGAATTAAAGTCTACCTTATTAAAAAGATTACCAAAAGTTAAAGGGTTTCGATGACATACTTCTATATATTCACTGTATTGCACACCATTTTTTGGCCAGTAATAACTCTCTGTACTCTCCTGAACGTTAGAATTTAAGGCTTCTTTTTCTGCTCTTTTCCCGTCATAATCTTTTTTGTTCACGTCTTCCCGAGCTTTATTTTGCAAACAAGAAAAATATTCCTCTTCTGTTTGGTAATTTTCATTAGTGCAGCCACTATAACCTGTGTCTTCTAATTTAAAATTTTTGTATTTTCCATCATGATCACGTGCAACTGGGTGTTTAACAAAACTATGTTCACAAACAACAAGCCCTCCTATCGCTTTCCAGACTCCAACAATTGCAGCTATCATTCCAACAATAACAAGAGCGGTAAACAAACCAGCAGAAGAAACGATCAAAACAATGCCAGTAAATATTGCGCCAACAGCAATCGCTATTCCAGCAAGTGCTGCAGCTGTTTTAAACGCTCCACAATCAGGATTAGAGGCACGACTAAAACTGCCAGTGGAATTAAATCTGCTAACAAATTCTGTCTTGTCAGTACCACTTACTCCATCTGCAAGCACTGGATATGAGAGTAAAAAGTCTATATTTAGTAAAAATATCGCAATTAATAGCAATGACAGCTTAGTCTTAAACATTTTTTACCTTCTGATAAAATATAGGCAACCATACTTTTGGGTTGTCCCCAACTTCATTTAATATATCGTGTAACAATAGAACACTTTCTGCACGTCCGGATAATACGTTGATTATATCATCCAGGCCTTTTAAGTCTATTCTAGCTACTACAGCATTGACTCCTTGTTTCACCAAAAAGAATCTAGTACTCGGATCTGTGTGCTTAATTAATATATATTCACGTTCAGTTAACATAAAAACATCCCGATAGACACTAGTAGCTTTCAGATTTGGTAAAAAAATCTGTGTCGCTGTTTGTTGTACAAGCGTATCGCTAATAGTACTTTTACTTGCATCCTCAACACTCTGAGTAGCAAAAATCACAAAAGCATTTAGTTTTCTCAGTACCTTCAACCAGTCTTTTATCTTGGGTGCAAAAACTGGATTATCTATTAACGCCCATGCCTCATCAAGAACGATAATAGATGGAGTGCCATCAAGAGATATACTAATCCTATGAAATAAATAAATCAAGACCGGTCCAAGAGCAACAGGATCTTTGAGCAAGCTAGCCATCTCAAAACCAAATACTCTTGCTCGTGAAAAATCTAGCAAATCTTCTTTATTGTCAAATATTGCAGCATGAGAACCATTATCATGCCACATAGATATTGCCCCAGCTAGAGTATCAGGACCTGCAAGCCCTAAAAACGGTACGAGGTTTCTCAAGAATCTGTCTTCTTTTCTTAATTTAAAATTTCCTTCAATTGCATCATTAATTCGTGCAATATCTTCTGAAGTAAATTTATCATTATATACCGAAATTAAAGACTTTATCCACTCCATTAAAAATGTTCTATTATCAGAGGTATCATCAAGTTGTAAAGGATTAAAATTTGTTTTAGTTCTTGGTTCTATTACAGTATAGATACCACTAAGTGCTCTTAAGAAAATCTCTGCACCGCGATCTTTATCAAAAAAGAATATCCTTGGAGAAAACTTCATCGCTTGGGCACACAGGAAATTCATTAAAACAGTTTTACCAGCACCAGTTGGGCCAATTATCATAGTGTGTCCAACATCCCTTATATGAAAGTTGAAAAAAAATGGAGTACCAGATGTCGTGTCAAAAACTGTAACGGCATCTCCCCAGTGGTTATTGAATTTATTACCAGTAGGATAATTATGTTGAGATGCAAATCCAGCCAAATTAAGACTACTTATTGTAGCTTTTCTCACTATATAATCGAAATTACCAGGAATTTGCGCCCAAAATGCTGGTTCAAGGTTAACTCTCTCACGTATAGGGTAAACACCGCAATTAGAAAGCTCTGATTCTACCAACGACAGAGCGTTATCCAATGATTTAGGACTTTTTTCTATACATAAAATAGTCAGGTGATGTTGACCAAACGCAATCTTACCACTCATTGCGTCATCAAGCGCTTGAGAAATTTCTGCTATTTGAGAAATAGCTTTATCTGCAGACTGTATCATTCGATTTTGCTGTATCTGCATTTTTCCAATCGCCATTTGCCTGTTTATAAATTGAAAAGATTGCGTAATTATAAACTCGTAAGGAAGTTGTAAAAACGAATCAAGCATTCCTGCAGAAGTATGATTTCCATATTCTTTGATACTAATTATTCCAGCATATTTACTCTCATTATGAGTCACAACCTGTATCATCTTACGGCCAAAGAATAACCTATGTACTGGTAAGTATCTTGATATTTCAGTTCTTAGCGGAAAAAGCGTATTTGTAACGAAGCCACAATTTACGATTCTAGATAGAAACTCCATTATTTCGCAGAACAAACCATCTGGAGTTTCTTTTACTCCAAGAATTTTAGGCGAATAATTTCTAAGGCTTGTCACTACACGATTTGTCGTTTCCTCTAAATCTTCATACGTGGCACGTATATCACTTTCCCAAGCATGTTTTGAAGTTACATGTCCGAATTTTTTTAGTAGATGTGACAAAAATTCTACTCCTTTTGTGTCCGCTCTACGGATAATCGTAATGTATAGGTCATTAATAAATGATTGCCTTGTTGCGTGTTTTTCTCTCCATTTTAGATTTACGTGATTAGCGAAAAAATTCGGCAAACCTTGACTTGCAAATTCATCAGAAAAAATATTTTTCTTACGTCTGATAGTATGAAAATACAAACTAAATGCCGGAGATGAAATGCTTCTTAGCATCTGATTCCTGATGTTGTTCTGTATGACTAAATCCTCGTCATCGGCAGTTTCAAATGCAAAACCACTTAATTTTATAACCTTAACCAACCAATTTTCTTTTGTCATCAAGGTTGTGCTATTCCAATAGCAAGAATAAGGAATAAATTCAGCAGCGTGAACTTCCCTGTTCAGAGTAGATTTATTCTTTGATTGAATAGCCCTAAACCTCAGCATCACACAACGTTAAGCAATATCATAAGAATTGGCTCCATGGTAAAAACGATTTAAACATTTCGAGCACTTTCCCAATTTTACCATAAATAATTCAATAAACAACGGTTCTTTTGCAGAAGCTATATAACCAAGTCCATGTATACCTGGTAACATTAAGAGAATCACTCTTAAATCATTTGAATTAATGAAAATTAGCATGCAAATCAGGACGTTTAATATTGCAAACATATAACTCACACCAAAGAGCATTGCAGGTCTTGTAAGACCTTTAAATAATTGATCTGTTTGTATACTACCTGTGGACATATCTTTAACCTTCTAATAATAGCTCTAACACTAATACTATATCATTATATTAAAAATCCATTGAAACTAGTAGCACTTTAAGTTAAGATACATTATTTAATCCCGATAATGACAAATTGGCCATTTCAAGAAGCAGAAAAAGTATTGCAAGAGTTTCCTAATAAAAAAGAAATAATATTTGAAACTGGTTATGGACCCTCTGGTTTACCCCACATAGGAACCTTTGGAGAGGTTTTCCGCACTACAGTTGTTGTAAATGCATTAAAAAAAATAGCTCCTGGTATAAAAACCAAAATCATTGCAATTTCAGATGATATGGATGGTTTGCGAAAAATACCAGATAATGTGCCAAATCAAGAGATGCTAAGAGAGCACTTAAATAAACCATTGACTATGATACCTGATCCATTTGGCACTCATCAGAGTTATGGTCATCACATGAATTCATTGTTGTGTAAATTTCTTGATTTGTTTGAATTTGAATACGAGTTCAGGAGTGCAACAGAGTGTTATAAATCTGGCGTTTACGATGAAAAACTTTTACTACTGCTGAAAAATTATGATAAAGTGATGGACGTAATGCTTCCATCATTTCGGGAAGAAAGGCAGCAGACTTATAGTCCATTCTTGCCAATATGCCCAAAAACTTCTCAAGTTTTACAAGTTCCAGTAATTGAAACAAATACAGAGAAAGGAACAATCACATATGAAGACCCAAACGGGGAAAAAATAGAAGTTCCAGTGACAAAAGGAAAATGTAAACTGCAATGGAAACCTGATTGGGGAATGAGGTGGGCCGCATTTGGAGTAAATTACGAAGCTCACGGAAAAGATTTAACTCCATCTGCTGTGCTTTCAAGTCAAATATGTGAAATACTTGGAGAAAAGCCACCACTTCTGTTTTGCTACGAGCTTTTTCTTGATAAAGAAGGAAAGAAAATATCAAAATCAAAAGGAAATGGAATTTCAATTGAAGAGTGGCTAACTTACGCACCAACAGAGAGCTTAGCATTGTACATTTTTCAGAGTCCTAAAAAAGCTAAACGTTTATATTTTGATGTGATACCAAAATCAACTGATGAATATTTAGAATTTGTAAAGCGTTATCATGAGAACAAAGAAAAGGATATAAATAATCCTGCTTGGCACATTCACCAGGGCAATGTTCCCAGTATAGAAACTTCAGGCATAAATTTCTCACTACTTTTAAACCTAGCAGCAGCTTGTAATGCTGAAAACAAAGAGATCCTATGGGGTTTTATATCCTCTTATGCACCAAACGTTACACCAGAAAATAATAAAATGCTTGATAGACTTTCAGACTTTGCAGTAAAGTATTATCACGATTTTATCAAGCCAACAAAATCATATAAAACTCCAAATGAAAAAGAAAAAGCAGCGTTACTAGATTTGAAGGACACTTTACATTCTCTATCTACAACTGCTACTGCTGAAGAAATTCAATCTCAGGTATTTTCTATTGGAAAAAAATATGATTACACCAACTTACGTGACTGGTTTCAGCTATTATATGAAACGTTACTTGGCCAAAAAACCGGTCCAAGAATGGGATCTTTCATAAAGCTTTACGGAATAGGTAATACGATTTCTCTCATAGAAAGCGCTACTAAATGTATACTTTAGAGTTTACCTCCTTTCATTTGAGCTCTTTAGTTTTAATAAGAATTCCTTGACAAACTCCGCTAGCCCCCTTATCATGAAACTGGAGCTATTGTATTTGCTTTCGCCAATCTGCAGATTAAAAGGTAAGGATTACTTAATGTATCGGCGTCTTATGTTCAATTTTTTGCAGTATATAGATACTGTATGTCTTTACAAAACTTCATCTACATCTAGATTTTTATCTAAATAAGCTGAACGCGCTTATAAAGCGTTACAAGACATCAAAAAATGCCAATACTCGACAGAGATAGTAAAAGACTAGCTAACTCGGGGATTCTTTGTCTTTTTTTCTGCTTAGTAAATTTCTTAAACATTTGCAGCGTAAGTTAGTTGCAATTAAAAGCAGCTGAATTTCGCTTGTCAAGCGTTTAAAACATAAAAAACGCCAATATTTTAAAGCGGATAATAACCACGGGGCTTCTTTTGCCTTTTTTTTCATTTGGTAAATTTCTTAATGTTTGTGGCTGAACGACAACCGTCATCCCGCTACTTGTTAGCGGGATCTCTTGTTAGCGGCTGAGATACCGCGAATGAATCGCGGTATGACGGTTCGCGGCGGCATGACGATAAGGTTTATACCTTGTCATCCCAGTGCTTGACACTGGGATCCAGCTTTCTTTATAAATTCACCAAAAGTGCTTCATTCTATAACGCAAAACCCATACTCACCAAATCCAATGCATTACTTGCAATTAAGTTTCCTGGATCCCAGTGTCTGGGCACTGGGATGACACCATCATAAAGGAATCAGTGTCAGCTACTTTCATGACACCATTCTTTTTCCTGGATCCAAGTAGTCGAGCTACTTGGATGACAGCTAGCCTGACAACCGTCATCCCGCTACCTGTTAGCGGGATCTACGCTAAGAGATACCGCGAATGAATCGCGGTATGACGGTTTGCAACGGTATGACGGTTCGCGGCGGCATAGTAATTCGTCATCCCGCTGCTTGTTAGCGCTTACTATTACCCACAAATAAAAACATAATATTGTATTTACTCAAATAATTTAATTTTATTAACCTGAAAGCTTATTAGATTAAAATTATTAAACTAAGAGTTATAATTTTAGCAACTAAAAGCTGTAAATTGCACCATATAAACAGTTATTTCAAGCAAAAGTTATGCCATTAAGAGCTATGCAACAAACATTTATATTTGTGGGTAATAGTAAGTTGTTAGCGGGATCTCTTGTTAGCGGCTAAGAGATACCGCGAATGAATCGCGGTATGACGGTGTAGACGATGGTTAAGTATCCCGCTGCTTGTTAGCGCCGCGGCGGTATGACGGTTCGTGGTGGTATGACGTAGAGTGCTTAGAAGCTGCTATTTTGCTATAAATGGCTGTAATGGCATCATCTATTTTATTGCTATCACAGCCTGTTTGTGCAAATTCAGCATTCCCACCACAGTTCTTTTCAACTGCTATGGATATTAGTTCTTTTGCGCTAATCTTATTGATTAAGTCTTTACTTACTTTAATAATCAAGACTGTTTTATCTTTTTCTGTTGCCGTGAAAGCTATTATCGTTTTTGGTTTTTGTTGCTGCAAAACAAACTCTCTTATTACATTTGCTGGAATATCAGTGAAAGTGTGGCTTATAAAATTTATTCCATTTATTTCGGTGCTTTTTATATTCTCTGCACTCACAAGCTTTTTATATAGGTTTTTTATTTTGGTTTCGGATTTTTTGTGTTCTTGACTTAAAATACTTAATCTGCTTGTTATTTCACTCACTGGCGCTTTTACGAATTCTGCAACTTTTTTTAAGTTAATTTCATTATCACGTACATAATTGATTGCTTCCTGAGCAGTTAAAGCTTCAATTCTCCTCACTCCAAAAGCAACAGAACTCTCTGTTACTATCTTAAATAAACCGATTTCTCCAGTATGTTCAACGTGCGTGCCACCACACAGTTCCCTTGAATCTCCAATCTTCACTACTCTTACTTGATCGCTATATTTTTCGCCGAATAACGCCATAGCTCCTTCGTCTATTGCCTGATTCATGCTTTGAATTTTTGTAGATGCGGAAAGATTTTCTCTGATTAGAGAGTTTACCATATCCTCTACCCAAAACAACTGATCTTGAGTCATTTGAGTGTTATGGCTGAAGTCGAATCTCAGTCTATCTGGTGCAACTAGGGAACCTTTTTGAGTGACATGATCACCTAGAATTTTTCTGAGTGTAAAGTGCAGAAGATGTGTAGCTGAATGATTTCTTCTTAAGGTTTGCCTTCTTTCCTTGTCAATGCTTGCTGCAACTGTGTTACCTTTACAAATTGAACCGAACTTAACTATGCATCTGTGCAAATATAGGTCATTAACCTTATTGGTATTCTCGACTATAATAATACTTCTATCAGATTTGATCAGACTGCCAGTATCTCCCACTTGTCCACCTGACTCGCCATAAAAAGGTGTTTTATCAAGTATAATGGTTATCTTTTCTCCCTCCTTTGCAGAATCAATTACTTCATTTTTAGAGGAAACTATAGCTAGTATTTTCGCATCACTTACTTCATTGAACTCATAACCAACAAATTTTGTTTTGCCAAATTTATTGATCAAATCAAACCATACTTGCTCAACAGATTTTTCACCAGATCCAGCCCATTTAGCACGTGCTCTCTCTTTTTGTTCTCCCATTGCATCATCAAAACCCTTCTGGTCAAAATTTATTTTTTTCTCTTTTAAAATATCAAGTGTAATATCCAAAGGAAATCCGTAGGTGTCATATAGCTTAAACGCTGATTCTCCAGGCAAAGTATCGCCCGATTTTAAATCTGTAGTGAATTTCTCCAGGAGATTGATACCTTTCATCAAAGTGTCTTTAAAGTTTTCTTCCTCTGATTTTAACGTCGTTTCTATTAAGCTTTTAGCTCTGACTAATTCAGCTCCCATATAAGCCGAACTCGTGCTATCTATCAACACTGGAAAAATACGATGGAGTAGGGAATCATTATATCCAAGCAGGTGAATATAACGTGTGGCTCTCCTAATTAATCTGCGTAATACGTAATTCCTGCCCTCATTTCCAGGAAGCACTCCTTCTGCGATGAGAAATGCAGCCGCGCGAAGATGATCTGCTATGATCTTATGCGCTATTTTATTTTCCGTTCTTCCACAGTACTCTTGTGATTTACTTATCAGAGCAGAAAATAGATCAATATCATAGTTATCATGGACGTTTTGCATAACAGCCGCTATTCTTTCAAGGCCCATTCCAGTATCGATGCATTTTTTTGGCAATTTGTGTAAATTACCTTCTTCATCTTTGTTAAACTCCAT
This sequence comes from Wolbachia endosymbiont (group A) of Epagoge grotiana, assembly GCF_947251775.1. Classification (NCBI taxonomy): domain Bacteria; kingdom Pseudomonadati; phylum Pseudomonadota; class Alphaproteobacteria; order Rickettsiales; family Anaplasmataceae; genus Wolbachia; species Wolbachia endosymbiont (group A) of Epagoge grotiana. Next base: position 1,499,025 of record NZ_OX366387.1, read on the forward strand.
GAATACCAGATTCCAGATTTCAACAATTCTATCGCCCTCTTGTAAATTAGGACTCCCATGGTCATAAAAAATTTCAGAACATGGACCGCACGGACCAGTGCTTCCCATACTCCAAAAGTTATCATCCGTTGTAATTCTTATGATTTTATCACTTGAAAAGCCACTTATCTTACGCCAAATCTCGTACGCCTCATCATCAGTATGGTAGACGGTTATGGATAGTCTGTTTTTATCAAGAGATAACTCTTTAGTGATAAATTCCCACGCAAATTCTATCGCAGTTTCCTTAAAGTAATCACCGAAGCTAAAATTTCCGAGCATTTCAAAAAATGTGTGATGCCGAGTTGTATAGCCAACATTTTCCAGATCATTGTGTTTACCGCCTGCTCTTAGGCACTTTTGACTTGAGACAGCACGTTTCATTTCAGTTTTTTGAGCACCAGTAAAAATATTTTTAAACTGCACCATACCAGCATTTGTGAACATGAGCGTTGGGTCATGTTCTGGAATCAAAGGAGAAGAAGAAACCTGCTCGTGGTCATTATTTACAAAAAATTTTATAAATCTTTCTCTGATTTCGTTTAGCTTCATCGTTTTTATTGAGGTTATCTATAAATAATAAGTTGTAATGGAAATAAAATCAATACCACTCTCTAGATCTCAGAACTTCTAGTGACATGCACCTTGTGGTAAGAAAAAATCAATATATTCACGATAAATTTACCTCATATCTGTGTTTTATATGTGGAAATTGGAATGGAAATTTATGTAGGCAAAGAAAAAAGAATAGCAAATGTGGTGACTCAACACTGGAATGACATAAAAGGATCAGACAGAGATTGGCCAGAAAGGCATGAAATAGACACTGCAGAAATAATGGAATCATGGCAGCATTGTTTTGTCATTGAAGTCAAGGATCAAGGTTATATTTGTGAAAATGCAGGAGAAAAGGCTGTTGAATTCTATGGTTTTGAGAAAAAGACGCGCATTGATAATAAGTATGCAATTGATGCACCATTTTTGCGACTATATAAAATAGATGCAGTTATTGATAAACTTGATACTGTAATAGAGAGTAAATGCCCGATCAATGAAGAGGAAGAAAGTGAAAGTGTTAAAATGAGGCAAGTATTGTTGCCACTTGGGAATAAAGAAGGTATAACACACATATTGGGCGTAATTACTTTTAAACTCCTTTAATATACAATTTTAATTTGATTCTTTAATAAAATTATTTATACTAATGCTTAATTACTATTAAAGAACTCAATAGTAGTGCTTGTAAATTTATTTGGAATATGAAGAAAATAAAATTAAAAACCAAATCTTCTGTGAAAAAGCGCTTTCACCTTACAGCTAAGGGTAAAGTTATTTCTACTCAGTCAGGCAAAAGGCATGGCATGGTAAAGAGAAGTAAATCTAATATTCGTAATCAGCGCGGTACAACGATTCTTGGTAAATCTGACTCGCGTATAGTTAAGCTTCATATGCCTTACGGTATTTAACAAAATGGAGGTAAAATAAAATGGCTCGGGTAAAACGTGGAGTCACTACTCACGCTCGTCATAAAAAAATATTGAAACTGGCAAAGGGTTATAGAGGGCGCGCAAAAAGTTGTTATAGAATTGCATTACAAAGAGTTGAAAAAGCACTGCAATATGCTTATAGAGACAGAAGAACCCGTAAACGTGATTTCCGTAGCTTATGGATAATACGTATTAATGCAGCAGCAAGAGAGCATGGGCTTACTTATGGTAGGTTTATGCATGGTCTTACACTTGCCGGCATTGATTTAAATAGAAAAATTCTTGCTGAGATGGCCGTTAATTATAAGGATGATTTTGCCAAATTAGTAGAAGCTGTAAGTGGTAAATTAGCAGAGAATTCTTAAAGCAAAGACACCATGAGAATTATTTTCATGGGGTCACCAGGATTTGCTGTTAATTCTCTGAGCTTGTTACTGAAATCAAAGAGCGAAGTGGTGGCAGTATACACCAAGGCTCCAAAACCTTCGGGGCGTGGACAGAAGCCAACGAAATCTCCAGTACATGTTATCGCTGAAGAAAGTAACATAGAGGTATGTACTCCTATCTCTCTAAAGTTTTCGGCAGAGCAAGAAAAATTTAGAAATTTCAAACCAGACGTTGCAGTTGTAGCCGCGTATGGGTTGATACTTCCAAGAGAAATTTTGAATATTCCAAAATATGGTTGTATTAATATTCATCCTTCATTACTACCAAGGTGGCGTGGTGCAGCCCCGATACAGCACACAATTTTAGCAGGAGATCAAGAAACCGGGGTTAGCATTATTCAATTGGATGAAGGATTAGATTCCGGCCCTATTTTAAAACAGGAAAAATTTCTTATCGAAAAGAACGATAATTACAAGACATTGCATGATAAATTATCTAAGCTAGGCAGTGATTTACTGCTGAAAGTGCTAAACGAAATTGAAAAACAGCTTCCCTTAAAACAGAACGATAACAATGCATGTTACGCTGACAAAGTGGAAGACTATAAAATTTATGCAAGTGATGCCTGTGAAGTTGCTTATAGAAAGGTTAAAGCGTTTTACCCAAAAGCATTCATTAAGATAGAAAGTAAACGTATCAGGATACTTGATGCTGACTTTGAAGCTCTCGCTTCAGAACAAGGTAAGATTGTTAACGATAATATGCACATAAGTTTAAAAGGTGGCACTTTAATTCCTAAAGTTGTACAAATGGAAGGGAGAAATCCTTGCAGTATTGAAGATTTTATTCGTGGCTTGAAATCAAGCATGGTAAAAAAATTTATAGAATAGACTGCTTTAAATTAGTGTAGAAATGTAATAGCTAAATTTCCTTTTCTTAGATATAATCTTAAAAAACTTTCCATATAAAAATGAAAATAAAAAGAGCTTTAATATCAGTATACGATAAAACGAATATAATTGATCTTGCATCGTTTTTAACGCAGCAACAAATAGAAATTCTTTCAACGGGCAATACTTATAAAGTGCTATCTAGTGCAGGAATAAAAACACAAGAGGTCTCAGATTACACACAATTTCCAGAGATACTGGGTGGTAGAGTGAAAACTTTACACCCTAAAATTCATGGAGGAATACTTTATGATCGAGAAAAGCATAAAAAGGAAGTGCAAGATCTAGGTATTGAGCCAATAGACCTGCTGATAACTAACCTATACCCATTTTGGGAGACAGTAAGTAGCGGCTCAAATGAAGAGCAAATTATAGAACAAATTGATATCGGCGGAGTGGCGTTAATTAGAGCTGCAGCAAAAAACTTTCGTTTTACTTCAGTTATTTCTAGCATTCAAGACTACGAAGCACTAAAAGCTGAGATGATAAAAAATAACAATGAAACAACATTGGAATATAGAAAACACTTAGCAACCAAAGCATTTGCTCTCACTGCACACTACGATTCTAATATTCACAGTTGGTTTTTATCCCAGAGTAAAAATAATGAGTTACCAGAGTTTTTCGCACTATATGGGCATAAAGCACAAGAATTAAGGTATGGTGAAAACCCTCATCAAAAAGCTGCATTTTATAGCAATCAATTCACCAAATATCCGCTGGAAAAAATACATGGAAAAGAGTTGAGTTATAATAATATAGTAGATATAGAGTCCGCACTTAACATAACTTCTGAATTCGAAGAACCTGCAGCAGTGATAATCAAGCATAATAACCCATGTGGCGCTGCTATTGGTAATAATGCTTTGGAGGCATATGAAAAAGCTCTATCGTGCGATGAAGTAAGCAGTTTTGGTGGTATAGTTGCCTTAAACCGGGAGATAGATTTAAAGCTAGCAGAAAAATTAAACGAGATATTTTTGGAAGTAGTGATAGCACCATCGGTAAACAATGAGGCACTAAAAATTTTACAAAGAAAGAAAAATTTAAGAGTGATTATTCATAAATCTTTTCAACAAAATGTGAAATACCAAACTAAAAATGTTGTTGGTGGGTTTTTGGTGCAAGAAAATAATGACCACACAATAAAAGCAGAACAAGTAACAGAATGCACTGCAACAGACAAAGAAAAAAAAGATCTTATTTTTGCCTGGAAAATATGTAAGCGTGTGAAATCCAACGCAATAGTTATAGCAAAAGATGGTTGTGCTATTGGCATCGGTGCAGGGCAAACAAGCAGAATAGATAGTGTGAACATTGCAGTGAAAAAAGCAGGTGAAAAATGTAAAGGTGCAGTGCTTGCTTCAGATGCATTTTTTCCATTCCCAGATAGCATAGTAGAAAGCGCAAAACATGGAATTACAGCTATAATTCAGCCCGGTGGCTCGCTGAAAGATCAAGATGTGATAAAAGCTGCAAATGAAAATAAAATTGCTATGTTTTTCACCGGCATTCGTAGCTTTTTTCATTAGGCTTGTATCTCATGTCAATGTACACTTTTTCGCGCATTTAACATTGTTTTGATCATAATTGTATACAAAAACCATTTACAATCAGCGCTCAATATGATAAATTGAAACCAGTTTATTCCTCGGTAGCTCAGTGGTAGAGCAGTTGGCTGTTAACCAATTGGTCGCTGGTTCGAATCCGGCTCGGGGAGCTCTTCTCTGTGAAATTCTAGTATTGATTTTGTATGAACATTAAATCAGTCGTTTTATGTATACTAGATGGCTGGGGAAATGGAGTAGAAAGCAGTAAATACAATGCTATTAGCAACGCAAATCCACCCTGTTGGCAATATATTAGCTCTAATTATCCAAAATGCAGTTTATCCGCCTGTGGAGCTGATGTGGGGTTACCTGGTGGTCAAATAGGTAATTCAGAAGTTGGCCACATGAATATTGGCAGTGGTAGAGTAGTAATGCAAAGCCTTCAGCGCATTAATCAAGAAATTGGAACAATAGAAAACAATGCAAATCTACAAAGTTTTATTAGTAATCTAAAAAGTAAGAACGGAGTATGCCATATAATGGGATTAGTGTCAGATGGCGGTGTTCATTCGCATCAAAAGCATATTTCAACTTTAGCAAATAAAATATCACAGCATGGAATAAAAGTGGTGATACATGCATTTTTAGATGGCAGAGACACATTGCCAAATTCAGGAAAAAAATGCATTCAAGAATTTACAAAGAGTATAAAGGGAAATGACACAAGAATTGCTACTGTTTCTGGGCGTTACTATGCTATGGACCGTGACAACAGGTGGAAGAGAACAATCGAAGCTTATGAGGCTATCGCATTTGCAAAGGCACCTTGTCATGATAATGCAGTATCGTTGATTGAGAATAACTATCAAAATAACATAACTGATGAGTTTATCAGGCCCGCAGTAATAGGTGATTATCAAGGTATAAAACCAGAAGATGGAGTGCTGTTGGCTAACTTTCGTGCTGATCGAATGATACAATTAGCAAGTATTTTGCTTGGCAAAACAGATTACGCTAAGGTAGCAAAATTCTCTTCAATTTTAAGTATGATGAAGTATAAAGAAGATCTCAAAATTCCTTATATTTTTCCTCCTACTTCTTTCGCTGATACTCTAGGACAAACAATAGAAGACAATAAATTACGACAATTACGTATCGCCGAAACCGAGAAATACGCTCATGTGACTTTCTTTTTCAATTGTGGAAAAGAAGAACCTTTCTCTGGTGAAGAAAGAATACTCATTCCCTCACCAAAAGTTCAAACTTACGATTTGCAGCCCGAAATGTCAGCCTTCGAGCTCACAGAAAAGCTTGTAGAAAAAATTCACTCCCAAGAATTCGCACTGATAGTTGTAAATTACGCTAATCCTGATATGGTAGGACATACAGGTAATATAAAAGCAGCCGAGAAAGCTGTGCTAGCTGTAGATGATTGTCTTGCAAAAGTGCTGAGTGCTGTTAAAAAGTCAAGCAACACCGCGTTAATTGTCACTGCAGACCATGGTAATGTGGAATGTATGTTCGATGAAGAAAATAATACACCTCATACAGCACACACTCTAAATAAAGTGCCATTTATTGTGTCTTGCAATAATCTAAAACTAAGAGACGGAAGGTTATCTGACATTGCCCCTACTATTTTACAGCTACTTGGAATTAAAAAACCAAACGAAATGACAGGCAGTTCGTTGATTTCTTGCATTACCCTCTGTCATTCCAGCTAGGCAGCGTTATGCACCGGAATGACATCAAATAGATGTGTTTTAACTTAATCCAACTTTTAAATTTTTCGCTGTTAGTACTAATGATTCATTAAAGAAGCTGTCAATATCACCAATACTATCTATATTTTTTGTACTGATAGATTGGTCAATTCTTTTGACCAAATTAGATAAAACTTTATTAGGGCCAATTTCAACAAATTTGTTAATGCCACGGCTTGACATATACAAAACCATTTCTCTCCATTTCACTCTGCTTACAACTTGCTTGGCGAGTAAAGTTTTTATAACTTTGGGATCACTCTCCTCTTTAGCTGTAACATTTGATATCAAAGGAACTATAGGACGGGTTATTTTAATACCCTTCAAAAACTCCAAAACTTTTTCATCAGCAGGTTTCATAAGAGATGAATGAAAAGGCCCACTAACCTGTAATTTAATTAGTTTCCTCACACTCGAGTTTTTGAATAAATCGGGTAACATTTCAAGAGCTTCTCTAGTGCCACTTATAACCACTTGTCCGCCACCGTTATCGTTTGCAATTTCACAAATTCCGTCAATTTGAACTGATTTCAATATATCTTCCACTTCATTTATCTCTGCTCCAAGCAACGCAACCATTCCGCCTTTACATTTCAGTGAAGCTTCATGCATTGCTTCGCTGCGAACTTTCAGCAGCTTGATTGCAGACTCAAGCGTTAACGCTCCTGCAGCACACAGCGCTGTATATTCGCCAACTGAATGCCCACAAACATATTTAACATTGTGATCAGTGAAAAGAGATTTGCCAAACACATGCTCCATAACACGTAGCATTGCAATTGATACTGCCATTATAGCTGGCTGAGCGTTTTCTGTAATGGTTAATTCTTCAATAGGACCGTTGAAGATTAAATGAGACAGCTTTCTATCCAATATGCTATCTACTTCATTAAATACTTGTCTTGCAACGGAAAACTCACTATATAAGCTCTTTCCCATTCCTACAAACTGAGAGCCCTGACCAGGGAAAGCGAAAATCATGATAATTATTACTTATTCCTTATTAAGTATAAGATTTTATTTATTTTTTGTCAATATTTTAGAATAATGATTGACTTAGTGAATTAAGTTCACTAGAATGTTAACTGACTAAAAGTTTATAAACAACAATGAATTATCATAAAATTATTATAGTTATGACAGACGGTCAAGAGTTTGAAACTCGTTCCACTTATGGAAAGGAGGGAGATAGGGTAAAACTTGATAGAGATCCTCTTACTCACCCTGCATGGACTGGAAGTTTGACAAGCGGGTTAGCAAGTAAAACTAGCAAATTAGCTAAGTTTAACGATAAATATGGAAGCATTTTCTAATTCTCCTCCTCTTTAAGTTTTAGAGAGTTTACTGAAGCATGCATAAATACAAAAATATAGGCTATGTTGCTTCTCCATCACCAAAATCGCAGGAAGTATCTAAACTATTAAAGAAACTTAATTTTATCAATATAACAGAAGAAAATAAGTCCGAAATCGATCTATTGATAGTTGTTGGCGGTGATGGCTTTATGCTACGCACTTTGCACAATTACGTCATAGAAAATAAAAACATGCATGTGTATGGGATAAACACTGGCAATGTTGGGTTTTTGATGAATAAATGCTTTAGCTGCAGTGAAGATTTAATTGATCATATAGAGCATGCAACTTCAACTCAGTTAACTTTGCTAAAAATGGAAGCAACAGACACAAGTGGCAAGAGATATCATTACATAGCAGTAAACGAAGTATATGTTTTTAGAAAAGCAAACCAAATAGTAGAAATGAATATCACTATTAATGATAAGCTAAAAGTAGAAAAATTTAGAGGGGACGGAGTAATATTATCTACTCCCACAGGTAGCACTGCATATAACTTCTCTGCCGGTGGCCCAATCTTGCCGCTAAATTCAAATTTACTTGCATTAACCTCTATCAATAGCTATTACCCAAGGCATTGGAATGGAGCGTTAATATCAAACGATACAATCGTACAAATTGACATTAACGACACAAAAAACCGTCCAGCACTTGTAGTATCAGATTACAAAGAATTTCATGATATATCACAGATAAAAATACAAAAAGACCATGAGAACACAATCACTTTGCTTTTTGACAAAGATTACCCTCTGAATGAAAGAATCTTTGATAGACAATTTCTATACTAATAATTATCCGTAAATTGGTATTTACTATATCTTAATAACTATAGCGTAATCAATGCAGCATAGTAATTAATTTTGGAGTGAATATGCCTGGACCAGTAAATGAAGAACAAACAGTAACATTAATTTCTTCCACATCAATAAGTGAAGATGGCGAGATAACACCAGGAATTTTACCAATACCAGCACTTAGGACAAGTACTCCGAAAAAAAATGATGAAAATACAGCTTTAGAAGCTTTGTTAGAGGAAGAATTTAAAGAGAAAAAAAACAGCAATGCTAATTCAAGAGATCCGTTAACTCTTGAGACTCAAGTATCACCTCCTTCCCTAGAAGAAACAAAAGGTGAAGAAACTCATGTTGACGTGCCACAAAATTCAACTCTAAGCAGATCACCTTCTCAAGAGACAGTATTTAGTCCACCTTGGAATAGTGAAATATTAGAAGATTTACAAAGAACTAACAGCTCAAGTATACCTCCAACTGGCTCACTACCATCATACACAAGCGCAGCAGATGGCTCTAAAAAGTCTTTGCTTACAAATAGTAAATTTAACATAAATGACGATGCAATTTTAAAAAATAAAAAAACAAACAGATTCTTGCCAAGAGCAAAGTATGCCATGCAGCAGAAGGGTTTTATAATTTTTGGTGCAAGTGCTATTATACTCAGTATATCTGCAGCTTTATTATATTTACAAGATAAAGCAAAATTTATTGCATTTTTTACAAACAGCCCAAAATATATCACTATACCAGTTATCGCACTTGCTGCATTGCTTGCAATTGGTCCAATATTTTTTGCAACAAGGCAATTTATAGATACTGAAGAACATTCCATTCAAAAAAAAGATGCGGATAAAATTTTAGCTGAGGTGTTGGAGCACCAGCCAAAAGATAAAGCTATAAAATCTGTAAGACTGGAATATAGCAATGGCACTCATTCAAATTTTGTACTTAATGCTTGGGAAGCTAAACAAGGCTTCACTAACATTGACGAAAAAGTAATTACTAGAACTAATAAAATAAAATCAGTAATTAACGACAGACCAATATTTACTGCATTATTTACTGGTGTAGTTGCTGCAAATATAGCGTTTCCTCTAGGGCTACTTGCAACACATGGTGTTAATGGTGTACAAAAATTTTACCAAAACCCTTTGACTAATAACATAGGATTATCATTACTTATAGGTTCTGGTATACTTGCATTATCAATTATATGTCTTGGCGTGCATTATTATAGAAAAACAAATTGCACTAACCTTATATATTCTGAAGAAGAGATTGATCCTAAAGATGTTAATGGGAAATTCATTGAGGAAATAAAACGAGAAAGAACAAATGTTCTTGGGGAAAATCACAGTAAAGACGCTAAACGCAGCAGCTTAACGCTTGAGCAAGTTGTGGTTCAATCTCATAATTGTAAGGATATTGTTTATAGTGTCGGTTAATAAAATGCATGATATAGCTAGTGCAGCCCTACGTCATACCGCTGCAGACCGTCATACCGCGATTCATTCGCGGTATCTCTAGATCCCGCTAACACGTAGCGGGATGACGATTGTCAGGGTAGCACCTCCCTCCCCTGTCATCCAAGTAGCTGACTGACCTTACCCAGAAAAAGTGGAGAGAAAGTTTGGAATGTTTTTCACAAAGAGAATGATGAATCAAAATGCTCAGGAATGCAATAGTTAATAGTGACGTTGTTTGTTATAAAAAATTTCTATGTATTCAAATATTGCAGTTCTAGTTTGTTGAGCAGAGTGTTGTGAAGTATCAATAAGTATTTCTCTTTTCAATGAGCTAAAGAAGCTTTCCACAACAGAATTGTCGTAACAACAACCTTTATAACTCATCTATGTTTTTTATGGATAAGAGATATTGATAACCTTGCGAAGTATATTGTGAACCTTGATCACTATGTAATAGTAGATTTTTGGCAGGTTTACGCTTGTTAACGGCCATTAATAAAGAGTCCATAACCAATTGTTTATTTATTGAACTGCTCATTAACTACCATGCGTGAATATAGATCGATTATTGTTGCCAAATATAGCCATCCTTCTTTGGTTTTTATATAAGTAATCCCATACTTTATTTGGTTGATCGACAATAAAGTTTTGGTCTAATATATTGGGAGCTACTGTCCGTTTGTTGTTTCTTAATTTTAAATTTTCTTCTCAATATAGCCTGAATACCATTTTTCTGCATAATACTTTGCACTGTTTTTAAGTTGCAACTTTTACCCAAAGCCTTTAATTCAGCATGAATTTTAGGAGCTCCATATCTACATTTAGAAGCTTGATATATTTTTTGAATATCTGCTAATAACTCTTTATTTGCTGATTCTCTACTGCTTATTTTCCTTGTAGTCCACTTATAGTACTTACTATTACCCACAAATATAAATGTTTGTTGCATAGCTCTTAATGGCATAACTTTTGCTTGAAATAACTGTTTATATGGTGCAATTTACAGCTTTTAGTTGCTAAAATTATAACTCTTAGTTTAATAATTTTAATCTAATAAGCTTTCAGGTTAATAAAATTAAATTATTTGAGTAAATACAATACTATGTTTTTATTTGTGGGTAATAGTAAGCTTATAGTAGCCACTAGCAGAAAACCCTACATAATTCCTGCACTTTATAGTGTTTACTATGCTCTTTTATGAAAAAATATTTTACTCTTTTTGACTGGCCAGGGCTTTTTTTAAAATGTCTCTTTCTCTTGTTACTTTTGCTAACTCTTTCTGTAAATCAAATCTCTCTTTGTCATAAGGTGCTACATCTGGAAATGCATTTGCCGCTGACTTTTTTTCGTTATATTTCTTCATCCATTTTCCTAATACACTATCCCTTATTCCTAGATCTCTTGCTACTTTTGCAACTGGTTGACCTACCTTTCTTTGTTCATTTGCCAGCTTAACAGCTTCCAATTTGAATTCTGCCGTATATTCTCTTACCATTTCTAATCCTCCAAAATTTTATTTTACCCGAAAAAACTCCTTTCTTTCTCTCCACTTTTTCTGGGTAAGGTCAGTCTGTCCAGGTTCCAAGATCGGTGTCAAAAATTGCTCAAACCATCCATTAAAAACATCCATATTACAGTGGCCTTCAAAGGTTAACGGAACAACTATCTTTCTTCCACTTAAGGCTGCAACCATACTGATTCGTTGAGTTTTCTTTCCAGATTTTAAGGCATAAAACCGCTGTCCTTTCTGGCAATATCCGTAGGGGTAGTCTTCGGTGTTATCAATGCCAGACTCATCTATATACACTAAGTTTTTAGGTTCTTTTGTCGCTATAATTTTCAAAAATTCAGCACGTTTTTCTTCGTTTCTTTCCTTGTATCCATATGTCTTTTTTTGCGCGTAAATCCAATTTTTTTAAGGGCTCGATAGATCGTTTGGATACTAACGTTGTTCCAAAGTTTAGCCATTTCCGATAGAGTCTTTCCTCCGTGTTCTCTGGCAAATTTGGCAAGGGTATCCCAGTCGGTAATTTTGTGATTGTAACCCCCATTTCCAAGTTTTTTTGATTGAAAGTCTCCTGTTTCTTTTCTTCTTTGCTGCCACTCCCATAAAGTAGTTCGTCCAATCTTAAATCTTGCTGCCACTGTTTCTCTGCTTTCTCCTTCGTCTAGCGCTTCCATTGCTTTTTTTCTTAAATCATAACTATATGCTGCTGGCATTCAACCTCCTTATCATCATCTACCCTTATCCTATCACATCCGGACTTTTATGGAAAGAGCTATAATATGGAAGATATCGAAATTGCTATAGACAGTACAGGAATTAGTATATACAACAACACACAGCAAGGAAAATAGCACTGACAGAAAATATCGTGGCTATGAGCAAACGAGAAAATTGCACGTAATGTTGAATATAAACAACAAAAAAGCCATAGCTGTAAAATACAGTAACGGTGTCTACTCTGATCACTATGGAGCTTGTGATTTGCTAAAAGAAGTTGATTTTCAGCATGCTATAAAAGCACTATATGCAGATAGAGCGTGTGATAGGCGCAAGTTTTATAAGTTGTGTAACGAATATGATATAAAGACAAAAATTCCACCAATAAACAATGCGGCAGAACATCCAGAAATAGATTATATGTCTAACAGGAATGCTGCTATTAGGTTAATAAAATTATACGGTGAAGATGGCATGAAAGAATGGAAAAAAGAAGTAAATTATGGGAAAAGATCTTATATTGAAGGGTTTTTCTCAAGATTAAAGCAAATATTCGGATTTAGTTTTAGGAATAAATCTGAGATAAATCGAGAAAAAGAACTAAATGCTATTTGCTTAATAAATTCACTGATATTGGTATGGCTAAATTTGAGATAGTTACATGAATTTACCATAAATCACCATCTCATAAAGTGTGATGCAACAAAGCCATCCCAGTGTCAAGCACTGGGATGACATCATCCTTTTTTGGATTCCAGACTGGAATGACAGCCATACGCGTCAAGTTAAGGAAATAAAGGTATGAAAGAGATAGAATAATAAGGTATAAGTTCTCCCAGATATACTTTTAGTGAGAGAACCAATGAATAAAATAACTTGCTTATCAAAAAAGCTCAAAGAATTTTTTAATGAAAAAGCAGAGAAAATCTCAATTACAACAAGGTTTATGAAAAGAAAGAGAAAGCTAAAAGGTTCATCATTCGTAAAAGCCATGGTCTTGGGTAATATAGGAGTTGATAATTGTAGCGTAGAAACAATGTGTCAATTACTAAACGAGGACTCGATAGATATAACAAAACAAGGTTTGGATTTTAGATTTACTGAAGAAGCAGTGGAATTTATGAAAAGGATGTATAATGAATCTGTGATTCTCTTTAAAAATATCTTGCAAGTTGATTGCAAAATCTTACAGCAATTTAATAGTGTTAAATTATTGGACAGTAGCTATATTACTCTACCTAACAGTATGGAAGAGATGTATAAAGGTTATGGTACTAGCTACAGTGGCTATGAAAGCAATACTAAGTCTGGAATAAAGTTACAATTAGTTTTCGACTACATGAATCAGATAATAGACCAACTTAATTTAACGGAGGGGGTAAGATCAGACCAGGGATATAGGAAACATTTAAGTAATATATTAAGCAATGATTTGCTAATATCTGATCTCGGTTATTTTGTGCCAAGTTCTTTTAAACAAATCAATGAAATAGGAGCTTATTTCATAAGTCGTTATAAATCCGATACCAACATATATGATGTAGAAACAAATCAAAAAATGGAGTTATTAGAATGTTTAGAGGATAAGTTATTTTTAGAAAACGAGGTATTGTTAGGAAAAGAAGCAAAAATTAGAGTAAGAATTATATGTCAGAAACTAACTGAAGAACAGTCTATGGCCAGAAGAAGGAAAGCTAATAGATTAGCAAGATCGCAGGGATATACATCCTCTAAAAGAAATCAAAAATTGTTGAACTGGTCAATATTTATAACTAATGTTCCAGAAAATAAAATTAGTGCTGAGCAAGTATTAACGATTTACAGAGTAAGGTGGCAAATTGAGTTATTATTTAAATTGTATAAAAGCCATATCAGGCTTGATAAGCTAAAAGGAAAGCCATGCAGAGTATTATGTGAACTATATGCTAAATTGTGCGCAATTCTTATATTTCACGGCATAGTTGGTTGCACAGAAGTGAAAAAGAATACAGAACTTAGCTTAACAAAGGCATTTATTGAGCTAAAAAGGCGGGTTAGAGAGTTATTTTTAGTATTAACCAAAATTAATAGTTTAAAAGCATTTCTTAAAAAACTCACTATAACTTGGTCGCGATTTTCATTAAAAGACAAACGTAGAAGGGCTAGAGTATCCACTTTAACCTCTCTAAATTTGCTCACAATCTCTTAACTTGACGCGTATGGTTCATACAGCTATGTACATAGCTGGAACCCAAAAAAAGAACCAAGTAGCCAAGGCTACTTGGATGACAAAAGGTAATACAAGAAATCTATTGGCTCTCGTATATCTTAGTGAAACTTAACAAGTTTATCTATAGTTTTAGTGATGATTCTTGGAGTATCCGGAGAAACTGCTGAGCTCAGCCTATTTAACCGCTCTATAGCGAACTCGCTATTCTCATTTGCTATGAAATCACATAAAATATTTTCTATATCCTTAGTAACACTTTCATGCTTTCTCAGAGGATGATTATGTGGATACCTACTGATGGTTTTGATACTGGAATACTCAACAAAAGCTTGATCCTTAAAAGCAAGTTGTCTCAATTTCTCTTTGAATTTTCCTTCTTCCTCTTTTGCTAAAAGGCGAGACTTTATCAGTGATTTTATAATCAAATTTATAGCTTGATGTATTTCAGAATGCACTATAACTTTAATGGTATTTTCTTCTACTATACAATCATAAATATTTTTTTCGCTCTGTAACGACTCTATTAATTTCTTGCTACTTTGTGAATTCAATTCCAAATTCTCCTCACTCATAGGAGTTATTATGAAGGTGTTCTTACTCACTCTGATGTTAAATTGTGGAGAGCCTTCAGAAAAGGAAAATGCTACATCCTTAAATTCAAGTGCATGATTGTATGCAGCAAAAAGGGTGTGTGCTATAACACTGCTGGGCACCTTCATTCCATGTTTACTCAGGTGGTTCAATACATTTTCAACCTCATGATATGTAAAGTCTGTATCTTTTAGCAATTCAACAACTTCTATGCCGTTGTGTTGTTTATACTCTATTCTCACTTCTTCTGTAAAAAGTGTTTTAGCTGCTATATGTTTATCAAGCACTGTGAAAATCTTGATGAAATTCTCTAAATCTTGTTTGTTAACTAATTCGATACTAATTAAGTTTCTGCTAATAATTGAAATATTTTTTGTCATTTTTTCCCACTAAAAAAACTCACTTAATGAATTGTATTTTTAATTCATTAAGAATTGTTTAAAGTGAGCATACTAGTTTTCATTTACGTATTACACGACAAAACAAGATAAAAAGTTACATAAAATCATCATGTGGTATAACACACTCTCCACATTCATCATTGCTGTTTGTGTAGGTTGTGACATCAGTGTGATTGTCATTATTATTTAGCATATCATCCAACTTTCCTTCTTTTTCAAGATCCATCAATTTGTCACACCCCCCAATGTGCTTATCGTTGATAAAAATCTGTGGAACTGTTCTAACGTTATACTTTGATTTTATGTCGTTAAATAGATCTGAGTTTTTGAGCACATCAATTTCTTCATACTTCACACCTTTTTTATCTAGTAAATCCTTTGCCCTTATGCAGTATGGACAGCCCTTCTTTACATATATCACAACATTTTTCACAATTTATCTCCGTAGCTTACTAAAATATAGTTATTATATATAAGAAACATGTAAAAACATCAAATTGTATGAAAATTATTTATAATTGTGAGCAAGGAATAGAAAATAATATAGCACTAACCTTCGGAAATTTCGATGGCATTCATTTAGGACACGAGTTTGCAATTTCTACTCTAAAGAAGGTAGCACAAGAAAGAGGATTACCCTCTGCAGTTTTAACTTTTGAGCCTCACCCATCAACTGTTTTATTTGGTAGAAACAATTTTAGGTTAATAGACCAAGAACAAAAAAAGGAACTGATCAGCAGCTATGGTATAGATTACTTGTATATTATTAATTTTAATAGAGGTTTTTCTGAGGTTGGCTGCGATGACTTTATCAGTAAGATTTTAATAGATAAATATGGCGCTAAACACATAATTGTCGGAGAAAATTGCACTTTTGGTCATAAACGATTGGGTAATATATTAACTCTAGAGAAATATTCTGAAACGTATGGATACTCTTTGACTAAATTAGAGCCATTAATAATTGACGGCAAAATTTGCTCTTCTTCTTCAATAAGGGAGTATGTACAAAGGGGCGAAATAGAAATTGCTAATAAATTGCTCGGCAGGCCTTATCAAGTTTCTGGTGTTGTGACACAAGGTGCATGTAGAGGTAGAGAAATAGGATTTCCAACCATAAATATTCCTATAGAAGATTGCATGATAAAACCTAAATTTGGCACATATTACGCTAGAGTGACTTTTCCTGATAGTAATCCAAATTGGTTATATGGAGTAGTCAATATTGGTATGAGACCTACTTTTAAGGATCTGAAAAAGCCTATAATAGAAATGCACATATTCGATTTTGATGAAGACGTATATAGTCATAAAGTCAATATACAACTTTTAAAATTCATAAGGTCAGAAAAAAAATTCCATAGTATTGAGGAGTTAACAAAACAGATAAATTATGATATACTTAAAGTTTATAGGTTAAAGGCAAATTTATGAAAAAGTTATGCTTAGTTGTTATATTAATTATAGTATTGATTGACCAAACGAGCAAATTGTACATAAACTCATTGATTGATGAAGGAGAATCAATTGAGATCGCTAGTTTTATAAAACTAGTTGAAGTTTGGAATTCAGGTATTAGTTTTGGAATGTGTAGCGCTTTACCACATGGCGGTTTCTTTTTTTCAGCATTTTCAATACTAATAATTGGTATACTTGCATATTTGATATACAAGTCTGACGATCAGTCAACTTACCTTGGTTTTTCTCTGATGATTGGTGGAGCAATCGGAAACGTAGTTGATAGGATCTATTGGGGAGCTGTATATGATTTCATATATTTTCATATTGATGATTGGTATTGGCCAGCCTTTAATTTAGCAGATTTATCTATAGTTTGTGGAATGTTTACATTGTTATATAAGTGGTATATATACGATATGCTTATTTCTAAACAAAATGAGGAATAAAATAATTGTTTTTATATTAGGTCGAAATAATGCTTCATAAGTTTTTTAGTTTTCTTATACTACCTGTACTTTTTTTTACTTACCCAATTTCTTCGAATGCTTTAAACATAGAGCACAACATAAAATATACTAAACTCAGTAACGGACTAGATGTTTATGTTGTTTCTAATCATCGGATTCCAGCCGTTTTACATGCAGTAATATACAAAGTTGGGGGAATGGATGATCCAATCGGCAAAGCAGGATTGGCTCACTACTTTGAACATTTAATGTTTGAAACTACAGGAAAGTTCACAGATATAGAAGCCACTATGAGTAGCATTGGGGCTCAATTTAACGCGTTTACCACTAAAGAATATACCTGTTATTATGAGTTGGTCCCCAAAAAAGATTTACCACTGGCAATGGAAGTTGAAGCAGATAGAATGGGAAACTTTAATGTTACTCAAGACAAAATAGATAGAGAAAAAAACATTGTACTGGAAGAAAGAAAAATGAGATTTGATAACCAACCTCATAACTTGTTGTGGGAAGAAATGGATAGTGCATTTTACCGTAATGGCTATGGTAGATCTGTTATTGGCTGGGAGAGCGATATCAAAACTTACAATCAGAATGACATAGTGAGGTTTCACGATAGTTATTATCACCCTGGTAATGCAATATTGCTGATTGTGGGTGATGTGGAGTTTGATGAAGTAGTGAAATTAGCAGAAGAAAAATATGGCGAAATTAAAGCTAAGCCTGTAATGAGACATTACCCAAATCAGGATCCAGTGCATAATGCAGGTCTATCGGTGACCTTAGAGAGCACTGAAGTAAAAGAATCAGTTTTATATTTTCGTTATCGTGTTCCCTTATTTGATCACATAAATGAAGCCTCTGCTGCTCATTTAGCGGTTGACATTTTAGGTGGCGGCAAATCCAGCAAACTGTATAAAGATTTGGTTTTAGATAAAGATGTGTCAGTATCAGTGTTTGCTTATTATAATAGCCTAGCTTTTAGTGATGGCTACATTGATATTATGATAATTCCAAAAAGTGGCGCTAATTTAGATATTGTTGAAAGAGAGTTAGATAATGCTATTAATGGCTTCGTATCTAAAGGGGTGACGAGCGAGGAATTACAAAGCTCAAAATATAGGTATAAGGCAGCACAGTTTGATAATCCATACGCGTCAAGTTAAGAGATTGTGAGCAAATTTAGAGAGGTTAAAGTGGATACTCTAGCCCTTCTACGTTTGTCTTTTAATGAAAATCGCGACCAAGTTATAGTGAGTTTTTTAAGAAATGCTTTTAAACTATTAATTTTGGTTAATACTAAAAATAACTCTCTAACCCGCCTTTTTAGCTCAATAAATGCCTTTGTTAAGCTAAGTTCTGTATTCTTTTTCACTTCTGTGCAACCAACTATGCCGTGAAATATAAGAATTGCGCACAATTTAGCATATAGTTCACATAATACTCTGCATGGCTTTCCTTTTAGCTTATCAAGCCTGATATGGCTTTTATACAATTTAAATAATAACTCAATTTGCCACCTTACTCTGTAAATCGTTAATACTTGCTCAGCACTAATTTTATTTTCTGGAACATTAGTTATAAATATTGACCAGTTCAACAATTTTTGATTTCTTTTAGAGGATGTATATCCCTGCGATCTTGCTAATCTATTAGCTTTCCTTCTTCTGGCCATAGACTGTTCTTCAGTTAGTTTCTGACATATAATTCTTACTCTAATTTTTGCTTCTTTTCCTAACAATACCTCGTTTTCTAAAAATAACTTATCCTCTAAACATTCTAATAACTCCATTTTTTGATTTGTTTCTACATCATATATGTTGGTATCGGATTTATAACGACTTATGAAATAAGCTCCTATTTCATTGATTTGTTTAAAAGAACTTGGCACAAAATAACCGAGATCAGATATTAGCAAATCATTGCTTAATATATTACTTAAATGTTTCCTATATCCCTGGTCTGATCTTACCCCCTCCGTTAAATTAAGTTGGTCTATTATCTGATTCATGTAGTCGAAAACTAATTGTAACTTTATTCCAGACTTAGTATTGCTTTCATAGCCACTGTAGCTAGTACCATAACCTTTATACATCTCTTCCATACTGTTAGGTAGAGTAATATAGCTACTGTCCAATAATTTAACACTATTAAATTGCTGTAAGATTTTGCAATCAACTTGCAAGATATTTTTAAAGAGAATCACAGATTCATTATACATCCTTTTCATAAATTCCACTGCTTCTTCAGTAAATCTAAAATCCAAACCTTGTTTTGTTATATCTATCGAGTCCTCGTTTAGTAATTGACACATTGTTTCTACGCTACAATTATCAACTCCTATATTACCCAAGACCATGGCTTTTACGAATGATGAACCTTTTAGCTTTCTCTTTCTTTTTATAAACCTTGTTGTAATTGAGATTTTCTCTGCTTTTTCATTAAAAATTTCTTTGAGCTTTTTTGATAAGCAAGTTATTTTATTCATTGGTTCTCTCACTAAAAGTATATCTGGGAGAACTTATACCTTATTATTCTATCTCTTTCATACCTTTATTTCCTTAACTTGACGCGTATGCTTGGACTAATAGGGTAATTTTTCCAATATAAATCACTATCATCAGTTTCACTCTGATACGACAATGTATGTTTTACACATGTGTCAACAGCCTCCCTAGTTTCATGTCTCTGATCAAGGTCATAACATTCCGAACGATTACTTATTCCTTGAACAAACAAACTATAATCATCTAAATCTGTTATGTCATCTTCAGGCGTTGGTCCCTCATTGCTATTACACTCAATTTTTGAATACCATGGCTCAGTATTTAATTCCTCTCCTAGCTTTTGTTCACTGATAGATTCTACAACATATTTTACTGACTCTGTAACCATACTACCTCCTAGCCTAGATATAGAATATATTATGTACAATATATAATATTGGTCAAGCTAATTTCAACACAATCTTTTTACTACTCATATTTTTGTTAAGTTTTTATGGTGAGTAACAATGGAGTATATAGAGAGGTTAAAAGTTGCTTATGACTCCAAATTTTAGCCAGTTTTACTATAGATCAACAAAATTGAGAAGCACTAGCGATATTTAATATATAGGAATATGATGCTTTAAAGGAGTGCAAAAACTGCTGAAGCTTATACAGTAACCTGCGGAGCCACTTCAGCAGAATAAACAAACATATGCCAGTATTAGTAGAGAATTATTTATAAGTCAACTAACTTTTTAAAAAAATATTTTAGTGAAGATACCATGCTAGCTAGTGTTATAAAGAATTCAATTGTTTACTCCTTCAAAAAAGGGCGTATATTTGTGAGAACAAGTTGCGTAAAAATAGGGTTGTAAAAATAGAAATTTGAAATCTTTGCAATAAAGTTAGGCAAAATAGTTCGTATGTAGATATGGATGAAATGCGCTAATATGGCTAGCTTTAGCGTATAGCAAAATCACTATATTAAAAAGTTCGTATGGTACACATGGTAGACCATCCCATCCCAAGAAAAACACTTCTCACCGCCCCTGGTTTTGGGTCTTGGAAATGGTTAATTTGCTTGAGATTTTAATAATATATTTTGCTGAATTAATATTGATTTACTTGCGGAAGAATAATTAAGGTAGACTTATAAAAAACAGAATTAAAAAGTGAACAAAAGACTGTATATTAAGCCTTTTACTGAAGACTACTTTAGGTTAGAAAATTTTTCTAAAATAGTAATTGACAAAGTTTTAAAGGTAGAGCAATATGCCTAAAATATATTAAATCTTGTTAGGGCGGTAAGTATGGATTACAAAAATGTACAAAAGGTATTACTAACATCTATCAAAGAAAACGATCCTCATAAAGGATTCAAGGAATTAGAAATTAAGAGGTATTGTATTACATATCAGACGTTATTGCGTAAATGGGATAGGACAATAATAACACCATTTATTAAGGAAATTTTAGAAAGCGAAATTTGTTGGAAAGCCGATGATACCTTAGGTTATATTAAACTCGATAGGTATGCACTAGGGAAAAAATTGTTAGACTTGAAAACTGAAGATGAACAGAAATCTCTTCTTGATTCCTTTGACCGTTACAGAATTGCCTGCTGGTGTTGTTTTGAAGACGAGATAAGAGCTATTTTTGAGGAATTTAAATTAACATTAGGTAATAAGCCAGTAGAGAGTTTAGTTAAGGGATGTGATAACGGGGCTTTAATGGTCTACTGGTCACATGCTATGAATAACCAGGAACATCAGTTAGAATTAAATAATGAGCATCCATACGTTTACGCTTTTAAATGTGCAATGCTGGAAAAGCATGTTGAAGCTTTGGAATTCTTCTGGAATAAGTTACAGTCAATTGGTTCTGTATCCCCAAAAAGGAAAGAAGATTTATTAATGGAGGTAGCATATAATAAAGGGCGTTTTTCCACTGACGATGTTGGTATGGTTGATTTCTGTCTACGTTACCTTCATGAAGATAAGTATCATGAGTTATTGAAAAGGGATTTTAAACAACATGGGTGTTATTATACTTTAAGTATATTAAGAAGAAACCATTCTTTCGAAAATGCTAGAAAGCTATTTGAACATTTAAAGCCAGAAGATTTATCTCCTGAAGCTTATAGTACATCAATGTTTTCGGCATTAAACTCGCTTGTTTCTGCACCAGATGATAATTTTATCAAATCTGGTAGTGATATGCTTACCTCTATGTGGAATAGTCCTGGCTTTGAGTCTCATAAACAACACTATTTAAATAAGCTAAGCGAACAACTCTCATCAACCAGAGATTTGGTTGCTTCTCTTATTAAGGGAAATAAAGCTGTTAAAATATTATCTGAAATTGTTAACTCCCTTAGCCAAGAGCAAATGTACTCTATTATGGAAGAAGATAAATCAGAATATGAGCTGTTTATGAGAGTTAGAAACACGCAATTGCATCGTGGGGCAGGTGATACTCAGTTACCAAGTTCATCATTAGATGTAGAAACTATACAGCAGAAGGTAAGTGGTGTTAGAGGCGAAGTGTAGAGTTTCTCTTTTGGAAAATTCAGTTACTTGGACTTATAATGAAAGCATGCAAAGAGTTTAAATAAGAGTAAAAATTGTAAAAGGTTAAAATCAGGAGGAGGTTATGGTTGATAACAATCAACAGCAAGAAAAACCACAAGGTTTCGAGTTAATTGAGTTGCTTTTGGGGAAAGTAGATTCTTCAACTTCTAATGCAGTAGATCAATCTTTTGAAGCAAGATATCAGTCGTTGGTTGATCAAATACAATCTTATTTACATTCTAGTGAAAAGCCTGGCTTTTTTCCTCATCGATTTTTAGGTTCTTTTTCCAGTGTATTAGATACTAAACTTAATGACAAGTTAGGCATAAAGAAATTGCACTTTCGTTTTGAGGGGGCGAGAACTTTAAAAGTTGTAGCAGAAACAGAATCCAAAATACATGTTTTTATTTTCACTGAAGATATAGAAGCTCAACATTCTAAACAAACAAATACTAAGAATTTCGAATTCACCACAGGTGAGTGGAAGAATGTGATGGGTAGAGATTATACTAAATCAGATGCGCATAAGCTTCAAATTGATGTAATAAAAATTTTAAAAGATAAGTATGAGTTAGTAAAAAGCAAGCCTAAATCAGACAAAGATGTTAAATCAAAGAAGTTATACTTATATCTGAAAAGGGATGGTGTGCTAGAGTATAAAGCTAAGAATGTATATGGTAATGTTAAAACAATCGAGGTTAGTCGTGACCAATTGAAAGGCAAGGTTTTCGATGAAGTCAAGCAGTTTCTAGGTAAGCAAGGTAAAGATCTTAGTGATGATGCCAGGAAGGAGTTATCAAGAATCACGTCAGCAAAAGGATATACCTTAAAGAGTGATGGAGAAGATGAAAAAATAAACATTAAGGTAGAAAGTAAAAAGAAGATTGTAGATCAACCCATCGAGCCTATAGTGAAGTTTCAGGAAGTGACAAAAAGGTTGGGTAAGTCTGTTTATTTAGAAAGTTATATTGAAAAGCTTGCTAACCCAGATGCAGAAATAGATCAAGTTCAGGAAAATCTTAAAGCCATTCTAAATTATATTAAAAAAATTCATACCAATTTAGACTTACAAGCTAATGTTTATGGCATTAAGGCTCGTGAAGCTGATCAACATGGTTTTGTAGCAGGAATATTCGATAATTTTCGATATCGTGATAATACCAAACTCTATTTGGAACAATTTGCTGGAGGGGGTTACGCTGATATTGTTTTGCTTGTTCGTGGGCCTAATCGTGCTGTTGATTCAGTTCCAATTCTTATTGAACTCAAGGCTGGAACTGAAGGACAAATTGATCCAAGTGATGCACTTGAGCAAGCTAAAGATTATATAAAAGGTTTTAGAGCAAATAAGATGAGGATTTTAACCAATGCAGATAATGCCATTGCTGTTGGGTTAAATTTAGATGACGCGGAACCGTTTAAAACTGAAGTACAACCTATTAAACAACCACCAGCTCCTTTGATGGAGGAATTTGTAAAATTAGCTCAAAGATGGAATAATCAACAAATTTCTGAAGAAGATTTTAAGCAGGAGATAGCAGGTTTGTTATCAAGTGAATACCATACTTTTCCAGCAAATAAAGAAACAAAAGATCATTACTATTTCAGTAGAGATATGTTAGGTCAATCAATTTTAATCAACAAGATTGGTCAAGATCGGGGTAACGTAAAAAAATATATATACTCATATGATGAGTACCCGCTCGAATGGTCTCGGGGAACAGAATACACTTTATCTAAAAGCCCGGTTATGACATTAATATTTGTTCAAGGTAATGAAGGGCAAGAGAAAACAGCATTTATTTTTCATATACGAGAGTCCAATACAAAAGAATTCTATGCTAATAAAAAAATTCCAGTGCTGGACATACCTGGAATAGGAATAGTAGGTAATGTCATAGAAATTAAAATGAGTCTCAAAAAACATGAGACAGGGTCAAATTTTGAAGAACTTTTTGAGATAAAGCAAATAAGTAACTATAGTCCAAGTGGCACCGTTCAGCAATTTAGAGGTAGTTTTCTTGAGATACCTCATGCTGATGAATTAAGGGCAAAACTTGATCAAGCAATCACTTCTCAACATGCTTCTGACGGTGAGGGTTCATTGCAAGCGTATAAAGTGTTGCTTACTGAAGTAGCAGATACGATTTACCCTATTAAAGATTTGATTACTAATGAAGCAAGGTTACAAGCTGTTCTTAATGGTTTACTTAGTAGTTACAGTGATTTGAAGCTAAAAGAGACTTCTACAAAACAACAAGATTCTGCAAAGACTGTAATTATACCTGAATTTCAAGTAGGAGCAGGTGGTCGTGTAGATATGGTAATTCAAGGTATTGGTCCTTCACCTCAGGGTACTAAAGAATACACTCCTATAGCGCTAGAATTTAAGCTTATAGATAAAAACTTAGATGAAGAAGGAATGAAAAAAGAAGTTGATAAATTAACAAAAGAACAAAATGTTAGATATGCTAAAGGGGCGGCACTGAAAGCAATTACAGATAGTGATAAAATGTTTTTCATGGGTGTGGTTGTTAATATGAAGGCTAAAGATAAAAATTCTTTAATATTAACGAGTGATGAGTTTGTTTCTGCTATAGTAGTTCATAGTTCTATTGACATAGCTAAGAGAAAACATTTAGAAGAAATACAAGAGGTAACTCAGAGACTCAAAAATATTGGTATACAAGAGGAGAATTTACGTACATTAGAATCTGCAACAGCAGAACGAGATTATCATTATTGGCTGCAGCAACATGATATAGCTGATATTGCAAGAATAAAATATGGTTATGGAATTGACACATTGTTTGAAATAGTGGGATCACCAGAACATATAGTTAATCAATTGCAACAGTTTCAAGATAGCGTAACAACAAGAGGTGAAAGAAGGCCATTAACTTTAATTGTTAATTTAGATAATAATCACTGGGTTACGTTGGTCATCTCCCATCAAAATGGGCAGTATAATGGATACTATGTAGACTCGTTGGGTAATAATGTTCCAGATAATATTCGTCAAGTTTTACAACAGGCTCAAATTACCGTTAATGATGTTTCTGTTATTCAACAAAGAGATGGTTATAATTGCGGCTTATGGGCGTTAGAAAACGTTAGAGATATTAATACTGTGTTGCAAGGAAATAGATTAAGTAATATTCCTGATGAAATACGTAACCATTTGCGAATTCAAAGAAGAGAAAATCATTTTATACGTATGAGAGAAGGTATTTCAAACACATTAAGTATAGATCCACAACGTATAGCTAACTTAGAGGCTGTACTTGCTGGGACACAAGCACCTAGAAAGAAATTTGACCTGAATAATTGTGTAAAACAAGGTAGTAGAAAAAGAAGAAGTATTAATCCTTGTTTATTTTCATTGGATGATGTAAAAAAGTTTATTAAGGGAAGGGTAGATGAAAATAATATAGATAAGATTATAATTGATAGTGAAAAGTTCCTAACTTATGTCAAAAGTAGTCAAGGTGAAAAGAAAAATGCTCAGCTAGTAGAGTTTGTTGGAGACAAAAATATCGAAGGTAATCATAAGTACTTATTTGATAAGGTAGTTGAAGATCAAGGGTACGGACGTTATATTGAAAATGAACGTATTAAGAATTTGCACGGTGACATTTCACAGCAAAATAGTGGTTTAATAAAAAGCCCGAAATTAAAAAGCAGATTAATGAATGCTGCAGGTGGGATACAATTAATAAGAGGAATCCATGGTGCCATTGTGTCTTGTAAGGATGGAACAGCAACAGATTGTGGATTAAATTTAGGTGGGATAGGATGGTCTTTTGCGTCTCAACCAATTGAGAATGTAATGGTTAAAATTACTCCAAAAGTTGTAGCATCAGCTGAAAAGGTTGCAGGAAAAATTGTATCAGGCACTCTGGGTAAACAGACAAAATTTGCTATTCGGATTGCAGGTGTAAAGTTTGGAAGTACAATAGCAAAAGGTACGGCAGGAGCTATAGCTGGTGTTTTTGATATTGTTGATATAGGTATGTCAGCAAGTAATCTTGTTGATTGTAAAAAAAGAGAGGATAGTGATAATCCATGTGGAGAAAAGGAAATAAGAGATAATATAGCATCTATATCTTTTTCTGGTGTGTCATTTGTTTCTGGTGTTGCTCTTACAGCAGCAAGTATGCCGGTAGTTGGTATTGCAGTTGGGTTTGGGCTCATGGTAGGTTATGGAATTTATAGTGGTGTTAGCAATATCGTGGAGTACGAGAAAAAGTATGATACAACCCATGATGAAAATTGGCGTATTTTTTGGCATACATTTGTTTTTCAACCTGTACCACAAGATGTACAACATCTTGCAGCAAGAAAGGAAATGGTTAATAGTCTAGCTAAAGGAGTTTGGAAAGCTTTAAATAATGACCCTAGTAATGTTGTTGCTTATAGTATTGGTCTTGGAAAAATAAACGGTAATACTCTTCGTCCAGATTATGCAACGATTATGATGAATAGAACAAATGCCAATACAAAAAATCTTTCACGTGTTGTACCTGATTATATCAAAGGTGCTGACAGGATTTGTTTACCACAGATTACTAATCAAGATTATGAAAAAGGTATTAAAAGCTCAGTTAAGTCGGCTGTATACTACTGTGAAAATGCAATGATTATTGACCACGGTGGTAGAGTAAAGATGAAACAGAAAGACAAGACGATTGTTTACGATTTACAAAATGTGGACAGAGGTACCATTGCTGGAAGTAATGTGTGGAACAATAATTTTCTAATTTACTCAGGTACAGCAGGAATAACTGGTGGCAATAATGTAGCAAACAGATTTGTTCTTGTAAATAACCCTAGCTTTTCAGGTAAAATTATTGGTGGAAGCAACTCTACTAATATACTTGATTTAAGCCAGTTAACAAAAGAGAAAGTTATAGGAGTAAATGTTGACTATCGTTTTAAGCCTAGTGCATATGGAAGATTAAAGGTAAAAATAAATAGTCGTTTGTTGATTGATGATTATGTTAGTAATAACCTCTTTAATTACCATTATGTTGGAAGGAAGGACAAGGTAGATAAGATCTTGTGCATGGGTTATTCTGAACACTTTACAGGAACCGATGATCGTGACGTTATCATAGATAGTGGTGGTGGCTCTAACAACAATGAGAAAGATGTAGTTGAAAGTTGCAAAAAAGTAATTATTTCGCCGTATACTAGAGTCAAAGGTAGAAAAAGCAATTATACTTTTTACGTAAAAACTGCAGACTATAAGGGTAGGGGGTTATATTCAGAAATTGACGTAGATGGAACAGGAACTGTAAGTTTTCCTGAATTTGATTTATTAAGTGATTGTGATCAAATAACTTACTCTAAAAACAGTAATACTTTATCTTTGAAAATAAATTTTGGTCAAAATAATCAATTTACTCTCGATATAAAAAATTACGTTGAGCGAAGCAGTAATAAGCCTTACTTTGTACTAATAGATAAAAATGGTAGTAATATTGTTCCTAAGATTGAAAGATCAGATTCATCAACTATAAAAATCACCTCATTTGAATTACATTCAGAACATTCTCTAAAGGGTTTTAGAGCTGTAGAAAATCATTACAAGAAAATTCTAAATAATCATAAGGGTTATAAAGTCTTGAGCGTTGTTAGAGGTAAAACACAAAGTCAAAATAATAGTGTAGTTTCACACATGGTTTTTGGTTCTTCAGGAGATGATATAATTAACTTCGATCAAGGAACTATGTTTGCTAGGGGAGGAGGAGGAAGTGATGTGTATTTTATTAGCAATGATATAAATAGTAGAGAAGTAAAAATTGATAATAACTCAAGTGATAAAAAACTAGATACACTATTTATGTCGGCAGTTGAGAAAGATTTTTCAATCCAGCAATGTGATCTGTATTTAAAATACAATAATAGTAACATTCGAGTGAAAAACTACTTTCAAGATCCTAATTATAGGCATCTTATAATTATGAACAAAAAAGGAGAAACTTTTATCCCCAATATACAATCAATGTCTTGTTCTCCCTTTTCTTCGGGAAAGGATAAATTAGTTCCTTTTTTACAGGCTACACAAACTCAGAATATGTTTTTATTGCCTAAAGATTTTGAAGATGATCATGTAGTGATAGATTCCCGTCTTGAAGATATTGAGAAATATAAAGATAAGGATGATCTCTTATTAATAAGAGAAAGTGAAAATCCTTTTATCATTAGAATAGAAGGATTCTATACTGATCGAAGTAAATGGGAAAATATTTCTTATTCTTTATGGAATAATAATGACCTTTTCCTATCTTCTGGCTTATTAGAAAATGTTGATAATGTAGTGGAGTATAAGGATAAACTTAGAGGTGATTATGAAAGAATTGTAAAAGAATATATTGAAGACTTTAGTGATTCTACTAGTATCATTCAGCACAATCAAAAATTAGAAAAAAATATCTCTACTTCTGTAGGACAAGATGAGGAACGAATAGGAGTAATGGTACTAAAAAATATTACTCCGGATCAGGTTGAAGTTTCTAGTAGTGGTACAGATCTGATATTTCGTGATAAGAAGTCTAATCATACGATCAACATAAACAATTGGAATAATTCTGAATCTTATAGAATTTCCACATTGGAATTCGATCTGGGTTTAGAACCAATAACAATCCGTAAGTTAGATAGGTTTAGTTTGCCTGAGGTAAGAAAAATACAAGCTTTAATTGATAAAGCTTCAGAAAATTATCAAAATAGAAGTAAATATACCCCTAAAGTAGAAAATGACTTTAAATGTTTAATATCAGTTGACGATTTTGAAAGAGAAAATAGAGATCCAGTACATCAATGTCTTGGTTTTCCTTCACTGCAAGACCGGGTTAGCTTTACAGAAAGTTCCTGTAGTTTAGAACAAATTGAGGAATTAAAAAATAAAACGCCAAGTAGTAATCAGATTTTAACATTGCTTGAAAAGTTAGAAAACAACCTTTTGCTGAATGGCTATGATTCAAACATAATAGATCAGTGCAATAAGTGGATGATCACTTCAGGATTGGGAGTATTGAAACCTTTGGTAAGCACAGCAATTTATGAAGGTAAATGGGATGAAGTTAAAACTCTTCTTGATAAAACTGCTAGAAAAAGTAAAGCTGATGTTGAGTATAAAAACCAGTGTTCAAAGAACTGGACGACTTTGAATCATGCTGTTTATAACGGTAATGTGAAATTAAGCGAAAGTATATTTAAATCATTTTTAGAGAAGAAAGGTGACATTAATGCCTTAACTAGTTGTAACAATGATAATTGGGCACTTTTACACTATGCTGTTCATTACAGCAACTTTGATATGGTTAGTTTTCTTGTAGATAAAGGTGCTAACATTGAAATTAGAAGTAAGGAGGGTCAGACACCCCTGCATTTGGCTGTTGAAGAAGCCAAGCAAAATATAATTAATCTTCTTCTTGATAGAGGTGCTGATATCGAGGCTAAAAACAACGATGGTAGAACACCTCTGTACTTAGCTGCTTACAATAATGACTCAGGTGTAATTGAACTTCTTTGTAACAGGATCAAGACTAAAAGTAATGACGCATCTAAAATGATAAAACAGGTTGGATTTTTAAAGAAGGAAGTTGTTAACCAAGCAAATATTCCATCTAATGCAAAAAGATTGGTAGAGTCTTGTATAAGTAGTTTAAGAGATTCAATAAAAAGTGCAGCCAAAAAGGTGCTAAAGGAGGGTATACTGCATAGTCGTAGTGCTTCGACTATTGAACTCATAGATAAGGTTTATAATTTCGATGAAAGGTTGTTTAATGAAGCAATTAAGGAAGCTGTAAATGACACATACGCGGGTGTAGGTATAGAAGGAATATTAAGGTTTATACGCAGTCACCATTATATTGGTCAGTTTATTCCAGGTTATATAGCTGCGTTTGACAAAATACCAAAGAATGATGGTGCAATGTTCAAATTAGCTTACTCTATTAGAGAGACCATGAAAATGCCTAGGGTCAATTCAGAAGAGAAATCTGATCTTGAAAGGCTAAAAAATAAATTACCAGAATCAGTGAGAAATGCAGTATTTTCATCAGAAGTATGTATTAAAAATGTTGAGTATGGAAGGTACTTGTACTCACCTAATAATGATTGTATGTACCACTTAAACAATTGTGACAGGGATAGGCGGTATGTGTTCACTTGGCCTTCAAATGGAAATGGTGATCAATTTAAGTGGAAGGTTGAGCTCAATGGCGATAATGTGTATCTAAAGAATGTTGAGTATGGAAGGTACTTGTATTCACCTAATGATGATTGTATGTACCACTTAAACAATTGTGACAGGGATAGGCGGTATGTATTTACCTGGCCTTCAAAGCTAGGAAACAATGGCAAGTGGAAAGTTGAGCTTGATGGTGGTAATGTGTATCTAAAAAATGTTGAGTATGGAAGGTACTTGTACTCACCTAATAATGATTGTATGTACCACTTAAACAATTGTGACAGGGATAGGCGGTATGTGTTCACTTGGCCTTCAAATAGAAATAATGATCAATTTAAGTGGAAAATTGAAGATTGTGGATCTACTCGCAAGAGACGTAGCATACAAGAATTAAATGGTTATAATCAAACTGTAGTAGACTATCAGTCAATATTGACTGAAGAAAATAGTCAGCAAATAGCAAGTAGAATATCTGCTATAGTTGAAGATGTTGAAAGGCACACCTTTTTAAATCAGTCAAAAAATAAGTTAGATTTAGATATTTATTTAAATAATAGAGGGAGAAGCAATGCTGCGGATTCTATGAGGAGAGATGTATGTAGTGAACTCAATGCAAGTGGGAGAAGAAATATTGTTCTAAGCGGAAACGATGTATGTGCAATTACTTCAGGTTATGAAACACTTGATATTGAAAACTTCCCTATTCAAGAAGTAGTGATTAATGATGATGTCAATGGAAAGAAAAGTTTAAGAAGTACATTAGATTTACATCAGTTGGTGCAACAAGTAGATAGGGATTTGAGTATAAAACCGATACCAACAGTTATTAAAGACAAAAGTGATTTATTAATTAAGTTATCTATATCAGCTACCGGCTTGCAGCAAGATGTAGTAACAGTTAGGCTAAAAGATGCCCTTGTAAATAAGTGGTATAAAAAATTACAAATTATTCTTGATAATGCACCGATGGAAATAGATGATAGTTTAGGTTTAAAGTCTTCGTTCTTTATTTCTGATGAGAAAATTATTGTAGTAACACCTCAAGACGTGGAAGAAAAGAATAAACTAATCATATCTAAAAAAGCAGGGCAGTATACCTATCTTCATGATAAATATGATCTGATAGTTACCAATGCCTTTAATGCTGATATAGAAGCAAGTGAGTTGTGTATTATACATTTTAAAGATTTTTATAAAGAACTTAAAATGGAAACATTATCTATAAAATTTGCTGACAAAGAAATATTATTAAGTAACGAAATAGATAAAATACGTAATTCAGATAGTATTGATGAATTAAATAATGTGAGTTCTATTATTAATTCACAAAAGAATTCTATACCTTTAGAGGCTCCAAACAGTGGAGACATAAATGCTCAAGGTAAACTTGGTAGGACATCTTTGCATCTTGCTTCTGGAGCTGGTGAATGGGATAAGGCCAAACTTCTTCTTGACAGAGGTGCTAATACCGAAATTCAAGACGAGTTTGGTTACACACCAATATTTCTTGCTACTCAGTCAGGTAAATGTAGTATAGTAAAACTACTCCTTGATAGAGGTGCTAATATTGATGCTCAAGATAAGGAAGGTAAAACACTTTTACACTTTGCTGCATCAGGAAATAATTTGGATATGGTTCAATTCCTTCTTGACAGAGGTGCAAGTATCGAAGTTCAAGACGGGCGTGATTGGACACCGATACTTTATGCTGCTCAGTCAGGTAAATGGGGTGTGGTCAAGCTTCTTGTTAGTAACGGTGCAAAATTTAATAATGAGATAACGTATCAGGGAACGCCTTTACATTTTGCTGCTCAAGAGGGTAATCTGGATATAGCTCAATTTCTTCTTGATGAAGGTGCTGACATAGAGTCTCAAGACGACCATAATAGAAAACCTCTACATCTTGCTGTTGAAGCAGGAAGGTTGAACGTAGTAAAACTTCTTCTTGATAGAGGCGCTAGTGTCAATGCTAAAGATGAGAATAATAAAACACCTTTAGACTTAGCTACTAAAGGAGATATGATAGAAATTTTGAAGAAGGCGGAGTTGGATCAAGGGTTATTAATTAATGCAAGGGATGGTAATCTTGATAAAGTAAAAGATCTTATTGCTCAAGGTGCTAATTTAGAAGCTAAAGATAATAATGATAATACTCCTCTACATAATGCTTGTAATAATGGTCACTTTAACGTAGCAAAATATCTTATCGAAAAGGGAGCTAGTTTAAAGGCTAAAAATAAAGACAATAAAACACCTTTAGAGTTGGTTGAGCAAAAGGGTTACACAGATATAGTGGAAATTTTAAAACAAACACAATTAAATCTGGATAGAGAATTATTGATTGCTGTAGAAAAAGAAGATCTTGGTAAAGTTAGAGACAATATCAGACGAGGTGCTAATGTTAATGCTCAAAGTAGGCTGGGTTGGGTCTCTGTGTTCTGGGCAATTCAAAAGGATAATTTAAATATAGTTAAACTTCTCATAAATAACGGTGCTGATATTAATGCCAAAGATAATGAAAGTTGGATGCCTCTTCATTGGGCTGTTCAATTGGGTTCATTAGATGTAGTTAAGTATCTTGTTGAGAGAGGTGCTAATATTAATGCTTTAACTGCCGACGGTAGAACACCTTTAGACTTAGCTGCTCAAAAGAATCGCGTAAATGTAATAGAATTTTTGAAAAAAGCACAGTTAGATTTGGATAAAGAATTATTGACTGCAGTGCAAGATGGAGATCTCAATAAAGTTGAAGGCCTTGCAAATCAAGGTGCTGGATTGAATACTAAAGGTAGTAATGATTGGACACTTTTACACTTTGCTGTTTTTAGCAACAAGTTCGACATAGTTAAGTTTCTTCTTGATAAGAACGCTAATATTAAAGCTAAAGATGTGTATGGTAATACACCTTTACATGTGGCTGCTCAGTATGATAGTAAGCTTGAAATAGTTGAATTTCTTTTAGATAGAAATGCTAGTGGCATTAATGATGTAAATAATAACGGTTCAACACCTTTACATTTAGCTATACAAGGAAATAAACCAAGTACAGTCAAACTTCTTCTCAATAAAGGTGCTAATATTAACGCTAAAGACAAGGATGGTAAAACACCTTTGGATTTGGCTGTGCAAGAAGGTTATACAGATATAATACAAATAATAGAACAAGTACAGTCAGATTTAGATAAAGAATTGCTGACTGCAGTACAAAATGGCGATCTCAATAAAGTGAAGAGTCTTATTAGTCGAAATGCTAATGTTAATACTAGAGATAAGTACAGCTGGACACCACTACATTGGGCTGCATACAAAGGTCATTTAGAAGTTGCAGAGTTTTTGGTAAAGAAAGGCGCTGATATTAATGCTGCAGATAAAGGCCCTTATGGTAAAAAGTCTATACATGTTGCTGCTGAGAATAATAGTAAAGATATCATAGAGTTTTTTCTTAGCAAGGGAGTAAGTATTAATGATACTGATAAACAAGGTTACACACCACTGCACTATGCTGCATGGAGAGGACGTTTAGAGGTTGCAAAGTTTTTGATAGAAGAATACGCTAATTCAATATTTAAATACAATAATGGTAGCACTCTTCCATGTAATGCTTCTTTAGGTAATCATTTAGATATAATTAAATGTTCTATGGGTGAGAAAAATATTTTAGAAATCAGAGATAATAGTGGCAGAGTTCCCCTGCACTGTGCTGCTTCCAACGGTAAATTAGATATAGTAAAATATTTTATAGATGAAGAGAAAGTCGATGTTAATGTTAAAGATAACAATGATGATACCCCTCTGCACCTTGCTACTGGTTATTTGGATGTAGTAAAGTACCTTATAAGTAAGGGAGCCAATATTAATCTAAGTGCAAGGCTGGTGCAACACCGCTAGATATTGCTGCCTATCAAAAACTTAGTGATGTTGTAGAATATTTGAAGCAAAGGCAATTAGACTTAGATAAAAAATTGTTGATCGCAGCAAAAGGTGGTGATCTTAATAAGGCTATAGATCTGATAAGCAAGGGAGCTAATGTTAATGTTAAAGATAACAATGATGATACCCCTCTGCACCTTGCTGTTGGTTATTTAGATGTAGTAAAATACCTTATAAGTAAGGGAGCCAACATTAATGCTAAGTGCAAGGCTGGTGCAACACCGCTAGATATTGCTGCCTATCAAAAACTTAGTGATGTTGTAGAGTATTTGAAACAAACACAATTAGATTTAGATAAAAAATTGTTGATCGCAGTAAAAAGTGGTGGTCTTAATAAAATTATAGATCTTTTTAATCGAGGTGCCAATATTAATGCTGAGAATGAATATGGCAAAAATCCTATACATATTGCTGCTGAAAGCGATTACAAGAATATTATAGAATTTCTTCTTAGCAAAGAGGGAGTAGGTGTTAATGATACTGATGAGCAAGGTCATACACCACTGCACTGGGCTTCTTGGAGTGGTCATTTAGGTATGTTGGAGTACCTAATAGGTAAGGGGGCCAACATTAATGCTAAGTGCAAGGCTGGTAAAACAACGCTAGATATTGCTAGAGATAAAGGATATAATAATATTGTGGAATACTTAGAGGGAAAACTCAAGGAAGAAAGAGAAAAACCTGCACAACGTAAACGCCGTCATCACCATGGAGATCATGATCATCATCGTAGTCACTTATCACGTAATCTTCTTGCTATAGATTCAAGTGGTCAACCTGAAATAGCAGCAAGTAGTGGCACAAGACCATCTTCATGGATAAATGGTTTATTGGGTTGGGTGAAAAGTTCTGTAGGTGGATTATTTTATTCTAGAGCTGCTTTACCTGAGGAAACATTAAGTACTACAAGTTCAATCTCACAAGTTGATGCACCAATAGATGTAAATGGTACAATAATGTTGCTTGACTTATTAATTAGAAAGGTTACAGGTCAGAAGTACATTTTTACAGTAGACCAGTCTATATCTCCACTAGAAGCACAGGGCTATGCATTGAACATTAAAAAGGGATTTAGGAAAGTAGTAGAACAAGCTGCAAGGGATAGCAAAATATCAATACATCGATTAGATATTGACTTTATAAAAGTACAAGAAGAAATTACTAGAAAAGTCATGGATGGTAAATTTAATGAGATTTCAGGGATTTTAAACTCACATCTAGAGAAAGCATGTCCTGGTAGGGAAGCTTACTATTACCCACAAATAAAAACATAGTATTGTATTTACTCAAATAATTTAATTTTATTAACCTGAAAGCTTATTAGATTAAAATTATTAAACTAAGAGTTATAATTTTAGCAACTAAAAGCTGTAAATTGCACCATATAAACAGTTATTTCAAGCAAAAGTTATGCCATTAAGAGCTATGCAACAAACATTTATATTTGTGGGTAATAGTAAGCTTCTAACCCTTACTATTACCCATAAGTATATAAATAGTAAAAAAGCTGATATTTTACTAATTCAACTTTCTATTATAAATGGATCTATGGTCTAAAAATGGAATATATGATGAAAAGAACTATAAATACTTCAACTGGCGAATGGGCAGAAAGTGAATTTGGAATTGTTAATTTTGGTGATATAAGATTAAGTAAAAGGCTTCTAAAAATAGTTAATAGTTTTGCTGAATCGCCTGAGCGTTCAATAAATCAAGCTTGTGAAGATTGGCATCAAAGTAAAGCAGCTTATAGATTTTTCCAAAACGATGCCATTTCTGAGAGAAAGATATTAGAAAGTCATATAATTAAAACTGTTGAAAGAGCTAAAGAATACTCAACTATCTTAGCTATCCAAGACACGAGTTATATCTCATATAAAAATCATAAAAAGACCGAAGGATTAGGGATTATAGCAGCAAGATTAACATCTAAAACAACTAATTTTAAAACACATGGATTAGTGATGCATACAACGTTTGCAGTTACAACAGAAGGACTGCCTATAGGATTATTGGATCAAAAAATTAGTACTAGACCCTCCTTAGCTGAAGACCTAAAAGAGTTGAAAAGAAGAAGCCATAATACTGCTGTTCCCATAGAAGAGAAAGAAAGCATACGGTGGATAGAATCACTTAAATATTCTACTAATCATCCTGGATTAAAGGATATCAAGGTAGTTACCGTCTGTGACAGAGAAGCAGATATGTATGATTTATTTGAAGTTGCTTCCACTAATCAATCTCTTTTTGTAGTAAGAGGAAATCAAAACAGAACAATAAATAAGAAGTCGACTTATTCTGAAAAAGGTGGTGAAAGGTTGTGGGATCTGATGAATCGCATGTCTTGTCAAGGAGAAATACAAGTGAATATTCCTGCTCGCAATGATAAACCTCAAAGAACAACAGTTTTAGAAGTAAAGTTTAGCAACTTTGTGATGAATGCATCAAAAAATAACGCTAGACGTAAAACCCAAAAACTTCCTAATTTAAGTTTAAATGCTGTCTATGCTATAGAAAAATACCCCCCATTTGGCGAAGAGCCTGTGAACTGGATTTTGTTGACAAATATAAATATTAATAATTTTGAAGAAGCAGTAGAAAAAATACAATGGTATTGCTTAAGATGGAGAATAGAGGTTTTTCATAAAATTTTGAAATCTGGTCTTAAAGTTGAAGAATGTAGGCTCCAAGCAGCAGATAGATTAATCCGCTTTCTTACAATAATGAGTATAATTGCATGGAGAATATTTTTTATCACACTAGTAGCTAGAATAAATCCAAATCTTTCTTGCACTTTCATACTGACTGACGACGAATGGAAGGTTTTATATACCAAAATGCTTAAGACAAAAAACTATCCTGAGACACCACCACCTATAAGAGAAATTGTGAGGTGGGTGGCCAAGTTAGGAGGGTTTTTAGCTCGCAAAAATGACTTAGAACCAGGCCCTATAGCTTTGTGGAAGGGATGGAAACGTCTCTTTGATTTAGCAGAAGGATGGAAACTTGCTCATGAATTTTATACTTGTGGGTAATAGTAAGATTAACTACCATACGTGAGAATTATTGCTGCCAAATATAGCCATCCCTCCTTGGTTTTGATGTAAGTAATCCCATACTTTATTTGGTTGATCAACAATAAAGTTTTGGTCTAATATATTGGGAGCTACAGCTCTATTATCTGTTTGTTGTTTTTTAATTTTAAACTTTCTTCTCAGTATAGCCCTGATGTCATTTTTCTGCATAATACTTTGCACCGTTTTCAAATTGCAACTTTTACCCAAAGCCTTCAATTCAGCATGAATTTTAGGAGCTCCATATCTACATTTAGAAACTTGATATATTTTTTGAATAGCTTCGAGTAGCTCTTTATTTGCTGATTCTCTACTGCTTATTTTTCTTGTGGTCCACTTATAGTAGCCACTAGCAGAAAATCCTACATAATTCCTGTACTTTATAGCAGTTACTATATAAAAAAATATTTTACTCTTTTTGACTGGCCAGGGCTTTTTTTTAAATGTCTCTTTCCCTTGTTACTCTTGCTTTGTAAATCAAACCTCTCTTTGTCATAAGGTGCTACATCTGGAAATGCATTTGCCGCTGACTTTTTTTCGTTATATTTCTTCATCCATTTTCCTAATACACTATCCCTTATTCCTAGATCTCTTGCTACTTTTGCAACTGGTTGACCTACCTTTCTTTGTTCATTTGCCAGTTTAACAGCTTCCAATTTGAATTCTGCTGTATATTCTCTTACCATTTCTAATCCTCCAAAATTTTATTTTACCCAAAAAAACTCTTTTCTTTCTCTCCACTTTTTCTGGGTAAGGTCACTATTTCTTAAGTAATTTACACTTCAGAGTTTATCTACTTTAAAGTTTACTCTATTCTGTTTCAGCATTTGTCATAAATCCTTAATTATTTCTGACTTTTTAGTTCAGTTTTTAACCATTCTTTCCTTAACTTAATGGCAGTGACAATAAGCCTATCTATCATTCTGATGTGATTTCAGTTTTGTTTACGTGCAAACTCTCTAATCCCACCTTGTAGTTAGGATAAATTAGAGAGACATTAAGATCTTTTTTAATTTTAACATTACTTACTTTTTTTGATCCTAAATAAAAACTCTGTGCATAATCTGGTAACTCAATTGGCTCTGGAGGGCTAACATTGAGAAGTTTGGCCGCATACATTATCACTTCAGATCGTGTAGTGGGTAAATCGTCTGCACAATTGTATATTTCACCAGGTTTTATGTTTTGCATGGAAGAAAATAAAATATTCGATATATCTTCAACGTGAATACGAGAAAAAAAATGCCCTTCTTTTTTCACATTTCTTGCTTTGCCAAGCTGCAAGTCAATTAACACGTTCCTACCAGGACCGTATATTCCAGCTAAACGAAAAATATGTACAGGCAATCTGCTATTTAGCCACTTCCTTTCAGATTTAAGGCGCTTTTCTCCTCTGATTTCTATAGGTTTTGTTTTACATTCCTCATCAACCCAATTACCAGAGTGATCACCATAGACGCTAGTTGCAGACAAATAACCAAGCCATTTAACATTTTGCAGGCAATCACCGTATCTCTCCACAACATCATCGCCATCTGGAGGAATAGAAATTAAAACGTGCGTTGCACTTTTTAGCAGACCTTGGCTAACTTTCTCATAATTACAGAGGATTACATTTTGTATATTTTTACTTCTTGATGTGCCACTAACTTTCCAACCTAAGTTCAGTAGTTTTTTCGATAAAAATTTAGCTACATATCCATAACCAAAGCAAAACAAGTGCATGAAAATTAATTTTTAAAGTTCTTCTTGATAAATTCTACTCCTAATTTTATTCCCTCTTCATTGATAATATGCCCTAATCCATGAATTGGGTGCCCTTCAACATTTACTCCATTTTCTTTCAGAGCTTTAACCGCTAAGTCGAGGGACGAAAAAGGTACCACGTCGTCAGCATCACCATGGATAACACATATGTTAGGTTTTGATTTGATCTCTGGTGCAGTTTTTGAAGGTAAAAGAAACCTACCAGAGTATGCAACAACTGATGCACAGGATTGAGAGCGGGTGAGAGCTGTATGTATTGCAAGCATTGCTCCTTGAGAAAATCCAACTAAAGAAAGTTGCGTATCTTTTAAATTAAGCTCCTTTAATTTTGTATCAATGAAATGATTTACAATTGATGTAGCATTTTTTACTCCATTATATAGCGCTTCCTCACTACGATCTTCCAAACTGAACCACTGATAATCATCACCTATTTCTCTCTCAAACGGAGCATTGGGTACTGCAAAATATGAACCCAGTAAAAACTTGCTCATAACTTTGGCAAGGTGAATAAAATTATCGCCACTTGAGCCCCAACCATGTAAAAAAATAATCAAATTTTTCTTATTTCCGCCTGCACAAATTTCTGGGCCTTTAAGTTCAATCATTTCTTTTCCTTTTGCGTTTATATTTTTATTTAACACTAATTTTCACATTTGTAAAACCAATGTGCAATTACGTTCCCGATACTACAGATAAAGTAACTTAGGTTCATCGACGATTTGAAAAACCGTCATTCCGCTACTCGTTAGCGGCTGAGATACCGCGAATGAATCGCGGTATGACGTAGGGAAAACCTTAGCTATAAACCTCAGAAATAAGAAAACAAACTAGAAAAAATACCTCACTATAACTGCAGCCTTAAGCAACGTACCTTATTTATTTACGAAAACTGGTATAAATGCTATGCAAGTAGCTACACCACTTGCATGGCATCAATAATTGACCTCGACTTACCGTCCAACTAGAAAGTTGTATATAGAATGACAGAAATCCAGATGTTATTTACTTACTTTCGATCTTTTCTATCAATTTTTTAACTAAGCCTCTTAGCTTTTTACTGGATTCATCAAGCTCTTGAATCTGCGAGCTGTGCTCTTTCATTAGTTCCTTATAGTTACCTCTTATGTAGTCAATCATTTCCTTCATCTGAGCAATCATCTTGTTAACATCCATACTGCCCAAATCAGGTATCATGCCAGGCATAGCCCCTTCTAACATACCGCCAGCCATAAGCTGCTGAGACATTTGCATAAATGGTTTTAAAGTCTGATTAAGCAATTCAGGATCCTTGGCTAATTTTTCTATTTGCTCTTTGCAAGTATCCATATACTGCTTCATAAATTCATCTTCTTGCCCTTTGTCTATCATAATTATAACCTACCTAAAAATACGTGTTCTTTATTATATATTATTTTAAAATTAAAAACAATACAAAATACCTGTCACAATTGCATTAATACTTTTTAAATAATAAAAAATGCTCCTTTGCTTATAAAGGGTCACATACCTTCTTTAACCATTCCTTATCTTTTACGCTATTTTCTAAGTTTTTATAGACAAATTGATGGTAGCCATTTATCCATTCAATTTCATCCTTAGTAAGCATTTGCACATTTATTAGTCTTCTATCATATGGAATAGAGGTCAGTTGTTTAAAGTTTAAGAAGCCATTCTCTTGCCTGTCAACATACATCAGATTTTCAATTCTTATTCCATACTCTCCCGGAATGTAATAGCCAGGTTCGTTGGATAGTATCATACCTGGTACTAATTTTACTTTATTACTTTTTGATATTGCTTGTGGTCCTTCGTGTACTGATAGGTAACTTCCTACTCCATGCCCTGTACCATGCATATAGTCCATTCCAAATTTCCATAAATGCGTACGTGCCAATATATCCAATTCTCCACCAGTAGTGCCGGGGGGAAAGACGACACTTGCTATAGCAATGTGAGCTTTGAGTACTATTGTATAGTGGGTTATTTGTTCATCAGTTGGATTACCAACTACTACAGTTCTTGTCACATCAGTTGTGCCGTCAAGGTACTGGCCACCAGAGTCAATCAAATATAGTCCATTTTTCTGAATTACCTTATTCGTCTTACTGCTTGCACGATAGTGAATTATTGCACCATTTTCATTAAATGCGGAAATTGTTGGAAAGCTCAATTGTTTAAACAAATTCTGCTCTTTTCTGTATTCTAAAATCTTTTCTTCAGCTTCAAGTTCTGTACCAACATTATTTTCAAGCCAATATAGAAAATTTGTAACTGCCACTCCATCTCTGATATGCGCATTTATAGCCCCAGCTATTTCAGTTTGGTTTTTTGCTGCTTTATAAATTAGACAAGGATCTTCTCTCTCAGCTACCTGTTTATCTTTTATTACAGCCATGATACTCATTGGAGTTGTGTTTGGATCTATAACTATTGAATTTAGCTTGTGCAGCGAATTTTCTAGCTCACTAATATCAAAAATATTTATATGGTTGCCTAAATTTGCTTCTATAGTTGAATGTTCTTTATCTTGAATAAACAAATCAACATTACCGCTTTTATACAATATAGCACGGCCCAATATACATGGAGTATATTTAGCATTTTCATTTCTTAAATTTAATAACCACGAAATTGAATTTGGATCAGTTAAAAGCACTGCTTCAGCTTCTTTATCTATACTTTTAGCGACTTTTTCACATTTGTCCTTACTACTTTTACCAGCATATTTAATAGAATGTAAAACCACTGCTTGTTTTCGATAGTCACTTTTTTTTCCAGCTAAACAGGGTATTAATTTACAGATATTCTCATACTTTCTTATATCTTCGATGGTAAAATATTGCAAATAATAACCTAGTGAGGCAGTCGATGTTAAGTTTGCTTTTATCCATTCGCGTGGATCCTCTTCTTGTATATTATATACTTGAAAATTGCCCCGATCGAGCTGATTGCGAGCTTGTGTAATATAGCGTCCATCCGTAAAAAATGGGCACTTGTTGTCTTTTGTAACGATAAGTAGCCCATTTGTTCCTGTAAAGCCACACAGCTTTGTTAGCTCCTCTGAATACTCATTTAAATATTCATCTTTAGTATGCAACATAAATGCATCAACGTTTATCTCGTGCATAAAAGAACGAAATTCTTCGATTTTTGACATAGAACACCTCATACAAAATTAGCAGCCACTTTCGTTTTCCTGTTTCTCAAATACACTAATATGCTCACTATTGCTGCAGGAGTGATGCCTTGTATTTGCTTTGCAATGCCAATCGTCGCTGGTTTTATCGTCTGCAACTTTTCTATTACTTCACTTGACAGGCCTTTAACTTGTGAATAGTTAAAATCAATTGGAATTTGAGTGTTAATTTCCTCTCGTAAAAACTTCATATCCGCTTCTTGTCTTATTAGATAAGGTTTGTATTTTGCTTCAATTTCAACCGCTTCACATATTTCATTCTTAGTTATGCTACCCATTGCGGTGCCATCCCAGCGCGTGATGCTGCTTAACTCCGGCCATATTTCTTGTAATTTATTCCAGTCGATGTTTGGATAGCTAAGTAAATCTAGTGCCGTTTTTCTTATCCCATCATAAGATATTTTGATACCATAAGACCTAAGCTGCTCAGGAGTAATCGTCAGACTCCCTAACTTCTCTTCAAGCTGCTTAATGGATTCAAGTTTATTCTGTAAAACAGAGTATCTCTCATGCGAAACAAGGGAAATATCATAACCTTTTTGTGTTAATCTTCTATCTGCATTGTCTGACCTGATAGCTAGCCTATATTCTGCACGTGAGGTAAATAATCTATAAGGTTCGATCACCCCTTTGGTGACTAGATCATCTATCATTACGCCGATATATGAGTCTGTGCGATGAAGAACAAAGCTTTCTTTTTTTTCAGATGCAGAGAGTGCTGCATTAATTCCGGCAATAATTCCTTGCCCTGCTGCTTCTTCATATCCAGTAGTGCCATTAATTTGGCCAGCAAAATATAGGCCTTTAATTTTCTTGGTTTCAAGAGTATGGCTTAGTTCTCGTGGATCAATATAGTCATACTCAACTGCATATCCAGGTCTTAGTATTTCTGCATTTTCAAGTCCCTTGATACTCTTTATCATTTCACACTGCACTTCAATAGGCAATGAATTTGAAATTCCGTTCGGGTATATAGTATCATCATTCAAGCCCTCTGGTTCTAAAAATATTTGATGACTACTTTTTTCTGCGAATTTTTTAACCTTAGTTTCAATGGATGGGCAGTATCTTGGTGCTATAATATCATCCAAATACGAAGAAGCTGACCTGTGCAGATTCTCTCTAATTATTTTATGCGTGTTTTCATTAGTATGGGTAATAAAGCATGATACCTGAGGTTGGTTAATTTTTTCTGTGAGATAAGAAAACGGCACAGGTGGATTATCACCCACTTGTTCTTGCAATATTGACCAGTTTATAGTGCCACGATCAAGCCTTGGCGGAGTTCCGGTGCGCAATCTACCTAATTTAAAATTATATTTCTTCAACGTATTTGCAAGTTCTACTGCAGGCTTATCTCCCATTCTCCCTGAAGGAGTTACCTGCTCTCCTATATGAATTACACCTTGCAGGAAAGTTCCCGTAGTTAAAACAACTTTACCTGTTAGTATATGTTCCCCTGAGCTTGTTATTACAGCTTTAATGCACAATTCTCCATTGTTATTACTCTCTATAAGGAAATCGTCAACCGACTCTTCTTTTACCGTCAAATTGTTATAATTTAGAATAATTTCCTGTATTGCTTGCTTGTACAATTTTCGGTCTGCCTGTGCACGTGGTCCCCACACCGCCGCACCTCTGCTGCTATTTAAAATGACTGAGTGTATACTTGCTTGATCGATTGCTCTTCCCATTATTCCATCAAGAGCGTCAACTTCCCTGACTACAACGCCCTTTGCAACTCCTCCGATTGCTGGATTGCAGGACATTTCCCCTATAGTTGAAATTTTATGAGTTATAAGCAGCGTGTTTGCACCAAGGCGAGCTGCAGCAGCAGCAGCT
The DNA here is from genome assembly GCF_947251775.1 of Wolbachia endosymbiont (group A) of Epagoge grotiana. Taxonomy (NCBI): domain Bacteria; kingdom Pseudomonadati; phylum Pseudomonadota; class Alphaproteobacteria; order Rickettsiales; family Anaplasmataceae; genus Wolbachia; species Wolbachia endosymbiont (group A) of Epagoge grotiana. The sequence goes on from NZ_OX366387.1 coordinate 1,543,243, forward strand.
TCGCACCCTGCATGACCACCACCTACTACTACTACATCATATTTATGCATGCCTTCTTGAGTAGTTCTTACTCTACTAATATTCTAACTATTAGCGGTTAATGTCAAATCTTGTTATTCCAATGTTGCACACTGGAATAACAGAAACCTTTTTGGTTAGCTTAAACGTCCTGCTTTTTTGAAGAAAAACACTCAACTATAGGAGAGATGATGTATTCATTTACTTTTTCAGCAGCAGATAGTGTAGCTATGGCTGCAAAGACCCCTGCAATTGGTGCTATGGCTCCTATTACAGCACCTGCTAAAGCTGCAGAGCCCATTCCAAGCATTGCGCCAGGAAAAATAGCAGTTGCGGCTGCAGCAAGGCCAACTCCAATTGCAGCACTTGCAACGCAGAAACAAGCAAGCATGAAAAGATCTGTTTTGGAGAATTCTCCTATTTTTACATCATTGTATATCAAATATGCAGCGAATAATATTGAAGGAACGGCAGCAACAATTCCACCTATAACCAAAGGTGACAAAGCTGTAAAACTCAATCCCAAACCTGTCAATGCTCCTATTACTGATACTGCACCTAAAAGTATTAAATCTCCTTTATCCATACAACCTCCATAATAAATTGATATATTACCATTTGTTCATATTTCTGTAAAGTAGAAAACTTTAGTGGGGCGAGCGACCAGGATCGAACTGGCGACATTCAGTACCACAAACTGACGCTCTACCAACTGAGCTACGCCCGCCAAGGTATAAAATTTCTAACATAAGAGCGCAAATAGTCAATTGATTATTTAACTCTCCTTTTGCAGAGGGTTTTAAGTTTAGCCAATAAATATTTTCATTGATACTTTTACCATTATAGTTAATTGTATTGACACTAATGAAGTAGTGGTATGTTTAAAAGTATTTTCACATTTAGTTTTTTTACGGCTATTTCAAGGATCTCAGGGTTAATAAGAGATGTATTGATTGCTACGGTTATTGGTGCAAACTCTCTTGCAGACATATTTTTTTCTTCGTTTCGCTTTGCCAATCTATTTCGAGCATTTTTTGCAGAAGGAGCGTTCACTACCTCATTCATACCGTTATATTCGACAGAATCATATGATAATAAAAAGGCATTTAATTTTGCAAGTAGTGTAATATCCATTACGTTTATCATCTTAGTAATTTTTTGCCTTATCATGCAAACTTTCTCCCCTTATATGATTCAAATTTTTGCTCCTGGATTTGACCAAAGTAAGTTTACCCTTACTGTTACTTTATCAAGAATTATGATGCCCTACATAATCTTTGTTTCAATTGCATCACTTATTGGTGGAATGCTGCAAGTAAAGCAGCATTTTGCTTCAACAGCTATTGCACCAATCGTTTTGAATCTCTGTTTAATCATCAGTTTGTTTGTGCCTTACGTAAAAACTCCAGCGCACAACCTTTCTATAGCTGTCCTTATAGGAGGAATTTTCCAGCTACTTTTGATACTATTTAGTGCATACAAGTTAAAGGCAGCTTTTTCTTTTAGCCTTGAATTAAGCAATGAAGTAAGGTTGTTTTTTAAGCGTGTGGTACCTGCAATTATCAACAATTGTGTAACTCAAATAAGCTTATGGATTGATACAATCATGGCGAGTTTTATACCAAATGCGGTGTCCTATATATATTATGCCGATAGACTAAATCAACTACCGCAGGGAATAATCGGTACTGCAATTGGTACAGTGCTTCTTCCTTTAATTTCAAAACAGGTGGATAATACTGAAAATATAGTCAAAATACAGAACAAGGCTCTCAACATAGGATTAATGTTAATTATGCCAACAACTGCTGCCTTTATCATTATTCCCGACATAATTTTACTTACGCTTTTTTCTTACGGCCGGTTTGATCATTATGCAGTGCAGCAAACTGTTCCTACTTTAATAGCATTTTCTCTTTCTTTACCTGCATTTATTATAAATAAAGTATTGCTACCTACATTTTTTGCTAAAGGCAATCTGAAAATACCAACCATATTTTCGCTAATGTGTCTTGGAATTAATGTAGTGCTAAACCTTTTGTTAATGAACGAGTATCAGCATACGGGGATTGCTATTGCTACTTCCGTTTCCACTTGGATAAACTCTATTCTATTAATTAGTTATTTAACAATAAATAAAATGTATAAGGTTAGCCAAGCGTTATTGTTAAATGTCATGAAAATTTTTGTAGCAACGGCAGTCATGTCAATAGCCCTTTATATTTTTAATTCTTTGTTGGCAGGATTATTTTTTGATAAAATGTTGGCTCGTATTGTTTATTTAACGACTTTAATAGCTTTGAGTGTTATTGTTTATTTTGGTATTCTCTATTTAATATTTAAGGGAAACTTTAAGCATGTGTAAATTATGAGACTTTCTTTATATGCTATATTATCAATCTCACTGCTATTAATTCTCATGCATGTTGCTGCAACTTTTAAGGATTGGAGTGGCTACAGGAAATATATCATAAAAGAGTTAGAGAAGACGTATGATGCTAAAGTGCATATTGGGGGAAAAATTAAAGTTTCGTTGATTACCCCAAAGCTCACTATTTATAATGTATACGTACAATACAACGAAAATAAAGAGCAAAAGTTGTCAGATTTAATTAGTGTAAGAAAAATTGAAATAAGGCCATCGTTCCTATCGTTGTTTTTATTTTCGTTGCAACCAAAGTCAATCACATTGTTTGGCATGAAAAGCAACAAAGAAAATTTACTTAATATTATAAATACAAACGCCAGTGGTAACACAGTCAATATAGTAATAAAAGACAGTCAAGTAAGTTTCAAGAATGATTTCGCTGATATTGTTAACATAAAGGAAGTTGCTGTAAAAAAAAATAAGCAGTTTTTTGGTAAAGTAAAGGTAGGTGATAATAATTACGATTTTTCAGGAAAGGTTAATATCACAAAAAGGAATGTACACATTAGTGTTGAATCAAATTTTGTAAATTTGCTATTTACAGGTAATAGAAATCAAGAAGAACTCCAGGGTAATTTAACATTAACAATTAATAACAGTTCCGGTTCTGTGAGTGATTTAGCAAAAATCATTAATCTTAGCTTTCTCTCTTGTGTTATTCCTAGCGAAAATATCAAGATATCATCCAATATAAGTCTTAATGAAAGTGAGTTTACGGCAACTGACTTAAAAATTGATTCCAAAAGCATGCAAGCCAGCGGTACAATACAAAATGATAGAAAAGGCAATCACACTAATTTCAATATTAGCTTCAGTAAAGTTGATTTAGATTCCATACAAAATGATTCACAAAGAACAATGAATATGAAGGATCTTCTGGAATGTTTTAGAGCAGTTGTGCCAAAGAACTTGAGCTTAAATTTTAATATGGAAGCTTCTAACATTCAATATCAAAACAAAATATTGGACAATTTCCGTGCTGTACTAAAATCCACTGATGGCAAAGTAAAAGTTAATACGCTTCTTAAATTTCCTGGAATCAATAATATATCTTACTTATCAGGAGAGATCTCAAACAATAATGTCCTATCTGAATTCAACGGCGATTTATTAGTCGAAGGAAATGATTTTGGGTCATTCATTTCATGTTTTTTCCCTTCTATAAAGATGAAAGAAAACCAGAAAAATCAATTTACACTAAGTTCTAAACTGCACCTTGCACCAAGAATATTATCTATCTCAGACATTAGACTGCTAAATAATAAGGAATCCTTGCAAGGGTCAATTAGAGTAAGCCATACAAAAAAACACAATGTGGTCAATGGTGAATTTAGCATGCATAATCTTGATGCAGATAAATATGATCATTCATTATTTAGCAGTTTACCTAAAATGCAATGGCTGAAAAATTTTCAGTATGATGCAAATATAAAGGCCCGTGTTAATAACCTTACATTGAATGATACGAAAATTAAAAATTTGGATTTTTTGCTGAAAATGGAAAAAGGTAAGCTAGTTTCAGATAAAATAAAACTATCTGGAGAAGATTTCGATATTACCGGTAATGCAAAAATATTAGCAGATCAAAAATACGCCAAACCTTTATTAGATGTTAACCTTACGGGCAGTAAATTTAATGGAAAAATTATTACATTACCAAATTTAGTAGAGACGAAAAGAAATTCAAGAAATGAGATAGATCAAATTCAATGGTCAACAAAGCAGCTTGATTTTTTGGATGACAAAGAAGGCTTTGATGCAAATGTGCAAATCAATACTGCAGAATTTAAAACCGAGCATAATGTTTTGAAAGATTTTAATTTGGATGCGGTAATGAGAAACAACACTATCACTATCAGGCAGGCAAGTTACGTATTAGAACGCGGGCAAGTGTTTTTTCAGGGTTATTTAAGATCAGACTCAATAAATACAAGGTTTTCTATTGTAAATTTGGACACTAAAAAGATTGGTAAGGTTATAGGAATTGACAATGTAAATGGTCAGGTAAGCTTAAATGGTGAAATCAAAACTCAAGGAAAAAGTTTTCATGATTGGGCTAGTAACTTATCAGGAGATATAAATTTACAAGCACAGGGAATAGAATTTACTAATGTGGATTTTAATTCATTTATCACTAATTTGTTAAGCAGTAAGAATAAGTCTGAAATTTCCACACTTGCTTATATTGATATATATAATGGTAAAACATTTTTTGAAAATATTAGCGGAAAAGCAAGTATTAAGAGTGGTATATGTTCAACTAGTTTACAGTTCGGGATTGATCAAGCATCAGGATCAATCTCTTCTAATTTAACCTTATCTAACTTCACTTTAAATTCTATATTCAGGTTCTTTTTCATATCACCAGGTTATAGTAATCCAATCTATATCGATATGCATTTGGATGGCCCTATTTGGCGTCCTAAGATGAGTTTTGATGTAGACCAAATCTTCACCGCTCTGGTTGGCAAGAAAAATAGTTGATTTACTTAGGCGTACGGTTTAGGGGACAATGAACTCATCTGAACGGATACAAACTTAACCTAACTCATCACCACCTGGCAGTGGTGGCAAGCCAAATGCTTCTCTCTTTTCGTTGAGCGTCATGAAGCTTGCGTTTTCTACGTATTTCCACAACTTTTGTCTTTTTTCCATGAGAATTTCTATTGCATCTTTGTCATACGACAAGCACAGATCTTCACCAAATTTTGGTGTTAGCCAAGAATTCAGGTGACAGATAATATTTTCTAGCGTTGGTAAAACCGTCTGCTCCCAGAGGGATAAGCGTGCTTCGACTAAATTACTATAAGTGTTATCACCTGGTATGCCAAGCAACTGCGGCGGAACGCCAGAAGCCAGGGCAATATCACGAGCTGAACTGTGTTTGGACTCAATGAAATCCATATCCCTCGGCAAAAGACTCATCTCCTTCCACTCCAAGCCTCCTTCAAGCAATATCGGTCTCCCAGCGTTTATAGAACCTGAATAATGATCATTTATCTGCACCTTTAAGCGTTGGTACTGCTCTTGACTTAAACTTCCACCACTTCCATCTTTTGCTGATTTTACAACTATTGCACCACTTGGTCTTGCCCCATTTTGCAACATCGCTTGATTCCAAGCACCCGCCTGATTATGTTGATCTATGCTATATGCAGCTGCCTCAATTGGTGATAACCCATACCAATCATTCAAAGGATTAAAGGTCTTTAAGTGCAACACTGCTGAACATCCAGTTAGTTTATCAACTTTAAAGTCATAACTGTTGTTATTTATGGTATAACGATAGATATAAGGAACGTTATTTCTCCCTGGAACAATTTCAACCCTATCTGGGCGCAGAAGATAAAGCTCTGTTGGTGGTTTTCTACTATTCTGTGACTCAATCATCAATATATAAGAATTGCCGTTAACTAACCGATAAGTTACAATCCCCTCAATAAATTCCGATTTTGATGTCATTGGATTAGGAGAATAAAGTAATTTCAGTAATGGATGGGCTTTTAATTGCGATTTTCCCTGTTCAGTAAGCCATACGCGTCAAGTTAAGGAAATAAAGGTATGAAAGAGATAGAATAATAAGGTATAAGTTCTCCCAGATATACTTTTAGTGAGAGAACCAATGAATAAAATAACTTGCTTATCAAAAAAGCTCAAAGAAATTTTTAATGAAAAAGCAGAGAAAATCTCAATTACAACAAGGTTTATAAAAAGAAAGAGAAAGCTAAAAGGTTCATCATTCGTAAAAGCCATGGTCTTGGGTAATATAGGAGTTGATAATTGTAGCGTAGAAACAATGTGTCAATTACTAAACGAGGACTCGATAGATATAACAAAACAAGGTTTGGATTTTAGATTTACTGAAGAAGCAGTGGAATTTATGAAAAGGATGTATAATGAATCTGTGATTCTCTTTAAAAATATCTTGCAAGTTGATTGCAAAATCTTACAGCAATTTAATAGTGTTAAATTATTGGACAGTAGCTATATTACTCTACCTAACAGTATGGAAGAGATGTATAAAGGTTATGGTACTAGCTACAGTGGCTATGAAAGCAATACTAAGTCTGGAATAAAGTTACAATTAGTTTTCGACTACATGAATCAGATAATAGACCAACTTAATTTAACGGAGGGGGTAAGATCAGACCAGGGATATAGGAAACATTTAAGTAATATATTAAGCAATGATTTGCTAATATCTGATCTCGGTTATTTTGTGCCAAGTTCTTTTAAACAAATCAATGAAATAGGAGCTTATTTCATAAGTCGTTATAAATCCGATACCAACATATATGATGTAGAAACAAATCAAAAAATGGAGTTATTAGAATGTTTAGAGGATAAGTTATTTTTAGAAAACGAGGTATTGTTAGGAAAAGAAGCAAAAATTAGAGTAAGAATTATATGTCAGAAACTAACTGAAGAACAGTCTATGGCCAGAAGAAGGAAAGCTAATAGATTAGCAAGATCGCAGGGATATACATCCTCTAAAAGAAATCAAAAATTGTTGAACTGGTCAATATTTATAACTAATGTTCCAGAAAATAAAATTAGTGCTGAGCAAGTATTAACGATTTACAGAGTAAGGTGGCAAATTGAGTTATTATTTAAATTGTATAAAAGCCATATCAGGCTTGATAAGCTAAAAGGAAAGCCATGCAGAGTATTATGTGAACTATATGCTAAATTGTGCGCAATTCTTATATTTCACGGCATAGTTGGTTGCACAGAAGTGAAAAAGAATACAGAACTTAGCTTAACAAAGGCATTTATTGAGCTAAAAAGGCGGGTTAGAGAGTTATTTTTAGTATTAACCAAAATTAATAGTTTAAAAGCATTTCTTAAAAAACTCACTATAACTTGGTCGCGATTTTCATTAAAAGACAAACGTAGAAGGGCTAGAGTATCCACTTTAACCTCTCTAAATTTGCTCACAATCTCTTAACTTGACGCGTATGGTTGAAACTGCAGTGTCCCAGCTCTGAGTGACATATGAGAGACTATCAGAAAAATTTCTATAGCGCTTCAGCCACTCTCGTTTAATTATACCACTTGAAAGTGGCAGAGGGTTTTGTTGATATTGTCCAGCAAAAGCGTAACTTCCAAGTTCAACCTTTATCATCTCAACTTCTTCTTTTCCTCCATCGAGGGGATATAGCAACTGACCTTCTTCTCTTGAGTATAATATTACGGGTGGTGTCATTCTAGCACTTGATGCTGTAATCCAGCTTTTGTACTCATTTGTAGTTACTCGGGTGACAGGAACAAGAAAAGGAGGCGCTGGCTTTTTGATTGAATAGATAATCTCCTTATTTTCAGATATCATCGGTAAACAAGTATGGTTCCATATGTTTTTCGGTTTGGAGAGAAGGTGCCCGGTTAAATCTTCTTGATGTAGCCTATGCATCACAAGAACAATTACTCCTTTTTTTCTATTGTTGAGCCTGGCTACTAAAGTCTGGTCAAACCAATTTGTAGCACGCTTTCTAAACGTTTCACTCAAAGCTTGGGCGGGACTCAGTGGATCATCCACGATGATGAAATCACCACCTTCACCTGTTAACGTCCCTCCAACTGACGTTGCGATTCTGTATCCTCTCTGCACTGTTTGAAATTTGTATTTGGTATTCTGATCTTTGGATAGTTCTACCTCTGGAAACAGCTCTCTATACCAACTAGACTGCATTATGCATCTTGTATCGAGCGAGTGCTTTTCGCTAAGCAGCCGAGAGTAGCTTGCAACTATTATTCTTGCAGTTGGCTGATTTCCCAGTATCCATGCGGGCCACGCAACACTAGCGCACAGGGACTTCATTGAACGCGGAGGCATATTGAATATTATTCGCCTCATTTTGCCAACATTTGCCGCTTCAAGTCTGTCTGCTATGACTTTTATATACTGATAATCATTATACTCACACCCCGGCACTACCGTTTGAAAACACAGTTCAATGAATTTTAGAAAGTTCATGATATAATGTTGAAACCAACGCGTGACGCTGGGATGACAAAAAAAGGAGCACTGAAGGCTATAGGTGAGACGTTGCGGTATCTCTAGATCCCGCTAACAACTTACTATTACCCACAAATATAAAGTTCGTGAGCAAGTCTCCATCCTTCTGCTAAATCAAAGAGACGTTTCCATCCCTTCCATAAAGCTATAGGGCCTGGTTCTAAGTCATTTTTGCGAACTAAAAACCCTCCTAATTTTGCTACCCACCTCACGATTTCTCCTATAGGTGGTGGGTCTCAGGATAGTTTTTTGTCTTAAGCATTTTGGTATACAAAACCTTCCATTCATCATCAGTTAGTATGGTAGTGCAAGGAAGATTTGGATTTGTTCTAGCTACCAATGTGATAAAAAATATCCTCCATGCAATTATACTCATAATTGTAAGAAAGCGGATCAATCTATCTGCTGTTTGGAGCCTGCATTCTTCAACTTTAAGACCAGATTTCAAAATTTTATGAAAAACCTCTATTCTCCATCTTAAGCAATACCATTGTATTTTTTCTACTGCTTCTTCAAAATTATTAATATTTATATTTGTCAACAAAACCCAGTTCATAGGCTCTTCACCAAATGGTGGGTATTTTTCTATAACATAGACAGCATGTAAATTTAAATTAGGAAGTTTTTGGATTTTACGTCTAGCGTTATTTTTTGATGCATTCATCACAAAGTTACTAAACTTTACTTCTAAAACTGCTGTTCTTTGAGGTTTATCATTGCGAGCAGGAATATTCACTTGAATTTCTCCTTGACAAGACAGGCGATTCATCAAATCCCACAATCTTTCACCACCTTTTTCAGAATAAGTCGATTTCTTGTTTACTGTTCTGTTTTGATTTCCTCTTACTACAAAAAGAGATTGATTAGTGGAAGCAACTTCAAATAAATCATAAATATCTGCTTCTCTATCACAAACGGTAACTACCTTAACATTCTTTAATCCAGGATAGTGAGTAGAGTCTTTAAGTGATTCTATCCACCGTATGCTTTCTTTCTCTTCTATGGGAAGAGCGGTATTATGGCATCTTTTTTTCAACTCTTTTAGATCTTCAGCTAAGGGAGGTCTAGTACTAATTTTTTGACCCAATAACCCTATAGGTAGTCCTTCTGTTGTAACTGCAAATGTTGTATGCGTCACTAATCCATGGGTTTTAAAATTAGTTGTTTCAGATTTTAACCTTGCTGCTATAATCCCTAATCCTTTAGTCTTTTTATGATTTTTATATGAAATATAACTCGTATCTTGGATAGCTAAAATAGTTGAATATTCTTTATCTCTTTCAACAGTTTTAATTATATGACTGTATAATATCTTTCTTTCAGAAACGGCATCATTTTGGAAAAATCTATAAGCTGCTTTACTTTGATGCCAATCTTCACAAGCTTGATTTATTGAACGTTCAGGCGATTCAGCAAGACTATTAACTATTTTTAAAAGCCTCCTACTTAATCTTATATCACCAAAATCAACAATTCCCAATTCACTTTCTGCCCATTCACCAGTTGAGGTACTTATATTTCCTTTCATAATATATTCCATTTTTAGACCATAGATCTATTTATAGTAGAAAGTTAAATTAGTAAAATAGCAGCTTTTCATCATTTATAGATTTATGGGTAATAGTAAGTTGTTAGCTGGATCTAGAGATACCGCGAATGAATCGCGGTATGACGGTTCGTGGTGGTATGACAGTTCGTGGCGGTATGACGGTTCGCGGTGGCATGACGATAACTTCGTCATTCCGCTATGTGTTAGCGGCTAAGAGATACCGCGGCGGTATGACGGTCTGCGGCGGCATGACGGTTAAGCAATTCGTCATCCCGCTACATGTTAGCGGGATCTCTTGTTAGCGGATGAGATACCGCGAATGAATCGCGGTATGACGGTTAAGTACGTGTTAGCGGCTAAGAGATACTGCGGCGGTATGACGTAGAGCTCGCGTTAGCTATAAGATTAGCTAAATTCTGCACGTCCATAAAAAACAAACCTTCTTTTTCGTCTTGAACGCTAATAATAGCGTGAGTGTTAAAAGGTAAAGGATCATTTGTATGTCCATGGCCTACCCCTTTCATAGTAAATACAGGAAAGTTAACACTTTTTGCAAACCTTTCTTTTACAACTTCAACAAGGTTATCGTTATAGCAGTTAACGAAATCCCCAAAGATTACTGCATGTACTCCATCAAAGATGTGAGCTTGTTTTAGGTGATCTAAACTGCGCTCTATTGCGTATGGGTAGACTCTTATGTCCTCTAAAAATAGAATTTTACCTTTCGCATTTATTTGCCAAACAGTTCCTATACTGTTTTCAACTAAAGTCATATTACCACCGATGATTTTAGACTCTAATCTGCCATCTTTTAGTCTAATGCCATTATTTATCGTCTTTAGGTTATCAAATCTGATAGAATCCCGCTTGTTAAGAATTAACTCTTTCAATTTTTCAACAGAGCTTTCAGAAACGGAGTTATTTACTATCATTTCCAACATGGTGCCGTGAAGAGTTTGCCAATCATATTTAGCTTGTAGATAGATGTGCAAGGCAGTTATATCGCTATAGCCTATGAGGATCTTTTTGTTTTGAGCAATCCTTTCTTTTTTATCATTGGGTAACTTTTCTAGATAGGGAATTAACCGAGAAGCCCCTTCTCCTCCTCTGATACACCAGATTATTTTACTATCACCGGTTAGTGCACTAATCAAATCATTTGCTCTGAATTCATCAGAGTTGGAATAAAATGGATTATCATTACTATATATTTTCTCCGAAATATGGGGATTAAAATCCAAAGCTTCTACATATTCTTTTATAGTAGTCAGATCTAATTCTTTTCCCTTCGAAGAAGGAGCAATAATATCAACTTGGTCGATTGCATGAATACCTGTGTTAGCACATAAAGTGAGAATGAAATATAAAAGGTAAACAATCATTAAAATATCTTATAAAACTCTTTTTTTAGTATATCATCCAATTCAGAGAGTGGAACTTTCACTCCTAGTTCTTCCATTGACGTGACGCCATAACCTTGCAACCCACAAGGAATAATACCCTTATAGTGAGAGAGGTCTGGAAAGACGTTAAGCGCTATGCCATGATAAGTTACCCATTTTCTTAAACGGATACCAAAAGCTGCAATTTTTTTTTCTACTCCGTTATGGTTTACCCAAATGCCTATTCTATCTTCTCTAAACTCTCCAAGTATATTAAATTGCTTTAAAACATTTATGATCCACTTACTTAGATCTCTAATATATAGCTTTATATCGCATTTGTTTCTTTTTTTAAGGTTTAACATTAAATATATAATGCGCTGTCCTGGACCATGATATGTGTGTTTACCACCCCTTCCTGTTTTATATATGGGAAATAGTTTTTCAACAATATCATCAGCTGTTGAACTGATTCCTGCAGTGTAAAGTGGAGGGTGCTGGAGTAGCCATACTAATTCGTCTGCTGAATTATTGTGAATTTGTTGAATTTTCTCTTCCATAGATTTTACGGCACAGTTATAATCAATAAGCTGATTAGATATTAGCCATTCTGTCATGTTCAATTTCTTTTTTTTTAGTATAGCAGTTCGTTTTTTCCTGTTATTCCAGTGTGTGACACTGAGCGCAGCCTTTCTTATTCCTAATATACTTAATACTAACTTCTGTGCTATTTCTCCTTAACAAACATAGTACATGACAAATGTTTAATTATTTGTCAACACAGGTCCTCTTTACGTATAGGCAACTTTTTTTATTGAAAAATTCAGAAAAATGTTGTATAATTATTAGTAGATTTTAGGTAAAATATATGGCAAACTCAAAGTTTAGCATAACTTTCAACAACGAAATTTCAGAGTGTCTTGCTGGACTGGCTAAAATAAGAAATAAGTCCATTAAAGAACTAACAGAGAAGCTAATACAAGAAGCAATTGAAAATGAGGAAGATAAAATACTAATTGAGCGTGCTGCTAAACGTAATGTTTCAGGTGTAAAGAAAATTAGAAGTGAGGATGTAGACTGGAATACAATATTATCTTCATAGAAAGCGTTCTTGAGAAAGACCTTCCAGCTCTTCCAAAAACAATAAGATTAAGGATCATAAATGCGATAAATAAGCGCCTTACAGTTGATCCCATTAACCTTGGTGAGCCATTATATTACAGATTTAAAGGACAAAGAAGATTAAGGGTAGGTGATTATCGCGTTATCTATTCCGTAAATATTATAAAATATGAAGTGGTTATCACAGAGATAGGACACAGAAAAGATATTTATAAGTAAGTACATCATATAAATATTAAATATATTTTTACTCCTTCCTGATTCATTTTCTACCTTAGGTGGCTTCGCTCAGCTCAAAAAAAAAGCTCATTCTTTTTGCTACCCCTTATTGTGCCTGCCATTTAACTACTGTGTAGAGATTGCTCTCAAACATAATGTTCGTACGTTAGTATATCCTTCCTGTGACACCAATTGATATAATTCTACCACAAATTCAATTTTTTAGGAGGCATATATGAATCTCAATATTTTTCAAAGAAAAAAAAGCGCAGTATTTACTAAATATTCTGCTTTGCAGCTAATGATGGAGCCAAGTTGGAGTAAGCGTGATTATGTAAGTTTTGCTGAGGAAGGTTACATAAAAAATGTTATTGCCTTTCGAGCAATTAATATGATTGCAAGTGCTGCATCTTCGGTACCTTTTACTCTCTGCCAGCTTACTGAACCATACGCGTCAAGTTAAGAGATTGTGAGCAAATTTAGAGAGGTTAAAGTGGATACTCTAGCCCTTCTACGTTTGTCTTTTAATGAAAATCGCGACCAAGTTATAGTGAGTTTTTTAAGAAATGCTTTTAAACTATTAATTTTGGTTAATACTAAAAATAACTCTCTAACCCGCCTTTTTAGCTCAATAAATGCCTTTGTTAAGCTAAGTTCTGTATTCTTTTTCACTTCTGTGCAACCAACTATGCCGTGAAATATAAGAATTGCGCACAATTTAGCATATAGTTCACATAATACTCTGCATGGCTTTCCTTTTAGCTTATCAAGCCTGATATGGCTTTTATACAATTTAAATAATAACTCAATTTGCCACCTTACTCTGTAAATCGTTAATACTTGCTCAGCACTAATTTTATTTTCTGGAACATTAGTTATAAATATTGACCAGTTCAACAATTTTTGATTTCTTTTAGAGGATGTATATCCCTGCGATCTTGCTAATCTATTAGCTTTCCTTCTTCTGGCCATAGACTGTTCTTCAGTTAGTTTCTGACATATAATTCTTACTCTAATTTTTGCTTCTTTTCCTAACAATACCTCGTTTTCTAAAAATAACTTATCCTCTAAACATTCTAATAACTCCATTTTTTGATTTGTTTCTACATCATATATGTTGGTATCGGATTTATAACGACTTATGAAATAAGCTCCTATTTCATTGATTTGTTTAAAAGAACTTGGCACAAAATAACCGAGATCAGATATTAGCAAATCATTGCTTAATATATTACTTAAATGTTTCCTATATCCCTGGTCTGATCTTACCCCCTCCGTTAAATTAAGTTGGTCTATTATCTGATTCATGTAGTCGAAAACTAATTGTAACTTTATTCCAGACTTAGTATTGCTTTCATAGCCACTGTAGCTAGTACCATAACCTTTATACATCTCTTCCATACTGTTAGGTAGAGTAATATAGCTACTGTCCAATAATTTAACACTATTAAATTGCTGTAAGATTTTGCAATCAACTTGCAAGATATTTTTAAAGAGAATCACAGATTCATTATACATCCTTTTCATAAATTCCACTGCTTCTTCAGTAAATCTAAAATCCAAACCTTGTTTTGTTATATCTATCGAGTCCTCGTTTAGTAATTGACACATTGTTTCTACGCTACAATTATCAACTCCTATATTACCCAAGACCATGGCTTTTACGAATGATGAACCTTTTAGCTTTCTCTTTCTTTTTATAAACCTTGTTGTAATTGAGATTTTCTCTGCTTTTTCATTAAAAATTTCTTTGAGCTTTTTTGATAAGCAAGTTATTTTATTCATTGGTTCTCTCACTAAAAGTATATCTGGGAGAACTTATACCTTATTATTCTATCTCTTTCATACCTTTATTTCCTTAACTTGACGCGTATGATTTGCCATACAGGCTCAAGAATTTAAGCATCCAAACAGCCTATCAGGATGAACCTGAGTTGGAGAGGCTATAGACTTATTGCAGCAGATGGTTCTGGTATGAGATTACCCAGCTCTGGGGAAATTGTATCCGAGTTTGAACCAAATGGAACAACAGGCACCATTGGCAATTTGTTTGTTGATTTGTGTACTTCATTGATTTGCAGTGCTCGTCTTGCAGCTTGGAATATAGGTGAACAAACGTTGGCGGCAGAGCAATTACCCGAAGTTATCACTCAAATGCGTTTATTAAATCAAGAGAAATTATTATTTATCTATGATCGTCTTCAGTAAAATTCATTCAGCAGCATTATGATTTGGAAGTAGATTTTATTTTTTGCTTGCAAAAAAGAAATTATAGTAAGCTATGGGAACGCTGGCGAATTAGATTTTGATTTTATATTAGAAAATGAAAAGCTAAAAAATAAAATGAAAGGACAGAAAGTAAGAGTTATAGTGCTGACATTAGCCAACTGAGAAACAGAGTTTTTGACCGAGACTTTGGAGCAAAGCTTATGTGTTAAGGTGGCACATAGAGGAGTGCTATAAACGACTCAAAGTAGGAGCAGAGTTAGAGAATTTTTCTGGAGAGGCTGTATTACAAGAATTTTGGGCAAACTTGGTCATGTGCAATATATTATCGCTTCATATATGTGATGCACAAGGGCCTTGGAACCCAGATCAAATTACTGAGTATCGTTTAAATTTTTCAGTTTTATTTAGTGTAATGAGACAGAAACTCTATCAGGTACTTATTGCGCCAAAAAACTTTCAAGCCCTTTTTAAGTATACGCGCTAAAGTTAAAATCCGACCGGGACAGCCGCAATAAAGTAGATAAGCCTAAACGCCATCATGTCTTTAGGAGAGTTTGCTAATGAAAGTTCTTAAGTTGACGCCATTGGCTAAACGGATACGGAATGACACCATCCTTTTTTCTGGATTCCAGACTGGAATGACACCTCTGGGCACTTCCGTTGTAAAGGAACCAGTGTCAGCTACTCGGATGACACCTTTTTTCTACTTAGTTTGGGTTATGCAAGAAGTCTAATGAAGTGAAAATAAATTTATTTACCAAAATAGAGTTGCCTTGGTCTACAGATCTTAGTTTCTTTATCATTTATCATTTCATACCACTGAGTAACCCAACCAGTGGTTCTTGCAAGTGCAAAAATAGGCGTGAACATATTTGAGGGGATATCAATAGCATTCATTATTATACCTGAGTAAAAATCAACATTTGGATATAACTTACGCACGATAAAATATTCATCCTTTAAAGCTATTTCTTCAAGTTTTTTTGCAATTTTAAGCAATTCATTATTTTGTTCTAGTTTACTTAGAACCTCATGGCAAGCGCCTTTCAATATACGCGCGCGCGGATCATAATTTTTATAAACACGATGTCCAAATCCCATCAATTTAAATGGATCTTTATCATCTTTAGCTTTTTCGATGAATTTATCTATATCTCCACTTTGCTCTATCTCTTTTAGCATATTTATAACTGCCTCATTAGCTCCACCATGTGCTGGTCCCCAAAGTGTAGCAACTCCTGCAGAGAGGCTTGCAAACAGATTAGAACCAGCCGATCCCACCAATCTGACAGCCGCCGTAGAAGCATTCTGTTCATGATCAGCATGGAGAGTAAATATTTTATCCAGAGCTTTTGCAAAAAGGGCGCTTTTATCATTATCAACAGCATCGCCAAATATCATCTTTAAGAAATTTTCACTGTAACTTAATTCATTGTTAGCATTTATGAATTCCTGATTGTTGATATGCCTATAAATCATTGCAATAATTGTGGAAACTTGCGCTATTGCAGAAATTCCAAAATCTAGGTCTTCACCATTGACATTGTTGCCATGCTTTTCATGATAAGATGCTGACAAACTTGCAAAACATGCAACTAAGATTGACATAGGGTGAGCAGTTTTTGGAAATGCTTTAATTACATTTGTAACTTGCTCTGATACTTTGGATGATTCTTGTATTTTGAGAAGAAATTTTTTGTGTTGCTCTGAACTGGGTAATTCACCATAGAGCAATAAATAAATCACAGCAGTAAAATTATTATTCTCTGCCAAATCAGCTATATTATGTCCCCTATATTTAAGAACTCCTTCATCTCCATCAATGAATGTAATTGTAGAAGAGCATGAAGCTGTAGAAACAAACCCTGGATCGTAAGTGAATAATCCTGTCATCTTATATAAATCCTTGATATTTAACACATCAGGACCTGTTGTTCCGCTTAATACAGGTAGCTCGATTTTTAATCCATTACTTAGTTCTAATAGCACTTTTTTATCCATCACTTAAGCTACTTAAATTTTATACAGAATATACAAACTGAGGAGTATATATTAATACAGTTAACTTTACATTAACCGTATTAAGCGGTCATCAATGCTTTTACTTTTGCATTTAAGCGACTTATTTTACGCGCAGCAGTATTCCTATGAATAACACCTTTATTCACACACTTGTGTAAATTAGATTCAGCATTCCGAAATGCCAGAACAACATTTTCTTTGTCGCCAGACTTGATTATATCAACCAATTTTCTAATAGAGGTGCGAGTTTTACTTTTCCGCATCTTATTTATTAAAGTGCGCTTTGCTATTACCTTTATCATTTTTTTAGCACTCTTATGATTTGCCATATATTAATACCTAAAATACTGTACTTTTCTTTTAATTATAAAGTTTTTTTGTTAATTTGCAATATCAGTTTTTCCTATGGTTAATCTACTGCTTCTCTCTTCAATAATTTTTTCTAAACTTTGCAAGAATTCATTTTTGTTTAACCCAGGATATATTGGGGGCAATATTTCTATTACTGCCTTTCCGGGATTCTTTCTCAGAGAAAGTATGCTTTTTGGCCAAAACAAACCAGTGTTTAAAGCAACCGGTAACACAGGAACAGATAATACGCTATATAAAGCAGCAATACCTGGTTGATATTTTATATTTTGGTTTATAGTTGTTCTTGTACCTTCAGGAAATATTATTATGCTTCTATTTTCTTTTATACGCATTTTTGCTAGTTTGATTATATGGCGTATAGAACTGATACCATCTGAACGGTTAATAAAAATCATTTTCAGCGCTATAAGATGCAAACCAATGAATGGAATCCATTTCAATTCACGTTTTAAAATAAAAACCGCTTTTCTAAATAGTAGTATAAAAATAAATGTTTCAAATGGAGATTGGTGTTTAGATGCAATGATAAAAGGTTGCTTAGGGATGTTTTCCATTCCCCTCACTTCATATTTAATGCCACATAATAAACGCAGCATGAATAATACAACTCTCACCGAACAGACGAGGAAAATGGTTATTACACACTCAGAAAAGAAAATTACAGGGAGAGTAATGAAAGTATAGAATACCTCCCATAATATAAGAAAGAAATTAAACAATAAACTTGAAATCACAAACTCACATAAATTTATTTAAATTTAACTTTATTACAAATTAAAAACAATAAATTTAATTATTGATCATCTGAGTAATAGGATGCGAATCAGCTAATTTGTCCTTTAACTTTTCGTTAGCAATATGAGTATATATTTGTGTTGTAGAAAGGTTAGTATGGCCAAGAACTTTCTGTATCAACACAATATTTGCTCCGCTATTTAGTAGATGGGTAGCAAAAGAATGCCTAATCACGTGTGGAGAGATCTTATTTTCATCAATATTGCATTTTCTTGCCAAATCCTTCATTAATTGACCGACCCTCTGCCTTGTAATTGGTTTATTAGGTTTATCACCTGGGAATAGCCAATCGGATTCCTTTTCTTTAGAGATCAGATTATCACGAACTGATAAATAATTTCTAAGGCTCTGCAATGCTTGTTCATTAAAAAGAATTTGCCTCTCTCTACCACTTTTTCCTTTTATTATTATATAGCATTCTTTGTTATTACTGTTTATTAAATGTGACACTTCACATAATTTCATACTAATTAGTTCAGAAACACGCATTCCAGAAGAGTAAAGGATATCTAAAATCGCACATAGCCTTTTACTGCTTATCTCTTTATTCGATTCGCTTGCTGATTTTCTCACTGTGTCCATTAGCAAAAATATTTCTTCGACACTTAAATACTTAGGCAAAGGACGAGAAACTTTTGGATTCTTTAATTCAGCATCATTAGCCGGCGCTGGATTAAAATCTATTATTCCGTCATTAAATAGACACTTGTAAAAATTTTTCATAGCGGATATTTTTCTTGATATAGAGCTACTTTTATATTTTTTTTGTGTACATAAAGATTTCACATAATCTTTAATATTGGTTTTGTTTACACCAACCAAGGTAGTGCCGCTTTCCAATAAAAATTCTTCAAACTGGTGTAAATCCGAACGATAACTTTCCAGAGTATTTTGTGCAGCGGACCTCTCTGAAGCTAAAGCATCTATGTAATATGTTATGTAAAGATTTTCTTTTTTATTTTGCGACTGTTTATTTTTCATTATCAGTTCCTATATTTATTTCTTTGGCTATAATTTGATTAGAAGTGTTCCCTGTGTTTCTTATGAGAAAATATGAGACAAATAAAGCATTTATCAATAAAGTGAACATCACAAACTTTTGCTTTAACCTTTTTCTTAAATTTAATCTTACTCTTATCATAGTTAAATTATAACGTTAAATCTATAAAAAACACCTTATAAAGTGAGCTCTACTATAAATATAGAATACTTCTTAGCTGTATCTATCTATATTTATTATAACATAACATTGATTATAATTCTAACATGGACAGATAGAGATTCCAATTACGTTAGTGTTATGGGTGTTAATAAATTTTTAATATACACCTTTACAAAAGAAGAAATCAAATGGCATCTTTTTTTAATAAAGTGCTAATAAAAGGAACGGTCACATTTGACCCTATAGATTCATTATCTATCTTTTCTATAATTTTATCAATGCTATAGAAAGAACGTTCTATTCTTGCTAAAATATAATTAATCACTTTTAAATCAATTTTTAACTGTTTATCTGAAAATCGTTTTATTAGCATAATTCTTAATAATTCCTCGCTTGCAGGCAAAATTTTTACGCTGATAGTTGATAATATTCGAGAACTTAAATCTCTTAGTTTGAAGTTAAGCTTTTTTGGTGAAATTGAAGAAGTGATTAGCAGCCTCTTGTCGTTTTCTTTCATGTAATTGTAACAATGTAATAACATTGCTTCATCTTTAATGTTTTGTACGTCTTCTAAAATAAAAGCATCGCTATACCTAATCTCGCTTACGAAGTTATTCACATTGATAAAGATTGCATCGTTTATTGATTGCCAAATATGAGCAAGATGAGTTTTACCGGAGCTTTTAGGTCCAAAAAGAATCAGACATTTCCAAGATAAATCATTAACTACCGAATTATATACGTGCTTATTTTCATCTAAGATGATGTAATTTTGCCGGCTATAATCAGCTTGATTGTTGTTAAATAAATTTAATTGCACGTTGAACCTCTTACGTAACCTCTTTCTGGTAGTAATTTTTGCGCAGAAATTTACTTACGCTCCTCAAATGTGTCAGGTATTCTGGGCTCATTTCTCCTCTTACCATAAATTGATTATGCAAAAGGTCTGTTAGCCGTTTTTATAAAGCTCACTTTTAAAATATTTATTGATTGCATATTCTACTGATACATTGAACATTGCTATTATTGGAATAAAAAGTAATATACCTGTAAATCCAAAATATGAAGCGCATATAGTAATTCCCAGAATAATTACAGTTGGATGTATATGAACTTTTTTTCCTATTAATAAAGGAACTAATATATTTGAATCTATTAATTGTCCAACACCAAATAATAGCAAAACAGCAGCACTTTCAAACCATCCACTAAATTGAGTGATAGCGCTCAAAAACCCAATAATGGTATATAATAATGGCCCTACGTAAGGTATGAACGTTAACATTCCTGATAAAATTCCAATAACAATAGAGTGTTCCAATCCGATTATGCTCAGGCTCACAGAGTAAAAGACCATCATGACAATACATACATTTACCTGCCCCTTTAGATAATTAGATATAATGAAATCCACTTTGGAAAAATAATCTGCAATTTTTCCTCTGTAAGGAATAGGGATTAATTTACTAGCTTTTTCTATAATTAAAGGCCAATCACGTAATATATAGAAAAACACTACAGGAGTAATCACCATTAATGATACCGTGTTAAAGCTTGAACTTAACACTTGGATTATAAAGTTACTAGCAATATCAAGAGCATTCATGAAATAAGATACATAGTTGCTGTAATTTTCTGCTAGATTTTTAGATAAATGATCAAATAAGCTATCCTCGATTTTCATATTAAGAAATTCTAATACAGAGGGGATTACTTTAAGCTTTAATGAAGGCACTTTACTCACTAAGAAATTTAATATTGAAGTAATTTGAACATATATAATAGGTAAAACAAATGTTATGACTAGTATAAAAGCTATTAATAAAATAAGTATTATAAAAATTACAGAACATGAACGTGGTATTCTATACTTTTCAAACTTGACTACTAGCGGATTAAACAAATATGCAATAATAATAGATATTAAACATGGAAAAATCATAGGACGCATCAGGAATAACATCCCTATTATAAAAAGCAGTATGAAACAAATAGTTATATGACGTTTTTGCATGTGTTTAGCATAGCTAATTTACTGAAAAATATGCAATTTATTTTTCCTATGTTGAAAGTATTTTACGATTTGTAATACTATCGTTTTTTACTAAAATTTAGTTGTTTAATCCGCAGGCAAAGATAGATTTTGAGCTCTCTAAATATCTCTTTTGCTATTATAATTATGCTAGTTAATAGGGGAAGTAACTTTTATATGATGTCAGAAATTTTATTTTTCGGAAAGAATCTTGGATAGAGAGGAAAGCTTCTACAAAAAGAAATATGTGCGCTAAGAAATACAAAATAGCAGCATTAATAGTTGCAGCGGGAGTAGGCAGTAGATGCAATTCTACGATTCCTAAGCAATATATAAAACTGGCAGGTAAATCTGTTTTATTTCATACAATTAAAAGATTTCTGGCTAACCAATATATAGATTACATAAGAATAGCAATTAATAGAGACCATGAAAGTTTCTATGAGAAAGCTATATCACTAATTACAGACACTAAATTACTAAGCCCTGTATACGGAGGAGAAAACAGGCAAAGTTCAGTTAAACTAGGGCTTGAAAGCTTACAAAAAATTAACCCAGATTTTGTAGTTATACACGATGCTTGTAGGCCTTTTGTGTCAGATGTTCTGATAGATAACTTGGTTGAATCTATGATTAATGATCAATATACAGGAGTAGTTCCAGCAATAGAAGTTGAAGACACTATGTCATTGGTGAGTAATAGTTTTATTGAATCTACGATTTCAAGAGGAAAGCTCAGAGCCATACAAACCCCTCAAATTTTTAATTTCAAAGAATTATTATCATGCCATCAATCAGTCAAAGAATTTACTGACGATTCATCACTAATGGTAGAGCACAAAAAACATGTTGCGATTATTAAAGGTGAGAAAAGCAATTTTAAGTTAACCACAAAAGAGGATATCAATATGGCAAAGCTTCTTTTTGAAGAGCCAAAATTTCGTGTCGGAGCCGGTTATGATATACATAAGTTCATTAAAGTTCAAAATGGTGCTGAAAGCTTTATAAAAATTTGCGGTGTGAAAATTGAACACAACATGGCAATAGAAGCGCACTCTGATGGTGATGTTGCAATACATGCAATCGTTGATGCAATACTCGGAGCACTGGGATGTGGCGACATAGGAGAGCACTTTCCTCCTAGTTCCTCTGAATGGAAAGATTGCAATTCATCTCACTTTCTTGACTTTGCTGCTAAAAAAGCAAAAGAAAAAGGGTACAGCGTGTCTAATTTAGATATTACTATAGTTTGTGAAGAGCCTAAAATATCGCCTTACAAAGTAGAAATGAAGAAATTCATATCAAAAGCATTAGAAATTGATGATGAATTTGTAAATATCAAAGCAACCACTGCAGAGAAATTAGGTTATATTGGAAGAAATGAAGGAATAGCAGTGCATGCTTCTGTGTTATTGCATACAAACTTTTATTGGAAATAGAAACGAAAAAACTTACTTGACACCCTTCGCCAGCCCCCTTATCATGAAACTGAAGCTATTTATTTATCTTCTCTGTACAGATTAAATGACAAAAAAACTCAACGTATTTGGCGTCTCATGTTTAATTTTTTGCACTATGTGCACCTTATGTCTTTATCAAATTTCTAGCTATACAAGCTAAAATGCGCTTATAAAGCATTTAAAACATCAAAAAACGCCAACTTAAAAAATGGATAGTGAGTAATTAGCTACCCTAGGTTTTCTTTGCCTTTTTTTCTGTTTAGTAAATTTCTTAATGTTTATAATTTAGATTAGTTGCGGCTTAAAAGCAGATGAATCGCGGTTATTAAACGTTTAGAATAAAAAAACGCCATACTTGAAAGTATAATGTAAGTAACTAGCCAACCACGGGGCTTCTTTTGCCTTTTTTTTCGTTTGGTAAATTTCTTAAACATTTATGGCTAAACGACAACCGTCATCCCGCTACGTGTTAGCGGGATCTAGAGATACCGCGGCGGCATGACGTAGGACTGCTGTCATTCAAGTAGCTGACGCTGGAATCCAGCCTTGCTGTAATCTCATCAAGAACGTTGTGTTTTAACATAAGATCAGCCACTTTTATGCTTACCAACTTAATAAAATTCCTGGATCCAAGTAGTCAGGCTACTCGGATGACACCTTCATAAAGTGAAATGAGATCCCGCTAACAAGCAGCGGGATGACGAGAAAGGGGCTACTCGGATGACACCCTCATAAAGTAAAATGAGATCCCGCTAACAAGCAGCGGAATGACGGGAAAAGAGGTGCTGGGATGACACCTTCACAAAGTGAAATGAGATCCCGCTAACAAGCAGCGGGATGACGGGAAAAGAGGTGCTAGAATGACACCGTTTACTATGTAACATCTCATCATATCACAATGTTCGTACAGTTGTGGCGGTATGACGTAGAAAAACTGTTAACTTAAATCTATATTGACATGTCCCATTTTACGCTTATCCCTAACCTCTTTTTTCCCATATATGGTTAAACTAGCTTTTTCGTTGCTCAAATACTTATGAGAATCATATATATCATTACCTATTATATTTTTCGTCATACAAGGAAAGCGTAATACTACTTCCTGCATAGGTAACCCGCATATTATCCTAACTAGCTGTTCAAATTGACTAACGTTACATGCATCCAAGCTCCAGTGGCAAGAATTGTGAGGTCTGGGAGCTAGTTCATTAACTAACAATTCGTTATCCTTAGTAACAAAAAATTCAATAGCCAGAATTCCTATTACATCAAGCGCATTTGCTATTTTCTTTGCAGCTCGTTGTACCTCTTGAGTTAATTTACTATCTATTTTAGCTGGCACTGTTGAAGTGTCAAGTATTCCATCAACGTGGTAATTTTCTGCTATAGGAAAAAAAGCTACTTTACCGTTTTTATCTCTTGCAACGACTATTGAAACCTCTTTCAGTAGATCAACACTTGCTTCAAGAATGTACTCTGTATTCCAATCAAAGGAAGCAAATTGCTTCACTTCAGAATCATTCTCAAGCACATATTGCCCTTTTCCATCATAACCCATTTCTGTTGTTTTCAGCCTTGTTGGATAGCCAAAAGCTCTACTGCTTTTCAGTAGCTCATTATAATTTTGTATACTCTTATAGTTAGCAGTTTTTATACCCAAGTTTTTAATAAAATCCTTTTCTCTCAGTCTGTTCTGCGAAATGTGTAACGCTTTTTTACCCGGATAGAAATTTACATCGATATCAATTGCACTACATGGAATATTTTCAGACTCAATAGTAACTAAATCCACACTCTGTGCAAAAGATTCAAGAGCTTTCTTATTAGAGAAATCTGCTATTGTGAAATCATCAGCAACAGAGCAAGCCGGATCGTCTTTAGCACTGGCAAAAACATGTGTTTTTTGTCCAAGTTTTGTTGCAGCGATAGCAGTCATTTTACCTAATTGTCCACCACCTATTATTCCTATTACTTTTTTGCTAAGCGCATCTGGTTCATTCATACTATAAATTGATACTTCCTAATTAAAGTATACTTGAAAAATCTATGAAAAAAGTATATAATTAAGATACTATTTTCTTATCATGAATATTTTATAATGATAGAATACACACTAACTACCAACTTTGTTGAAGTTACAGTTTTACCAATTTATATTGAAGAGCAATCCATTCCTTATGAAAATTGCTATGTATGGATGTATAACGTTAAGATAAAAAACAAAAGCCAATCAACTATTCAATTGTTAAGTCGTCATTGGCAAACAATAGATTATAAGGGAAAAGTAAATGAAATTGCCGGAGTTGGTGTTATCGGAGAACAACCTGTGATAAAATCTGGAGAGGTATTTAAATACACAAGTGGAACATACTTAAATGTACCGTCAGGAATAATGCAGGGTAAGTATGAATTTCTGAATGAAGAAAGCATAAAAGTTTTTGAAGTTATGATACCACCCTTTTCTTTGGATAGTCCATACATCAAAACTAGACCCCATTAACTGTCAAAATAGTTTATTTGTAACCAGACTGCATTCTGTGATTTTTAGCAAAGCACGATCTTTCATTTGAGCTTTCTTCAATTTAAAATAAATACAGAAACTAGCTATCTTCAAAAATATGGTTGAATAATTGTTAATAATAGTGTATAATTATTAATATTTTCAAGCATTTTTGCCATGGCTCTTTCAAAATTTCTCGATCCTCGCAATGATTTGTGTTTCAAAAAAATCTTTGGAACGAAAAAAAATAAGAATATCCTGATCCACTTTTTGAACGATATTTTAGGGTTTACTGAGATAAATGCAATACAAGAAGTTGAGTTTCTTAGCACTATTATGGATCCCGAAGTTGCCTCTGATAAACAAAGTATTGTTGATGTTCTCTGCAAGGATTCTCACGGAAATAGATATATAGCAGAAATGCAGCTCGCTAGAGACAAGGGCTTCGAAAAACGCGCTCAATTATATGCCGCTAAAGCCTACTCAAGACAATTAGATAAATCTGGCAACTACATTGATTTAAAGAAAGTCTTCTTTATTGCTATATCAAATTGTAACTTACTTCCTGAAGAAGTTGATTATATTTCTACTCACAATATACGTGATATAAAAACTAACGGCCATTACTTAAAAGATTTTCAATTTATCTTTATAGAATTGCCCAAATTTTCAAAAAGTAAAGTAGAGCAGCTAGAAAGTACAATAGAAAGGTGGTGTTTCTTTTTTAAATATGCAGAAGAAACAACAGAAGAGGACTTAAAAGAGATAGCAGAAAAAGCACCAATAATAAAGCTGGCGTATGATGAGTTAGACAAGTTTCGTTGGAACGAAAAAGATTTAGTAGCCTATGAAGAAAGGATAATGGATCTACGCAAAGAAGAAGCCATTCTTGAATACAGACTTGATCTTGCTACTGAAAAAGGCAAAAAAATTGGTAAAGAGGAAGGGAAAATTGAAGTCGCAAAAGCAATGCTGGCTAATAATGTTGATGTCAACACTATTGTCAAGTTTACTGGCCTTTCTATTAGTGAGATTGAAGAATTAAGTGGAAATCTGTGAACGGTTACGTTTATTTTTTATCCTTATCATCAAGTGTAAATAAGGTTATTGTAGAGATTAAGCCTATTATAACTATTATTAACGAAAATGGGGCAGCTTCTCTATAGCGCTCATCGCTTACAAGTTCATATATTCTAGTTGATATAGTTTCAAAATTAAATGGTCTTATAATAAGTGTTGCTGTGAGCTCTTTGATAGTATCCATAAATACGAGCAAAAATCCCGATAATATACTCTTCTTGATGAGAGGGATATGAACATTCAAACATGTGGAAATAGGTCCATGACCCATAGTATATGCAGTCCACTCAATTTCATTTGGTGTTTTTTTGAGCCCTGACTCTACCGCCTTGAAAGATATAGCAAAAAAACGAAATAAATATGAGTAAACTAATGCGCCAATAGTTCCTACCAAGCTAATTTCCACAATATATTGAGTAATGAAAGAGGATATTCTGCTTAAAAATATTATTATGCTAATTGCGATAATTGCATTTGGAATTGCGTAGCCTAAAGAAATGAGACGTGCTACATTATTGATTACCTTATTTTTACGCGCCGTATATCCAATAATTATTGCAATGCTAATTGAGATTAGTGCAGTGATGAATGATAAACTAACGCTATTTGCTATTATGTTATAGAATCTTGCTTCATATATGAAAAACCCCTTCTCTATGCTCCAATATATGAGCGGAATCATTGGCAAAATAAAACCTATTAATATCGGCAATACACACATAAGATAAGCAAAGATCAATGGTATAGTGCCACTTATACTCCGTTTGTTGTGATAATCTGAATTAGTATTGATTGAAGAGTAGGATATTCCTTTTTTTTGTAGTTTTTTTTCGATAGCTATTAGTGTTGCAACGAAAATCAACTCTGCAACTGCTAAAACAGTAGTTGAATATTTGTCATGCAGTAAAAACCAGGTGCGATATATTCCTGTCGTAAAAGTATCGATAGCAAGAAACTGTGGTGTGCCGAAATCTGTAATTACTTCCATTAGTACCAAAGACAACCCAGCTATAATCGATGGGCGTATGGAGGGTATGATGACAGAAAACAGGCTCTTCAATGAGGAGAACCCAAGTGTTGACGCAATAGTGACTGAGTTACTAACATTCTTTAGACTTGAGCGGACTAACATATAAACGTATGGATATAGGCTGAATCCCATTACTAATATTCCACCACCTAGGGATTTTATTTCAGGAAACCAATAGTCACCTTTGCTCCACTCTAAAATGTCTCTTAATGAGCTCTGCACCGGACCTGAAAACTCTAGCGTATTTACATAGACGAACGCTACTATATATCCAGGAATCGATATCGGAAAGAACAAAGCAATCTCAAAAATTTTACTTCCAGGAAATGAAAAAAATGTGGTGAGCCAAGCTGGAATTACTCCAAATATGAAAGATATTCCCCCCACTCCTATCATCAAAATTAACGTACTCAGTATATATTCAGGGAAAAGTGTGCTGATTACCCATCCGGAATTTGCTGTATCTGTAAATAGAATTGATATTAATGATAATATTGGACAGACGAATAATATACTTACTAGAAATAAGAATATATTTTTAAATACTCTTAAAAACATTAATTTGAATCTATATTTTATATTAAAATGTTATATGTAAAAACTGAAGATATCCAGTAATTAACAGCCGTACTATTGAATATCTTTATAATTTTGTATATCATGTTTTTAGTTGATAAGTGAATAATCATGAGCTTCGTCATTGCAACTTTCTATCACTTTGTAGAACTCTCTAATTATTATGACATGAAAGACGAAATAAAAGCTGCATGCAACAACGTTGAGTTAAAGGGCACTATACTCCTTGCAGAAGAGGGTGTTAATGCAACAATATCTGGTGAAAGAAACGCAATTGATAAAATATTCGATTTTCTATGTTCTGATTATAGGCTAAGGGACCTTACATGGAAAGAGAGTGCAGCAGAATATCAACCATTTAGCAAGATGAAGGTAAAATTAAAAAGAGAGATTGTGAATCTTGGTGTAAGCAATCTTGATATTTCCCTTAAGGGTAAATATGTTGATCCAGAGCATTGGGATGATTTTACTTCTCAACCTGACGTTTTAGTAATAGATACACGAAACGAGTATGAAGTGAAATTAGGCAAGTTTAAGAATGCAATTAATCCACACACACAATGTTTCCGTGAGTTTCCTCAGTGGACAGAGTCATTTTCTGAGAGTAAAAACCTGAAAGTGGCTATGTACTGCACTGGTGGGATTAGATGCGAAAAATCTACAGCATATATGAAAAGCCTTGGATTTAGTGATGTTTACCATCTTAAAGGCGGCATTCTTTCTTACCTTGAAAAAACTTATAATAAAAATGGTAATTGGAAAGGAGAATGTTTTGTTTTTGATGATAGAATTGCTGTTGATAACTCACTTACTCCAAGCAACACAATAAAATGCATATTCTGCTCAAATCAAGTTTCAACTGATAAACTGAAATCAGTTCCACGTGGCCAGGTGGTTTGTTCTGATTGTAAACTTCAGTGTTATAGCTATAATAAATAAAACATCATACTGCTGCAGTTGTATGCACGTTGTGATTTGAGAGCAACCTCTACCAGAAAGGGTGTCATGCCAGTGCCCAGACACTGGCATCCAGGTTCTTTTTTTCTAGATTCCAGCGTCACACGCTGGAATGACAAAAAAGCTGATTTTTAACGTAGATAATGGTTATGCAAGAAGTCTATTTCTTGCCCTTAATCAACTCTAAAGCCTTCTCCAAATCTATACTTTCAATATCTGCACTCTTGCCCAAAGCAACGTTTGTTTTACCGCATTTTATATAGAATCCGTACCTACCGTTGCAGATAAAAACTTCTTTTCCCTTTTCATTAACCCCGAGAGATTTTAACTCTTTGCGTGGACTGTTTGCAATAATTTGTACAACTTCGCTCAATTCTGTATTCAGCACCTCTTTGGAGCTTTTCTTAAGAGAAAAGTATTTACCATCATAGAAAATATAGTACCCAAATCGCCCAAGGCCTATTTTTATTTCCTTTCCGGTTTCAGGGTGTTCTCCGATTACTTTTGGCAAGGAAAGTAACTGAGTAGCGGTGCTCAGATCAATCTCATTAACATTTATATCTTTTGGTATGGAAACCGTTTTTTTCTTTTTTAACTCGTTATTAAACTCCAGATAAAGTCCAAAAGGACCCTTTTTGATCATCACTTCTTGGTTTGTTATATCATCTACACCTAAACTTTTTGGATATTCTGAATTGTCGTTACTGCCCGTAATTTCTTTTGTATGGTTGCATTCAGGATAGTTAGAACATCCAAGGAACACCCCGGCTTTTCCAAAGTTCAATTTCAATATGCCACCTAAGCAGTCAGGGCATTTCGTATTCACCTCTTTTCTTCCTTCTTCTGAACAAAACCAATCGATTACCAAATCGTGAATGCCGCTGAAAACTTCATCATGCGTCATTTGCTTGACAGAGTTTACATGACCAAAAAATGGCACCCAAAAGTGGCCTAATTCTTTTTTCCAATCTGCATGTCCATTTGAAATTAAATCAAGCTTTTCTTCCATTTGTGCTGTGAAATCATACTCTACACAACGCTGAAAAAAAGTTTCTAAAAATATAGTAACGATTTTACCACGACTGCTTGGAATAAACCTTTTGCTATCCAATGAAACGTACTCACGATCTTGTAATACCGAAATAATTGTTGCATAAGTTGATGGTCGACCTATACCGATTTCTTCCATTTTTTTTACGATACTTGCTTCACTATAACGAGGTGGCGGTTGAGTGAAATGTTGTTTTGGCTCAACTGAAATCAGCTTGCATGCTTCCCCTTCCTTCATGGCAGGTAGCAGGCCTTCATTTTCGCCTTCCATGTTATCTTGATAGACTCTATAAAAACCATCAAAGAATATACTTGATCCACTTGCTCGCAGAATTACTTTCTGGTCAGTAGAACTAATTTCGACTACCACTTGATCAAGGATCGCCGATTCCATTTGACTTGCAATGGTTCTTTTCCAGATTAAATCATACAATTTAAATTGCTCTGGCGTTAGATAATCCTTAATACTACCCGGCGTTCTACTTATATCAGTTGGACGAATTGCTTCATGTGCTTCTTGAGCATTTTTGACCTTTTTTACATATTTACGAGGAGACTGCGGTAAATATTTATCACCATATAATGACTTAATTGACCCTCTAATTGAGTTTATAGCCTCATCTGCAATATGAAACCCATCTGTACGCATGTAAGTTATCAACCCTACAGTTTCACCACCAATATCGATACCTTCATATAAATTTTGCGCTATGCGCATAACACTTTTCACATTAAAATACAGTTTATTCACTGCATCTTGCTGAAGACTTGAAGTAATAAACGGAGGAAGTGGGTTTCTCTTAACTTGCTTGCGTTCTACTGTGCTTACAGCATATTGCCTTGACTCAATCTCCCTGACTAAGTTCTTTGCTTCTTCTTCATTCTTAATATCAAATTTTTCTAGCTTTTTATTGTCATAGTGGCTTAGCATAGCAAAAAAAGCCTCATCTTTGCTATTTTGCATTTCTGCCTTTATGCTCCAATACTCCTGTGTTATAAATTTACTAATTTCATCTTCTCGTTCGCATATAATCTTTAATGCAACAGACTGCACGCGTCCTGCAGACTTGCTCCCCGACAATTTTGTCCACAGCAGTGGTGACAAACTAAACCCAACTAGATAATCCAAAGCTCTACGTGCTTGTTGTGCACGCACTAAATCCATATTTATTTCACGTGGATTTTTTATAGCCTCTTGAACTGCTCTTTTTGTTATCTCATTAAAGACTACTCTATGAATGTTGCTTTTATCATTGATTGCTTTCTTTTCTTTTAATGTCTCTATCACATGCCAAGCCATTGCTTCCCCTTCTCTGTCTGGGTCTGTTGCAAGATATATATCTGATGTTTTGCTTGCTGCTTTTACTAGCTCTTTTATATATTTTTCTGCTTTTTCAATGGTTTCATACTTTATAGCAAAATCATTATCCGGATCGACAGAGCCGTTTTTTGCTGGAAGATCCCTCACATGTCCAAAGGATGCAGCTACTTTGAACTCTTTACTCAAATATTTACCTATTGTCTTTGCTTTCGCAGGTGATTCAACTATTAATAATGCCATATTGTTAATTATTTTAGTACTTAAAGATAATATGTTGAGAAATATACAATGAAAAGTAAAAAAATATTTTAATGGTTCTTGTGAATTTTACGAACCGGGTTGTGGGACCTTTTCAGAAAACCCTTGGACGTTGCTATTTTTAAGTGACTTTGAAGGCTCATTACAATAGTATATGATCGCAGCAGCAACGAGAAGCTAGATTCCAGTGTCAGCTACTTGCATGACAAAAAAAGGAGCGCTGGGATGACATCCTCCCTTGTGGAAATTGCTCTCAAATCACAATGCCCGTAAAGCTGCGACCCTAGAGGTACTGTTTCTCACCCACTGCAAATATTGCACGGTACTATCCACTTGGTCGTCGTGGCGCGTTTCTGGGAACATTAAAATCTCATACTCAAAATCGTTCAGCCATACTGCTTGGTGCGGCAGAAAAACCTTGCCAGACTCTATAGTCGGAACAATTTGATAAAATCGAGTGAGTTTGTCATCATGTGGCACTATTTCAATAATCGGTAAATCACTGTTTGTCTTTAGCTCTTGTACTAATTGCTGACCACTTGTTTTGGCTTCGATCAAAATCGCGTGTGGTGACCATCTTGCAGCTAGTGATAAAACTTGTTCTTTAAGCTTTGGATACTCAAGCTTTGCGCGATATACATCAAGTAAATAGAATTTATTATCTATTTTTGCCCAGGTGGTGCAGACACTAAAGTTGCTCATGTTACTTGTTGAAACCGCAGTATCCCAACTTTGTGTTATATGCGAGAGATTATCAGGAAATTTTTTATAGCGTTTCAACCACTCTGGTTTAATTATACCACTTGAAAGCGGCAGAGGGTTTTGTTGATATTGAGCAGCAAAAGCGTAACTCCCAAGTTCAGCTTTTATTATCTCAACTTCTTCTTTTCCTCCATCGAGGGGATATAACAACTGACCTTCTTCTCTTGAATATAATATCCTTACAGGTGACGCTGGTTTATTATATAATCGCCTGGTCGCACAGTGCTGAGCTACTCGGATGATAGGAACGGGAGGTATTGGCTTTTTGATTGAATAAATAACCTGCTTATTTTCAGAAATCATTGGCAAACAAATATGATGCCATATGTTTTTTGGCTTGGAGAGAAGGTGTCCAGTTAAGTCCTCCTGGTGTAGCCTGTGCATTACAAGAATGATGACTCCTTTTTTTCTATCGTTCAGCCTGGTTACTAAAGTCTGATCAAACCAGTTTGTGGCACGCTTTCTAAGCGTTTCACTCAAAGCTTGAGCAGAACTGAGCGGATCGTCCACAATGATAAAATCACCACCTTCACCAGTTAGTGTTCCACCAACTGATGTTGCGATTCTGTATCCTCTCTGCACTGTTTGAAATTTATATTTTGTATTCTGGTCTTTGGATAGTTCTATCTCTGGAAATAGCGCTCTATACCAACTAGACTGCATCACGCACCTGGTGTCGAGCGAGTGCTTTTCGCTGAGCCGCTGAGAATAACTTGCAACTATTATTCTCGCAGTTGGTTGGTTTCCCAGTATCCATGCGGGCCACGCAACGCTTATGCACATGGACTTCATCGAGCGCGGAGGCATATTGAATATTATTCGTTTCACTTCACCAGCGCTCGCTGCTTCCAGCCTGTCTGCTATGACTTTTATATACTGATAACCGTTATACTCACACCCCGGCACTACCGTTTGAAAGCACAGTTCAATGAATTTTAGAAAGTTCATGATATAATGTTGAAACCAGCGCGTGACGCTGGGATGACAAAAAAAGGAGCACTGGAATGACACCCTACTTAACCGTCATACCGCGATTCATTCGCGGTATCTCTTAGCCGCTAACAAGCAGCGGGATGACGAATTACTTAACCATCATCTACACCGTCATACCGCGATTCATTCGCGGTATCTCAAAGCATAGATCCCGCTAACACGTAGCGGGATGACGGTTGTTGTTTAGCTATAAATATTAAGAAATTTACCAAATGAAAAAAAAGGCAAAAGAAACCCTGGGGTTATTATCCGCTTTAAAATATTGGCGTTTTTTATGTTTTAAACGCTTGACAAGCGAGATTCAGCCGCTTTTAATTGCAACTAACCTACGCTGCAAATGTTTAAGAAATTTACTAAGCAGAAAAAAAGACAAAGAATCCCCGAGTTAGCTAGTCTTTTACTATCTCTGTCGAGTATTGGCATTTTTTGCTTGTAACGCTTTATAAGCGCGTTCAGCTTATTTAGATAAAAATCTAGATGTAGATGAAGTTTTGTAAAGACATACAGTATCTATATACTGCAAAAAATTGAACATAAGACGCCGATACATTAAGTAATCCTTACCTTTTAATCTGCAGATTGGCGAAAGCAAATACAATAGCTTCAGTTTCATGATAAGGGGGCTGGCGGAGTTTGTCAAGCAACTTTCTATATAATATTTTCTAAAATAAATAGACTTCTCGCATCCAATTTCGGTAGCGCGCGACACACAACTGCAATGACAAGGTTTTGTAAGATAAACATCATATTCACACGAAGTACTTGACTTCACTTGTACTAAGAAGCATTTTATATATGTTGTGTGCCCGTAGCTCAGCTGGATAGAGCAACAGCCTTCTAAGCTGTGGGTCGTAGGTTCGAATCCCACCGGGCACACTCTTTTATCAATACTTTCTATAAATCTTCAAGTACTCTGGCACCACATTTTCAATTGCTAATGGTCGAACCTTCATTGTTTCAAGGTCAACTGACTTTTCGATTGAACTATTCATCATAACTTTCACCTGATCTTGAGTAAGCATAGGGTTCGTATCTCCGGTTATTGGTTTTAGCAGCATAGAAATAATTTTATTTTCTAAAAAGAAAGCTATTAACTTTGCCATTGGAAAAGATACATTGATCAACAAACACTTTCTGTTAGTAACATTCAGAATAAACTTCAATAAGCTTTTGAAAGAGTAAACCTTTGGTCCACCCATGTTATAAATTTTCTTGTCTTGCTTATTAAAACTGATAATACGATATACCACTTCAGCTAAGTCTGTTACACATATTGGCTGAAATTTAGTTGTTCCATTGCCAATTAGTGGTAAGAAAGGAAGAATAGTTGCTAATCTTGCAAATTTATTAAAGAAGTTGTCTTCTTTACCAAATACAAGGCTTGGCCTAATTATTATTGCTTTTTGAAATGCTGAAGTTACAGCTTTTTCACCTTCCAATTTACTTTTGGCATATTTTGACAACTTGCTATTTTCTATTCCCATAGCAGAAAAATGTATCATCATAGGTACATTTTTCATTTTTGCAGCTTTTGCTATCCTTTCAGCTATTTTAACGTGAACAGCGTAAAAATCGTGCTTTTTTGCTTCATATAATATTCCCACTAAGTTTATAGCTACATCACATTCTTCCATACCATCCAGAACTGATTTTTCATCAAAAAAATCGCCTTTAAATATTGATATTTGTCCTAAATTGCCACACAATTTTAAACAAGCAGCTTTTTCCTGATTACGAGTGAATATCTTTATTAAATATCCTTCTGCTGCCAAGCGTCTTACGATGTGTTTCCCTATAAACCCCGTTCCACCAAAAATAATTACACGTTTTATCACAATTAAAGTTCCTAATAATTTGTTACTGTAAATTAATACAATGATTTCGCTTAATATTTTATTACGAATTCCCGTACAATAAGATCCATTTTCATTCCTCGTGAGCCTTTAACTAGAATTGCGTCATTATTCTGAATAATGTTAGCTAAATCACTTTTCAATTGATTAGAATCATTAAAATGCGTGCCTCTTATATTATCTGGCAAAAACTCATGCAATTCTAACATAAATTTACCAACTGTATAAACTTTATCTACATTATTTTCTGTGATAACCTTAACCAGATCTGTATGAAATTTTATGCTTTCATCACCAAGTTCCAATATATCACCAAGCAAAGCTACTTTTCTCTGATTAGAATATGTACTCAAAGTTTTTATCGCAGTTTTCATCGAAGCAGGGCTGGCGTTATAGGAGTCATCAATTAAATGTATATATTTTCTATTGTATTTGACCTTATGAATATTGCCTCTACCTTTCGTTACACTAAAATTCTTAAGTGCAAGTGGTAATTTTGATAAATCAAGTCCGAGGCTCTGCACAACTGCTGCTGCAACAAGTAGCGAATAAGCAAAATGCTCACCTTGCACACGTAAATTACAGTTTATAGTTTGATTATCACTCAGCCTGATTTTTAAATTTAGCCCGTCATCATTTCTTATTAGGTCCAACAAACAAACTTCAGCATTTTTATCTTTACCGAAGCTTATTACATTTCTATTGGCATGTGATGAGAGATAATCATAATATTTATTATCTCTGTTCAAAATCAAAGTACCGTTATTTTTCATACCATACAGAATCTCTAACTTCGCTTGTGCAACGTCAAATAGTGATGAAAAATTTTCAGTATGTGCAGGTTCGATGTTGGTAATAACTGCAATATTCGGATTACTAATCTTTGATAATTCTTTTATTTCACCAGCTTTATTCATTCCCATTTCAAGGATTAAGTACTGGCAGTTTTTTGGAGCTTTTAGAATTGTCAAAGGCAATCCTATATTATTATTTAAGTTACCTTCGTTTGCATGGGACACTCCATATTGCGATAAAACAGTGTGCAGCATATCCTTTGTAGTAGTTTTCCCGACACTGCCTGTAATTGCAATAACTTTAGCGTCAACAAGAACATTTCTAATATAGTATGATGCCATATCGTGCAAAGCTTTCAGGGTATCTTGTACAATAACGAGAGGAAAATTTTTATATTTACCCTCACTTACTATTGCAGCTACTGCCCCTTTTAAAAACGCTTCATGCAAAAAATTATGGCCATCAAAATTCTTTCCCTTGAGTGCAATAAATAAATCACCTTTTTTTATGCTTCTTGTATCCGTTGAAATATTTGAGCTATGTATCCAATTACAACCATTTACGTCTCTTCCGCCAGTTGCATCAATGATATTATTTGTGCTCCATTTAAACATAATTTAGAGAGTATTCTTTATAATAAATTGAACAATAAAAGTAGCGAAAATACTACATGTTTTAGACAATGTACAAATAATGGTTGCAATCCCTATAATTCTATCTTATAATGGATATAGAAGTTTAAATTTTTTCGTCTATAATTAAAATGTATTTAGTTGTAGAAAGTACCTTGGAGGTATGTATGTTCACAGGAAAAAATGAAAAATCTACTTCTATACTAGCTAAAGTTGGTAATGCAGCTTCGGGAGTAGGAAGTTTTCTGGGTAGAGGTGTAAAAGTTCTAGTCAAGGGTGCAGTGTACCCTATATGGCCAAAGAATTGGTTTAAGTCCTGGGATGAAATGCGGCACGACATAAAAAATGGCGGACGTTCTATTATTGGCAACCCACTTGAAGAATATGATCCACCTATAGAAACCACACAAGCTAGTGAGGATCTTGGTGTCCAAATAATGGAGCAAAAGAAAGGAACAGGAAAGGTAACTTTTTTAGCATCAAGGACTCTGACAGGGGATATACCCTATTTGACGCCAGAACGATTAGGTGAAATAAAGCAAAACCTGCCAAATGTAACTATCTTTAAAGAAGAAAACAAAGTTGTAATTGAAGTTGATGTTAAAAAAATAATTGAAGACATCAAAAAGAACAATCCAGGAATTGATGAGAAAAGAATAAAAGAGCTTGCTCTTGAAAAAATTGCTGAAGGAGCTGAAGGAGTTGGTGGCAACCTTAAAAAGCTAGCAAAAATTACTGGCGGAGAATTTAAAGTTCACACAGACTTAAAATTGCTGTATGGTATTGCAGAAAAATTGTATAAGGAATATGATGATCAAAAGCAGTCATCAGACAAAGTTGTGAAGTCTGATGTTGGTCAGCCTTCAGAAACTATAGCTTCAGGTGAGAAAAAATGGGCGCAAGAAGCTATAAAAGCAGGTAAGTCGCAAAGTTGTGGAATGCAAAAATAAGTTATAGGGGAGTATTATGAGTGAAGCTAAAAAAATAGAGGAAAGACATCATAGTCTAACTGTTCCTGGGGATATGTATCACTTACAACCAGGAGTTATTACTGGAAAAAGGGTAAGTGGAATAGAACCCTTTTTGAAAGAACAGCAGGACATGGTAAAAGTAAGGGAACTTGTAAGCTCTTTAAATCTTGAAGATCCTTCTGGTGAAGCGATAAAACCACTATCTACACCTAATGTAGAGAAAAACGAAGAAAGAGGGAAAGGTCGCTCTTAAAATATGAGCAATGAAGTTTATGATAGCGATAACATCTTTGCTCAAATATTAAGAGGTGAGTTACCTTGTGAGAAGGTACATGAAAATGAAAATGTACTAGCTTTTCATGATAAGTACCCTGACGCACCAGTTCATATTTTAGTTATATCAAAAAATCAATATATTTCATATGATGATTTCATTCTAAAAGCTCCTGAAGAGGAAATAGCGGATTTCTTCAAAACTGTAAGAGAGATAGCACACAAATATAATCTAGAAAAAACAGGATATAGATTAGTCACTAACTACGGTGAAAATGGAGAGCAGGTTGTACCACACTTTCACGTGCATATTTTAGGTGGTAAAAAGTTAGGAAAGCATGTAAACTCATAGTGTTATATGTTTTGTTAAATGAGCGAATATTTAACCATAGTAATCTTTATCTGCGTATCAATTGTAGTATCTTTTGCTTTAGGTATATTGCCTATGTTTCTTGCAGTGAGTAAGCCAGATGGTGAAAAGCTTTCCACATATGAGTGTGGCTTCAACCCACTATCCAGTGCAAGAAAAAATTTTGACATTAAATTTTATCTAGTTTCAATATTATTTATAATATTTGACTTAGAAATTGCTTTTCTTTTTCCTTGGGCTGTTTCTTTATCTAAGATAAGCTATGGTGGATTTTGGTCTATGATGGTATTTCTTGCAATACTCACTATAGGTTTTATCTATGAATGGTGTAAAGGTGCATTAGAGTGGGAGTAGTTTATGACAAATCAAATTCTATCTAATGATGACTGGGGTCGTTATAAAAAAGAAGGGTTTCTTGTCACTAAATTTGGTGATTTAACAGATTATGTAATGAATTGGGCAAGGTCTGGTTCATTGTGGCCAATGACATTTGGTCTTGCATGTTGCGCAGTTGAGATGATGCATACTGCATCCAGCCGTTATGATCTTGATAGATATGGTATAATGTTTCGTGCAAGCCCACGTCAATCAGATGTGATGATTGTTGCTGGCACACTAACTAATAAAATGGCAGCAGCATTGCGCAAGGTTTATGATCAAATGGCAGACCCGAAGTATGTTATTTCCATGGGAAGTTGTGCAAATGGTGGTGGTTATTACCATTACTCTTATTCAGTAGTCCGAGGCTGTGATAGAATTGTGCCAGTTGACGTGTATGTCCCTGGATGCCCACCAACCGCTGAGGCGTTGCTATATGGAATGCTATGCCTACAAAACAAAATAAAACGGACTCGGAATGGATAAAACTGCAAAGTATATACAAAAAAAGACCAAATGCGAGTGCATTCAAAAAGATGATGGCATTATTGTAATATATTCAACTTTAGATGAAATTGAAAAGTACCTATTCTTTCTACGTGATGATGAAAAGTGTAGGTTTGAACTATTAGTTGATATTTTTGGGGTTGACTATCCAAATAGAGAGAAGCGTTTCGAGCTAATATACAATCTGCTCAGCATTGTGCATAATATTAGAGTACACATAAAGCTTCAGTTATGTGAAAGCGACATGCCTCCAAGTGTAGCGAAGATATTTAGTACGGCTTTGTGGTTTGAGCGTGAAGTGTTTGATATGTATGGAATAGAGTTTTCTGATCACCCTGATTTGCGTAGGATTCTAACAGACTATGGATTCAAAGGTCATCCAATGTTAAAAGATTTCCCTCTCACTGGTTATGAGGAAGTAAGATATGATATAGAGACAAAAAAGGTTGTGTATAATCCTATAGATTTACCGCAAGATTTTCGTATGTTTGATAGCTTATCGCCTTGGGAAGGTAAAACCATAAAAGTAAATACAAAGGAGTAGAAAATGACAGTACAAAGAAAAAAAATATCTTTAATCGGTGCAGGAAATATCGGTGGAACTCTCACCCATATGATTGCACTAAGGGAACTCGGTGATGTTGTTTTACTTGATATTAGTGATGGAATACCACAAGGTAAAGCACTCGACATAGCAGAATCATCCCCTATTGATGGATTTAATGTCAATATTACTGGCACAAATAGGTATGAAGATATAAAAAACTCCGATGCAATTATAATAACCGCTGGCATCGCTAGAAAACCTGGAATGAGCAGGGATGACCTCCTGCAAACCAATGCTAAAGTAATGAAGGAGGTTGGCGAAAATATTAAAAAATATTCTCCAAACGCGTTTGTAATAGTGGTTACCAACCCTTTGGATGCCATGGTTTCAGTGGTGCATAAATTTTCAAACCTTCCAACTAATATGATTGTTGGCATGGCAGGAGTGCTTGATTCTTCCCGTTTTCGTTACTTTCTTGCAAGTGAGTTAAATATCTCAGTTGAAGATATATCTGCTTTTGTGCTTGGAGGACATGGCGACACTATGGTATCACTAATCAATTGTGCTTCAGTTGCTGGAGTTCCACTTACTCAAATTATCGATATGGGTCTTATCACACAGAAAAAAGTCGATGAAATAGTTGAACGCACTCGCAATGGCGGTAAAGAAATAGTTGATCTGCTTAAGTCTGGATCTGCATACTACGCTCCTGCATCTTCAGCTATATGCATGTTAGAATCATATTTAAAAGATAAGAGGCGCATATTACCATGTGCTGCTTACCTTAATGGTGAATATGGTGTAGAAGAGTTGTTTATTGGTGTTCCTGTAATTATTGGAAAAAACGGAATTGAAAAGATCCTAGAAGTTAAAATGAATGATAGTGAACAAGAAATGTTTAATAAGTCTGTAAACTCGGTGAGAGAGCTGGTGAAATCTTTAGGTTCATAAGCAAATTAATGGTTTTATAGAGCTTCTTTATAGCTCAAACAGCCTAAAAAAGTTGCTTGTGGTTACCTTCGCTACTTGTTCTGGTGACTCATTCCACAACTCTGCCAAACAATCAACAACGTATTTCACCATTGCTGGTTCATTCTTTTTTCCCCTATAAGGCTCAGGTGATAGATATGGTGCATCAGTTTCGACTAAAACACGCTCGCGTGGTACATTTTGTGCAATTTCTCTGAGTAAGCTCGCATTTTTAAAAGTAATAATTCCAGAAAATGAAATATATAACCCCAAATCTATAGATTGATCAGCAAGTTCTTTAGAGGAAGCAAAGCAGTGCATTACTCCACTAAAAGCACCGGCTTTCATTTCTGACCTTAACATATCGATCATCTCATTATCAGCGCTTCTTGTGTGAATAACTAAAGGTAGTCCAGTTATTCTTGACGCTTCTATATGTAATGCAAAACTTTTTTTCTGATTGTCTTTGTTGTCAGATTTATAAAAATCTAACCCGGTTTCACCGATACTAATTACCTTTTGATTTTTGGTAAATTCAACTAATTCATCAACATGTATACACTCACCGTTTTCTATAGCAGCATCAAGCGGATGTATACCAACAGAGGAGTAGACCTGATCATAGGATGAAGAAATTTTTAATAACTTAGGAACATCGTCAATGCTTACGCATATGTTATGCAAAACCTTTACACCATTTTGCTCTGCCCTTGAAATTACTTTTGGTATTTCATCGTCAGAAAAATAAATCAAGTGGCAATGAGAATCTACTATCATGAGCTTACTGTTGAGGCTTTTATTATAGAAGAAAACTCTTCTATCACTGTTTTATAAACTTCTTTTTTAAATGATATAGCACTGGCTACTAAACTATCTATACCTTGCCAACGCCACTCTTTGAACTCTGGATGACCAGTATAATTAATATCAATGTCCTCATCCTCTCCGCAAAACTTCATTAAGAACCACCTTTGCTTTTGACCAGAATATTTTCCATTCCAGCATATTGGTATAACTTCTTCAGGCAAGTTGTAGTATATCCAATCCTTGCTTTTAGTTATAACCTTTACTTTATTAGTACCAACCTCCTCTAGCAACTCACGTAACGCTGCTTGTTCCAGTTCCTCACCATCATCAACACCTCCTTGTGGCATCTGCCAGTAAGAATCGCTATCAAAGCGTTTTCCAATAAAGGCATGTCCTTGTCTGTTAAATAGCATTATGCCAACACAAGGACGGTACTTATCTTTCTGCTCAACCACGAGTACGCTCTGTTTTTAAATGATTTGTTACAGAAGTTTTAATTAATTTTCCATTTTTTTCTTTCTTCATCTCTTCAACAATTTTCTTTGCAACTTCCTTTGCATTCAAGTTCGAGTTATCAATTTCAAGCGAACCCTCAGGTATAAATAGCCTTTTCCCTTCAATTTTCTTTATAGCAAAATCCGGATCAGTAATTTTATTTTCCTGATATCTCTCTTCTGATTGGACACGTCTTACTAGTTTTTCATTATTACAATGTAATACTACAGAAAAAATTTCCATGTCGATTTTTTTACTTAAATTTACCACTGAGTTATATAATCTTTGGTCATAGGGATCACCCTCTATCAATTCATTTGTAAATATATAATGTTTTGATTTTACGTAGTGTTTTTCCAGTATTGCTAATACATTTTCCCTAACTGCAAAAATTTTTTCCCATAGGTCATCTGGAACTTCAGCGTTTTGTAATTTAACAATATCAAATATAATATTATTGAATAGATTATTGCTTACTATTACTGCACCAATGATTTTACACAGTTCCTTTGCAGTAGTAAACTTACCACTGCCTGGAAAGCCGATTAAGTAGATGAGAGTCTTGCCCATAATGAATACTAGTAAAAAGCTATTTTCAATTATATAAAAAGTATATACATTGTACATGCTAAAAACATGATGATAAAATAGATGCAGGTAATACCTTTAACAAGTAGTTGCGTTGAAAATAGTTCATATTTAGAAATTTTGAGTATATAATTATAAATGAATCATATAACCTGTAAACAATGCTTAGCGATATGGAATCGATAAGAAGTACAATTGAAGAGATAATAGATCAAAATAAAGGTCATGATATAGTAACTTTTGATGTGCAGAATAAAACCGTTATTGCAAAATATATGATTATTGCATCTGGTGATTCAAGCCGTCACGTTAAAGCTTTAGCTGAGCACGTAATAAAAAGCCTCAAGCCACATGATAAAATAGATGTAGAAGGTATAGATGAAGGCAATTGGGTAGTTTTGAATTTTCAAGGCATAATGGTTCACATATTCAGGCCGGAAGTAAGGGAGTATTATAAAATAGAAGAGTTATGGAACTGATTGCCTGGATAGCTGGTGCACAACTGCACAAACGTTGTAATTTTGAAGGCAACTCCTGCACAGGTAGTGGTGTCATGAAAGTAGCTGACACTGGATCCAGTTTTTCATGCAATTTCATCGAAAACGTTGTATAGTGTGCTTGTTTATAATTAAGTTCCAGTGTCTGGGCACTGGCTTCTCTATTAGGGTTACCTTCAGCATTAATGACAGGATAGACTGGGGTTTATAAAATGAAACACGCATCTGAATTTTTAAATTTCATCCAAGAAAGAGGGTACCTATACCAATGCACAAACATTGAAGGACTAGATCAATTATTATTGCAGAGCAATTATATAGTTGCATACATTGGGTTTGATTGCACAGCACCAAGTCTTCATGCTGGTCACCTAATTCAGATTATGATGCTCTGTCACCTACAAAAATTTGGTTATAAGCCGATAGTCTTACTTGGAGGTGGCACAACAAAAATTGGTGACCCATCCTTCAAAGATAAAGCAAGAAGCATCTTGCCTGTAGAGAACATCAATCAAAATACATCCAGTATAAGGAGAATATTAGAGAAAATGGTGTCTTTTAATGACAGCAAGACTGGTGCAATGATAGTAAATAACGCAGATTGGTTGGATAACATAAAATACATAGATTTTTTGCGTGATATAGGAGCTTATTTTTCTGTAAATCGTATGCTAAGTTTTGATAGTGTGAAAACCAGGCTGGATAGAGAGCAAACCTTAAGCTTTCTGGAATTTAATTACATGCTATTGCAAGCTTACGACTTTATTGAATTAAACAAAAAATATGATTGTCGTCTGCAGATTGGAGGGTCAGACCAGTGGGGAAATATAGTAAACGGAATTGAACTTGGAAAAAAGTTGAATTTACCTGAGCTATTTGGCCTTACCATGCCTCTTTTATTAAATGCACAAGGAAAAAAAATGGGCAAAACTGAAAGTGGAGCAGTGTGGCTTGATGATAATATGCTAAAGCCTTACGACTACTGGCAATATTTTCGCAACGTTGATGATCAAGATGTTGGACGTTTTTTAAGATTGCTCACTGATGTGCCAATTGATGAGATTAGAAAATTAGAGTCTTTAAAGGATCAAGAAATAAATGAAGCAAAAAAGGTCTTGGCAACAGAAGTGACAAAAATATGTCATGGTGACAAAGAAGCGGGACTTGCACAATTTGCTGCAATTTCTGCTTTTGAGAATGAAGATAGCTCACTACTTCCTGATTACATCATAAAAAAAGAACAAGTTGCAAGCGGCATATCCTTAGTAGACCTACTACATGACACCGGTTTTGAACCTTCAAAAGGCGCTGCAAAGCGTTTAATACAGGGCAACGGATGCAAGATTAATGATAATGTTGTAAACAATATTGATCATGTAATAAATTTCGAAAGCTTTAAAGATCAGCCATTTATAAAATTATCTGCAGGAAAGAAACGCCATATAAAAGTTGTGGTAGATTAGGTCTCGAAGTAAGAAAACAAATTTTATACAAGTGAGAAATTAGATATGGAGCAAATTTTCAAAATTCGAGAATTATGTATAAAACAACTGGAAAGATAGTAGAAAGCGAAATTCTATTATATATAGCTAAAGTGGCTTAGGTTTACCTACAATTTGAAAAA
Source organism: Wolbachia endosymbiont (group A) of Epagoge grotiana (assembly GCF_947251775.1). Taxonomy (NCBI): domain Bacteria; kingdom Pseudomonadati; phylum Pseudomonadota; class Alphaproteobacteria; order Rickettsiales; family Anaplasmataceae; genus Wolbachia; species Wolbachia endosymbiont (group A) of Epagoge grotiana. The sequence goes on from NZ_OX366387.1 coordinate 1,587,882, forward strand.
CAACAAATTCGTCATTCCGCTACTCATTAGCGGAATCTATACCGCGAATGAATCCATAACTGTACGGACATTGCAATTTGGGCCTACCAGGAGGGCAATGCCTCTTATCCAAGTACCCTCTTCTTGTCATCCCAGTGCTTGACACTGGGATGGCTTTGTTGCATAGCAACTGAAAAAATCTGGTGGCTACTGACAAAATTCATTATAAAATAGCCATTTAACCTTGAAAGAAAAAATATGCCACAAAAAATGAGGGTCAGTAACCATAGCGAATATAACAAATTTCTAGAAAAAAGAGGAAATATTTTTCATTATATCAACGAAGCCATAGAAAAGTGGTACGAGAATGGTCCAAAAATACCAGTTGGCAACAATATTTATAGCGATAAAGTTGTAATTTTGGTGCACATAATAACTTGTTTATTTAGAATAGGCCTGAGGCAAACAGTTGGGTTTATAGCAGGATACCTTGAGCAAATTGGGAAAAATTTGCAAGTTATCAGCTATTCACAATCATCAAGAAGGTTTAAGAAACTCAATATTAAGATCAATGATTGCAGAAAATAATATGGAAGATATCGAAATTGCTATAGACAGTACAGGAATTAGTATATACAACAACACTCCTGGTCATAGCAAAGAAAATAGCGAAGATAGAAAGTATCGCAGCTATGAACAGACAAGAAAATTGCATGTAATGTTGAATACAAACAGCAAAAAAGCCATAGCTGTAAAATACAGTAACGGCTGATCACTATGGAGCTTGTGATTTGCTAAAAGAAGTCGATTTTCAGTATGTCATAAAAGTACTATATGCAGATAGGGCATATGACAGAGAAAAGCTCTATAAGCTGTGTAATCAATATGGTATAAAAACGAAAATTCCTCCGAAAAACAACGCAGCAGAGCATCCAAAGTTAGACTATATGGCTGAGAGAAATGCTGCAGTCAAGCTCATAAAGTCATATGATGAAGATGGTATAAAGAAGTGGAAAAAAGAGATGAGTTATGGAAAAAGATCTTATATAGAAAGTTTTTTCTCGCGACTGAAACAAACATTCGGGTTTAGTTTTAGGAATAAATCTGAGACAAATAGAGAGAAGGAACTACTTGTTAAATGCTATTTGCTCAATAAGTTCACTGATATTGGTATGGCTAAATTTGAGATAGCTTCATAAATTTATTGTGCGTTACCTACTATCCGAAGAGCGATGCAACAAAGCCCACTGGGATCCAGGAATTTTATTAAGTTGGTAAGTATAAAAGTAGCCGTTTTATGTTAAAACACAACGTTCTTGATGAGATTACGGCAAGGCTGGATTCCAGTGTCAGCTACTTTCATGACACCATTTGCTGTGCAATTTACCTTCAAAAATGAATGTTCATACAGTTATGGAATGAATCGCGGTATGACGTAGGGAAACCTTTCTTGAGTTAGCTATAGCACTATAAAATTGTCCGCAGGGCCATATAAAAGTCGTGGTGAGTTAATAAATTTTTATGGAAGAAAGGATATATTAGAAAATTGAGGGTTTTAAAGGAGGTAAAAATGAGACTGTATTATAAAGCATACGCGTCAAGTTAAGAGATTGTGAGCAAATTTAGAGAGGTTAAAGTGGATACTCTAGCCCTTCTACGTTTGTCTTTTAATGAAAATCGCGACCAAGTTATAGTGAGTTTTTTAAGAAATGCTTTTAAACTATTAATTTTGGTTAATACTAAAAATAACTCTCTAACCCGCCTTTTTAGCTCAATAAATGCCTTTGTTAAGCTAAGTTCTGTATTCTTTTTCACTTCTGTGCAACCAACTATGCCGTGAAATATAAGAATTGCGCACAATTTAGCATATAGTTCACATAATACTCTGCATGGCTTTCCTTTTAGCTTATCAAGCCTGATATGGCTTTTATACAATTTAAATAATAACTCAATTTGCCACCTTACTCTGTAAATCGTTAATACTTGCTCAGCACTAATTTTATTTTCTGGAACATTAGTTATAAATATTGACCAGTTCAACAATTTTTGATTTCTTTTAGAGGATGTATATCCCTGCGATCTTGCTAATCTATTAGCTTTCCTTCTTCTGGCCATAGACTGTTCTTCAGTTAGTTTCTGACATATAATTCTTACTCTAATTTTTGCTTCTTTTCCTAACAATACCTCGTTTTCTAAAAATAACTTATCCTCTAAACATTCTAATAACTCCATTTTTTGATTTGTTTCTACATCATATATGTTGGTATCGGATTTATAACGACTTATGAAATAAGCTCCTATTTCATTGATTTGTTTAAAAGAACTTGGCACAAAATAACCGAGATCAGATATTAGCAAATCATTGCTTAATATATTACTTAAATGTTTCCTATATCCCTGGTCTGATCTTACCCCCTCCGTTAAATTAAGTTGGTCTATTATCTGATTCATGTAGTCGAAAACTAATTGTAACTTTATTCCAGACTTAGTATTGCTTTCATAGCCACTGTAGCTAGTACCATAACCTTTATACATCTCTTCCATACTGTTAGGTAGAGTAATATAGCTACTGTCCAATAATTTAACACTATTAAATTGCTGTAAGATTTTGCAATCAACTTGCAAGATATTTTTAAAGAGAATCACAGATTCATTATACATCCTTTTCATAAATTCCACTGCTTCTTCAGTAAATCTAAAATCCAAACCTTGTTTTGTTATATCTATCGAGTCCTCGTTTAGTAATTGACACATTGTTTCTACGCTACAATTATCAACTCCTATATTACCCAAGACCATGGCTTTTACGAATGATGAACCTTTTAGCTTTCTCTTTCTTTTTATAAACCTTGTTGTAATTGAGATTTTCTCTGCTTTTTCATTAAAAATTTCTTTGAGCTTTTTTGATAAGCAAGTTATTTTATTCATTGGTTCTCTCACTAAAAGTATATCTGGGAGAACTTATACCTTATTATTCTATCTCTTTCATACCTTTATTTCCTTAACTTGACGCGTATGGTGTCTGGGTACTGGGATGACATCCTTCTTGGCGGAAATCACTCTTATATCACAACAGCTGCATAGCCTAAATTGCTTTAGCTATAGCTCTGTTTTTGCAACTTCAAATATCTGCTACTCATAGTAAACACTTCTGGATCTTGAGAGGTTAGCTTGAGTATAGCGAGTATGTTGATAAACAACAAAGCAGCAATCGAGATATCAGCAACATCCCATAGCAACTGGACTTTACCTATCGCACCAAGCGGAATGATCATGGTAAAAATTACAATCCAGATTTTAGTGTATTTATTATCCATAGACACATAGCGTATTGTCTGTTTTGAGCAAAAAAACCAAGTAAAAATAGTAGTAAAGGCAAAACAAAACATTATGGCCATAATTAAATAGTCAATATAGGGCCAATTCATAGCTTTTCTAAAAGCAAATATGCACATGTTAGTACTCTCTAAATCAGTGACCCAAGAATCTGTGACAAGCAGTACCATTGTTGTAATAAACACTATGAATGCAACTATAAAAGGCGATATTATTGTGATTAGGCTCTGTTCAATAATAAATTTATTATTATTTTTCTTAGGAACAATTGAAGAATGTACGATTCCTTCGAGGCCAAGCCCTATATCTGTTGCAAAAATACCTCGCAAAGTTCCAACTTGAATAATAGTCAACATTTCTAAAATCAAACCTAGAGATAAACCAGAGTTAAAGCTACTAGTTGTAAAAAAACTGCTTGTTATTAGTTTTAGAGAAGGAAGAATATTTTCACTAAATTTAAATAATATGATACCGCAAAGTGTGAGGTAACTTACCGTCATTATCGGTATCATAGCCGATATAAAAATTTTAATTTTTTTTAAGCTGAGAGCTGCAACAACAAAAAATATTATGGCCATTACAATGCCACCAATGACTACAGGCACATCTATCATGTTAAGTGGTATTGATAGAGAATTTACCTGAACAAGGTTACCAACTGTTATTGAAACCATTATCATAACAACTAGAAACACAATTGTAGCTTTTCTAGAGTTAAATGCATCAGCCATGTAGGCTACAGGGCCACCTATAAACCGTCCGTTCTTTTCCTTTCTGGTTTTTATACTTAGATGACAAGTGACATATTTTATCACAGAAGTGATAACAATAATTATCGCCATCCACAAAATAGAGCCCGGTCCTCCGGTTTTTAGAGCAACAGCAGTTCCTGAAATATTTCCTACTCCTAAATTTCCCCCTAAAATTGTAAACAGAGCGGCTATAGAAGAAAATTTATTTTCTCCTTTTTTAGCTCCAAGGAGTGAAAGGGCGTATGGTAATCTAAATACCTGTAGCCATTTTAGTTTAATCGATAGGTAAACACCAGCAACTAGCATGAGTAATATTGTTGGCAGTAATAAAACAAACTTTACTGTATCCATCTGTAAAAGTGAGATTTTTATTTGAGTATACAACAAAAATTGAAAATACCTAACCTATTTTCTATGTATGACTTCGTTTCCGTCATTCTAGAAACCTTTTCTTGTCATCCAAGTAGCGTGACACATAACTGTACGAACATTGTAATATGGTACAATGTTAAGACGATGTCATTCCAGTGCTTGACACTGGAATCCAGCTTTTAATGCAACCCCTCACCAAAAATATTGTGTTTTAACATAAGGTTAGCTACTTTTATACTCACCAACTTAGTGTCCAATCTGGATCCCAGTGGGCTTTGTTGCATCGCTACTTATGAAAGGCTAACTATAGTTAGGATTATAAGCAACCTATTGAAAATCTTGTTTTTTTGCAATCAATCTGATCAAATTTAAGAATAGTAATTTGTTATTTATATTAATAAATTTAATTCTATTGAAAATAGCTAAAGCATTGAAATTCTTGAATTTTAGCCGGATTGGTAAATGGTAGTGAAATTTCTTTTACTCAAATTTAGGTATTCATTGACCGTTCTTGTTATAAATACCAGAATAATAAGCTACTGATATTCTCTACCTTTTTTATCTTTAATCCATCATAGCTAGCGATGCAACAAAGCCATCCCAGTGTCTGGACACTGGGATGACATCTTTTTTCTTGGTACAAATTACTCTTATATCTCAATGTTCGTACAGTTAGTGCGTGACACTGGGATCTAAATTTTTTATGCGAAACCATTATGTTTATATACTTGTAGGCCCAAGTTCCTCACATAGTGAACAAAAAAGTAAATGAGATTCCAGTGGGCTTTGTTGCATCGCTAGCTATGATGGATTAAAGATAAAAAAGGTAGAGAATATCAGTAGCTTATTATTCTGGTATTTATAACAAGAACGGTCAATGAATACCTAAATTTGAGTAAAAGAAATTTCACTACCACTCACTAATCCGGCTAAAATTCAAGAATTTCAATGCTTTAGCTATTTTCAATAGAATTAAATTTATTAATATAAATAACAAATTACTATTCTTAAATTTGATCAGATTGATTGCAAAAAAACAAGATTTTCAATAAGTTGCTTATAATCCTAATTATAGTTAGCCTTTCATAAGTAGCGATGCAACAAAGCCATTCCAGTGTCACGCGCTGGAATGACACCTACCCCATGAGAACTCTATTTTTCATACCACTCATTTATAAGTTTATTGATATCAGAATCTATAAAATCCTTTAATGGTTGCCTGATTTTTATCTCAACATTTTTAGGGATGCACCTATCTTTACATATCGCATAATTTATATGGAAGTTAAGGTCAATATACCCTTGATTTAAAAATATATTCATCTTAAAGGGAAATAATACCATACCCTCATATACGTTACTTACAAACGTCTCTCTCCCTACTTTATCTTTATGTTCCTTTGGAATAGGCCAGTGAATATTTATATCTGATGCATTACCTTTGTAACTAATAGACGTGGGAAGGCCAAAATCTCCAGGATCTTTATAATATATGTGCCAGCCTGGTTCTACTGTAACCTTTATTGCACCTTTAAGAGTGAAGCTTGCTTCATTTATCTCGCCAATAAGTAAATCAAATTTTGCAATTTCCTCGTCAGCATATAGTTGAGTGCAAGAAAAAAATAAAAACAATATTAAATATATATGTATTTTCATTAAGGTAAATTTCTCCTTTTATAGAGAAAGTAATTTAGATTTTAATTATTATATTTAATAGTATTATATAGATTATTTATTAATATAGCATTATGCTATAGCTAAACTGACTTACGACAATCTGAAAAACGACAAATTCGTCATTCCGCTACTTGTTAGCGGAATCTATGCCGAGATACCGCGAATGAATCCACAACTGTACGAACATTGTGATTTTGGCCCATAAGGAGGGTGTCATCCCAGTGCTTGACACTGGGATGGCTTTGTTGCATCACACTTTATGAGATGGTGATTTATGGTAAATTCATGTAACTATCTCAAATTTAGCCATACCAATATCAGTGAATTTATTAAGCAAATAGCATTTAGTTCTTTTTCTCGATTTATCTCAGATTTATTCCTAAAACTAAATCCGAATATTTGCTTTAATCTTGAGAAAAACCCTTCAATATAAGATCTTTTCCCATAATTTACTTCTTTTTTCCATTCTTTCATGCCATCTTCACCGTATAATTTTATTAACCTAATAGCAGCATTCCTGTCAGACATATAATCTATTTCTGGATGTTCTGCCGCATTGTTTATTGGTGGAATTTTTGTCTTTATATCATATTCGTTACACAACTTATAAAACTTGTGCCTATCACATGCTCTATCTGCATATAGTGCTTTTATGGCATGCTGAAAATCAACTTCTTTTAGCAAATCACAAGCTCCATAGTGATCAGCCGTTACTGTATTTTACAGCTATGGCTTTTTTGTTGTTTATATTCAACATTACGTGCAATTTTCTCGTTTGCTCATAGCCACGATATTTTCTGTCAGTGCTATTTTCCTTGCTGTGTGTTGTTGTATATACTAATTCCTGTACTGTCTATAGCAATTTCGATATCTTCCATATTATTTTCTGCAATCATTTATCTTAATATTAAGTTTCTTAAACCTTCTTGATGCTTGTGAATAGCTGATAACTGCCAAATCTCTTCCTATTTGTTACAAATACCCTTTTATAAACCCGACTGTTTGTCTTAAACCAATTCTAAAGAAACTGACGATTATATGCACCAAAATCACAACTTTATCACTATAAATATAGTTGCCGCCCTGCATTTTTGGACAATTCTCGTACCAATTTTCTATGGCGTCATTGATATAACAAAAAATGCTTCCTCTTTCTTGGAGAAATTTGTTATATTCATGGCAGTTACTGACTCTCATTTTTTGTGGCATATTTTTTCTTCAACAGTTAAATGGCTATTTATAATGAATTTTGTCAGTAACTGCCAGTTCTTTTCACTTGAGCGATGCAACAAAGCCCACTGGGATCCAGGAATTTTATTAAGTTGGCAAGCATAAAAATAGCTGTTTTTTGTTAAAATACAATGTTTTGATGATTATGGAAATGCTGGATTCCAGTGTCAAGCACTGGAATGACATCACAGGGGCACTGGAATTTTTGTTTCAATATTTGTACATTAGCCATGCATCTGAACAGATACTGTAAATTAGCTATATTACATTAGCCCATCAGATGAGTTGTAATGGTTATAATTGTCTGATAAGTGATCTCTAACATCGTGACCTAACTCATTGGCATCAGGCTTAACTTCGTGATCTAACTCATTAGCATCGAGCTTAAACAAAGAAGGATTATCATCAGATTGTTGATTAGACTCTTTCTCTTTCGACCCAAATAACCATGAAAAGAGTGATGAGATAGAATCAATAATGGATTTAATTGCTGAAAAAATATTGGATAAGAAATTACTGGGTTGCTGAGTATCCTCTTCGGCTGATTCTGGTTCAGGCTCTTTTCCTGCTGTGTCATCCACATCTTGTTCAGGCTTACTTCTGCTTATGAGTGTCTTATCTAACCATTTGGACATATTCTTGTCTGGATTATGAAAATACATTTTCTCTATGTCCTTGTTTTCATCAACAAAAATTACTACAGTTGCATTCTGACTTAATGACCCTTCATTTAATCTATAACGTTCACTAACGAGCGATTCATGAGAGTTCTTTATATCTTGAATCAATCGAAGTTTTTCTTCTTCTACTAAAAGGTAACCTCTGTGTTGTATAGCATAATTGGTCCCTTTGTACTTAAATTGCAACATTCCTGTAACCTCTGTGTAGTCATCACCTTTTTGTTCTTCTTCTGGCTCTGGATTCGTGCGGTTTTCATTTACCTCTTCTTCAGACTTACTTCTGCTTATAAGTGTCTTATCTAGCTGTTTGAATATATTTTTGTCGGAGTTTCGAAAATACATTCGACTTATCTCCTTATTTTCATCAACGTGAATCGATAAAACTGTATTCTCATTCCCCAATCCATCACATTCACTAACGAGCGATTCATGAGAGTTCTTAATGTCTTTGATAAATTGAAATTTTTCTTCTTCTGAAAAGTACTTGCATCTTACGTTATAAGTGGTGCCTTTGTATTTAAAACTAAATATCCATCCATGGTCTTTATATTCATCTACTAGTTCATGAATATTCTTGACATTTTGTATAGCTTTAAATTTTTCATCTTCTGAAAAGTCCTTGTATCTTACGTTATAAGTGGTGCCTTTGTATTTAAAACTAAATATCCATCCATGGTCTTCATATTCATCTAGTCCAGAATTCTTGACACGTTGTATAATTTGAAATTTTTCATCTTCTGAAAGGTCCTTGAGGTATATACTACCAGTTGTATCTTTATATTTAAATTTAAACATCCATCCATGATCTTCATATTCATCTACTAGTTCACGAATATTCTTGACATTTTGTATAGCTTTAAATTTTTCTTCTTCTGAAAGGTTCTTGTGATATTTATAAAGCGTACCTTTATATTTAAATTTAAACATCCATCCATGGCCTTCATATTCATCTACACCCATCTGCTTGCAAATAGCTTTATAATTTTTTTCTTCTACCTCTCGTCCAATGACATTCGCTATGAGTTCAGTATCCAGAATATTCAAAGTTTGGACTGTTGCCGATGGTGAAAAACGCAATTGAAATATGTGGCCTAGCTCATGACCTAGAACAAAATCCATGGCACTTTGCTTATATGTCAGAATATTCTGACAATCTGTTACTCCTCGTGTAATATATCCTGGACCACCATCTTCATCTATGCCGAGAAGATTGTTATACTTTGTATAATCGCTTCTATTATTAAAAATGTGAACCGTTATATTGTAACTTGCATTACTATTTTTCAAGCAAAACTTTTCTTTAAATGCTTCATAGGCAGTTTTAATGTCTGTTTCTATTTGGTCTTGTTCCTGCTCAGATAAGTTGTCGTATTTTATAGTACAATTTATATACCCGTATTTAACGGTAAAGCTGTTAGACAAAACATCATGTATATTTGTGGAAAAATAATTGAACTGCTTTGACTCAGCTTCCTTATACAATTGATGCCCATATTTATCCCTAGAATACTTTGGTAGTTTAGGTACTTTGGCAATTAAGTTTTTGTTACTATCAAAAAAAGAAATATCAGAATTACCAATCCTAAAATCCTTTATAGATTGCCCGCAAGTGCCATCATTTGCACAATCATGATTATCTTTCTTATTAAACCATGCGTTGGTGTATTTTTCCATTTTGATACCTCACTACCAAACCTTACTATATTATTATCTTGGTAAAAATCATAATAATTCGTTAACTTGTATTTTAAATCTGTATCAAATGTGCTTTTCTCGTAAGGTATCAATTGTGAAGTAATTAACTTTATTTGTTTAAAATTTTGCTAAAATAGCTCTTTTTATACTATGTTTTATATAGCTAAACTGACTTAGATTTACTGACAATTTGAAAAACAAAAATTCGTCATTCCGCTACTATAGTATTTTCTAAAACGAATGATAAACGTCTAAAATGGTATTACCAACTAAAAGGTGTAAGTTTGTACATTGATGCATTAGAGGTCTGAGGCGACTTTTGATGGTGTGCCAACAATGCTCTATCGGATTTAGATCTTATTATTACCCACAAATATAAATGTTTGTTGCATAGCTCTTAATGGCATAACTTTTGCTTGAAATAACTGTTTATATGGTGCAATTTACAGCTTTTAGTTGCTAAAATTATAACTCTTAGTTTAATAATTTTAATCTAATAAGCTTTCAGGTTAATAAAATTAAATTATTTGAGTAAATACAATACTATGTTTTTATTTGTGGGTAATAGTAAGGCTTAAAGCAAAATGTAGTACGAACGGTAGGTGGATCTAAAAGATCGAATTACAATCCTGTATACAGCATTTTGCATTATTGTTTGATTATATTTATAGGTACAAAAATGGCTAGAATAATTTTCATGGGAGTAGATGTTTCCAAGGAAGCATTGGACATCTCAATTAATGGCAAGCATAAGCGCATAGCAAACGTGAGTGATGCTATATCTAAGTTTATAGAAACAAATATAGTCGATTTACCCATCAAGTTATGTGTAAGCTGGTGGCTATGAAAAGCTCATTATAAAATTGTTGCAAGATAACTGTCCATAAAGCTCACCCGAATCGGGTATATGCATTTGCCAAAGCTTGCAATCATTTTGCAAAAACTGACAAGTTAGATGCTAAATTACTGGAAAAATACGCTGAATTTGTCAGTAAAGACGGTGAAGTAAAAGGATGTATAATTTCACAAAAGCAAGAGGAATTAAAGGAGCTGGGGGCAGTTGAGCGTAATTTAAATGATGCAATTCATGCAAACAAGTGTCGCCTGCAAAGTGCGACGGGAAAAGCTAGAGAATACATAGAAAGACAGATAGGGTTTGCTGAAAAACAATTGAAAGAAATTAGGCAAGACATAGAAGACGCAATAGCTGAATTGAAAGGAAAAAATGAGCTTTTAATCAGCTATAAAGGTATTGGATCAAAGACGGCGAGCGTTCTACTGACAGAGGTGCCTGAGCTTGGTAGATTAGAGAATAGAGAAATTGCATGCTTAGTTGGAGTTGCACCTAAAACTAGTGAAAGTGGAAGAAAAGTTGGCAAAGCTCAAATCAAAGGAGGCAGGTTTTATGCAAGGAAAGCACTATACATGTCAGCTCTTGTTGCTATGCGCCACAACAGAAAAATGAAAGCGTTTTATCAGCGTTTGGTTGATTCTGGCAAAGCTGCTAAGGTTGCATTAGTTGCTGTCATGAGAAAAATTATCGTTTGTTTAAATGCCATGATAAAAAATAACAACTTTTATCTTGACTTTCCATAAGATGGTACAAGCCTCCACCTTCTAGGTGGAGAAACTTTAGTTTGTCAATGTCATAACTGTACTTTATAAAGTATAGTTATGACGGAATATGACAAAGGAAAACACACTGTATTTTATCATAGGTACCATATAGTCTGGATTACAAAATATCGGTACAGAGTATTAACTAAGGCTATGAAGGAGAGAATACGAACAATCATAGCAGAAGTATCTGAAGAAATGGGGATTAAGATAGAAAACGGAGTAATATCATCAGATCATTTACATTTATTCGTAGTAATACCTCCTCATATAGCTGTGAGTGATTTTGTTCAAAGAGCCAAAGGCAGGTCTTCACGCAAAGTTCAACAAGAATTTCCAGAGCTAAATAAAATGTACTGGGGAAAGCGTTTTTGGGGAAGAGGATACTTTAGTGCTACCAGCGGACATATCACAGATGAAGTCATTAATGAGTACATCAATAAACATACAGATGCACATCAGCCTCATTCTATATCTAGTATAAGATTGGAGTAGCTTTAGCTTCTCACCGCGCTTCCAGCGCTATATCCAACCTTTCGGCTCTCAGCCGATAGTGGTTGAGTCTTAAGACGGTAGATGACAGACCATTGATTGTATGGGTTCCATCTGTTATATATAATCTTTTTGAATACGAAGAAAACTGATGAATGAGTATGATATTACGGTTATAGGTAGCGGTCCTGGTGGTTATATAGCGGCAATTAGGGCGGCACAGCTTGGGTTTAAAACTGCAATTGTGGAAAAAGAAAAAAATTTAGGCGGTATATGCTTAAATTGGGGATGTATACCAACAAAATCACTGCTTAGAGCATCTGAGGTTTATAGGCTAATAAAAAGATCAAAAGAGTTTGGTATAGAAGTAAAGGGAGCTAATTTTGATATACAATCAATAGTGAAATACTCAAGAAACGTTGTTGATAAATTGTCAAGCGGTGTTGCATATTTGATGAAAAAAAATAATATCAAAGTTCATCAAGGTTTTGGTAAACTTGCAGGCAATGGTACTATAAAAGTCGTTAGCGATAAGGAAGAACAAGAAATTGTTTCCAAGCATATCATTTTAGCAACAGGCGTGAGGGCACGGAATCTGCCTGGAATAGAGGCAGATGGAGATTTAATATGGAATGCGCAGCACGCTATGACTCCAGAGAGATTACCAAAATCGCTACTAATTATAGGGTCTGGTGCAATTGGAATAGAATTTGCAAGTTTTTATAGTACTTTGGGTGTTGATGTAACAATCATAGAGATAAAGAGCACTATTTTGCCGCTGGAGGATAAGGACATTTCAGATTTAGCACAAGAAATATTCACAAAACAGGGGATAGAAATATATACAAGCAGTAGCGTAAAAGCTCTTACTAAAAGTAAAGACTCTGCTCAAGTGCTACTAAGTAGTGGTGAGAGCAAAGAATTTGAGAGGGTGATTGTTGCGGTTGGAATTCAAGCAAATATTGAAAATATAGGTTTAGAAAATACAAAAATTAAATTAAGCCCTTCTGGCTTTATTGAAACGAATGAATGGTATGAAACTAGTGAATCAAATGTGTATGCAATAGGTGATGTAGCTGGCCCACCATGTTTAGCACATAAAGCGAGCCATGAAGCCGTGATCTGCATTGAAAAGATTGCTGGTAAAAATGCTCATGCGTTAAAAAAAGAATGCATACCAAATTGCACTTATTCTCATCCACAAATAGCGAGCATCGGCCTTACTGAGGAACAGGCAATAAAAGGTGGGTATGATATAAAAATAGGAAAATTTCACTCTAACTTTAATGGTAAGTCTGTTGCACTCAGTGAAACTGAAGGGTTAGTGAAAACGATTATAGATAAAAAAACCGGAGAAATTCTGGGTAGCCACATGATAGGTGCAGAAGTAACGGAGTTAATTAGCAATTTTGCTCTTGCAAAGCAACTAGAAGGAACAGACTTCGACATAAAATCTACGATTTTTCCTCATCCAACCATTTCAGAGATGATACATAAATCAGTGCTTGCTGCAGATGTTAAATAGTTGAACTAACGTTCCATCGTTTTAGAGTTGTCAATGTCTTGAGTAGTAGTTTGATTAGGCACTTTAGTTTCAATAGATTGATTACCACCAGCATCAGAATTCTGTAACTCTTCTTTCAATCCCTTAGCTGCTTCTTTAACTTCAAGCTTTGCCTTTGGATGAAGATCTTCTGGGCCTTTTCCTTTAGTATCCAAACCTTGTTGTAGATTAGTGCTTTTCATTTTATTATGCTGCTCGTGCTCAGGTAGGTCAACGACCGAATTGAAAAGAATTTTTATTATATTTTTTAGCAGTTCTAAAAAACCTCCGCTTCTGCCTTCTCTTTGTTCTTGAGGTTTATTTTTCTCATTAGGTTCTTTTTTACTATTACTTTTAGGCATTTTTAACTCAACTATCATAACGCTTAATAAAATTCTACGTGCAAATTGTTAAATAACAGTTAACAATCTAGGATTTATTATTTACAGATGGATATTATTTTAGCAACAGGTGGCACAGGCGGACACATTTTTCCAGCTATAACTTTAGCAAGAGCACTAAAGGCACAAGGATATAGTTGCATAGTATTTACTGATAAAAAAACAAATAAAAATACTGACGTGGGAAACTACACCTTGCCATTATTTAAACCAAGCAGCAACAAATTTAAGTTTTTCCTTTTCTTGATATACAGCTCTATGTTAGCACTGTATCAAGTAAGAAAATTAAAACCAAAATCGGTCATTGGTTTTGGTAGCTATGCTTCTTTTCCAACTCTTCTTGCAGCAAGAGTTCTTTCTATACCTATAATTTTACATGAACAAAACACAGTTTTAGGGAGAGTAAATAGATTCTTTTTCAAGAGTGCAAAATTAATTGCAACCAGCTTTCCGGAGACTAAATATGCAGAGGGCAATAAATGTATTTTTACAGGAAATTTTGTTGATATAAAAGCACAGAGCCATTCTAGCACTGAGAAAATCCTAAATATATTGGTCATAGCAGGCAGCCAAGGTGCAAATTTTTTTGATGATGTAGTAAGCAGCGTAATTTGTGATTTACCTATTAAAATGAAAAAGAAAATTAGAGTGACGCAGCAATGTACGAAGAAAAATGTAAACAAGGTCAAAAGTCTATACAAAAGTGAAAAGATCGATTGTGAATTGAGTGAATTTTTTGATGATATGGAGAATAGACTGGCCAATGCTCACTTGGTAATTAGCAGAGCAGGAGCAACTTCAATAGCAGAGATCACTCTTGCTAGGCGTTCTGCTATATATATTCCTTACCCTTACTCAAAAGATAATCACCAATTTTATAACGCAAAATATATTGAAGACTCGAGAGCAGCTATAATAGTTAAGCAGAATAGTGAAGCAAAAAAAAATCTAACAGAGGTACTATTTGATCTATTAAATAATTCTCAAAAATTGCGTGATATGACCAATAGTACAGAAAAAACAGGGATAAAGAATGGGACTACTGAGTTTGTTAAGGTGATTGTTCACAGGTTTAGTTGATGGCTGCTTGCTTTTTCTTCAAACACGTCCCAAAGATCCTTTTCTAGCGATATATTATACAATTTATTGATATAAACTACTCCCGTGGGTGAAGTTGTGTTAATTTCGAGCAGGAAGTCATCTATAATATCAATACCAACAAATATTAGCCCTCTTTTCTTTAATTCAGGACCAATTTTGTTACATATTTCATTGTTTCTATCGTTCATTTGAGCGGGCTCAAAACTTGCTCCAAGTCGCATGTTTGTTCTGATCTCTCCACTGATTTTTGGAATTCGTTTCATTACACCAATTGGTTGGCCATAAAGTAGCAATATTCTTTTATCTTTATCTATGTTTTTACAAAATGATTGTGCAATCACAGGGCATTCGTATTTTGCTATCATGAGATCCACTACTACTTGAATACTATTCTCATCTTGTATTCTTATCACATCGTTTCCTCCATAACTATACAATGGCTTCAGAATAATATCTTGATAGTTGTAGTAGAAATCTCTAATCATTGATATATTTTCAGTAATCAAAGTTGGCGGAATTAGCTCTGGAAATAATGAAGTTATCAATTTTTCAGGACAATTTCTTATTTCTGTTGGATTGTTAATTACCAATGCGCTGGTTTTTTCTAAGATATATGTTGTTGTAATATAACGCATATCAAAGGGTGGATCCTGTCTGATAAATATGATGTCCATTTCATTCAAGTTGATTGCTACATCCTCTTTAGAGATAAAACTAAAATCATCAACGCTGACTTTCTGAGCCAGAGCAATTGGATGGTTTAGCTTTAGTGCTAAATTGTTAGGAGCATAGACAAAAACTTCGTGCTTCCTCCTTTGTGCTTCCTTTATTAGCACGAATGTAGTGTCAGTTTCAAAATTTATATTTTCATTCATCTGAAAGGCAACTTTCATTTATGTTCTCTACCTATTGTCACAATTGTACAAATGTTATAATTTGAAAGCGATTTTTGCCTAATGGCGTAACTTACTGTACCTATATCGTACATAACTTACAACTTGTTTTACTCCCTTTACTTTTCTTGCAATTGCTATTACAGCTTTTAATTCCGCTTTATTTTGGGCTATACCCATCAAATAAACAACTCTATCAACCGTATTAACGCTATAATTAATTGACTTAATATTTCTTTTTCCCAGGAGTCTTGTTCTTATTTCCGCTGTTATCATGCCATCTACAGTGGTGTCTAGCATGGAAGCCATTTGAATTGGTATTACTCTTATTTCATTTATCACTTCTTTAATTTCTTTTTGCTGCCAAGCTATTTTTTCTGCTGTAAGTTGTTTTTCAGGAGTGTCAACACTTCCAATGAGCAATACTCTTCCTTCACTTACTTTAACCTTTATGGATGAAAATAGCCCATGTTTTAAGAGCCCCTTATTAATTCTGATGACCATAGTCGTATCATCAATGATATTTCCCAAGGATTTGTCCTGCATTGTTATTGCTGTTGCTGTCGCTGTAGCCACCACACCACCTATTATAAGGGTTGTGCAACCACTTTGTGTAATCAAAAAAATTGCGAGTAAGAAGCTTGTTATTAATCTCATTATTGATTTTCAGGGTTTAGAGCTTTCATTAAGAAATGTTAATAAGCTTTTTTGATTGTGTAAATACCATAAATTAAGTAAGACTTTAAACCTTGAATATTTTTAATGGAATACCTATAATAGGGTACTGAAAATTTCTTGCGGATATGGCGGAATTGGTAGACGTGCCAGGTTTAGGTCCTGGTGAGCTTGCTCGTGGGGGTTCAAGTCCCTCTATCCGCACTTTAAAGTCATGTAACTTAGGTTTTAAGGGAAAATTTATAATCACTAAATACACTTTTGTTTGTGTAAAAACCTGTTCTTAAGGATTGTGTTTAACTTAAATTCTGGTAAAATGACTCTATTAAGATATGAATTAAAATGTTAATAAATGAATTATGATGTCTAATAATATACCTCAAAATACAGTCGAAGTAAGTAGCGTATATACCTACAAAGAGCTTAGTATAGATAAACTAAAGTATGAGTATGAAATCACAGTTGGTAGTGATTATATAAAACAAAAGGTAAATTCCAGGTTGCAAGAGATAGCAGAAAATGCAAAATCACCTGGATTTAGGGCTGGAAAGATGCCCTATGACCTTGTTGTTGCAAATTATAAAAACGAGGCTTTGGAATATGTGATAAATAATACAATTGATTATTGCTCAAGTGATTTGATGAAAAAAATTGAAGTCAAGTCTCACATTTATCCTAAGGTTGATGTTATATCATTACCAGATCTGGGCAAAGAAAATGAGGAGGGCAATTTTGTATACAAGCTATCTTTTGAGTCGATGCCTGAAGTACCGATGATAGATCTTGACAAAATAAACTTAAAGAAAATTGAAGCAAAGATTGAAGAGGAAGATATAAAAGAATTTATTGATTCTATCAAAACAAAGTTCCCCAATTTTGCCTCTGTTGATGATGCTTCTTATCAAGCGAAAGATGGGGATAAATTGATAATTGATTTTGAAGGGCGGATTAGGAATAAGCTCTTTCAAGGTGGAAGTAGCAAAGATTTTGCCGTTAATTTAGGGTCTGGCACATTTATTAATGGTTTTGAAGATCAATTAACTGGTATGAAAAAGGGAGAAACAAAGAACTTTAAGTTGAAATTTCCTGAAAATTACCAAGCCATTTCCCTTGCAGGACAGGAAGCTGATTTTTCTGTGCGAGTTAATGAGATTCAAATTGCCAAAGATTTTGAAAATGATGATGAAATAGCTAAGAGTATTGGGTTTAAAGATTATTCTTTGCTAATAAATCATGCAAAAAAAATGATTGGTGATCAGTGCACCGAAATGAGAAATCTCTTAATTAAAAAGGAGCTGTTTGATTATTTGGATGCTAATTATAGTTTTGATTTACCCACAGACATAGTAAAACAGGAGCAACAAAGAATGGAAGGAGAATTGGGTGCTCAAAATGATTCTCGTAAAGAAGCTGAAAAACGTGTAAAGCTTGCTATGTTATTTATGAAATTTAGTGCAGAACATAAAATATCATTAACTCAAAATGATGTTTTGAGTGTTCTTGTAAATCAATATGTCAGTAAAGATGTGCAATTTGACAGAGTACTTAAGCATTTTGAATCAAATAAACAATTTCAAGAATTAGTTAGAGGGCAAGCGCTTGAGTATAAAGTGACAGATTATATAATAGAAAAAGTTAGTAAAGAAGAGCAGATTGTTTCTGTGAAAGAATTAAAGGAATTATTTGATAATATTTAATAGGAAAAGGTATGACTCTTATACCAATTGTAGTTGAACAAACTAGTCGCGGTGAGCGCGCTTATGACATATATTCAAGACTAGTGAAAGAAAGAATAATTTTTGTAACAGGTCCTATTGAAGACAATATGGCCAGTGTAATAGTAGCACAGCTTTTATTTTTAGAATCGGAAAATCCCGATAAAGACATTTGTATGTACATCAACTCACCAGGTGGTGTTGTAACTGCTGGTTTGTCGATCTACGATACAATGCAGTATATAAACCCAGACGTTTCAACTTTATGTATAGGTCAAGCTGCGTCTATGGGTTCTTTATTGCTTGCAGCTGGTACAAAAGGTAAGCGCTACTCTCTACCTCATTCAAGAATTATGATACATCAGCCATCTGGTGGTTATCATGGTCAAGCAACTGATATAGAAATACATGCTAATGAAATTTTGCGGGTTAAGAAAAAACTAAATCAAATTTATGAAAAACATACTGGAAATTCACTGAAGAAAATTGAAGGAATGATGGAAAGAGATAAATTCATGGATCCTGAAGAAGCAAGGAAAATTGGCTTAATTGACAGGGTGATAGCTGAGCGTACAGATATTGAAATTGAAAATATTAAAGTTAAACAAAAGGTGGGTTAATGGATAACAATAATGATTTACACTACTGTTCTTTTTGCAACAAGGCGCAAGATGAAGTAGATAAATTGATTACTAACTCTTCGGATGGTTTAAAGGTGTTTATTTGTAATGAGTGCATAGAATTATCCCATAAAGCAATAAGTCAAAAGAAAGATAGATCTTTTAATTCAGATCGTATATCTGATATGAAGCTATTACTAAAGAAACCTGAGGATATAAAAAACTTTCTCAGCAAGCATGTTGTAGGTCAAGAACACGCGCAACACGTTTTATCTGTAGCTATGTATAACCATTGTCAATCCATGGTACAATTTCATGCTATAAGTGATATTGAAATCGAGAAGTCAAATATAATGCTTATTGGTCCCACTGGTTCTGGTAAGACTTTGCTAGCCAAAACACTTGCTAAAGTTTCAGATGTGCCATTTGCTATGGCTGATGCGACAACTTTAACTGAGGCAGGTTATGTGGGTGATGATGTAGAAAGCGTGTTGTCGCGTTTATTACAAGCTGCAAATTATGACGTTGTAAAAGCACAGCGTGGTATAGTGTTTATAGATGAAATAGACAAGATTACAAGAAAATCTGAAAGCACTTCAATAACCCGTGACGTTTCAGGTGAAGGGGTCCAGCAAGCTCTGCTTAAGATTATGGAGGGTACAGTTGCTTATGTTCCGCCACAAGGAGGGCGAAAACACCCACAACAAGAGTTTATACAAGTAGATACTAGTAACATACTGTTTATTTGTGGAGGAGCTTTTGAAGGCCTCGATAAAATTATTGAAGCGAGAAAAAAGGGAACGTCAGTTGGCTTTGGAGCAGATATAAGTCAGTCTAAAGAGCAAAAGAAAAAGAATGCTTTACATGATGTTCAACCTGAAGATTTAATCAAATTCGGTTTAATACCCGAATTTGTAGGGCGGGTTCCAATAACTGCTGTTTTAGATGAGCTGGATCATGAAGATTTAATACATGTGTTGACAGAGCCAAGGAATGCACTAATAAAACAGTACAAAGCATTGCTTGCGTTTAGCAAAGTAAACCTTGAGTTTTCAGATGAAGCAATATCAGCTATTGCTAAAAAGGCTATAAGCTACAAAACAGGTGCAAGAATGTTACGTGCTATCTTGGAGTCACTTTTGCTTGACATTATGTATACATCTGGAAACGGAGGCTTTGAAGGTAGCACTATAGTAATCACTAAGAAAATGGTAGAATTAGGAAAAGCAACGGTTAATCATAATAACAATGGCAATGTTATAACGGTTAATGATTAATTTGAGGCATATATTATGAACATTGAACGTGCTGTAAGCTCTAGTTTTACTGCATTGCCAGTATTACCTTTAAGAGATGTAGTAATTTTTCCAAATATAATGGTGCCTTTATTCATAGGCAGAGAAAAATCTGTTAATGCACTAGAGTATGCAATAAGTAGTAGTAATCACCAAAATGAGATTTTTCTTGTAGCACAGAAAGATGGCTCTGTTGATAATCCAGAGCCTGAAGATCTTTATGAAGTAGGTGTGTTAGCAAGCATTGTACAACCGTTAATAAAATTACCTGACAATGCAGTAAAAGTTATAATCCGGGGGATAAGAAGGGGAAGAGTTGTAGAATATATTAGCTCTCATACTTTATTACAAGCCAGGGTAGAGTTAGACAGTCATTATAAAGAAGATGAAGACAATATTGACTTAGAAGCTTTAAGGCGATCTGTTGTAGACGCGTTCGATAGCTGGTGTAAGCTAAACAAGAAAAATCAGCCCGAGGTTGCCATTAACTCCATTGATCAAATCAAAGAAGTTGATCAACTTGTAGACACGGTAGCTTCACATTTAAATATAAAAGTATCAGATAAACAAAGCATACTTGAGGCTTATGACCCAGAAGAGCGTTTAAAAAAAGCTTTTGCTTTTATTGAGAGAGAAATGAGTATTTTGAACGCACAAAACCGTTTATATAAGACAATTAAATCGCAAGTTGAAAGCACTCAGAAAGTTTACTACCTTAACGAGCAATTGAAAGCTATACAGAAAGAATTAGGCGAATTTGAGAATGGTGATGAAGGGAATATACTCAATGAATTTGAAAAAAAGATAAATGAAACAAAGCTTTCTCAGGAAGCAAGAGAGAAAGCTATAACTGATTTGAAGAGATACAAGAAAATGAATCCCATTTCTCCTGAAGCTACAGTTATATCTAGTTACTTGCATTGGTTGCTTGAGTTGCCATGGGGAAAGTACAAAGATGCAAAAATTAACTTAAATGCAGCTAAGAAAACCTTAGATGAAAATCATTATGGCATAGAGAAAGTAAAAGATAGAATAATAGAATTTTTAGCGGTATTAAAAAGAGTAAAAGAGATAAAAGGTCCTATACTTTGCTTAGTTGGACCGCCAGGTGTTGGTAAAACTTCTTTGGCTAAATCTATGGCAAGAGCAGTAGGAAGAGATTTTGTTCGTATAGCTCTTGGTGGTGTGCGTGATGAGTCCGAGATACGAGGGCATAGGAAAACTTATATTGGCTCAATGCCTGGTAAAATCATTCAACACATGAAAAAAGCTAATTCATGCAACCCGCTTTTTCTGCTTGATGAAATAGATAAGATGGGTTCTGATTCCCGTGGCGATCCTGCGTCTGCATTACTTGAGGTTTTAGATACTGAGCACAATAAACACTTTACGGATCATTACTTGGAAGTTGAGTTTGATCTTTCAAGTGTAATGTTTGTAGCTACCGCAAACAGCTTAAATTTACCACATCCTTTGCGTGATAGGATGGAAATTATACAATTGTCCGGGTATACTGAAGATGAAAAAATCAGTATTGCTACACACCACCTTATTCCGAAGTTAAAGAAGGAGCATGGTTTGTATCAGAAGGAATGGGACATAACTAATGAGGCGTTATACGAGTTGATACGTTTATATACACGTGAAAGTGGTGTGCGGAGTATGGAAAGGGAGCTTGCAAAGCTCATGAGAAAGGCAGTTAAAGAAATATTGACTGATAAAAATAAGAAAATATCCGTAAGGGTTGACAATTTACAAGATTATTTAGGGGTACGTAAATATACCTTTGGCATTGCGGAAAATGAGAGTTTAGTAGGAATAGTAACTGGGCTCGCCTATACTGAAACAGGTGGTGATATTTTGATGATAGAATCAGTCCTAATTCCGGGCAAGGGAGAAATAAAATACACAGGAAAGCTTGGAGAGGTTATGCAAGAATCTATAAAAGCTGCGTATAGTTATATTCGATCAAATTGTTTGTTTTTTGGTATAAAGCCCGAAAAATTCCAAAATAATGATATACATTTGCATGTACCTGAGGGTGCTGTACCAAAAGATGGCCCTTCTGCTGGCGGCGCGGTATGTACGTCTATTGTTTCTCTTATGACAAATATACCAGTTAACAAAAATGTTGCTATGACAGGCGAAGTGACATTGCGTGGTAGAGTTTTAGCTATCGGGGGCTTGAGAGAAAAATTGCTTGCAGCGCTCAGAGGATCAATCAAAACTGTGATTATACCAAGTGAAAATGAGAAAGATATGCAAGAAATTCCGGCAAGCATCAAAGAAGGGATCAACGTAGTTTTTGCTAAGAATATTGATGAAGTTATGAAAGTTGCTTTAATGCACCCTACTACTCCAATTAATGGTGATGATAATCAAAATAGTGTGCCTTCCTCTATAGAAAATAAAGATGATACTTTTCCTATGTCGGAAACATTGAAGCATTAGATTAAGAAGGTATTATACAATCTCCACTTCTTTTTTATCCGGCAAAAACCCACCAACTTGTGTGTCCCATAAGGATATGACTTGCTTTGTTGTTATGTCATTCATATTTTTTACTTATTCTATCTCCCAGTTTAATTCAAGTAGATGATATATTATAATAGTCCTTTTCATGGAAACCTTTTCTGGTAGATTGCTTTCTAGAAAAACATTGGTCAAGGTGCCAACTGTGGTTTATAATAATATAAATTATATCATAGTTGATTTGCGTTTATCAGAGCTGAGGTATGTTTTATTTTACAAATTTTTTGCCTATTTTACTGTTCCTATTTCTTTTTGTAGGAAGCGGCATATATTTTACTGTTCTTGGCGTGTCAAATGCTTTTTATCAGTTATCTCCACTAGTAGCCATTGTTCCTGCCATAGCTCTGGGTTGGGTTTTATACAAGGGCAATACTGAAGAAAAAATGTATGCCTTTCTAGATGGGGTAAGAGATCGTAATATTATCACTATGTGCATCATTTTTTTACTTGCAGGTGCATTCAGTGAAGTAACTAAAGCAATCGGTAGTGCTGATGCCACAGTTAATTTGGCTCTTTCATTTATACCAACACAATTTTTACTCATAGGATTATTTTTTGTAGCAGCTTTCATCTCCACTGCTATTGGTACATCAATGGGCACCATTGCAACAATTGCTCCTATTGCAGTTGAACTGACACAAGCTGGGATTTCTCCTTCCTTAGGAGTGGCAACCGTTGTAGGAGGAGCAATGTTTGGCGACAATTTATCTATTATCTCTGATACTACAATTGCATCTGTGATGTCTCAAAAGGCTGATATAAAGAAAAAATTAAAACTGAATGCAAAAGTGGCACTAATTGCTTCTATATTCACAATAATTATATTATTTTATAGCTCAAGCAATAGTGCTGCTATTTCAGTTAAGGAGTATTCTTTATTGCTTGTGGCTCCTTACATCATACTTATATTGCTTGCAAACTTTGGAATCAATGTATTTACGGCATTGGTTTTAAGCATAACTTTTGCTGGAATTATTGGATTTATAAATAACAACAATCATGGTTTATTGTTTTTAAGCCAAAACATCACCAAAGGGTTTATGAGTATGCATGAAATTATGCTACTGTCATTGATGGTTGGCGGGCTTTCAGGACTAGTAGGTAAAAATTCTAAGGAGTTTGCAGATAAACTTTCATCTTGGGTTATGATACAACGTGGTGGACAAAAAACTGCACAGTTATTTATTGCAAAAATAGTCAGCATATTTGATATTTTACTTGCAAATAATACCATCGCTATAATTTTTAGCGGTGAAATTGCTAGAGATATTGCTAAGAAATATGAAATACCGCCTCACTATAGTGCAGCATGGCTAGGCATATTTTCTTGTGTATTTCAAGGATTAATACCGTATGGCGCTCAATTGCTTTTGGCTAGCACTATTGCTGGAGTTTCACCTTTGGCAGTCATGCCACACGTATACTATTGCTATGTTTTAGGTATTATTGCAGTGTTATATATTGTATTGAACAAAATTGAGAAAAAAGATTGTGCTTAATATACAAGACAACGCTCCGCTCTGTAGAAAATGGATGTTCTTGGCAGTATGTGCTCTTGCTTGCTCTGGGTTACTGTCAATAATTGTTATTTTTCTACGATTGCCTTTTATCTCCTCTCTTGTTCCTTCTGCACAATATATTTTTGATAATGCGCTGGTAATACACGTGAACTTGTCAATTTTAGTGTGGATGTGCTCTATAATATCTCTGCTCTTTATCATAAACCTACAAAATACCAATAGTTGGTTTAACTTTTCATGGGTTCTATCAACCCTTTCGATGCTGCTCATGTTTATATCCGCATTCGTTCCAAACACTGAAGTTATCAAAAGTAATTATATTCCCGTGTTACAAAACAAATTATTTTTGTTTGGACTCAGTTTGTTTATTGCCAGTATATTAGTAAATACAATGCTAGCATACACATCAAAAAAAGAGGTTTCATTTCTCTCTGTTGGGCAAATCATACGCGTCAAGTTAAGGAAATAAAGGTATGAAAGAGATAGAATAATAAGGTATAAGTTCTTCCAGATATACTTTTAGTGAGAGAACCAATGAATAAAATAACTTGCTTATCAAAAAAGCTCAAAGAAATTTTTAATGAAAAAGCAGAGAAAATCTCAATTACAACAAGGTTTATAAAAAGAAAGAGAAAGCTAAAAGGTTCATCATTCGTAAAAGCCATGGTCTTGGGTAATATAGGAGTTGATAATTGTAGCGTAGAAACAATGTGTCAATTACTAAACGAGGACTCGATAGATATAACAAAACAAGGTTTGGATTTTAGATTTACTGAAGAAGCAGTGGAATTTATGAAAAGGATGTATAATGAATCTGTGATTCTCTTTAAAAATATCTTGCAAGTTGATTGCAAAATCTTACAGCAATTTAATAGTGTTAAATTATTGGACAGTAGCTATATTACTCTACCTAACAGTATGGAAGAGATGTATAAAGGTTATGGTACTAGCTACAGTGGCTATGAAAGCAATACTAAGTCTGGAATAAAGTTACAATTAGTTTTCGACTACATGAATCAGATAATAGACCAACTTAATTTAACGGAGGGGGTAAGATCAGACCAGGGATATAGGAAACATTTAAGTAATATATTAAGCAATGATTTGCTAATATCTGATCTCGGTTATTTTGTGCCAAGTTCTTTTAAACAAATCAATGAAATAGGAGCTTATTTCATAAGTCGTTATAAATCCGATACCAACATATATGATGTAGAAACAAATCAAAAAATGGAGTTATTAGAATGTTTAGAGGATAAGTTATTTTTAGAAAACGAGGTATTGTTAGGAAAAGAAGCAAAAATTAGAGTAAGAATTATATGTCAGAAACTAACTGAAGAACAGTCTATGGCCAGAAGAAAGAAAGCTAATAGATTAGCAAGATCGCAGGGATATACATCCTCTAAAAGAAATCAAAAATTGTTGAACTGGTCAATATTTATAACTAATGTTCCAGAAAATAAAATTAGTGCTGAGCAAGTATTAACGATTTACAGAGTAAGGTGGCAAATTGAGTTATTATTTAAATTGTATAAAAGCCATATCAGGCTTGATAAGCTAAAAGGAAAGCCATGCAGAGTATTATGTGAACTATATGCTAAATTGTGCGCAATTCTTATATTTCACGGCATAGTTGGTTGCACAGAAGTGAAAAAGAATACAGAACTTAGCTTAACAAAGGCATTTATTGAGCTAAAAAGGCGGGTTAGAGAGTTATTTTTAGTATTAACCAAAATTAATAGTTTAAAAGCATTTCTTAAAAAACTCACTATAACTTGGTCGCGATTTTCATTAAAAGACAAACGTAGAAGGGCTAGAGTATCCACTTTAACCTCTCTAAATTTGCTCACAATCTCTTAACTTGACGCGTATGGTGCCCAGACACTGGGATCCAGGAATCTTGATTGGCACTAAGTTAGTGAGCATAAAAGTAGCTAATCTTATGTTAAAACACAACATTTTTGATGGGGTTCGTGAAAGGCTGGATTCCAGACTGGAATGACAACTTAAATCGTTTGATGTTACCATAAAATAGCTTGTGTCATCACATTAGTAACACAACCTTCCTTAATAAAAATTCAACCAATGCTTGTGATAATTATATTAGCTAGTATTAGCTAGAACTAAAGGCAGAGGGTTATTAGTGAGGGATATATGGGCACTAACGATACACAACAAGAACACATTTATAATGAGCGCATTCAAGAAATTTTTCCTTTATTTGATAAAATAAAAAAGGAAGACGACCCAATTTATAATGCTAGAGTTGATTTTAACACAGTAAAGTTTTTAACAAAACACGCCAACTGGAATTGGGACGAAGAAGAAAACAAAGATAAAGCATATGGAGTTATTCTTCAGAAATGCGACAAGACAAAGAAAGCTGGACAAGAGCTTGAAAGTGAAGTTAAAGAAAGGTTGAAAGAGTATGTTGATGATGTTGCAGGAGTTTCAATATACGGTAATCACGCAAGTATTACGCTGGGAGATGACAAAAAAGAGTTTAAAATCAGCGAATTTTTAAATAGTGATTTTTGTGAGAAGAATGAAATCTCGGGATTTTCAACATTGCATAGTGATGGAAAGAGCGGAATGCATGGTTTTGTTGCCGAGGAAGAAGGGAAAAAAATAAGACATTATGTCGTAACTGATGGTTCATATGAAATGACTTTAAAGTGGTATGCGGAGGGGAAGGAATGTAAGATCAAAATTAAGATTGATGCTAACGGTGTAGACCTTGTTAAAGGTGATGATTTTTCTCTAGAACGGTTAGAAGTAAACAGAGATGTAAAAATAGGTGGTTTATTCTTGCATGAAATACAATTCAGGGAGAAAGGACAAGGAAAAGTGAATGAGATGCAACATAGTAAAGACAGTAACGAGCTATCATCTGAAACTACGACAAGAATTGATGTTAATAGAGATGTTAGTGTTCAAGCTACTGATATAACTCGAAAAAAAGAAGATCACCATTCACATTTTGGACCACAATCTAACAGCAGAAGGCACTCTTACGATAGCGGAATTGGAAAAGATTTTGACGATAAAATTAATTCTCAGGAGGCTAAAGAAAAGCGTGAGCTTAGACAAGCAGCACGAGAAGCAAATTCGGGAGGTCAAGTTTATAACCTACAATCGCTTTTTGAGGAGAATCCTCAGAACAAAAAAACTCCTCCGCCACTTCCACCTAGAACTAGTTCACTACCACCTAAAAAAGGTGTTTTCGATGAGCAAGGGGGAGCCAAATCTGGAAGCCAAAAACCAGATGACTTGCGCGAAAATGAGCAAACACCTAATAATCAGCAAAAAGGTGCAACTTCTGATTCTTCAGATAGTTCTACTTTCACCAAGTCTGTAAGCCACAATCAAGATAATAGGCAAGAAGATGAACGGTATGACAATCCTACATTTGGACATGCTCTACCTGGAAGCCAAAAACCAGATAGAAGTGAGCAAACACCTAATGATCAGCAACAACCTAAAACCCAGCAACAAGAAGGAAATAGCAAAGGCGATCTGTTACAAGACATCAGAAATTTCAAGAAAAACAACTTACGGCACATTGATGTTGATGATAGAAAAGCATCAATTGCAGGAAGTAGAAAAAATAACCCATCACCGTTAGAGACATTAAAGGACATAATTCCTTATTCATCTTCTCCAGATAACAGTGATAACCAAGATGCTAGTGATGCTAAGTGGAAAGAAAGTGAACAGCCGCTCTCTGCTACAGCACTCAATAATAAAAGTGACTCGGGCTATTCATCTCCAACTCATGACAATAATGAACAATCTCAAGTAAATCCTGAACAGTTAAAGAAGAGCTTAGAGAACATTGAACAAAGTGATCAAACTCCACCTGAAAATCTTCTTAAAGAAATCAGAGATAGATCACAGCAGGATAATAGAGGATTAAGGCAAGTTGATCCTACTGATAAACTGTCACAAGATAAAGAAGATGGATTGCAAAAAGACGATTTAGCAGATGTAAAAATAGTGGAAGGTCCAACTATTAGTGTCTCTGCTTCAACACCAAATAGTATAAGTGATTCAGGCTATATATCTCCAACTAATAGTGATAGTAAATCTCAAACAGATTTAAAACAGGTAGGAAGGAAATTAGAAGAACATATTAGACAAAGTAATCTAACTCTATTTGAAGAACTTAAAAATACATTAGGTCAAGAAAATCTCGGGTTAAAACCAGCTGATCAGAGTCAGATTAGCGAAGAAACTAAAAAACGCTTGAGAGAAGTTGGGTTGCTAAAAGACAGCTCAACAGACATAAAAGCAAACGATTCGGGCTATTCATCTCCAACTCATGACAATAATGAACAATCTCAAGTAAATCCTGAACAGTTAAAGAAGAGCTTAGAAAACATTGAACCAAAAGAAATCGGAGATACGAGTGAGTTAAAAGGAGCATTGGGAAACCCGGATAAAGGGTTAAGAGAACCGGCACAACAGGCTACTAAAGAAAATATTCCTAAAGATTCATTCTCAGAAAACATTTTAGAAAAGATAGGAGAAGGTAAACAATATGACCCTATACGTAAGTGGTTAGAAAAAACAGTGGCAGAACGAGAAAATAATGACACTAATCCAACTGTAGATAAAAATAGCGAACTATATAAATTACTAGAGAAAGATGAAGCACAACTGAAAGCTGGAGTAATAGAAGAAGAAAGAGGAGATACTTTAACAGAACACACTGATGGTTATGATCGCAATAGAATTGCATTAGCTAACAGAAATAAAAGACCACTAGATTGGGCTAAACAGGTTGCTGAGTCACAACAAAAAAAAGATACTAATAAAGGTATTTCAATATAAATTGAAGTTAAAATAATTGCTTAGCAAACAATAGGTTTCATGTAATGGTAACCCTATAACGGAAGAGTAGGAGCCGCGTAAGAACAATACGAACACTCCAGCTAGGCCTTGTATATTGCATCCCCCCGCCCTATTTTTCCACTCTTCTGATGCTAAATAATACTTAATTTCTTGTTCACTGAGACGTTTAAATTTCACTATTGTAACCACAGTCCTGATATGTTGTTTAGATTGATCGGGAGTTAATAGACATACACTGGTGTATACTCTATGCCTTCTTCCTGATAACAAGCGGATACATTTTTCTGCTTGCTCAACGTTTTCAGCTTTGAGCAATATCCTTCTACCACAAGCAACAACTGTATCAACACCAAGCACAAAATAATTTGGATTTAAACTTTGTATTTTCTCAGCTTTACTTTTTGCCATACGGATTGAGTAATCCTTCGGAAGTTCCTTTTTTAAAGGGGCTTCATCTATATCTGCTGGCAAAATTAAACCTGGCTCAATGTTTATTTGTTTTAGTAAAGCTATACGCCTTTTCGATGATGAAGCAAGAATAAGATTATTTAGAGATCGTTCTGTCACTTGTACCTTTAAGCCTTCTAATGATCCTACCCTTTCTCGCATTCCTATCGTAAATGCTCATCTCAACTAACACCCTATCCCCTATAATGATGCGTATTTTACTTCTTCTCACTTTCCCTGATACATGACAGATAATCTCATGTTCATTGTCCAGTTTCACTCTAAATTCTGCTGCAGGTAGTAAAGCAGTTACTGCCCCTTCCACTTCAAAAATTGTTTTCGATTTCTCGTCTTTTATCATATGTTATATTATAATTTAATAATCTTTTTTAGTCTACTATAGATTTTAAATTATTATCAACACAAAAGACCTTTTGCGCCCCACTTAAGTTGCAACTTAACCCCAACCATCTTCACAATGATACCCTACCTACGTTTCTACTCTCTGCCACCTTCTCAATAGAACTTATAGGACTTATGTTGAAAGATAAATCATTATCACAATTTTCTTCATCGCTATCAAGTCCACTATCAACGCTTAAAGATCTGAGTAATGTTGTCTTCTCTCTCAGTGGAACATAAGACTCATTATCAACGCTTGAAGATTTGGATAACCTTTTCTTCTGTCGTGGAGCATTACCAGACTCATTAGAAATTTCTCCCGTTAATTGATTGTTGAAGCTCCTTTGTTCATCAGCACGAATTTTTTCTTCCAGTCCATCAAGCATTCCTACCAATTCATCACCCCATTCATTTTCTTCTTCTAATAATTGTTTACACTTTTCTTTCTCACGCTCTAGCTCGTTTCTTAACTCTTCGACTTTATCTTCATCTTTAGTGAGTTCAAGTGTAAGCACCTTATCTCCTGGAAATTCCTCGTACTCGTTTTCTAGTTCTTCAATGTTGAGTTTTAGTCTCTCTTCTCCAAGTGTATCTTGTAAATCGCTATCCTGCCTATCTGATTCTTTAATCTTTTGCTCAATTTCTACTTGTACCTTATATTCCTGATCTAATTCTCTTAGCTGATCTTTCAAGCGCTCTTTCTGCTGGCGTCGTTCAACCATTATCTGTTCCGCATCTTCTCGTGCTTGATTTAGCTCTTTTTCCAAATTCTTCTTTCCTGCATTAACAATTTTCAGCTCTTCCTTTAGCTTTCTTTTTTCTTCATATACACCTTTAAGTTCTTGTGCTTTCCCTTGTAGCTCTTTTAACACACCTGCTAATTCTTCATTTTTTTGTGCCAGTTCAGTTTGCAATTCCGTGTTTTTTTGCTCCTCTTTTTCAAACCTGTCTTGTAAATTGCTATTCTGCTTCTCTAACTTTACAATTGTTTGATTAGCTTCTGCTTGGGTTGTTTCTAGTTTCTCCTGTAGTCGCTGATTTTCTTGTATTAATTCATGGTGCTTTTTATTTATCACTTGCAACCCTGCTTCTATTTCTTGCTTCAATTCAACAGCTTCTTTTTTCAAATTTGACATTTCTTGCTTCAATTCAACGTTTTTTTCGGACAGCATCTGATTATTTAAAATCAATTCATCCATTTGTTGTGAAGCAAATTCTGTCTGAGTTCCAGTGTGCTGTAATTTGACTTCCGTTTTAGTTTCGATTTGTTGTGAAGCAACTTCTGTTTGAGTTTCAGTGTGTTGTAAATTGACTTCCGTTTGAGTTGATGCATTGCTATTAATAGAAGGAGGAAGGCTATTGTCAGCATCAACTTTAGGGTCTAATTCTCCCTCTGGTTCCTCGCGATAGGCCGCTATAGACTCATTTTGAAAATTATTATTAGCAGTAGGTACAACATCAGCAGCCTTACCTTTTTCTAGTACAGCATCATATAAGGAGAGACCTTGAATATATAATTCATCGTTTTGCTTTATTAATTCTAAGATCTCATCCGATAGCACAAAATCTTCATCATTAAATTTTAGTACTTCAGTTATGCCATCGCTACTCACATTCATAATCATGGTACACATTTCGGATCCATCCTTTACAGGCCAAGTGCTTTTCATTTCATAATATGCGCCCTCTTTAAATTCATAATATCTTTCCTTACCTTTCCGATGAGCGTGTATTTCATGTTTTTTATTGCAATAGATATTCAGCTCTTTAATATCTTTCTCTTGCTGTAAAATGTCACTAATCCTGGTTTGCTCACTTCTATTGTAATTAATAAGATTGATATTCAAAACTCTATGAGTGTTATCAGTTTCTGTGTAATAAGCTCGAAACTCTACGCCTTTCTCTCCAAGATATTTACTTGCAGCTTCTTTTCCCTGCTCTGCCAACTTTATGCATTTATCTATATCTTCCTTAAAGCTCTTATTAGCAGACTCTGTTACTGCTTTATCTATGTACGTTTTTTTAAAATCTCCATCATTTATTAGGTCATAAAAACTCCACTTATCCCCAAAAGCCCTCTGCACGTAAGTGAAATTCTTTTTTTCCTTTAGTTTTCCTAAGAACCACACCTTTTCTTTCAGATTTTTCAGTTGAAAGCTTACCCTTGCCTTTACACTAGAGTTTTTGGCAGGAATACTAACTTCTTCTAATTCTTTAAGTAATTTGTTATTTTTTATAATTGAGGAGCAAAACTTTACAATAGCAGAATTTGCAAACGAAGGATCTTTTTTTATATCTTCATCAATAATTTCTTTAAAACGTGCAAATTGAGGTAGAACATAAAAATTGATTATTTCTTTTTCTGATCTTGTTTTATTAGCATAAGAGATATCACCTAATTGTGAATATAACTCTTTTAATGTATAGTAGATAAGCGTAGAGTAATAAACCTCCCTATTCAGTGAAGTTGGTCCAATACACTTTTCAAGTTGATCACCTGTTTTTCCTGCCTCTGCTGTTTTTTCTTCTTTAGCCAAACTTCCAATCATAATACACCTCCTTAACTATATTTATATTATACCAATTAACATATATTAAAAGAAATCAAACTGTATAACCTCGCCCTACACTAACTTTTATGATTACTTAATTGTGTGAAAATAACTGCAAGTGTTAAACTTGAGCTTTTATTTTTCATTATACATTTCTTACTACATGTTTATACTGCTGTCTTGCATAATAGACTATTCGAAGTTACACAAGTATTTTTTTTATTAGATAAGAGTTAGTAAGAGCCTGTTCATAATTTTTTCAGAAGTAAGGCAGTGAAAGCCAGAACTACCATTTGTAGGCTAGTATTGAGTTTTCGCTCACAATTTTTCCACAATCTTCTACATTTTTCTAACCAAGCAAAAGATCGCTCCACAACCCATCTTTTGGGCAATACAACAAAGGAACGTAATTCATTTCTTTTGATCACTTCAACGGTTGCACCAATAATTGTTTTTATTTGAGTTACAAAATTCTCTCCAGTATAGCCTGCATCAACCAGTACATTTTTAACTTCCGAGAGGTTTTCTTTTGCATTTTTGACCATTCTCACAGCACTGCTACGGTCAGTTATCTCTGCTGTTGTTGTATAAATTGCATGCTTGCGTATCTACTGCAATACGGCCCTGAAATCTTCTTGCCTGCATCATAGCTTCAGCAGTATCTGGATTTTTTATACTCTGTGCATCAATTATGCAGAAGCTTTTCCGACCATTGTTTTGTCGCAATTATTTTTTTTTAATACCAGCTCCAGAACACTTTCTTTATTTACATCTGGTTTTTCACTCCGCTTCTTAAAATAGTCGTAACAATTGCGCCATTTTGGGAACTCTTTTGATACCATTCTCCACTAGCAACCACTTTTTAACACGTATAACACTCCACAAAATATATCATGTAAATCAAGTGTTCTTGGTTTTGTCTTCTTTCTGCAAGATTCCAGATCTGCTACAATAATCTCAAACTTTTCTCGACTTATGTCACTTGGTTATAAACTTCGCATATCCTACTTTATATACTTTATCCTCTCACTTTATCTCTTTTTTGAGATTACGTACAGGCTCTAAGATACAAAGACGTTTTCAGAAATCTTTAAGCTTAATAACATCCTCTCTCTTTGGACTAGTTGAGATTAGATGAATTGGTACACCTATTAATTTTTCTAACCCTTCTATATATTTTATTAAATTGATAGGCAATGTTTCAATCGACCTTTTACCTTGAGTGTTTTCTTTCCAGCCAGGAAACTCTTCATATATTGGCTCTAATTCCCCTTGTATTGAATGCGATGCGGGTAAATAATCATATATTTTTCCGCTATACTTGTAACCAGTGCATATTTTAATTGTATCAAAAGAATTAAGCACATCTAATTTGGTTAATACAATGCTTGAAACTCCAGAGAGTTGTACGGCCTGGCGCACTAAAACTGCATCGAACCATCCGCAACGCCTTCTTCTATTGCTCACTGTTCCAAGTTCCTTACCTATAGTAAACAAGCTATCTCCTACTTCATTTTTCTGCTCAGTAGGAAATGGGCCATTGCCCACTCTTGTTGTATAAGCTTTTACCACACCAATAATGTAAGCATTGGAGGATAACCCTGAGCCTGTTATTGCTTGCGATGCTACAGTATTACTTGAAGTAACAAAAGGGTAAGTTCCGTGGTCGATATCTAAAAATGCGCCTTGGGCACCTTCAAATATTATTTTCTTACCTTCTTTCATCAAGTCATTTAATATCTTCCACACAGGTTTTTTATATGAAAGAATTTTTTCTGAAATCTCTTGAATTTCCTTTAATATTTCTTCTTTTTTAACCACCTGGTAGTTAAGGCCTTTCCTGATAGCATTGTGGTAATTCAAAAGAGTATCCACTCTTTTATTGAGCTCATCTGCGTTTTCTAAGTCACAAAGGCGTATAGCTCTCCTTCCAACTTTATCTTCATAACATGGCCCTATCCCTTTGTTTGTTGTACCAATTTTGTGATTTCCATTTAAATCTTCAAATAGCTTTTCCTTGTCCTTATGTATGCTAAGTATTAATGGACAGCTCTCGGATACCATCAAGTTGTTATAGTTTACGTCTACTCCTTTAACTTTCAATGACTCTATTTCTGAGATTAGAGCGTGTGGATCAAGAGCAACGCCATTTCCTATGATAGATATTTTGCCTGGCCTCAAAACAGCAGAGGGCAGTAAATTTAATTTATAAACCTCATCATCTACTACTATAGTGTGCCCTGCATTATTTCCTCCCTGAAATCTCACAACTACATCTGCATTCTCAGAAAGATAATCTACTATTTTACCCTTGCCTTCGTCACCCCATTGCAGACCAACAATTACAATGTTATTCATCATTATTTTCTAGATTAATACATAAATATTAATGCAGTACGCTACAAATGGAAAGAGAAATCTACGCCTTTCCTACACCCCTTAAATAAAGAAATATACTGTCGATTTTCTTAATATATTACCAAATTATTCATCATTATATGATATAACTTACAGCATATTTACAGTAAGGTGTTATTTATGAAAGAGACAAAAGGAAAAAATAATAAGAGTCCAGTAGTTAGATTAAAGGCCACAGCTAAAGAGTTCAATTTTAGTAAATTAAGAGCAGATCAAGATAATAAATTAGCGAATTCCGGTGAAACAATGTTCTTAGATTTTCAAAGGATGAATTTTATTATTAACGGAAAAGAAATAGATAAAAATCTTATTATTGCATTTAAGGAAGGAGCTAAGCACCGCAAAAGCGAACTTTTTAATAGTGATGATATATATAATGACGAAATATTTAACAAAAAAGGAACAAGAGAAATAGATACGGATCATGGCAAAGCTTTTGTTGCTTCAGTACTCGAAGATATTGAGAAAGAGCTTGTAAGTAATGCATTGGGTGAGCTATGGAAAAATCACTGTGAAAATTCCAAAACTGCCAATCATCAAAAAACCGATTCATATAAGAAAGAATTTGAAGAATTTTACAATGCTGGCCAAAGGTATATCCATCTATTACCAACAGAGAAAGATGAAAACAAGGATTACCGTTCCTTTGCAAAAGAAGTTTTCAAAAAAATGTTCAGATACGCTGGGGCAGAAGTTCCAAGTGATGCTATTTTAGAAGAGCTAGTTACCAATTGTAATCAAGCAGGGTATGAGGCTGCTCCATTTATACAAACCCAACTTGCACTTGGACAGTCGTTCATAGTAGAAAATCCTAAAAAAGTAATAAACATTGATTGTGCTAACCAAAATAATGTGAGAATTAGATCTGATATGAGGCTACCAATACTCTCTGTTAAAAATCAAGTTATGCATGGCGATAAGATATGTAATCTGTCTAGTTCATTGGAATTTACAATTGAATCTCACAATGGTGAAGACTTTGTAACATACAGAGATGGTAAATTGTCACTTACTATTCCTAAAGAGTTAAAAAATTATAAAGATAATGGCAAGAGCTTGTTTGACATTATTAAAGAATATTTTCAGAAATTCTGTGCAAAATTAGGATTTAAACCTGAGACAAAAATACAAATAGAGCATGGCTTCGGTGCTCAAAGTAACTATTTAGATGGTACAATATCAACCACAGGATCAGATGCAAATGAAGAATTTATCAATCTTTTAAGCGAAAATCTCAGAGAGAGGTTATTGGGGTCAGGAGTTGCTCTAGAAGATGAAGATGTTGATGATGTTGTTGAAGTCAGAGTATCTACCGTTATAGATCTATTGAGTGATTATGCTAAATTGGAAGATAATAAAGAACACAGAGAGTTATTAATAAGTAAAGTAGCAGATAATTTAGGACTTTCCACTCAAGATAAAACAGCACCAGAAGTATTGATGGAATTAGGCTCTTTACCTTCTTTGACAAAAGGTCAGGTTAATCATAATCAAGTGCAGTCTGTTGTAAATACTTTTATTAAGTTAATTATTGAAGGGAAAAGCGAAGTATACAAAAAAGGAGGTGCGATTAATGCAATTGATGCAATTCATAAGGAGATAGATAAGGCAATTGTTGAGCAAGAAAAAAAAGCAACCAACAAACAAGATATAGAAAATGATAAATGGACAGATAGAATCAAAAAACAGAATTATTCTGCGGAATCACATGAACATTTACCTTAAAGATATTAGTAGGCTCTTTAAATATTTTAGAGTTCATGGTTACAACGGTTGCTATTTTACAGTGCATCTCACAACACTTTCTTCAAAAATATACATGTTAACATACCCTGGACGTACAAGATCACACTTATACCCAAGCTTTTCATAAAATACTTTCGCTTTTTGAAAATTCATGGTTGCAACGGTTGCTATTTTACAGTGCATCTCACGACCATAATCATGAACTTCTTCCATTAGCTGCTTTCCCATACCTTTTCTTCTATAATCAGAGTGCACCCAAAGCAAGTCAGTGTAAATTGAACCATAGATAACAAAACCGCTACAACCTACAATAATTTGTTCAGTATCATCGCGAATAAAAAAAGCAAATGGGTTACACGTACCTTTATCAACGGTTTCTTCATTAATCTTTTTGAGTAGGAATTCAATGTCTTTGCTACTTGGTGATGTGGTGTGTTCTATTTTCATCTCTCGGCCTAATACCGCATACTGATTTCTCTCTTTATCTTATATAAATTAATTAAGTAAAGTGAATACAGTATCCACACTACTAAAAAAAATGTGGCACAAAACATAAACATTGCAACCAGTGGCAACAGCAGGGAACTTTCTATTGCTATTCCACCTTTTCTCAAAATGCTTGCTGGCTGATGGAGAGTGGACGATAAATTCACGGAAAATTTTACTATAGGAATATTTATAGCACTAAAGATGGCAAATACTGCTGCTGATTTTTCTGCCCTCGCTTCATTATCAAAAGCGCTCCACAATGAAAGGTAGCCAACATATAGGAAAAATAAAATCAGCATTGAAGTAAGCCTTGCATCCCATACCCACCAAGTGCCCCAGGTTCCTTTTCCCCAGATGCTGCCTGTGATTAAGCATATTGCCGAAAAGACTGTCCCTGCAGGAGCAGCAGCATGTGCCAAGACACTAGCAATGCTATTGTTCCATACCAATGAAATGAAACCAAGTGATGCAATTAATCCATATATTCCAAGAGCAAGCCATGCAGAAGGCACATGAATGTACATGATTCGTACAATTTCTCCTTGTTTATAATCTTCTGGAGAGAAGAATAACGCCAAAGACATTCCAATTAAAAAACATGCGAAACAAA
This sequence comes from Wolbachia endosymbiont (group A) of Epagoge grotiana, assembly GCF_947251775.1. Classification (NCBI taxonomy): domain Bacteria; kingdom Pseudomonadati; phylum Pseudomonadota; class Alphaproteobacteria; order Rickettsiales; family Anaplasmataceae; genus Wolbachia; species Wolbachia endosymbiont (group A) of Epagoge grotiana. The sequence goes on from NZ_OX366387.1 coordinate 1,625,525, forward strand.
TAACCCCAAGCCAAGGTAGAGCTTTCTTAGAAAAATAAGAGAAATTTGTAGGCTTTAATAAAAACATTCGTTTTGAGAATAATTGTGTTAAGAATTTACCAATTAGTTTGAGTTTTATCAACAGGATAGTTTTTCTATATTTACGTAGGTCAACAAATTAGCATAATTTCAGTAGCAGATTGCTAGCTATTATTTTTAGTATATGACCCTTAAAAAGCTTAATCTACACTTAGTATCAGATTCAAGTGGTGAAACTGTTATATCAGTTGCAAAATCAGCTCTGAAACACTTTCGTTCTGTAGAAACGATCGAATATGTTTGGTCTTTTGTAAAAGGAGAAGAGCAGATTGACAAAATTCTGGAGGAAATTAATAGGAAAAGTGATGAGCATAATTTTGTTATATGCACTATTACTGATGATGAGCTAAGAAAATATCTAAAAGATAACTGTATAAAGTTGAAAATTCCCTATAGAGCAATATTATCACATATTATTAGAGAAATTTCGTCTTATCTTGAAATTGAAAAAGACGAAAAGCTTGACTTGCATACTGAGATAAATAACGAATATTTTCATCGCATTGAGGCAATAAACTACACTATTAATCATGATGATGGACAAAATATTCAAGATATTGATAAAGCAGATATAATTTTGGTTGGAGTTTCACGTACATCAAAATCTCCCACCAGTACGTATTTAGCTTACCGAGGCTATAAGGTTGCAAATATTCCTTTTGTTAGTGGGGTACCCTTTTATGTCGACTTGGCAAAATTAAAAAATAAACTAACGATAGGGGTAACAATAGACGTAAGTAGGCTAATAGAAATACGCAAAAATAGACTTACTTCAATTAACAACGAAGATAATAATATATATGCTAACCCTGAGAAAGTAGAAAAGGAAATTAAAGAAGCAGAGGAGCTCTTTAAACAGAATAACTGGCCAATTATCGATGTCACGCAAAAGTCGATCGAAGAAGTATCAGCAACAATTATACAATATTTTAATAAAATGTTATCAATTGACTAACTCTTGATAAGTGATTATAATGTAAAGTAATTTAATTCTTACTATAGATATGAAAGTCAAAGGGTCGCTAAAATCTCATCGTAACAGAGATAAAAATTGTAAAGTTGTGAAAAGGGGTGGTAAGATTTACATTATAAATAAGGTAAAGCCAAGGTGTAAAGCGCGTCAAGGTTCTTAGCTTTTTGTTCACCTTTTCATGTTATATATTTTTTATATGTGAAAGTACGGTGCTTATATCTAAAAAGAAGCAAAAGTTACTGTGTTTAAGCGCAGCCTTACTCATTTCTTCCCTTACATTATATTTCAGCATTAGCACAATTACAGGTAAACGTGGCTTATTGACGTTAATCGATTTAAAAAAAGAAATCGAGTACAATAAACTTTTGCTAAAGGATGTCTCTTCTGAAAAGGAAAAGTTGGACAACAAAGTATTTGGCTTATATGAAAAAAGCTTAGATTTAGATCTGCTTGATGAGCAAGCAAAAAATGCTTTAGGTTATGTGAACCCTAATGAACTTATGGTTGTTCTTGACGTGGAATAGCAGTAGTGACCTTACCCAGAAAAAGTGGAGAGAAAGAAAAGAGTTTTTTTGGGTAAAATAAAATTTTGGAGGATTAGAAATGGTAAGAGAATATACGGCAGAATTCAAATTGGAAGCTGTTAAGCTGGCAAATGAACAAAGAAAGGTAGGTCAACCAGTTGCAAAAGTAGCAAGAGATCTAGGAATAAGGGATAGTGTATTAGGAAAATGGATGAAGAAATATAACGAAAAAAAGTCAGCGGCAAATGCATTTCCAGATGTAGCACCTTATGACAAAGAGAGGTTTGATTTACAAAGCAAGAGTAACAAGGGAAAGAGACATTTAAAAAAAAGCCCTGGCCAGTCAAAAAGAGTAAAATATTTTTTTATATAGTAACTGCTATAAAGTACAGGGATTATGTAGGATTTTCTGCTAGTGGCTACTATAAGTGGACCACAAGAAAAATAAGCAGTAGAGAATCAGCAAATAAAGAGCTACTCGAAGCTATTCAAAAAATATATCAAGTTTCTAAATGTAGATATGGAGCTCCTAAAATTCATGCTGAATTGAAGGCTTTGGGTAAAAGTTGCAATTTGAAAACGGTGCAAAGTATTATGCAGAAAAATGACATCAGGGCTATACTGAGAAGAAAGTTTAAAATTAAAAAACAACAAACAGATAATAGAGCTGTAGCTCCCAATATATTAGATCAAAACTTTATTGTTGATCAACCAAATAAAGTATGGGATTACTTACATCAAAACCAAGGAGGGATGGCTATATTTGGCAGCAATAATTCTCACGTATGGTAGTTAATCTTACTATTACCCACAAATATGAGGTTCGTGAGCAAGTCGCCATCCTTCTGCTAAATCAAAGAGACGTTTATATCCTTTCCAAAGAACATAAGGTCCTGGTTCTGGGTCATTTTTTCTTGCTAAATGGCCTCCAAGTTCATGAAACAGCTTCTTTTATGTTGGGAACTACACTTGGACATGGTTTTCTGTGTATTTTAACGTATAAAACTTTCCATTCCTCTTCAGCTAATAAGGTAGTACATGGTAATGTTGGGTTAGCTCTTGCAATTGATGTAATAAAGAAGATCCTCCAAGCAATAATACTCATAACTGTTAGATATCTCATTAGTCTTTCTGCTATTCCAAGCCTACATTCTTCAACTTTGAGACCGAATTTAAAATTTTATGTAATATCTCTATTTTCCATCTAAGGCAATTGTAAGTTAAAAACGTGATATAAAAGAGATAAGAGAGAAAGATAACCCTGTTCACTAGGAATAGCGGGCGTGCGCGACCGAAAGGAAATTGGTATTACAACCGTTGGTATCAAGGTACGCTAGCCCTATCTCTCGATACGTTTGAATAGTTGCTTGGGACATATATATGCACCCGTTTACAATCTTAAATTAACTAAAACTATCGAGGTTTATTATGGTTACATCTTATCAAAATTTTATTGGCATTGACATCGGAAAATTTAAAAATGTCGTTGCAATTCACAAACAGAAGAATGCTGTCGAATTTGATAATAATGCTTCTGGTTGGCAACAATTATTTCAAGAGTTTTCAGATATTCTACCTAATGCTTTAGTGACTTTAGAAAATACAGGGAAATATGAGCTTGGCTTATCACATTTTCTTACCGACAAAAATATTGCCGTGCATCGAGCTAATACTCGTAAAGTAAAAAGCTTTATTTTATCTCACGGAACTTTAGCAAAGTCTGATAGATCAGATGCAAGAGCTCTTGCTCAATATGGATTTGAACGCCATAGAACTATCTCTCTATTTGTACCTACCTCTACAGAACAATCAACTTTGGCTGCACTTTGTCAACGTCGTGATGATATTACGCAAATGAGAACTCAAGAAAAATGCAGACTTGAAGCACCGGAAAATGATCATATAAAAGAAAGCTGTCAAAAGACCATTGAGTTTTTCGATAGTCAAATAAACGAACTCAATGATACTATACAAAAGATTATTGATGAAAGCCGCGAATTACAACAACGCCAAAAAATTCTTAAAACAGTTCCTGGAATAGGTAAAAAGTTATCACAAGATTTTTTGTGTTTAATGCCAGAGCTTGGTTACTTAAACAGAAAAGAAGTAGCAAGTCTTGCCGGAGTTGCACCGCATCCAAAAGAAAGTGGTAAAGCTGTTGGTTACCGAAGGATTACAGGTGGTAGAAGTAACGTTCGTTCAAAGCTCTTTACAGCCGCTATGGCTGCTACAAGGTCAAAATCTATACTTGGCGCCTTTTATTCTAAGCTTGTTGAAAGTGGTAAGAAGAAGATGGTGGCTATAACAGCCCTAATGCATAAAATTATAGTAATTGCTAATACAAGACTTAAAGAAGCAATTAATTTGCATACTTAAAAATCTTCACAACGGTAACTGAAATTGGCTAATGAATATGTGCGTCCACACAGACTTAAAGCACATATTCATTAGCTTAAGCAGAAATTGCTGTGGTAGCTGTTTGATATAAAATTCTATTTCTATGACAAACGGGTTTTTATTGCCCATATAATTTGCAAAATTACACAAATAAAAAAATTTTTAAAAAACATAGTTGATACCAACTAATTTTTTCAACAGCTTCATCGAAAGTATTAACTGAAAGATTCGTTAATAGCATCCATTCTAGCGGTTTTTTTTTAAGGGAAGGGGAGTTTTCTCAACAACATAAACTGCATAAAGTGGTAATTTAGGTAGTTCTTCCGTCTTATGCCTAATATTATTCTTAGATGGATTCATCATAAACTTTCCAAATCTAACTTCCAAACGTGCTGTTCTTTTTGGCTTATTATCTTTTACAGGAACTTCAACTTCTACCGTACCTGTACAATGAGAGGATTTAATAAATGCCCATAACTTCTGCTCACCTTTTTCAGGATATCGAGATTTTCTATTTACTGCTCTATCTCTGCATGCTCTAACTAGCACTGCCGAATTAAGATTATGTGCAAGCTCAAAAAAGTCATATATATCTGCTTCTCTATCGCATACAGTTATAGTCTCAGTTTGAGTTGGATCAATAATATTATTTGTTTTTCTTAAAGTTTCCAACCACTTTACGCTTTCTTTATCTTCAATGCGATCGCTCTTTTTTTTAAGGTTCTCAGTTTCTTCAGGTCTTGAATAAACTTTTTGATCTAGTATCCCTAGTACCAAACCTTCTATACTAACGGCAAGAGCTGTATGCATTATAATACCTTTTGCAGTATCATAACTGGACAAATTTGCTAATCCGCTTGTTTTTTTATGGTTATTATATACAATGTAACTGGTATCTTGAATGACAAGAACCCTCTTGTGAGCTTTTGTTCTCTCAACCGTCTTATTAATATGTGTAGCTAAAATATCACTTTCTTTTACATTCTCATTTTGAAAAAAACGGTATGCTGCTTTTGCTTCTGACCAACTTCCGCATGCCTCATTAATTGAGCTTTCAGGTAAACTTATCAAACTATCAGCAATCTTTACTAATCGGTCAGTTAATCTTTTATCTCCAAATTCATTTTTAGCCCATTCACTACTTTTACTTGCCATTTTACACCCTCAATATTTGCAAACTTTAATATTGTAATATTTTACTTTTTAGTCCATTTATATTTGTGGGTAATAGTAAGGAATGACACCGTCTTGGATGGAAACCAGTGTCAGCTACTTTCATGATACCATCACAAGGTGAAACTGGATCCCAGTGGGCTTTGTTGCATCGCTCAAGTGAAAAGAACTGGCAGTTACTGACAAAATTCATTATAAATAGCCATTTAACTGTTGAAGAAAAAATATGCCACAAAAAATGAGAGTCAGTAACTGCCATGAATATAACAAATTTCTCCAAGAAAGAGGAAGCATTTTTTGTTATATCAATGACGCCATAGAAAATTGGTACGAGAATTGTCCAAAAATGCAGGGCGGCAACTATATTTATAGTGATAAAGTTGTGATTTTGGTGCATATAATCGTCAGTTTCTTTAGAATTGGTTTAAGACAAACAGTCGGGTTTATAAAAGGGTATTTGTAACAAATAGGAAGAGATTTGGCAGTTATCAGCTATTCACAATCATCAAGAAGGTTTAAGAAACTCAATATTAAGATCAATGATTGCAGAAAATAATATGGAAGATATCGAAATTGCTATAGACAGTACAGGAATTAGTATATACAACAACACACAGCAAGGAAAATAGCACTGACAGAAAATATCGTGGCTATGAGCAAACGAGAAAATTGCACGTAATGTTGAATATAAACAACAAAAAAGCCATAGCTGTAAAATACAGTAACGGTGTCTACTCTGATCACTATGGAGCTTGTGATTTGCTAAAAGAAGTTGATTTTCAGCATGCTATAAAAGCACTATATGCAGATAGAGCGTGTGATAGGCGCAAGTTTTATAAGTTGTGTAACGAATATGATATAAAGACAAAAATTCCACCAATAAACAATGCGGCAGAACATCCAGAAATAGATTATATGTCTAACAGGAATGCTGCTATTAGGTTAATAAAATTATACGGTGAAGATGGCATGAAAGAATGGAAAAAAGAAGTAAATTATGGGAAAAGATCTTATATTGAAGGGTTTTTCTCAAGATTAAAGCAAATATTCGGATTTAGTTTTAGGAATAAATCTGAGATAAATCGAGAAAAAGAACTAAATGCTATTTGCTTAATAAATTCACTGATATTGGTATGGCTAAATTTGAGATAGTTACATGAATTTACCATAAATCACCATCTCATAAAGTGTGATGCAACAAAGCCATCCCAGTGTCTGGGCACTGGGATGACACCCTTTTGGATGGAAACCAGTGTCAGGTACTCGGATGACACCATTTACAACCACTCTCCTACCCTTTCTAGCTGTTTATAGCTGTTAAATCTCAGGAATTTATCAAAATATGGAGAGGCAATAAAGGGTGTGGAATTACTTAAATAGTTAGATAAAAAACCAGGCAGATCATTTTTTAATTCTTGCATTTTGTATCTATAATTTTGTATAGAAATAACTTTTATTTTATCATAATCAAGTTTCCAATAAGCAAGTTCTGAGACTTCTCTTTTTGTTATATGTTCTACCGCTAAGGCTTGTAAAATTAATTGCGGAAAAAATCCCGACATTACTTCTTCATTGGAAGGTGGTGTACCAAGCTTATAGTCTATAATTGCCACTTGCCCACTTGGTAGATACTCAACTCTATCACATCTTGCTATCAGTGAAATTTCTTGTGGCTTATTTGTCATCCAAGCAGTTTCATACTGATCACAAGAACCAGTGTCACGCGCTGGAATATGAAATATCGGACAGGAAAAGTTCTTTTCCAACTCAACATAATTGCTTCGAGTTTCATCAAATTCGACAAAAGATTGAATTATCTTTTGTAGTCTTACCCACCACATATTTGAAAAATTAAACTGACTAGTCGAGAATGCTTCTCGTGCAATGCTCATTGGAGATTTTTTGTTGCGTAAATATCTTGCAAGAATGTTGTGTACCATAGTGCCAAATTCCAATATCGATGGCTTAAAATTCAAGTCTCTTAATTGTTTAAGGCCCAGTATATATTCAACGTAAAATGAATAAGGATTACGAATTAGCTTTTCTATTGCACTGCAAGACATCACCTGCATTTTTTCTTTTCTAACTTCGGTTTGAGGTTTTGGCATAGGCTGAGTACATGGAACAGTACATTCAGGCGTATTTAATATCCTTAGCCAATCACGATACGGCTGCTTCCCCTCCTTGAGTAGAATTTCCAAACGCTGCAATAGAATTGGTTTTCTATGGCTTAGCGATCTTGTAATATAAACCTTACTTGCACAAAACAAATTGTGTAAAGTATAAAAAAAATACCCCTGCTCTTCTTGCACGGAAGGAAGATTAAATTTTTCTCTCGTAAATGCATTCAAAAGCGGATTTTGAAAGCTTGGCGCTTCATTAAATCCAGCAAGTATTACAACTTTGTTGTGATATAAGCTGAATTTATTCAAGTCACTTGCTACAGAGAAAAACTCTTTCTCTAAAAATAAGGTCAGAATTTGGCTATATAACTCTAAGGAGCATTTAATTCCTACACCCTCACATGCATTTGAGAAATTACAGGTAAAATTACCTATTTCACTATTTAGCTCTGAAAAATTTATACCAGATAATATATTAATACACTGCAAATGAGTTGCTACCACATCAAAAATAGAGCAATTTATAGAACGAAGTAAAGGATTAAATATAACCTCTAACTTACTGATAATAAGTAATATATCTTCTTTGTATTTTAGCTTTTTATGGGCATTGATAGCATTTATAATATCGCTCAGGCCATTTGTACTAAAGTTGCGTAATATCTCTATTTCAAATTCAGATAAAATCCGAGTGTACTCTTCTTGAGTGTAACCAAAAGTCACTAGCCTATGTTTAAGGAGCGAAAGTAATGACACACTGCTCCAATTTGAGGTCAAAACTTCGATACTATAAAGCAGAAGCGTTATATAAGGGTAATTTTCCGGTATGGCACTGTGTTGCCTTGATAAACATGCTATACGAGCTGCAAGTAATTTATCAAAGACGACCAAAGAAATGTTTTCATAACCTTCATTTTCTATAATTAATGATGTCACTTGTGCTTCTTCCTCTCTGGAATCACAAGTGATGACTTCAATATTGCCAACATGTCCACTACTAACTTTGCTTAGATCGGCAGTTGTATCAAAGACGTAATCTAGATATTCCTCAGGACTTCCTGTTATCCCAGCCCTTTCTTCTGTCATCCCAGTGCTTGACACTGGGATCCAGTTTTCATTATACAGCCACCTGGTGCGCTCATTTAAAGTTAAGTTTTCTGGATCCCAGTGTCTGGGCACTGGAGAACACGCTTCTGGCAGAAAACTTACATCCTCTCTGCCTATACTTAAATAACCTAGCAGATCTTTCAGACAATATTGATAGTGTTTTTTATCAAGCAATTTCCAGTCTTTCTCTTTAATTTTCAAATTCAGGTTAGGCAAAATTATTTTTCCAAATGGCAGATCATATATAGCCTTAATTAACGACTTATCCTTTCCAATTCCAACAAAGATTATATATTGGTCTTTTTGTAAAGAGGTTATCATACTGTTTATGTAATCACTCTTATGTTCTAATATATCTACTACTCCTAAATCTTTTAAAATTTTATTCCATGTTTCAATAAGTAAATTTATGAAACTTTCTATTTTTTTTGAGTGTTCATCGAACTCTGCCATTTGGGTATACTGAATTTTATCAAGCAATGATGGCAGGCTATAAGCTAAATCAATTGGAAAATTATCATTATTTTTTCTATTCCACTCCAATATGAATTGAATGAGTAGCAGCGTCCTTTTTGTTGGCTTGATAACTTTGACTCTATCAAGATTTAATATTAAATCCTCCTCATCGATGTTCTCTAGCGAAACTATCTCTGGCAAAATTATGCATTTTTTAGCGTTATAATTCTTGAATGCACTCAGCAGCGCTATCACATCCCTCTTGCAAGGAAGTATGATCTTTACTTCAGGGATTTTTTCTCTTTCATATTCAGAAAATATATGCTGAACCAGCACATCAAAAAGAGATTCATCCACATTAACGGTAAAAACTCTTCCCACTAACAGTAACAATTAATACAATACTTTTATTGTATAGAAATTATTCAAAATATAAACGTGCTTGTATGCTATTATATATTAAAATCTTTTATAACATTACATGACAAACATCAGAATAGAAATTTTAAATAAATGTGAGCAAGTTGGCCGCAGATGGTTAGTCAACGTTTACTCGATTTATATACACAAAGAATTACCACCAAAATTATATGAAGAAATTTGTGGGCTATTTTATAATAAAGTCATACAAGACTGCCGTTATTATTCCTACAACGAAAACCTTGAAGAAGTTCAATATGACTTCATAGAACCACAAGCTGAGTGGGGCTTGGAGATAAGCTTCTTACCTGGCATGACCGATAATGTAGGCAACACAGCAAAACAAATTGTTAGAGAGTATTTAATTAGCAAGGGCCACATTGATGAAGGCGTTCATATCAAAGCAAGAAGTTCAAAACTTATTTTGGGTAAAGGAAGCATGCCAACCGAAGATTATATAAAGCAAGAATTCAACCCTATCACTGAGTATTGCACGCTTGTTTATAAAAAAAACGGCAATTGCTATTGGAAGCATTACGGTAAATATAAAAAGTTTACTCAGTATCAGTCCGTGAAAAAGGATGCTAAGCCTGTTAACCTAAATGTAAGTGACCAAGAGCTTGAAAAGATCAGCAGAGATGGAATCAATGGTAACGGCACTTTAGGGCTCTCTCTGGCAGCAATGAAAGCTATAAAGGATTACTTTAAAAAACTTAATAGAAATCCATATGATATTGAACTTGAGTCCCTAGCACAAACTTGGTCTGAACATTGTAAGCACAATATCTTTTGCTCTCCTATTGATGAAATAAAAGATGGCCTATACGCACATTATATTAAGCGTGCAACGCGTGAGATAAATTCTGACATATGTGTGTCAGTTTTCTCCGACAATGCCGGAGGAATAATTTTTAATGACGATTACTTAATCGTAGATAAAGTTGAAACTCACAATAGCCCTTCGGCGCTTGATCCGTTTGGTGGAGCAATGACCGGAGTGCTTGGAGTTAATCGCGATATAGTGGGTTTCGGGAAAGGCGCGGAGCCTATAATGAATACCTATTACTTTTGCTTTGCCAAAGAAGCAAAAGGCAAGTTTTATAGGGACAAAGAGCGCACTGATGAGATCTTACCGCCAAAATATATAATGAAAGAAGTGATCCACGGTGTTAATGTTGCTGGTAATTGCTCTGGTATTCCAACGCAACTTGGATCGGTATATTTTGACGATAGATTTTGTGGCAAGCCGTTAGTTTTTGTTGGCAGTGTCGGAATTATTCCGCGCAACATAAATAACGCACCTTCACACATCAAAGGGCCTAAAAACAGCGATAAAATCGTAATTATTGGCGGAAGAGTTGGAAGAGACGGAATTCATGGTGCAACGTTTTCTTCAGAGGCTTTGTCGGGAAACAGCCCTTCAACGATTGTGCAAATTGGTGACCCTATAACACAAAAAAAACTATCCAATGCCGTCATAAAAGCAAGAGATCTTGGTCTTTATAATGCAATAACGGACAATGGAGCAGGTGGGCTGTCGTCGTCTATTGGTGAAATGGGAAAAGACGGATTTGAAGTTGATTTGAGCAAGGTTCTCCTTAAAAACGATGGTATGGCTCCGTGGGAAATATGGATATCAGAATCACAAGAGAGAATGACCTTAGCAGTGCCAGAAGAAAATCTCCCTATGTTTAAGCAAATCATGAAAAAACATGATGTGGAGGTTTGTGTGATTGGAGAGTTTAATGAGAGTGGTAAAGCCGTTGTTAAATGTCCTAAAGGGACAGTAATAATGGATATCGGAACTGAATTTCTGCATGATGGTAATCCTAAAATGCATTTACAGACAAAGCCGTGGTCTAAGGGGCTTCCAGCGCCACGCGCTGGAATGACAACAAGTTCGCCTTCTTTAGAAATTGAATTAAAAGAAATGTTAAGCAGACCAAACATTTGCAGTAAAGAGTTCATAGTGGTGCAATATGATCATGAGGTTCAAGGGTCGTCAGTGCTGAAACCACTGCAGGGCAAGGGAAGAGTGTGCAGTGAAGCTATTGTTTCAAGACCAATCCTTTCTTCAAATAAAGGTGTTGTAAAATCGCAAGGATTTGGCTCAAGTTATGGAGAAATTGACACCTACCACATGGCAGCATGTGCAATTGACACCGCGATACGCAACTATGTAGCCGCAGGAGGAAATATAAATCATCTAGCGTTGCTCGACAATTTTTGTTGGTGTGATGCTTATAATCCAGAAAGGTTGTGGCAACTAAAGAGAGCTGCAGAGGCTTGTTACGACTTTGCAACTGCATTTAAAACACCATTCATATCCGGAAAAGATAGTATGTTTAACGACTTTAAGGGATATGATGAAAATGGCGAGAAAGTGATGATATCTGCACCACCTTCATTACTCATCTCAGCAATTGGAATTATAGAAGATATTGAAAATGCGGTATCGCTTGATGTAAAAATGCCAGGAGACTTAATATACGTGCTTGGAGAAACACTTGATGAACTTGGTAGATCTGAATATCAGTTATATAGTGGAATAGGTAATAACAACGTACCAAAAGTTGATGCAAAGAGCGCTAGGAAGTTGTATGAGCGTTACAACCAGGCAATAAAAGATGGCATAATTGCCTCTGCAATTGCACCAAACTTAGGCGGATTAGTTATTGCTCTGGCAAAATCGCTAATTGCAGGAGATCTCGGTGCTGAAATCGATCTTTCACTAGTGCCAATAGGAAAAATACAAAATACAGACATAATAAACAAGATAATAATGTTTTCTGAATCGCAAAGTAGAATTTTGGTTACTATTGCACCACACAATCAGAAGAGGTTTGAAGAATTGTTTGAAGGTGCAGTTTATTCATGTATTGGCAAAGTAACAGAGAAAAAGGTGCTAAACATAAAGGATGTTTTAAAAGTAGATCTGAAAGATGTGGCATGCTAATATAAAATATTTTTCTTATTATGCTAAATAACTCTTTTACTATATGTAATGTTTATTTAGAATGAATGTATGTTATTAATTTTGGGTAGGTAATTATGTCTATTTTATCGATACTCCTGTTTATCAGTCTTTCTTTACTCAACACTTCAAATAAATTGATGATATGTGCTGCCTTATTTGTGGGAGCTGCTTTAGTTGTAAATTCAATGGTTGAATTTTATGGCAGAAGCAAAGCTACGTACAACTTAATAGTGTGTACAGCGCTATGTTGTGTTTTTAAATGGCAAAGTTTTAATTTGATGATATTGATTTCATATACTGCAATTTTAGTATCTCTTCTCTCAAGCATAATTATTTTTGAAAAATTGAAGTCCAAGTTGAATTTTCATATGGCAAATTTCATTACTTTAATTATAGCATCAGTGGTTGATAGTGCCGTTGTATGTGTTGGATTACTATACAAATTTTCTGCAGGTAAATGCTTATCAATATACATTAGAGATTTAATTTTTAAGTTTTCTTATGTGTCAGTATTGAGCATCTGCTTGTTTGTAGGAATGTATTTATTTTGCTTGGCGAACAAGAAGTATTTTAAGATTTCCACATAACCTGTTTTCTGATATAGCTAAACTGACTTTGGGTCCTGGGGGTGTATTTGGTGGTCCTAATACGTAACAACAGTTTAGAATTTATAGGTAGCCTAAACCCACAACTGTACAAACACTATGATTTGAGCCTATCAGGGGGGTGTCATTCCAGTGCCCAGACACTGGAATCCAGAAAAAAGAATGGTGTCATCCCAGTGCTTGACACATAGCTGTACGAACATTCATTTTTGAAGGTAAATTGCACAGCAAATGGTGTCATTCCAGTCTGGAATCCAGAAATTTTGCTTATAACTGAGCTGATGAGCTAAAGGTAGTTGTCTTACGCTAAAACAAACGTTTTTAATTAAGTTGCATAGAACCAGTGTCTGGGCACTGGCCCACTGGTGGGAATTGCTCCTAAACTACAACGTTCGTACAGCTATGTGCTTGACACTGGGATGACATCATAGGGGCACTGGCCTACTTAACCGTCATACCGTCGCGGTATCTCAGCCGCTAACAAGTAGCGGAATGACGATTTATCAAACGCTGCTTAATTTTCCGTAACAGTTGAAAAAATCAATATATCACTATAAATTCACGTATTTTGAGGCTATAATGGTTAATACGCTATATGGTATAATATGGACGATTTTATCAGAGTTAAGGGCGCAAGGGAACATAATCTGCAAGGTGTAGACGTCAATATACCGAAAAATAAGCTAGTTGTTATAACTGGGCTAAGTGGTTCTGGCAAGTCTAGCCTTGCATTTGATACGATTTATGCAGAAGGCCAACGCCGGTACGTTGAAAGCCTGTCAGCTTACGCGCGTCAATTTCTCAACATTCAGGATAAACCAGATGTTGAGTCGATTACAGGTCTCTCTCCTGCAATATCTATCAACCAGAAATCGATCTCAAAAAATCCAAGGTCAACAGTTGGAACTGTTACCGAAATTTACGATTACTTGCGCTTAGTATATGCACGAATAGGAGTTCCTTATTCACCTGCAACTGGATTACCAATAACAAAACAAACGGTGTCTCAAATTGTAGATACTATAATTGCGTTACCTTTAGAAACTAAGATATATATACTTGCCCCTGTTGTGCGTGGTAGAAAGGGAGAACATCTTAAAGAGATATTGGAAATTAAAAGACAAGGTTACGTAAGGTTCAAAATAGATGGTGAAGTGTACAATGTAGATGACTTGCCTAAATTCGATAAGAACAAGAAACACGACATTTTTGTGGTTGCAGATAGAATATCAATATTGGGCGATATAGGAAATCGACTGCCAAGTAGTATAGAATCCGCACTAAAACTTGGTAATGGTCTAATGTATGTAGAAATAGTAAACCTACCTGACAACCATAATTCCGAGTATAAAAATGGTCAAATTCTGACTTTTTCAGAGAATTTTGCATGCCCCGAGTCTGGTTTCACTCTTGAGGAAATAGAACCAAGATTATTTTCTTTTAACAGCCCTTACGGTGCATGTGGTTCGTGTAATGGGCTTGGTAAAAAGCTGGCTATTGATGTGAAGCTGATAGTGCCAGATGAAACTCTTTCAATATCTGAAGGCGCTTTAAAGCCAGTGGGATCAATGTTCCGTCAAGTGCACACAGGTTATGGATTTTTAAAAAGTGCAATTCTATCACTGGCTGAAAATTGTAAATTTAGCCTTGATGTTCCGTGGAAGAACATAGATCAAGAAGTAAAAGATATGATACTCTTTGGCTTCGGTAAATTTCAAGGTTTGGTCAGTATCTTAGAAAACCAGATGGATTATGATGAAACGCTTGTTGAGCGATATTGCTCTGTTACTCACTGCAGAGAATGCACTGGCTATAGATTGAGAAAAGAAGCGCTTACAGTAAAAATTGATAGCAAACATATAGGTGAAATATCAGGGCTCAGCATCGATGAATCCCTTAAATGGTTTGAAAATTTGCCAGACAAGCTCACAGAACAACAGAAGCAAATCTCAAGTAAAATATTAAATGAAATAATCAAGAGGCTAGCATTTTTAAAGAATGTAGGGTTGAATTACCTAACGCTTGATCGAGAATCTAGCACTCTCTCTGGCGGTGAGAGTCAGAGGATCAGACTTGCTTCACAAATTGGCTCTGGTTTAACAGGAGTGCTGTACGTGCTTGATGAACCCTCGATAGGCCTTCATCAATGTGATAATGATCGGTTAATTGCCACACTAAAAAACTTAAGAGACATGGGTAACACTGTAATCGTTGTTGAGCATGATGAAGATACAATAATGGCTGCTGATTATGCGATTGATATTGGTCCTGGAGCTGGCGTAAATGGTGGAAAAGTTGTTGCAGAAGGAACACCAGACCAGGTGCAAAGAAATTCGGGGAGCATAACAGGGCAATATTTGAGTGGAGAGAAAAAAATTTTAATTCCAAGGAGAAGAAAGCAAGCAACTCAGTTCATAAAAGTAATAAATGCATGTGAAAATAACTTAAAAAATGTGAACGTTAAATTTCCTATAGGGAATCTTATTTGTGTTACTGGAATATCAGGAGGGGGAAAATCAAGTTTAGTCATAGAAACGTTATATAAATATTCAGCACATAAGATACATCATTCGTCTGCAAGGTATGGTCAGTGTGATAGAATAGAAGGCCTTGAATATATAGATAAAGTTATAGAAGTTGATCAGTCGCCAATTGGTAGAACTCCTGCGTCAAATCCAGCAACATATGTTGGTATGTTCACTCATATAAGAAATTGGTTTGCAGGTCTTTCGGAGTCAAAAGCAAGGGGATATAATATAGGCCGGTTTTCATTTAATACCAGAGGGGGAAGGTGTGAGGCTTGTAAAGGTGATGGGCACTTAAAGATAGAGATGCATTTTCTACCGGACGTTTATGTGAAGTGTGAGCAATGTAAAGGGCGAAGGTATAATCGGGAAACATTGGAAGTTACTTATAAAGAAAAATCAATCTCTGATGTCCTTGATATGACGATAGATCAAGCTTGTGATTTTTTTGAAAACCTTCCAATGGTAAAAGAAAAGTTGATTTCTTTGCAGGAAGTGGGGCTTGGCTATATAAAACTCGGACAGTCGTCAACAACGTTGTCTGGGGGTGAAGCACAACGAATAAAGCTGTCCAAGGAGCTATCAAAACGATTTACCGGAAGAACATTGTATATTCTTGATGAGCCAACAACTGGATTACACTTTGAAGATATAAATAACTTACTAAAAATACTCCATAGATTAGTCGATCTGGGAAACACTGTTATAGTTATCGAGCACAATTTGCACGTTATAAAAACTGCAGATTATATAATAGACATCGGACCAGAGGGCGGAATAAAAGGCGGAGAAGTGATTGCTACTGGAACTCCAGAAGAAGTGGTAAAAATTCCAGAAAGTGTTACAGGCAGGTATCTTAAAACGTATTTATTATAAACTATTTCTTAATTATATTAGGCTAGGTTGCATATTTATGATTTGGAGATAAGAATGTCAGTATATCGATACTTTAGAAGGTACGTTGAATATGGAGTTGTACCTGCTAAGAAAGCAGAAGATAACACACTAGTTCCAGAAAATAGTTTCTATAAATCTGTACGTTACGTTGATAATGTGCTAGGACCTGTGAAAGATGTAATTTGTGGAGTTGAGAGTAAAGACAATTATAACAAGTATTATCAAGATAATGATAAATGTGAATACGTGGGCCACAGAGCAGAGGGAGTGTATTCATTGTGTACACTGGGTGCTGTTTTAGCAGCCAACATAATATTGCAACCTTTATTTTTGATAGTGGCATGTTTGTCATACTTTCCAGTCAAGTTATTGTCAAAAATAACAGGGGACTATTGTTTTAAAACAGATACAAAATCATTCGTTAATTATTCAAACATATTTTTAGAAATGGGGCAAGATTGTGCTAATGCAGTAGCTAGAGTATTTAACAAGATTGTAAGTTATGCTTGCGCTGCTATCATTTGGGCTGCCGCGTCAATCATAACGCCACTTGTGTGGGCTTGTGACAAAGTGCAAAGTAAGTTGAGTGAAGTACAGAAGCCAGAAAAACATCAATTTTTATCTAAGGATAATTCAAAGACTACTTCAGTCAATGGTATACCACAAACTGAGTTATAAGTTCTGCTTTTCAGCAGCATGAACTATATTGAAATGGAATAAAAAGTGAAAGAGTGTAAGCTTAAGTTACTTTAGCTATACTATATAAATTATTTTATAATATATTTAATGAGTTGTGAACCTTCTCTTACTAAAAAAAGCTACAAATCTCATATTTCCAAGCGTATGCGTAAGTTGCGAATGTATCATTGATGAAAATCTTAATCTGTGTAGTGAATGCAACAAAAAAATCAATTTTCTAACTAAGCATTACTGCAATGTTTGTGGCGTAGTAATCTCAGACAATATTTATACGTGTGGTAAGTGCATCATCAATCCTCCACCGTTTAAAGTATTAAGATCAGTTTTTGCTTATGATCAACATAGTAGAAACATGATTATAAATTTCAAATTTTTTGATAATTTGAATTACGTAAAAATCTATGCAAAGTGGATACACCAAGCTAATCAGGATACATTTCAGAACGCAGAGATCATAATTCCTATACCGTTACATAAAATGCGCTTGTTTAAACGTAAATATAATCAAGCAGCACTGCTTGCAAAAGAATTGAGTAAGTTGTCCAATTTATCCTATACGCCATTTGCAACAAAACGCCTTCGCCATACTGCGCCTCAAGCTGGTCTTTCACTTAAACAGCGTGAAAAAAATTTAAAGAAGGCTTTTAAAACAAGCAACAAGAAAATTATCGAAAATAAAATCGTGATATTAGTTGATGATGTGGTAACAACCGGAGCAACTGTAAGATCTTGCTCTCAGGAAATTTTAAACTCCGGTGCAAAAGAAGTGAGAGTGCTATCACTTGCAAGAACGGTGAATGATTGGATCTCTTGCATAAAAAATTAGCAGTCAGTATCATCCAAGTAGCTTGACTACTTGGATCTATTTTTTTCTAGATTCCAGCGCCAGCGTCACGCACATAGCTGTACGAACATTGTTTGCCAAGGAGGGTGTCATCCCAGTGCTTGACACTGGGATGGCTTTGTTGCATCGCTCTTCGGATAGTAGGTAACGCACAATAAATTTATGAAGCTATCTCAAATTTAGCCATACCAATATCAGTGAACTTATTGAGCAAATAGCATTTAACAAGTAGTTCCTTCTCTCTATTTGTCTCAGATTTATTCCTAAAACTAAACCCGAATGTTTGTTTCAGTCGCGAGAAAAAACTTTCTATATAAGATCTTTTTCCATAACTCATCTCTTTTTTCCACTTCTTTATACCATCTTCATCATATGACTTTATGAGCTTGACTGCAGCATTTCTCTCAGCCATATAGTCTAACTTTGGATGCTCTGCTGCGTTGTTTTTCGGAGGAATTTTCGTTTTTATACCATATTGATTACACAGCTTATAGAGCTTTTCTCTGTCATATGCCCTATCTGCATATAGTACTTTTATGACATACTGAAAATCGACTTCTTTTAGCAAATCACAAGCTCCATAGTGATCAGCCGTTACTGTATTTTACAGCTATGGCTTTTTTGCTGTTTGTATTCAACATTACATGCAATTTTCTTGTCTGTTCATAGCTGCGATACTTTCTATCTTCGCTATTTTCTTTGCTATGACCAGGAGTGTTGTTGTATATACTAATTCCTGTACTGTCTATAGCAATTTCGATATCTTCCATATTATTTTCTGCAATCATTGATCTTAATATTGAGTTTCTTAAACCTTCTTGATGATTGTGAATAGCTGATAACTTGCAAATTTTTCCCAATTTGCTCAAGGTATCCTGCTATAAACCCAACTGTTTGCCTCAGGCCTATTCTAAATAAACAAGTTATTATGTGCACCAAAATTACAACTTTATCGCTATAAATATTGTTGCCAACTGGTATTTTTGGACCATTCTCGTACCACTTTTCTATGGCTTCGTTGATATAATGAAAAATATTTCCTCTTTTTTCTAGAAATTTGTTATATTCGCTATGGTTACTGACCCTCATTTTTTGTGGCATATTTTTTCTTCAACAGTTAAATCGCTATTTATAATGAATTTTGTCAGTAATCACTAATTTTTCTGCTGCTATGCAACAAAGCCCACTGGGATCCAGGAAAGTTTGCTTGTGAGCAAGCAAACTAGTATAGAAAGTGGTTACAACATTTTCGATGAGATTATATGGAAAACTGGATCCCAGTGTCAGCTACTCGGATGACAGGAGAGGGGACTGGGATAGCAAGAGAAGAATTCTGAAACGACAAACCTCAAAAAAAACTTATGTAAAATCTAGCATTAACGAAAATTATACTTTTTTCATGCATGCTATGGTTTTTATAATTAACGGAGAGTGTGATATGGCGTTAGGTGATCAATTGAATGCTAAGACAGAACAAGAGCTCATAGACGACGGTGCTTTTATAAATGCTTTAGTAGAAAAGCTCGCAGCAGGTGTTGGTAATAGTGGTGTTTATACTAAAACTGCTGCAAATACTGCATTTGTTAAAACTGATGGTTCCAATGCAACTGAAGCTGGTGTAACTGCTATGCTAGGCACACTTAGAGGAAATAACCAAGTTGTTAAAGCTAACGGTGACAATGCAACTGAAGCTGGTGTGAAAGCTATGTTAGATAAGCTCTCAGCAAACGAGAAAGTTGCTAAAGTTTCTGATCTCACTACCAAAGTTAATGTTGCTGGTGACAACGTAACTGATGCTGGTGTAAATGCTATGTTAGACAAACTCACTGATAAAGTTGTTAAAGCTACAGAGCTTAAAACAAAAGCTGCAGAAAAAGAGGTCGTGGATGCTATAACTGCTTCTTCTGATTTTACAAATAAGGTATATATTAAAGCTGCTCCAGCTGATGAAGTTTATACTAAAACTGTTACAGATACTACGTTTGCTAAAATCGATGCTTCTAACCTTACAGATGCAGCAAACAAGAAAGCTTTCGCGGAAGCTATACTTCCTGCACAAGACGGCGACAAATCAATTTTAGTGGATAAATTGGGGGACGCCATAGCTAGCACAGATAAAGCAGAGTATAATGTTGGAACTGAACAAACAGCAAAACAGTTCTTAAACAGTAGAGGGCTAATTCCATCAGAGGATGCAATATTTACTAGACTCACAAGCAATGACAATTTCAAAACAAGCGTTGCAATGAATGTCAATGCTAGTGATACAGGATTTCAAAATGCTGTAAGGGAAGTAATGTCACAACCGCGATTTGAGATTCCAGGCGAAGCAGATGTTCCAATTTCTGCGGATTGGTAATTCAGCGCTAGATCCAAGTAGTCACGCTACTTGGATGACGTCATACGGTCCTCGGATGACGAAAAAAAGGACTCGGATAACACCCTACAATGTCATTCCAGCGCGTGACGCTGGAATTCAGGTCTTTTTAGCTATCATAGGATGACAGAAGCAGACCCTCCACTTTGTCATTCCAGTACCCTCTTCTTGTCATGAAAGTAGCTGACACTGGTCTCCATCCAAGAGGGTGTCATCCGAGTAGCTGACACTGGTTTACTTTATGATGATGTCATGCAAGTAGCTTTCCATCCAAAAGGGTGTCATCCCAGTGCCTTGACTACTTGGATCCAGAAAAAAGAATGGTGTCATGAAAGTAGCCTCCTTCTCCTGTCATCCCAGTGCCTATTTCTTTGTCATCCCAGTGCCTTGACTACTTGGATCCAGGAAAGTTTGCTTGTGAGCAAGCAAACTAGCATAGAAAGTGGTTACAACATTTTCGATGAGATTATATGGAAAACTGGATCCCAGTGTCAAGCACTGGGATGATATCATCCTTCTACGTCATACCGCGATTCATTCGCGGTATCTCTAGATCCCGCTAACACCTTACTATTACCCACAAATAAAAACATAGTATTGTATTTACTCAAATAATTTAATTTTATTAACCTGAAAGCTTATTAGATTAAAATTATTAAACTAAGAGTTATAATTTTAGCAACTAAAAGCTGTAAATTGCACCATATAAACAGTTATTTCAAGCAAAAGTTATGCCATTAAGAGCTATGCAACAAACATTTATATTTGTGGGTAATAGTAAGCGCTAACACGTAGCGGGATGACGGTTGTCAGGGTGTCATGCAAGTAGCTGACTACTTGGATCTGGTAGGCTTAAATCACAATGCCCGTAAAGCTGCGACCCTAGAGCTACTATCTCTCACCCACTGCAAATATTGCACGGTACTATCCACTTGATCATCGTGTCGAGTTTCAGGAAACATTAAAATCTCATACTCAAAATCGTTCAGCCATACTGCTTGGTGCGGCAGAAAAACCTTGCCAGACTCTATAATCGGAACAATTTGATAAAATCGAGTGAGTTTGTCATCATGTGGTACTATTTCGATAATTGGTAAATCACTGTTTGTCTTTAGCTCTTGCACCAATTGCTGACCACTTGTTTTTGCTTCGATTAAAATTGCGTGCGGTGTCCATCTTGCAGCTAGTGACAGAACTTGCTCTTTAAGCTTTGGATACTCAAGCTTTGCGCGATATACATCGAGTAAATAGAATTTATTGCCCACTTTTGTCCAGGTGGTGCAGACGCTAAAGTTGCTCATGCTGCTTGTTGAAACTGCCATACGCGTCAAGTTAAGGAAATAAAGGTATGAAAGAGATAGAATAATAAGGTATAAGTTCTCCCAGATATACTTTTAGTGAGAGAACCAATGAATAAAATAACTTGCTTATCAAAAAAGCTCAAAGAAATTTTTAATGAAAAAGCAGAGAAAATCTCAATTACAACAAGGTTTATAAAAAGAAAGAGAAAGCTAAAAGGTTCATCATTCGTAAAAGCCATGGTCTTGGGTAATATAGGAGTTGATAATTGTAGCGTAGAAACAATGTGTCAATTACTAAACGAGGACTCGATAGATATAACAAAACAAGGTTTGGATTTTAGATTTACTGAAGAAGCAGTGGAATTTATGAAAAGGATGTATAATGAATCTGTGATTCTCTTTAAAAATATCTTGCAAGTTGATTGCAAAATCTTACAGCAATTTAATAGTGTTAAATTATTGGACAGTAGCTATATTACTCTACCTAACAGTATGGAAGAGATGTATAAAGGTTATGGTACTAGCTACAGTGGCTATGAAAGCAATACTAAGTCTGGAATAAAGTTACAATTAGTTTTCGACTACATGAATCAGATAATAGACCAACTTAATTTAACGGAGGGGGTAAGATCAGACCAGGGATATAGGAAACATTTAAGTAATATATTAAGCAATGATTTGCTAATATCTGATCTCGGTTATTTTGTGCCAAGTTCTTTTAAACAAATCAATGAAATAGGAGCTTATTTCATAAGTCGTTATAAATCCGATACCAACATATATGATGTAGAAACAAATCAAAAAATGGAGTTATTAGAATGTTTAGAGGATAAGTTATTTTTAGAAAACGAGGTATTGTTAGGAAAAGAAGCAAAAATTAGAGTAAGAATTATATGTCAGAAACTAACTGAAGAACAGTCTATGGCCAGAAGAAGGAAAGCTAATAGATTAGCAAGATCGCAGGGATATACATCCTCTAAAAGAAATCAAAAATTGTTGAACTGGTCAATATTTATAACTAATGTTCCAGAAAATAAAATTAGTGCTGAGCAAGTATTAACGATTTACAGAGTAAGGTGGCAAATTGAGTTATTATTTAAATTGTATAAAAGCCATATCAGGCTTGATAAGCTAAAAGGAAAGCCATGCAGAGTATTATGTGAACTATATGCTAAATTGTGCGCAATTCTTATATTTCACGGCATAGTTGGTTGCACAGAAGTGAAAAAGAATACAGAACTTAGCTTAACAAAGGCATTTATTGAGCTAAAAAGGCGGGTTAGAGAGTTATTTTTAGTATTAACCAAAATTAATAGTTTAAAAGCATTTCTTAAAAAACTCACTATAACTTGGTCGCGATTTTCATTAAAAGACAAACGTAGAAGGGCTAGAGTATCCACTTTAACCTCTCTAAATTTGCTCACAATCTCTTAACTTGACGCGTATGGTTATGATAAGGGAGCTGGCGAAACTTGTAAAGGAATTTTTTACATCTAATTTATAGCTCCCTGCATGATATCACGTATTATCTATACCAAGGAGTTCTGCTTGTAGATATTATACCAACAATCCACTATTTTTTTTATGTCTTGTGGTTTAGTTTCTGGACCTATACTGATTCTAATTGAACACTCTGCTTGCTCTTTTGTTGCCCCCATTGCAAGCAAAACATGGGAAGGCTCAACTTTTCCAGAAGAACATGCGGAGCCATTACTAACTGCAATATGATTCAAGTCAAAATGCATAAGCTGCACATCACTCTTTACTCCTGGCATATAAATAAAACTTGTGTTTGGCAGCCTCTTAGAGTTTTTACCGAAGATTCTTATGTCACTGGCAAGATTTAATAATTCACACTCTAATTGATCACGTAGCTCCTTTACTTCATCCATTTTTGATAGAAGGTCTGGAATATTTTGCAGTGCAGCAGAAAGGCCTGCAATCGCAACAATATTTTCCGTACCACCACGAAATCCCTTCTCTTGTCCACCACCTATTATAATAGGTTCTATCGCAAGTTCTTTATTGAATATTAAAACTCCACTGCCTGCTACACCGCCAAATTTATGGGCGGATAAAGTGAGTAAATCCACTCCTAAATCTTCCATATTAACTTTAATTTTCCCAACACTTTGAGCAGTGTCAGTGTGGCAAATTGCTCCAAACTTGTGTACTATTTTAGCTATTTCCTCAATAGGTTGAATAACTCCGGTTTCGTTATTTGCCATCATAACTGAAACTATTGCTTTGTTTCCTTTAAGTTCGCTTAGAATTTTTTCTAGCTCTAAAAAGTCAACAATGCCCTCCTGATTAACAGGTATTATATATGGATTACATGCAGAATTAAGAATTGAAGGATGCTCTATAGCTGAAATTATATGCAGGTAGCCTGCTATTCCTCTCATAACAAGGTTATTCGCTTCAGTTGCACCAGACGTAAAAACTATTTCTTTATCACTTGAGACGCCAATAGCACCACGTACGTTATCTCTTGCATCCTGAAGAATCTTCCTCGCTTCTTGTCCTCTTTTATGTAGTGATGATGGATTGAGCGTTTGTTTTAACAAGACCTCAAATATACTTTTTTTTACATTTTCACTAATTGGAGCAGTTGCATTGTAATCAGCATATACGCAACCACTATTTTCTAAAGAGAATGGACTCATCTGTCACTTAAATAAGTTTACCATCAACTATAGCCATAACTATGTACGTTAGCTTTAACACGATAAAAAATTTATTGCAAAAACAGCGAAATTAATACATAATTAATAACTCACGTCATTAATACCTGTCAAGCGGGTTCTTATTAGGGGTTACCATGGTTGAAGTTTTTTTGAATAATGCAACAAGAAAGATAGAAGGTGAATACCACCAAAGCAAAGATGCCAACGCGCCGGTTGTGCTGGTTTTACATCATCATCCTCAATATGGTGGTAATATGGATAGTAAAATTGTACATAGTACATATACGTCTTTTATCGATAACAATTTTTCTGCATTGAAGATTAACTTTCGTGGTGTGGGAAAATCTACCGGAACTTTTGATAAGGGTATAGGAGAATTAACTGACGCTGCGGTAGCCATTGATTGGCTTCAGGAACATAATCTTAGCAATGTTTCAATTTGGATCGCTGGTTTTTCTTTTGGAGCATGGGTGGCTATGCAGCTAACAATGCGCCGCCCTGAGATAGTGGGTTTTATTGCTCTTTCTCTTCCGGTAACTAAGTACGATTTTTCTTTTCTTTCTCCCTGTCCAGTTTCTGGGCTTATAATACAAAGCAGTAATGATACAATCTCAGAAGAAAGCGATGTAACAGAATTAGCAAAAAGGTTGATAAATTCAGTAAGAAGTGATCACATGAAATACCATATAATAGATGATACTAATCACTTTCTAAAGGATAAAGAAGAGGAAGTGACTCAAATCGTGGACAATTATATAAAACTGCGCTTGAATAGTGCAACTATTTCTTTTCAAAAGGTCAAAAAAGAGGTAAGGGTAAAAGAATATGCCTAATCTTTACAAACAAGAGAAATGAGTGTAGTAATATAAATGAAAAGGTTTTGTTATGTTTAAAAAGCTATTATTTTTTGTTTTAGCTGTGTTTATGTTATCGGGGTGTTCCCTAAGTAAACAGCGTAAGTTAAAAAGTCCGTGTATAAAAAGCAATGAAAGCATTTCATGCGAGTTGTACTCTGTTAATGATCATTGGTTAGATAAGTATAAGGCATAAAAATTGTGCTATTTTTCCTATTCACAACTTCACTAATGATCGATCTCTCAATTGGAAAACGCAGTCTGCCTTTTCTGCAAGGAGATGATTGTGTGTTACTATAAGCATAGAGCTGTTATTTTCCTTTACGTATGAATGTAGCAGTAAAAACACGTTAAAAGAATTTGTTGGATCTAAATTTCCTGTTGGCTCATCTGCAAGTAAAAGCTTTGGAGAATTTACAATGCTTCTTGCAATTGCAACTCTCTGCCTTTCCCCACCCGAAACTTCAGATACCATGCTACTTGCTTTGTTTTCCAGACCAAATTTTTCCAACATTGCTTGCGAATTTTTTTTTGCTTCAGCTTTGCTTTTTCCTGCAATGAGTTGAGGAAGCATAATATTTTCCAACACCGATAACTCTTGTAACAAATAGTGAAATTGATAAACAAAACTAAGAAAATTTCTTCTTACATGAGTTTTATGCTTATTACTGGCTTGTGTGCAATTTATTCCACCTATCGTAACTATACCTGAAGTTGGCTTGTCCAACAAGCCTGCGATTTGCAATATAGTTGTTTTCCCTGCACCTGAATCGCCAATCAGCGCTACTACTTGCCCTCTTGTGACACTTAAGTTGATATCCTTTACAACAGCAGAATTGTTCTTGAAGCTTTTATCTACGGAAGTTAGTTCTAGTGCTACATTACCACCCATGTTTAAAAGATCCAGAAGGCATCTAAGTTTTAGTAATAATTAAACCGAAAAACTGTTACCACAACCACATTGAGACTTAGCAAAGGCATTCTTTATTTGAAAACCAGAACCACTGAGATCCTCAGTATAATCTATAACTGAGTTATTTAAAAATTTTGCTGAACAATTATCAACCATTAATACAGGATTACCATTTTCATCATTAATTACTATATCTTTACCTTTTTCGCTAAAACTGGAATGGCTTCTATAGTCCTCGCTTTCTTCATAATCATCATCTTCGTCTTCGTCATCAAACTCATCATCGTAATCATCATCTTCATCATCCAAAGATAGATTTTTATTCATTTGATCCATAAGAAAATTGTATTTGAAGCCAGAACATCCACCGCCTGAAACTGCAACCCGTAAAACGGAACTCTTATCTCCTTCCTGCTCTGCAAGAGAGTGGATTTTTTTTAGTGCATTATCAGTTAAGTTGATGTTGTAATTTGTTGACATAGTAACCACCGTTTATTATTGATAACTTATTATAGTAGAAATTTTACATGTCAAACAATAATTTTCTATTAAATTATGCATGTTTTCCAAGCAAAACAAAAGGGAGATACTTCAAAGAGCCAGAAGATGAGAATCGCAGCTGCTTTCAGCGTGATAGGGACCGTATCATTCACTCTAATGCGTTTAGAAAATTGGAGTACAAAACACAAGTTTTTATCAATTATGAGCACGACTACTATCGCACTCGGCTTACTCATAGCCTTGAAGTTGCACAAATTGCAAGGTCCATTGCGCGTAGACTTGGCTTAAATGAGGATATCACTGAATGCATAGCGCTTGCACATGACCTTGGTCATCCTCCATTTGGTCATGCAGGTGAAGATGCTCTAAAGAAATCAATTCAAGATTTGAATCTTGATAACGAGAAGTATGAGTTTGATCATAATGTTCAAGCTATAAGGATTTTAACTTATCTTGAACAAAAACATGCTGATTTTGATGGTATGAATCTAAGTTGGGAGGTGATTGAAGGAGTTGCAAAACATAACGGTCCCTTGCTTGGTCAAAACGCGGAGTCTTCTACAAGTAATCAGCTGTTATTAGAATACAACAAAAAATATGATCTAAAACTTGAAGAATTTTCAAGCATTGAAGCGCAAGTTGCTTCAATTGCCGATGATATTGCTTACAGTGTTCACGATCTTGATGATGCACTCAGGGCGAATTTAGTAACCATCGAAGATTTGCTGAATGTTCCTTTAATTGAAAAAATGTTTAAAGACATAAGGAGCAGATATTCAGAATTGCCTCAGAGCAAACTCATACATGAATCACTGAGTGGAACTATAGGAACTATGATAAGTGATGTTGTTTCTCAGACTGAAAGAAATATTGAAGATCACAAAATAAAAAGCGTAGAAGACGTAAGAAGTCTAAATAAAATGCTAGTCACATTTTCACCAGAAGTTGCGAATGCTACAAAAGAAATGAAAAGATTCAACATGGAGAAAATATACAGAAGCTATAAACTGAGTAGAACGATGAACAAAGCAAAACGCATAATACAGGAACTCTTTCAATGTTTTTATGAAAACCCAGGATTACTTCCCACAGAGTGGAGCAAACTCGCTTGTGAATCTCAGCGTTCAGTAATAATATGTGACTATATCTCAGGTATGACAGATAGATTTGCTATACACGAGCACAGAAGAATTTTTGATACCTCATACGAAATGACTTCTTTCTAATGACTGATGATCATTTCATGTCAATTGCATTAAGGCTTGCAGAAAAAAATCTTGGAAATGTTGCATCAAATCCTGCTGTCGGGTGTGTTATTGTAAAGGATGGTACAATTGTTAGTGAGGGATACACAGGGATTGGTGGGCGTCCGCATGCGGAGGTAGTCGCTTTGCAAAACGCTAAAGATTCAACTCATGGCGCAACTATATATATCACTCTTGAGCCATGTTGTCATCACGGAGTCACGGGGCCTTGCACTGCAAAAATCATAAAAGCTAGCATAAAAAGAGTAGTAATTGCAACTATTGACCCAGATAGTAGAGTTTCAGGCAGAGGCATGAAAGCTCTGAAAGAAGCAGGAATTGAAGTTGAGCAAGGTATTATGCAAAAAGAGGCAAAAGAACTGAATGTCGGTTTTTTCACCACTAAAGAATTACATAGACCATTTATAGCTTGCAAAGTCGCAACAACTCTTGACGGAAAAATCGCAACATTTACAGGCGATAGCAAATGGATAACAAGTGAAAATACGAGAAACTGGGTGCATGAGCTCAGAACGAAATATGATGCAATTATGATTGGCAGCAATACTCTTATTAATGATGATCCACTCTTAACTTGCAGATTACCAGGACTCGGAAGTAGATCGCCAATAAGGCTAATTATAGATAGTCAAGGGAGATTAAAGGAAGAGCATAACATTGCAAAGACTGCAGACAAAGTAATAACTTGGGTCATCACAAATAAAGAAGTAGAGAAAAAAATAAAAAACATTAACTACTTAGTAGTTAATTCAAGCAACGCAGGTAAGGTTTGCCTAAAGGACATGGCATTAAAACTTGTTTCAGAAATTGGTATAACAAGATTATTAGTTGAAGGTGGAGGAGTATTAATCACAGAACTATTAAAGTGTAATTTAATCGACAGGTTGATAATATGCCGCAGTGGTAAAATTTTAGGCAATGATGCCACTCCTTTTGTAGGAGATTTAGGGATTCAATTCATTAACAACTGTTATCAGTTAAAAAAAACAAAGATAATAGAGTTTAGTGAGGATATAGTTGAGGTTTGGGATAGGTCGTCATAATCCTTACATAC
The DNA here is from genome assembly GCF_947251775.1 of Wolbachia endosymbiont (group A) of Epagoge grotiana. NCBI lineage: Bacteria > Pseudomonadati > Pseudomonadota > Alphaproteobacteria > Rickettsiales > Anaplasmataceae > Wolbachia > Wolbachia endosymbiont (group A) of Epagoge grotiana. Next base: position 1,654,275 of record NZ_OX366387.1, read on the forward strand.
TCAAACAGTAAAAAAAAGGTATCCGTTCAGCGGAGCGGTAAAATAAAAAGTAGACAAGGAGTGCTAAAAACATAATATCACAAGTAGTATGTGTGGTAAATATGTCTGATCTACTAGCTAGTCTTCTCAAGCTCTGTGAAAGCTTTAAAATAGAGATAGAGCAACTAAAAGCAGAGATAAAGAGGTTAGAGATAGAAAACGAAAATTTTAGATCTGAGAATAAGGCGCTAAGAATCGAAAATGCTGAATTGAAAGAAAGACTAGGTCTGAATTCACAAAATTCATCGATAACGAGCTCAAAAGAGTTATACAAGCTAAAGAAGAAAAAGAAAAAAAGTGACAGGAAAATAGGGGCACAGATTGGGCATGAAGGAAAGTATCGCCCTAAAATGGAAGCAGATGAAGTGGTGAAAATAGAGTTCTTGCGAGTGCGGAGGAGAAATTGCGATATCGAAAGAGCCATACATTCATCAAAAAGTTGATTTGCCAGCTTATGTTGTGGAATACCAATGGCCGCTGTTGCAAGTGTGGAAAAAGAAAAAGTAGCAGGCTACCAGAAGGTGTTACTGCGGATACATTTGGTCCAAAAGTTAAGTCAACAATTGCGGCGCTGAGCGGATTTTACAAGAACTCGAAAAGAGAAGTAGCAAATATTATAAAAAATATTTTCAACCTGGACATCAGTGTTGGTAGCGTGTCAAATAGCGAGGCTAGAGTTGCAGAAAAATGCCAAGAAGCATATGAGCAAATCGAGCAAGAAGTAAGTAAAAGTGAAGTTCTGCATATCGATGAAACGAGCCATTATAACAAAGGTAAACTTGGTTGGTGCTGGATGTTTGCCAGTAATACAGCAAGTTTTATAAAATTGACAGAGTCAAGAGGAATGAAGGTTTTACAAAATAGTAAGTTCTGCAATCGCAATAGCTTACGACAGGTACGCAGCATACAACTACTTTGCCGATAAGAACAGGCAAATCTGTTGGGCACATTTATCAAGAGATTTTGAAAGATTAGCACATAGTTGAAGTTAAAGTTCTGGGCTGTTACTTAAGAAACGTAGCCACTGAATTATTTGCACTAAAAAAGGCCTTGCTAAAAAATGAGATAGATGTTTTTAGATTTACCAGACGTGCCAGAAAATTGCGAAAACGTACAAGGTATTACTTGAAGCCGTTTACCTGAAGCAATTGGAGCTTCTCGAGTTGCAAAAAATATTTTGAAATCTGAAAGAATGATGTGGAAATTTTTAGATGACCCAGAAAATATTCCGCTGACAAATAACCATGCTGAACGGCAAATACGGCATTATGTCGTTTATCGCAAAAATTCATATTTTACCCAATCGAAGCGGGGAACTTGAACGGATAATTTCATTATACTTGACATGGAAACAAATGGGCTTTCCAAAACCTCTTATCTATCATCTCTCACACCGCTTAGCTGAACGGATACAACCCAAGAAAGGTTTTTCTACGTCATACCGCCGCGGTATCTCAGCATAGATTCCGCTAACGAGTAGCGGAATGACGCATTTGTTGTTTTTCAAATTGTAGGTAAACCTAAGCCACTTTAGCTATATAGGGTCACAACAATAGATTTTTAAGATCGTTTACGGCCTTCTTAATATCTTCAGCCTTGAATATCGCCGATCCCGCAACTAAAATATCAGCACCTGCTTTTATTATATCAGCTGCGTTAGAAAAGTTAATTCCACCATCTACTGAAATTTGTGTTTTAAGATTACGCTCCTGTATCATTTTTTTTATAGTAGATATCTTGTTCAACTGTGAATGAATAAATTCCTGCCCTCCAAAGCCAGGGTTGACTGTCATAATCAGCACAATATCTAGCTCATGTATTATATATTCAAGCACACTTGGGGAAGTTGAAGGAACAATTGAAACTCCAACTTGAATCGGTTTTTTTTCGTCGTTTACATTTTTGTATGACTTTATCTTTCTTATCAACCTCTCAAGGTGTATCTCTGCTTCTGCATGTACAGTGATAATATCAGCACCAGCATTTATAAAGCTTTCAATGTGGTTACCAGGAGATTTGACCATTAAATGCACATCAAAAGGAAGATTGCTATATTTACGTATTGCAGAAACAACGCTAGGACCAATTGTAATATTTGGAACGAAATTCCCATCCATAACGTCTATGTGTATGTAATCTACACCTAAATCGCTAATTTTTCTTACTTCTTCCCCTAATTTTGCAAAATCTGCTGAAAGTATAGAAGGTGCAATTTTAATACTCATGAGCTGCCTTTTTTGCTAAAAAATAACTTATTTTTAAAACTCTGTCACCCTAAGCACCATCTGAGTAGCTAGAGACCGATATCGGTATGCCTATTTAACTAGATCTTAAATTAGATAAAAAAAGGTAGTCTTGATAAAACTTATTTACAGCAAGTTTTTTTACATTTGGACTTTCTGTTTGTTCTTTTTTGTACCCTAATTTATAGCTTATTGAATCCTTGTATAAACTGATCGTTTTGTATGCTTTGTTCATCTCTCTAGGAAAGATGCCGTTAGCAATTACGACGCATAACCCTGTAGCTGTTGCAAAAGCTAGAGTGGTAAATGCTAGATTTTGTAAAAAATTCCTTCCACTAACTTTTTTTTCCTGTATATTAGCAGAGTGCGATTTGTTTGACACTTCTTCTAGATATTCATGCCATATGTGATTGCAGTTCGTACATTTTACCTTTCTTCCAGATGCACCTATTTGCTTAGGAGATACTAAGTAAGTTTTAGTACAACTATTACATTGTATTTTCATAGCACTTACATATAAGTAGTAACAAGCCCAAATGATACGAGCTACAAATTTAATATCAATATATATATAACAAATGGAAGGTTTGCAACTAAAAAAAACACAGAGTGAGATAAAAGATATTTGGAAAAATAGAGAAAAATTTAATGACTGTAATCTAAAGAAAACAGCAAGAATAGCAATTAAAGAGGTAATTGAGCTCCTTGATAGTGGCAAAATTAGAGTAGCAGAAAAGCTATCAAGTGGAGAATGGGTAGTACATAAGTGGATAAAGCAAGCAATATTATTACATTTTCTCACTGAAGAAAGCAAAATAATAGACAATACCAATTGCTGGTTTGATAAGATCGGTAACAAGTTTAGTGAATGGAATAAGGAGAAATTTCGCCGGTTAAAAATTAGAGCAGTTCCTGGGTGTTTTGTTCGCCGATCTGCTTATATAGGTACAAATGTTGTTCTAATGCCAAGTTTTATCAACGTTGGTGCATATGTTGATTCAGGAACAATGATAGATACCTGGTCAACGATTGGTAGCTGTGCGCAAATAGGAAAAAACTGTCATATTTCCGGTGGAGTGGGAATAGGTGGAGTTCTTGAGCCTATTCAAGCTTCACCTGTCATTATAGAAGATAATTGCTTTATTGGAGCACGTAGCGAAGTGGCCGAGGGTGTGGTAGTGAGAGAGGGATCAGTCCTTGGCATAGGCGTGTTTATTGGGGCATCAACAAAGATTATTGATAGAGAAACTAGCAAGGTATTTTACGGCGAAGTGCCACCTTATTCTGTAGTGGTACCAGGGTCTATTCCATCTAAAAATAATATTTCAACCTATTGTGCAGTCATAGTAAAAAAAGTGGATGAAAAGACGAGATCGAAAATCTCTATAAATGAAATATTGAGGGATTAAACTATCTTACTCCTTGTCGTCACTTTTTTTATCATTATTACTAACCACAGTAATGGCATACGCGCATAACTCTGAGAAAGAGACTCCATTTTCTTGAGATAGTTTATATAATTTTTGTAGACTTTCTTTTACTTTATTAGGAATATTCCCTCCACGTTCTTTTACAAGCCAGGAATCTTGATGATGAATTGGATGAGCATCACTTTTTGGATTTCCTATATATATTGCAAAAGGTGAACTTTGCCCTTTGAAGTCACATTGTACAGTAAATTTTTTTATAGATTCAGCCATCTAAAGACCTCTACTTTTCTTTTTGGTCGATTTTATAGCAGGTGGAAGAGGTGGTTTCTTTATAAAATCTTGTCTATTGACAACACTTTCTCTACCTTCCAAAGCTCGGCGAACATCAGCTCTGCTTAATTGCGACTCTTTTGCTACCTTCATTCCATGCTTTGCCATAATATTAGCACATGCTAGTACTTTTTTTACCAATTCTAGATCACCATTTAGCATTTGAACTAGCACTTGAAACACTTCCGCTAAAGTTAGCCCATCAGCATTTATAACCTTGTTTTCTATAAAATTGACAGCTTCTTCAAATTTGTATTCAATACTATCATCTTGAACTATAAGGGCAACATAATCGGTGTTTTTGTCGTCCATAACTGAAGCACTATTACTCACAAACTTAAGTGTATACTATATATATAAATACTCTACTATTTTATATTATGGCACGCTATAGTTAAACATTTATTAATAACATGCTCACTTATATACACGAATTAATTGACAAAAGTCAAGGATCAATATCCATCAGTGATTTCATGAATGCCGTTTTGTACCATGAAAAATACGGCTATTATACAAGTAAATTACCGCTTGGTAAGGATGGTGATTTTACTACCGCACCTGAGATCAGCCAATTATTTGGTGAAGTAATTGCAGTTTGGATAATGCATACATGGGAAAAATTAGGAAAGCCATCAAAATTTTCTCTAGTTGAACTTGGGCCAGGCAAAGGAACACTCATTCACGATATAATAAGAGTCACTAAAAAATACAGCAGCTTTTTTAATTCAATGTTGATCCACTTAGTTGAAATAAGCCCTACTTTACGGAAGATACAAAAGGAAAAATTAAAAAGCTTAGATGTTAATTGGCACAAAAATATTGACAACCTACCAGAACAACCAACCATTTTTTTAGCAAATGAGTTCTTTGACGCTCTTCCGATAGATCAGTTTGTATATCATGATGAGGGGTGGTATGAAAATATGGTGACAAAACAAGATGATGGCAGTCTCTTGGTGTCATGCCAGTGCGTGACACTGGAATCCAGAAAAAAAGAATCATGGATTCCAGTGTCAGCTACTCAGATGACAAATGGAAAATTTTTTAATGGTGCAGTGGTGGAAATATGTTCAGTTGGGGTTGAAATATTAAAAAAACTTGAGAAGAAGATATATAATAATAAAGGAGCTGCTTTGATTGTAGATTACGGTTATGTATACCCCGCATATAAGAGCACTTTGCAATCGATAAAACAACATAAGTATGCTAATTTTCTTGAGAATGTTGGTAATAGTGATATTACCGCACTTGTAAACTTTCAAGCATTAAAAGATTCATTAAAACACGTAGATTGCGAGATTTTAACTCAAAGGGAATTTTTATATCTTTTTGGCATAAAAGAAAGAACCCAGGCTTTAATGAAAAGCGCAAGTGATGAACAAAAGAATAGGATCTTTAGTGAATTCTTAAGGTTGACTGAAAATATGGGCACTCTTTTTAAAGCAATGCTATTGATATAGCTAACCCAAGAAAGGTTTCCCTACGTCATACCGCCGCGATATCTCAGCATAGATTCCGCTAACGAGTAGCGGAATGACGAGCTTATTGTCATGCCGCCGCGAACCGTCATACCGCGATTCATTCGCGGTATCTCATCAGCTAACAAGCAGCAGTTCTACGTCATACCGCCGTGGTATCTTTTAGCATAGATCCCGCTAACACGTAGCGGGATGACGAGCTTATCGTCATGCTGCCGCGAACCGTCATACCGCCACGAACTGTCATACCACCACGAACCGTCATACCGCGATTCATTCGCGGTATCTCTAGATCCCGCTAATAAGTAGCGGGATAACGGTTGTCTCCTAGCTGTCATCCCAGTACTGGTAGACTCAAATCACAATGCTCGTATAGCTGCAACCCTGGAGGTACTGTTTCTCACCCACTGGAGATATTGCACGGTACTATCTACTTGATCATCGTGTCGAGTTTCAGGAAACATTAAAATCTCATACTCAAAATCGTTCAGCCATACTGCTTGATGTGGCAGAAAAACCTTGCCAGACTCTATAATCGGAACAATTTGATGAAATCGAGTGAGCTTGTCATCATGTGGCACTATTTCAATAATCGGTAAATCACTGTTTGTCTTTAGCTCTTGCACCAATTGTTGACCACTTGTTTTTGCTTCGATTAAAATTGCGTGTGGCGTCCATCTTGCAGCTAGTGACAAAACCTGTTCTTTAAGCTTTGGATACTCAAGCTTTGCGCGATATACGTCGAGTAAATAGAATTTATTATCTATTTTTGCCCAGGTGATGCAGACACTAAAGTTGCTCATGTTACTTGTTGAAACCGCAGTATCCCAACTTTGTGTTATATGCGAGAGATTATCAGGAAATTTTTTATAGCGTTTCAACCACTCTGGTTTAATTATACCACTTGAAAGCGGCAGAGGGTTTTGTTGATATTGAGCAGCAAAAGCGTAACTCCCAAGTTCAGCTTTTATTATCTCAACTTCTTCTTTTCCTCCATCGAGGGGATATAACAACTGACCTTCTTCTCTTGAATATAATATCCTTACAGGTGACGCTGGTTTATTATATAATCGCCTGGTCGCACAGTGCTGAGCTACTCGGATGATAGGAACGGGAGGTATTGGCTTTTTGATTGAATAAATAACCTGCTTATTTTCAGAAATCATTGGCAAACAAATATGATGCCATATGTTTTTTGGCTTGGAGAGAAGGTGTCCAGTTAAGTCCTCCTGGTGTAGCCTGTGCATTACAAGAACGATGACTCCTTTTTTTCTATCGTTCAGCCTGGTTACTAAAGTCTGATCAAACCAGTTTGTGGCACGCTTTCTAAGCGTTTCACTCAAAGCTTGAGCAGAACTGAGCGGATCGTCCACAATGATAAAATCACCACCTTCACCAGTTAGTGTTCCACCAACTGATGTTGCGATTCTGTATCCTCTCTGCACTGTTTGAAATTTATATTTTGTATTCTGGTCTTTGGATAGTTCTATCTCTGGAAATAGCGCTCTATACCAACTAGACTGCATCACGCACCTGGTGTCGAGCGAGTGCTTTTCGCTGAGCCGCTGAGAATAACTTGCAACTATTATTCTCGCAGTTGGTTGGTTTCCCAGTATCCATGCGGGCCACGCAACGCTTATGCACATGGACTTCATCGAGCGCGGAGGCATATTGAATATTATTCGTTTCACTTCACCAGCGCTCGCCGCTTCCAGCCTATCTGCTATGACTTTTATATACTGATAATCGTTATACTCACACCCCGGCACTACCGTTTGAAAGCACAGTTCAATGAATTTTAGAAAGTTAATGATATAATGTTGAAACCAACGCGTGACGCTGGGATGACAAAAAAAGGAGCACTGAAGGCTATAGGTGAGACGTCGCGGTATCTCTAGATCCCGCTAACAACTTACTATTACCCACAAATATAAATGTTTGTTGCATAGCTCTTAATGGCATAACTTTTGCTTGAAATAACTGTTTATATGGTGCAATTTACAGCTTTTAGTTGCTAAAATTATAACTCTTAGTTTAATAATTTTAATCTAATAAGCTTTCAGGTTAATAAAATTAAATTATTTGAGTAAATACAATACTATGTTTTTATTTGTGGGTAATAGTAAGCGCTAACAAGCAGCGGGATGACGAATTACTTAACCATCATTACACCGTCATACCGCGATTCATTCGCGGTATCTCTTAACATAGATCCCCTACTATACCTTAACATAGATCCCGCTAACAAGCAGCGGGATGACGAGCTTATCTTCATGCCGCCACGAACCGTCATGCCGCCGCGAACCGTCATACCGCTGCGGTATCTCAGCCGCTAACAAGTAGCGGAATGACAACAATCCTACGTCATACCACCGCGGCGCTAACAAGAGATCCCGCTAACAAGCAGCGGGATACTTAGGGATGACGGTTGTTGTTTAGCTATAAATATTAAGAAATTTACCAAATGAAAAAAAAGGCAAAAGAAACCCTGGGGTTATTATCCGCTTTAAAATATTGGCGTTTTTTATGTTTTAAACGCTTGACAAGCAAGATTAAGCTGCTTTTAATTGCAACTAACTTACGCTGCAAATGTTTAAGAAATTTACTAAGCAGAAAAAAAGACAAAGAATCCCCGAGTTAGCTAGTCTTTTACTATCTCTGTCGAGTATTGGCATTTTTTGATGTCTTGTAACGCTTTATAAGCGCGTTCAGCTTATTTAGATAAAAATCTAGATGTAGATGAAGTTTTGTAAAGACATACAGTATCTATATGCTGCAAAAAATTGAACATAAGACGCCGATACATTAAGTAATCCTTACCTTTTAATCTGCAGATTGGCGAAAGCAAATACAATAGCTTCAGTTTCATGATAAGGGGGCTGGCGAAGGGTGTCAAGTAAGTTTTTTCGTTTCTATTCCCAATAAAAGTTTGTTATATGGTTATGCAAGAAGTTTAATACTCATAGTTTCAAGCATATACTGAAATATCTCATTAGCAATTGCAACATCTTGGCGTGGGGCTTTGCCGTGTTCTATAAACACAGAGATTGCATAGCGCGGGTTATGGTAAGGGCCATAGGCGATAAATAACTTATGACTTTCGCCCTTAGAGTTTATTTCTGGTGTACCGGTTTTGCCAGCAATTTGTATACCGCTTAGCCCTTTCTTATAGGTTCCAGTTTTAGAATTCACCACATCAAACATAGCTTTTCGAACTATGCTAAGATGCTCACAATCCACATCAATATCGGGAAAATCTTGTATCGTTTCATTCATCTTAATGCGGGGAATTACCTCTTTTCCTGTTGCAATCCTCGCTGCAAGAACTGCAAGCTGTAGTGGTGTTGTAAGCATATACCCTTGTCCTATAACTAAGTTGATAGTGTCACCTAAATACCACTGCGAATATAGCTTTCGTGTACGCCAATCTCTATCTGGCAACAACCCTGGAGCTTCTTCTTTAAACGTTCCAATCAGTGGCCCACTTCCAATACCAAATTTTCTGGCCATTTCTACTAGAGAGTCTACACTTATTTTTTTCCCTATATTATAAAAGTAAGTGTTGCATGATAATGCCATTGCTTCATTTAAAGATACATATCCATGGACTTTGCTTTTCAGGCAACGAAATTTCCGCTCACCTATTTTCATATAGCCCTTACACGAGAATTTTTCTTCTGGTGTGATTATTCCGTCTTTTAAACCCGCAAGCGCAACTATTACTTTAAATATTGAACCAGGTGGAATTTGATATGATAACGCACGATTCACGAGCGGCAATGAAGGAGCATTCAAGCTCTCCCAAGTCTCATTTGATAGCCTGCTAGCAAAAAGATTATTATCGTAAGAAGGTGAATTATATAATGCTAAAATTTCTCCATTATTTACATCAATTACCACTGCGGAGCCTTGGTGATCTTTAAATACCTCTGCGGTTTTCTCTTGCAGATTAATATCAATTGTCAGTTGTACATCTTGTCCGTCTTGTTGTGGTATGCTTGATAATTCTTTTATGACGCGTTTTTTAGAATTTATTTCCTGCTCAGATTTTCCTGACTTGCCTTTCAATATATGATCATATGTATATTCAATACCGCTGATTCCTACTTCGCTTATGCCTTGCTGTCTTTTTGTATATCCGATTACATGAGAACACATTGAACCAAACGGGTAATAACGTTTATAAAGAGCAGTTATTTTTTCTGACGATTTTGCTATTTTAGACTCGACTTCTGATAATGTCTGCAAATCAACTTCCTTACCAGAACCATCAAACAAAACAACATACGAAATTTTGTTTACCGCAAGTTCAATGCTATTCCTATCTAAAATTTTGCCCCGCTTAGGCATAATAGTAGCAACTCTTATTCTATTACTATTAGATAGTGCTTCGTACTTTTGTCTGTTTCGTATTTGTAAATTATATAACCTGCAACTAAAAACCGCAGAAATGGTAAGCTGAATACCACCTAATATGAATGCTCTGCGGTTAAAGACTTTGTTTTTTGTCCACATAACATTCCTTCAAAACACACTTTTTTCCCCTCTTTTATTGTTACACTTCTGGCTTTTACCGTATTACAAACCCTTTTTTCCCACTTACTTAAGGTCACAAACTTATAACCTGATTTTTTTAGTATTTTAATAATATGAGGTAAAGCTTCAATTGTGTTTGACCTGTTATTGTGATCATGAAACAGTATAACTGCTCCATTATGTACATTACTTAAAACTCTTTCAACTAAAGTTTCTGGCTTATCACCTTGCCAATCTAGGGAATCAACTGTCCATAATATTGAATACATATTTAATTGATCAGTATTTTCAATCAGATTATCGTCATAACATCCATATGGCGGACGAAACCATTTTACATCTTGTTTTATTGCATTTTTAATTGCTGTATTTGTCTTTTCCAATTCTTGCAATTGTTCCTCACTTGAAAGTGATGTCAACTTCCTATGCGACCAAGAGTGATTGCCTAACTCATGACCTGATTCATGAATTTTCTTTACTATTTCAGACGTTTTTTCATTTATACGTTCACCAAGCACAAAAAATGTTGCTTTTGCTTCATAGCTTTCCAGAACATTAATAATATCGTTTACTCTGTTGTTAGACGGTCCATCATCAAACGTAAGCGCAACAAACTTATCGTCGTTATTCAATAATTTTTTTATATTACTTAAATTTCTATATGACAGATCTAGATTACAACTGAGCCCACAGTATGGTAAATTAAAATTACAATCACTACAAAAAGCCGTACTTGAATATAGTAAGAAAAAAGTGATTATCCTTATAAACATTTGTAATCAGCAAAGTGATAGAATACTACACTTTTTTGCTAAGTTAAGCCATCTTTAATTGCTGTAGCCTTTACTTCATCGCTTCTTTAATATATTATATTAACAATTTTATATAATATATTATGATTGCAAATATAAATACCGTTGCGCTTCAGGGAATTAGCACAGTAAATGTCAATGCACAAATTCATATGGCAAATGGTATTCCAGCTTTTAAAGCAACAAGGACAACATTGCAAATTTAGAGTTCAAAAGGGTTATTCCTCGAGAACTATTGCGTCAGAAAGCTGGCGCTGAATTTGTATATAATGTTGACCTTGGAGGTTTTTATGAATAATAGTGAGAGAAAAGAAAAATTGGAAACTCGTATTCTATCAAGCAGAGGCAGGTCTTTATTGGATCACGAGCTACTAGAACGTACCATACGCGTCAAGTTAAGAGATTGTGAGCAAATTTAGAGAGGTTAAAGTGGATACTCTAGCCCTTCTACGTTTGTCTTTTAATGAAAATCGCGACCAAGTTATAGTGAGTTTTTTAAGAAATGCTTTTAAACTATTAATTTTGGTTAATACTAAAAATAACTCTCTAACCCGCCTTTTTAGCTCAATAAATGCCTTTGTTAAGCTAAGTTCTGTATTCTTTTTCACTTCTGTGCAACCAACTATGCCGTGAAATATAAGAATTGCGCACAATTTAGCATATAGTTCACATAATACTCTGCATGGCTTTCCTTTTAGCTTATCAAGCCTGATATGGCTTTTATACAATTTAAATAATAACTCAATTTGCCACCTTACTCTGTAAATCGTTAATACTTGCTCAGCACTAATTTTATTTTCTGGAACATTAGTTATAAATATTGACCAGTTCAACAATTTTTGATTTCTTTTAGAGGATGTATATCCCTGCGATCTTGCTAATCTATTAGCTTTCCTTCTTCTGGCCATAGACTGTTCTTCAGTTAGTTTCTGACATATAATTCTTACTCTAATTTTTGCTTCTTTTCCTAACAATACCTCGTTTTCTAAAAATAACTTATCCTCTAAACATTCTAATAACTCCATTTTTTGATTTGTTTCTACATCATATATGTTGGTATCGGATTTATAACGACTTATGAAATAAGCTCCTATTTCATTGATTTGTTTAAAAGAACTTGGCACAAAATAACCGAGATCAGATATTAGCAAATCATTGCTTAATATATTACTTAAATGTTTCCTATATCCCTGGTCTGATCTTACCCCCTCCGTTAAATTAAGTTGGTCTATTATCTGATTCATGTAGTCGAAAACTAATTGTAACTTTATTCCAGACTTAGTATTGCTTTCATAGCCACTGTAGCTAGTACCATAACCTTTATACATCTCTTCCATACTGTTAGGTAGAGTAATATAGCTACTGTCCAATAATTTAACACTATTAAATTGCTGTAAGATTTTGCAATCAACTTGCAAGATATTTTTAAAGAGAATCACAGATTCATTATACATCCTTTTCATAAATTCCACTGCTTCTTCAGTAAATCTAAAATCCAAACCTTGTTTTGTTATATCTATCGAGTCCTCGTTTAGTAATTGACACATTGTTTCTACGCTACAATTATCAACTCCTATATTACCCAAGACCATGGCTTTTACGAATGATGAACCTTTTAGCTTTCTCTTTCTTTTTATAAACCTTGTTGTAATTGAGATTTTCTCTGCTTTTTCATTAAAAATTTCTTTGAGCTTTTTTGATAAGCAAGTTATTTTATTCATTGGTTCTCTCACTAAAAGTATATCTGGGAGAACTTATACCTTATTATTCTATCTCTTTCATACCTTTATTTCCTTAACTTGACGCGTATGATCTCAGTTACAGTCTTAAGCTGACAAAACAGTTTCACCATTGGCACTACATATAGATTCAGTAATAGATTTGGTATATCTTTTTTTAGAGTGATGAGAACTCTAGGGTGGACTCTAAGTTTATCTATAGTTAAAAATATCGCATCAGTACAAAAATCAAGGATTATTAGATTTACAATACGACCTTGATTACAAATATAATAAACTCCTTTTTCCACTTTTTCCCACATAAGTTTTGAATCATTCAACTTTGTTTCAAACCAGTCTATGACCTTTTCTGTATTTAAGTATATGGATAAGAGATGAAATCTCTGTTTTTGATAAGTATTAGGCAGAATATGACGAGAACAGTTTTCACAAATAGCGTCATCACATGCTTCATCAAAGTCTGAATCGATAAAAATCTCATTGCTACAACTTGAATCAATTACATTTGGCCAATCAAGATGATCTTCTTCACGAGAGCAAACAATATAATACCTTTCTTGCATTTTTATCAATCCAAGATCGAATAAGTATCTTGCTGCTTTAATATGATTTTGGCTTGGATTAATCCAGGAACCATTTGAACTTAAAAGATCAGCAATTTGCTCGTGAAAGAATTTTAAGACCATAAGATTGTTCCATATGTTTCTTCAGGTCCTCTCTTTCTTTTTTATTGAGTGGATGCTCTGAATAATAAACTTCCCCACTTATTTTGAAAGAAAATGTTACCTTTTTGTTTTGGAACATTACTTTAGCTGATTGAATAGATTGTAGTATGTTGCCAATAGCTGGCTTTAAAATATGTAACTCTGGTGCAATAGGATCATACGGTTTTACACTTAAAGTAAGATATGTATTACTATTTTTAAAATAATCTGACTTAAAATTTAACTCAAATATACAAATGTCAGGGTCAGAACCATCTATACATGCTTGAAGAAACTTATGCACTTGTAGTGGAAAGTTCTTATCTTTTATATTTACGAAAGTACATTCGCAGTTAAAATACCCACTTACAATGCTATTTGCTATTTCCACAGCTTTATTAGTATTTTTAGCACAGAGATTAACCTGTGTACCATCAAGCGAAAAATCTAAAATCATCCACTCAGGTTTATGACCATGAACAACTTTATTTGAATTAAGCAGTAAATCCATGTCACTTCCTCGACGTACAAACATATATATTCGATCTTGGTGATGGAAAAAACCCTGCAACTGGTCATCATCCTTAAGTATCTGCTCTACAGCTTCTTGTGACATAAATTCCTTAAATGAAGTATGTATTTGTCTTGGTGATTTCTGTAAAGCAAATGATACGAAACCTTTCTTTTGTACTTTATCAAAGTGATAGACAGATTTTAGAAGTTCACAATTTATGTGAAATAGTAAAAACAATAAGGATCTTTTATCATACTTGGTATTGTTTTTTACCAGGTACGATCTCATTAACTTCTCAGTCAGAGCAAATCTTGCTACTTCACTAACTGTAGCCTCAAGTTTTGTACGATCAAAGTAGCTAATGAGATAATAGTCAAAAAGAGAGTCAGAGTAACTGGTAAGTATCTTACGTTTTTGTTGAGTGGATCTATCGTCATAATCTCCGTCCTGAAAAAGTTGCCCATTTAAATGCTTTTTAAAGCAATGCTGAAAAATGATGCTCAGTTGTTTACCAGAAAGCGAATCTAACCAAAATTGACGTACATTAGAATCCTGAAAACGTTCTAGTAAAAGGTTAACAGGAACTTCTAAATCACTCTCCCAGAATTCATTACTTGGATAAACATTCATGATACTTTAAATAAGCTATATCATACATAATATGATAATTTAAGCAAAGATTTTTTGGACATAATTTTTTCAAATCTTGTATATTTAATTAGGGAGAATGTGTGTAAACTAGATAGCTTTCTTACAATAAGGTGTGCATTGGTTTAGTTTAATAGAAGTCTCCTAACCTATAAAAAAATTCACAGGAAGAAAAACATGCAAAAAGGGGAATTAACTATTAATTGCCGTTATGAACCTCACAGGTTGGCGGGTACATATTTGGCAAATGCTTATGAACAATTATTGAAATGTAAAACAAAGGAGGTAGAAGAAAATGACAACGGTAAGCTTGTATGCAAGAGTTTCATCAAGACAACAGGCACAGGAGAATACAATAGAGAGTCAGATTGTAGAATTGGAGCGTCGCATTAGTAGTGATGGACATGAATTGTTAGATGAGCATAGGTTCATCGATAATGGTTACAGTGGATCAAATTTAGAACGTCCTGGCTTAGAGAGTTTACGTGATAGAGTAGCAGAAGGTAAGATTGATAAGATATACATTCATTCACCTGATCGGCTATCACGTAAATTTTCATATCAAATGATCTTACTCGAAGAGTTTAAAAAGGCTGGATCTGAAATAGTATTTTTGAATCATAAGTTTGATGATAATCCGGATTCCCATTTATTTCTACAGATTCAGGGAGCAATAGCAGAGTATGAACGTGCAAAGATTATGGAACGAAACCGTAGAGGTAAACTTCATGCGGCCAAAGCTGGGTGTATAAGTGTGATGGGTAGGGCGCCTTACGGTTATCGCTACATAGCAAAACATGTAGGTGAAGGAAGTGCTCAATTTGAGGTTGATGAAGAAGAGGCAAATATAGTGCGTAAAATATTTAGTCGGGTTGGCCAAGAAAGAGCAAGTATAGGAGAAGTTGTACATGAACTGAATAAGATACCGGTAATAACACGAACAAGAAAAAGGTATTGGAAAAGGAGCACTATTTGGAACATGTTAAGAAATCCTGCTTATATAGGAAAAGCAGCTTATGGTAAAACTAGGACATGCTCAAAACCACAAGTAAAAAAGTCAAAAAAAGGAACTTGTGGTAAACTTAAAAGTGGTCGCTTTAACAGTGA
The DNA here is from genome assembly GCF_947251775.1 of Wolbachia endosymbiont (group A) of Epagoge grotiana. NCBI lineage: Bacteria > Pseudomonadati > Pseudomonadota > Alphaproteobacteria > Rickettsiales > Anaplasmataceae > Wolbachia > Wolbachia endosymbiont (group A) of Epagoge grotiana. The sequence goes on from NZ_OX366387.1 coordinate 1,669,858, forward strand.
TAAAGAGAACTGGACTTATATTCCAGTACCAAAAATAATCAATGAGCCTTTATTTGATTCAGTACAGGCACAACTAACTGAAAATAGGCAAAGAGCAAGAGTACGACAAAGAAGAGAAACATATTTATTGCAAGGTTTAATGGTATGTCAACGTTGTCAATATACTTATTGCGGTACAAACCACGTTCATAAAAAGTCGACATATTATTACTATCGTTGCTCTGGTACAAACTCTAGCAAATTCAATGGCAATAAAATCTGCGATAATAAATCAATACGCACTGATGTATTAGATGGAGTTATATGGGAAGAAGTCAAGAGTATCCTGAAAGAGCCAGATAGGATTGCAAATGAATATCAACGTAGATTGTCAGAGAACAAAAAGCCTTTACATAATCAAACACGTGAAAAGCAAGAAAGTAAGCTAAGATTAAGTATCAAAAAATTTATTGATAGCTATGCCAAAGGGTTTATAAGCCAAGAAGAATTTGAACCAAGAATCACAACAATGAAACAACATTTGAAAGAAATTGAAGAAGAGAAAGAAAGAACACTCGATCAAAAGAAGTTACAACAAGAATTGAGCCTTGTTACAGATAGCTTGAAAAACTTTTCCTCAAGTGTTGAATCAAAACTTGATCTGGTAGATTGGCAGACTAAACAAAATATTATTAGAATGTTAATTCATCAAATTGAAATCAACCACAACCACTTATACATAGTATTTCGCATAAAAAGTCTTGCAAATTTTGATCAAAATAGGCATAATAGAATTATGCAATGTTGTACTAGCAGTCAATATTGTTGGCTTGCCGGATAAAACTGTTGCAGAATCCAGAGAGCGCATCAGAGCAGCGTTAAATTCAATCAATCTACTACTACCTCCAAAAAGAATTACAGTTAATCTCTCCCCTGCGGATTTGCTGAAAGAAGGCAGTCATTATGACCATACGCGTCAAGTTAAGAGATTGTGAGCAAATTTAGAGAGGTTAAAGTGGATACTCTAGCCCTTCTACGTTTGTCTTTTAATGAAAATCGCGACCAAGTTATAGTGAGTTTTTTAAGAAATGCTTTTAAACTATTAATTTTGGTTAATACTAAAAATAACTCTCTAACCCGCCTTTTTAGCTCAATAAATGCCTTTGTTAATCTAAGTTCTGTATTCTTTTTCACTTCTGTGCAACCAACTATGCCGTGAAATATAAGAATTGCGCACAATTTAGCATATAGTTCACATAATACTCTGCATGGCTTTCCTTTTAGCTTATCAAGCCTGATATGGCTTTTATACAATTTAAATAATAACTCAATTTGCCACCTTACTCTGTAAATCGTTAATACTTGCTCAGCACTAATTTTATTTTCTGGAACATTAGTTATAAATATTGACCAGTTCAACAATTTTTGATTTCTTTTAGAGGATGTATATCCCTGCGATCTTGCTAATCTATTAGCTTTCCTTCTTCTGGCCATAGACTGTTCTTCAGTTAGTTTCTGACATATAATTCTTACTCTAATTTTTGCTTCTTTTCCTAACAATACCTCGTTTTCTAAAAATAACTTATCTTCTAAACATTCTAATAACTCCATTTTTTGATTTGTTTCTACATCATATATGTTGGTATCGGATTTATAACGACTTATGAAATAAGCTCCTATTTCATTGATTTGTTTAAAAGAACTTGGCACAAAATAACCGAGATCAGATATTAGCAAATCATTGCTTAATATATTACTTAAATGTTTCCTATATCCCTGGTCTGATCTTACCCCCTCCGTTAAATTAAGTTGGTCTATTATCTGATTCATGTAGTCGAAAACTAATTGTAACTTTATTCCAGACTTAGTATTGCTTTCATAGCCACTGTAGCTAGTACCATAACCTTTATACATCTCTTCCATACTGTTAGGTAGAGTAATATAGCTACTGTCCAATAATTTAACACTATTAAATTGCTGTAAGATTTTGCAATCAACTTGCAAGATATTTTTAAAGAGAATCACAGATTCATTATACATCCTTTTCATAAATTCCACTGCTTCTTCAGTAAATCTAAAATCCAAACCTTGTTTTGTTATATCTATCGAGTCCTCGTTTAGTAATTGACACATTGTTTCTACGCTACAATTATCAACTCCTATATTACCCAAGACCATGGCTTTTACGAATGATGAACCTTTTAGCTTTCTCTTTCTTTTTATAAACCTTGTTGTAATTGAGATTTTCTCTGCTTTTTCATTAAAAATTTCTTTGAGCTTTTTTGATAAGCAAGTTATTTTATTCATTGGTTCTCTCACTAAAAGTATATCTGGGAGAACTTATACCTTATTATTCTATCTCTTTCATACCTTTATTTCCTTAACTTGACGCGTATGGTCATTATGACTTGGCTATTGCTATTGGACTACTTGTTGTAATGAATGTGATACCAGTTGAAAAAGTTCAGTCTTATATCATTATGGGTGAGCTTGCCCTTGATGGCAGAGTTATTCCAGTTTCAGGTGTGCTGCCAACAGCAATTAATGCAAAAAAGGACAATAAAGGAGTAATTTGCCCGAGAGGAAATGGTGTAGAAGCTGTATGGGTGAAGAATGTTTCAATTCTGGCTATAGAGAAATTAACTGATATTATCAGACACTTTAAGGGTGAGCAATTAATTCAGCCAGTAATTTTTAATTATAGTGATGCACCCAAAGAAAAAAGATTGGTTCCCGATATGAAGGATATCAAAGGCCAAGTTGTTGCAAAAAGAGCAGCTGAAATTGCAGCAGCAGGTGGGCATAATATGCTTCTTGTTGGCCCTCCTGGTACTGGAAAATCAATGCTTGCTAAGCGCTTTATAGGATTGCTGCCTGATTTAACCGAACAGGAGATGATTGATGTTAATATTATTTCCAGCATAACAAAAACTGGTAATGAAATATTCAAAGTAACTCGTCCCTTTCGTGAACCTCATCATTCATGCTCTATGCCAGCGATGATAGGGGGAGGAAAGAATGCAAAACCTGGAGAAATTACCATGGCTCACAATGGCGTGTTATTTCTTGATGAGTTGCCAGAATTTCCAAGACTTGTGCTTGATTCTCTGCGCCAACCACTTGAAGATAGAAAAGTTACCGTTGCAAGGGCAAATGCTCACATAACCTACCCTGCAAATTTTCAACTGATTGCTGCAATGAACCCTTGCAGGTGCGGTTATTTAGGTGATGCAAGCAGATCGTGCAACAAAGCTCCAAAGTGTGGCACAGATTACAAAAACAAAATATCAGGCCCATTGCTTGATAGAATAGACATATGCATTGAAATGCCAAACGTTAGCATACTCTCTCCTGAAATCTCTGTGGAGGGAGAAAGTACTAAAATCATAAGAGAAAGAGTGATAGCAGCAAGAAAAGTTCAAACTGAGCGCTATAGTGAATTAAATATTCGTTGCAATTCAGAAGTAAGCGGTGAAGCATTTAATAAATTTACTGAACCAGATCAGGCAGGGTTAGAATTGCTAAAATACGTACTGAAAGAAAATTACATTTCCAATCGAGGCTACACACGCGTATTAAAAGTTGCAAGAACTATTGCAGATCTTGCAAAAAGTGAAGAAGTAAAAAGAGCACACATTGCTGAAGCGCTCAATTACAGAATAAAGGTATATTAAAAAATTAGTTTACTTGACAGGCAATTTTTTTTACTATATGCTTCCTTAATGAAATTTTAACATTCTATTTAAGGAGTAGAGTTATGGCATTAACAAATTATGAGTATAGAAAAGGGGATGGCATTTTTCATGCTATTTCAGAAGGATATATACGAGCTGAAAAATACTGGGGAATTCCTGGTGGAGCTGGTGGAGCTGGTCAGTACGCTATGCATAATAAAGGGAGAACAGCATTATTTCCGCTTGCAGTTGCAAGTGTTGTCTTTACAGCAATGCATATGAAAGCAGGCTTTGTTAGTGCAGCAGAAGCTTCTGGGTTTCTTGCTAAGACTGCCAGTTACTTTGTTGGAACAAATCAAGCAATAGCTGCTTCATTACCTGGATTTATCGGAACAGGTGTTGCTGGTCAGATAGTTGCGGGTGCCATAATGGCAATTGCTGCAGCTGCTGTTCTTTATGGAACATATCAAATTGCCTCAAAATTAAAAGATGTTGCGGTTGAAGCATTGAAAGGGGAAGAGAAAGATAAGGAAGCTAATAATCTTTAACAAAATAAAAAGGGATAGGTTTCTGTCCCTTTTTATAAACGTTTTCTATTTTTTGCATCGGTTAAGTGATGTCATCTAAGAATCTAGTTATTATAATTAACGGCACTTATTAGTATAAATGTTAAGAATAAGTAAATCCCGTTTACTGTTTACGCCTATAGAAGTGAAAAGTATTTGCATATTATTAAAAAAGCGGTAACTTATTATCAAGTGAATTCGCTAAATTTGAGTAATTTAAATGTCTATTGATCTTAGTCTGCCGGAGTTACCTATATTGCACCCAAGGATTACCGTTGTGGGAGTGGGTGGTGCTGGTGGAAATGCTGTGAATAACATGATCCAATCTAATTTGCAAGGAGTGAATTTTGTTGTCGCAAATACCGATGCTCAAGCACTAGAAAAGTCGTTATGTGATAAAAAAATTCAGCTTGGCATTAATTTAACTAAGGGGCTTGGTGCTGGTGCTTTGCCTGATGTTGGCAAAGGTGCAGCAGAAGAGTCAATTGATGAGATTATGGAGCATATAAAAGATAGTCATATGCTTTTCATCACAGCAGGAATGGGCGGTGGTACTGGAACCGGTGCAGCACCGGTAATTGCAAAAGCAGCCAGAGAAGCAAGAGCCGCAGTTAAGGATAGAGCGCCAAAAGAAAAAAAGATATTGACTGTTGGAGTTGTAACTAAACCGTTCGGTTTTGAAGGTGTGCGCCGTATGCGCATTGCAGAGCTTGGACTTGAAGAACTGCAAAAATACGTGGATACACTTATTGTCATTCCAAATCAGAATTTATTTAGAATTGCAAATGAAAAAACTACATTTTCTGATGCATTTAAACTTGCTGATAATGTTCTGCACATTGGCATCAGAGGAGTAACTGACTTGATGGTCATGCCAGGGCTTATCAATCTTGACTTCGCTGATATAGAAACAGTAATGAGCGAGATGGGCAAAGCGATGATCGGCACCGGAGAGGCAGAAGGAGAAGATAGAGCAATTAGTGCTGCAGAGGCTGCAATATCTAATCCATTGCTTGATAATGTATCAATGAAAGGTGCGCAAGGAATATTAATTAACATTACTGGTGGCGGAGATATGACTCTGTTTGAAGTTGATGCTGCAGCCAATAGAGTGCGTGAAGAAGTAGATGAAAATGCAAATATAATATTTGGTGCTACTTTTGATCAAGCGATGGAGGGAAGAGTTAGAGTTTCTGTTCTTGCAACTGGCATTGATGGTCGCAATAATAAATCAGAAACTTCACCTATAAGTCAGAGCGAAGACTCAGAGAAAGAGAAATTTAAGTGGCCATATAGTCAAAGTGAAAGTACACAAGACAAAACACTGGAAACAAAACCAGCTGAACAGGTAAGCGAAGGAGCTAAGTGGGGCAGCAATATCTATGATATACCAGCTTACTTAAGAAGAAAAAAATAATGCAATTTTGGCTACTTAAGTCAGAGCCAAGTGAATACTCATGGCAAAAAATGGAAAAGGAGCAGGTAGTTGAGTGGGATGGTGTGCGCAATTATCAAGCTCAAAATTACATGAAAATTATGAAAGCAAGCGATCTTGCGTTTTTTTATCATACAGGTAAAGAGAAAGCAATACTTGGAATCGTTGAAGTATTTAAAGAGTATTATCATGTTAATGATCCCAAGTTCGGATTAGTGAATGTAAAGTTTTTGAAACCTTTAAATAACCAAGTAACGTTGAATAATATAAAACAAAACCCACTTTTGAAAAATATGACTATATTAAAACAACCACGTTTATCAATTGCCCCAGTTTCGGAAATTGAATGGAATGAAATAATAAGGATGAGTGATGTGTAATACCTGTCATTTCAGTTCCTAAATGATGTCATCTCAGCACACAACGCACAGCTGTATGAATATTTGTCTCGAAGGCAGTGCATTAAACGTTATAGCCGATTTTGCATCAAACACAAAGGTGTCATTCCAGTGCTTGACACTGGAATCCAGCCTTAATGCAACCACATTAAAGCCGTTGTGTTTTAATATAAGATTAGCTACTTTTATATTCACTAACTTGATGTCTAATCAAAATTCCTGGATCCCAGTGCCTAGACACTGGGATGACATCCTTCTAGTGTACAATATTCGTACAGTTGTGTACATGACACAAGGGTCTATAACTCTTCTTTTTTGGATTCCAGTGTCAGCTATTTGCATGACACCCTTACTGATGTGTCACTCATGTTAGAAGTAAATATTCTTGACAAGAAATGGTGCAGCATTATAGAAAATCCTAAAAATTTTGTATTAGGTGTCATCAATGCTTCTCTAAAAGAATTAAAAATAGACCACTATAAACCAAATATATCAATAGCTCTGGCTGATGATGACTTGCTACATCAACTTAATTTAAAATTTAGAGAAATGGATAAGCCAACTAACGTACTATCATTTCCGTATGAACAATTGTCTAATGAGTGCGATTTAGGAGACATAGCAATTTCAATAGACACAATAAAAAGAGAATCGCATGAGTATTATATACCCATTCTTGCTCACATTGCACACATGTTAGTGCATGGATTACTGCATTTACTTGGTTATGATCACCAAAAAAAAGATGAAGAAATTATAATGAAAAATCTAGAAAGAGAGATTTTAGCTTCGCTTGGCTACAATATGTGTGCGATTTAAAAGGAATTTAATAAAAATATAGTAGATGATAATAAAATATGTTATCTACAAAGGGTTTTAGCTATAAACAATAAAAGGTAAGTGATATGGTTCAGTTTTCTTTGCCAAAGAATTCTAAAATTAATCAAAAGGGCAAAATTTATCCTATTCCTGCTAGAGCAAAAAACATCAGAAGATTTCAAATTTACCGTTGGTCTGCTGATGACGAGAAAAACCCTAGAATAGACACATTTTTTATTGATATGGATAGTTGTGGCCCTATGGTACTTGATGCATTAATAAAAATAAAGGATGAAATAGATTCGACTTTAACTTTCAGACGTTCTTGTAGAGAAGGCATATGTGGATCTTGTGCCATGAATATTGACGGAACCAATACTCTTGCATGTACTAGATCTATACATGATATAAAAGGTGACGTAAAAATATATCCATTACCTCACATGTATGTAATAAAGGACCTAGTCTCGGATTTGAGCCAATTTTATGAGCAATACAAATCAATTAAACCTTGGTTACAAGCAGATAAGCCTGCCCTACCAAATAAAGAATACTCTCAATCTTCTGAAGATAGAAAAAAATTAGATGGCTTGTCCGACTGTATATTATGTGCTTGCTGTTCGACTGGTTGCCCAAGCTACTGGTGGAATAGTGATAAATTTTTAGGACCAGCAATACTATTACAAGCTTACAGATGGATTGCTGATAGCCGTGATAATAAGACAGGTGAAAGACTTGATGTTTTAAACGACCCATTCAAGTTGTATCGTTGTCATACAATAATGAATTGCACAAAAACTTGTCCTAAAGGACTTAATCCAGCAAGAGCAATAGCGAAAGTAAAACAGCTCATGGTAGAGAGAGAAGGAGTTTAAGTATTATCTTTTGCATTCTTCGTAAGAGAACAGCAAACCTTCCGAAGCGTAGGGTATTGTTAATACCCTGAACGCTTTTCCGTTTGTGAAGTGCATCGTATCATCGTACGATTCAAATAATTTTTTGAACAACTCATGTCTTTGGTTACTAATAGTTTGAAAATCCTCTTTTTCTAAAAGCTTTTTAGATTCGAAGAGGTAAAGCATAACTTCGTGATAAGTTGGGTAAGATGCCAAAAATTTTGGGTCAAATTGAAAGGTTTTTATAAAAGCATTATTATAAAATTTTAGCTTTTGATTCTTACTATATATTACTATAGCAACCGGTAACCTCTCAAGCAAATTTTTCTGTGTAGCTAAATAACTGTTTAATTCAGTATATAATTTCTCTGCATCACTAACATCTTTCCCATACATTACTATGCTACCAGAACCTTGTATTGGAATTTTAACAAAATCGAAAACCTTAGGTTCGTTCTTATAAGTTATGACATGTCTTCCTGGTTTTGTGCTATGAGCGCTACCGGTAATAGCAAATTTCTTAGAACCATCTACATATTTATCATAAAACAAGTTATAAAATTCCACCTTTCTACTCTTGTTATATCTTAGTATTGGAAATGGTAAAGAGTTGAAAACGTTTTTATAGCTCTCCACTTCCTGTGTAAGCTTACTATTTTCTAACTCAAGTCCGTTAGCCTTTATCTTACAGTCTGAGACATTCCTTATCCATAACAGCACACCTATCACATTGTTAGAATCATCTATTATGCTTCTACCGTAACATATGCAATAAACCTCACTGTCTTTTGACTTTAAATCTAGAGTAAAAGATTTATTTATTTCCTTTGCCTCAACAAAATTTTTGATTAAGCTTTCTGATTGCTCAAAAAAATTCACAAACTCATTAAATGAGTAAAAAACAGTATTAAGCAAAATTAGTAAATTGGGAGAGAACTTTTCTATACGTTTTTTTGCATCCCAAATATAAAACCCATCATTCACAGTATCAATTAAATTATTTATGATAACATTTTGATGCTGTAAGTTCTTAATCTTATTACTAATTTTTAATTTAGAATAAGAGAGAAAGAATAATATTAGAATCAATATTAAAACCACTTCATACAAAAAAAACATAGCACTTTTAAAACAAATGTAAAAATTTGTAACCGCTCAGAATTATGCTGAAGAGGTATATAAGTAAAGATTGCCTAACATTTGAAAGCCCAATCTCTTATAAAGGTTCACAGAAGATTTCATACAATGTGCTACTATATATTTGCATTCAAGCTGTTTAGCTATCTTTATTCTTTCTAAAACCATTTGGGTACCTATTCCACGATTCCTGTAAATTGGTAAAACTCCATCACTATAAAAACCAGCTACGCTATCTTGAACATAAAGACCGCATGTCCCAATAATTTCATTATTTAGTGTTACAAGAAAAAATCTTAATCTTGAGTTCTTATCATCATAATTTGATAATCCGCGAAAAAATGTGCTGACAATTCCAACGCCATGATAAAAAATTTTAGAAGTGTGTAGATCTAACTGTTCTAAGAGGTTGCTACCATTCACAGCATTTAACCTCAAGTTTGGAATAACATCAGCAGGTAGAAAGTAATTTTTCATATTAAGTAAAGCTTTTTTTGGTGTGCTAACGTGTTTTATTTCACACTTTTCTAAAATATCTCTTATTTTCATATGTGAATTTATTACCCATGTTGCTTCTATATCTCTTATTCTGAGATAATCTAGAGTTTTTTGTATAGAAAGCTCGGTACATTGATCTCCACAGAACACAAAATTAAATAATGACTCCCTGGTACCATTTATTGTAAATATGATGTTATCAAATTCATCGTGTACTTCCCACTCAGATAAATTCGCTGTGTACAGTATATAATCCTTTAGATTTTGAACAATTAAGCTTGAATAATAAATTTTTTTATCCTGCATACACCAACAATAAACAATAAAAGGCTCCTATAAGAACACAGGCTAAAATTGCAGCTATAACGTCATCTAGCATAATACCTAAAGGACCTTTGGTATTTTTATCGATTAAATTTATAGGCCACGTTTTTATTATATCAAAAAACCTAAAAGAAAAAAAGCACAACAACAATGAAGAACAATTCATCTCTTGGCTTAACAATATCGAAACTAAAAGTATCGTCAGCAATTGACCAACCACTTCGTCAATTACTACCTCTTTTGGATCACATGAAGTCTTGTAATGTTTTATATAATTACCTGTAGACCATAATCCAATTAAGAATAAAAAAGAAATAATTGCTGCACCTAAAATTTTGTTGCTCAGGATTACAGGAACAAGCGGAAAAGAAGCCAAACTACCCACAGTACCTGGCATTTTTTTTACTGTTCCAGACAGCCACCACGTTGATATTAATTTATATAAAAATTTCACAATATATCCAAATACAAAATTAACTTATAAGAACAGAAAGAGTATCCTCTATAGAGGCGCTTTCATACAATAATCTATAGACCGCTTCACATATAGGCATTTTTATCTTTAGCTTTCCTGCTAAATTAAATATGGACTCAGCAGTGCTAAAACCTTCAATCACTGACTTGCCTTCTGACAAAATCTGCTGAACATTAAAGCCATTGTCACTATTACCTATTTTAAACCCAAAAGATAAGTTTCTTGAATTCAAGGATGTGCATGTCATAATTAGGTCACCCAGACATGCTGGCCCAAGTAGTGTATTTATATCCACACTACCGTCACCAATTTTTGCTGAGTATAAAGCCTTAATTTCGCTCATACTTTTCGTAATCAATGCTGCATGAGCATTAAACCCAAGTTTACTACCTAGAACAATCCCACACGCTATAGCAAAAACGTTCTTTAACGCTGCACAAATCTGTACTCCTATAATGTCGTTACTAAACTCCAATTTAACATTTTCTTGTTGCAGCTCTGATACTAGCTTTGAACCTAATGTGTTATTTTGGCATGCAAGAACCATTGAATAGGGTAATTTTCTTGCAACTTCTACAGCAAAGCTAGGACCTGAAAAAATAGCAATAGGATTGTTAGGTAAAATTTCATTTACTATTTCACTAGGTAATTTTAATGTAGACTTTTCTATTCCCTTACAAGCTAAAATTATTGCTACATCTTTTTTCAGATTATAATTATGCAATTGCTGACATACCTTCCTCAGAGACTGAGTGGGAACAGCGAGGATTGTTACTGAAGCATTAATTGTGTCTTCAATAGCCAATTTTACTGACACATTATCAGAAATTCGACAACCGGGTAGCTTGTCACTTTCTCTTTTCCCGTTGATTGATTCAAATGTAGTTTCATTGTGAGTCCACAAAATCACATCTTTCTTACTACCTAATGAAATTGCGATTGCTGTACCCCATGCACCAGCACCTAAAATTGATATTGCCACACAATATTCCTGGAAATATTACTTATACTTTAAAATAGTAGGATAAGTAAATTAAAAATATAACACAGACATATAGAATAGTTAAATATTTATTAACCGAAGTATTCTTTTAATAATAGTAACTTTAATTCAATATTTACTAAAAATATTATTACTATCATGGTATGTCTATTATATTTTAGATCTATTTATATAACTTTGGAACAATATATTTACTATTAATTAATAAGTGTAATTTTGATCATTTGTTAATAAAAATTTGATTTATTACTTTCCTTAGTTATATATATTACTAAAATTATAAATTATTTATGGGGTGTAAAATATGCGTATATTATTAATTGAAGATGATCAAGTAAGTGCAAAGACTGTGGTTAACGCCTTAACTTCTGATGGACACTTCTGTGACGTTGTTACTTCTGCACAAGATTATAACAATAATATGGTTTCCTCAAACGGAGATTACTATGACCTGGTTATTTTAGATATACACTTACCTGGTGATATTGACGGATATGATATATTGTTAAGACTAAGAAGTGCAAAAATCAAAGTTCCTGTCTTAATACTTTCATGCATATCCGCTGTCAATCACAAAGCTAAAGGACTCGGGTATGGTGCCGATGATTACTTAACCAAGCCATTTCATAAAAGCGAGTTATTAGCTCGAATTAAGGCCATAGTGCGTCGTACTAAAGGCCATCCTGAATCGGTGATAAAGATTGGTAATATAAATATCAATTTTGATCACAGGGTTGTTGAGGTGAAAGGTAAAACGGTTCACCTTACTAATAAAGAGTATTCTATGATAGAATTGCTAGCACTGCGTAAAGGAACAGTACTAACAAAAGAAATGTTCTTAAATCATCTTTACAATGGCTTGGATGAACCTTCAGATAACAAGATAGTTGATGTTTTTATGTGCAAATTACGTAAGAAACTTGAAAGTGCAAATGATGGAAAAAGCCACATAGAAACCGTTTGGGGCAGAGGGTATGTTCTGAAAGAGTATATTGATGATGATGAATATTCTAATGTTAATGTAGGCGAAAGTAGTGATGGCTATCAAGCAGAACAAGTGAAGGACAACGCATGAAATGCCTACACATTTAAATATAGCATGGCTTATATCGCACGTATCATGTGAACGCCTAGGTGAAATATAAGCCGAGTTCTGTTTATGTAGCTATTTATCTGGAGTAAATGTTACCATTTACCGCATGCGATTTACCCGAGTAGATATGAGGAAAACATAAAATCTACTTCTATTTAATCTTGCTCCTAGTGTTGGTTACTCGACTACCAATGTTGCCATTGCCATGGTGTGCTCTTACCACACCTTTTCACCCTTACCTAAAAATATTTTAGGCGGTAATTTTCTGTAGTCCTATAACTGGAGTTACCTCCGGCGGGCATTACCCGTCACTATTTTTCCTTGGAGCCCGGACTTTCCTCTGCTATGTTTATCACACAACAGCAGCTACTTATTTCACCTAGGAATTATACTTTAACATGAAAATCACAAAAGCAAAAGACAATTTCCTAACAGTCTACATATTAAAAACATTTAGACAAATAGCTAAAGGTGATATTCCGGCACATCATCACTATCCCAAGATAAGCTTTTTTCACTTTTAGACTCCGCTTCAGTTAGTCAAGAGCCTGGTCCACCGCTTGAAGACGATGAGCTACTTCTTGATCGACTACTACTTTCTACTGATATACTATTTAGCACTGTTTCAGATTGATATATAGTTCGCATTCTGTTACCAGTGGTAAAAATTTCTTCATCGCTACTTGAAGATGATCGCCTTCTATAACCCAAATCAGTTAGTTCTAATACAGGAGCAGCATTACGACCCTTAACATATCTATATGCTATGAATCCTATAATTCCAACAATACCTATTGCTCCAACCAAAGATCCCCCTATCATTCCTGCCTTATTAGACCCTATAGCAAGTTGAGTAGGTTGTGGTGAAGAAGTAGACTGAGGAAGTAAAGTCGTGGTGAATATAGGAGTTGTTGACTCTTTTGTTCTAGTACTTGGTATACTAAATACTGTTTGTGTAGTTTTCTCTGAGCTTGTTGTTGGCGCAGTTGGTTCCACTGTTACTGTGCTTGTTTGAGTCGTTGACTCTGTTGAAGGTTTATTCGTTGTAGAAGTAGGTGCAACGGCTTCTGTTGTTGGCTTCACTGTTACTGTACTTGTTTGAGTCGTTGACTCTGTTGAAGGTTTACTCATCGTAGAAGTCGACGCACCATTCGCTGCTGTAGGTTTTACAGTACTTGTCTCAGTCCCTGAAGTTACTATCGGCACACTAGTTGACGTTGTAGCAACCGTGGTCGCTTGTGAAGTAGTAGTTGTTTTTGCTACTGTCGTTGACTTTCCATAAGATGGTACAAGCCTCCACCTTCTAGGTGGAGAAACTTTAGTTTGTCAATGTCATAACTGTACTTTATAAAGTATAGTTATGACGGAATATGACAAAGGAAAACACACTGTATTTTATCATAGGTACCATATAGTCTGGATTACAAAATATCGGTACAGAGTATTAACTAAGGCTATGAAGGAGAGAATACGAACAATCATAGCAGAAGTATCTGAAGAAATGGGGATTAAGATAGAAAACGGAGTAATATCATCAGATCATTTACATTTATTCGTAGTAATACCTCCTCATATAGCTGTGAGTGATTTTGTTCAAAGAGCCAAAGGCAGGTCTTCACGCAAAGTTCAACAAGAATTTCCAGAGCTAAATAAAATGTACTGGGGAAAGCGTTTTTGGGGAAGAGGATACTTTAGTGCTACCAGCGGACATATCACAGATGAAGTCATTAATGAGTACATCAATAAACATACAGATGCACATCAGCCTCATTCTATATCTAGTATAAGATTGGAGTAGCTTTAGCTTCTCACCGCGCTTCCAGCGCTATATCCAACCTTTCGGCTCTCAGCCGATAGTGGTTGAGTCCGTTGAAGGTTTACTTATTGTAGAAGTAGGTGCAACGGCTTCCGTTGTCAATTTAGTAATCTTCACAGCGTCGGTTTCTGCTGTGCTAGTAATTGCAGCAGTCGGCGTTTTCTTAGAAGTCACAACCGTTTCTGCAACAGTTATAGGAGCCACGGTACTACTAGAAATAATATCTGGCGTTAATCGACCGTTAATGATATTAACAAAATCACTGAGAGTTTTGATGCTATTTGCCGGTATTATTGTTGCTTCAGAAGATTTTCCAGAGCCGTTTTGATTAAAAGTTACAATATTTTCTCCACTTACCGCAGTTACGATAAAACCACCCTGACCGTTGCCTTTAATATATAATTGCTCTATAGGATCTGTAAATTGATAGATAGGAAAATCTGACACTGATCCATTTTTAAGTAGAGTTGCTATATGTAACCTCTGCTCATTAGCTGATTGGTCATTTTCAAGAAAAGCAACTAGATCATTTCCTTCCGTTTGTTCAACATACTGCAAAAAGCTTATTTCATGTTCTCTAGAAAGAGATAGTGCTTTATTATCTATTTGACCTTTTCGATTACCAAGTAAAAAGCCATTAACTCCATCCTTCAGACCCTGAATCACTTTAGCCATATCAAATTTAAAAATACGTGTTTTTCTCACCTCTTGATTTTCCTTAGTAATACTTTTGCTCACTTGCGAATAAAGCATCGTGTTTCCATTTAATGCCAATTGCCCCTGATTATCAAAATTGAACAATTTTCTTTCTGTAACACCTTTTTCTCCAGTCAATACCTTAAATTTTCCGCTCTCGCTTGACTTTAAGTACCAAGAAACTAAAGTTTGATCCTTTAAGTTATGGGCGATTACAATTACGTCACCATTACCAACTTTCACTGCTCTTGGTTGAAAGTAACTATTGCCCACATTTGCAAGACTATTATTATCAATATTCTTTTGTAATTTTCTTTTATCTAAATGTTCAACTGAAGGAGTATTAACTGATTGTTTAATTCCGTAAGTGTTAAAAGATAAGCCTTTAACGCATTTTTCTCCTTCTTCGCTAATTCCTTCTTCAGGAAAGATAACTCCAACTTTATCTATTTCAGCTGAATCTTCTATTAATGTGAGAGATAATTGATCTTTAAATTCATTTGCTACGCTGATATTTGTACCACATTCGTATGTTTTTGATTGATATAATGGACTAATAAGTAATTTTACTTTACTGCTCCCATTACCATTATCTTGATAGCTGAGTCCGTAAGCAACTCCATTCCCCTCAATTAATGCTACGTTTGTTGGATTAAAACCTATCGCTTCTTTAATTTCCGGTGTATTTGAGTTGATCCCGAGCAATCTTCTTAATATAGACATAATTTTATTTAAAATATTAATAAAATGCTATTATGATTACTCCTGTGTGTTAATGTCAATGAAAATTTTAACTAAAATTAAAAAATTAATATAATATTTTATACTAAAAGGTAAATATAAGCTTGAAGAGGGCTAAGAAGCTTTATGCTATTTCTCAAAAAACCAACAATTGCAATCATTGGTTCTACAGGTATAATCTGTTAAAGTTTACACGAGTCTCATGAATGATAGAAAAAGAAGAGCAGTTTAGTTTTACATCAGAAAACCTCAAGAAAGCGGGAAAGTTTATAGAGATGTATCCCAAAGGTAGAGAAGGTAGTGCTGTTATGCCTTTACTATATCTGGTTCAAGAGCAATGCGGATGGGTTTCTGAATCTGCTATGCGTTATGTTGCTGATATGCTGCATATTCCACATATTCGTGTATATGAAGTGGCAAATTTTTACACCATGTATAATTTAAAACCAGTAGGCAAATATCTAATACAAATTTGTAGAACAACTCCTTGCTGGTTGTGCAATAGTGAAGAAGTTTTAAATACCTTTAAAAAAAAACTTGGAATCAATATCGGTGAGACTACTAAAGATAATTTGTTCACTTTAAAAGAAGTTGAATGCCTAGGTGCATGCGTTAATGCTCCCGTTGTGCAGATCAATAATGACTTCTATGAAAATCTTACTCCTGAGAAAGTAGAAAACATCATAATAGAACTTTCAGGCAAATAGATGAAAGAAGAATTTTCATTCAAGAGAATCAAGCAATCAGGTTCTGCAAGAGTTGGAACAATTAAAACTCCAAATGGAAGCGTAGAAACCCCCGCTTTTATATTCTGCGCAACAAAAGCTGCAATTAAAGCTGCAGATATTGAAAGAATAAGTGAAGCTGGTACCCAAATCATACTTTCCAACACCTATCACCTAATGCTTCAACCAGGAGAGAATACTGTTGCAAAACTTGGTGGTTTGCGCAAGATGATAGGATGGAATGGGCCAATGCTAACTGACTCAGGTGGATATCAGATATTTAGCTTAGGCCACGGATCAGTTTCGGAAGAGATAAAAGGAATAAGAAAAAAACAAAAAACTTTGATCAAAATTAATGAGGATGGGGCAATTTTTCGTTCTTACATTAATGGTAAAATTTATTGCTTAACTCCTGAAAAATCTGTACAAATTCAACAGAAATTAGGTGCAGATTTAATCCTAGTTTTAGATGAATGCACTCCATTTCACGTAAGCAAAGAATACACAGCAAAATCAATGCTCATGAGCCACAGATGGGCTGAACGTTCTTTAAATGAATTTGAAAAAAACAATAATGGCAAGCAGGCACTGTATGGAATTAGTCAAGGCGGAGTGTATCAAGATTTACGTAGAGAAAGTTGTGATTTTATCAACGATTTGCCATTTTTTGGTCAAGCAATAGGTGGATCACTTGGTCAAAGTAAAGAGCAGATGCATGATGTAGTTTCTTTCACTATGGACCACCTGAAAAAAGACAGGCCTACTCATTTGCTTGGTATTGGTGGAATTGTGGACATCTTTCGCGGAGTAGAGCTTGGAATTGACACGTTTGATTGCGTGCATCCAACCCGCTTAGCAAGGCATGGTGGCGCACTTGTTAAAGTAAAAAACAGAAATTCTATTTCTTCAAAGTGCAAAGAGCATATTAATTTGCGGAATCAACAATTTGAGCTGGACAACAACCCAATTGAAAGTGACTGTTTATGCTTTACCTGCAGAAAACATTCAAGAGCTTATATACACCATTTACTGAAAGCTAAAGAGCTCCTGGCTTACACGCTCGTTACCATTCATAATATTTTCTTTATGAATAAGTTAATGGCATCAATAAGGCAGGCTATATTAGATGATAGGCTAGATCGGGAGAAAAATAATTGGATTAGTGAGATACCACTACCATACGCGTCAAGTTAAGAGATTGTGAGCAAATTTAGAGAGGTTAAAGTGGATACTCTAGCCCTTCTACGTTTGTCTTTTAATGAAAATCGCGACCAAGTTATAGTGAGTTTTTTAAGAAATGCTTTTAAACTATTAATTTTGGTTAATACTAAAAATAACTCTCTAACCCGCCTTTTTAGCTCAATAAATGCCTTTGTTAAGCTAAGTTCTGTATTCTTTTTCACTTCTGTGCAACCAACTATGCCGTGAAATATAAGAATTGCGCACAATTTAGCATATAGTTCACATAATACTCTGCATGGCTTTCCTTTTAGCTTATCAAGCCTGATATGGCTTTTATACAATTTAAATAATAACTCAATTTGCCACCTTACTCTGTAAATCGTTAATACTTGCTCAGCACTAATTTTATTTTCTGGAACATTAGTTATAAATATTGACCAGTTCAACAATTTTTGATTTCTTTTAGAGGATGTATATCCCTGCGATCTTGCTAATCTATTAGCTTTCCTTCTTCTGGCCATAGACTGTTCTTCAGTTAGTTTCTGACATATAATTCTTACTCTAATTTTTGCTTCTTTTCCTAACAATACCTCGTTTTCTAAAAATAACTTATCCTCTAAACATTCTAATAACTCCATTTTTTGATTTGTTTCTACATCATATATGTTGGTATCGGATTTATAACGACTTATGAAATAAGCTCCTATTTCATTGATTTGTTTAAAAGAACTTGGCACAAAATAACCGAGATCAGATATTAGCAAATCATTGCTTAATATATTACTTAAATGTTTCCTATATCCCTGGTCTGATCTTACCCCCTCCGTTAAATTAAGTTGGTCTATTATCTGATTCATGTAGTCGAAAACTAATTGTAACTTTATTCCAGACTTAGTATTGCTTTCATAGCCACTGTAGCTAGTACCATAACCTTTATACATCTCTTCCATACTGTTAGGTAGAGTAATATAGCTACTGTCCAATAATTTAACACTATTAAATTGCTGTAAGATTTTGCAATCAACTTGCAAGATATTTTTAAAGAGAATCACAGATTCATTATACATCCTTTTCATAAATTCCACTGCTTCTTCAGTAAATCTAAAATCCAAACCTTGTTTTGTTATATCTATCGAGTCCTCGTTTAGTAATTGACACATTGTTTCTACGCTACAATTATCAACTCCTATATTACCCAAGACCATGGCTTTTACGAATGATGAACCTTTTAGCTTTCTCTTTCTTTTTATAAACCTTGTTGTAATTGAGATTTTCTCTGCTTTTTCATTAAAAATTTCTTTGAGCTTTTTTGATAAGCAAGTTATTTTATTCATTGGTTCTCTCACTAAAAGTATATCTGGGAGAACTTATACCTTATTATTCTATCTCTTTCATACCTTTATTTCCTTAACTTGACGCGTATGGCTAACCCAACATTACCATGTACTACCTTATTAGCTGAAGAGGAATGGAAAGTTTTATACGTTAAAATACACAGAAAACCATGTCCAAGTGTAGTTCCCAACATAAAAGAAGCTGTTTCATGAACTTGGAGGCCATTTAGCAAGAAAAAATGACCCAGAACCAGGACCTTATGTTCTTTGGAAAGGATATAAACGTCTCTTTGATTTAGCAGAAGGATGGCGACTTGCTCACGAACCTCATATTTGTGGGTAATAGTAAGTTGTTAGCGGGATCTGGAGATACCGCGGCGGTATGACGTAGGGAATCTTACTTATTATAGCTATAGTTCTACATGAATTACAAAAGTAATATTTACTAGATCTTAATATTTTAGATCTATATTTTAATAAATAATGAGCTGTAATTAGTATGAATAATCCATTTAAAAGTGAGAACTATAAAAAAAATCTCGATTCTCTGATCAAAGCTGTAAAGCTAGGAAATGCAGAGAAACAATATAACAAAACGTTAAGGGATTTATCTCATGCATTAGAAGGTTTTACAGGTGAGGCAAAAGGTATAGCTGAGTTTGTTATATATACTGACTTGAACAATTATGTAGAACAGCCATTAGGTCTTTTTAAAACATTAATGAATAGAATTTTGGGAAAAAATTTTCCAACCAAGAACAGTAGTATAAGTAATTTTGTAAATGATGAGTTGTCAAGTTTCACTTTAGAAACAGCAGCTAAGTATACAAGAATTTTAAAAAAAATTGATCTCTTGGAACAATTAGAAAAAGATTTCAGAAAAAATAATATTTTAAAAGATTCTTTAAATTTAGAACAAAGTGAAAAGAGTCAAGGAAAAGATAGATCACACGAAGTGAGTTTGGAAGGTAGAAAGCAAAAGGAAGGTACTTTTGAGCTGCGAAAAGAAGAACAGCCGAAAGAAAAATTAGGTGGTAATCGCATGAGGCAAATAAAGCGACCAACAACAGCACCTCCGGCTGCTCCAGATTCGAGGAAGGTACGCTTTAAATCAGAAATATCCTCAGATGGAGAAAGCAAGGCAAAGTCTACATCTTCTTTACTAAAAGGAGCTAATAGTTTTAGTATGCCTGATGCTAAGGAAAATCCTTCTGAGGATTCAGGCTATGAAAGTTCATTAGATCAGGGGTCTGAATATGAAGACATATCAAATTATCAAGAGAAAAAGCAAAAGGAAAATCCTTTATATGAGCAGAGAGAAGATTCAGGCTATGGAAGTTCATTAAATGAAGAGTCTGTATACAAAGAGATATCAAATTATCAAGAGAAGAAGAGTAAAATTTTAATAGAAAATTCGCAGAGTTCAAAATCGCCCAAAGAAGAGCCAATTTATGCAACAGTTCCTAAAGAACATATAGAAGCAAAAAGAGAACGTAAGCAGAAACAACAACCTCAATCCCTCGTACCACCAAAACCACCGCAAGTGCCAAAAAAAATGTTTACTACTGGTCAAGAAGTTAGACAAGAATCGAAAGTGGTAATCAAAGATAAACCTGCAGTACCGCCAAAGCCTAAAAATCTAAGCCGTGCTAATCAAAAAGTAAGCACAGAGCCAAAAGTAGTAGGAGTAATTCTTAAAAAATCAGCTGAAAGAGTACCACTAAAATCTGAAAATCAAGACAATAGGAAATCAGCACAAAAAGCTGCTGGTAAGGCGATACCAAAAGTAGCAGCAGCTACTATGAAAGGAGGAGCTAATCGCGAGATGGGCAGTAAAGTAAAGGCATTAAAAGAAAAATTTGAGCAAAATCAAGCAAAAGGAAATGCTAATGTACAGCTTGCTGAAAGCAAAACCACTCCAGCAGCACAAGCGGATATCGGTGTGAAGAAAAAACAATCTCATTCATTTCTAACAGAGAATAAAAGATCTGCAACGAAACACGTAACAGCAAAATCTGATCCAAAATCTCATATCAGCAAAAATTCCCTTCTCACGCATGCAAATGTAAAGGAAATGGTTGCACAAATTGAGAAAGGAAAAGGAGGAAGATAGTAACATTTGGGAAAAAAACATATGTGTCAAGTCAAGAGATTGTGAGCAAATTTAGGAAATTATAGCTAAACTGACTTAGATTTACCGACAATTTGAAAAACCGTCATTCCGCTAACTATAGTATTTTCAAAAGCGAATGATAAAGGTATAATATGTTTTTTTAAAGTAGGGAAAGCGATGGTATATAGTGTAGATTTAAGGGAAAAAGCAGTGTCTTTGGTAGAAAAAGGAAAGTCAAAGGTTGAAGTTGCAGAGGTTTTTGAGATAGACACTATATAGATGGCTAAAAAAGAAAGCTACTGGCCAAGGTCTCAAAGCGGTAAAAAGTACTGGTTTTATTCGAAAAATAGATCCAGAAATACTCAAAGAATATGTCAAAAAACACCCAGATCACACACTAGCAGAAATGAAACAAAACCTTGGCTTTGGGATAAGTGCAATTTGGTATAGATTAAGACAGCTAAAAATAACCTTTAAAAAAAGTCACATTCTATCAAGAGCGCAATCAAGAAGATAGGCAGCAATTTATCGATAAAGTCTCAAAAATAGACCACTGTAGCATTTTATATATAGATGAAGCAGGAGTGACTATACCGAGAATATGCACGAGCTCCAAGAGGAGAAAAAATATATGCTGATGTTCCAGGAAAAAAGCGGGAAAGAGTGAGTATAATAGGTGGATGAGAAGTTTATTGCACCAATGACCTTCACAGGAGGGTGTAATAAAGATATATTTAATGTATGGTTAGAGCGAAGATTACTTCCACAATTACAGCGTGATACAACCATAGTTATGGATAATGCTACATTCCATAAAACTCCCAAAACAAAGTCATTAATAGAGTCTTTTGGCTGTCATTTGCTTTATCTTCCAACATATTCACCTGATCTAAATCCGATAGAGCATTGTTGGCACACCATCAAAAGTTGCCTCAGACCTCTAATGCATCAATGTACAGACTTACACCTTTTAGTTGGTAATACCATTTTAGACGTTTATCATTCGTTTTAGAAAATACTATAGTTGAAATAGCGCAGTTACTCACCCCATAAATTTGGTGCTCTCTTTCAATCAAAGGTGTCTTGCTGCTTGAAATGTTTTCTTTGTAAAAATTTGGCTTATCTTTATATCATCTCATTCAAACAGCATTAACATAACTTATGCCTTTTTTGGATGTAGAAATTTTCTAGGAATTGTCTTTTTGAATTCTATGGTATTTTGTTTAACATTGAAACAAGAGGCCAGTGTCACGCACCATACGCGTCAAGTTAAGGAAATAAAGGTATGAAAGAGATAGAATAATAAGGTATAAGTTCTCCCAGATATACTTTTAGTGAGAGAACCAATGAATAAAATAACTTGCTTATCAAAAAAGCTCAAAGAAATTTTTAATGAAAAAGCAGAGAAAATCTCAATTACAACAAGGTTTATAAAAAGAAAGAGAAAGCTAAAAGGTTCATCATTCGTAAAAGCCATGGTCTTGGGTAATATAGGAGTTGATAATTGTAGCGTAGAAACAATGTGTCAATTACTAAACGAGGACTCGATAGATATAACAAAACAAGGTTTGGATTTTAGATTTACTGAAGAAGCAGTGGAATTTATGAAAAGGATGTATAATGAATCTGTGATTCTCTTTAAAAATATCTTGCAAGTTGATTGCAAAATCTTACAGCAATTTAATAGTGTTAAATTATTGGACAGTAGCTATATTACTCTACCTAACAGTATGGAAGAGATGTATAAAGGTTATGGTACTAGCTACAGTGGCTATGAAAGCAATACTAAGTCTGGAATAAAGTTACAATTAGTTTTCGACTACATGAATCAGATAATAGACCAACTTAATTTAACGGAGGGGGTAAGATCAGACCAGGGATATAGGAAACATTTAAGTAATATATTAAGCAATGATTTGCTAATATCTGATCTCGGTTATTTTGTGCCAAGTTCTTTTAAACAAATCAATGAAATAGGAGCTTATTTCATAAGTCGTTATAAATCCGATACCAACATATATGATGTAGAAACAAATCAAAAAATGGAGTTATTAGAATGTTTAGAGGATAAGTTATTTTTAGAAAACGAGGTATTGTTAGGAAAAGAAGCAAAAATTAGAGTAAGAATTATATGTCAGAAACTAACTGAAGAACAGTCTATGGCCAGAAGAAGGAAAGCTAATAGATTAGCAAGATCGCAGGGATATACATCCTCTAAAAGAAATCAAAAATTGTTGAACTGGTCAATATTTATAACTAATGTTCCAGAAAATAAAATTAGTGCTGAGCAAGTATTAACGATTTACAGAGTAAGGTGGCAAATTGAGTTATTATTTAAATTGTATAAAAGCCATATCAGGCTTGATAAGCTAAAAGGAAAGCCATGCAGAGTATTATGTGAACTATATGCTAAATTGTGCGCAATTCTTATATTTCACGGCATAGTTGGTTGCACAGAAGTGAAAAAGAATACAGAACTTAGCTTAACAAAGGCATTTATTGAGCTAAAAAGGCGGGTTAGAGAGTTATTTTTAGTATTAACCAAAATTAATAGTTTAAAAGCATTTCTTAAAAAACTCACTATAACTTGGTCGCGATTTTCATTAAAAGACAAACGTAGAAGGGCTAGAGTATCCACTTTAACCTCTCTAAATTTGCTCACAATCTCTTAACTTGACGCGTATGGTGTCACGCACTGGCATGACACCCATTTGTTCCTATAGTTGTCTTTTCTCGTCTACCTTATTTTGCCACTCTGCTGAACAGATACATAAAGAAAGTGGAAAATTGGACATTCTCAACTCGGCTCCTGCAGATTAAAAATTAAGTTGAATAAAAATTGGATTTGACGCAGTTTTTTCCCATAGTTTAAGAAATTAAAAGTTTAACGATTAGAATTATAATTACAAACCACAGCAAAAAATAGACTTTTCCATTTGATTTATTTTTAATTTGGATGTTTTCTAATTTTTTATCAGCTATTAGGTTCAATTTTTCTATAAGGCTAAATATTCCTTGGATTGTTTTTATGGGATAAGAACTTCTAATTTTTTCCCTATACCCTATTTTATTTTCATGTTGACTGCTTATCCACGCTTCAACTACTTTCCACATATTGATTTCTGGGTAGATCTTTCTACATGTCCCTTCCAGTAAAATCATAGTTTTCTGCAGCAATAACAATTGTGTTTGAACTTTCATATCAAAATCACCAGTTATTTTTAATAGCTGAGCAAGTAAACTAGCAAATGAAATCTTCTGTATAGGCTGCCCAATAATGGGTTCACCTATTGCC
This sequence comes from Wolbachia endosymbiont (group A) of Epagoge grotiana, assembly GCF_947251775.1. Taxonomy (NCBI): domain Bacteria; kingdom Pseudomonadati; phylum Pseudomonadota; class Alphaproteobacteria; order Rickettsiales; family Anaplasmataceae; genus Wolbachia; species Wolbachia endosymbiont (group A) of Epagoge grotiana. The sequence goes on from NZ_OX366387.1 coordinate 1,694,057, forward strand.
CTGCAAGCTGTGACAAAATTTCTATGCTGTGATGAAACGTAACCAGCTTTAAAGTGCATTTTTGCAACGTGATCATAATCCCGATTTAAAAAGCCTTTGAGTATCTCTATAACGTAATAGCATGTCTCACGATCTATTCTACCCATGATTCCACAATCCAGAGCAATAATATTGTTATTACTATCAACCATTAGATTTCCAGGATGCATATCAGCATGAAAAAAACAATCCCTGTATACCTGATTACAAAACGATTCTATAAGATTGATAGCTATTTGCTTATGATTATTCAGTTTTTCAACTTCGTATATTGGCGTTGCTTCTATCCATTCTAATGTTAAAACCTTTTTCGAAGTTCTATTCCAATCTACTTCAGGTACGTAAAAACCTCTGTCATTTTTTGTGTTTTCCTTTAGTTCCGAAGAGTGAGCAGCTTCAAAACGTAGATCTAACTCTAATCGGCAAATTTCAGCAAAAGTTTTAACTAATTCAATTGGCCTCAGCCTTTTTGATTGTTCGCTAAATTTTTCTGCAATTTCTGCGAGCCAAGAAAGCATTTTTATATCCCTTGAGAATGTTTTCTCAATATTTGGCCTTAAAACCTTCACAGCAACTTCCTTACCCTCAGTTGTAACCGCTCTATGCACCTGAGAAATCGATGCTGCTGCAATTGGCTTTTCAGAAAAGCTTGAAAAAATGTCGCTCAATTTACAATTAAACTCACTTTCTATAGTTTTAACTGCTATTTTATGTGAAAACGATGGCAATCTATCACATATCAATAACAAGTTATTTGTTATATCTTCATTTAAAACATCAGTACGTGATGAGATAGACTGCCCAAACTTAATGAACACCGGACCTAATTTTTCAAGAGCACACTTTAGCTTGTGGCCTTGTATTTTATTTATTGATTTTTTTGATGGTGGAAGTAAATAAGGTAATATATTGTAACGCGTCAGCACCGTAGTTATGTGCAGAAGACGCAAAATATTTTGAATCATTTCGCTGCGTAACTGCTAAATATTTCATTTAGGGTTCTATTTTTCATAATCTCATCAGGCTTGCCTTGGCAATAGATAGTATTATTTATACAAATTATGTAATCTGAGGATGGTAGAGCAGAGTTAAGATCATGAGAAGTCATAAGAATCGATACCAATCGTTTTTTTGCTATTTTATTTATAATATCATAAAATTTAGCCCGTGCGTTAATATCCATTGCACTAACTGGCTCATCTAGAATGATCAAGTCAGGCTCTGCAATTAAACAACGTGCAAGCAGTAATAATTGTGTTTGCCCTGCAGAAATTTCTAATACTTGATTTTTCAAAATGTTACCGATACCAGCCAACTCTATCGTTTCTGTAATAATGGATTGATTTTTCTTTAGTCTTTTCAAGGAGCTATTTAAAAGAAAATATTCAACTGTTATTGGCATCAAATTACTAATACTAAAATTTTGCGGCATGTAGCTAATTTTTGTGTTCTCAGCTAACACAATATTTCCAGTATAATTTTTATTTATACCAGCAATTGCTTTCACTAAAGAGGTTTTACCTCCACCATTTGGACCAAGTATTGTAATTATGTCTCCTCTTTCCATGAACATATTGATATTGTCAAGGATTCTTTTACCATCATATGCGAGAGCAAGATTTTCTATTTTTAGAACACGATTATTGACATTATTCAATTTATTGACAAAATTTAACTTCTTCTCAACGTTTATATGAGACATTTACTGGCTTTTTTTCTATTACTTTCACTTACACTATACTATAATATTGCCTTTTCATCCAATTTAAAAGTTGTAGCTACAATCAAACCTATCCACTCACTTGTAGCTTCTGTTACAGAAGGGATTTTAGAACCGGAATTGCTTGGCTATGCAACATCTGCACATAATTATATATTAAAGCCATCTGATGCGAGTAATTTAGAATCAAGTGACGTTATATTTTATGTTGACGATAACTTAGAGACGTTTGTTCAAACTTTCGCCAAAAATAATAAAGAACTAGTGCAATTGTCAAAGGCAATCAACCTACTTCCTACTCGGCCACATTCATTTTCTAGAAAAATCACTCACATTCAAGATGAAAAAGATTTACACATGTGGCTGAGTCCCGAAAATGCAAAGAGCATGATACTTTCTATAAGTGCAACATTGTCTGACATAGATAAAGGAAATTCCCATCGATACAGTTCTAATGCAACAAAAGCTATAAAAAAAATAGACCAAGAAGTAAAAGAAATCATGAAAGAACTGAATGATTTTAAAAATCAAAAATACATCGTTACTCATGATGCTTATCAATATTTTGAAAAATATTTCGGTCTAAATCATCCAAGCGCTATTCTTTCCATAGAAGAGGATTCTTACATAGGTATGAAGAGTTTAATGAAGCTAAAAAAGATAATGAAGGAAGAAAACGTTAAATGTATATTTGCTCATTCACAGGAAGATAGCATAAAGCCTAACGCCCTTTCTAATGACGCAAAAATGGTAGTTCTTGATCCTATTGGATCAGACATAGAGCCTGGAAAAGATGCATATCTAGCTATAATCAATAGCATTGCACAAAATTTTAAGTCTTGTTTTGTTGAGTAATAAGTTCCCTTTTAGCTTACTGTTTTATTGTTCTACAAATCAAGAAGAAGTGAGTTTACAACAAATGGTGTCATTCCAGTCTGGAATCCAGCTTTTTCATAATCATCAAAACGTTGTATTTTAACATAAAACGGCTACTTTTATGCTTACTAACTTAATAAAATTCCTGGATCCCAGACTGGGATGACATCGTAGGGGTGCTGGCCTGATAACCGTCATCCCGCTACTTGTTAGCGGGATCTAGAGATACCGCGAATGAATCGCGGTATGACGGTTCGCGGCGGCATGACGATAAGGTTTATACCTTGTCATCCCAGTGCTTGACACCGGGGTTGATTTATCTTGTCTACCTTATTTTGCCACTCCGCTGAACGGATACCATATTATGCAGGTTTAGAATTATGCTTTATTCTTACGTTTATGTCTTGGCCCAATACAATCAATAAGTTAAGCAAGTATTCTAAGGAGAACCCTTCGATTTTTGACCTATTGATTTGAGATACTTTAGGTTGATCAATCTTTAGAGCGTTTGCTGCTTTTTTCTGTGTTGTGTACTTCTTACTTATTAATTGTGCAATGACCTTTATTAATTTCAGTTTTGTATCTTTCACATCCCCCAACTCTACTATTATAGGATAACTTAATTGTAAATTTTGCATAATAATAAAATTCCTTATAAAAAAATTACTTTAGTTTTTCTTCTTTAAATAACACATGCCTTCTGACTACTGGGTCATACTTCCTAAACTCCAGTTTTTTGGTGAGCTTTTTTGGATTACGCTTTTTTACATAAAAATAGCCAGTTGATTTTTCTTCACCAGTTTTTGTTATCTTGATTGCAGTGCTGACTAACTTAACGAGCAAAGAAGCATTTTTTTTCGCCATACTTATAATGATATAATAAATTCTATGCGAGTTTATTACGCAAAATACTAAAAGTCAATCGAATAATGCAGATTGCAAAATCCTTGACAATCAACAGTGCATTAAGTAGCATAAAGTTAACTTCAGAATAAAAAGCAAACGGTAAATAAGTGACAAATAGTGGTAAAAGGGTATTGTTGATAGAAAATTCTATCTGTTCTAATGAGGTAAGAGTTGCCTTGTCAATTAATAACAAGGTTGTAGAATTTGAACAAGAATTCAAGGAAAAAAAACAATTAAGAGGTAATATATACGTTGCTTATATAAAGCGTATAGAGCCTTCTTTGCAAGCCGTATTTATTGAATATGGGAAAAATAAGCAAGGTTTTTTGTCTTTTTCCGAGATATCTCTAGATTACTTCAACATTCCAGAAAAAGAAAAGGAAACTATCTTTGAGGGCTACTCAAATGACGATTGTATAGAAGAAGCCTCAGCAAATGTTTCTTCAGATTCTGCAGCTAGTAAGAATGTCAACGGATCAGGTAGTGGTTTTGTAAGAGAGGTACCTTTATATAAAAAATACAAATTACAAGATGTTATTTCAGTAAATCAAAAAGTATTGGTCCAGCTAACTAAAGAGGAACGAGGCAATAAAGGAGCTTCATTTACAACATACATAACTTTAGTGGGTAGATACTGTGTTTTCATGCCAAATTCCATGAGTAAAGGTGGAGTGTCTCGCAGAATTGAAGATGCTAATGTCAGAAAGCAGTTAAAGGAGATACTGAGTTCAATAAACTTGCCAAAAAGATCAGGTTTAATAGTAAGAACTGTTGGTTCAGGAAAAAATAAGAAAGAAATTGAGCAGGATTACAATTACTTATCCTCATTATGGCAGAGCATTCAAAAAAATGCCTTCTCTGTAAACGTTCCATCATTAATTTACAATGAAGCAGATGTAATTATGAGATCTGTTCGTGATTTTTGTAGCGATGGTATAGAAGTTATAGTGTCTGGAAAGGAAGCTTTTGAGGCAGTTAGGCAATATGCTAACAATGCACTAAAAGGTAGTAAGTTGCGCTATAGATTGTATAGAGGTTATGCTCCGATCTTTACTTACTACGGAATCGAAGATCAAATTTCTGAGTTATATAGCAATAGAGTAGAATTGCCATCTGGTGGGTCTTTGATAATAACTTTAACTGAGGCGTTTGTTTCAATAGACGTAAATTCAGGAAAGATGACAGGAGAAGATAGCGTAGAAGAAACAGCTTATAGAACCAACATGGAAGCAGTACCTGAAATATCAAGACAGGTGAATCTTAGGGGCCTATCAGGATTAATAGTAGTCGATTTTATTGATATGTTGAAATATCAGTATTGCAGAGCTGTTGAGTCTGCTATAAAGCAAGCGTTTAAAGATGATAAAGCTAAAGTTCAATTTAGCTACATAAATGACTTTGGTTTAATGGTATTTTCAAGACAAAGAATTAAACCAAACATACAAGAAATTAATACTACAGAGTGTTTACACTGCAAAGGTACTGGAAGAGTAAAATCAAACGAAGTAATTGTTTCATCAATACTAAGGGATTTACAACATATTGCTAACAAGAATCGAAATAAGTCTTTTGATTTAGTAGCACACAGTGCAGTTATAGCGCACATTTTTAATAACAAACGCAATACAGTTTCTACAATCGAAAAAGAGTTTAATATTACATTGAACGTTAGTATTGATAACAGTTTAGATGTAAATACATTTGTTTTAAAACAAGGAGATGATGTTAATTTAAACGGTTATAAGCCATTACAGAACTCTGGATACCAAATTGGGGATAGCAGCAATGAAGAAGCTGATAATTCAAATAAACTACGAGGCAATTTTTGGCTGACTAAGTGGCTTTCGCGCCTTTTAAGTTCTAATAACTAATTAGAAACCTAAATTGGGCTTGTAATTAATGAGCCCTATACTTATATATTCTTATATCAGATAATATTTACAATGGGGTACTCATTATGGGAAGAGCAATAGGCATAGATCTCGGAACAACAAATTCTTGTGTTGCAATAATGCAGGGCAAGGATACAAAGGTAATAGAAAATAAAGAAGGGGCAAGAACTACTCCATCTATAGTTGCATTGACTTCTTCAGGAGAAAGGTTGATTGGTGCTCCAGCAAAAAGGCAAGCAACCACCAATGCAAGTAATACCTTTTTTGCTACTAAGAGATTAATAGGCCGTCAATATAGTGATCCTGAGATGAAAAATCTAAGTGTACCATACAAAGTATTTGCAGCAAAAAGTGGTGATGCATGGGTTAAAACAACTGATAATAAAGAATATTCTCCTAGTCAAATTGGTGCATTTATACTACAAAACATGAAAGAGGCAGCAGAAGCTTATCTTGGAGAGGAAGTAAAAGATGCTGTGATAACAGTGCCAGCATACTTCAACGACTCTCAACGTCAAGCAACAAAAGATGCAGGAAAAATTGCCGGATTAAATGTACTCAGAATAGTAAATGAACCGACTGCTGCAGCACTTACTTATGGTCTTGATAAGAAACATGGGCACACAATAGTAGTATATGACCTTGGTGGTGGTACATTTGACGTTTCAATACTTGAAATAGGTGATGGAGTTTTCGAAGTGAAAGCAACAAACGGTGATACCTATCTTGGAGGTGAAGACTTTGATAATCGAGTAGTGAGTTATTTACTAGATGAATTCAAGAAAAGTAATGGCATTGATTTGAAAAATGATCCAATGGCTATGCAAAGAATCAAAGAAGCTGCTGAAAAAGCGAAAATTGAATTATCAAGTGCAATGGAAACGGAAATAAATCTACCGTTTATTACAGCTGATGCAAGTGGTCCAAAACACTTAAATATGAAATTAACGAGAGCAAAACTTGAAAGCTTAGTGAATGATTTAATCGAAAGAACTATGGCTCCTTGTAAAAAAGCTCTTGAGGATGCTGGTTTATCTGCTAGTCAAATTGGCGAAGTGGTTCTTGTTGGTGGCATGACTCGTATGCCAAAAGTCATAGAGAAAGTTAAAGAATTCTTTGGCAAAGATCCACATAGAGGAGTTAACCCTGATGAAGTTGTAGCAATTGGAGCTGCAATACAGGCGGGGATCATTCAAGGTGATGTAAGAGATGTGTTACTACTTGATGTGACCCCACTTTCTCTTGGTATTGAAACTCTAGGAGGAGTATTCACTCCACTTATTGAGCGTAATACTACAATTCCTACTAAAAAATCTCAGGTGTTTTCAACTGCAGAAGATAACCAAACAGCTGTTACAATTAAGGTGCATCAGGGTGAAAGAAAACTGGCAGTTGATAATAAGCTACTCGGTCAGTTTAGTTTGGAAGGGATACCTCCTGCTCCGCGCGGAAGGCCACAAATTGAAGTGACATTTGATATAGATGCAAATGGAATAGCACACGTTTCTGCAAAAGATAAAGCTACTGGAAAAGAGCAAAAAATACGCATTCAATCTTCAGGTGGTTTATCTGATGATGAAATAAATCGCATGGTAAAAGAAGCTGAAGAAAAAGCGCAAGAAGATGAAAAGCGCAAAAAGTTTATTGAAGTGAAGAATCAAGCGGATAGCTTAGTCCATTCTACAGAAAAGTCTCTGACAGAGTATGGTGATAAAGTTTCACCAGAAGATAGATCTGCTATTGAAAATGCAGTTAACGAATTAAAAGAAGTTAGTAAATCTGATAACATTGATGACGCTGATTCAATACAGCAGAAAGTCACTAATCTTTCTCAATTATCTATGAAACTTGGAGAAGCTATGTATCAAGCATCTCAACAAAATAGTGCTGAAAATGGCTTTTCATCAGAAGGAAATCCAAATGATAAAGAGGAAAAAGTAGTAGATTCTGATTATCAAGACATAGATAATAAAGAAGAGAATAAGTAATTGCGATTGTCATCCAAGTAGCTGATACTGGGATGACAAGAGGAGCATATTGTTGCTTAAAGAAACCATTATGGATATTATTAAAACAATAGAAGAAAAGATACGCGATTCGATAGATGTAATTGATATCAACATTATCGATGAATCAGCAAAGCATGCTGATCATTATTTTGCTTCATCTTCAACATTACCTTCGCACATTAAATTAATATTAATATCTGACGGCTTTATTGGAATGAGCGTTCTAAAAAGACACAAGTTGATTTATGAGTTATTGAAGGGTGAGATAGAGCTAATACATGCAATTTCTCTTCACTTGTATACGCAAGATGAGTACAATTTAAAAAATAAATAATAAAAATGTGAAGGAAGAGTCTATATTAGTTAAAGCAGGAAGAAAATTTAATGACTATAAAGGTTCTATGAACCCGCCAGTTTATCATTCTTCTACCATATTATTCCCTACTTACAAGGACTACTTAAATGCAGCAAATGGAGAAAGTATATACGATGTAATCAACGATGATGTTGCAAGAGATTACAGCTATAGTAATGTTGGTACTCCCACTGTTCATTATTTTTCAAATGCACTGGCTGAAATTGAAGGGAGTGGACAAGCGCTTATTTTTCCTTCCGGACTATTTGCACTTACTTTTGCTATTTTGACTTTCACTAAAGCAGGTTCTCATGTTTTAATTCAGGATAACAGTTATTACCGACTCAAGAGATTTGCCGAAAATGAGTTACCAAACAGGGGAATAGAAGTAACTTTTTATGATCCAACACAGGATATAACTGATTTAATTCAGAGTAATACTTCATTGATAATGATCGAGACTCCTGGTTCTGTAACGTTTGAGATTTCGAATATAGAGCATATAGTAAAAGTTGCTAAAGAACGTGGAATCGTAACCGTTTGCGACAATTCATGGGCCACTCCTTTGTTATTTAAGCCGCTTGATTATGGAATTGATGTTGCACTATATGCGGTAACAAAGTATCTAGCCGGTCACTCAGATTTAGTGATGGGAGCTATGGTTGCTGAAGGTGAAACTTTTAAATTGCTTTATGAGAGCCATAAAAATTATGGGGTAACCATTCAATCGCACGACTGCTACCTTGCACATAGGGGACTAAGAACACTGCACACACGTATAAAAAGGCACCAAAATACAGCAATGGAAGTGGCAAAGTGGCTAGAAAAACATTTAAAAATCAAAAAAGTTTTGTACCCAGCACTTCCCTCCCATCCTCAACACGAATTATGGAAAAGTTACTTTAAAGGAGCAAGCGGCGTATTCAGTATAGTATTGGGTAGAGAATATTCATGTGAAGAACTAAGCTGCATGGTTGATCACATGAAAATTTTTGGTATCGGTGCTTCTTGGGGAGGGTGCGACAGTTTGATATTACCAATAGATCGTAGATCTATGTCAAGATCTGTAATGAATTCAGATTATGGTGGAAGTTTTATACGGATATTTTGTGGACTGGAAGATCCTGAAGATTTGATCTTTGACCTTAATGACGCACTAAAAAGGTTACCATGTTTAGACTTTCAAAACGATGAAGTAGGACATGAAACTGAGAGAATTACTGCATAACATTATTGATGTTAACTTTGATATTGAAATCAAAGGCGTCACATGTAATCCCAAGAAAATCAAGGAAGGTTATCTTTTTGTTTGTGTGTCAGAAAGGGATAGGATTTACATAGATCAGATATTATCTTGTGGAGCTAAAGCGATAATTGCAAGTGATTGCATAACAGAAGCTTCAAGCCTTGGTATCATTCCAACGCGTGATGCTGGAATCTGTATCTTCCACCCAAACCCTCAAGAAATATACAGCGAAATAGTCAGCAGGTTTTATCAATTCAAACAGCCAAAATATGTTGCTGCTGTAACAGGCACAAATGGCAAGACTTCAGTAGTAGAATTTTGCCGCCAGATCTGGCAAAACGCTGGCTATAATGCTGCGTCTATTGGAACACTTGGAACATGCATCAATAATGGTAGAAAAGGTAATAGCAACAGTCTTACCACTCCAGGTGCAGATGACCTTTACGCAGCATTACGTGATATAGATAATAAAAACGTAGAGCACTTAGTGTTAGAAGCATCAAGTCATGGGATTGATCAATATAGAATCCATGGATTAAAGTTGAGTGCTGCAGCTTTTACTAATTTCTCGCAAGATCATTTAGATTACCATAAAAGTCTTGGTGGATATTTAGAAACTAAAAAAAGGTTATTTTACGAAGTATTACCAGAAGGAAAAACAGCGATTTTAAATGCGGATATAGATGAATACGGCGCATTGCTTAAAATAGCTGAAAAACGCAGTAATAAAGTTGTGACTTATGGAAAAAAAGGCTCTGATATTACTTTATTAGAGCAAACATCAACCCCTAATGGTCAACATCTTACAGTAAAAATTGATAACCAAATTTACAATACATTTTTCCCAGTTTTAGGAAAATTTCAAGCATATAATCTGCTATGTGCAATTGGTATATCTGGATTAAATTACAGAGAAATATGCGTAGAAAAACTCGTTTCTCCACCAGGAAGAATGGAAAAAGTGAAACCTTTTGCATTCGTGGATTACGCTCATACTCCAAGTGCGCTTAAACAAGCCCTATTGTCTTTAAAATGGCATATCAACAAAAAAATAATTCTAGTTTTTGGATGCGGTGGAAATCGCGATCAGACGAAACGTTCAGAAATGGGCAAAATAGCACAAATGTATGCAGATAAAGTAATAATTACAGATGATAATTCGCGTGATGAAGATCCGGCAAAAATTCGCCACGATATTTTGCTACATTGCCCTGATGCACTGGAGATAGGAGGTAGGAGAGAAGCTATAGAGAAAGGCGTAGATATTGCCTATAACGAGGGTATGATTCTGCTAGTTGCAGGAAAGGGAAATGAGAAATTTCAAATTATAGGCAACCAAACTTTTGAATTTAGCGATGTTGAGGTTATTAAAAATCATGCCTTAACATACTGATTTTCGCAATGGGCTTACCTCCGCTAATGTGCGAATATTGAAGCAAAAGTGATGTCATCCCAGTGCTTGACACTGGGATGGCTTTGTTGCATAGCAACTGAAAAAATTTGGTGGCTACTGACAAAATTCATTATAAAATAGCCATTTAACCTTGAAAGAAAAAATATGCCACAAAAAATGAGGGTCAGTAACCATAGCGAATATAACAAATTTCTAGAAAAAAGAGGAAATATTTTTCATTATATCAACGAAGCCATAGAAAAGTGGTACGAGAATGGTCCAAAAATACCAGTTGGCAACAATATTTATAGCGATAAAGTTGTAATTTTGGTGCACATAATAACTTGTTTATTTAGAATAGGCCTGAGGCAAACAGTTGGGTTTATAGCAGGATACCTTGAGCAAATTGGGAAAAATTTGCAAGTTATCAGCTATTCACAATCATCAAGAAGGTTTAAGAAACTCAATATTAAGATCAATGATTGCAGAAAATAATATGGAAGATATCGAAATTGCTATAGACAGTACAGGAATTAGTATATACAACAACACTCCTGGTCATAGCAAAGAAAATAGCGAAGATAGAAAGTATCGCAGCTATGAACAGACAAGAAAATTGCATGTAATGTTGAATACAAACAGCAAAAAAGCCATAGCTGTAAAATACAGTAACGGCTGATCACTATGGAGCTTGTGATTTGCTAAAAGAAGTCGATTTTCAGTATGTCATAAAAGTACTATATGCAGATAGGGCATATGACAGAGAAAAGCTCTATAAGCTGTGTAATCAATATGGTATAAAAACGAAAATTCCTCCGAAAAACAACGCAGCAGAGCATCCAAAGTTAGACTATATGGCTGAGAGAAATGCTGCAATTAGACTAATAAAATCATGCAGCGAAGATGGAATGAAGAGGTGGAAAAGGCAAACAAACTACGGAAAAAGATCTTATATAGAAAGTTTTTTCTCGCGACTGAAACAAACATTCGGGTTTAGTTTTAGGAATAAATCTGAGACAAATAGAGAGAAGGAACTACTTGTTAAATGCTATTTGCTCAATAAGTTCACTGATATTGGTATGGCTAAATTTGAGATAGCTTCATAAATTTATTGTGCGTTACCTACTATCCGAAGAGCGATGCAACAAAGCCATCCCAGTGTCAGCTACTTGGATGACAGAGGGGGGTGGGATGACAGAAGATGATGGAGTGACAGGGAGTAATACAAAAAGTTTCGTCATCCCCATTGAATCGGCTTTAAAATCGATGTTCAAAGTTGAAATTTCCCTAGAAGATGCGGGGAAAATCAGAAAAGGTCAGGAAGTTGTATTAAATAACTTGCGTAATTTAAAGAATCATGATATTTGTTGTACGGTGGTGGGTAGTGTACCTATTGCAATCTGCAGTTTTATTTATGGTTGTGTGAAACCTATTCGTGTTTTTAATATTTAAAATGAGGTTTAGATGTCGATAACATCCGAAAAGAAAAAGAGTTTGATAAATATATATGCAATTAAAGAAGATGATACAGGTTCATCTTTTGTACAATGTGCAATTTTGACCGAGAGGATCAGTAATTTAACTGAGCACTTTAAAGTGCACAAGCATGACCATCACTCTAAGCGTGGTTTACTTATATTGATAGGTAGAAGACGCAAGCACTTAAATTATATAAAGCGTAAATTTGGTAATGAAGCCTATCAGGAATTAATAGAGAAGTTAGGCATTAGAAAATAATCGAGGAATTTAGTATGTTTAAAATTATAAAAAAATCTATAGAGTGGGGTGGTCGTACCTTATCTTTAGAAACAGGAAAAATAGCACGCCAAGCTCATGGTTCAGTAGTTGTAAATTACGGTGATACTTCTGTTTTAGTAACTGTTGTAAGTAAAAAGAAGGAAGAAAATGTTGATTTTCTTCCTTTAAATGTACAGTTTATCGCAAAAAGCTATGCCATGGGTAAGATCCCTGGCGGCTTTTTTAAAAGAGAAGGCAAGCCATCTGATAGAGAAACTTTAATCTCAAGGGTAATAGATAGAAGTATAAGACCACTATTTCCAGAAGGATTTAATGATGAAGTTAGTGTGGTGTGCAATCTATTAACTTATGATACAGTCAATCCTCCTGAAGTGCCAGCATTGATTGGTGCTGTTGCAGCTCTTGCAATTTCTGGTGTTCCTTTTCACTTTACTATAGCTGGAGTGATGGTTGGTTGTGATGAAAATAATAACTATATACTCAACCCTTCTGTTCAAGAGATGAAAGCAAGCAGCTTGGATCTGTTTTTGTCCGGTGATGAAAATTCAATTTTAATGGTTGAATCAGAAGTGAAAGAGCTCTCTGAAGAAAATGTTTTTAATGCAATAAAATTTGGCCATGAACACCTTAAACCTGTCATTAAGCTCATAAAAGAGTTTGCTGATACAATTGGCAATAAACCTAAGAGCTTTGCTCCTATTGATACATCAGATATAACACAAGAGCTCGAAAAATACGGTAAAGATTTTGAAAAAGCATATTCGCAAACAGTAAAACAAGAGCGAGTTCAAGCTTTAGAAGCGATCAGAGAGAATATATTGAATACTCTTAAAGAAACTGGAAAAGACGAAAAGTTAATTATGTATGCAGTAAAAAACTTTGAAAGATCTTTAGTACGTGAAATAATTAGGAAGAAAAGTGTAAGGATAGACGGTCGTAAGCATGATGAGATACGTCAGATAGAAGTTGAAGTTGATATTCTGTCCAAAACTCACGGTTCTGCACTATTTACAAGAGGCAATACTCAGGCACTGGTTGTTACTGCTCTTGGCACCACTCAAGATGAGCAAATTGTGGATGATATTGAAGGGGATAGACGTGAGCATTTCATGTTGCATTATAACTTTCCCTCATTTGCTGTTGGAGAAACTTCTGCTGCGCGTGCACCAGGAAGAAGAGAAATCGGTCATGGCAAACTTGCTTGGAAAGCAATTCATCCTGTTTTACCCGATAAGTCTGAATTTCCTTATACAATAAGAGTAGTGTCCGAAATTTTGGAGTCTGATGGTTCTTCTTCTATGGCAACAGTTTGTGGGACTTCTCTTGCTTTAATGGATACGGGTGTGCCAATAAAGGCCCCTGTTGCTGGAATTGCTATGGGTCTCATCAAAGATAAAGACGAGTATGTAATACTTTCCGATATACTTGGTGATGAAGATTATCTTGGTGATATGGACTTTAAAGTAGCAGGAACTAGTGAAGGGGTTACGGCGCTACAAATGGACATGAAAATTTCTGGTATAAGCTTTGAAATTGTTGAAAAATCTTTAGAACAGGCAAAAGCTGGAAGATTACATATTTTAGAAAAAATGAATGCAGTGATTTCAGAACACAGTGATGATGTCAAAGACCATGCACCAAGGATGTTATCATTTTACATAGATAAAGACAAAATTTCTGCTGCTATAGGTTCTAAGGGGAAAAATATACGCAGTGTGTGTGAAAGAAGTAATGCAAAAATTGAAATAGGAGATGATGGTAAAGTTTCTGTTTTTGCTACGAGTGGCACTGAAGCTGAAATTGCAAAGAGTATGATGATTGATTCAATAACAAAACTAGAACAAGGTTCTATAGTTGATGTCAAGGTTGTAAGAATAGAGAAGTCTATTGTAGAGCTTGAATTTCTTAATGGCAGAAAAGGAAAAATGCACATAAGTGAAGTAGCTAATGAACATATAGATTCTATAGAGAGCGTACTTAAACAAGATGATACTTTCAAAGCACTAGTAATTGACTTCGAAAAAGGTGGGTGTCCAAAGTTGTCAAGACGTCGGGTTGACCAAGAGACGGGAGAGTTTTTTGAAGGTGAGCTTTACAACGAGGAAAGGAAAGATGGTCCAAATGACAGGGATAATTATTACAATAATTCATTTAGTAGAAAACCTGGAGGAAGTCACCATAAGAGGCCTCCTCGTCCTCGTTCTGGTTTCAGCAACAGAAATAGGCCGAAATTTGGTAATAATGATTCATCATCAGGTTTTTATTAAGAGTAAACTTCTTGCGTTACCTCTCGTCATTCCAGTGCTTAATACTGGAATGACACCCTTTCTGGTGAAGGTTGTTCTCAAATCACAATGTTAGTACAATTGTGGTGTTAGCTATAGCTAACCCAAGGTATCCGTTCAGCGGAGTGGTAGAATAAGGTAGACAAAGTGATCTAAAAAGATAATCATAGAGCAAAAGTGAGGTAATGTGGTAAACCTTTTAGAACTTTGCAAAAATTTACAGCAAAAAATAGAAAAACTGAAAGCAGAGATAGAAAACTTAAAAGCAGAAAATAAAGCTTTAAAGATAGAGAACGCTGAATTAAAGGAAAGGCTTGGTTTAAACTCGAAAAATTCATCTCTACCGAGCTCTAAAGAATTGTACAAAACAAAAAAGGACAAGCCAAAAAGCGAAAGGAATGTTGGCGATCAGGTTGGGCATAAAGGAAATTTTCATGCTACAATGGAAGCGGATAAAGTAGTAAAAATAGAGTTGCCTAATATTTGCGAATGCGGAGGAGAGCTTGTAATATGCGAAAAACCTTATGTTCACCAAAAAGTTGATCTTCCGGAAATTAGGCCTTATGTAGTATAGCATTTCTCATAATAGTCCGAACAGGTCATAGGAAGGCAGAATCAACAGCACGACGAAAGGATTCGAATAGAGGAATGTTTTTCCTGGCTCTGTTTTTTATAGCAAACCAATGATGCTCAATTTTGTTGAAATCTGGAGAATAAGGCGGCAGATACAAAATTTCTGCACCAACCCCTTTAGCAAGCTCGATAATCTTATCAGACTTATGAAAAGTAGCATTGTCAAGAATGACAGTCTGTCCAGGTTCCAAGATCGGTGTCAAAAATTGCTCAAACCATCCATTAAAAACATCCATATTACAGTGGCCTTCAAAGGTTAACGGAACAACTATCTTTCTTCCACTTAAGGCTGCAACCATACTGATTCGTTGAGTTTTCTTTCCAGATTTTAAGGCATAAAACCGCTGTCCTTTCTGGCAATATCCGTAGGGGTAGTCTTCGGTGTTATCAATGCCAGACTCATCTATATACACTAAGTTTTTAGGTTCTTTTGTCGCTATAATTTTCAAAAATTCAGCACGTTTTTCTTCGTTTCTTTCCTTGTATCCATATGTCTTTTTTTGCGCGTAAATCCAATTTTTTTAAGGGCTCGATAGATCGTTTGGATACTAACGTTGTTCCAAAGTTTAGCCATTTCCGATAGAGTCTTTCCTCCGTGTTCTCTGGCAAATTTGGCAAGGGTATCCCAGTCGGTAATTTTGTGATTGTAACCCCCATTTCCAAGTTTTTTTGATTGAAAGTCTCCTGTTTCTTTTCTTCTTTGCTGCCACTCCCATAAAGTAGTTCGTCCAATCTTAAATCTTGCTGCCACTGTTTCTCTGCTTTCTCCTTCGTCTAGCGCTTCCATTGCTTTTTTTCTTAAATCATAACTATATGCTGCTGGCATTCAACCTCCTTATCATCATCTACCCTTATCCTATCACATCCGGACTTTTATGGAAAGAGCTATAATATGGAAGATATCGAAATTGCTATAGACAGTACAGGAATTAGTATATACAACAACACACAGCAAGGAAAATAGCACTGACAGAAAATATCGTGGCTATGAGCAAACGAGAAAATTGCACGTAATGTTGAATATAAACAACAAAAAAGCCATAGCTGTAAAATACAGTAACGGTGTCTACTCTGATCACTATGGAGCTTGTGATTTGCTAAAAGAAGTTGATTTTCAGCATGCTATAAAAGCACTATATGCAGATAGAGCGTGTGATAGGCGCAAGTTTTATAAGTTGTGTAACGAATATGATATAAAGACAAAAATTCCACCAATAAACAATGCGGCAGAACATCCAGAAATAGATTATATGTCTAACAGGAATGCTGCTATTAGGTTAATAAAATTATACGGTGAAGATGGCATGAAAGAATGGAAAAAAGAAGTAAATTATGGGAAAAGATCTTATATTGAAGGGTTTTTCTCAAGATTAAAGCAAATATTCGGATTTAGTTTTAGGAATAAATCTGAGATAAATCGAGAAAAAGAACTAAATGCTATTTGCTTAATAAATTCACTGATATTGGTATGGCTAAATTTGAGATAGTTACATGAATTTACCATAAATCACCATCTCATAAAGTGTGATGCAACAAAGCCATCCCAGTGTCAAGCACTGGGATGACAAGAAGAGAGCACTGGAATGACAGGAGAAGGAGGGCTACTACCGTCATAAAGGAACCAGTGTCAGTTACTCGGATGATACCTTTTTCTACTTAATTTGGGTTATGCAAGAAGTCTATTCGCGGTATAGATTCCGCTAACACGTAGCGGGATGACGGTTGTCGGTAAATCTAAGTCAGTTTAGCTATATGCTTTTAATTCCCCCAAAAGGAGAATTAAATATGTGAAGTTCTAGTTGATATGACTTAATGAATGGTTAGTTTAAATTACTAATTTATTTAAGAGATTTTGATAATATTTAACCCACTCGCTTTTCTATTTTCCATATCACGATGTGCTTGAATTATTTCATCAAATTTATATTTTTTATTGATCCGTACAGTTAAAAGTTTTTTTCTTATCATCTCGAAGATTTCCATTGTGGTAAGCACTAATGTGAATCTATCATGCTTATAATGGTATATTGAGGTTCCAGTTGCAAATAACGAACGTGAACTAAGTAAAGAAAAACTAATAGGAGCGTTACCTGATATCTGCCCATAGGAAACGTATATGCCGAACCTGCCTAAAGATTCAAAAGAGAGCTTGCTTGTAGCGTAACCTATGGGGTCATATACTGCACCTACTCCTCTGTTTTGCGTAATCTCCATAATTTTAGAAACGAAGTCTTTATCATTGTAGTTTATTGCGTATGTGCAGCCACTTTGTAAAGCTATCTTCATTTTTTCATCAGAGCTTACAGAACCTATCACTACACCTTTTTTATCCTTTGCCCATTGGCATATTATTTGTCCTAAGCCACCATTAGCCCCATGAACTAGCACGAAAGCACCAGGCCTGATTTTATAAGATTGATTAACTAAATAGTGAGCTGTCATACCTTTAAACAGCACTGCAGCAGCAACTTCATCAGATATGTCATCTGGAATTTTTATCAGATATTTCTGGTGTATAATGCGCTTTTCACAATATGCCCCTGGAGGAGCTGTGCAATATCCAACTCTATCTCCGACCTTCAACCCATCACTGATTTTTTTACCAAGCTTTTCAATAACTCCCACTGCTTCCACTCCAAGCACTGATGGTAAATTTTTAATTTTGCGTGTACCTTTTCTGTGCTCTAAATCATAACGATTTAAGCCGATAGTTGTGTGACGCACTAAGACTTCCTCGCCTTTTGGCTCACCTATGCTCTTATCTACAAATTCTAATACTTCTGGTCCCCCAGTTTTTTTAATTTGTATAGCTCTAACCATGATGAATATTAAGACAAAAACTTTGATTATGTTATCTAACAATTAATATTTTGCAAAGTTATTGTTTTCACAATCAATAGACTTCTTGCGTTACCTCTTGTCATCCCAGTGTCAGCTACTCGGATGACACCCTATTGATTACTGAAATGACACGGTTTGCAAACATTCTGTTACTTAAGCTTAAAAAACGTGTATGATAGCGTTATTTCACTTAAATCTTTTGTATTACTATCAAGCATTATCTCAGGATCTATATAGAAAGATACGGGCATAGCTGCTTTTTGTTTTGGTAGCAACATTTGCTCTTCAAAACAAAAGCATGCAATTTTATTGAAATACTTACCTGCTTTGAAAGGCGTAACATTATACACCGCCATTCCAAATGAAGGCTGATCAGATAGATTTTTTGCGTAATAAAAAGCTAAACTTTGTTCTCCTATGTTTACATCAACATAGTTAGTTTCTGATTTAAATTCCCAAGGTAGATCGGACATTATATCAGCATTGAAATGGACCCTGATCTTTTGGTTAGTTATATTTGTTGTTGTGTTAGTTACTTTTCTTATTGTGCCACCATACCCAGTAGCTTTACAAAAAATGCTATATAGAGGCACCGATGCATATGTAAGACATATCATCGACACAACTAAAGATATTAAAAAGAAGACTATAGAATTTTTATCATTTCTCCTTAAAAAGGAGAACATTTAGTCCCTGTTATTAAGTAACCTGAGCAAACTGAGAAATATATTGATAAAGTCTAGGTAAAGACTAGTTGCACCAAGTATTGCCAGCTTAGTAGTAGCAGCTTCTGAACCATCATTATACTTGTAATAAACATCCTTGATTCTCTGAGCGTCAGATGCAGTTTTTAAAGTAAACACTATTACCGATATGAATGATATTGCAAAATCGAGTGGACCACTTCCAAGGAACAAATTCACTACAGATGCTATAATTAATCCCCAGACTCCCATTCTCAAAAAAGAGCCCATACTTGTTAGATCTCTTTTTGTGATGTTACCATACAAAGCGATAGAGCCGAACATGATTGATGTAATGAAAAATGCTCTTGCTATACTTTCTGCAGTATAAATTATGAAAATATAGGATGAAGACATTCCAATTAATACTGCAAACGCAAAAAATATGGTGAATGCAGACTGAACACTAAGATGTAGAATTTTAGGGTATACAAAAAACACTAGTACAAGTGGAGAAAATATTACTGTATACAACAGGACTGGATTAGAATGAATTACCTGAAAAAGACCTGAAAACACCGTTAGGAACGCGACAAGCCCTGTAACGCCTAAAGCTAAAGCCATATAATTATATACTTTAGTTAGGTAACTTCTAAGCCCAGCACTGTAGTAAGCGCCTTGAGAGCGAATATCCTGTTCATTTCTCATGTAAGACATAATATAACTCCTTTTATCCATTACTTAACACATTATAATATAAAACCATATTTTTATCAAGTGTTTTTATTATAAACAGCTATGCGCTGGCATTTGTTTTAATATAAATAGAATATAGGCCTATTGCTGCTGCATTTGAAACATTTAAACTGTTAATTGCATTTGACATTGGTATTTTTAAAAGATAATCACAGTTTTCTTTAACTAACCTCCGCATTCCTTTCTCTTCGGAACCAAAAATAATTACTCTTTTTTTCTCAAAACTCTTTATTTCATCTATATTTTCTTTAGTATTGCAATCAAACCCATAACACCAGTAACCGACCTTTTTTAAATACTGCATAGTTTTTACTATATTTGTAACGTATATTAGTGGGACAATATCCAATGCTCCACTTGCTGCTTTTGCAATAGATGCATTTTCACTTGGTGAATGGTTATGTGGTAAAACCAATGCGTCGACATTAAAACAAGCTGAAGTTCTTAAAATCGACCCAATATTGTGCGTGTCAGTGACTTGATCTAAAATGACTATAGTAGAGCTATCGTTCGAGCTTTCAGCTATTTCTTCAATGCTTAAGTTATAAAGAATAGGGGCAACATTTAAAGCAATTCCCTGATGGTTAGCACCTTTGGGTAAAACGTCATTAAGTATTTTGCTTTCTACTAATCGAACTTTAATGCCCTTACTGTCTACACATTGCCTAATTTCTTTTTTGTGCTCTCTATAGAAATTTTCTGTTGCTAACAGTTCTATACACCGCCTATTTTTATTCTTCAGTGCTGACATGCAGGTGTGCTTTCCATACAGCCAAAAATTCTCATTAGTTTTTGACGATTTCATCGTATTATTGAAAATCGGGTTTTTATAGAATAAGCAACATTTTACTATGTTTGGATATTGTTGTAAAATTATACAATTCGATTAATGCGTTTATGTCGGACAATGAGTTGGATTGGCAAAAAAATGTTAAGCCAATAGAATGTGGAAAAGTTACTTTGAAAGTTGATCATAAAGTAAATATAAAGTCTATGGTTGATAAAGGTACCTCCGACTTACAAGGGAATTTTCTTAATACCAATAATAGTAACTCATCATTTTGTCTTGACCAAAACACAAAATCAAAAGTTGATAGGGGTAAATATTTTATAAGCGATAAGCTCGATTTGCATGGCTATAATATAGAGGATGCTTACTGTAAATTGATAGATTTTATTATCAAAAATTATCGAGCAGGAAATAGATGTTTATTGGTAATTACGGGATACGGCAGTGCAACAAACAAAACAGACACTATAAAGAGTAACTTAAATAAATGGTTAAATGACACTAAAATCCAGCATATGGTTCTATACTACCAACAAGCTACGAAAAAACATGGTGGTAAAGGGGCTTTTTATGTTTTATTAAGAAGGAATAAAAACCTTGAGTCCTGATACTTAAAATTCCTTTTAAGCCTTAATTTTTCTTGTATAACCATACAGTGTTCGGCAGCGCGTGACGCACAACTGTGCGAACATTGTGATTTGGGTCTACCAGGAAGGATGTCTCCCAGTACCTCTTTTCCCGTCATCCCGCTACGTGTTAGCGGGATCTCATTTCACTTTATGAGGGTGTCATCCGAATAGCTTGACTACTTGGATCCAGATTGGATACTGAGTTGGTGAGTATAAAAGTATAGCTTCTACGTCATACCGCCGCGGTATCTCAGCCGCTAACAAGTAGCGGGGTGACGAGTTACTATACCGCTGCGAACCGTCATACCGCGATTTATTCCATAGCTGTACGAACATTCATTTTTGAAGGTAAACTGCACAGCAAATGGTGTCATTCCAGTGCTTGACACTGGAATCCAGCCGGCTTTGTTGCATCGCTAGCTATGATGGATTAAAGATAAAAAAGGTGGAGAATATCAGTAGCTTATTATTCTGGTATTTATAACAAGAACGGTCAGTGAATACCTAAATTTGAGTAAAAGAAATTTCACTACCACTCACTAATCCGGCTAAAATTCAAGAATTTCAATGCTTTAGCTATTTTCAATAGAATTAAATTTATTAATATAAATAACAAGTTACTATTCTTAAATTTGATCAGATTGATTGCAAAAAAAACAAGATTTTCAATAAGTTGCTTATAATCCTAATTATAGTTAGCCTTTCATAAGTAGCGATGCAACAAAGCCATTCCAGCGTCACGCGCTGCCATGTGATATACAATTTCCTTCGAATTACAACGTACGTGCGCTCTATATGCACTTGATTGACAAATGCTCTCTTATCAAAATCTCAAGAATCTGCACTATATTTAATGCTGCGCCTTTGCGCAGGTTGTCAGCCACTATCCACATATTTAATCCGTGCTCAACAGTATTGTCTCTTCTAATACGCGATACATATACAGCATTCTCCTGTACAACATCAATTTGAGTTATGTATTCACTATCTTCACGCCTGTT
Source organism: Wolbachia endosymbiont (group A) of Epagoge grotiana (assembly GCF_947251775.1). NCBI lineage: Bacteria > Pseudomonadati > Pseudomonadota > Alphaproteobacteria > Rickettsiales > Anaplasmataceae > Wolbachia > Wolbachia endosymbiont (group A) of Epagoge grotiana. The sequence continues at coordinate 1,715,869 of NZ_OX366387.1, forward strand.
GTACACTAAAACTCCACTATCTTCGGCTTCACTTAGCACTTCACGAGCTTGTTCTTCAGTGATATGTTGATCAAATTCCACATTTACTGCCATAGCGTGACCGATAAAGACGGGTACCCTTACACAAGTTGCAGTAACTTTTATATCTTCCTCTAAAATTTTTTTTGTCTCCTCTTGCATTTTCCATTCCTCTTCTGTAGAGCCATTTTCCATGAATTCTCCTACATGGGGAATGCAATTGAATGCTATTTGCTTAGAGAATATCTTGGGTTTTTTAGCTTCGTTCATAAAGATTTTTTTTGTCTGGTCATAGAGCTCATCCATTGCTGCTTTGCCTGCACCAGAAGTTGATTGATAAGTTGAAGCAACGATTCTCTTTATTTTTGCTTTTTGGTGTAATAGATGTAGTATTAGCAGCATCTGTATTGTAGTACAGTTTGGATTGGATATTATGTTGTGGTTTTTATATTCCATAATTTTTTCTTTATTAATCTCTGGAATAATGAGTGGCACACCCTCTTTCATTCTAAAATGGGAACTGTTATCTATCACGATGCATCCAGCCTGTGTTGCAATTGGTACATACTCTTCAGAAACATGAGATCCAGCACAGAAAATGGCTACATTAGTTCCAACGAAGTCATAATCCTCAAGGCATAAAACTGTTAACTCTTTGTCACCAAAGCTCACCTTCTTCCCTTCTGATTTTTTCGATGCAAGTGCAATAACGCAATCTATCGCCTCATCTTGAAATTCAGCAAGCGTGCTTAATACCTCACGCCCTACTCTTCCGGTTGCTCCAATAACAGCAATTTTGTATCTCATATAGATGAACCTCTAATTTTAAAGTTCTATTATATTTTTACTGACAAAATTTACAATTGTTTTAATATTTTTATCTTGCAATTAATTGTAATTTAGCTATTATTATGCAATATTAGTAATGTTACATAATGAAATGAAAGATGAGTAAGGAATACGATGAAACTAAGGTTAAACCTGCAATGTCTACACCTCAAGGGCCTGAAGGAACCAATGGATCAAAGGCCCAAAGTGTTCTTTCGAATAAAAGAAAGCCTACAATAAATTTTGATGATAAAAAGTATGGTGTAAAAACCTCTAAAATAGACCAACAGTCTCTAAACAAAAGACAAGAATCTTCAAAGCTAAGAGATCTCTTAAGGTCAATACCAATAATAAGGAGATTTTTAGCAAGGATTTTCACACCTGAAAAAATAGAAATCATCAGTAACCCTATATATGACAACATGGAAGCATATAAAAAATCGCAGGAAGATTACCCTAGTAAGATAAAAGATGAAACTAGTATAGATGATGAACACACAAAAGAAGTAGATAGTAAACTTGAGAAGGGTAATGTTGAACAAGTGGACAACAAGAAAAGTCGTAGTTCATAAATATCAATCATTTAAAAATTATCTCTAGTTATAACATTGTATCTGTTCAGATGCATGGCTCATGTACAAATATTGAAACAAAAATTCCAGTGCTCCTTTCTCGTCATCCCAGTGCGTGACACTTGTATCTTTATGATGTGAGGCATTAGAGCTAAAATACCTCACAGAGAGGGTGAAGCTGATGCGACACTAATGCCATTAAGCCAGATTTTGCTTCCCTCCCATAGAGTTAAAGACTGAACAGTATCTTTTGGAATTATATCCCGTATTACAAGGTTAGTCTAAACTCTCAGTTTATTTATAGTCTTGGAGGCAATTTTATGCAAGTAAATGCTATTTTGGGTGTGGATATTTCAAAAAAGAAATTTGATGTTTGTTTGTTAGTGGACAGTAAAAAACGACACAAAGTCTTTCAAAATAATCAAGATGGTTTTGCAAAACTTGTAGTTTGGTGCAATGGCCATGGAGCAAATCTTACTCATTTATGTCTTGAAGCAACTAGTTGGTATGGAGAAGATTTGGCTACTTTTATGCACGATTTAGGGCATAATGTCAGTATAGTAAACCCAGAAAGCTTTTGGCAAAAGTGAGCTGCTCAGAAATAAGACAGATAAATCAGATGCAGCTATGATAGCTAGATTTTGTATCGCCAACAAACCTGCTCTTTGGAAGCCCATTGCACCTGAAATGAGGCATTTGAGGGAGCTTTACCGTTGCATGCAATCGCTAAAAGATGATAAGGTGCAACAGACAAATCGCTTGGAAAACAAAAATATGCATTCCAGTTGCAAAGAAGCTATATCTAAAGTAATTTTGGCAATAGAGGAGCAAATTATTGTTCTCGAAAAAGAAATTAATGAGCATATAAATAACTATCCACATCTAAAAAATATGGTGGAAAACCTTAAGACTATAAAAGGTATAGGATATCTTACTGCTGTTGCTGTTGTCGCAGAAATGCCATCAGTTGATAACTTTGACAATGCTAAACAATTTACAGCTTTTGCTGGTCTAAATCCAGGACATTATCAATCGGGATCGTCAGTAAGTAAGAGAAGTTGCATATGCAAAATAGGATCTGAGCGTATTCGAAAAGCTCTTTATATGCCAGCTATAGTAGTCAAAAACCATAATAATCATTTTCAAAAGTTTTGTCAGCGTCTAGCAAGTAAAGGCAAATGTCCAAAAGTCATAGTTCTTGCGTTAATGCGAAAATTAATGCATGTCTTTTTTGGTATTCTTAAAAATAATCAACCATTTAATTGTAATTTTGTTGGATAATTTGTTTGACAGCAGAGACAGTATCTGGGATCCAGATTGGGCACTAAGTTGGTAAACACGAAAGCGATTAATCCTTTACAACGTTTTTGATGGAACTGCGCGAAAGAACTGGATGCCAGTGTCACGCACTGGCATGACACCCATTTCTTCCTATAGTTGTCTTTTCTCCTCTACCTTATTTTGCCACTCTGCTGAACAGATACATAACATTTGCTATACAGAAACTCTGCGATACCAAAATAAATAAAGAGGTACGCCACTTGCAGTGAATAAGCTTGCGATCAGCAAGGTATTCACAGAAGTTTCAAATATTACCCAGCAGCAAAAGGTTGTTGCTATACTGCCAATTAAAAATTTGTAACAACTCTTTTCTTGCACAATAACTTTGAGAAAAGCAAGACTGCATGCAAGGTAAACAAATAAAAATGAAACTACAGAAAAGTCGATAATTGATGTGATCTGCTTAGCAAAATTGTTGCTTGAAGTGAGGATTAGTAAAGTTGCAGTTCCAACTGAGCTAGTTGTTATGCCCCAGAAAGGAGAACCGTGCTTGTTTCTTTGAGCAAAAAACTGTGGCATCAGTTTATCTTTTGCAAGGCCAAGGGCCACTTGTCCACTAGCTAGTACCCAAGCGTTTAAAGTACCAACACAAAAAATGAACGCAGTTATAGAAATAATCAAGTGCCAATTGCCAGAGGCCATAATTTTTATTGCGTCAACATATGGTGCTCTTGAACTTGCTAAATCATTGCCATTTATTAATCCCATAATTGCAAGATTGTTGATAAAATACACAACAGCAACAGAGATTGTTCCAAGTACCACAGCTCTTGGTATTGTTCTAGCTGGATTATCAACTGACCCTGCAGGTGCTGTTGCCAATTCAACTCCAATAAAACCCCATAGAGTAATAAGTGTAGAACGGGCAAGAATCTGCGATGTTGTAAGATTTGATATTTCTTCACTTATGATGAAGTTATTTCTATCAAAAAAAAACAATGCTGCTATAGGTATTACAAGCAATACAGAAATTTTTATCACCGTCAATAAAAACTCAACACGTCCAGCAGTAGCTACTCCTCTAAAATTTATTAGTGTAATAATTGTAAGTAATAACATCTCTAAAAACAGATGTACGTTTTGAATATCTTCATGGAAAAATGGTGTAAGATAACCAACACCCACAACTATTACAGCTGTTGTGCTAACCCATGAGATCACCCAATACGTCCAACCAACAAAAAAAGCTGCAGCAGGGCCAAAAGCATGCTTTACATAGACGTGAGGGCCACCCGTTTCCGGAAATTTTGCGCAGAGTGAGGCAAAAACTAAAGCAAGAGATATAGCACCAAGCCCTGATATTATCCAGCTTATAAGGCTATACATGCCATATGGAGCAAGGCTAATTGGAAGCATAAAAATTCCAGAGCCAATTTGGCTGCTAATCACTAAGGCAAAAATAGCCCAAAAACCTATTTTATTTGACACAATAATTCTTATCTAAATAGATTAACAATATACCCTAAACTCAGAAATTTCAATTGATCTTTTAACATAAAAACTTGCATTTTTTTCAATTTATTCCTAAAATAGATTATATTAACAGATTATTAAGAGGGGGTTATGAATCCGAGATTAAAAGCATTTTTGGTTGTTTGTAGTATTATTGCATTTTTGATTGCACTTTTGTTTCTCGTGTATTATTTAAATCTTCTTGTTAACTATATCCTTGACCCGATTCTAGTTCGTCCCTTTGAAAGATTATACAAAAACTTAATTGTTGATGGTCTTTATGCCTATTTATCTACAAGCACTTCTAGCCCTGCACTAGCATTTTTGGCTACAGGTTTTATTGTTATTGCTGCGTTTATTTGCCTGAATAAAATGCTTCTTCCCTTGCAAGAGAAGATCATAAACAACTATACCTCCTTTAAAAACAACAATATTGATAGCAATAGCATGTTGTTTGAGGTTTATAAAGATCCAACAATAAAATTAAAGGACAAAATCTTATTCTTCAGTATACACTTGATATATTACCTACAGCTTCCATTTTTGTATATTGCATCAAAGGTATCAGCTCTACGTGGGTTTCTTATATTTAATTTTGGTTTATTATTGTTAAATTATGCACTGCTAATTCCAGTAGCACTTCTTGAGTTAATAAAATATCCATCAGTAAAACTCTTTTCACCTTTGGGTTTGAATGTAAAGCAGCTAAGCTTTTTGTTTAATGTAAGTGATGTGGGCACTGGTAGTCAAAGTGTTCATACTAGAAGTTTTGAGGAAAGTGTCATAAACTGCGCTGAAGAACTAAAACAGAAATTTGGAACTCAACCAAATGTACTCAATAAAGAGTTTGAAGACTACATAAATAATTCAGATGAGCTTACAACTGAGCAAAAAGAGCAATTAAAACTTTATCTTAACTTTAATGGTTCCAATGAAGCAGCTTGGCAAGAATCAAAAACTGGACTAACTCTCACACAAGCTGCAAACTTAGTTTCAACTGCTGCTAAGAATCAAAAATCAGATGTGAATTCACTATTACTAATGAATTTAAAGGATGGACTTGGTTTATGTACTCTGGGAATGTTCGATCGTATTATTTATTCGCTTAGTTGTCTTGAAGCGAAAAATAATTTCTTGGTTCAAATAAATGGAGCAGTGAACGTATTAACACCTAAATTTACTGAAAGATTTTTAAAAGAATATTGCAATTATAAAAAATTAAAAATTTTGGTAGACAAGTTTGAAGATTTTTACTCCGAAGATTATGCGGATAAAAATAATATAAGCGATGAGGTGAAGAGCAACATTAACCAATCAATAATAGAAATAAGAGAATTTGTCTTTAAAGAGCTTTACATAAAATTTTACGAAGAGTATGGAAAAAGTATTCAAAGAGGTGCCATAAAGCAAAAATTAAGGGAATTAGTTACAGATGATAGTATAAAGGAAGCAGTGTATTATTCAATGTATAATATAGAAATCCCTGCAGAACCACCTACTTATCTTGAAAGAGTAAAAGCATTTTTTGGAGGTCATGCAAGGTCTCCTGCTGCTTAGTGGTGGGCTCATGTCATGGTAGAAAATTTTGACTTTAGCTAAAAAAATTACTTCCGCATACTTGAAACCTCATTATAATGACAATTAGAGATGTTTCTCGAGCTCAAAATTTGTCTCCGTCTGCAGACTTTTCATTTAAATTTCAGTTAAAAATGTGGCGTATCTTCTTCAGTGTATGTGGGTGCACACGCATACTTAATCTCTGCCCAATGTGCGTTGCATTTTTTCTGAATCTTGTTCATATGGGGGATTCTATGCCTAAAATTCCAGACACTTGACTTTAGCTAAAAACCAACTGGCGCCTATGGTTTTTTATAGTTTTATCTTCCCTTTTCTGAATGGCTTGCAAGCTGCTATCTCTACAAAAACTATGTTTTTCTTCAGAAGAGAGTTATATTGTAACTATGGACAAAATAATCATAAAAAAATTTGGTGGGACTTCGCTAACTGATTTAAACCGAGTTGCAAATTTGATAAAAAACGATATTGAGAAAGGTTGTAATGTAATCGTTGTTGTATCTGCTGTTGCAGGATTTACTGACCAAATGGCTTTTCAGGCTAGGCAAATCTCAAATTTAAGTTGCAGACAAGAGTTATCAGAGTATGACGTTATGCTTTCAGCAGGAGAACAAATCTCTTGCGGTCTATTAGCTATCACTCTCCAATCGATCGGAGTTAATGCTAAATCGTGGCTTGCCTGGCAGTTACCAATTGTAACTGATGATTTTTATTCTGAGTCTAAAATAAAAACAATAAAGATTGACCGTGTGAAAAGATCTTTTGCTGAGGGTTATACTGCTGCGATCATTGCTGGTTTTCAGGGTATAAATGATGATAGAATCACTACTTTTGGAAGAGGAGGCTCTGATATATCAGCAGTTGCCTTCGCGGTAGCCTTTGGTGTTAGAATTTGCGAAATTTTTACTGATATTGATGGAATATATACAGCAGACCCGAGAATTGTTCCAAAGGCACGCAAGCTCAAATTTATCTCTTACGATGAAATGTTGGAAATGTCGTCATCTGGTGCTAAAATACTGCATAATCGTTCAGTACAACTTGCAATGAAACATAACATTAAAGTGCAAGTGCTATCCACTTTTAAGGAAGTAGAAGGCACCACAGTGCTACACAAAAGGGATGTACTAGAGAGATACTTAATTACTGGAATAACTTATAGCACTAATGAAGCTCTTGTAACTTTCACTAACCTTGCAAATAACTTGCGTACTTTAAGAGATATAGCAGGAGCAAACGTTAAAATTGATATGATACATGGGTCAAGTTTTGTTATCTCCAAATTTGATATTGATTTAATGGAAAAGTTACTGAATAAGAATGAAAATTATGCTATAAACGATAATGTAGCTAAAATTTCAATAATTGGTATTGGTGTTATGTCTAACACTGAAGTGATGCACCGCACACTCAAGGTTTTAAGCGAAAAAAAGATAGAAATACTTGCTATCACAACATCTGAAATCAAAATCAGTATAATTGTTCAAAAAGAATGCGCTGTAGCTTTAGTCAAAGATTTACATACTGAGTATGAGCTTGATATCCAGCACTAGGATAGGCTTGACGTCCAGTTGTCTAAGAGTATGTCTTGAAAAGGAATGAGGAAAAAAATATGATAGTGTAAGTAAAAAATAGGAGGGAAAATTGTATCCAAGTGATATAAGTGATAAGGAATGGGAAATTTTGGAGCCACATGTTGCACAAGGAAAGATAGGGAGGCCAAGAAAGCACAATATCAGAACAATTATTAATGCAATAAGGTATATAATGAGAGGTGGTTGTCAATGGAGAATGCTGCCGAAAGATTTTCCTCCATGGAAGACGGTGTATGACTATTTTCTCAGGTGACGTAGTAATGGCAAATTGGAAAAAATACATAATATGCTAGTAAAAGAGGTAAGAAAAATGTTTGGTAAAAATGAAACACCTTCAGTAGGAATAATTGACAGTCAATCAGTAAAAACCACTCAAAAAGGGGATCCAGAGGATATGATGCTGAAAAAAAAATAAAGGGTAGAAAACGTCATATTGTTGTAGATACAGTGGGCTTAATTATTGCGGCTGATGTTCATAGTGCAAGTGTTCAAGATCGTGATGGTGCTCTAAATCTTTTCACTCAAGCTAAATACAAGGCTCCAACTTTACGTAAGTTTTTTGCTGATCAAGGATACATAGCAAAACCGCTGTTTATTGGAGACAGGATACGATTACCAAGAAAGCTGTTGATGTTACAGGATTTTTCGACAATCTGGACCACAATTTAGCACTGCAGGCTATCAAGAAGCACACAGACTGCAAATGGGTCATACTGTATGTTGAAAGGTGGATGAAATCCCCTATTCAGCAAGCAGATGGCAGTAAGGTAGTTAGGGAAAAAAGGAGTTCCGCAAGGAGGTTCAATAAGCCCAATCATTTCAAACATATTTATGCACCATGCATTTGATATATGGATGAAACAAAATCACCCAACAGTACCATTTGAAAGATATGTGGATGATGCGATAGTGCACTGCAGAACTAAAAGACAGGCAGAATTTATGCGAGCAGCAATTGAAGAAAGATTGGCACAATGTAAGCTAAAATTCTAACCTGATACCAATGCCATTCCAAAACTCCATCATTATACTGCCTTAGTATAACCTTCTCACTTCTATTGTCTATTTGTTTGTTATGTAATAGAAATTGGTATGAGATTGAAGAATTAAGTGTGAACGGTTACAGAATTTTTGCCAGGAGAAACATATAGTTAAAGTAATTCAGATTTGTAAGATATGTTTATCTGCAATTATAGCTTCAACAGTAGGCAATGTTGCTTTTAATTACCTCAACATTTTCTCTTGGCAATTCTTTAATGAACCGAGAAGTGCGCATCGGTTGCCACTGGTTGTTAATTTCCCTCCTATCTGCACATGAAATGATTAACCTTTCTTTGGCTCTGGTTATGCCAACATATGCGAGTCTCCTTTCTTCTTCTAAAGCTTTACCACTTTTGTCATCAAAAGATCTTTGATGAGGAAATAATCCCTCTTCCCAACCAGGTAGAAACACGCACGGGAATTCAAGTCCTTTGGCTGCATGAAGAGTCATAACATATACGGTGTCATCGTTATTCATATTATCCACTTCCATCACCAAACTTATGTGCTCCAAGAAAGTTGTGGCATTATCAAAATTTTTTAAAGATGAGATGAGCTCCTTGACATTTTCTATTCGTGCTAAGCCTGTTACCTCCTCATTTTCAAGCATTTCAATATACCCTGATTGGTTTGCTACGATTTTAACGAATTCATGCAGTGGTTTTACGCTTACTATTTCTTCCCAAGCTTTAATTTTATTTAAAAAATCATTTAGTGAGAGTTTAATTCTTTCGGTTACTTGATTACTATTAACTAATATTTTTGCTGCCTCAAAAAAAGAAATTTTGTTATCCTGAGCAGTCGTGTATATTTTCTTTAGAGTTGTAGCTCCTATGCTTCTTTTTGGCCGGTTTACGATCCTTTCGAAAGCTAAGTCATCGTTATTGTTTGTAACGAGTCTTAAATATGCAATTATATCCCTGACTTCCTGACGTTCGTAGAATTTTACGCCACTTATAATCTTGTAGGGAATTGAATATTTTATAAAATACTCTTCGAGAACTCTAGTTTGAAAAGTGGCCCTTACCAGCACTGCAATGTCACTAAATCTGTATTTATTGAGCTTTAATATCTGTTCGCTTATGAACCTTGCTTCAGCTTTTCCGTCCCATAATTTTATTAGATTTACCTTTTCCCCTTCAATGTTTGTTGTCCACAATTTTTTTTCTAAGCGAGTCTTATTGTGATTGATAACATATGACGCAGTTGCAAGTATGTGGGATGTTGACCTGTAGTTACACTCTAGTTTAACGGTTTTTGCATTTTTAAAATCATCAGAAAACTTCAAAATATTTTCAACTTCTGCACCACGCCAACTATATATCGACTGGTCATCATCTCCTACACAGCAAATATTTGAGTGCTCTTTTGCAAGGTATTTTAGCCAAAGATATTGTATCGCATTTGTATCTTGATATTCATCTACCATGACATATTTAAACTTGTTTTGGTAGTAGGACAGAACTTCGGTCTTTTGATTAAAGAGTTGTATGTTATATAGCAATAAGTCACCAAAATCGACAGAGTTAAGGAATCTCAACCTTTCCTGATACTGGTGATAGACTTTGAGTGCAGTTACGTACACTGGCCTAAATGATTGAATATCTTCCACTTCAGATGGCAATAAGCACTTCTCTTTCCATTGCTGAATAATATTCATAATGGTCTTACATTTTTCTGATAGGTAATCAGGGCTTATTTCATTGATAATATTTTTTATTACCTGTAATTGGTCATCCACACCAATGATTGTAAAATTGGGGTTTAAGCCCACAATTTCTGCGTGCAGGCGCAAAATTTTTGCTGCAATTGCATGGAAAGTGCCAAGCCATGGTATGTTTGTGCCCGTTAGCTCAAGTACCCTTGATACCATCTCATTTGCTGCTTTATTTGTGAATGTAACAGCTAATATTTCATCAGAATAAGCGTGACCATTTCTAATTATGTGTGCTATTCTTGAAGTAATCGTTCTTGTTTTTCCGGTTCCGGCTCCTGCCAATATTAAAACCGGTCCATCTATGTTAGTTACAGCTGATTGTTGTTCTGGATTTAGCAGTGAGAGATAATCGTTCATCGTAGCCCTATAGATTATAACTTCGTAAAGTTAAACCTATGATTGAAATATTGTAAAGGTTTTATTGAATAGAACAGTTAAAGAATGCTTCACTCAAGTACTACATATTTAAACGTAGGTTTTACATCTATTTTGTTTTAGTAGTTTCAGGTGTATGTCGAGTAACAACAACTTGATTTGAGGTATTGGCACCAGAACTTCTGCTTGTTGGGTGGATAAGTGGAGTTTGGAATGGCTTATATGTACGGTTTAGTTCCTTCATTTCTATTTCTTCAACTTCAACAAGGGGTTTTTCTTTTGGGGTATAGCGATTATGCGTTGCAGGTCGTTCAGTGAGATTTTCATATGTTTCTTTCAACCAAGTTCCGATATCATACATAAATCCATACGCTTTTTCTTTAAATTCTCTCAATGATCTACTGAAACTTGCTAGTGTGTTATTAAAGTAAATTGTCATATAGTCTCTTGTGGTGTATTGATAACTTTCTCCATCTAGTCTGCTACTTTGTGCGTTATACCAATTCTCATTACTAGTGAATCAAATAAGCGGCATTGCAGAGTTTTTTAATTGTGGAGTGAGAAAGAGAGGTAATAAATTTGCACAAAGCGCTCTCAAGCAAAGCAATTGTGTCGTAGATTTTGTTACGCAAAATGTTCTGTTTTATATATAACCAAAACCTCTCAACAGGATTGAGGTCAGGTGAGTATGGTGGTAGGTATATAATGTCGATATTTTTAGGTACTTTTAAATTTTTTGACTTATGCCAACTAGCACAATCCATGATAAGAAATGCCTCCCTTGTTCCTAAATATTGTGACATCTGCTCAAGGAATATATTCATACAATCAGTATTGACGTTTGAGCTAGAACTTTCTCCATTTCTGGGATTAACTGCACTATAGAGATAAAAATTTTGCCTACCTAGTTTTACCTTAACCTGTGTCCTAATGCCTTTTTTAAACCACCCGTGTCCAATCTTTGAATGTGTGCCAAACCGCGATTCATCGAAGAAAAATAGCTCTTTTTCAGGATACATGACAATAGTTTCATTAAGATTTTTTTTTAAATTCCTCTTGTTTACTTTTATCTTGTCCGTTATGCACTGGTCTTGGTGTGATATATGAGAATTTCATTCTTTGCATATTACGGTGTACTGTAGATTTGCTGATATTCAAACCAAACTTTTCTTGAATTCTTATTTTCATTTCTTTTATAGTAATATTGGGGTTTTCCTCTATCCACACCTCAACTTGTTCACGTTGACTTTGATTCAATATAGTTTTTCTACGGCGTTGAGGCGGAGCAAATAATTTTTCTTCTCTGCCAAATTTTAGGTCATGCAGTAAGTGCCTTTCTTGAAATGCAGCATATCTTTGCTACGGCTGTTATACTGTGCTTTTTTGCTGCAATTACAGCATTTAGTTTTTTTGCAACATATGCGTTATTTCTTACTTTCTTCAGCATTTCTTTTGCTGATTCCACCACTTTTTCATCCAATAATTTTGATCTTAATGCCATTTAAACCTCGCTACTTTACTTACTTCAGTATGGCTTTTTTTCTATTATTGTCTATCCGTTACTTGTGTAGCGGGAATTGGTATTAGAACTATTGTTGCTTTTGAAATAACCAAATATGTTGTACATTTTGAGCTACCGCTGATTATTAATATACATATATTATGCATTAATAAATTAAAGTTGTCGAGAATTTTACTACTTGCACTCTGTAAAGTTTTTGTTGTGTACTTTGAACTTTGAGAAAAATGGACGCCTAAATTTGACAATTGTGAAAATATTAGTTAAAATTATTGTATGTTAAGTATAGTAAATAGGAGAAAATATGCCTACTAATTCTGATGAGCAAAGAAAACTTTCACTTGAAGAACGGATAGTTATTACGTCTTTAACATCTGTGGAAAATTTAAGAATCCATAATGTTGAATCAGTTAAAAAAACGACTGACATAATAAGTTATTATGTTGAACAAATAAAGGAGCCCTTTGAGGAATTTATTAAGCAAATCAATGAGATACATACTTCATTTATGTGGGAACTTGATCGTCTTGATCATGATACTTTGAGAGAACACTTTAATGAAGGAGTAACAATAGATGCACTAAAAGAACATGTGCAATCTGTTGGACAATACTTAGAATGCACTTCAAAGATTTTATATAAATTTGGTAAGTTAAATGATGAAGAAAAACAACAAGGTAGTGATTTAGTAGCAGAAAAACTTAAAATAATAGAAGAGATTTCAAATCCTAAAAGCAATCCAAACGCTTGTAGAACTTGTTGTGCTTTAAGTGGTGGTGCAATTATTGGAGCAGCTATAGCATACCTTGCAGGAGCTGCCACTTTAGCTCCTGCTATTGTTGCTGTTGCAGTATTTATTGCAGCCACTGTTGTTGGTGCACTGGTGGGTTATGGTATTGGAAAATCTTGTGAAAAGGTCAGTGAAGAAAGGCAAAAGGATCGCCATATGAGCATAGGTACTGTGATTAAGAATGTCCTTACTCCTGAGTGTTTAAAATCACAATCGCAAGTTCATCCATAAGGTAGGCATTTAGTATTGACTTTACAACAATAGTCACTTTAAATTAGTAACTATTGTTGCAGTTAAAGTATCAATGCCTTTTTTCTTTTATTTTTTTGCAATTCTAAGCATTTTATCTGCTGTATGCGTGATTAGCGTAAGAAATCCTGTGCATGCAGTATTATTTTTAATTTTCACCTTCGTTAACTCTGCAGTGCTTTTCATTCTTCTTGGAGCTGAATTCATTGCTATGATGGTACTGATAGTATACATCGGTGCAGTTGCAGTGTTATTCCTCTTTGTAGTTATGATGCTCGATATTGACTACATAAGGTTGCGCCAGGGTTTTGCAAAGCATTTCACTCTTGGTGCTATATTATGTGTTGTGTTTTTTCTAATCATCAGCTTTGTAATCCGCAGCTCAGCACCGAATATAAGCAATGTTATAAACTATAATACTAATAACGTGAAAGCTATTGGTAATTTGCTATATACTGACTATATGTATGCTTTTCATCTTTCTGGAATTTTGCTGCTTGTTGCAATTGTCGGTGCAATTGCTCTTACTTTGCAGGATAAGAAAAAAGGAGTTAAAAAACAGAATGTGTTAAAGCAATTGACGCAATCTTCATCTGTAAAATTGATTAAGGCTAAATTTGGAAAAGGAGTAGAATGGAAATAGGATTAAATCATTTTCTGATAGTTGCTGCTGTTTTGTTCACTATTGGAGTGTGCGGTATTTTCATCAACCGTAAGAGCATAATCAATATATTGTTATCAATAGAAATATTATTGCTGGCAATTAATATCAACTTAGTTGCTTTTTCTGCCTTTATGAATGATATAGTTGGGCAAATTTTTGTGATGTTTGTGTTGACTGTTGCGGCAGCAGAGTCAGGAGTTGGGCTTGCAATATTGGTTGTATATTATAGAAGCCGTGGCAATATAGACGTTGAACAAGCGAACTTAATGAAAGAATAAAAGTATGACGTATATACTGAAATTAATAGTATTTTTGCCACTTTTTGGTTCGCTATTTGCAGCACTTTTTAGAAAAAGTCAGTTAGTTACAACGGCAGGGATTGGAATATCTGCAGTTTTATCTTGGTATGTTTTTCTCACCTTCTCTGAAAATTATCACTTGAGTTTATTTCCTTTGTTTTCATTGAGCATCTTAAAAGTAAATTGGGCAATTAGTGTGGATGCTCTCTCATCCTTAATGCTTATTGTTATTACCACCGTTTCACTGGTAGTACATCTCTACTCTATCGGTTATATGGAGCATGATAAGGGGAAGTCGAGGTTTTTTTCTTACCTATCGCTATTTACGTTTTGCATGATTGTGCTGGTTGTAAGCGATAATTTCGTGCAGCTTTTTTTTGGCTGGGAAGGGGTTGGCCTATGTTCTTATTTACTCATAGGATTTTGGTTCCAAAAATATTCTGCAAATAATGCAGCAATTAAAGCATTTGTTGTGAATAGGGTAGGAGACTTTGCACTATTGATTGGAATCTTTCTTATTTATTATACATTTCACTCTTTGAATTTTACTGAAGTTTTCGACACAACTGATCTTCTTGGCACGCAGAACATTAGGGCATTCTGCTGTGAATTCAAAGTAACTCATATAATATGCATATTACTTTTTATTGGCTGTATGGGTAAATCTGCACAGCTTGGTTTACATGTTTGGTTGCCAGATGCAATGGAAGGGCCAACTCCTGTTTCTGCACTTATTCACGCAGCAACGATGGTAACAGCAGGTATATTTTTAGTAGCAAAGTGTTCTCCATTGTTTGAGTTATCAAATGTGGCACGAGAATTAATAGTTATCGTTGGAGCACTCACTGCTTTTTTTGCAGCCACCGTTGCAATTACTCAGAACGATATAAAGAAAATAATTGCTTATTCAACCTGCAGTCAACTTGGTTATATGTTCATGGCATGTGGGCTTTCTGCTTACAATGTTGCTATTTTTCATTTAATGACACACGCTTTTTTTAAAGCTCTACTATTTCTTGGTGCTGGCAATGTGATTCATGCAATGCATCATGAGCAAAACATTCAGAAAATGGGAAATTGCTGGAAGAAAATCCCTTGCACTTACGCTCTCATGTGGATTGGATCTCTTGCGCTTTCTGGGATATTCCCATTTGCAGGTTTTTATTCAAAGGATTTGATAATTGAACATGCTTATAGCACGGATAGCTTTGCTTTTGTAATAAGCTTAGTTGTTGCATTCTTCACAGCGTTTTACTCTTGGAGGTTATTGCTTCTTGTGTTCCACAGCCAAAAACAAAGTAAAATTAATATACATGAGGCACCAAAGATTATGCTTATACCATTACTGATACTCGCTTTTGGATCAGTATTTTCTGGAATATGGGGAGCAAATATTTTGAACATAACTAGTAATGCGTTTTGGAAATCAAGTTTAGTGATGATTGATGAGCATGGAGTTCATAATTTCTTTATAAAACTACTGCCAACCTTAGCAAGCCTAAGTGGAATAGCACTTGCGTACCTAATTTACCAATATCAAGTAATTAGGCAAATTAAGAGTAAATTTTTACTTAAGTTTTTGCAGAATAAATGGTACTTTGATGAGGTGTATGAGTTTGTTATAATTGCACCGATAAGGTTTATATCTAGGCTTCTATGGAAGTTTGATGTTAAGGCTATTGATTCATTTGGACCAAATGGTGTTGTAAGGTTGGTTAATGAATGTTCAAAAAGTTCTATAAAGTTACAAACTGGTTATATATTTGATTATGCATTTATTATGTTTGTTACTCTAATAATCGGTGCTTTATATATTATTGGAATTAAATAGAAGGTGTTGTTACTTAGTATATTCTTGCTTCCACTGATAGGAGCGTTGATTTTATCCTTAATCAGGATTAATCATCAATCTATACACCTAAGATTCCTTGCTCTATTTTTTGCTGTACTTCCATTTTTGCTTAGCATTGTAGTTTGTATAGAATTTGATTATAACAATGCGGACTTTCAGTTTGTCAGCTACCCAATTAGAAATGTTGGAATAGGGATAGATGGTATATCGTTGCTTTTCCTTCTGCTTACAACTTTCTTGTTTGTAATTTGTATACTCTACAACTGCAAAATGAGTTATACGACCCTAAAAGCCTATATGGCATTGTTTCTACTGCTTGAGAGTTTTGTAGTCGGTTTTTTCGTTTCACTGAATGCTATAAGCTTTTATGTGTTTTTTGAAGCTGTTTTAATACCAATGTTCTTTATTATTGGCATCTGGGGAGGAAAACACAGGGTATATGCAACGTTTAAGTTGTTTCTTTATACATTAACTGGCTCATTATTATTTCTACTTGGATTGGTTTACATCTATAACATTTTTGGAACGTTTAATATACAAAAATTAGCTACATTAGTGCCAAGCCTTGATCTTGAAGTGCAGTCATTGCTGTGGATTGCATTTTTTATTTCTTTTGCAATAAAAGTACCGATGTTTCCATTTCACACTTGGCTTCCTGATGCGCATGTACAATCACCAACTTCTGGATCTGTGATTTTAGCTGGCTTGCTTATTAAAATGGGAGGATATGGATTTTTAAGGTTTTCTATTCCAATGCTTCCTCAGGCAAGTTTATATTTTTCAAATTTCGTTGTTGTGCTGAGCATTATTGCGGTGATATATGCTTCGCTAGTTGCGTTTGCTCAAGATGATATAAAGAAGTTAATAGCTTATTCTTCAATAGCACATATGGGGATCGTTACTGCTGGCCTCTTTTCATTTTGTGAGGAAGGAGTACTGGGTAGCATATTTCAAATGATTAGTCATGGCCTTATTTCTGCTGCTTTATTTTTGTGTGTTGGAATGCTATATACTCGAACTGGAACTTTGGAGATTGCAAAATATTTTGGCATAGTAAACACAATGCCAAAATTTGGTTTTATGTTCATTTTATTTTCAATGGCTTCAATAGGGCTACCTGGAACATCTGGATTCATAGGTGAGTTTTTGGCTATGGTTGGAATGTTTAAGAGCATAGGGTTTTTTACAGGATTTATCGCACTTGGCACTATTTTAAGCGCAGTTTATATGCTGAATTTATGTAAGCAAATAATATGGGGGGTTAGCTATTCTAAATTATTAAATAACCGCTTGGATAGCATAGAATTTTCTGTCTTAATTCTGCTTGCAGTGTTTGTTATTTTGCTTGGATTCTACCCAACCCTTGCACTGAATTATTTGAAGCCATGTATGGCAAATTTGTTAGTCAAATATAATGCGCTATGAATTATATACAGATATTGCCGGAAACGTTCTCTATTATCTCCTCGTTAGTGTTGCTACTGCTTGGAATTATATTTAACCGCCGAACTATCAACTTATTAGCACTTGGCTGCACAGTGGTAACTTTGATTATTTTAATTATTTCGGCAGAAAACAATGAAATTTTTCTCTTTAATTCGTTGTTAAAACTCAATTTATACATCAGGTCAGCCCAAGGGTTAATTCTCAGCACAGGAATTTTAATACTTTTGATGCTGAATTTATCAAAATATGACTATAAATATGAATTTTCAATACTGATTCTTTTTGCGCTATTTGGCATGATAACTTTGGTTTCAGCAAATAGTCTGATTTCTTTTTATTTAGCTTTTGAGTTGATGAGTATATCTTTGTATGTTCTTGCGAGCTTTAATAAAGATTCAGCTTATTCATGTGAAGCAGGAGTGAAATATTTTACACTTAGTGCACTATCTTCCTGCATTATGCTATATGGAATGTCGCTGCTTTATGGATATACAGGACAAGTCAATTTCTCTGAGCTCGGTTCATTCTTGCAAAGCCATCAGATAACTTATGGAATAGTTTTTGGGTTAGTTTTTATCCTTATTGGTTTGTGTTTCAAGCTTGCTATTGCTCCTTTTCATATGTGGGCTCCAGATGTCTATCAAGGTGCACCTACCATAGTAACTGCGTTTTTTTCTACAGCTCCAAAAGCTGCACTTGTAACATTTTTAATTCGATTGATGAATGAAGAGTTAGTAAATGTAAAAAGTTATGTTCAGCCTATTTTCTTATACGTTTCAGCATTGTCTGTGCTTATCTCAGCTTTTGGGGCCTTACGTCAGGAAAACTTAAAAAGGCTGCTTGCTTACAGTTCAATTGGTCACATTGGTTTTATATTTGCTTCACTTTCTATTTTTACACAAGCAGGAACAGATAGTGCCTTAATGTATCTGGTGATATATATCATCACAAGCATAGGGCTATTCTCATATCTTGTACAAATTGACGATGACGATTGTGATATTGCAAATTTATCTGGTATAGGGAAGAAACGCCCAATTGTAGCATTTCATCTTTCTGTACTGTTACTCTCGATGTCGGGAATACCTCCACTTGCAGGTTTTATCGCTAAATTTTTTATATTCAAAAGTTTAATAAATTCTGGCTTTATCAGCCTGTCTTTGACCCTTGTGGTGGCGAGTGTTGTATCGTGTTACTATTATCTAAATATTATAAAAGCTATGTATTTCGATAAAGCTAGTGGTAATAAGGTTGCTTATTCTAAGGGCCTATTCATTATCACTTCGGTGGCTTCGCTGATCAACCTCGTTCTTTTCTTGTACGTTTTACTCACTCATTGAACTAAAGGGCTGACAAGGTGACCCCTGAGGGTTTTCATATTCATCATTACAAAAAAGTTTCAAGCACTAATAAAGAAGCGTTGGATTTAATTGATAAAGGAATATCAAATGAAACTATTATTGTTGCTGATAAACAAACAGAAGGCAGGGGGCGCACCGGAAAAAACTGGATTTCTCCAGAGGGTAATTTTTATGCAAGTTTGGTAATAAACCTCTTTAACGATTATCTGAATGAAAGCCAGCTTTCGGTGTCATTCCAGCGTCACGCGCTGGAATCTAGAAATCAAGAAGAATGGTCAAGCACACAACTGTACAAACGTTGTGGTATTCCCACCAAGGATGATGTCATCCGAGTAGCCTGGCACTGGGATCCAGAAAACTTAATTACAAATGGGCACATCAGGCAACTGTGTAATAAGAACTGGATTCCAGTGTCACGCACTGGAATGACACCACATACCACCTGCAAATTGCAATGTTCGCATAGTTATGTGTCAAGCACTGGGGAAAATACTGGGATGATAGAAAGAGGTTTAATGAATCAAGTTAGCAAATTAACAGAATTGACTTTTGTTACTGCTCTTGCTGTTGGAAATGCTATACTGTCATTTATAAATGGTCTAAATCTCCAGTATAAATGGCCAAATGACATTCTAATCGATGGCAAGAAAATAAGTGGAATATTGCTTGAAAAAAGATCCAATTCGAATTGGCTCATTATAGGAATTGGAATTAATGTCAGTCATGCACCACTTCCAGGAACAACGTGCATTAGCAATTACGGTGAGTCTGTGTCTAACATAGATCTGTTAAAGAAATTAATAATAAATTTTAATAAGCTAAGAAAGCAATGGCTACTTGATGGGTTTTATGCTATAAGAGAAATGTGGTTAAAAAAAGCATTCAAAATGAATGAGCAAATCAGTGTAAAGTTAGCTGACAAATTGTATGAAGGAATTTTTGCTGATATAGATAAAAGTGGTAAATTGGTGTTGCAGCAAAAGGATGGAAGCTTAATTTATTTTGATGCAGGTGAGTTATTTATTGATAATGCATTATGAATACATATGTAATTTTTGCTTACCTTATTAGTTTCACGCTGATTGCTGGAGAGCTAATTTTTACCATTTCTTGTTATACTAAAAGTAAAAAAATTCTAGAAAGCCTGAAAGATAATCATGAAGAAGAAACATAAGCGATTACTTATAACTTCAGGAATTTTCTGCTTTTTAAGTTGTGCAGTTTTTTTTATTTTAACAACGCTCAAAGAAAATATCTCATTTTTCTATACAGTAAGTGAGGCAATAGTTTTACCAAATGGTCAAAAACTAATCCGTGTTGGTGGAATGGTTGTTGAAAATAGCGTGATACGCAACGAAAGTGAAGTGATTTTTCAAATGACAGATTTTAATAAGAGCGTTATGGTGAAATATCAGGGAATACTTCCACCAATGTTTTCAGAAAAAAGTGGTGTTGTTGTGCAAGGTAAAATGTTTGATAATAGTACTTTTCTTGCAGATACAGTGTTTGCAAAACATGATGAGAACTATATGCCGAAAGTTTTAAAATAGATTCCTTAACCTGGCTGTATTGAAACGGTATGTAGAGAGAGTCACAGCCTAGAGACTATTACTCTTTCCAGTTTAACCCCAATCTGGTTCATTAATGGTATTGTTTTCTAATTCCTCTACTTTTGTCTGTAAGTTATTCAGGCTCTGTACTAAACCACTATTTTCATTACCAACCTTTGTAATTAGCTCGTCAAGCTTACTCCTTTCTTCTGTTAGCATGTCATTTAATTGACTGATAGAGTTGCTATTGTTATGCAATACATCATCCAATTCAGGAACGAATTTCGTGTTCAGCTCTGCGATTAATTTATCTAAAGCTTTGTGGACATAACCAAGCTGCGCTGGATTTCGCGCAACTGTTTCATCATAACCTTTAGGTTTGGTGTTAACTTCTATTTTGCTTATTACTTTAAGTTCGTTTTTGCTTTCTTGTTTACTATTATTCATGCTAACTCCTATAAAAAATTATAATTTTAAAATCAATTCAGCTACATTGAAGTGGTATGTGGAAAGAGTAACAGCTAGCAAGCTATTACCTTTTTTATTAAAGCAACCCGTTCTCTTCGCCAGTAGCATGAGGGAATATGGAAGCTTCTGCAATGCCTGGCTGATCATCACGAAATTCCTGAAGCTCATCTCGAAGAGTTTGAAGTTGACTTTTTATTTCAGTTGTATTGTTCCCTATATTTGATATAGTTGTTGACAGTGGCTCCACTATGCCAGTTGTAATGTTACTGCTTAAACTTGTGTTATACTCATTAATACTGTCTATCAAGCCATCATAAACCTTTTTAAGGTATGTTATAGCTGCGGCTGTTTGCTTCATTTCCGCTATAGGTATTTTTTTCAGTGGCTGATTTATATCAAAATCTAACTCCTTAGCACCTTTTTCTTTATTCTGAATTTTTACTGAATCTATACTTGGTTTTACAAAATCTGGTTTTGTAAAAACCGGGCTCTCAAGTTTTAGTAATTTACTTTGGTCTGAAGGCTCGTCACCAAAATATAATTCTACATTGTTTTTACTCATAATAAGTTACCTCCTATAAAAAAATTGATTTTCATAAATTGCTACCATACAAGTAGCATTGAATCGTTATTGTTTTCTACTATTGTAAAATCTGGAGCTTCTGCAATGCCTGGCATATCGTCCTTGATTTGCTTGAGCATCTCAATCATTTCCTTGTTCTGTTTACTCTGCTCGTCAAGTTTCCCTTTTAATGCATCAATAATAGCTTTAGACTGGTCTTGATTGCTGAGATCACCGATCACAGCTGTCACTTTCTCATAAGGCAGTTTGTGAATGATGTCTTTAAGCTCTTCTGCGCCTACGTTATCCAAAAGTTCTTTAAACTGCTCATTAGACATATTGCGAGCAAAAGCTTGAAGTTTGTCTGGGTTGTCAACTAAAGACTTAATGATAATCTGAATCTTATTAGAATCAGTTAAATCCTGAGCAATTGCTTCGAGTTTCTCAGGATCAAGCTTATTAACTAAGTCTTTCAGTTGTTCTTCTTGCAGACTATTTACTAAAGCTTTCAACTGATCACCTTCTAATTCTTTGGAGAGTATTGTCAAGTGGTGCTCAGCCAAGTCTTTTGCAAGCACTGTAAATTGCTCGTCATTTAAAGTTTTAATAAGTGCTTTGAACTGATCCACTTTTAAGTGAGGTAAAATTTCTTTTACTTGCTCTGGATTTAAGTCTCTAACTAGAGCTTCAAGCTGAGCATCATTTAAAATAGGAACAATTATTTGTAACTTTTCTGGATTTAGTTCCTGAGCAAGAGTTTGTAATTGGTGATTGGTTAGATGATCCACTAAAGCTTGGAGTTGTTCATCTGTTAAGTTCTTTGCTAAGGTCTGTAGTTGGCTTGAGCTCAGTTCAGGAATTATTTTTTGCAGTTGCTCGTTACTAAGAGTATTGGTAAGAGTTTTTAGTTGGTCGTCTGTTAGGCCCTGAATAAAAACTTTAGTAAACGCGTTTGATAGCAACAGTAGCACATCTCTTATATGTCTCTCACCGTAGTATAACATAATGTCTTGTAATACCTTATTGTCAGGTGAATCGATTATATTTCCTGCCTCGTCTGAAAAATAATATTTATTGTTGCCAGTACCTGAATCTTCCCATGTTACATATTTGTATTCCAATTTTTTTGATTTAATAGAACTGCTACACATAGTTTTGAAAGGCTGCACAAGCTCTCTTGTATATGATAACTTAGCCAACTCATTACCGTAATATACAAATGTATGGTTACTTTTTACATAATCTAAGTTAGAATCACTTTTATAATCTTTGGCTACCAGATTTCCTTCATTTTCTTCCTCCAGACATATGTAACTGTCTAGGCAAGAACTGCTGCAAAGTTTTATAGGCAATAAGCCTAGTACTACATCGTTTTTATCATCCAGCGATACAAGCTCAACTTTTTTAATAGCCATTGTAGGATCATTACCTTCAGGCCACTTTATCCTTGTAGTCGGGGTTTTTCTAAACACCTCTTTTCCAGGTATCATCTTAAAAACATGCTTTTTTCCACTCATGAGTATTACCTAATAAATTTAATTATAGCTATTCTAACATTTATTGATTAATTTATTGTTAAGTTGGTATATATTAGAATTATAATAACAAACATTACTTGTGTAGAGAGAAGTGACGAAAAGAAATAGGGATTTTTAGGAAACTAGTATAAAACACTCATAGATTAAAATAAGCTGTTTTGACAGGTTTTGTGGCGGCTAGAGCTGTATAGACTGGTGGAGGCAAGCGGGATCGAACCGCTGACCTTCTGCGTGCAAAACAGATGCTCTACCAGCTGAGCTATACCCCCAGGTAATTCTTGCTTAAAGCATAAATCACTCAGGCTGAAATGCAAGAAATATTTATCTATTAGGCTATTGCTAAATAGTGTACAAATTCTGCAGGGTGTACACACTTCTCTATTTTTTTGTCTCCTTAGCGTTATACGTCACACCATCCAAATAAATCTGTGAACTGAAAATTAACAAGAAGTTTTCCTTTAAAAATTTTTTAACTAAATTATCACTAACGCAGTATATTATATAATTTATTTAACCACACATGAAAATTTTAGTTTGATTAAAACGGATAAAAACTGTATTGATGTTTAGTATAGCTGAAAAATGAAATGATCCCGTAGCTCAGCCGGTAGAGCAACTGACTTTTAATCAGTGGGTCACGCGTTCGAATCGCGTCGGGATCACTCACAAATTTTGAAAAACATGCTAAAAGAACAAGACAAAATATTCACCAACCTAAATGGTAAAGGAACTCCACTACTTGAGGGTGCAAAAAAACGTGGTAGCTGGCAAAAAACAAAGGAATTACTGGATTTAGGATCAGAAAAGATCATTGATGAAGTAAAGAAATCTGGTTTGAGAGGTCGAGGGGGTGCAGGATTTTCCACCGGCCTTAAGTGGAGCTTTATGCCCAAAAATCTCCCAAAAGCATATTTAGTAGTCAATGCAGATGAGTCAGAACCTGGTACATGTAAAGATAGAGATATATTGCGATATGAGCCACATAAGTTACTTGAGGGAATTCTCCTGGCCGGCAAAGCGATCAGCGCATCAGTTGCATATATTTATATCAGGGGTGAATTTTATAATGAATATTTAGTTCTAAAAAAAGCACTTGAGGAAGCCTATAAAGAAGGTTTAATTGGAAAAAATGCCTGCAAATCAGGTTATGATCTTGATGTGTTTATCCATAGGGGCGCAGGAGCTTACATATGTGGGGAAGAAACAGCTCAACTCGAATCAATTGAAGGAAAAAAGGGCTTTCCTCGCATGAAGCCTCCATTTCCCGCAGGTGTTGGACTTTTTGGCTGCCCAACCACAATAAACAACGTTGAAACTATAGCCATGGTTCCAGATATTCTGAATCGCGGAGGAGAATGGTTTGCATCTCTTGGTAAACCAAATAATACTGGTACCAAGGTCTTTTGTATTTCAGGGCACGTAAACAACCCGTGTAATGTTGAAGAAGAGCTCGGAATTCCATTACGTGAATTAATTGAAAAATACGCAGGTGGAGTGCGAGGAGGTTGGGATAATTTACTTGCTGTAATACCTGGTGGGTCTTCAGTGCCATTAATTCCAAAATCTATATGTGATACTATTGAAATGGATTTTGATTCATTAAGAACTGCACAATCAGGGCTTGGTACTGCTGCTGTAATAGTGATGAATAAATCAACTGATATAATAGCTGCAATAGAGAGGTTATCACACTTTTATATGCATGAGTCCTGTGGACAATGCACACCATGCCGTGAAGGTACTGGATGGATGTGGAGGATTATGAAGAGGATGGTGGCAGGAGATATTAAGCCTGATGAAATAGATAAGCTGCTTGACCTTACAACTCAAATAGAAGGACATACAATTTGCGCACTTGGCGATGCTGCAGCTTGGCCGATTCAAGGATTAATAAGACATTTTCGCCATGTTATCAAAGAGAGAGCGATAATTTAACTTTACTTATACTTCTTAAGCCGTTTTGCTACTTAGCAACCAGAGCTAAAAAATATTGATTCCCTTCTCTTTTAGGTGCCAATTCTACCTTTGCGATATCTTCAGTGTCTCGAATTAGCCGTTCTAATTTTTCCAGTCCAACTTCAGTGCTTATAAGCTCTCTCCCTCTAAATCTCATTGTGACTTTAATTTTATGTCCGTGGGCAAGTAAGTCTCTTGCTTGACGCAATTTTGTTCCGTAATCGTGATCACCAATATTGGGACCCAGTTTAATTTCTTTTATAGTTAATGTTTTTTGTTTCTTTTTTGCTTCACTTGCTTTCTTTTTTATATCATACTTTTGCTTGCTATAATCCAGAATTTTACATACTGGAGGGGTTGAATCAGGTGCAATTTCTACCAAGTCTAAACCAACACCCTGTGCAAGCTCCAAAGCTCGTTCTATTAGCACGATTCCGATCATTTCACCACTGTGATCAACTAAGCGTACCTCCTTAGCTATGATGAATCCATTAATTCTGTTTTTATTGTTCTTTTTAACTTGCAAACTTTAACTCCCTTAATTCAAATTAATACTTTTTAACAACAATTCAATAGCCTTCTCCAAAGAAAAAGACTCCTGTCTTTCCGATCCTAAATTTCTCACTGACACAGTTTTACTTGTAACTTCATTTTTGCCTACAATCCACAATATAGGAACCTTGTTTGAACTATGCAAACGTATCTTATAACTAATTTTTTCATTGGTCAAATCAATCTTGACTCTCACACCTTGTTCTTTTAAAATATTGCTAATTTCTGTGGCGTAACCGTCAGCTTCATTTGTAATGGTCAGAATAGCAAGTTGCGTTGGAGCAAGCCAAACTGGAAATTTTCCTGCATAATTTTCTATCAAAATTCCGATAAAACGCTCAAAAGTCCCAATAATTGCCCTATGTAACATGACAGGGTGATGCTTGTGCCCATCTGCCCCTATATAAAAAGCTCCCAGACGTTCTGGTAAAATGAAATCAACTTGCAATGTTCCACATTGCCAGCTTCTGCCTATTGCATCTTTCAAAACAAACTCTAGCTTTGGACCATAAAATGCACCTTCACCAGGGCTCAGTTCATAACTCAAGCCCGCTTCTTTAACGGCTTCAAGCAGCGCTTTTTCAGCTCTATCCCACACTTCATCATTACCTGCTCTAATATCTGGACGGTCTGAAAATTTCACAGAAATTTCATTAAATCCAAGCTCTGAATATACTTCTTTTAAAAGGTCACAAAACTTTATAGTTTCAGAATTCACTTGTTCTTCCATACAAAAAATGTGTGCATCGTCTTGCGTAAAACCACGCACTCGCATCAGTCCGTGCAATGAGCCTGAGCTTTCATTCCTATGACACGTACCAAATTCTGCCATACGTATCGGTAAATCACGATAGCTTCTGGTGTGAGAATTAAAAATCTGCACATGACAGGGGCAATTCATGGGTTTTATTGCTAGCTTTTTGCTTTCAGATTCATCAACAATAAACATATTTTCACGAAACTTATCCCAATGTCCAGATTTTTCCCACAGCTCTTTGCTTACTAAAATAGGAGTTTTTACCTCAAAATAGCCATTATTTATTAGCTTCTTTCTGATGTAAGACTCAAGAACATTATATAAAATATATCCTTGTTCATGCCAAAAAACCTGCCCGACAGCTTCCTCTTGGATGTGAAATAAATCCATATCCTTGGCAATTTTGCGGTGATCACGTTTCTCTGCTTCTTTGAGACACTCAAGATAAGCGTTTAATTCATCCTTATTTCTCCATGCTGTGCCATATATTCGCTGCAACATTGGGCCCTTTGCATCACCTCGCCAGTATGCACCCGCTACTTTCATAAGTTTAAACGCTTTAACTCTACCGGTTGATGGTGAGTGCGGACCACGGCATAGGTCAACAAAATCACCTTGCCTATAAACAGTTAGGTTTTCACCCTCTGGTATGGATGAGATAATATCAACCTTATATTTTTCGCCTATACCACTAAAGAAATCAACTGACTGCTTGCGAGTCCAAACTTCTCGAACAAATCTGTGGTTACTTTTTACAATCTCTTTCATTTTCTTTTCTATTGCGGTAAGATCGTCCGTAGTGAAGGTACGATCTGTAGCAAAATCATAGTAAAAACCGTCCTGAATTGTTGGGCCGATAGTAATCTGAGTATTAGGAAATAGCTCTTTCACTGCCTGCGCCATTATATGAGCAGCATCATGCCTTATTATATCTAAACCCACTTCGTCACTCAGTTGTATCACCTCTATCTCTGCATCAGCTTCAATTTCACGTGAGAGATCATGCAACTCACCATTTACCTTAAAGGCAATTGCTTCTTTCAAAACATCCGGTTGTAATATATCAAAGCCAGTAACTTTACCACTGTATTCTTTTACTTTTTGTTCGGCTGAAAAAGTAATCCTAATCATTTATCGACCCTTTTGTCTAACCCTCTCTTTGTCATCCCAGTGCGTGACACTGGGATGGCTTTGTTGCATAGCAACTGAAAAAATCTGGTGGCTACTGACAAAATTCATTATAAAATAGCCATTTAACCTTGAAAGAAAAAATATGCCACAAAAAATGAGGGTCAGTAACCATAGCGAATATAACAAATTTCTAGAAAAAAGAGGAAATATTTTTCATTATATCAACGAAGCCATAGAAAAGTGGTACGAGAATGGTCCAAAAATACCAGTTGGCAACAATATTTATAGCGATAAAGTTGTAATTTTGGTGCACATAATAACTTGTTTATTTAGAATAGGCCTGAGGCAAACAGTTGGGTTTATAGCAGGATACCTTGAGCAAATTGGGAAAAATTTGCAAGTTATCAGCTATTCACAATCATCAAGAAGGTTTAAGAAACTCAATATTAAGATCAATGATTGCAGAAAATAATATGGAAGATATCGAAATTGCTATAGACAGTACAGGAATTAGTATATACAACAACACTCCTGGTCATAGCAAAGAAAATAGCGAAGATAGAAAGTATCGCAGCTATGAACAGACAAGAAAATTGCATGTAATGTTGAATACAAACAGCAAAAAAGCCATAGCTGTAAAATACAGTAACGGCTGATCACTATGGAGCTTGTGATTTGCTAAAAGAAGTCGATTTTCAGTATGTCATAAAAGTACTATATGCAGATAGGGCATATGACAGAGAAAAGCTCTATAAGCTGTGTAATCAATATGGTATAAAAACGAAAATTCCTCCGAAAAACAACGCAGCAGAGCATCCAAAGTTAGACTATATGGCTGAGAGAAATGCTGCAATTAGACTAATAAAATCATGCAGCGAAGATGGAATGAAGAGGTGGAAAAGGCAAACAAACTACGGAAAAAGATCTTATATAGAAAGTTTTTTCTCGCGACTGAAACAAACATTCGGGTTTAGTTTTAGGAATAAATCTGAGACAAATAGAGAGAAGGAACTACTTGTTAAATGCTATTTGCTCAATAAGTTCACTGATATTGGTATGGCTAAATTTGAGATAGCTTCATAAATTTATTGTGCGTTACCTACTATCCGAAGAGCGATGCAACAAAGCCCACTGGGATCCATCTTATTTTTATAATGGAAATTAGTTTAACGTATGCTCCTAAAATCTGTTGTCCATTGCACAATTTGCAAATATTTTTATACCTGGACCCCAGTGTCAAGCACTGGGATGACACCTTTGTGTTTGAGGCAAAACAGGCTATAACATTTAACATACTGCCCTCGCAAACAAATGTTCGTACAGTTGTGTATCAGCTACTTGGATGACACCACCCCTAGTGGGCACTGCCCTTAAATCATAATGGATAACAGGGTTATAAGCTCTGAACATTAATAATAAGGTCTATTCTTTTTTAACCTGAGTGCAATTGCGTCTTCCCAAATTTCACCATTACGCAATAACTTTTCTTTATTGTACATTAGCTCCTCTCTCGTTTCAGTAGCAAATTCAAAGTTAGGACCCTCCACAATTGCATCAACTGGACATGCCTCTTGGCAAAGCCCGCAGTATATGCATTTTGTCATATCAATATCATAGCGTGTGGTGCGACGACTACCGTCTTCTCTTTCCTCTGCTTCAATAACTATTGCTTGAGCAGGGCAGATAACTTCGCATAATTTACAAGCTATGCACCGTTCTTCACCGTTTGGATACCTACGCAACGCATGCTCACCACGAAACCTTGGACTTAAAGGGCCCTTCTCCATAGGATATCTTAACGTAACCTTTGGTTTGAACATATATTTCAATGTAATAGCAAACCCTTTGATTAACTCTGCAAAAGACCAATACCAAGCTAATTTCTTGAGCATAAAATATTTAAAACTTGTGTCAGTCATTATAAATCATATTATCAGTTTTCAAAATAAATATTTTCACCTGGGTGACTTTTACAGCTTTTCTATATAATACATTCACTAGTATGATAGTACTGCATTAATATAAACTAGCAAGATAGATAAAAATTTTGAATATTTTCAAATTAGGTATTTTGGTTTCTTAAGTGTAATATTGCTAAGTAGTTTATATAAATAATGACAAACACAAATGAAACTATTTTCGCTTTATCGACCGTATTTGGTAAGTCAGGAGTTGCAGTAATTAGAATTTCAGGCAACTATGCGCTTAAAGCTTTAAATCATTTTCATATTAAGAAAGAAATTAAACCAAGATTTGCTACTTTAGTTGATCTATATGATGATTTCAATCAATTGATAGATAATGGAATAATCATCTATTTCCCTGCTCCAAACAGTTTCACTGGCGAGAATGTTATAGAGTTACAAGTGCATGGAAGTAAGGCAGTCATAAAAATCATCTTGGAGGAATTATCAAAAATTTTCGTTATGGCCAGGCCTGGAGAATTCTCACTTAGGGCTTTTCTAAATGGTAAATTTGACTTAACTCAAATAGAAGGAATTGCAGACTTAATTGATGCTGAGACGAAAATGCAAGCTAAACAAGCGATTAAGCAGATATCAGGAGAATTGGAGAGACTATACAGCAATTGGAGGCAAAGATTAATAACGATACAATCCAAAATCGAAGCATATATAGACTTTCCAGAGGATGTTTGGACAGAAAAAAATGAATTGGAAAAAATTAATAATGAAGTGCGAGCTCTTGTGCGGTTGATACAAGAGCATTTAAATGATAATAGACGGGGTGAAAGGTTGCGTGAGGGTTTACATGTTGTAATAACTGGTAAACCAAATGTCGGTAAATCAACTCTGTTTAATTTCTTAGCCAAGCGTGATATTGCTATTGTTTCTGAATATGCAGGCACAACAAGAGATATACTTGAAGCTCATATTGACATTGGCGGATACCCAATCATTCTCTCTGATACTGCTGGAATTCGTGAGAGTTCAGATCCAATAGAATCAGAAGGTATAAGTCGAGCGAAAAAGAGGTCTTTTGAAGCTGATTTAAGAATAGAACTGTTTCCTTTTGAACAGCGTCATAATATCAATTGCAACGTTGTAAATAGCGATACTATTTATGTATTGAGCAAAGCTGACGATGTTATCAATAATCACAATATAAAAATTAATGGCATAGATTTTCTACCTATTTCTATTTTAAAGGGAATAGGTACAAACAAATTGATCTCTCTCATAAAAGAGAAGGCAGAGGAAAAATTTGGGCATGATAGAGACACTCCTGTAATCACTCGGCAAAGACATAGGAATCACATGCAGAAAGCACTGGAACATTTACAACGTTTTAATATCGATAATCCAATTGAGTTGATATCTGAAGATTTGAGGCTTGCTGCATTTGAACTTGGTGCGGTGATTGGAATTATTAATGTTGAGGAAATATTGAGTAGTGTGTTTAGCAACTTTTGCGTGGGCAAGTAAAGCTTTTATAGATTGCTTAAAATCAAATGTTGTGATAGAAAAGAAATGGACGGATGGCCGAGCGGTTTAAGGCACCAGTCTTGAAAACTGACGTACGTGATGAGCGTACCATGGGTTCGAATCCCATTCCGTCCGCACAGCATCTCGCTATGCTAGCTGATTTTTAGAGCTTATTTGGACTATGTGGTTCATAACGCTGGAAATCTTATCTAATCTAGCCACATCTTTTAAAAATACGTCCCTTTGTAAATTGACCTTATTAGCGAAGAAAGCTAATATCTATAAATAGATTACCATCTGAATATGAAAACCGATATAGTAATAATAGGTGCAGGACCTGTTGGAATATTCACTGCTTTTCAAGCGGGAATGCTTGATATGAGATGTCATGTAATAGATGTTTTGGATCAAGCAGGAGGACAATGCACAGCTCTTTACCCAGAAAAGCCAATATACGATATACCTGGTTATCCTGTAATTACTGCCCAAAAATTAATTGAGCAGCTAATGGAGCAAGCTTCGCCATTTAAGCCTATTTACCATTTAAGTCAAAAAGTAGAAAAGATTTCAAATAACGAAGGTGAAAACTTTACTATCATAACGAGCATAGGTACAGAGGTAAAATGTAAGGCTGTTATTGTTGCTGCAGGTAATGGAATGTTTGAACCTAACCGTCCACCCTTAAGTGGTATATTAGAATATGAAAATAAATCTGTATTTTACAGTGTAAATAAAATTTCTGATTTTCAGGATAAAACTATAGTCATTGCAGGGGGGGGTGATTCTGCAGCTGATTGGACTGTAGAACTTTCTAAAGTTGCAAAGAAAATTTATGTGATACATAGGAGAAAGGAATTTCGCTGCACTCCTGAAACTAGAAATAAATTAGAATCACTTGAAATTGATGGAAAAATAGAACTGGTAGTGCCATATCAATTACACGAACTAGCAGGAGGTAATGGGCAATTGAGCACAGTGATAGTAAAAAACATTGCCTCTAAGGAAGAAAAAGAAATATCCGCTGATTTTTTGCTGCCATTTTTTGGATTGTCAATGAATCTTGGTCCAATAAACAATTGGGGTATACAGTTAGAACATAGCCGCATAGTTGTCGACCCAGCTACACTTAAAACCAGTAGAGAT
Organism: Wolbachia endosymbiont (group A) of Epagoge grotiana; assembly: GCF_947251775.1. Lineage (NCBI taxonomy): Bacteria > Pseudomonadati > Pseudomonadota > Alphaproteobacteria > Rickettsiales > Anaplasmataceae > Wolbachia > Wolbachia endosymbiont (group A) of Epagoge grotiana. The sequence continues at coordinate 1,747,663 of NZ_OX366387.1, forward strand.
AGGATATATGCAATCGGAGATATAGCTATTTATTCAGGCAAACTAAAATTAATACTAAATGGTTTTGCTGAGAGCGCCATGGCTTGTTATGACATATACAAAGTAATCCACAACTCTCCAGTCAATTTTCAATATTCAACTTCAAAGGGAATTCACGGGAAAGAAAAACTTCCTTGACAAACCTTGCCAGCTCCCTTATCATGAAACTGAAGCTATTGTATTTGCTTTCGCCAATCTGCAGATTAAAAGGTAAGGATTACTTAATGTATCGGCGTCTTATGTTCAATTTTTTGCAGTATATAGATACTGTATGTCTTTACAAAACTTCATCTACATCTAGATTTTTATCTAAATAAGCTGAACGCGCTTACAAAGCGTTACAAGACATCAAAAAATGCCAATACTCGACAGAGATAGTAAAAGACTAGCTAACTCGGGGATTCTTTGTCTTTTTTTCTGCTTAGTAAATTTCTTAAACGTTTGCAGCGTAAGTTAGTTGCAATTAAAAGCAGCTTAATCTCGCTTGTCAAGCGTTTAAAACATAAAAAACGCCAATATTTTAAAGCGGATAATAACCCCAGGGCTTCTTTTGCCTTTTTTTTCATTTGGTAAATTTCTTAAATATTTGTGGCTAAACGACAACCGTCATCCCGCTGCTTGTTAGCGGGATCTAGAGATACCGCGAATGAATCGCGGTATGACGTAGGACTGCTGTCATTCCAGTGCTCCTTTTTTTGTCATCCGAGTAGCTGACACTGGGATCCAGGAAACTTAACTTTACACTAGGTGAATGTACAATAAGAACTGGATTCCAGACTGGAATGACACCGAAGGGGCTACCATACGCGTCAAGTTAAGGAAATAAAGGTATGAAAGAGATAGAATAATAAGGTATAAGTTCTCCCAGATATACTTTTAGTGAGAGAACCAATGAATAAAATAACTTGCTTATCAAAAAAGCTCAAAGAAATTTTTAATGAAAAAGCAGAGAAAATCTCAATTACAACAAGGTTTATAAAAAGAAAGAGAAAGCTAAAAGGTTCATCATTCGTAAAAGCCATGGTCTTGGGTAATATAGGAGTTGATAATTGTAGCGTAGAAACAATGTGTCAATTACTAAACGAGGACTCGATAGATATAACAAAACAAGGTTTGGATTTTAGATTTACTGAAGAAGCAGTGGAATTTATGAAAAGGATGTATAATGAATCTGTGATTCTCTTTAAAAATATCTTGCAAGTTGATTGCAAAATCTTACAGCAATTTAATAGTGTTAAATTATTGGACAGTAGCTATATTACTCTACCTAACAGTATGGAAGAGATGTATAAAGGTTATGGTACTAGCTACAGTGGCTATGAAAGCAATACTAAGTCTGGAATAAAGTTACAATTAGTTTTCGACTACATGAATCAGATAATAGACCAACTTAATTTAACGGAGGGGGTAAGATCAGACCAGGGATATAGGAAACATTTAAGTAATATATTAAGCAATGATTTGCTAATATCTGATCTCGGTTATTTTGTGCCAAGTTCTTTTAAACAAATCAATGAAATAGGAGCTTATTTCATAAGTCGTTATAAATCCGATACCAACATATATGATGTAGAAACAAATCAAAAAATGGAGTTATTAGAATGTTTAGAGGATAAGTTATTTTTAGAAAACGAGGTATTGTTAGGAAAAGAAGCAAAAATTAGAGTAAGAATTATATGTCAGAAACTAACTGAAGAACAGTCTATGGCCAGAAGAAGGAAAGCTAATAGATTAGCAAGATCGCAGGGATATACATCCTCTAAAAGAAATCAAAAATTGTTGAACTGGTCAATATTTATAACTAATGTTCCAGAAAATAAAATTAGTGCTGAGCAAGTATTAACGATTTACAGAGTAAGGTGGCAAATTGAGTTATTATTTAAATTGTATAAAAGCCATATCAGGCTTGATAAGCTAAAAGGAAAGCCATGCAGAGTATTATGTGAACTATATGCTAAATTGTGCGCAATTCTTATATTTCACGGCATAGTTGGTTGCACAGAAGTGAAAAAGAATACAGAACTTAGCTTAACAAAGGCATTTATTGAGCTAAAAAGGCGGGTTAGAGAGTTATTTTTAGTATTAACCAAAATTAATAGTTTAAAAGCATTTCTTAAAAAACTCACTATAACTTGGTCGCGATTTTCATTAAAAGACAAACGTAGAAGGGCTAGAGTATCCACTTTAACCTCTCTAAATTTGCTCACAATCTCTTAACTTGACGCGTATGGGAATGACAGCAGTCCTACGTCATACCGCCGCGGTATTTCCAGATCCCGCTAACACGTAGCGGGATGATGGTTGTCAGGGTGTTGTCCAAGTAGCCTCCTTCTTCTGTTATCCAAGTAGCCTCTTTCTTGTCATCCCAGTGCTCCTTTCTTGTCATCCCAGTGCCCAGACACTGGGATCCAGGAAACTTAACTTTACACCAGGTAATAAGAACTGGATTCCAGCGTCACGCGCTGGAATGACAGCAGTCCTACGTCATACCGCGATTCATTCGCGGTATCTCAGCCGCTAACAAGTAGCGGGATGACGGTTGTCGTTCAGCCACAAACATTAAGAAATTTACCAAATGAAAAAAAAGGCAAAAGAAGCCCCGTGGTTATTATCCGCTTTAAAATATTGGCGTTTTTTATGTTTTAAACGCTTGACAAGCGAAATTCAGCTGCTTTTAATTGCAACTAACTTACGCTGCAAATGTTTAAGAAATTTACTAAGCAGAAAAAAAGACAAAGAATCCCCGAGTTAGCTAGTCTTTTACTATCTCTGTCGAGTATTGGCATTTTTTGATGTCTTGTAACGCTTTATAAGCGCGTTCAGCTTATTTAGATAAAAATCTAGATGTAGATGAAGTTTTGTAAAGACATACAGTATCTATATACTGCAAAAAATTGAACATAAGACGCCGATACATTAAGTAATCCTTACCTTTTAATCTGCAGATTGGCGAAAGCAAATACAATAGCTTCAGTTTCATGATAAGGGGGCTAGCGGAGTTTGTCAAGGGATTTTTGACGAAATGATTTTGAAAGCAAAGAGCGGGAGAAGGGGTTCGAACCCTCGACCTCAACCTTGGCAAGGTTGCGCTCTACCAACTGAGCTACTCCCGCAATTAAATTAACCTAAATTTACTTAATTATAGGCATATACAGCGATTTGTAAACCCCGTGTACATGAAAAATGTGAGAGCCCATAAATTTGCGTGGTTCCTTCTATGATCTTTTCGTATACTTAAGGCTCATTTTTGATTATCATAAGTTTTTAATTATTCCACAAAGCTTTATGGGAATATTTTTATATAAAGACGACTTGCCAGCTAGTTCAATACCAGATGATGTAAGGTCTATAGCTGTTGATACCGAGGCAATGGGGCTACTTCATAGCAGAGATAGATTATGCCTTGTGCAGCTCTCTTTTAATGATGGCAACGCTCACTTAGTTCAACTCAAGAACGATTATACAGCGCCAAATTTGAGAAAAATATTAGAGGATAAAAATATAACTAAAATATTTCACTTCGCGCGATTTGATGTGAGCATAATACGTTATTACTTGGAAACTTGGGCACTTCCGTGCTATTGCACAAAGATAGCTTCACGTTTAGTTCGCACTTACACAGATAATCATAGCTTAAAAGAGTTGTGCTTAGAGCTGCTTGATACCAAACTAAATAAGCAGCAGCAATCTTCTGATTGGGGAAATGAAAATTTAACAGACAAACAAAAAAGTTATGCTGCATCTGATGTTTTGTATCTCCACAGGATAAAGGAAAAGCTAGACTTAATGCTGGAACGTGAAAATAGAAAAGAATTGGCCCAAAAGTGCTTTGAATTTCTTCCTACTCGTATTGAGTTAGACTTAATGGGTTGGGAAAACGTGGATATCTTTAACCACCAGATGTAATAGAAGTTTTTTGTTTGTGCAAAACACTTTAGGGCAATTTTTCAAGCTCTGCGGTAAGAATTTAGTTGATTAACTGCTAATAGATACGCTATATTTTACAAAAATTTAGGTATTTTATGAGTGATGATATTACATCGGTAAATGATCAAAATTTCAAATCTGAAGTCACTGACTATAAAGGGTTCGTGCTGGTAGATTTTTGGGCAGAATGGTGTGGGCCATGCAAAAGTCTAATGCCACGTATAGAACAATTGGCTAAGGATAGAAAAGGCAAGATTAAGATCTGCAAATTCGACATAGATGAAGGGACTGAAGTGCCAAGTAAGTATGGAGTGCAATCTATACCCACTTTAATCATATTTCAAGATGGTAAGGAAATTGCACGCAAAATTGGTGCAACAAATGATTTGTCAAGTTGGGTTGATAGTGAAATAAGCTAATAGACAAATTTGCTTTTGTGTGTATTATAAATATTGATAAAAGGGATTGTAGCTCAGTCGGTTAGAGCAGTTCGCTCATAACGAATTGGCCGTAGGTTCGAGTCCTACCAATCCCACCATTGTATTGATCTTAGCATGATCGTAACAATGAGAAAACTATAGTATATGAACTATATATTAATGTAATGGGGGAAATGATGGAATTTACTAAGTCTCTAAATAACAAGTTAGATGAATTGCACTTACTAAATCATCCATTTTACCAGTCATGGAATACAGGAAGCTTAAGCTTGCAAGCTTTACAAACCTATGCTAAAGAATATTATCACCACGTTGCTGCGTTTCCTCGTTACATCAGTGGTATACATTTTTTGTGCCCAGATCTAAAAATGCGACAGGTTTTACTTGGTAATTTAATAGAAGAGGAACAAGGTGATGAAAATCATCCAGAATTATGGCAACGTTTTGCTGAAGGGCTTGGCGTTGCGCGATCTGATCTTCGTGAAAGTGCACAGATTAAAGAGACACAGGAGTTAGTTGATGGTTACTTTGATATTGTAAGATCAGGTTTTGCGGCAGGTCTTGGAGCCTTGTACGCTTACGAACGTCAAACTCCAGAGGTTTCCAAGTCTAAAATTGAAGGTTTAAAAAAACACTATTCAATAAGTGATGAGCGTTCTCTTCAATTTTTTACGGTCCATATGCATGCTGATGAATGGCATTCTGAGGAATGTGCAAATCTTATTGAAGATCTAGATGAAAAAGAGCAAGATAAAGTTATGCAGGGTGCTCAAAAGGGAGCAAGGCTCTTGTGGGGTTTTCTTGATGGAATGATGAATGCTAGCGTGTGTTAGTAGTTGTAAGTAGCTTAAACTCAGTGATGTTGGAATGCAATGTCTGCATGTAATCTTCTTATATCTGACTTACGGCTTTGGGTTCATTTAGGCTATAGTGCAGAAGAGAAGTATCATTCTCAATTAGTTAGTGTTAATATTGATTTTACCTTTAAATCCCCCCCTTTAGGACTTACAACTGACCGGCTTGAGGATACTATATGCTACTTGGAGGTAGTTCAGAGTATTCAATCTCTCGTTCAAAGCAAGCAATTCAACTTAATCGAGCATTTAACTCATGATATATACAGGACCATTAATAACCTTGTGATGCAAAAAAAGCTTATTATTTCTTCTATAGGCGTAACTATTCACAAAGTTGCACCACCTGTCCCCAGTGTGCATGGAGGTGTTTTCTTTACTTATCGTAATGCGTTGCAAGAATGATTTACATTTCTATTGGCTCAAATATGGGGAATCGCTTTTCCCATTTACAAAAGGCTGCTCAGTTACTGCAGGAACGCTATTTTAAAAATTTAAAATCTTCAATTATTCTGGAAACTAAGGCTATTTTACCAAATGATGCTTCACCTGGGTGGGACAGGCCATTTCTAAATATGGTTGTGTATGGAAGTTGTTCTTCTTCTCCTGAAGAGCTGTTAAAGGGCCTTAAATAAATTGAATGTGACATTGGCCGTCTGCAGGTCTATGAAAAATGGGCACCTCGCGTTATTGATTTGGATATTTTGTTATGGGATGACCTGACACTTGATACACCCTACCTTAAGATTCCTCACCCAGAATTGATAAACAGACCATTTTTGCTTCACTTGATGACAATGCTGAACCCTATGGCAGTAGTTAACAAAACGTTTGGTACTGTTAACCCTAACATTAAGGATTGCTTTTTAAGGAGTTTTACGCTTTCACCAGAGCTTGTAGGTATTGTCAATATTACTCCTGATTCATTTTCAGATGGTGGTCTTTATTATGATGCAGATCAAGCAACCAAGCAGGCACTGCGGCTGTTATCAGATGGTGCAAGCATAGTTGAACTTGGTGCTCAATCAACAAGACCTGGCTCCTCAATACAAACTCCAAAAGCAGAATATGCACGCTTAAAACCAGTGCTTGATAATCTCAATCAGTATATGAAAGTTGGTGACATTAAAGTCAGCATTGATAGTTTCTGGCCAGATGTTATTTTGAATGTTTTGGAGCACTACAACATTGCCTGGGTAAACGATCAGAAGGGAGATCTAGATGATAATACCTTAAAAGCGATTGCTAGCAGTGGATGTAGTATCGTTATTATGCATTCACTCTCCATACCACCACATAGTGACAACATTATCCCAAGTGACATTGATCCAATTGATACCATAAATAATTGGGCAGAAAGGAACATTAATAGATTACTAGCTCTAGGTTTTGATCAAAGCTCGATCATTATTGATCCTGGTATTGGTTTTGGCAAATCTATGTACCAGAATATCCAGATTTTACGCAGTATAGAAACGTTACAAAATTTTGGCTGCAAAGTTCTGGTTGGCCATTCTAGAAAGTCATTTATTTCTTCTTTTTCTACAGAACCTGTCTTTAACCGAGATTTAGAAACAATTGCTACATCATCTGTATTACACAACAAGGTTGATTTCCTTCGAGTGCATAATGTGCGTGATCACATGCGATTTTTTGTAGCTCAAGCTGCTTTACAGGGATGATAGTTATCGGAATTATGGCTGTTGATCCCAAGGGGGTAATTGGAATAAATAATGGATTGCCCTGGCATTATCCAAGTGAGTTAGATCATTTTCGTCAGGTGACTGACAAACAAGTTATTGTTATGGGGAGAAAGACATTTGAAACTATGCCTCAAGACATATTAGGGAATCGTATCCCTGTTGTTTTTTCTCGTGACAAATTAAATTCTTGTTTTAACAGAGGAGTAAAATGCACTATTATTTCTTCTATGCAAGAGTTTTTGTCAATCCAAAGTAATTCTAAAGTCTTCATGATTGGTGGAGCACAAATAGCGCATCTTTTTTTGGAGTATGATCTAATCTCAGAATTTATCATAACAGAAATTCACAAACCCTATAAAGGTGATGTATATTTCAACTTAACACTTCTTGATGGATGGCATAAAACTATTCTCACCAAAACGAAAGATTATACTATATGTAGGCTAATACGTTAATATGCATGTTAAAGCAATTTATACCCACCGCATTGAATGTGGGGAAGTATTAGAGCAGGTTCTTGATCGCTATGTTTCAGAGTTGCTAGGAGAGGAAGTTGTTCTTGCTATCACATCAAAAATCATTTCTATTTGTCAAAAACAAGTGGTTTGCAAAACTGCTTGTTCTAAAGAAGAGCTAATCAAAAGAGAAGCTGATGCAATTGTTGATGTAGACCATAATTCTTACGGCATCTATTTAACAATCAAAGACAATATCTTAATTCCATCTGCTGGTATTGATGAATCAAATGGTAATGAAATGTATATTTTATACCCAAAGGATGTTCAGAAAACAGCTCTATCAATATGGAACTATCTCAAGACAAAACACTGCATAAAACATCTTGGTATTTTGATTACAGATAGTAACATAACACCTATGCGCCTTGGGGTTACGGGCGTTGCTCTTGGTTGGTGTGGATTTGAACCATTTTATTCCTATATAGGCAAGCCAGATCTTTATGATCAACCACTGCAAGTAACACAAGTCAATCTTCTTGATGCGCTGGCAACGTCTGCTGTTTTAGTTATGGGAGAAGGGGCGGAGCAAACACCAATGGCAATAATTAGTGGCGCACCAAAGATTCACTTTCTTACTCGTCTGCCAACTACAGAAGAAGAAAAAAGTGTGAAGATATCTATGGAAGAGGACCTTTACTCTCCTCTCCTCATGCGAGCCCGCTGGTTAAAGAGTTAAAGAGGAACTTAAAAATTTGCTATTAGACTTCTTATACCAATTCCCGCTACACAAGTAACGGATAGACAATAATAGAAAAAAAGCCATACTGAAGTAAGTAAAGTAGCGAGGTTTAAATGGCATTAAGATCAAAATTATTGGATGAAAAAGTGGTGGAATCAGCAAAAGAAATGCTGAAGAAAGTAAGAAATAACGCATATGTTGCAAAAAAACTAAATGCTGTAATTGCAGCAAAAAAGCACAGTATAACAGCCGTAGCAAAGATATGCTGCATTTCAAGAAAGGCACTTACTGCATGACCTAAAATTTGGCAGAGAAGAAAAATTATTTGCTCCGCCTCAACGCCGTAGAAAAACTATATTGAATCAAAGTCAACGTGAACAAGTTGAGGTGTGGATAGAGGAAAACCCCAATATTACTATAAAAGAAATGAAAATAAGAATTCAAGAAAAGTTTGGTTTGAATATCAGCAAATCTACAGTACACCGTAATATGCAAAGAATGAAATTCTCATATATCACACCAAGACCAGTGCATAACGGACAAGATAAAAGTAAACAAGAGGAATTTAAAAAAAAATCTTAATGAAACTATTGTCATGTATCCTGAAAAAGAGCTATTTTTCTTCGATGAATCGCGGTTTGGCACACATTCAAAGATTGGACACGGGTGGTTTAAAAAAGGCATTAGGACACAGGTTAAGGTAAAACTAGGTAGGCAAAATTTTTATCTCTATAGTGCAGTTAATCCCAGAAATGGAGAAAGTTCTAGCTCAAACGTCAATACTGATTGTATGAATATATTCCTTGAGCAGATGTCACAATATTTAGGAACAAGGGAGGCATTTCTTATCATGGATTGTGCTAGTTGGCATAAGTCAAAAAATTTAAAAGTACCTAAAAATATCGACATTATATACCTACCACCATACTCACCTGACCTCAATCCTGTTGAGAGGTTTTGGTTATATATAAAACAGAACATTTTGCGTAACAAAATCTACGACACAATTGCTTTGCTTGAGAGCGCTTTGTGCAAATTTATTACCTCTCTTTCTCACTCCACAATTAAAAAACTCTGCAATGCCGCTTATTTGATTCACTAGTAATGAGAATTGGTATTACATAACCATATAACATTGGGAATAGAAACAAAAAACTTGCTTGACACCCTTCGCCAGCCCCCTTATCATAAAATTGAAGCTATTGTATTTGCTTTCGCCAATCTGCAGATTAAAAGGTAAGGATTACTTAATGTATCGGCGTCTTATGTTTAATTTTTTGCAGTACATAGATACTGTATGTCTTTACAAAACTTCATCTACATCTAGATTTTTATCTAAATAAGCTGAACGCGCTTATAAAGCGTTACAAGACATCAAAAAATGCCAATACTCGACAGAGATAGTAAAAGACTAGCTAACTCGGGGATTCTTTGTCTTTTTTTCTGCTTAGTAAACTTCTTAAACATTTGCAGCGTAAGTTAGTTGCAATTAAAAGCAGCTTAATCTTGCTTGTCAAGCGTTTAAAACATAAAAAACGCCAATATTTTAAAGCGGATAATAACCCCAGGGCTTCTTTTGCCTTTTTTTTCATTTGGTAAATTTCTTAACGTTTGTAGCTAAACGACAACCGTCATCCCGCTACGTGTTAGCGGCTAAGAGATACCGCGGCGGTATGACGGTTTGCGGCGGCATGACCTCGTCATTCCCCTACGTGTTAGCGGGATCTAGAGATACCGTGACGGTATGACGGTTCGCGCGGTGGCATGACCTCGTCATCCCGCTACGTGTTAGCGGGATCTATGCTTTGAGATACCGCGAATGAATCGCGGTATGACATAGGGAACCCTTTCTTGGGTTAGCTATAGATTTACTTCGCATATTCAGCTAATTTTTATTACAATTACAACAAAATAATTTTGGCTTTGATGAAAACTGTATATGTATGTCAATTCTGTGGTCATAGCACTGGTAGGTGGGTAGGGAAGTGCATTGCATGTGACAATTGGGATACAATTGTTGAGGAAATAGCAGTAAAAACGGGCAAAAGAAGTATATCTGCGCCAATTTTAATAAAGACGTTATCGGGTAGCGAAATTATCACTCCAAGTCGTTTTCTAACAGGAATAGAAGAATTAGATAGAGTTTTTGGTGGGGGTATCGTTCAAGGTGCTAGCATTTTAATTGGAGGCGAACCTGGTATTGGAAAATCCACCCTTTTGCTTAGAATTGCAGCTAATGTTGTGCAACTTTCCTCTTTTGAATGTCTTTATGTATCTGGCGAGGAATCTTTAGAGCAAGTTAGTCTCAGAGCAAAGCGTCTTAAGATAAATGAACCTAAAATTAAGCTTTTGTCTACAGTGTCTTTAACTGATGTAGTAGCAACAATAAAGGAAAACAAAAGTATTAAATTCTTAGTAATTGACTCTATACAAACAATGTATGATAGCAGAATTACATCAGCACCAGGCACTGTAACTCAGGTCCGCACTTGCGCTCATGAATTAACCATTCTTGCGAAACAATATGGTGTTTCTCTTTTAATAGTTGGTCATATAACTAAGGATGGACAAATAGCTGGACCTAAAACTTTGGAGCATATGGTGGATACGGTATTATATTTTGAAGGTGAAAATAGCAATCAATACCGCATTTTACGTACTATTAAAAATAGATTTGGCCCTGCAAATGAAATTGGTGTTTTTGAGATGTCTGAAGCAGGACTTGTGCCTGTTGATAACCCATCATCATTGTTTCTGATGGCCCATGACAGAGAAGTAGTTGGCAGCGCCGTATTTGCAGGAATTGAAGGTTCAAGACCAATTTTAATGGAAGTTCAAGCGTTAATAGCAGGAACTAATATGGCAACCCCAAGAAGGGCAGTAGTTGGGTGGGATATTAATAGATTGGCTATGATCATCGCGGTGCTAAATGCTCGTTGCAAAATGTTTTTGCATGATAAAGAGGTATACCTAAACATTGCAGGTGGACTCAAAATACAGGAACCATCGGCTGATCTTGCTGTTGCTGCTTCCCTTATTTCAAGTGTAGTAAATTTACCGCTGCCAACTTCTTCAATAATCTGCGGTGAAGTTGCACTTTCAGGAGAAATTAGGAATGTCTCGCATGCTGATCTCAGACTAAAAGAAGCACAAAAGTTAGGATTCAAAAAAGCAATTATGCCTAAAAATGGTAATTACTCTTCTCACGATATTGAGATAATTAAGCTTGGTCACGTAAGGGAATTAAGAGAAATTTTTAATTACAATTAAATAACGCTTCAGCAAATTCTTTGCTAGTAAACTCCCTTAAGTCCTCTATACTTTCGCCAATTCCTATAGCATGTAACTTTATCTTATAAGCTTCTGCAAGTCCAATTACCACTCCGCCCTTAGCAGTGCCATCTAACTTTGTTACGATTAGCCCGGTAACATTAACCATTTTGCTAAATGCTTCTAATTGGCTATAAGCATTTTGGCCGGTAGTTGCATCAAGAACTAAAATAACGTCATGAGGGGCAGTATCATCCAATTTCTTTATCGTTCTATATATTTTTGATAACTCCTCCATAAGGTTCACATTATTTTGCAGCCTTCCTGCTGTGTCAATTAGAACAACATCAATGTTATCTTTTATAGCTTGACTTACAGCTCTATATGCCACACTTGCAGAGTCGCTACCATACTCTCCAGTAACAATCAAGCAATCAGAACGTTCTGCCCAAATGTTTAATTGCTCACTAGCAGCAGCTCTAAATGTGTCGCATGCAACAAGCATAACGGATTTTCCCATTTCCTTATATTTATATGCAAGCTTACCTATAGTTGTGGTTTTACCGTTACCGTTTACTCCACATACCATTATTATATGTGGTTTTTTATTTAAAATTAACGGCTGTACAACTGGGCTCAATATAGCTTCTATTTCGTTCATTAACTGCTGTGTGATAATGTTATGTTCAACTTCCTTGTCAAATTTGATGCTTGTGAGCCTGTCAATAATTAATTTGGAAGTTTTATGACCAATGTCCATGCTAATTAGCAATTCTTCTAGCTCATCTAAAAGCGACTGATCTAATTTTTTTTTGTCAGAGAAAATACTTTTCACCCCGTCGCTAAAGCGAGAAGAAGTTTTTAACAGGCCTTTATAAAGATTACCAAATAAACTCAAGGGAATACTCCTTTTAAATTATAAACTTAACGACAACATAGAGACGCTGGTTGTAAAGAAATACACGTATTATGTGTATTTGTAAAGTTAAATAGTCGTTTTACGGGAATTTTGAAAGTAAAATTCCCGTGATACTAGTGTATTTTACTTTAGTTTTTAACCTAAATATGTTATAATGTAGAATAGCGGTTTACAGGTAATTTTATGAGTTATAATGAGAAAATTTTAGATCATTACGAAAATCCAAGGAATGTTGGCTCTCTGGATAAAAATGATCCAAGTGTTGGCACTGGTTTAGTTGGTGCACCATCGTGCGGTGATGTAATGAAATTGCAGATAAAGGTCAATGACAAAGGTGTTATTGAAGATGCAAAATTTAAAACTTTTGGCTGCGGTTCTGCCATTGCTTCAAGTTCCTTGTTAACAGAGATGATAAAGGGAAGAACCATCAGTGACGTTACACAGATAAAGAATACTCAAATAGTGGAAGAATTGTCTTTACCTCCAGTGAAGATACACTGTTCGGTACTTGCTGAAGATGCTATAAAAGCCGCTATTCATGATTATCAAAGTAAGCAAAAGAATTAAGAAGCATGAGTGAATATCAAGAAGTAGGCGGAGGTGAAACTGTAAAAAAGAATAAAAAACTTATCACTATAACTGCGGAAGCAGTAGAAAGGATAAGGTATTTATTGGACCAAAAGAAGCATACTAACCTTGAGAAACCGGAAGAAGCAATAGGAATAAGAGTGCTAATTAAGCAAAAAGGATGTTCTGGTTTAAAATATGATATTGAATATGCATATGATACTCGTCCTTTAGAGTCGGTAATTGAAGAAAACTGTAGTGATGGCCAAAAAGTTAAAGTGTTGATCGACCCAAAATCCGTCATGTTTATTCTTGGCTCTGAAATGGATTATGTAGAAGAAAAATTTTCATCGGGTTTTGTTTTCAAAAATCCTAATGAGAAAGGAAAATGTGGTTGTGGAGAGAGTTTTCATGTCTAGCAACTATTTTGCATTGTTTGAAATTGAACCAGCTTTCAATATCAGCTTTGATGAGTTAGAGAAAAAATATATTGAGCTAAGCAGGACTGATATAAATGAAAGACAGTCCCAAAACATGGAAAATATTAACAGAGCTTATCAGATACTAAAGTCACCGCTAAAACGTGCTGAGCATTTGCTGGATTTTTTTAATGTGAAAAGCCAAAAGGACCACTTAAATTCTGAAATATTAAGTGAATCAATGGAAATAAGAGAGTACTTACTAGACTGCGACGATCTACAATTTGCAAGCAGGATGATTGATGAAAAAATAAAAGATTGCGTTAAAAACCTAATTAACACTTTTGCTGTAAAGAATTTTGATAGAGCTGCTACACAAGTCTTAAGATTGAAATATTTATATAAGTCATTTGAGGAGGTGAAGAAAAATGCAACCAATTCAAATTTCTGAACCAAATTCAAATGAAGTAGTTTTTGGTATAGACCTTGGCACCACCAATTCTTTGATTGCTATGGTGAATAAAGCTGGCAACGTGGAGATATTTAAAGATGAACAAGGAAGAGAACTGCTGCCTTCTGCTCTTTCATATGAAAATAATACATTGAAAACTGGCTACGATGTCGGTCAAAATGCAATCTACTCAATAAAGCGTTTAATGGGTAAAAGTGTTGAAGAATTAAATAAAGAAGGCGTCAATTTTGAAATAGATCATGAAAGCGAAAAAGTTATTAGAATAAAATGCGCAGAGGAAAAGTATCTGACTCCTGTTGAGATTTCTGCTGAGATATTAAAAGCTTTACGTGAGAGGGTAAAAAAGTCTAAGGGGCTGGAAGTAAAAAAAGCAGTGATTACTGTGCCAGCTTACTTTGACGATTCAGCACGTAACGCAACTAAATATGCGGCAAAATTAGCTGGCATAGAAGTTCTTCGCCTCGTTAACGAGCCAACCGCTGCAGCGCTTTCTTACTCCATTGAAAAGAACAATAGCAGTGGAATATATGCAGTGTATGACCTTGGTGGCGGAACGTTCGATATTTCGATATTGAAATTGCACCAAGGAGTGTTTCAAGTCCTTGCGGTTGGTGGTGACACCAACCTCGGCGGTGATGATTTTGATCATTTGCTGAGTTCAATTGTGATTGATAAGTATAGAGAAAAGACGGCTAAGCAACTAAATTCCTTACTTATCGAATCACGCTCTGTGAAAGAGTACCTAAGCAATCACACTATAGGTATCTTCGAATTTAATGTTAACGGCAAGCCATTTGAGTGCGAAATTACCAGAGAAGAATTCGAGCAGGCAATCAGTTCTTTGGTCAATAAGACTATCAATATAGTCACTCGTACTATAAGTGATATAGATCTTAAAATTGATGATATAAAAGGAGTAATTTTAGTTGGTGGTGCAACTAGAACACCATTGGTTCAAAATTCACTAGTCAAGCTCTTTGGAAATAAAGTACTAAATGACGTGGATCCAGATAAAGCAGTTGCCATTGGGGCAGCTCTGCAGGCTCATGATTTAACTTCGAGCTCAAAAGATAGGAATATTCTCCTGGATGTTTTACCTCTATCACTTGGCATAGAAACTATGGGAGGCATAGTTGAAAAAATCATACCAAGAAATACGCCACTGCCAGTTTCAGAAACAAAAGAGTTTACAACTTATATTGATGGGCAAACAGCAATGAAAATTCATGTTTGTCAGGGAGAACGTGAAATGATAGAGGATAACAAATCTCTAGCGCAGTTTGAACTAAAAGGTATACCGCCACTGCCTGCAGGTTCTGCAAGAGTTGAAATAGAATTTACAGTTAACGTTGACGGAATCTTGACTGTTACTGCAAGAGAAAAAACTACTGGAATTGAGCAGACAGTTAAAGTAAATTCAAGTTTTGGCTTGAGTGAAGCTGATGTTCAAAATATGGTTAACCAGTCAATAAACAGTTTTGACGAAGATATGAAGGCTCGTTCCCTTGCAGGTGCTAAAATTAATGGAAATAAACTCATACACTTGGTTGAAAACAATAATAACCTTTCCACTGATCAAAAGTTGAAAAACCTATTACAAAATGCAAAAAACGCTTTACAAGGCAATGACTTGAATGAAATTAACAACACTATCGCCGAGTTAGAAAATTCTTCTTTAGAGTTGTGTGAATTAACAAATAGGTAGAAAAAGCTTACACAACCTTGTGCAATACCCTATTTAATCTCAAAGCAACAGGTAACCTGAAATTAAATGGTAACCAATCGACCTTTCCTAATTTAAATGATAAACCAACTATGCTTACACGCCCAATGATATTTTCCATTGGTACAAAACCAACTTCAGGAAACCTACTATCTAAAGAATTATTTCTATTGTCTCCCATAACGAAAAATTGATCGTTAGGTACATAATAAACCGGAGTGTTATATGATAGCTTATTAGAAATGTCATCTACCAAAATCTCATGTTCCTTGCCACTTAAAAGCGTTTCTATATATCTTGGTATGTTACGATTTGACTCATAATCAAAAAAACTTTCAATTTGCCTTCGCTCTACTTTCTGATCATTTAGGTATAATTCTCCCTCTATCATTTGCACTTTGTCACCTGGTGTTCCTATTACTCGCTTAACAAACCTGATGCTGTCATTTCTTGTGGGTTTGAAAACTACTATGTCGCCACGCTTTGGAGGGGTATAAAAAATCCTGCCGCTAAAAATGTTTGGAGAAAATGGAAATGAGTGTTTACTGTAACCGTATGAATATTTACTAGTAAAAATGTAATCCCCTTCAAGTAGGGTGCTTTTCATTGAACCAGAAGGTATATGAAATGGCTCGAATAAAAAACTACGTATTGACAGCGCAATCAACAGTAAAAAAAACAATGAAGATAAAAATCTTCCCGTTCTTATCACCCAGTTTTTGCTTAGTTCTTCCAACTTTGTTTTTCTTATAGATTAAGCTTATTATAATACATAAATTAAAAAATGGTAATATGAAATTTTACTTGTGAATGTTATTCCTCTATTCAAAACGATTTTGAAAAGGCGGTTCATTTCTTTCAACGGTGTCATCCAAGTAGCGTGACACATAACTGTACGAACATTGCAATTTGCAGGTGGCAGATGAAAGTAGCTGATGCACATCTGTACGAACATTTGCTTTTGTTAAGGTAATATGGTGTTATGAAAGTAGCTGACACTGGAATGGCTTTGTTGCATCGCTACTTATGAAAGGCTAACTATAGTTAGGATTATAAGCAACCTATTGAAAATCTTGTTTTTTTCCAATCAATCTGATCAAATTTAAGAATAGTAATTTGTTATTTATATTAATAAATTTAATTCTATTGAAAATAGCTAAAGCATTGAAATTCTTGAATTTTAGCCGGATTGGTAAATGGTAGTGAAATTTCTTTTACTCAAATTTAGGTATTCATTGACCGTTCTTGTTATAAATACCAGAATAATAAGCTACTGATATTCCCTATCTTTTTTATCTTTAATCCATCATAGCTAGCGATGCAACAAAGCCCACTGGAATCCAGGTTGTAACCGTTCACGGATTGTGAGAATGAATAAAGAACTAAGCAGTCGTAACTTTTGGAAGGGATTTTGGCCATTGAGACGTGATGTCAAAAATATCGACAACATTCTTTCCACAAATCTTTCTCCATGTTCCGACCAGGTGAAAAAGCTGTTTTTACGATAGCCGTCTAATTTGCCGTTCTGCAAGGTTGTTGATTGACTTCAGGCTTTCGTAAAAACTTCCACACCATATCCTCGGCCTTAACATCTTAATGGCCATTCTCAAACCATTTACAAGCCTTGTCATTTCATGCCCCCCCTTTTTGCATTAGTTGTGTAGCATCTTTTAATATTAGCAAGGCCTATAATAGTGCAACACTGCCTTACGTATTGCCAATCCAAATTCTACTTGCTGTAAAATAACACAATCTGCTACATCGCTGCTAATCTCAATCCCTCTGTTTATTGGCCCTGGGTGCATAACAATCGCATCTGGTTTTGCGTATGATAGCTTTTGTGAATCAAGTCCATACAAATAAAAATATTCTTTCTCTGAAGAACTATTATTCATGCGCTCTTTCTGCAATCTCAAAAGCATAATTACGTCAGCATCCTTTATACCTTCAATTAATGAATAATGGACTGAATCTACTTCAGGAAAATGCTTACAAATCAAAGTTGGTGGTGCGACCAAGTTTATCTCTGCTCCAAACATTTTTAGCAATCTTATATTTGATCTTGCAACTCTACTGTGCAGAATATCTCCACATATCACAACTTTGAGGTCCTTTATTTGCTTTTTGTGATTGCTGATTACAAGATAGTCTGCAAGAGCTTGAGTTGGATGTTCACTACTTCCATCGCCTGCATTGATTAGCGAGCAGTTAACATACTTTGCCAGTGTATTAATGATACCACTACTTTTATGCCTGATTATTATGTAATCAGGATTCATTGCATTTAATGTTTTGATCATGTCTTTTAGATCTTCTCCCTTGTTAATAGAAGAAGATCTTATTGGCAAAGTTACAACATTTGCTCCAAGGCTTTTTGCTGCTATTTCAAAAGACGCAAGTGTACGCGTTGAATCTTCAAAGAATAAATTTATTACTGTCTTATTTTCCAAGATATGACTATTTGCAACTTCTTTTTTAAGGTACTGGTTGGCCAACTTAGTTATATTTTCTACATCATCGACTGTAAGGTCTGAGATGTTTAACAAATTCCTTCTCTTGTTCATAGTTTCCTTTTCAACTACTTGAACCTATTCTACTTTCTTATTACCTTTTTTCAATAGACTTCTTGTGCAGCAATTGTTTTGGTGAAAGAACGGAAAAAGATAGTAAAGTCAAAATTAAGTTAGAAGGAAGAAAAAGTTCAGCGAGTCAAGAGTAAGGTATATTAGCATAAATCTTTCATCCCAATGTTTAGTGGCGCTGGGGATTACTTCCACTTACACTCATCCGCTATCATAACAGCCTCAAAAAGATGCTTCTCAAGTTCACTTAGAGGCAAATCACTTTGTGAATAATTTCCCCAAGATTTTAGTATATCGGAAGTTTCAACGCCTTCAATAATAGGATATTCTTGGTTTTTTTTAGCGTATAACTCTTGAGCCTGCTTGCTTACTAAAAATTCCAATAAGACTATAGCATTTTCCCTGTTTTTTGCGTTTTTTGTTACTGCTGCACCACTGATGTTTACCATTACACCGTGATCGTTGCGATTAGGAAAAAAAGCCCCTAGCTTGTCTGCAACATTCTTTTTATTTTCTGATGAAAGAATTCTCGCAAAGTAGTAGCTGTTTACTATTGCAACATCTCCCTCACCCGCTGCTACGGCGTAAATTTGATCAGTATCACCACCACTTGGTTTTCTTGCCATATTGCTCACAATTCCGCTTACCCATTCTTTCGTCTTTTCAAAACCATTATTTGCAATCATAAAAGCAATTAACGATCTGTTATATGGACTTGTAGAAGAACGCACTAATATTTTTCCTTTCCATTTTTCATTTGCTAAATCTTCATAAGTACTTAAGTCCTTAGGGTCTACTGACTCTTTATTGTAAACCAATATCCTAGCTCTTTTTGTAAGACCAAACCAATAATCTTCACTGTCTCTAAATCTTGCAGGTATAACACTTTTTAAAACCTCTGAATCTACTTGAGATAAAAGTCCTCTTTTTTTTGCTAGAATTAAGTTGATTGCATCAGCAGTCAAAAATAAGTCAGCTTCACCACCGTTTTCCATTCGTGAAAGTAGCTGAGAATAATCATCAATGATGTAACGTACTTTAATACCTGTATTTTTCGTGAATTCATCAAACAAAGTACGTACTAATTCTTCTTTGCGCGATGAATAAACATTTACCACTTGTGAGTCATTAGTTCCGTCGTTTCTGTATAAATAAGTAATAACTATCAATATAATTGCTATTAAGGATGTGAATATAAAGGCTTTTTTCATATTGGATAAAAAATAACTTCTTTCAGTTAAAGTTACCAAGATGGTACAACTTTAGCAAGTGTAAAGTTCGTTAGATAAATCATAAAAACTTCCTTGACAAGCTTCGCCAGCCCCCTTATTATAACCATACGCGTCAAGTTAAGGAAATAAAGGTATGAAAGAGATAGAATAATAAGGTATAAGTTCTCCCAGATATACTTTTAGTGAGAGAACCAATGAATAAAATAACTTGCTTATCAAAAAAGCTCAAAGAATTTTTTAATGAAAAAGCAGAGAAAATCTCAATTACAACAAGGTTTATAAAAAGAAAGAGAAAGCTAAAAGGTTCATCATTCGTAAAAGCCATGGTCTTGGGTAATATAGGAGTTGATAATTGTAGCGTAGAAACAATGTGTCAATTACTAAACGAGGACTCGATAGATATAACAAAACAAGGTTTGGATTTTAGATTTACTGAAGAAGCAGTGGAATTTATGAAAAGGATGTATAATGAATCTGTGATTCTCTTTAAAAATATCTTGCAAGTTGATTGCAAAATCTTACAGCAATTTAATAGTGTTAAATTATTGGACAGTAGCTATATTACTCTACCTAACAGTATGGAAGAGATGTATAAAGGTTATGGTACTAGCTACAGTGGCTATGAAAGCAATACTAAGTCTGGAATAAAGTTACAATTAGTTTTCGACTACATGAATCAGATAATAGACCAACTTAATTTAACGGAGGGGGTAAGATCAGACCAGGGATATAGGAAACATTTAAGTAATATATTAAGCAATGATTTGCTAATATCTGATCTCGGTTATTTTGTGCCAAGTTCTTTTAAACAAATCAATGAAATAGGAGCTTATTTCATAAGTCGTTATAAATCCGATACCAACATATATGATGTAGAAACAAATCAAAAAATGGAGTTATTAGAATGTTTAGAGGATAAGTTATTTTTAGAAAACGAGGTATTGTTAGGAAAAGAAGCAAAAATTAGAGTAAGAATTATATGTCAGAAACTAACTGAAGAACAGTCTATGGCCAGAAGAAGGAAAGCTAATAGATTAGCAAGATCGCAGGGATATACATCCTCTAAAAGAAATCAAAAATTGTTGAACTGGTCAATATTTATAACTAATGTTCCAGAAAATAAAATTAGTGCTGAGCAAGTATTAACGATTTACAGAGTAAGGTGGCAAATTGAGTTATTATTTAAATTGTATAAAAGCCATATCAGGCTTGATAAGCTAAAAGGAAAGCCATGCAGAGTATTATGTGAACTATATGCTAAATTGTGCGCAATTCTTATATTTCACGGCATAGTTGGTTGCACAGAAGTGAAAAAGAATACAGAACTTAGCTTAACAAAGGCATTTATTGAGCTAAAAAGGCGGGTTAGAGAGTTATTTTTAGTATTAACCAAAATTAATAGTTTAAAAGCATTTCTTAAAAAACTCACTATAACTTGGTCGCGATTTTCATTAAAAGACAAACGTAGAAGGGCTAGAGTATCCACTTTAACCTCTCTAAATTTGCTCACAATCTCTTAACTTGACGCGTATGCTTATTATAACACTGAAGCTATTTATTTATCTTCGCAATCTCTGCAGTGGATTAATGACAAAAAACTTAATGTATTTGGCGTAAATCATGCTTAATTTTTTGCACTATGTGCACCTTATGTCTTTATAAAATTTCTAGGTTTTTACCTAATATAAGCTGAAATGCGCTATTTAAAACATTAAAAAACGCCGATTTAAAAAATGGATAGTAAATAACTAGCTACCCTAGGGTTTCTTTTGCCTTTTTTTCTGTTTAGTAAATTTCTTAATGTTTATAATTTAGATTAGTTGCGGCTTAAAAGCAACTAAATCGCGGTTATTAAGCGTTTAGAATAAAAAAACGCCATACTTGAAAGTATAATGTAAGTAATTAGCCAACCACGGGGCTTCTTTTGCCTTTTTTTTCGTTTGGTAAATTCCTTAATATTTATAGCTAAGAGAGCCCAAGAGAGGTGTCATTCCAGCGCGTGACGCTGGAATCCCAAAAAAAGGATGATGTCATTCCAGTGCTCCTTTTTTTGTCATCCCAGTGCTTGACACTGGGATGGCTTTGTTGCATCGCTAGCTATGATGGATTAAAGATAAAAAAGATGGAGAATATCAGTAGCTTATTATTCTGGTATTTATAACAAGAACGGTCAGTGAATACCTAAATTTGAGTAAAAGAAATTTCACTACCACTCACTAATCCGGCTAAAATTCAAGAATTTCAATGCTTTAGCTATTTTCAATAGAATTAAATTTATTAATGTAAATAATAAATTACTATTCTTAAATTTGATCAGATTGATTGCAAAAAAACAAGATTTTCAATAGGTTACTTATAATCCTAACTATAGTTAGCCTTTCATAAGTAGCGATGCAACA
Source organism: Wolbachia endosymbiont (group A) of Epagoge grotiana (assembly GCF_947251775.1). Classification (NCBI taxonomy): domain Bacteria; kingdom Pseudomonadati; phylum Pseudomonadota; class Alphaproteobacteria; order Rickettsiales; family Anaplasmataceae; genus Wolbachia; species Wolbachia endosymbiont (group A) of Epagoge grotiana. The sequence goes on from NZ_OX366387.1 coordinate 1,769,406, forward strand.
AAGCCATCCCAGTGCGTGACACTGGGATGACACTCTCTTGGATGGAAAGCTACTTTCATGACATCATTCTTTTTCCTGGATCCCAGTGGGCTTTGTTGCATAGCAACTGAAAAAATCTGGTGGCTACTGACAAAATTCATTATAAAATAGCCATTTAACCTTGAAAGAAAAAATATGCCACAAAAAATGAGGGTCAGTAACCATAGCGAATATAACAAATTTCTAGAAAAAAGAGGAAATATTTTTCATTATATCAACGAAGCCATAGAAAAGTGGTACGAGAATGGTCCAAAAATACCAGTTGGCAACAATATTTATAGCGATAAAGTTGTAATTTTGGTGCACATAATAACTTGTTTATTTAGAATAGGCCTGAGGCAAACAGTTGGGTTTATAGCAGGATACCTTGAGCAAATTGGGAAAAATTTGCAAGTTATCAGCTATTCACAATCATCAAGAAGGTTTAAGAAACTCAATATTAAGATCAATGATTGCAGAAAATAATATGGAAGATATCGAAATTGCTATAGACAGTACAGGAATTAGTATATACAACAACACTCCTGGTCATAGCAAAGAAAATAGCGAAGATAGAAAGTATCGCAGCTATGAACAGACAAGAAAATTGCATGTAATGTTGAATACAAACAGCAAAAAAGCCATAGCTGTAAAATACAGTAACGGCTGATCACTATGGAGCTTGTGATTTGCTAAAAGAAGTCGATTTTCAGTATGTCATAAAAGTACTATATGCAGATAGGGCATATGACAGAGAAAAGCTCTATAAGCTGTGTAATCAATATGGTATAAAAACGAAAATTCCTCCGAAAAACAACGCAGCAGAGCATCCAAAGTTAGACTATATGGCTGAGAGAAATGCTGCAATTAGACTAATAAAATCATGCAGCGAAGATGGAATGAAGAGGTGGAAAAGGCAAACAAACTACGGAAAAAGATCTTATATAGAAAGTTTTTTCTCGCGACTGAAACAAACATTCGGGTTTAGTTTTAGGAATAAATCTGAGACAAATAGAGAGAAGGAACTACTTGTTAAATGCTATTTGCTCAATAAGTTCACTGATATTGGTATGGCTAAATTTGAGATAGCTTCATAAATTTATTGTGCGTTACCTACTATCCGAAGAGCGATGCAACAAAGCCATCCCAGTGTCAAGCACTGGGATGACAAGAAAGGGGCTACTTGGATGACATCTTTCAACATTATATCATGAACTTTCTAAAATTCATTGAACTGTGCTTTCAAACGGTGGTGCCGGGGTGTGAGTATAATGATTATCAGTATATAAAAGTCATAGCAGACAGACTTGAAGCGGCAAATGTTGGCAAAATGAGGCGAATAATATTCAATATGCCTCCGCGTTCAATGAAGTCCCTGTGCGCTAGTGTTGCGTGGCCCGCATGGATACTGGGAAATCAGCCAACTGCAAGAATAATAGTTGCAAGCTACTCTCGGCTGCTTAGCGAAAAGCACTCGCTCGATACAAGATGCATAATGCAGTCTAGTTGGTATAGAGAGCTGTTTCCAGAGGTAGGACTATCCAAAGATCAGAATACCAAATACAAATTTCAAACAGTGCAGAGAGGATACAGAATCGCAACGTCAGTTGGAGGGACGTTAACAGGTGAAGGTGGTGATTTCACCATCGTGGATGATCCACTGAGTCCTGCCCAAGCTTTGAGTGAAACGTTTAGAAAGCGTGCTACAAATTGGTTTGACCAGACTTTAGTAGCCAGGCTCAACAATAGAAAAAAAGGAGTAATTGTTCTTGTGATGCATAGGCTACATCAAGAAGATTTAACCGGGCACCTTCTCTCCAAACCGAAAAACATATGGAACCATACTTGTTTACCGATGATATCTGAAAATAAGGAGATTATCTATTCAATCAAAAAGCCAGCGCCTCCTTTTCTTGTTCCTGTCACCCGAGTAACTACAAATGAGTACAAAAGCTGGATTACAGCATCAAGTGCTAGAATGACACCACCCGTAATATTATACTCAAGAGAAGAAGGTCAGTTGCTATATCCCCTCGATGGAGGAAAAGAAGAAGTTGAGATGATAAAGGTTGAACTTGGAAGTTACGCTTTTGCTGCACAATATCAACAAAACCCTCTGCCACTTTCAAGTGGTATAATTAAACGAGAGTGGCTGAAGCGCTATAGAAATTTTTCTGATAGTCTCTCATATGTCACTCAGAGCTGGGACACTGCAGTTTCAACAAGCAGCATGAGCAACTTTAGCGTCTGCACCACCTGGACAAAAGTGGGCAATAAATTCTATTTACTCGATGTATATCGCGCAAAGCTTGAGTATCCAAAGCTTAAAGAGCAAGTTCTGTCACTAGCTGCAAGATGGACACCGCACGCAATTTTAATCGAAGCAAAAACAAGTGGTCAGCAATTGGTGCAAGAGCTAAAGACAAACAGTGATTTACCAATTATCGAAATAGTACCACATGATGACAAACTCACTCGATTTTATCAAATTGTTCCGATTATAGAGTCTGGCAAGGTTTTTCTGCCGCACCAAGCAGTATGGCTGAACGATTTTGAGTATGAGATTTTAATGTTTCCTGAAACTCGACACGATGATCAAGTGGATAGTACCGTGCAATATTTGCAGTGGGTGAGAGATAGTAGCTCTAGGGTCGCAGCTTTACGGGCATTGTGATTTAAGCCTACCAGATCCAAGTAGTCAGCTACTTGCATGACACCCTGACAACCGTCATCCCGCTACGTGTTAGCGCTTACTATTACCCACAAATATAAAGTTCGTGAGCAAGTCTCCATCCTTCTGCTAAATCAAAGAGACGTTTCCATCCCTTCCATAAAGCTATAGGGCCTGGTTCTAAGTCATTTTTGCGAACTAAAAACCCTCCTAATTTTGCTACCCACCTCACGATTTCTCCTATAGGTGGTGGGTCTCAGGATAGTTTTTTGTCTTAAGCATTTTGGTATACAAAACCTTCCATTCATCATCGGTTAGTATGGTAGTGCAAGGAAGATTTGGATTTGTTCTAGCTACCAATGTGATAAAAAATATCCTCCATGCAATTATACTCATAATTGTAAGAAAGCGGATCAATCTATCTGCTGTTTGGAGCCTGCATTCTTCAACTTTAAGACCAGATTTCAAAATTTTATGAAAAACCTCTATTCTCCATCTTAAGCAATACCATTGTATTTTTTCTACTGCTTCTTCAAAATTATTAATATTTATATTTGTCAACAAAACCCAGTTCATAGGCTCTTCACCAAATGGTGGGTATTTTTCTATAACATAGACAGCATGTAAATTTAAATTAGGAAGTTTTTGGATTTTACGTCTAGCGTTATTTTTTGATGCATTCATCACAAAGTTACTAAACTTTACTTCTAAAACTGCTGTTCTTTGAGGTTTATCATTGCGAGCAGGAATATTCACTTGAATTTCTCCTTGACAAGACAGGCGATTCATCAAATCCCACAATCTTTCACCACCTTTTTCAGAATAAGTCGATTTCTTGTTTACTGTTCTGTTTTGATTTCCTCTTACTACAAAAAGAGATTGATTAGTGGAAGCAACTTCAAATAAATCATAAATATCTGCTTCTCTATCACAAACGGTAACTACCTTAACATTCTTTAATCCAGGATAGTGAGTAGAGTCTTTAAGTGATTCTATCCACCGTATGCTTTCTTTCTCTTCTATGGGAAGAGCGGTATTATGGCATCTTTTTTTCAACTCTTTTAGATCTTCAGCTAAGGGAGGTCTAGTACTAATTTTTTGACCCAATAACCCTATAGGTAGTCCTTCTGTTGTAACTGCAAATGTTGTATGCGTCACTAATCCATGGGTTTTAAAATTAGTTGTTTCAGATTTTAACCTTGCTGCTATAATCCCTAATCCTTTAGTCTTTTTATGATTTTTATATGAAATATAACTCGTATCTTGGATAGCTAAAATAGTTGAATATTCTTTATCTCTTTCAACAGTTTTAATTATATGACTGTATAATATCTTTCTTTCAGAAACGGCATCATTTTGGAAAAATCTATAAGCTGCTTTACTTTGATGCCAATCTTCACAAGCTTGATTTATTGAACGTTCAGGCGATTCAGCAAGACTATTAACTATTTTTAAAAGCCTCCTACTTAATCTTATATCACCAAAATCAACAATTCCCAATTCACTTTCTGCCCATTCACCAGTTGAGGTACTTATATTTCCTTTCATAATATATTCCATTTTTAGACCATAGATCTATTTATAGTAGAAAGTTAAATTAGTAAAATAGCAGCTTTTCATCATTTATAGATTTATGGGTAATAGTAAGCGCTAACAAGCAGCGGGATGACGTTTGTCGTTTAGCTATAAATATTAAGAAATTTACCAAATAAAAAAAAGGCAAAAGAAGCCCCGTGGTTGGCTAATTACTTACATTATACTTTCAAGTATGGCGTTTTTTTATTCTAAACGCTTAATAACCGCGATTTAGCTGCTTTTTAATGCAACTAACCTTTAGTCATAAATGTTTAAGAAATTTACTAAACAGAAAAAAAGGCAAAAGAAACCCTAGGGTAGCTAATTATTCACTATCCATTTTTTAAGTTGGCGTTTTTTGATATTTTAAATAGCGCATTTCAGCTTATATTAGGTAAAAACCTAGAATTTTATAAAGACATAAGATGCACATAGTGCAAAAAATTAAACATGGGACGCCAGATACGTGAGTTTTTTTGTCATTTAATCTGTACAGAGAAGATAAATAAATAGCTTCAGTTTCATGATAAGGGGACTGGCAAGGCTTGTCAAGCAAGTTTTTTGCAATATCAGGGGATAATTTCGACCATAAATCCCTATCAATAAATTTTAACAAAAATACTTCAGTGCATTTTCAAATATAAGCATTCCATCGCCATATTTTGGCACAGCAACACCTAAACGCTTGCTCTTTTCTTTTTCAAGGGGCCAATTATCTTGCTGAGTAAAAAATATTCCCCTTTCTGGATGGGGCATTAAAGCTAGCACTCTTCCACTTTTATCTGATAAAGCTGCTAGGTCGTATGTAGATCCATTCGGATTGTAAGGAAATTGTAGGTTAGCATAGTTGCCATTTTTATCAATGTAACGTAATGCGGTGGAATTGCTCTCAATCAATTGGTTCAAAATATCTTGATCCATAAAAAATTTGCCTTCCCCATGAGCAATAGGGAGATATAGTTCACTCAGACCCCGTAGCCAAACAGAATTACTCTGCGGATTAACTCTCACTCTAATCCAGCGGCATTGGTAATTGCCTATATCATTATGAATTAAAGCTAGATTAGAGAACTCTGGAATTAATTTTACTAATATCTGACAACCATTACATATTCCTATAATCAGCTTGTCCTGAGATAAAAACTCTTGAAACTCATCCAACAAGTTGTTTTTAATACGTAAAGCAAACGCATTACCAGCACCAGTGTCATCACCATAGGAAAAACCCCCTGGAATTGCAAGTATATTGCTTAATTTCAGTTCACCTGGATTATCTATGATATCGTTAATGTGAACGATTTTTACTTCAATATTACCAATACCAAGTTTTCTGCTGCATTCCATAAATGCAAATGCAGTTTCTTTTTCGCAATTTAAGCCATAACCAGATAGGACTGTGATTTTCATGAATTGCTAAAAATTAAAAAATTCGAATTTCCTTTTTACAAAATTTGCTACTAAATTTAACGCAAATAACACCAATAATAAAGCTATAATTGCGATAGCAGCAAGTTCAATAAATGCAATTTCAGGACTGCTTGACCATATGTATATTTGCACAGGTAGAACAGTTGCCGGATCGAAGAAGGACATAGGTGTATCAGCAATAAATGCTACCATACCTATCATAAGTAAAGGGGAAGATTCACCTAAAATCCTTGCAATTGCAAGCACAGTACCATGTATTATTCTTGGTAATGCAATCGGCAAAGAGTGATCTAATATCACCTTGATGTGAGGTGCACCGAGCGCAAACGCTGCATCTTTTATCGTAATAGGAACATTCGCAAAGGCATTTTTTGTTGCAATTATAATATTAGGTAACATCATAAATGAAAGAGTCATTCCACCAACAAGTGGTGAAGAGCGTGGTAGCCCAAATATGCCAAGATAGAGAGTTAAGCCTACTACACCAAATATTATTGAAGGCACTGCAGCAAGATTATTTATGCTAATTTCTACAATATTGGTCATGAGCCTATTTTTAGGCATAAATTCGTAAAGACAGATGCCCGACATAATTCCTATTGGTAATGCTAATGCTAGGCACACTATAATTGTCATCAATGAGCCGATAAATGCACCTAAAATCCCTGCATTCTCAGGTTCACGAGAGTCAGATTTAAGGAATAAAGACTTATTAAAAAATTTTTTCACTCTCCCTTTTTCTTTTAGCCAATCAAGTAATTTAGCATAATGATCATTCAAATGTTTATCTTTATTTATTGAATTAATTATACTTGACGCGGTAAACCAGATCTCATATTCACCACTACCTTTCACTTTCTTACGAAAAAATTTTTCTAGTTCTTTGTAAGAATTACGACTTAAAATTTCGTCACTGTCTTTAAAATCAGTTCCTTTAAACACCTTACGTAAAGAATCGTTGAGTAAGCCAATGGACTTATATCGCAAATCACTAGGATTACTCGCCAAAGTAAGATCAGCATTTATTTTAACTGGCAATAAAATTTTCGTTACTGTTAAGGCACTGTAAGAGTTAACTAATATACTCAACAATATACACACAGGACAGCCAAATGAGATAACTAGTGCCGTGAAAGAACAAAAGCGTAGCGCTCTGTTCTTTTTATTTTTCCTTTTTATACGAGCATGTACACGCCTTGACTGAAGTAATTTAAGGAATTTTTTCTTTATACTCATTTACTTTTCTTTACACGAGGATTTGAAAAAACTTTCCCCTTTTTTGTCATGCAAGTAGCTGACACTGGGATCCAGCAGGCTTTGCCTGCAAATAATTTTTACATTTTCCATGAAAGCACAAACCAAAAGGAGAATAATGAATGCTGGATCCCAGTGTCGGAGCACTGGGATGACACCACAGCGGAAGGCAAACACAATGTTCGTACAGTTGTGTGTCACGCATTGGGATGACAAGAGAGAGTTCTGAGATGACACAATTGACATCACTCCCTATTGTATCTACTTAGATTTCTTTTTAACATAAGTAGTACGCTCTTTGATCCTTGCAGCTTTTCCAAATAGTTTGCACAGATAATACAGTTTTGCTCTACGAACCTTTCCTTTTCTTGTCACTTGCACTGAAACCAGTGCAGGAGAATAAACAAAAAACTGAGACACTATACTTTCTCCATGGCTCACTTTTCTGACTGCAAAAGAAGAATGTAACCCGCGGTTCCTTTTTGATATACATACACCTTCAAATATCTGTATACGTTCACTTGTACCGTCAACTACTTTAAAAGTGACCTTCAAATCATCGCCAGGACGAAATTCTGGTATTTCTTTAGCTAACACTTGCATTTGCTGTTCGTTAAATTTTTTAAGTAAATTTGTCATTTATCTCTCCACTCAATAATTCAGGCCTACGCTTTTTTGTTATAACATGAGACTGCTTCTGCCTCCAATCACTTATTTTTTTGTGATTGCCAGATAACAAAACCTCAGGTACTTTATATCCCTTCCACTGCTCAGGTCTAGTATATTGAGGATATTCAAGTACACCACCACCATAATTAAAACTTTCTTCAGTAATACTATCGGTATTATTTACTACACCTGGAAGAAGTCTAATGCATGCATCAAGAACCACCATTGCAGCTGGCTCACCTCCTGAAAGTATATAATCTCCAATACTTAACTCATAAGGAGTATACGCATCAATTATCCTTTGGTCAATACCTTCAAATCGACCACACAATATTGTTATATGAGGAAACTCTAATAATTCTCTGGCAATATTCTGATTAAACTTAGTTCCAGATGGAGTCATGTAAATAAACTTAGTGTTTTTATGAACAGAGAGCATACTATCTACTGCATCACCAACTACATCAGAACGCATAACCATTCCTGCTCCACCTCCATATGGAACATCATCCACAGTTGAATGTTTATCTTTCGCAAAAGAACGAATATTTATTACTTCAAGGTTCCATATTTTTTTTTCTAACGCTTTTCCGGCAAGAGAATAGTTCAAAAACCCCGGGAACATTTCTGGGAATATGGTTAATATTGTAACATTGAATGCCATTAAGGTTTATTTTAAGTTATTTGGGGCTATACTCTAAGAATAGTAAATTGATATAATATATAGTTAAATTAAACATGTCACTGAATAAAACGATATACGAAGGTAAAGCGAAAGCCATTATTGAAACTGAAGACTTATCAATTGTCATACAGCACTTTAAAGATGATATTACAGCATTCAATAAGGAAAAATATGAAATAATCGATGGTAAAGGAATAATTAATAATCATATTAGTGCTTTTATCATGGAAAAGCTTGAGAAAGCAGAAATTAGCACACACTTTATAAAAACTCTAAACGAAAGAGAACAGCTAGTCAAAAAACTCAAGATAATACCTCTTGAGGTAGTAGTTAGAAATGTCGCAGCTGGCAGCTTTTGCAAACGTTTTAATATCAAAGAAGGTGAGAGGCTTGCATCTCCTATAATCGATTTTTTTTACAAAAATGATGACCTAGCCGACCCAATGGTAAGTGAAAATCACATACTGTATTTTGATTGGCTATCTAGCAAAGAAATGGATGAAGTTAAAACTACAACTTTAAAAATCAACGAAATATTAGTTCACCTATTTTCAAATGCAAGTATATATTTAGTTGATCTCAAGTTAGAATTTGGCAGATTAATAAATGACAGTACTAAAATCGTTTTAGCTGATGAAATTAGCCCTGATAACTGCAGATTATGGGATAAAAATACTTATAAAAAGCTAGACAAAGATGTCTTTCGTTTGAATTTAGGAGATTTAAAGGAAGCATACCTAGAAGTTGCAAAAAGACTGTCAGTAAAGTTAGGTTAACTAAATACTACTCTATCAAGTGGAGGGTTACATGCCTCATCAAGTTTTCCAATAATTTCAATTTTTTCTCCACGTTTTTGGAAATGATTTTTCACGTTTTGCATATTCTCAGAACTTACGATCAATACCATACCAATACCACAATTAAATGTTTTTAGCATTTCTTTCTTCTCTATTTTACCCTCCTTTGTTAGCCATAAAAATATATCTGGCCATTTCCAGGAATTAATGTCTATGTTTGCAAATAAGTTTTTTGGAAGAATTCGCGGAATATTGTCTACCAAACCACCACCCGTGATGTGCGCAATACCTTTTACTTGTGACATGATAGGCAGCAAAGAATCAACATATATTTTTGTTGGTTCAAGTAGTATTTCACTCCAAGATTTATTATTCCATAGAGATGTATCGTTATAATTTATACCTAAGCTTTTGAAAACATGGCGCACTAAAGAAAACCCATTTGAGTGAATTCCACTTGACTCTAAGCCAACTATATAATCACCTGCTTTCATCATACTACAGTTTGGAAGAATTTGCTTTCGATCAACTACACCAACCACAAACCCTGCAAGGTCATAGTGATTATTACCATACATTCCAGGCATTTCTGCAGTTTCCCCACCAACCAATGCTATTTTAGCTTGCTTGCACCCCTCTGCAATGCCCTTAACCACAGATAATAAAACATCTTTGGTCAAAACGCCTGTTGCAAAGTAATCAAGGAAAAACAAAGGCGTTGCTCCTTGTGCAAGTAAGTCATTTACACACATTGCAACTAAATCTATACCTATAGTATCATGTTTATTCACTTCTTGAGCTATCAACAGTTTCGTACCTACTCCATCAGTTGAGGAAACGAGTACTGGATGGTCATACTTCTTACTTAGTGCAGCAAAATCAAATAACGCAGAAAATGAACCTATTTCGCTGATTACTTCTTCTCTAGTAGTTTCTTGAGCAATAGGCTTGACTTCTTTTATTAACTTATTATATAGTTCAATATCTATTCCTGATCTGGTATAAGTATTCATAATCCTTTTATAAATTTTAAAATTGTTAATACTATATTAATGCCTTGATATAAAAAGTGCAACGAAACTTTCTCTTAATTGACTATTATATACTTACCAATATAGGGTAACTTAAATCATTTATAATTATCCAATGAACGAAAATACCAAAAACATACTGTTAATAACGGAACTGCTATCAGGACGGCTGCTTCATGACTTTGCTAACTCTATGAATGGAATAACGTTTGGCGTAGAAGAGCTTGAAGTAATAGATAAGAATGATGCTGATGCGCAGAAGGAAGCGTTGTTGTTTCTTAAAGAAAGCTCCGATGATTTAATATATAAACATAAAGTTATGAAGCAGGCATATTCTTCTTCAATGGATAATTATAGCTTTGATAAGACCAAATCTAATATCGAAAATTATTTATTAAAAAAAAAGTAAAGCTTACGTGGAAAATAGACGCATACTCTGCAAAAAATAAGGAATATTTAATTGAAAAGATAAATAAGATAATTTCTAATATGGTGCTAACTATAGCCAGTGCAGTGGCGGAAGTTGAACTAGTATCTGTTTTACTGAGTCAAACAGAAGATAAAATGCTATTAACTATAAAAATTCTAAATGAACACAAACCAATAAGCAAATCATTAGTAGACAAATTAATCAAAAAAAATGACACTAATTTAAATACAAAAGATATTAATATCTATATGACCTCTTTATTATTAGAGTACTATAACACTGAAATGCATTATACTTGCGAAAATAATTTGCTGGAAATAGGTTTAACTATAACTTGAGTTGCATATTTGGTTATTACAACTTTTTCTTCGTGTCAAGGCATTCCCCGACAAGGGGTACCAAATCTAATTTTTGTAATCACTTAAGTCTAGTACTATTTTATTAATGTAGCGCTCATTTGCATCTTTGATGATAAACTTCATACCATTTTTATATTTAATAACTTCATCTACAGAAGGTACTTTACCAGCAATCGAAAGAATCAAACCACCAAGTGTAACATAGTCTTCTTCAGGGTCACGTAATTCTATTTTTAGATCCTCTGCTATATCTTTTATAAGAGCCCTTGCTGATACTTCAAACTTATTTTGAGACAATTCAGTAATGGTATATTCTGAATTTATTTCGTTTTCACTATCAATGTTTGGTACTAGTTCCTCTATAAGATCAGTCATTGAAATTAAACCATCAGTTCCACCATATTCATCCAATACGATAGCTAAGCATGATTTAGAAGAGTTCATCCTAACAAAAAGATTAGTTGTCTTCATCGAGGGTGGAACAAATATTACGCTTTGTATAATATGTTTCAGATTAAAATTTTTATCCCTATTAAAAATAACATCTTTTACATAAAAAAAGCCTATTACGTTATCAAAGTTATTTTTATAAATTGGTATTTTAGTGTGGCAAGTGTTTTTTATCTTCTTTATTATTTCACGCTCGCTTGACTCAATGTCTACTGCGCATATCTCTGTACGTGGAGTCATTATATCCATTATACCACAATCGCGGAATTTTAATAGACCATTAAATATATTAAGGTCTGGCAGATCTTTCATTAATGCCTCAGTCGCACACTTTTTCAACACAGAAGCTTTTTTGAAAAGGAAGAGAAAAATTCTATATGCTATTTTTTCTACTAAGGTTCTTTTTTTACTCAATTTATTCCCTGTAATGGCAAAAACGTTTTCAGATTAGATTTATCAAGAAAACTGTTATTAAATGTTTAATAAGCATGTGAATAATGTCAAATTAATTTGTGAATTATTTGTTGATATAAAATACCAACAATTGATCAACAACTTTTTCAACAACATATACATAGTTGTGTAACAATGCATGATGGTAAAGCATTTTCCATAAAAGAAAATTACTAACACTCTAAACACCTTACTTATACACATAAATCATAACAGAAAATCAATAATATACGAAAGTTACTCACATATTTATCCACAAGTTGAACAACGCCAATTTTTACTGAATTTTAAGTTAGTAACAAGTTATTGATAGAACTATTATTATTACTATACTTTAATATACAAAAGAATAAATAGAATAGAT